>CANLWN010000033.1 GCA_947494825.1 uncultured Flavobacteriaceae bacterium | reverse complement strand
CTGGCGGCAGCGAGGGACTTTCAATGATCTTAATTTTTCAGAATTAGCAGGTACTACTTTTGGGCACGAAATAGATCGTACGACTAACGAAAGTGCAACGCTAAAACTTCGAGAAGGAGGACCCGCCTCCGAAAGAGCGGCTCAAAAAGTTACCGCAAGAATAATTAAACAACTAAAAGAGAGAAAAAAATAACATGATGGTTAAAAGAGTTTTAT
>CANLWN010000032.1 GCA_947494825.1 uncultured Flavobacteriaceae bacterium | reverse complement strand
CTGGACATCGATCCGCAGACCTCCGGGACAATAGCCGTGACCTTTACGCCCAACGGCGTGATCGGGACCAAATCGGCCAGTCTCGAGATCGTACATTCCGGGGGCAACAGCCCCGTGACCATAGCCCTCACGGCTGAACTCTTCGACCCCTCGGTGAGCCTGCCCGTAGCACGTATCAGCGCTGGAAGCGCCTCCGATGTGCCCTCCACCGACGGCGGGGCCGATTGGGAGGCCAACCCCACCGGCG
>CANLWN010000031.1 GCA_947494825.1 uncultured Flavobacteriaceae bacterium | reverse complement strand
GGAACAATACCACCTCCGCCTGGGAGGAGGCCGCACTGGCCGCCGAGGCAGACGGGATCGTGGGCAACGAGGTCACCAACGCCACCGCCAGCGGATCGCTCACACGATCGGGGTCCGGTACCACAGTGGCGCCATATACCCTGGACGTCGCCGACGGCGGGATCGGTACCGCGGAACTGGCAACGGACGCCGTGACCACCGTCAAGATCACCGATGCCAACGTGACCCTGGCCAAACTGGCCGATGGGACGGCCGACGGCAACAT
>CANLWN010000030.1 GCA_947494825.1 uncultured Flavobacteriaceae bacterium | reverse complement strand
AACAGGCCAGCTGGCGCGTCGGCGGATGCCGGAAACTATATCTATGAAGGCAGTGCCCTACAGTTCTTTAACCATGCGGAAGGCTATGTGGAGCCCAATGGCAGCAATTGGGACTATGGGACTATATCTACCAATACAAGGACCATTTAGGGAATATTAGGCTTGCCTACCATAACTCGGGCACGTCTTCCAGTCCCACGCTTCAAATTAGGGAAGAGAACAACTACTATCCTTTTGGGCTAAAGCACAAGGGGTATAACGGTGGA
>CANLWN010000029.1 GCA_947494825.1 uncultured Flavobacteriaceae bacterium | reverse complement strand
TTCACATATGGACCTTGTCCATCGGAGCGCGCCATGGTGGGCGTTGGTGGAGAATATCGGAGTCGAACCGATGACCTTCCCGACGATGCTGTCGGGACGCTCCGGCCCCACGTTTGGCCGAATCTCTCGTTGGTGGAGAATATCGGAGTCGAACCGATGACCTCCTGCGTGCAAGGCAGGCGCTCTAGCCAACTGAGCTAATCCCCCGTTTTTTCAGTGGCCGGCCGACAGTTATCGGCCAACAGTCCCAAACGGTCCACGATAACGTG
>CANLWN010000028.1 GCA_947494825.1 uncultured Flavobacteriaceae bacterium | reverse complement strand
CTGGCGGCAGCGAGGGACTTTCAATGATCTTAATTTTTCAGAATTAGCAGGTACTACTTTTGGGCACGAAATAGATCATACGACTAACGAAAGTGCAACGCTAAAACTTCGAGAAGGAGGACCCGCCTCCGAAAAAGCCGCTCAAAAAGTTACCGCAAGAATAATTAAACAACTAAAAGAGAGAAAAAAATAACATGATGGTTAAAAGAGTTTTATTAAGTTTTATGATAGTGTTTGTGGTTTCATGCAATTCTGGCGCAAAGGACAATGAATCCAAAATTGATATTGACCAAATTGAAGACACAGCAATTAATTTTCTAATGGAGCAACAGGTATTAGAAAAAAGTTTAGACAAGAAAAAATATT
>CANLWN010000027.1 GCA_947494825.1 uncultured Flavobacteriaceae bacterium | reverse complement strand
CCAAATTGAAGACACAGCAATTAATTTTCTAATGGAGCAACAGGTATTAGAAAAAAGTTTAGACAAGAAAAAATATTATGGAAATCTTTTACTTATCGAACTAGCTACAGATAAACCCATTGACAGTGAGGACAACGGTATCTATCGTCTTGGAGTTTTCAAAAGTCACACCAAAGAATATCTTCTTTTTAAAAATAATAGGGAGATTGAAATTTTTGAGGTAAGCAATTTAGGTGATTGTATTGAAAATTTGTTTGTTTTTTTAAACCGCAACGATGTGGATAAGAATTTGAGAACCATATATATTGAAAAAGTAATTGAACTATACAAAAATAACATAGACAGAAGAAGATTGGTGCCTAAAAGTGACAATAGCTAGTATTGCAAACCGTATATGATGATAAAAAA
>CANLWN010000026.1 GCA_947494825.1 uncultured Flavobacteriaceae bacterium | reverse complement strand
ACCCTGGCCAAACTGGCCGATGGGACGGCCGACGGCAACATCATTCAATGGAACAATACCGCGTCCGCCTGGGAGGAGGCCGTACTGGCCGCCGAGGCCGACGGGATCGTGGGCAATGAGGTCACCGATGCGACAGCCAGTGGATCGCTGGTCCGCGCAGGGGCAGGTACCACCGCTAGCCCGTATACCCTGGACGTCGCCGATGGTGGGATCACCCTGGCCAAACTCACAGACGGCGCCACTGATGGGAACATCATACAGTGGAACGCCACCACAACCGCATGGGAGGAAGCCGCACCCGCGGCGGAGGCCGACGGGATCGTGGGCAACGAGGTCACCGATGCCACCGCCAGTGGATCGCTGGTCCGTGCAGGGGCAGGTACCACCGCTAGCCCGTATACCCTGGACGT
>CANLWN010000025.1 GCA_947494825.1 uncultured Flavobacteriaceae bacterium | reverse complement strand
GTGACGGTGAGCGACGGCGTGCTCAACATCGCCTTCGGGCATGTCGTGGAAAACCCCTTGGTCAACGCCATTGAAGTTCTGGGAGGGGGAGTTCCCCCGGGCAACCAGGCCCCCGTTGCCGTGGCCTCGGCCGATCTTCTTACCGGAGAGGCGCCCCTGGACGTGGCCTTTACCGGAAGCGCCTCCACGGACGACTCCGCCATCGTATCCTACCTCTGGGACTTCGGCGACGGAAATACCGCCAATACCGCCGATGCCGCGCATACGTACAATACCGAGGGCTCCTACAACGTGACCCTCACCGTGACCGATGCGGAGGACCTCACCGATGTGGCCAACCTCAGTATCGTGGTCAGCGCACCTGCGGGCAACCAGGCCCCGGTGGCCGTGGCCTCGGCCGATCTTCTTACCGGAGAGGCGCCCCTGGACGTGGCCTTTACCGGAAG
>CANLWN010000024.1 GCA_947494825.1 uncultured Flavobacteriaceae bacterium | reverse complement strand
GCCTCCACGGACGACTCCGCCATCGTATCCTACCTCTGGGACTTCGGCGACGGAAATACCGCCAATACCGCCGATGCGGCCCATACGTACAGCACCGAGGGCACCTATGACGTGACCCTCACCGTGACCGATGCGGAGGACCTGACCGGTGTGGCCAATCTCAGCATAGAGGTCACCCCGGACCTGCCCCCCACCCTGGCCGTTACACCCGATCCCTTGGATTTTGGCCTGGCGGAGATCAACGGGGCGGCAGTACAGCTCGACCTCGACGCCCTCAACCAGGGCTCCGTGGGCGAGACCATCAGTATTACCGCAATCAATATCACAGGCACCGATGCCGCCATGTTCGGCCATTCGGCCGCACTGCCGCTGGACATCGATCCGCAGACCTCCGGGACAATAGCCGTGACCTTTACGCCCAACGGCGTGATCGGGACCAAATCGGC
>CANLWN010000023.1 GCA_947494825.1 uncultured Flavobacteriaceae bacterium | reverse complement strand
GGCTTCGACGTGAACGATGAGATCGACGACCCTGCCAACGACCTTCCGGATACGGACGGAACCGAGGACGTAAACTACAGGGACTTCGATGATGATGGCGATGGTCTGGACACACCCGATGAGGATGTGGATGAAGACGGTGATCCCACCAATGACGATACGGACGATGATGGCACACCCGACTATCTGGACCCCGACATGGATCCGGGGCCCGATACCGATGGGGACGGTGTACCGGACTTGGTCGATATCGATGATGACAATGACGGTATTTTGGATACCGTGGAAGACCCCAATCTGGACGGGGATGACGATCCATTGACCGATCCGATCGACAGCGATGGGGACGGTTACTTTGACCATTTGGACATAGACAGTGACAATGATGGCATCCCGGACAATGTGGAGGCACAGACCACAGCGGGCTATATAGCCCCGGAAGGCGCCGATGACGACAACGA
>CANLWN010000022.1 GCA_947494825.1 uncultured Flavobacteriaceae bacterium | reverse complement strand
AAAAAAGCCCTTACTGTCGTAAGAGCTTCTCTCGTTGTACTTAAGGTTTGAGTCTTGACCGAAACCGATAAAAAAAATTTAATAAGCGCTCAAAACAAAAAAAGTCAAAGCATGGGCTTTGACTTTTGCATTCATCTGTATCGCGTGCACCGAAGCACTGCGAGGGTGTACTCGAGGCGGGACTTGAACCCGCACGGCCGCAATGGCCATTGGATTTTAAGTCCAACGTGTCTACCAATTCCACCACTCGAGCAGACTTTCTACCCTTGGTAGAACGTGGATAATGAGCGAAAAACGGGATTCGAATGCTGACGAAGCTTTCGCTTGTCCGCACCGCGACTTCCGCAGGGCGGAACGTCTCGGCCCGCGACCTGTATCCAGGTCACTTTCCACTAAAGAACTTCAATTGGAGCGAAAAACGGGATTCGAATGCTGACGAAGCTTTCGCTTGTCCGCACCGCGACTTCCGCAGGGCGGAACGTCTCG
>CANLWN010000021.1 GCA_947494825.1 uncultured Flavobacteriaceae bacterium | reverse complement strand
ACGTATCAGCGCTGGAAGCGCCTCCGATGTGCCCTCCACCGACGGCGGGGCCGATTGGGAGGCCAACCCCACCGGCGGGGCCTATACGGGGACCACATATTCCGTGAACACCGGGAACAATTTCAACAGCGGCATACCCTATGCCGGCAGGCACAGCTCCATACCCGCATATATCGACCAGGCCACCTTCGACGGCATCTTCGCCAGGGAACGCTACGATACCGCCTCGGCCCCGGAAATGGAGTTCTCCATCCCCCTTGTCAATGGAACCTATACCGTGAACCTCTTCATGGGCAACAGCTATGCCGGGACCAGCCAGCCAGGGTCCAGGATATTCGACATACTGATCGAGGGGGCCATCGTGGAGAACGACCTCGACCTGATCACCGCCTTCGGCCACCGCGTGGCCGGAATGCGCTCCTATCCCGTGACGGTGAGCGACGGCGTGCTCAACATCGCCTTCGGGCATGTCGTGGAAAACCCCTTGGTCAACGCCATTGAAGT
>CANLWN010000020.1 GCA_947494825.1 uncultured Flavobacteriaceae bacterium | reverse complement strand
AGGTCATCGGTTCGACTCCGATATTCTCCACCAACGCCCACCATGGCGCGCTCCGATGGACAAGGTCCATATGTGAAGGGGGCGAATGGGGGCGAACGATTTAGGCAAGGGGCCTGTTGCAGGCAATTAGGGATAATTGTCCGTTGCGGCCCGCCACAACGTTCATTGACATATTGGGACAGAGCGCGTACGGTATCGGATACCGTGCGTCTCTAACATACGAAAGTAAAGTAGTACGAACAATAGAATACAAGATCTGGCGACAAGCTGGAAAAGGGCGTATGGGGAATGCCTAGGCTCTCAGAGGCGAAGAAGGACGCGATAAGCTGCGAAAAGCTGCGGGGATCGGCACATACGATATGATCCGCAGGTGTCCGAATGGGGCAACCCGGCATGTTGAAGACATGCCACGGCCGCAAGGCCGAGCGAACCCGGTGAACTGAAACATCTAAGTAGCCGGAGGAGGAGAAAACAAAAGTGATTCCGATAGTAGCGGCGAGCGAACTCGGATTAGTCCAAACCGATGTTGTTTCGGCAACATCGGGGTTGTAGGACCGCGATGTTCGGTGCGTAATGAACTGGAACCCTTTGGAAAGAGGGGCCATAGACGGTGATAGCCCGGTACAGGCAAAGATCGTTACCGATAGCGGTATCCTGAGTAGCGCGGGGCACGTGAAACC
>CANLWN010000019.1 GCA_947494825.1 uncultured Flavobacteriaceae bacterium | reverse complement strand
CCGTTGTCGGCAAGGGTAGATGTCGTCTCGTTGAAGGTCGTTATGGTCCCGTCCTCACTGGTGTAGGTGAAACTGCCGTTACCGTTGTCCACAAGTGTGGTCACCGTATTGTTGGTGTCCACCGTTATTGTGGTGCCGGAATCGTCCGTGATGTCAAAGGTGCCGTCACCGTTGTCCACAACAGTGGCACGCCTTGCATCAAAGGTGGTCGCCGTACCGTCCTCGTTGGTATAGGTCAAGGTCCCGTCACCGTTATCGGCAAGGGTGGATGTTGTCTCGTTGAAAGTCGTTATGGTCCCGTCCTCACTGGTGTAAGTGAAGCTACCGTTACCGTTGTCCACAAGTGTGGTCACGGTATTGTTGGTGTCCACGGTCACCGTGGTACCGGAATCGTCCGTGATATCGAAGGTGCCGTCACCGTTGTCCACCACCGTGGCGCGCCTGGCATCAAAGGTGGTCGCCGTACCGTCCTCGTTGGTATAGGTCAGGGTCCCATCACCGTTGTCGGCAAGGGTCGAGGTCGTCTCGTTAAAGGTCGTTATGGTCCCGTCCTCAGAGGTGTAGGTAAAGCTACCGTTACCATTGTCCACCAAAGTGGTCACGGTATTGTTGGTGTCCACCGTTACCGTGGTGCCGGAATCGTCCGTGATATCAAAGGTACCGTCGCCATTATCGACTACAGTGGCCCTTCGGGCATCAAAGGTCGTGGCAGCGCCGCTTTCGTTCGTATGGGTAAAGGTACCGTCACCATTGTCCACCAAAGTGGTAATCGTTTCCGATATCGTCACGGAGGCCACGTTCAAATACAGGCCGCCATCCGTTCCTACGGCAATATCATTATTGGCATCCGCACTTATCAAGTCAAAGGTCTGTGCTGTACCAGCCTCGTTGGTATAGGTAAAAGTTCCGTCACCATTGTCCACCAAGGTGGTCACGGTGTCATTGATGTCCACCGTTACCGTGGTCCCTGAATCGTCGGTGATATCAAAGGTACCGTCGCCATTGTCCACCACCGTGGCACGCCTTGCATCAAAGGTGGTCGCCGTACCGTCCTCGTTGGTATAGGTCAATGTACCGTCACCGTTGTCGGCCAGGGTACTCGTCGTCTCGTTAAAGGTGGTAATCGTACCGTCCTCGCTGGTGTAGGTAAAACTACCGTTACCGTTGTCCACAAGTGTGGTCACCGTATTGTTGGTGTCGACCGTTACCGTGGTGCCGGAATCGTCGGTGATATCGAAGGTGCCGTTGCCGTTGTCCACAACAGTGGCCCTTCGGGCATCGAAGGTGGTCGTTCCACCATCTTCGTTGGTATAGGTAAGGGTCCCATCACCGTTATCGGCAAGGGTAGATGTCGTCTCGTTAAAGGTCGTTAT
>CANLWN010000018.1 GCA_947494825.1 uncultured Flavobacteriaceae bacterium | reverse complement strand
TCGTCCGTGGAGGCGCTTCCGGTAAAGGCCACGTCCAGGGGCGCCTCTCCGGTAAGAAGATCGGCCGAGGCCACGGCCACCGGGGCCTGGTTAGACCCTGCACCGTCCACAGTTAATGCAATGACATGGGTATCGGTTTCGTTATAATTGATGGTCAGAGTGGCACTTTTGTTGGTGCCCGTACCCGTGTGGGCAAGGCCAACTACATGTTGACTACTGCTTTTTAGCAAACCATTGGTAAGATTACCACTGTCAATGCTGAATTCCGAGGCATCCGGTCCGGACAAATCCATAGATCGAACGATTATACCTACGTTGCCTGTGGTGATGTTGATTGTCGCGTTTTTGGATTCACCACTGCCAAAAGAAATAGCAGTATCGGCGGCCATAGTGCTGGCCACACTTGGGCTCCCTGTTGGAGCATCCTGTCCATAGTATTCCATGTTTTTTTGCCTTCCACCGCCTCGATTGGGAGAACCCGCGGCTACGAAAATACCATTGCCTGAGACAATTCCTTGCGTACCATGTCTAGGATGGTTAAGATTATCACCCAGCGTCCAATTCCCTGAAACCGGATCAAAAACTTCAGTAATGTCGAATGCGCTTGAGGAAGCATTGGATTCTCCTCCGGCAACTACAAGCTTGCCCTCAAAATTGGCAACAATTGCTGCAGCCCTTGGTGTAGGAAGGTTTTGATTACTGGGCAATGTGCTCCAAGTGCCCAGAGCAAAATCGTATACATCCACCTCGGAAATTACGGGGGCAAATGTTCCACCAGTTCCTCCGGAAAGACGTCCGGAAGCCGCATATAACTTTCCATCTATGACCGCTGCATGAAAATGGTCCCTTGGCCTAGGGGCGTCAGGAAGGACGGTCCAGTTTCCTGTAGCAGGATCGTATTCATCAAACCAGGACACAAAACCACCACTATGGCCGTTGGTGTTTCCAGCAACAATATAGAATTTATCATTATGGACTACCAAACCGGTAGACCCTCTTTTTCTTGCTACAGGAATTTCGGGTCCTTGAATCCATTCGCTAGTGGCCGGGTTATAACTCCAAACATGGTCTGCTGGAGTTTCAGAAGGAAAAACGTTCGTTTTATAGGCGCCTATTACCCAAATCAAACCTTCATATTCCAGCGCCTGGAAATGGTTGAATTCGATAGGTGCGGAATTGACCAAAGAGGTCCAGGTATTTGAATTATAATCGTAAATATCCAGCGTCTGTGCACTTTCTCTACCACCGAACAGATAGAACTTATCTCCCGCCTGAACAAAGGAACATTCATGCCGGGCGGTATAGGTCTCATCTTCGTCCTTATCAAACCACGTATTGGCCGAAGCCGCGGTAATGGTCCAATTAAATTGCTGTGTAGCATCAATAGAGCCCGCTTTGCTAGCCGTGATGGTAACCAAATGCACCCCGTCGGAATTTGATCCCCCGGTCAATGCCGATGCGTCAATGACACCCGTAAGTTGACCATTGGTGGGCTCAATAACTATTCCCGATGGTTGGTTGGCAATACTATAAGTTACATTTTCATTTGGGTCTCCTCCTGAAGCTACGGCAATTAAACTGCTCATTTGCCCTACTTCATTGAATTGATCTGGAATAGTGTTAAGGGTCAAAGGAATAATTTCGAAGAGTTCCGCCGCCAGGGCTATGGTCACGGGGCTGTTGCCCCCGGAATGTACGATCTCGAGACTTGCCGATTTGGTCCCGATCACGCCGTTGGGCGTAAAGGTCACGGCTATTGTCCCGGAGGTCTGCGGATCGATGTCCAG
>CANLWN010000017.1 GCA_947494825.1 uncultured Flavobacteriaceae bacterium | reverse complement strand
CCAGTCCCACGCTTCAAATTAGGGAAGAGAACAACTACTATCCTTTTGGGCTAAAGCACAAGGGGTATAACGGTGGACAGGTGGGCCGAAACCATAAATATGGTTTTCAGGAGCAGGAAAGGCAGGAAGAACTAGGTCTTAATTGGATAAGTTATAAGTTCAGAAATCATGACCCGGCCATAGGAAGGTTCTTTAATGTTGATCCATTAACAGAAAAATATAGTGATTGGGGACCCTATGTGTTCAGTGGGAATAGGCTAATTGATGCACGGGAACTTGAAGGTTTGGAGCCTCACATAATTAATCAATCTATTCAGGATGCCAGAACTCAATTAAAAAAGGATGGGGCGACTGCGAGTGAACTAGCAGAATTTGATGAGGGAGCAGCTCGAGGCGGACAACTTGGAATAGCGTTCGCTACCTTGTTTATTCCAGGACCTGAGGATGTGGTTTTTGCAGGGGCTGCACTCAAGGCATTGGCAAAATATGCCGATGAAGCGGGAAGTTTAATAAAGGGGTTTTTCAAGGGAAGCAACCGAGCTGTTCAATCCTTTGATGATCTTCCAGATGTGGGCAAAATTGATCCGTCAAAAATAAAATTTAGTCAGAATAGCATCAGTGCTGAATTCAAAGATGGGGGAAAGGTAAAGGATTTAACTAAAGGATTAGAAGATGGTAGCATTAATGCAGATGATATACCTTCCATAAGAATAACAGAAAAAGACGGTAAAATATTTACCTTGGACAATAGAAGACTTAAGGCATTTCAGGACGCAAAGGTTGACATAAATTTCAAGAAAGTTGATTTTAAAGACCTTTCAAAGAATGATCTCAAAAAATTTACCACCAAAAACGGAGGAGAAAGTATAAAAATAAGAGGAGATTAACATGGATTTAGATTCGATTGCTGAGAATATAAGAAACAAAAAAGAGTTTGAGGTTTTTTTAAAAGAATTGAAATTGGACTTTGAAACCAATAAAGAGAATTGGGAAAACTTCACGTTAGCTAAGTTTTTGGAAGGTATTTCTGCCTATACTGAGGATTTAGAAGGATATTATAAGAACATGAAAATTCCTTTTGACAGAGAGAACCCAACCTGGAAAGTGTTCGCCGACATATTGCTGGGAGCTAAGATTTATGAATAGTTTTTCAATGCTACCTATGGCCTCGAGCTTGGCTTACATATGACCAGTAGATTAATTAGCAAACAACAATGATAGGAAAACCACAATCTCCCAAGTGGGGGTTGTGGTTTTTCTTTTGGAGGGAATGGATGGTGTATATTTGGAATACCACCACGCCAAGGCGTGGCAGCAGATGGGGAAATTAATTGCCCATTTTATTAGTTTTCTAATACAACAAAAAAATAGAAGAGCAAATGAAGGACAATAGAATTTTTAGCGTGTTCATTTTTACGCTAATTGTGCTGAACATGTCTTTTTGTCAATCCAAGATTAATGAAAACCCTATTTTAGGAGAGTGGGAGGCTTATAAAAAGACCGATTTGGATGGAGGAGATGGAAGTGATGTGACTTTTGATAGTTTGCCATATACAGTCAAATTGGAACTGAAATTTTTAGATGAGGGTAAATCATACTTTAACAATGGTGAGGGCAAAATCGAAACTGATTATAGTTTGAAGGACAACATATTGAAAGTCTCTCGTTTTACCTATTCTATTGTTGAAATAAATGGTTCTGAATTGGTATTAAAGGAAGAAAAGTTTTTAGGAAAGCTTATTTACCTAAAAAAAGCAGGGGATTAAGGTAATGCTTATTAAATATAAGACTCCGATGGCGCGGATCTGAGATTTATGCAGCAATGATACGAAAGCCACAATCTCCCAAGTAGGGGTTGTGACTTTTTATTTGCAGGAAAAGATTGACTTATGTTTGGAAGGCCACCAGCGTGGACGCTGGCGGCAGCGAGGGACTTTCAATGATCTTAATTTTTCAGAATTAGCAGGTACTACTTTTGGGCACGAAATAGATC
>CANLWN010000016.1 GCA_947494825.1 uncultured Flavobacteriaceae bacterium | reverse complement strand
TAAAAAACGGTTATATATTTGCACCCGCTTTCGGGCGGAGATTTAAGGTTAGTTCATTGAAATATTGGATCGACAGCTTGGTCGGCGCGTTTGCGCGGGCCAACGATAAGGAACATTAAGAACAACAAAGGTTCATGGGCCGGGGGCTCTTGGGTCGGAATCTTATTTATAAGACAACGATGAAGAGTTTGATCCTGGCTCAGGATGAACGCTAGCGGCAGGCCTAACACATGCAAGTCGAGGGGCAGCATTTCCAGCTTGCTGGAAGATGGCGACCGGCGCACGGGTGCGCAACGCGTATAGAACCTGCCCCTTACCGGGGAATAGCCCAGGGAAACTTGGATTAACGCCCCATGGTATGGAAGTACGGCATCGTACCTCCATTAAAGGTTACGGTAAGGGATGGCTATGCGTCCCATTAGCTGGATGGTAGGGTAACGGCCTACCATGGCGACGATGGGTAGGGGCCCTGAGAGGGGGATCCCCCACACTGGTACTGAGACACGGACCAGACTCCTACGGGAGGCAGCAGTGAGGAATATTGGACAATGGGCGGAAGCCTGATCCAGCCATGCCGCGTGCAGGAAGACCGCCCTATGGGTCGTAAACTGCTTTTGTACGGGAAGAACAAGGGGCACGCGTGCCCTTATGACGGTACCGTAAGAATAAGGACCGGCTAACTCCGTGCCAGCAGCCGCGGTAATACGGAGGGTCCGAGCGTTATCCGGAATCATTGGGTTTAAAGGGTCCGTAGGCGGGCGATTAAGTCAGGGGTGAAATGGTGCGGCTCAACCGTAGCACTGCCTTTGATACTGGTCGTCTTGAGTCATGGTGGAGTGGCCGGAATATGTAGTGTAGCGGTGAAATGCATAGATATTACATAGAACACCGATCGCGAAGGCAGGTCACTAACCATGTACTGACGCTGATGGACGAAAGCGTGGGGAGCGAACAGGATTAGATACCCTGGTAGTCCACGCCGTAAACGATGGATACTAGCTGTCCGGCCTCCGGGCTGGGCGGCCAAGCGAAAGTGATAAGTATCCCACCTGGGGAGTACGTTCGCAAGAATGAAACTCAAAGGAATTGACGGGGGCCCGCACAAGCGGTGGAGCATGTGGTTTAATTCGATGATACGCGAGGAACCTTACCAGGGCTTAAATGCAGGATGACAGGTCTGGAGACAGACTTTTCTTCGGACATCCTGCAAGGTGCTGCATGGTTGTCGTCAGCTCGTGCCGTGAGGTGTCAGGTTAAGTCCTATAACGAGCGCAACCCCTGCCGTCAGTTGCCAGCAAGTAAAGTTGGGGACTCTGACGGGACTGCCGGTGCAAACCGCGAGGAAGGTGGGGATGACGTCAAATCATCACGGCCCTTACGTCCTGGGCTACACACGTGCTACAATGGCCGGTACAGAGAGCAGCCAGTGGGCGACCACGAGCGAATCTACAAAACCGGTCACAGTTCGGATCGGGGTCTGCAACCCGACCCCGTGAAGCTGGAATCGCTAGTAATCGGATATCAGCCATGATCCGGTGAATACGTTCCCGGGCCTTGTACACACCGCCCGTCAAGCCATGGAAGCCGGGAGTGCCTGAAGTCCGTCACCGCAAGGAGCGGCCTAGGGCAAAATCGGTAACTAGGGCTAAGTCGTAACAAGGTAGCCGTACCGGAAGGTGCGGCTGGAACACCTCCTTTCTAGAGCGGTCCCTTCGGGGGCCGGACAAGAGGCCCTTGGGCCCTTGGTCCCGTGCACTTTTGGGAAGCTTTTTTTTTTTTGTCGTTGTTGTCGGTCCAATTTTTTTATATATAAGATCTATTTTGAGCACAGTCCCGTAGCTCAGCTGGTTAGAGCGCTACACTGATAATGTAGAGGTCGGCAGTTCGAGTCTGCCCGGGACTACAAGATGGGAAGTTCATTGATTTGGAACATTGGAAATTCTGGAGGTTGAGTTGCACGTTATCGTGGACCGTTTGGGACTGTTGGCCGATAACTGTCGGCCGGCCACTGAAAAAACGGGGGATTAGCTCAG
>CANLWN010000014.1 GCA_947494825.1 uncultured Flavobacteriaceae bacterium | reverse complement strand
AATAACATAGACAGAAGAAGATTGGTGCCTAAAAGTGACAATAGCTAGTATTGCAAACCGTATATGATGATAAAAAAGCCACACTCTCCCAAGTGGGGGTTGTGGTTTTTTATTTGGGGTAAAAGATGCTGTATATTTGATATGCCACAAGCGTGGACGCCTGCCCGCCCTTGGAGGGCTCGCGGTAGCGGGGGACGCCTGCTCAAGAGCATAACGAGTTTTACAGTAAAATAGCTATTTATGTTTAAGACTATTATGTATTTCCTGATATTCTTATTTATCTCATGCGACATGGATAATAAAGTTGAAAACAAGACAATTGAAAAATTCATCAACAGTACGAGTGTTGATGAAATTGTTAAAGGATATTACCTAATAGGAGAAAACAAAAAATCGAAGTTTGTTAAAGATATTTTTTATAAACCGGAAGATTTAAGAATATCCCATAATTATAGATTTAAAGGCATATCTGTTTATCAGAGCAAAATGATTGCCCTTAAAAAAATATCTGGACTTCATCCTCCAAATAAAATCACGCATTCAAAAGATTCAGTTATAATAGCTTTTTACTACGAATGGGCATTAAACAATAAATTATTGGATAGTATTAGATAGTGCGGATTTCTAACAAGTAACCCCACTACCACTAGCTTGTAGCTAGAGGTTCTGGGAAAACAAAAATGGTTAAAACCGCAATCTCTGATATGCCACGAGCGAGGACGCTCGCGGCAGCTTGGGAGGAAAATGAATGATTTAGGTATAAGATTTGATAAAAAAGAGCAAGTTTAAGAGATGGGCTTTCTAAATTGGTTTAAAGAAGTATTCAGAAAAAAGGAATATTATCAAGCTGAATATGAAGTCTTGAATAATTTTGGAATTGAATTTACAGGGTTTTCTGAAGATATAGAGCAGAAGCTGAAGAAAGTGATTTTAGAGTTTAAAGATGCAAAACAAGTGAATGACCCTGATACCAATCTTTATGTGGATTCTTCAAAAAAATTTGAAAGTCTTGATGACTTGTACGGTGAACTAAAAAATATCACTCTTCAAGACTATAGGGAAACTTATTTTGAAGCTCAAAAGGAAAATTGGGATTTTAATTACTTTGTTACGGATTCTGGTAAAATATATAATGATACCTTATTCATATCTAATAAACTCTCCTATCTTAATGATAATAGTTTAGGGGATGTTATGTATCCTGTTTTAGCAATTAAGAAATGTGAGGGAGTTTTTTATATATGGAATTTACTGGATAAGGATAATGAATAAAACCCGCTGGCGCGGAAATGTTTTCCGTGTCTCGGATAGTCAACAAAAGTGATAGAAAACCACAATCTCCCAAGTGGGGGTTGTGGTTTTTCTTTTGGAATAAAGTATAATGTATATTTGAAATACCACGAGCGTGGACGCTCGCGGCAGCGAGGGGGAGTTGGATAATTACCCTATGAGAATCTCCGTTAGAAAAATTTTATCACTTAGAGCGAAACGAATAATAGAAATGCTTACTAGGTATGGCGTAAACCCTGCCCAATTAAGAGAAGGTGAGTGAACTATATCCAATATAGGACCAGCAGTTAATTTTAAAGTCGACGAATGAAATACAGTATATTGATTTTGTTTCTCATGATTAATGTTTCCATAGAAAGAAATGGTGATATTATAATATGGAACGAAGAAAGTAGGATTACATGGAGTGATTTTGATGGTGTTCCACCTAAAGATAAAGGATTAAAACTAGCGGTGTCTTCAGTAAGAATTGATATCGTAGGTGATATTTACGAGAACGAAATCCCTGATGTTGCTATAGAGGCACATTTTATTAAGTCAAAATCGTGGACAATAACTAATGACTTAAAATCACTAGCACATGAACAAATTCATTTTGACATAGCCGAACTCTATGCTAGAAAAATAAGACAGCAATTTGAATTATTAATTTGCAAAAAAACATCTGATTTCGATTTTTATGAAAAAGTATATTTTGAACTAACAAAGGAGCACAGCAAAACACAAAAGGAATTTGACGGAAATGCCTACTCCAGTAAGGAAAAAGAAAATCAATGGAAGCTAAAGATAGCTAAGGAGCTTGAAGAATTGAAGGAGTATGAATACGTACCCAAAGAATAACCACTAGCTCCCGGTCCCGCCTTGGCGTGATGATTCGATTAAGATTAAGCAAAAATGACAGGAAAGCCACAATCTCCCAAGTGGGGGTTGTGGTTTTTTATATATAGTAGTTGCATTTGGGTTTGCTTTTCCGCAGTATAGTTTCCAAAAGCTGTGAGATTCAGGAATCCACCGTAAGGCGGATGACGCACAGTTTTGGAAACGGTTTTTCCGGAGGAAAAAATACCTCGGAAAAGGTGTCTTTTCTTTTGTTTCGTTTTCTTTGGACAAGCAAAGAAAATGAAAAGACCTACTTTTACGACGCCACGGGCGTAAAACAGAAGAAAGTTGTAAACGAAACCGGGCTAAGTTCTGTGACAACCGAATATGCGGGCAATTATATCTATGAAGGCAGTGCCCTACAGTTCTTTAACCATGCCGAGGGCTATATAGAACCAGATGGCAGTGGCGGATATGATTATATCTACCAATACAAGGACCATTTGGGGAACATTAGATTGGCCTACCATAACTCGGGCACACCTTCGAGTCCTACGCTTCAAATCCGAGAGGAGAACAACTACTATCCTTTTGGGCTAAAGCACAAGGGGTATAATGATGCGCAAGGGGCTTGGAGAAACCATAAATTTGGATTTGGTGGAAAAGAGGAGCAAGAAGAACTTGGACTGGAATGGGTCGATATTACTGCCAGAAACTACGATCCCGCTTTAGGTAGGTGGATGAATTTGGATCCGTTGGCGGAGCAGATGAGGAGGCATAGTCCGTATAATTATGCTTTTGATAGTCCTGTGTATTTCCAAGATCCAGATGGGATGATGCCACAAGCGTGTTGTGGAGGCGGTGGTGCTAGATCCGCGAGGCCAAGGGCGAATTTCAACAGAAATAGAAGGCTATACAATAATAATAGAGGTAGTGCAAAAGCGAGTTTTGTAAGACGTTCAACCATCAGATTTAATAAAGACTTTAAAGCATCTCAATTGCAAAGTGTGAGGAACATGAGAGAACTGATAAGAAAGAACAATTTAGCTCCCCAAGATCCGTCTGGGCCTATTGGGAACCTGCCTAACACCTATGGCGCACATGCTTTGAGAGCGCTTAAACTCCTGAATAACATTCAAGAAGCGACTAAATCAGAAGAATTCGGATCTACTGCTTTGACCACTCAGTCAGGTGAACCATTAGTAGCCAATTTGAATCAAGAAAGCCTAAGCACCAAATCTTTTGAACTTGAAGCCTTAGAGATTGATTATCAAAATCAACTTACAGGGCTATTAAGGGAAACTGTAGAAGTGGAAACAGCGGAAGGGACTATAACAGAGTCTAAATTTACTGAATTCGAAGCTATGCTAAAACTAGGACCTTCACCCAAACAAGTCTTACGTACAATAACCAATGAAGCATTAAAGACAAACCAAGCGAAAGCTGATGAAGGAGAAACTATTAGTGTACCAATGATTAATCCTGCTCAGTAACATTAATATGAAATCTATTTTTTTTGTACTTTTTTTTATTTGTATAAATTCCTTGAACGCTCAAATTATGAATGCGGAGATTAAAAATTACGAGTCTTTTTTAACGTACAATACAGACATTGATAAGGATTTTTTCTTTAAGAAAATTGATGATTTGGATACCAATTCTTACCTCAGTTTGATGTATGCCTACTTTCTTATAAAGAAGGATGAAATATCGGAAGCTGAAACGGTTTTGGATCGCATTAATTTAAACCATGGAATACCTTATTTACAAAGTTTATATTTTATGAATGAAGGTCTGATAGCTATGTCAAAGGGCGACACTCAAATGTCTGAGTCAAAATTGAGAGCTTCTTATGAGGCTGATTCCGGCAAATACAACAAATGGATAAGACTTGAGCTTTTTCGCTACTATACTGATAAAGTTGATTATGAAGCGTGGAAATATCTGGAATCTGCACTGGATTTAGATCCAGAATTTAATCAAGCAAAAGTAGAGAAAAGTTATCAGCTTGATGAGGATTTGAACTGTGATGAAGTTATTGATTTACTTAAAGATATCCCAGAGTCTTACAAGGATTCGGATGCGATGAATCTTTTTGGAGTTGCTTTAATTAATTGTGGAAGATTTGATCAAGCCAAAGAAGCATTGAAGAAATCTATAACTATAAAACCTTCCTCGAACAACTGCTTTTCCCTCGCGCAACTTATGCATGAAAAGTATGAAGATTATGAGGAAGCGGAGAGTCTTTACAAGAAAAGTTTAGACCTGGACAAATCGAATTTAGATGCTATTAACGGGTTCGCATGGTTAAATTACGACATGAATGAGATGGCTCGTGCGGAATCTCAAATTTTGAGCTTGCTAGAATTTACCCAGGATCAGGAAATTTACAATCAAATTGTTAACTTTTATTTTCTTACGGATAGACCGGATAACGCAAATAAATATATTAATGAAGCTCAGAAAGTACATGGAAAAAACAGCATAAATGAGGGTTATAAAATAATCGAACAGATTTATCGCAAGGAAAACTATGAACCCCTTATTAATGAATATAAATCTAATTACTCCGAAGAGGAAATAGAATGGTTAAAAAATCAAATTGTCTTCTTTTTTGGAGAGGAATAGTATAGTATAACTAGACATCGTTAAGCTATAGAACGATTGCCCTCGCTACTTTGAGCCTTCCAAAGGCAGGCAGGCGTCCACGCTGGTGGTGGTTTAGCAATAGCAGGTAAAAATGATTAAAGCCACAATCTCCCAAGTAGGGGTTGTGGTTTTTCTTTTGGAGTTGAGGATGTGGTATATTTGAAAGGCACGGAAAACATTTCCGCGCCAGCGGGGAAGCTTTCAGAAATGCCAAAGATCAAAATGGTATTCCTAGAAGTCAACAACCTGATAAAACATTTAACACTCCTGACAAGAATACAGGACAGAATTTAAAAACGTACGAGTTCACTAATAGCAAAGGTGAGAAGGTTCAGATAAGGAAAGACAATCCAAGGACTTTTCCAGATGGGGGCAAGCAAGGCCCTCATTTCAATGCTGGCAAAGCAGGTCAAAAGCTAAAACAGCATCATAATTTCGACAATAATGGAAGTAAATAAAATAAAAGAGATTTTTCCAAATCATTATCAAATGATATTGGATTTTCCAACTACAGCAGTATTGAAGAAACTACTAAATAGAAATGTTAAATATGTATGGGTTTTTGAACACGTAGAAAACATAAATATGTGGAGTCCTTACAGGCATTCATTATTTGGAGAAAATGTAAATGAGTTGGAAATGCTCGTAGAGGTTAGGAATATGAGCATGGAATATTTAGTGGAAACATCTGATTTTTTTAAGCTCATCCCGAAAATCAATCAACCCATAACCCTATATCAAATTGATGAAAAGCCCCCTTCTTATGTAGATTTGAGAAGACTCAATGGAAAAGGTAAGTATGATTTGCTTAAAAAGGAAGTTGATTATCTATTTGAAATTGAAATTCCATATCCGTCGGACTATTCTCCTATAGTTAGCCCTAGTGAGGAATTTTTGAAGTCAATCGCAATTAACAACGATATAACAAATTTACCCTGAAATCGTCGCTACTTCTAGCCTTCAAAGGCTGGTAGGCACCCATGCTAATAGTAGTTTAATTTAACATTAGTAAAAAAGATTTAAACCACAATCTCCCAAGTGGGGGTTGTGGTTTTTGTATGTAGTGGTTGCTTTTGGATTTCCTTTTCCGCGGTATAGTTTCCAAAAGCTTTGAGATTCAGAATCCACCTTTAGGTGGATGACGCACAGTTTTGGAAACGGTTTTTCCGAAGGAAAAAATACCTCGGAAAAGGTGTCCTTTCCCTGCCCGTCCGCAGGCGGGTTTTGTTTCGTTTTCTTTGGACAAGCAAAGAAAATGAAAAGACCTATTTTTACGACGCCGCGGGCGTAAAACAGAAGAAGGTAGTAAACGAGACCGGGCAAAGTTCTGTGACAGGATGGAGCGTTAAAAAAATGTCCTGTGGACATTTTTAGTGAACAGGCCAGCTGGCGCGTCGGCGGATGCCGGAAACTATATCTATGAAGGCAGTGCCCTACAGTTCTTTAACCATGCCGAGGGCTATATAGAACCTGATGGCAGTGGCGGATATGATTATATCTACCAATACAAGGACCATTTGGGGAATATTAGGCTTGCCTACCATAATTCAGGTACCTCATCCAGTCCTACGCTACAAATCCGAGAGGAGAACAACTACTATCCTTTTGGGCTAAAGCACAAGGGGTATAATGGCGGACAGGTTGGGCGCAACCACAAATATGGTTTTGGCGGTAAGGAAGAACAGGATGATGCTGTTGGTGGAAACTCTTTGGACTGGCTGGATTTTGGAGCGCGGAACTATGATGCAGCTTTGGGTAGATGGTTTGTTCTAGATCCAAGGGCTGATGATATTTTGCAGGTTGATTTAACCCCATATAATTATAGTTGGAACAATCCCGGCAATGTATATGATCCAGATGGTGAATGTCCATGGTGTATTGGTGCTGTTATTGGTGCGGTAGTAGATTATGCATCGCAAGTCGCGGTCAACTATGCTCAAGGAAAGACGGGTTTAGATGCATTTACTGATGTTGATGGAACTTCCATACTTATATCTGCGGGAGCTGGAGCACTTTCTGGTGGTTTATCAACCTTGAAAAATGTAGGTAAGGTAGGAAAAGCGACCATCCAAGTAGGCATAGAGATAGCTGAAGAGTCTGCTCAACAACTAAATGAAAATGGCAATATTAATGGCAGTGATTTAGCAACAAACGTAATTCAAGGTAAGGTAATCGATAAATCATTAAGAGATACTCGGTTATTTAAGGAAGTTTCTACAAAAAATGCAGAAAGAAAGCTGGATAGAGCAGAAAGAGTTGCTGGAAGCAATCCAAGAACGAGTAGACAAGAAGCAGTTACAAAAGCTAAAAAAGAAGTCAAAAGTTTAGAAAATCAAAATAAAGCTATTGATGCTTCTAATAAACTTGTTGATCAATCAGCAAATAAAGCAGTTGGAGCAGCTACAACTTTAATGAGAGGAAATAATCAATCTAATATCAAAGTACGGGACGTTCGTACCCAAACTACAAAGGTTCGGGATAACACCCAAGTGAAAATACGGCGAGTGGCAAAACTCCCCATATAAAATATATTTTAATGAGGTTGGTCAAAATTTTGGATCAACCTCATTTTTTCAGTCTTGATTATACCCATCAATGGTCGTTTTGCCATTAATTATCAAGGTGTTCATTATTTCGGAATATTTGTTTTCTTCGTTTTCAAAATCAGCTTCAAACGCAAGAAACAAAACATTATAAAGCGTTTTACCAGCCATAAAACTGTCGTTGTAACCGATAAACTTATTATTTTGGCTTTCAGTGTGTATCTTATACCTTAGGGTCTTCAGGTTATTATAAATGATAATTTCCTTATCTAAAATGGAACAATTGCAGTTGTTTAGAAAAAAGGTTTCGTAGGAATCGTCCAAAAGATTGCCATTTACGAAATTATGTCCATAAATCTTAGATACTACTAAAGTATAGTTGAACTTTGTTGGATTGTTTTTGGCAAACGCATCAATCTCAACATTTTTTATGTCCTTACTTGTATAATTTGTTCCTTTTTCCAAGAAAAAGACATAATCGTTTTTATCATCTACATAGATGCTCCTTTTTTCTTGCGCAATAGTATTTAGAATGAAGAAGGCCAGAAATATTGATGGAATCGCTTTGTTCATTTCTTATGTTTTAGAAAAATTAAAATCCCTAAAAAAGCAAGTGAAATTATAGATACATACTGCATTGTTAGAGATTCATCTAAGTATACGAAAGTCTTCTTTTTTCTGTTGGTCTTGAGTTTTAAAAGTTGTCCTGGCTCTAATGTATCGCAATATCTTCCCTTAATGTTTTTAGAATACTGTTGGCCTTCATAATAGAAGTTAAAATATGCTTTAATACTTTTGTTACTAACCTTACAGGAAACAGGTATGTCCTTAATACTTACTTCAACTACTTCACCATTTCTGATTATGTTGAATTTTTCATAACTATTAATTGCTATGGCGATTGCAATTGCCATAAAAATAGAACCGAATACCCTATACATATCTAGCACAAGTTTTTTTGGACTTGCCATCAAGGTGTGGAAAAAACAAAATCAGAACTGTCCAAAAGAGTATTTTTTCATCTTATCAACTAATTAAGTATAAATGTAATCAAATATTAGTTTAATCTCTAAATAGAGAAGGAAATTTCTTATATTGTATCTCAAGCTAGCACCAGACCCCTGCCACCCCCCGTTACAACTAGTGGACTACAGCTACAACACCCGCGGCTGGCTTACGAACATCAACGATGTGGGCAATTTGGGCAACGATCTCTTTAGTTTTCGCCTGGGCTATAACGAGGGCAGCAACCCGCTCTACAACGGCAATATTGCCAAGAGCGAATGGAAGACGGCCAATGTCGATCAGAGCCTTAAAAGCTATACCTACACCTATGATGCACTCAACCGGATCAAGAAGGCGGTCGATAATACCGGGAACTACAACCTCCATAACGTGGTCTATGACAAGAACGGCAATATCACCGCCTTGGACCGTAAGGGGCAGGCCGATTTAAATGCCACGATCTTTGGTTTTATGGATGTGCTTGCCTATACCTATGATGCAGGGAACAAATTGCTCAAGGTATCTGATAATGGCCCCGTATACGGTTTTAAGGACGGCACCAATAGCGGGAACGACTATACCTACGACACCAACGGGAATATGATCACCGATGCCAACAAGGGTATTACAAGTATTACGTACAACCATCTGAATTTACCTACACAGGTGACCCTGGGTTCCGGAAATATTCAATATATTTACGACGCCACGGGCGTAAAACAGAAGAAAGTTGTAAACGAAACCGGGCTAAGTTCTGTAACAACCGAATATGCTGGTAATTATATCTATGAAGGCAGTTCCCTGCAATTCTTTAACCACGCCGAGGGCTATATAGAACCAGATGGCAGTGGCGGATATGATTATATCTACCAGTACAAGGACCATTTGGGGAACATTAGATTGGCCTACCATAATTCAGGTACCGCTGCCAGTCCCACGCTTCAAATTAGGGAAGAGAACAACTACTATCCTTTTGGGCTAAAGCACAAGGGGTATAACGGTGGA
>CANLWN010000013.1 GCA_947494825.1 uncultured Flavobacteriaceae bacterium | reverse complement strand
GGCGCCGATGACGACAACGACGGTCTGGACAATGCCTATGAGGGCAGCGGGGATGAAGGGCTCACGCCCGAAAATACGGATGGTGCCGATAATCCCGACTATTTGGACCTGGACAGTGACAACGACCTGGTACCGGACAACAACGAGGGGAACGACTTCAATTTTGACGGGGTTCCCGATCAGAGCTTTACCGGTACGGATACCGATGGTGACGGCCTGGACGACGGTTATGAGGGTGCGGATGTAAACGACGGCTTCGACGTGAACGATGAGATCGACGACCCTGCCAACGACCTTCCGGATACGGACGGAACCGAGGACGTAAACTATAGGGACTTCGATGATGATGGCGATGGTCTGGACACACCCGATGAGGATGCGGATGAAGACGGTGACCCCACCAATGACGATACGGACGATGACGGCACACCGGACTACCTGGACCCTATCAACGATGTACCCCCGGTGGAAGCCATAGAAGTTAATCAATTGGTAACACCCAACGGTGACGGCAGAAACGACTTCTTGTTTATAAGAGGGGTAGAAACGGTACCAAATAACTCCCTAAAGATTTTTAATAGATGGGGAGTTGCCGTGTACGAGGGCACTGGGTATAACAATCAAAATAACGTCTTTGATGGCAGATCTAAGGGAAGGTCGACATTTAGTGGAGCAGATTTCCTACCTGCTGGGGTATATTTCTATATCTTTGAATACCAAATAGACCAAGAAAGAATTTCTGATAGTGGTTATCTTTATGTCAGCAAATAATTCATTGAACTCCTATGATACTTAAAAAAAGTTTCCTTATATCTGTATTTTTCCTCTGCGCCATTATAGAAGGTCTATATGCACAACAGGATGCCCAATACACACAATATATGTTCAATACACTCAGCGTTAACCCCGCTTATGCAGGTTCAAGGGGCCAGTTGAGTATTGCTGCACTATACCGTTCACAATGGGTGGGCTTGGACGGGGCTCCCGAGACCCAGACCCTAAACCTGCATTCGCCCATTCGAAACAGTAGATTGGGTTATGGAATATCCGTGGTAAATGATAACATCGGGGACGGGGTGGTGCAGGAAACCTATTTTGATGCGGTAATTTCCTATACGATAGATGTCTCACAGGATGCTAAATTATCATTTGGTTTAAAGGCCGGGGGAAATCTGTTGAATTTGGATTTTGTAGGGCTGAATAATTTTGATTCGGAGACCATTACTGGGGATAATATTGAAAATCGTTTTTCCCCCAACTTTGGCCTTGGATTGTACTATCATACGGACAGATTCTATGCCGGCCTCTCCGCACCCAATATTTTGGAGACGGAACATTTTGATAATTCACAGAGAGATGCAAATTCGGTTTCCTTCCTTTCAGCGGAACGGATCAATTTTTATCTGATTACCGGCTATGTATTTGATCTGAACGGCAATCTAAAATTTAAACCGGCCTTGTTGACCAAGGCAGTGGGAGGGGCTCCCTTACAGGTAGATATTTCGGCTAGCTTTTTATTTAACGAAAAATTCTCTTTCGGAGCTGCCTATAGATGGGATGCAGCGATAAGTGCATTGGCGGGTTTTCAGATAACCGACCAATTAATGTTGGGCTTGGCCTATGACAGGGAAACAACCGACTTGGGAAGTACGCAATTTAATGATGGATCCTTTGAGGTGTTTCTGAGATTTGAACTTGTAAAATCATTTCAACGTTTGGTGTCTCCTCGTTTCTTCTAAATTTAATAGAGATGATAAAAAAAATACTTTTACCGGCAGTCCTGATTCTTATCTCGCTGGGCACCGTCTTTGCCCAAGAAAGATTGGTCAACAAGGCGAACGAAAAGTATGAGGACTATTCCTTTAGCCCGGCGATAGACATCTATCAAAAGGTGCTGGAAAAGGGATATGTTTCGTCCGACCTATTGAAAAAACTGGGCAATTCCTATTATTTCAATGCCGATTATCAGCAAGCTGCAGAAACGTACAAGCGCTTGGTGGACGAATATGAAAGCGAAGTGGGCCCGGAATATTATTTTAGATACGCTCAGACGCTCAGGACCTTGGGCGACTATGACCGGTGCGACGCGATGATGTCCAAATTCTCGGACCTGACCGCCGATGATAACAGAGCGGTAAAATATAAAAGCGACACCGACTATTTGGCCGAAATAGAAAAAAATTCAGGACGATACGAGCTGCAACCCTTTGAATACAACTCGGTCTATTCCGAGTTTGCCCCAACTTTTTACAAGGAAGGACTTATTTTTTCTTCGGATAGGGATACCGGAAATTTGGCCAGGTATAGGCACACATGGAATTCCAAGGACTTTTTGGACCTCTATAAGATTAATGCAGATAGCGTATCGGAGAATGTAGTAACAAAAATGGACCGGACCATAAATACAAGGTTCCATGAGTCTACTTCGGCGATAACCAAGGACGGTAACACTATTTATTTTACACGAAATAATTTAAAGGAAGGTAAGTTCGTAAAAGATGACAAAGGGATTATCAGGTTAAAGATCTTTAGAGCCACAGTACAGGATGGAGAATGGGCAAGTATCGAAGAACTGCCGTTCAATAGCGATGCCTATTCGGTAGCCAACCCCGCATTGGGTCCTAACGAACGAATGCTCTATTTCGCATCGGATATGCCTGGATCGTTTGGGGAATCCGATATTTTTAGGGTGACCATTAACAGCGACGGCACTTTTGGAACCCCGGAAAATTTGGGGCCTAACATAAATACAGCATCCCGTGAGACCTTTCCGTATGTGACTAGTAAGGAAATATTATATTTTTCCTCGGACGGCCATGTAGGTTTGGGAGGTTTGGACATTTTTGCCACCAAGATCAAGAACAACAGATTTACAGATCCAATTTTCAATGTGGGCAGATCGGTGAACAGCAAGCTGGACGATTTTACCTTTATCTTCAATGAGGAAACCAGGGAAGGTTATTTTGCCTCCAATAGGGAAGAGGGCATCGGTGCGGACGATATTTATAGTTTTGTGGAGAACACCCCCCTGGTCTTTGATTGCTTTCAGCAAATTTCAGGCACCGTACGCGATAAAATATCCAACGAAGTTCTTGTAGGCGCCACGGTAAAGGTCATTGATGAGAACAATGAGGAAATACTGACCACAATCACGGATTCCGAGGGAAATTACAGCCTTACCATTGATTGTAATCAAGGTAATTTTGTACGGGCCTTGACCGAAGGGTATGTGCCCGCGGAAGAATATTTGGGCACCTCCGATGGAAAACCCAGAATAATGGATTTTTATTTGGAAAGGGATACTGTAACGGCAGGTTTTGGGGACGATTTGGCAAAACTGCTGCAGTTGAGCACCATTTATTTTGACCTGAACAAATACAATATTCGCCCGGATGCCGAGGTAGAGATTCAAAAGGTGATAGCCGCCATGGACAAATACCCTAGCCTAAAAATAAAGGTGAATTCACATACCGACAGTAGGGGTGTGGATGCCTATAATTTGTGGTTGTCACAAAAAAGGGCCGATTCTACGGTAGAATACATGATTTCTAAAGGTATAACTGCAGATCGCCTTATGGGAGAAGGTTATGGGGAGACCCGTTTGGTCAACGAATGTGGAAACGGCGTACGTTGTGCAAGTGATAAACACCAATTGAACCGAAGGTCCGAATTCATCATTTTAGAATAATATAACCACCTAAACATATGAAATGCAGCTGCTTCCGGGAGCTGCATTTTTGTTTGGAAAGTAGGAAATATCGCCACTTATACGGAACATTTCACCCATTTCAAAACAGTCATACATCATTACTTTTAGGATTCACCCTTCCTATTCATACATACGCAACAATTTTTGGGTATCCCCTTTCAGCTGTTCTATTTTTAACGCGGTTTATAGTATCATGATTTTAGCATAGATCTAATTTCTTGATTGTGAAACGCTCCCAATGTATAGCAAACTACGTAGTAATAGCTTCCTTTTAGTATGTCTTTTTATGGCCTCCTTCGTATATGGCCAGCAGACCTATAGGGACAATTTTAGCTCTGTTTCCTACAGCAATAATGATGGAACACAGAACTTTGCCGGAAACTGGATAGAAAATGGGGACGATGGAAGCGCCAGCAGCGGACGGATTGAAATTGTCTCCAATCAATTGGAGTTAAACAATATTGATAGCAGATGGATTAGTAGGGCTTTGGATTTAACTGGGGCCACGGCGGTGACCCTTACCTTGGACTATGACGCTACCTCCAGGGGCAATGAATCCCTATACGTATATCTTTATAACAACGCAACAGCGTCCTATGATGTGGTGGCCACAATAAATTCCACCAATACGGGTTCCGTTAACTATAATCTGACCACAAACTATATTTCTGCAAATTCCAACATAGCTTTTGGAACGGCAAGTGGCAATTGGGGCAGTAGTGAAACTATATATATTGATAATGTGCAGTTCTCAGCCACTTTTAGCCCTGTAATAACCATAGCTGATGTTACTGTGGACGAAGCTGCGGGAACAGCCACTTTTACCGCCACGCACACCGGGGCCAATGCCTCGGGGCCCTTTACGGTAAACTATCAAACCGTAAATGGGACAGCCACTGCCGGAAGCGACTACACAGCTATTGGTAGCGGTACCCTTAACTTTAATGGGACCTCCGGGGATACCGATCAGATTACGGTCACCATTACCGATGATTCTACCATAGAAAGTACGGAGACCTTTACCATACAATTAACGGGTACTTCGGATGGTTCGGTAGTTATTACCGATACGGCCACGGGATCCATTACGGATAATGATTCCCTAATCATCACTGATGGGACTACCACCAACACCTGTAGTAGTACCTTTTTTGATACCGGGGGCCAGGGAGGTAATTACGGTAACAATGAGGACATTACCTTTACCATCTGCCCTGATACACCGGGCTCTAATGTTCGCCTCACCTTTACCAGTTTTGATGTGGAAAACGGTTTTGACTTCCTCTATGTGTATGAAGGTACCACTACGGGAGGCACCTTGATCGGACAATTCCACAATGGCAACTTACCACCTACCATTACCTCATCCGATGCTTCAGGTTGTTTGACCGTTAGATTCACCTCAGACAATATTGTGACCGCTGCCGGTTGGGAAGCCGTGGTTTCTTGTATAGTACCAAGCCCAATATTGACCATAGCCGATGTCGCGGTGGATGAGGATGCCGGAACGGCTACCTTTACTGTTACACATACCTCAGCAAGCGCTGCTGGCGCCTTTACCGTAAACTATACCACCTCTGATGGTACGGCCACCGCCGGATCTGATTATACGCTTACCACCGGAACACTGAACTTTAGCGGTACTACGGGAGATACAGAACAGATAACGGTCCCCATATTAACCGATTTGATCGTGGAAGGGGATGAGACCTTTACAGTTCAACTGACAGCGACGTCCGACCCATCGGTCGATATAACGGACACGGCCACCGGTACCATAAACAATAATATTGGGGTCAATACCCCCTTGACCTTGTTCAACGAATTTAACGGCTATTACGATTACGCGATTACCGGGGGAAGCTTAAGGGATCAGGACAATAATACGGACAGCTGTTCCATAACAACAAGCTCATCGAATACACTGACTACCACCATCCCGGGGACCGCTACCATAGAAAGGGCCTATTTGTTTTGGGCACATTCCGGTACTACGCCTGACTTGGACGTGACTTTTGAAGGCCAGGCGATTACAGCGAATTACGCGGATCAAACCTCTTTTGGCTCCTTACAGTTTTATGCCATGATCAGCGATGTGACCAGTCTAGTCTCAGGTATTGCCGACCCATCGACCAACACCTTTGATTTTACCGGGCTTACCATAGATAATACGGGCTCCTATTGTTCCAGTACGGTGGTAATGGGGGGATGGACACTAATGGTGTTCTATTCGGATGTTTCCTTGCCCGCTGTGAGTATCAATTTATACCAAGGCTTTGATGGGGAACAAAATAATACGGTTAGTTTTACCCTGAGTGGTTTTTATGCTATCGGGGCCTCTGGCGCCAAGACCACGGTACTTTCCTGGGAAGGGGATCAAACCTTGGCCAATAATGAACTCCTGTCCTTGACCACTTCTTCAGGTACGACCACCTTGGCCGGCGATGGGGACAATAACGGTACAACGGTGAACAACCCTTTTAATTCCACCATTTTTGACAATACCGTAGTTCCCAATATCAACAATACGACCACTTACGGTCTAGATCTGGATACCTATGATATATCGGCCCTAATCTCGCAGGGAGAGTCCACGGCGACCACCAATGTTGGGGTAGGTCAGGATTTTGTGATGCTAAATGCCGTACTTTTAAAAGTGCCCAGTAATATTATTGTAGGAAGCGTGTTCGAGGACGTTAATTATGGAGGAGGAGCCGGAAGGAACATGGCTACGGCCGGAGGTGTTGGTGTGGAAGGCGCTGTAGTGGAATTGTACGATAGCTCCAATGTCTTCCAGGAAGATTACACCACAAATGCCCTGGGAGAATATTCCTTTGGCGGTATGGCCAATGGGGATTATAGCGTTCGGGTGGTGAGCAGTACCGTAAATTCCTCCAGAGGAGGTGGTTCTAGCTGTACTAACTGCTTGCCTATACAAACCTATAGACGAAATTATACCACCTTGGGCGGTTTTACCAACTTTACCAACGAAATAGGGGGCGCAGATCCCTCCGCGACCGATGTAGCGGCAGGGACCCTCACCAATGCGCAAACGATATCTACTGTTACGATAACGGCAGATGGGGTGGCTGAACTCGATTTTGGCTTTAATTTTAATACCATCGTAAATACGAATGCGGATGGGCAGGGATCTTTGGGACAATTTATTCTGAACAGCAATAATCTTGATGAAACCGGGTTGGATATTGAGGCCAACGGTATTTTTGACCCTGCGGCCGGCCTGGATACCTCTATATTTATGATACCGCCCACAGGGGATGCCCTGGGACGTACGGCAGATAGCAATTACACCAGTGGCTATTTTGATATTGTTACCTCTAGCGCCGCACCACTGAGTGCCATAACGGCAGCAAATACAATAATTGACGGGAGAACACAAACCGCTTATTCAGGGGATAGTAACACGGGGACCGTTGGATCCGGTGGAGCTTCCGTAGGAACTTCGGCAAACGTACTACCTGTCTATAATCTCCCAGAAGTACAAATACGACATAGTAACGGGGGCGATGTCTTGATTAATGAGGGCACGGGTACGCTAATCCGCAATGTGGCCGTGCTGGCCAACAATTTTACGGGAATTCGCGTGGATAATGGTTCCGCTACCATTTCGGATGCGCTTATAGGCGTAAATGCCCTGGGCGCCAATGCCGGAAGTATAGATTATGGTATTGAAATCACAGGCGGAACAGCGGTTATCGAAGGGAACTACATTGCCACAAATGCATTGGCAGGAGTTTTCGTTAATGGAGGCACTTCAACTACGATACAGGACAATCATATCACCACCAATGGAAATGGTGCCTGTGACGACAATATTACCGTCTCTGGTGGTTCCGGTATTTTGATACAAAGAAATTTAATAGAGAATGCCTCTGCCCTGGGCATAGATGGGGATGGCATTAGTGGTAATATTACGATATCGGAGAATTCCATAAGCAACTCCGGCCAGGACGGGGGAAACTGTGGTGGCGCGATCGAAAACGCAGGAATTCGTTTGGATGGAAACAATTCTTCCATAACCAACAACCTTATTTTCTCCAATGGGGGTGCTGGCGTGGTTTTGGCAGGTGGCACTACCTCAGGGAACCTTATTTCTCAGAATTCCATTTATGCAAACGGTACGGCCAGTGCGGCCTTGGGGATAGATTTGGACGCTGCAGACAGCTTGGGTGACGGTGTTACCCTTAACGATAGTGGGGATGCGGATACAGGGCCCAATGGCGCTGCCAATTTTCCAATTATTTCAGCAGTTTTCATCTCGGGGAGTAATCTCATTTTGCAAGGATGGTCGCGACCCGGGGCCACGATCGAGGTGTTTTTGACGGATGTAAATCAGGGAACCGCAACAGCCGGCGATAATGCATTGGGACTATCCACAGACTATGGTGAGGGACAAGTTTATCTGGGTAGTGCGGTGGAAGGAAGTGTTGCCGATTCGGACGCAGGTACGTCTTCCTATACCGATGTAGACGGGAATACCGACAATACAAATAGGTTCCAGATTAGTATACCTATAGGGGGAAGTACGGTCATAGGAAATTACATTACTTCCACCGCGACCATCGCAAATACCACTTCTGAATTCTCTCCTTTTAGCATCATAAAGGTGAGAACGATTATCACCAATCGACGGATTACGTACAGGGTCAATCCAAATTAATTTTACTTACAAATTTTAGGTTTTTTCTTACCAACCATGATTCGGTAAGCGTTGCTATATCGGCGATGATCGACCAATGAAGCCTGTGCGTTTGAAGCACTTTTTTTAACAATAACCTCATTTTTCTGTGGGTATACATTGCTATTTAACACTTACACAACATTTATTTTTCACGGGGGCATATAAGGTTAATTTTGTAAAGTGTAATAAAACCGTTTCGCTATCTCGCATAGAATGAATGGTTTAGACCAAACCCAAGTATGAATAACTTAACCAAATCTGAACGGCTTATGCCAAAGAAAAACCCTAATAGACAGTGTGGTGCGATAGCACCTAGTTCGTCTTCCCATTTTCATTTCAGGAAAAGTTTCTCCCAAAACATGGTTTCGTAAGGTTATTCTATTTGAATACAGGATAGGTAGAACTATTCGTCATTAGAGATATGAATATAGCTAAAAGCAATAAATCGATTTTAAGTAAAGATAAGATCATGGACAAAAGAATTTTGTTAGTAATCTTTCTGTTGATTTCCGGATTGGCATTTTCACAGACAACAGTTACATTGCAAGATCAATGTAACTGCGAAGTACTTAGCGGTACTGCAGTGACGGCGCCAGGCGGAACTACCCCAGCGGGAGCGGATACGGGAGATATCTATGTAAACACGAATACGGGGACCATCTTTTTCTGGGACGGAAATTCTTGGGAGCTTACTTCCACAGATAGCCAACAAATTCAAAATTTTAGCTTTAATGCAGGAACCAACGAGCTTTCCCTTACACTGGAAAATGGCGGAACAGCTACGGTTACGCTCCCGGTAGAAACAACCACGACCTTAACGGATAATGGTAACGGGACTTTTACTTACACTAACGAGGACGGTACGGCCACGACCTTCGATGCCCGAAGGGCCACGGTGGTGGACAACGGCGACGGGACCTTCGACATCACCGACGATTCCGGTACCACGGTGACCGTAGACACCAACAACACGGTGACCACGCTCGTGGACAACGGTAACGGGAGTTTTACTTACACCTCCGAGGACGGCACGATCACCACCTTTAACGAAACGACATCTACCCTTGCCGACAACGGTGATGGTACCCTGACCTATACCAATGAGGACGGCGCTGCCACCACCTTCGACGCCCGAAGGGCCACAGTGGTGGACAACGGCGACGGCACCTTCGATATCACGGATGATTCCGGGACCACAATAACGGTGGACACGAACAATACAGTGACCACTTTGGTGGACAATGGGGACGGTAGTTTTACCTATACCAGTGAGGACGGGACCATCACCACCTTTAACGAAACGACGAGTACCCTGGCCGACAACGGCGACGGGACCCTTACCTATACCAACGAAGATGGCGGAACGACCACTTTCGATGCCCGAAGGGCCACGGTGGTGGACAACGGCGACGGGACCTTCGACATCACCGACGATTCCGGTACCACGGTGACCGTAGACACCAACAACACGGTGACCACGCTCGTGGACAACGGTAACGGGAGTTTTACTTACACCTCCGAGGACGGCACGATCACCACCTTTAACGAAACGACATCTACCCTTGCCGACAACGGTGATGGTACCCTGACCTATACCAATGAGGACGGCGCTGCCACCACCTTCGACGCCCGAAGGGCCACAGTGGTGGACAACGGCGACGGCACCTTCGATATCACGGATGATTCCGGGACCACAATAACGGTGGACACGAACAATACAGTGACCACTTTGGTGGACAATGGGGACGGTAGTTTTACCTATACCAGTGAGGACGGGACCATCACCACCTTTAACGAAACGACGAGTACCCTGGCCGACAACGGCGACGGGACCCTTACCTATACCAACGAAGATGGCGGAACGACCACTTTCGATGCCCGTAGGGCCACGGTGGTGGACAACGGCGACGGCACCTTCGATATCACGGACGACTCCGGGACCACGGTAACGGTCGACACCAACAATACGGTGACCACCTTGGTCGATAACGGCGATGGCAGTTTTACCTATACCAGTGAGGACGGGACCATCACCACCTTTAACGAGACGACAAGTACCCTGGCCGATAACGGTGATGGGACCCTTACCTATACCAACGAAGATGGCGGAACGACCACTTTCGATGCAAGGCGTGCCACGGTGGTGGACAACGGCGACGGCACCTTCGACATCACGGACGATTCCGGGACCACGGTAACGGTGGACACCAACAATACGGTGACCACGCTCGTGGACAACGGAGACGGCAGTTTTACCTATACCAGTGAGGACGGCACGATCACCACCTTTAACGAGACGACAAGTACCCTTGCCGACAACGGTGACGGTACATTGACCTATACCAACGAGGATGGTACGGCGACCACTTTTGATGCCAGGCGTGCGACCGTGGTCGATAATGGCGACGGCACCTTCGATATCACGGACGATTCCGGTACCACGGTGACCGTCGACACCAACAATACGGTGACCACCTTGGTGGACAATGGGGACGGTAGTTTTACCTATACCAGTGAGGACGGTACAATCACCACCTTTAACGAGACGACGAGTACCCTTGCCGACAACGGCGACGGTACATTGACCTATACCAACGAAGATGGCGGAACGACCACTTTTGATGCCCGTAGGGCCACGGTGGTGGACAACGGCGACGGGACCTTTGATATCACGGACGATTCCGGTACCACGGTGACGGTCGACACCAACAATACGGTGACCACGCTCGTGGACAACGGAGACGGCAGTTTTACCTATACCAGTGAGGACGGCACGATCACCACCTTCAACGAGACGACAAGTACCCTTGCCGACAACGGTGACGGTACATTGACCTATACCAACGAGGACGGTACGGCGACCACTTTTGATGCCAGGCGTGCGACCGTGGTCGATAATGGCGACGGCACCTTCGATATCACGGACGATTCCGGTACCACGGTGACCGTCGACACCAACAATACGGTGACCACCTTGGTGGACAATGGGGACGGTAGTTTTACCTATACTAGCGAGGACGGTACGATTACCACCTTTAACGAGACGACGAGTACCCTTGCCGACAACGGCGACGGTACATTGACCTATACCAACGAAGATGGCGGAACCACCACTTTCGATGCACGGCGTGCCACGGTAGTGGACAACGGCGACGGCACCTTTGATATCACGGACGATTCCGGTACCACGGTGACGGTCGACACCAACAATACGGTGACCACCTTGGTGGACAATGGGGACGGTAGTTTTACCTATACCAGTGAGGACGGTACGATTACCACCTTCAACGAGACGACTTCAACCCTGGCCGACAACGGTGACGGTACATTGACCTATACCAACGAGGACGGTACGGCGACCACCTTCGATGCCCGAAGGGCCACGGTAGTGGACAACGGCGACGGCACTTTTGATATCACGGACGATTCAGGGACCACGGTAACGGTCGACACGAACAATACGGTGACTACCTTGGTGGACAATGGTAACGGAAGCTTTACCTATACCAGTGAGGACGGGACCATAACGACCTTTAACGAGACGACCTCGACCCTTGCCGACAACGGCGACGGTACATTGACCTATACCAACGAGGATGGTACGGCGACCACTTTTGATGCCAGGCGTGCCACAGTTGTGGACAATGGCGATGGCACCTTTGATATCACCGACGATTCAGGGACCACGGTAACGGTGGACATCAATGACACCGTGACTACCTTGGTGGACAATGGGGATGGTACCTTTACCTATACCAATGAGGCCGGTACGGCCCAGACCTTTGATCTGATAAGTGCCGATGCCAATAATGATATCGTAGTGGGGACCGATGGCGGCCTATACCTGAACGTAGCTTCGGTGACCATATCGGAAACTATTACCACTTTGGTAGACAATGGAGATGGGACCTTCACCTATACGAACGAAAGCGGCGCTGCCACTACTTTTGATGCCAGGCGTGCCACGGTAGTCGATAACGGCGACGGCACCTTTGATATCACGGACGATTCCGGCACCACAATAACGGTGGACACCAACAACACGGTGACCACGCTCGTGGACAATGGGGACGGCAGTTTTACCTATACCTCGGAGGACGGCACGATCACCACCTTTAACGAGACGACCTCGACCCTTGCCGACAACGCCGACGGGACCTTTACCTATACCAACGAAGATGGCGGAACGACCACTTTCGATGCCCGTAGGGCCACGGTGGTGGACAACGGCGACGGGACCTTTGATATCACGGACGACTCCGGTACCACGGTAACGGTGGACACCAACAATATGGTGACCACCTTGGTGGACAATGGGGACGGCAGTTTTACCTACACCTCGGAGGACGGCACGATCACCACCTTCAACGAGACGACGAGTACCCTGGCCGACAACGGTGACGGTACATTGACCTATACCAACGAAGATGGCGGAACGACCACTTTCGATGCCCGTAGGGCCACGGTGGTGGACAACGGCGACGGGACCTTCGATATCACGGACGACTCCGGTACCACGGTGACCGTGGACACCAACAACACGGTGACCACTTTGGTGGACAACGGGGACGGCAGTTTTACCTATACCTCTGAGGACGGCACGATCACCACCTTTAACGAGACGACCTCGACCCTTGCCGACAACGGTGACGGGACCTTTACCTATACCAACGAGGATGGTACGGCGACCACTTTCGATGCCCGTAGGGCCACGGTGGTGGACAACGGCGACGGGACCTTTGATATCACGGACGATTCCGGTACCACGGTGACCGTGGACACGAACAACACGGTGACCACTTTGGTCGATAATGGTAACGGCAGTTTTACCTACACCAGTGAGGACGGGACCATAACGACCTTTAACGAGACGACATCTACCCTGGCCGATAACGCCGACGGTACCTTTACCTATACCAACGAGGATGGCGCTGCCACGACCTTCGATGCCCGAAGGGCCACCGTGGTGGACAATGGCGACGGCACCTTTGATATCACGGACGATTCCGGTACCACGGTGACCGTGGACACCAACAATACGGTGACCACTTTGGTCGATAATGGTAACGGCAGTTTTACCTACACCAGTGAGGACGGGACCATAACGACCTTTAACGAGACGACGAGTACCCTTGCCGACAACGGCGACGGGACCCTGACCTATACCAACGAGGACGGCGCTGCCACAACCTTTGATGCCCGTAGGGCCACCGTGGTGGACAATGGCGACGGCACCTTCGATATCACGGACGATTCCGGTACCACGGTGACCGTGGACACCAACAACACGGTGACCACACTTGTGGACAACGGCAACGGTAGCTTTACCTATACCTCCGAGGACGGGACCATAACGACCTTTAACGAGACGACGAGTACCCTTGCCGACAACGGCGACGGGACCCTTACCTATACCAACGAGGACGGCGCTGCCACAACCTTTGATGCCCGTAGGGCCACTGTTGTGGACAACGGCGACGGCACCTTCGATATCACGGACGATTCCGGTACCACGGTGACCATAGACAGTAACGATACCCTTACCAATTTGGTCAACAACGGCGACGGTACGTTCACTTATACCAACGAAGCCGGTACGGCCCAGACCATTGATCTGGTAAGCGCCGATGCCAATAATGACATCGCGGTTGGAACCGATGGCGGCCTTTATTTGAATGTGTCTTCCGTAACGATATCAGAGACCATTACCACCTTGGTAGACAATGGGGACGGTACCTTTACCTATACGAACGAAAGCGGTGCGGCCACGACCTTCGATGCCCGAAGGGCCACGGTTGTGGACAACGGCGACGGCACCTTCGATATCACGGACGATTCCGGGACCACGGTAACGGTGGACACCAACAATACGGTGACCACACTTGTGGACAACGGCAACGGTAGCTTTACCTACACCTCTGAGGACGGGACCATCACCACCTTTAACGAAACGACGAGTACCCTGGCCGATAACGGCGACGGGACCCTGACCTATACCAACGAAGATGGCGGAACCACCACCTTCGATGCCCGTAGGGCCACGGTGGTGGACAATGGCGACGGCACCTTCGATATCACGGACGACTCCGGTACCACGGTGACCGTGGACACCAACAACACGGTGACCACACTTGTGGACAACGGCAACGGTAGCTTTACCTATACCTCCGAGGACGGGACCATAACGACCTTTAACGAGACGACATCCACCCTTGCCGATAACGGTGACGGGACCTTGACCTATACCAATGAGGACGGTACGGCGACCACTTTTGATGCGAGGCGTGCCACGGTGGTGGACAATGGCGACGGCACCTTCGATATCACGGACGATTCCGGCACCACAATAACGGTGGACACCAACAATACGGTGACCACACTTGTGGACAACGGTAACGGTAGCTTTACCTATACCAGTGAGGACGGGACCATAACGACTTTCAACGAGACAACATCCACCCTGGCCGACAACGGTGACGGTACATTGACCTATACCAACGAGGACGGCACGGCCACGACCTTCGATGCAAGGCGTGCCACGGTAGTGGACAATGGCGACGGTACCTTTGATATCACGGACGATTCCGGGACCACGGTGACCGTCGATACGAACAATACGGTGACCACACTTGTGGACAATGGTAACGGTAGCTTTACCTACACCTCCGAGGACGGGACCATAACGACCTTTAACGAAACGACGAGTACCCTGGCCGATAACGGTGACGGGACCTTGACCTATACCAACGAGGACGGCACCGCCACCACTTTTGATGCAAGGCGTGCCACTGTTGTGGACAACGGCGACGGCACCTTTGACATCACGGACGATTCCGGTACCACGATAACGGTGGACACCAACAATACCGTGACCACTTTGGTCGATAATGGCGATGGCAGTTTCACCTACACCAGTGAGGACGGGACCATAACGACCTTCAACGAGACGACATCTACCCTTGCCGACAACGGTGACGGGACCTTGACCTATACCAACGAGGACGGTACGGCCACGACCTTCGATGCAAGACGTGCCACAGTGGTGGACAACGGGGACGGCACCTTCGATATCACGGACGATTCCGGTACCACGGTGACCGTGGACACGAACAATACGGTGACCACTTTGGTGGACAACGGAGACGGTAGCTTTACCTATACCTCTGAGGACGGGACCATCACCACCTTCAACGAGACGACGAGTACCCTTGCCGACAACGGTGACGGGACCTTGACCTATACCAACGAGGACGGTACGGCGACCACCTTCGATGCGAGGCGTGCCACGGTGGTGGACAATGGCGACGGGACCTTTGACATCACGGACGATTCAGGGACCACAATAACGGTGGACACCAACAATACCGTGACCACACTTGTGGACAACGGTAACGGTAGCTTTACCTACACCAGTGAGGACGGCACGATCACCACCTTTAATGAGACGACAAGTACCCTGGCCGATAACGGTGACGGTACATTGACCTATACCAACGAGGACGGCGCTGCCACGACCTTCGATGCCCGTAGGGCCACTGTTGTGGACAACGGCGACGGTACCTTTGATATCACCGACGATTCCGGTACCACGGTGACCGTGGACACCAACAACACGGTGACCACACTTGTGGACAACGGCAACGGAAGTTTTACCTATACCTCCGAGGACGGGACCATAACGACCTTTAACGAGACGACCTCGACCCTTGCCGACAACGGCGACGGGACCCTGACCTATACCAATGAGGACGGCGCTGCCACGACCTTCGATGCCCGCAGGGCCACGGTGGTGGACAACGGCGACGGCACCTTCGATATTACGGACGATTCCGGTACCACGATAACGGTGGACACCAACAATACGGTGAC
>CANLWN010000012.1 GCA_947494825.1 uncultured Flavobacteriaceae bacterium | reverse complement strand
ACCGAAAGGGAGTGAATCCAGGAAGTTCCGGGTCCGCCCGAACAGGATGCACGACCGAAAGGGAGTGAATCCAGGAAACCTGGGCAACTAGTTTGAACGGGCAATTGAAATTTTGAAAAATAATGCGGGAGTAGCTCAGTTGGTAGAGCGTCAGCCTTCCAAGCTGAATGTCGCCGGTTCGAACCCGGTCTCCCGCTCTAGAACTTTGGGTTTATGGTTGCAATTTCAAGTTTTGGTTGGAAAGCCATAGACTTAAAAAAGCCGGTGTAGCTCAGGGGTAGAGCGTTTCCTTGGTAAGGAAGAGGTCACGAGTTCAAATCTCGTCATTGGCTCAAGAGGATAGAAGTTAAGTTCTTTGATGGGGTATTTTGGATTGGACAAGGCCAGTGACCTCGGTCACGCCTGCCCGCCCTAGGCGGGAGTTCAAATCTCGTCATTGGCTCAAGAAGATAGAAGTTAAGTTCTTTGATGGAGTATTTTGGATTGGACAAGGCCAGTGATCTCGGTCACGCCTGCCCGCCCTAGGTGGGAGTTCAAATCTCGTCATTGGCTCAAAGAGGACATAAATACGTACACTAATATAAACTAAGATTAAATTAATTAAACATGGCAAAGGAAACTTTTGATCGTTCCAAACCGCACTTAAATATTGGTACAATTGGACACGTGGATCACGGTAAAACTACATTGACTGCTGCTATTACTTCAGTATTGGCTAATGCAGGATTGTCTGAACAGCGAAGCTTCGATTCTATCGACAACGCTCCTGAGGAAAAGGAAAGGGGTATTACCATTAATACATCGCACGTGGAATACCAAACAGCAAATCGCCACTACGCGCACGTTGACTGTCCTGGTCACGCGGATTATGTGAAGAACATGGTTACCGGTGCAGCGCAGATGGATGGTGCTATTTTGGTGGTTGCCGCTACTGATGGCCCTATGCCACAAACTCGTGAGCACATCCTTTTGGGACGCCAGGTTGGTATTCCAAGAATCGTGGTTTTCATGAACAAAGTAGACATGGTAGATGATGAGGAGCTTTTGGAACTTGTTGAAATGGAAGTAAGGGAATTGCTTTCTTTCTACGAGTACGATGGTGACAATGGCCCCGTAATTTCAGGTTCCGCCCTTGGTGCACTTAACGGTGAGCAGAAGTGGGTAGATACCGTAATGGAATTGATGACTGCGGTTGATGAGTGGATCGAGTTGCCAAAAAGGGATGTGGAAAAGGATTTCTTGATGCCCGTTGAGGACGTGTTTACCATTACAGGTCGTGGAACAGTTGCCACTGGCCGTATTGAAACTGGTGTTGCCAATACTGGTGATGCCGTGGATATCATTGGAATGGGCGCCGAAAAATTGACTTCTACCATTACAGGTGTTGAAATGTTTCGTAAGATTTTGGATCGTGGCGAAGCCGGTGACAACGTAGGTATTTTGTTAAGAGGTATTGAAAAAACCGATATCAAAAGGGGAATGGTAATCTGTAAGCCAGGTTCTGTTAAACCACACGCTAAGTTTGAAGCTGAGGTATATATCCTGAAAAAAGAAGAAGGCGGGCGTCACACACCATTCCACAACAACTACCGTCCTCAGTTCTATGTTAGGACTACGGATGTAACAGGAACCATTAATCTTCCAAGCGGAGTAGAGATGGTAATGCCTGGAGATAACCTTACGATTATTGTGGATCTTATCCAGCCCATCGCATTGAGCGAAGGTCTGCGTTTCGCGATTCGTGAAGGTGGTAGAACTGTAGGTGCCGGTCAGGTTACCAAGATTTTAGATTAATACCATATCATATTAAATTATTGCATTGAGGGTGTTCTGCCATGGCAGGATACCTTTCAATGTAAATATAAACGGGTGTAGCTCAGTTGGTAGAGCACTGGTCTCCAAAACCAGGTGTCGGGAGTTCGAGTCTCTCCTCCCGTGCTAAAGTAAAGGATCAGAACAAGACGGAAGGGGAGTTTTGCCCAGAACAAGGTCCAAGGGTATCCCACTTGCCGTGTAAAGAAGAAAACAGTTGCGGTATGTTCACATATATTAAGGAGTCAATAGCAGAATTAAGAAACAATGTCTCTCTACCCTCAAGGGCAGAATCTTCGAACCTAATGGTTGTGGTAGCGGTGTTCTCTATCATATTTGCGTTGGCCACCTGGGGTGTTGATACAGTATTTAGCAAACTGATACAATTGTATTTCAAAAACCTTATAAACTAAGCGGTACCTATGTCGGAAGTATTGGAAAAGAAATGGTATGTGGTTAGAGCGGTCAGTGGCCAAGAGAACAAGATCAAGGGCTATATTGAAAGCGAGGTAGTCCGATTGGGATTTGGGGACTATCTTGAAGACGTTTTGGTGCCCACTGAAAAAGTAGTGCAGATTCGCAATGGTAAAAAAATAAATAAGGAAAGGGTCTATTTTCCGGGCTACATTATGATAAAGGCCAATCTGGGGGGGGAAATGGTGCATATTATACGTTCCATTACCAACGTGATCGGTTTTTTGGGGGAAACAAAGGGCGGTGATCCCGTACCCCTTCGAAAATCAGAAGTCAATAGAATGCTTGGCAAAGTGGATGAATTGGCCGTTAACACAGATAGTGTTGCCATTCCCTTTGTCTTGGGCGAGACGGTAAAAGTAATCGATGGACCCTTTAACGGTTTCAACGGAACCGTTGAAAAAATCAATGAAGAAAAGCGTAAGCTAGAAGTAATGGTGAAGATTTTCGGAAGAAAAACACCATTGGAACTTAGCTATATGCAAGTAGAAAAAGTTTAATACGAACTGTTACATAGTTAAAAGTTGTGTTGCTTCCAATTAACACGCTTTAAATTTAATTTTAAACAATGGCAAAAGAAGTAAGTAAAGTAGTTAAACTACAAGTTAGGGGAGGTGCTGCGAATCCGTCGCCACCGGTTGGACCCGCTTTAGGTGCTGCCGGCGTTAACATCATGGAGTTCTGTAAGCAATTTAATGCGCGTACACAGGACAAACCGGGCAAAGTATTGCCAGTTGTTATCACGGTATACAAGGACAAGTCGTTCGACTTTGTCGTAAAGACACCGCCAGCGGCAGTTCAGTTATTGGAAGCGGCTAAGATTAAAAAAGGATCTGGCGAACCTAACAGGGTAAAAACCGGAAGTGTAAACTGGGACCAGGTCAAGGCTATCGCCGAGGACAAGATGGTAGATCTTAATGCCTTCACCGTGGAATCTGCAATGAGCATGGTGGCAGGTACGGCAAGATCTATGGGTCTTAAGGTGTCAGGAAAGCGACCTTTTTAAAATCTTAAAAGCAATTTAAAATGGCAAAATTAACGAAAAAGCAAAAGGAGGCCCACGCTAAAATAGACAAGAACAAACTCTATTCCGTGGAAGAAGCTTCCGCTTTGGTAAAAGAAATAACCAATACAAAATTTGATGCATCAATAGACCTCGCTGTTCGCTTGGGTGTAGACCCACGAAAGGCAAATCAAATGGTGCGTGGGGTGGTTACCCTTCCTCATGGAACCGGTAAGGACGTAAAGGTTTTGGCCTTGGTTACCCCGGACAAGGAAGCAGAGGCCAAGGAGGCCGGCGCCGATTTTGTAGGGTTAGACGAATATTTGGATAAAATTAAAGGCGGCTGGACCGATGTTGATGTAATCATCACCATGCCAAGCGTGATGGGTAAGTTAGGACCTCTGGGACGTGTTTTGGGCCCAAGGGGATTAATGCCCAATCCAAAGACGGGAACCGTTACCATGGATATAGCAAAGGCGGTATCTGATGTAAAGGCGGGTAAGATAGATTTTAAAGTGGATAAAACAGGGATTGTGCACGCTGCAATAGGAAAGGCCTCTTTTACGGCCGACAAGATTGCGGACAATGCTACGGAATTGTTGGAAACACTGCAAAAATTAAAGCCCAGCGCTGCAAAAGGGGTCTACATGAAAAGTGTTTACATGTCCAGTACTATGAGTCCCAGCGTTCAATTAGATCCCAAGGTTGGTTAACCCCGGTAGTTTAAAGTTTTTATTATGACAAGAGAAGAAAAATTAGACGTTATACAGGATTTGACCGCCCAATTGGCCGATAGTTCCACCATATATCTTGCTGATATATCGGGCTTGGACGCAGCGACCACTTCAAATCTAAGAAGGGCTGCTTTCAAGGCCAATGTAAAACTGGCAGTGGTGAAAAACACCCTGTTGGCCAAGGCAATGGAAGCCTCGGACAAAGAGTTTGGGGAGCTTCCCCAAGTGCTGAAGGGCAACACCTCGCTGATGTTCTCGGAAGCGGGCAATGGGCCGGCAAAATTGATAAAGTCGTTCAGGAAAAAATCTGATAAACCCCTGTTAAAAGGCGCTTTTATTGAAGAAGCAATCTATATAGGTGATGAGCAATTGGATACTTTGGTAAGCATCAAATCCAAAGAAGAGATGGTCGGCGAGATTATCGGATTGTTGCAATCCCCTGCCAAGAACGTTATTTCCGGACTTAAGTCGGGCGGTGGCAAACTTGCAGGCATCCTTAAAACCTTATCAGAAAAATAATACGTACGCACTAAAAACAATTATATTTTAAAATTTATTAAACGATAGAAAAATGGCAGATTTAAAAGATTTCGCAGAACAATTGGTAAACTTGACCGTAAAAGAGGTAAATGAGTTGGCCGATATATTAAAAGAAGAATATGGTATTGAGCCCGCTGCTGCAGCGGTAGCTGTTGCCGGTGGCGGAGCCGCAGGTGGCGGTGAAGCCGAGGCTGTTGAGGAAAAATCGGAATTCGACGTAATTTTGAAGGCCGCAGGTGGTTCTAAACTTGCTGTTGTAAAATTGGTTAAGGAATTGACCGGTTTAGGATTAAAAGATGCTAAGGACATCGTTGATAGCGCACCAAAAGCTGTTAAAGAAGGTGTTGCCAAAGACGAAGCTGAAGGAATCAAAAAATCATTAGAAGAAGCAGGAGCAGAAGTTGAGCTTAAATAATAGCGACAACCATACTATTTTGGTTTAGGTCTTCCCACTTAGGTGGCTAGACCTAAACCCTTTTATACCCATGTATATTAAGTAATATACCACCCGTTTTAGTATTCACGTTCAAAACGCCCATTGATGTTCACAAATCAGACTGAGAGAATAAGTTTTGCATCCGCTAAGAACATTCCGGACTATCCGGATTTCTTGGATATTCAGATAAAATCGTTTCAAGATTTCTTTCAACTTGAAACCAAATCTGATGAAAGGGGTAATGAAGGATTGTACAATACCTTCATGGAAAATTTCCCGATCACAGATACCCGAAACCAGTTTGTATTAGAGTTTCTTGATTATTTCATAGATCCACCAAGATATTCCATACAAGAATGTATAGAACGTGGTCTTACCTATAGTGTACCGCTAAAGGCAAGATTAAAATTGTATTGTACCGATCCGGAGCACGAGGATTTCGAGACCATTGTACAGGACGTTTATTTGGGAACCATTCCCTACATGACGCCCAGCGGAACCTTTGTTATCAATGGTGCCGAGCGCGTGGTCGTATCTCAATTGCACCGTTCTCCAGGGGTGTTCTTTGGACAGTCTTTCCACGCCAATGGAACCAAACTGTATTCCGCAAGGGTTATTCCTTTCAAAGGTTCTTGGATAGAGTTTGCCACGGATATTAACGGCGTTATGTACGCCTATATCGACAGAAAGAAAAAATTGCCTGTAACTACCTTGTTCAGGGCCATTGGCTTTGAACGCGATAAGGATATTTTGGAAATCTTTGACCTTTCGGAAGAAATCAAGGTGTCCAACGCAGGTTTAAAGAAAGTACTGGGCCGCAAATTGGCCGCAAGGGTATTGAATACCTGGCACGAGGATTTTGTGGATGAGGATACCGGCGAAGTGGTTTCCATTGAGCGGAACGAAATTGTTCTGGACAGGGATACCGTGCTCGAGAAAGAACATGTGGCGCAGATTTTGGAGGCCGATGTAAAGACCATCCTACTCCATAAGGAGAACAATGCGCAGTCTGACTATGCCATCATACACAACACCTTGCAAAAGGACCCTACCAACTCTGAAAAAGAGGCGGTAGAACATATTTATCGCCAATTGCGAAACGCGGAACCGCCAGATGAGGAAACGGCCCGTGGTATTATAGATAAATTGTTCTTTTCCGATCAGCGTTACAACCTCGGAGAGGTAGGTCGCTACAGAATGAACAAGAAGTTGGGCTTGGATATCGGGATGGACAAGCAGGTCCTTACCAAGGAAGATATCATTACCATCATAAAATATTTGATCGAACTGATCAACTCCAAGGCAGAGATCGATGATATTGATCACCTTTCCAATCGTCGTGTACGTACGGTGGGAGAGCAATTGTCCTCGCAGTTTGGTGTTGGTTTGGCGCGTATGGCAAGAACCATCCGCGAGCGTATGAACGTAAGGGATAATGAGGTCTTTACCCCGATCGATCTGATTAACGCGAAGACGCTCTCTTCCGTAATCAATTCGTTCTTCGGTACCAATCAGCTGTCCCAGTTCATGGACCAGACCAATCCCTTGGCCGAGATTACGCACAAGAGAAGATTGTCTGCATTGGGACCTGGGGGACTTTCACGGGAAAGGGCAGGTTTTGAGGTACGGGACGTACACTATACCCACTACGGTAGGCTTTGCCCTATAGAAACGCCCGAAGGACCTAACATTGGTCTAATCTCCTCACTTTCCGTGTTTGCCAAGGTAAATCCTATGGGCTTCTTGGAAACTCCATATCGCCAAGTCGATAAAGGTGTGGTGAATACTAAGGAATACAGGTATTTAAGTGCTGAGGAAGAGGAAGGGATGAAAATTGCCCAAGCAAACATTCCCCTCAAGGATAACGGTACCATAAATAGTGATAAGGTGATAGCCAGGGAAGAAGGGGATTTTCCCGTGGTAGATCCAGCAGAAGTAAATTATACCGATGTTGCACCCAATCAGATCGCTTCCATTTCGGCTTCTTTGATCCCCTTCTTGGAGCACGATGATGCCAATAGGGCCCTGATGGGATCTAACATGATGCGGCAGGCGGTTCCGTTGCTAAAACCACAGTCGCCCATTGTAGGTACAGGACTGGAGCGGCAGGTTGCCTCGGATTCCCGCGTATTGATCAATGCAGAGGGCGATGGAGTAATCGAATATGTGGATTCCCAAAAGATTACCATTAAGTACAATCGCACGGAGGACGAGCGCTTGGTAAGTTTTGAAGAGGATTCCAAAACCTACGAGTTGGTAAAGTTCAGAAAGACCAACCAGGGTACCAGTATCAATTTGAAACCTATTGTTAAAAAAGGAGATAAAGTTAAAAGGGGACAGGTATTATGTGAAGGCTACGCTACGGAAAAAGGCGAATTGGCTTTGGGAAGAAACCTAAAAGTGGCCTTTATGCCATGGAAGGGGTACAACTTTGAGGATGCCATCGTAATTTCTGAAAAAGTGGTACGGGAAGATATCTTTACTTCCATCCACATTGATGAATATGCCCTAGAAGTACGGGATACCAAATTGGGGGCCGAGGAACTTACGAATGATATTCCCAACGTCTCCGAGGAGGCTACCAGGGATTTGGACGAATATGGAATGATTCGCATCGGGGCCGAGGTAAAGCCTGGGGATATATTAATTGGTAAGATTACTCCAAAAGGGGAATCGGATCCTACGCCCGAGGAAAAACTGCTTCGCGCCATCTTTGGGGACAAGGCGGGAGATGTTAAGGATGCATCCTTAAAAGCATCTCCATCCCTACGCGGTGTGGTCATCGATAAGAAGTTGTTTTCCAGATCCATCAAGGATAAAAGAAAACGTTCCGAGGACAAAGAGGCCATTTCCAAGTTGGAGCTCGATTATGAGGTCAAATTCCAGCAGCTCAAGGACATTTTGGTCGACAAGTTGTTTGCCCTGATCAACGGTAAGACTTCCCAAGGGGTATTGAACGACCTGGGAGAGGAAGTGCTGCCAAAAGGGAAGAAGTACACGATGAAGATGTTGAATGCGGTAGACGACTTTGCCCATTTGGTCGGCGGTAGCTGGACAACGGACAAGGCTACCAATGCCTTGGTGGCCGATTTGTTGCACAACTATAAAATTAAATTAAATGACCTTCAAGGGAATTTAAGGAGAGACAAGTTTACTATTTCCGTAGGGGATGAACTCCCTGCCGGTATCATGAAATTGGCCAAAGTCTATATCGCCAAGAAGCGCAAGCTTAAAGTTGGGGATAAAATGGCGGGTCGCCATGGAAACAAGGGTATTGTGGCGCGTATTGTACGTCAGGAAGATATGCCCTTCCTGGAAGATGGTACTCCGGTAGACATTGTTTTGAATCCATTGGGGGTACCCTCACGGATGAACATTGGGCAGATTTATGAGACGGTACTTGGCTGGGCCGGTCTTAAATTGGGCAAGAAGTTCGGTACGCCTATTTTTGATGGCGCCACGCTCGAGGAAATAAATGCCTACACGGACGAAGCAGGTATCCCTAGGTTTGGACATACCTATTTGTACGACGGAGGTACAGGACAGCGTTTTGACCAACCGGCTACGGTAGGAGTCATCTATATGCTAAAATTGGGGCATATGGTAGACGACAAAATGCATGCCCGGTCCATAGGACCCTACTCCCTGATCACACAACAACCCTTGGGTGGTAAAGCCCAGTTTGGAGGTCAGCGTTTTGGGGAAATGGAAGTATGGGCCCTGGAAGCGTACGGCGCTTCGGCCACTTTACGTGAAATATTGACCGTAAAATCCGATGACGTAATCGGAAGGGCCAAAACGTACGAGTCTATCGTTAAGGGAGAGACCATGCCTGAACCTGGTTTGCCAGAATCCTTCAATGTATTGATGCACGAGCTTAAAGGTTTAGGTTTGGATATCAGATTGGAAGAATAATAACATTAAACTCATTTAATTCATTATCACCATATTGTAATGGCTAGACTAAAAGATAATAACCCAATAAAAAGGTTCGATAAAATTTCAATCGGATTGGCATCTCCAGAGTCAATTTTGGCAGAGTCAAGAGGTGAGGTTTTAAAACCTGAAACGATTAATTACAGGACGCACAAACCAGAGCGTGACGGGCTTTTCTGTGAACGTATTTTTGGTCCTGTGAAGGATTATGAATGTGCGTGCGGAAAGTATAAAAGAATACGTTATCGAGGTATTGTTTGTGATCGTTGTGGTGTTGAGGTGACCGAGAAGAAGGTACGTAGGGACCGAGTGGGACATATCAATCTGGTTGTTCCCGTAGCCCATATCTGGTATTTCCGTTCCTTACCCAACAAAATAGGGTACCTTTTGGGACTTCCTTCCAAGAAATTGGATATGATCATTTATTACGAACGTTACGTGGTCATCCAACCTGGACTCGCCAAGGCAACGGAAGAGGGGGAAGAAATCAAAAAAATGGATTTCCTTACAGAAGAGGAGTATCTGAATATTTTGGAGACCTTGCCACCGGAGAACCAGTATTTGGAAGATAGCGATCCCAACAAGTTTATCGCCAAAATGGGTGCCGAATGCCTTATAGACCTTTTGGCACGGATCGATTTGAACCAATTGTCTTACGATTTAAGGCATAAAGCAAATACGGAAACTTCTAAGCAGCGTAAGACCGAGGCTTTGAAGCGCCTTCAGGTAGTAGAGGCCCTTAGGGAGTCACAGGAGAACAGGGAGAACAAGCCGGAATGGATGATCATGAAGGTGGTTCCTGTTATCCCACCGGAATTGAGGCCCTTAGTGCCCTTGGACGGAGGCCGTTTCGCAACTTCGGATCTTAATGACCTTTACAGAAGGGTAATTATCCGTAACAACCGTTTGAAGCGATTGATGGAAATCAAAGCACCTGAAGTTATCCTAAGGAATGAAAAGCGTATGCTCCAGGAAGCTGTGGATTCCCTGTTTGATAATACCCGTAAGGCCTCGGCCGTTAAAACGGAATCGAACAGGCCCTTGAAATCGCTTTCGGATTCCTTAAAAGGTAAACAAGGACGTTTTCGTCAGAACCTTTTGGGAAAACGAGTGGACTACTCCGCACGTTCGGTGATCGTTGTGGGCCCTGAGATGAAATTATATGAATGTGGTCTTCCGAAAGATATGGCCGCAGAGCTTTACAAGCCGTTTGTGATTCGCAAACTGATCGAAAGGGGTATTGTAAAGACGGTAAAATCTGCCAAGAAGATCATAGATAAAAAGGAACCCGTGGTTTGGGATATCCTAGAAAACGTGTTGAAAGGACATCCGGTACTATTGAACCGGGCCCCTACTTTGCACCGTTTGGGTATTCAGGCGTTTCAGCCCAAGCTTATCGAAGGAAAGGCCATTCGTTTGCACCCCTTGGTTTGTACGGCCTTTAACGCGGATTTTGATGGAGATCAAATGGCAGTGCACTTACCCTTAGGCCCTGAGGCTATTTTGGAGGCGCAGCTGCTAATGTTGGCTTCGCACAACATACTGAACCCTGCCAATGGGTCACCTATTACGGTACCCTCACAGGATATGGTATTGGGACTGTACTATATGACGAAGGAGAGAAAATCCACGGATGAGCTAACCGTCAAGGGAGAAGGCCTTACGTTCTATTCTGAAGAGGAAGTGGTCATCGCTTTCAACGAGGGAAAGGTTGAACTCAACGCCGGTATTAAGGTAAGGGCCAAGGACTTCAATGAAGAAGGGGAATTGGTAAATCAGATTATAACCACTACGGTAGGTAGGGTGTTGTTCAATATGGTGGTACCGGAAGCAGCTGGCTATATCAACGATATATTGAACAAAAAATCCCTGCGCGATATCATCGGGAAAATATTGGCGGTTACGGATGTACCCACCACTTCTGATTTCTTGGATAAGATTAAGACCATGGGTTATGAATTTGCCTTCAAGGGAGGACTTTCCTTCAGTTTGGGAGATATTATCATTCCTCAAGAAAAGCATGAAATGATTGCCGATGCCAACGGTCAAGTAGATGGCATTATGGCAAATTATAACATGGGTCTTATCACCAACAACGAACGCTACAATCAGGTTATTGATGTATGGACCTCCACCAATGCGATGCTTACCGAGCTGGCCATGAAACGGATCCGTGAGGATCAACAAGGGTTCAACTCGGTATATATGATGCTCGATTCAGGCGCAAGGGGTTCAAAAGAACAGATACGTCAGCTGACCGGTATGCGGGGATTGATGGCCAAACCCAAAAAATCAACGGCCGGTGGCGGGGAGATTATTGAAAACCCCATTCTTTCCAATTTTAAGGAGGGATTGTCCATTCTGGAGTATTTTATCTCAACACACGGTGCGCGTAAAGGACTCGCAGATACGGCCTTGAAAACAGCGGATGCGGGCTATTTGACCCGTCGTTTGGTTGATGTGTCACAGGATGTGATCATCAATACCGAAGACTGTGGTACCTTGCGTGGTATCGAGGTGGAAGCGTTGAAAAAGAACGAGGAAGTCGTGGAAACCCTGGGAGAACGAATCCTTGGAAGGGTTTCGCTGCACGATGTGCATGATCCATTGACCGAAGAGCAGTTGCTTACGGCCGGTCAGGAAATTATGGAGGCCGATGTGAAGAAAATAGAAACCTCCCCGATCGATAAGATTGAAGTGCGTTCTGCGTTGACCTGCGAAGCACAAAAGGGAATATGTGGAAAATGTTACGGTAGAAACCTGTCTACAAACAAAATGGTACAGCGAGGTGAAGCGGTAGGTGTTGTAGCAGCACAATCCATCGGTGAGCCCGGAACGCAGTTGACCCTGCGTACCTTCCATGTAGGTGGTATTGCCGGAAACATTTCAGAGGACAACAAACTCATGGCAAAATTTGATGGTGTTGCCGAGATCGAAGATCTTAGAACGGTTATTGGGGAAGACGGGGAAGGCAACAAAGCCGAAATCGTGATTTCCAGAACATCCGAAATCAAGGTAGTGGACACCAAGACCGGTATTACCCTTAGTACCAACAACATTCCTTATGGATCTCAAATTTCCATTAAAAATGGTGCGAAGATCAAGAAAGGCGATGTTGTTTGCCAATGGGACCCCTATAACGGGGTTATTGTTTCCGAATTCCCTGGGAAAATCGCTTATGAAAATATTGAGCAAGGAGTTACCTATCAGGTAGAGATCGATGAGCAAACAGGTTTCCAGGAAAAGGTGATATCCGATTCGAGGAACAAAAAGCTGATTCCTACTTTGTTGATTATGAACAACAAGAACGAAGTATTACGTTCTTACAACCTTCCCGTGGGCTCCCATATTATGGTAGACGATGGGGATAAGATCAAAGAAGGTAAGATTTTGGTGAAGATTCCTCGTAAATCTGCCAAGGCAGGTGATATTACAGGAGGTCTTCCAAGGGTAACCGAATTGTTCGAGGCACGTAACCCATCAAATCCTGCAGTTGTTTCGGAGATCGATGGTGTGGTGTCCTTTGGAAAAATAAAAAGAGGAAATCGTGAAATCATCATCGAATCCAAATTGGGAGAGATCAAGAAATACTTGGTGAAGCTTTCAAACCAAATTTTGGTACAGGAGAACGATTATGTCCGTGCAGGAATGCCTTTATCCGATGGCTCTATTACACCAGAGGATATTCTGTCGATCAAAGGACCTTCTGCCGTACAGCAGTATTTGGTCAATGAGGTTCAGGAAGTGTACCGTCTGCAGGGTGTAAAGATAAACGATAAGCATTTTGAGGTAGTCGTGAGACAGATGATGCGCAAGGTTCGGATCCAGGATTCAGGGGATACCATTTTCTTGGAAAACCAGCTGGCACATAAGGACGACTTCATCCGGGAGAACGATGAGATTTTCGGTAAAAAGGTAGTGGAAGATTCCGGTGAATCCGAAAACCTAACCGCGGGTCAAATCATAACGGCGCGTGAACTTAGGGATGAGAACTCCATACTTAGGCGGGCCGATAAGACTTTGGTAACTGCCAGGGATGCGGTTGCAGCAACGGCAACGCCCATACTGCAAGGCATTACAAGGGCGTCCCTACAGACCAAATCCTTTATTTCGGCAGCTTCCTTCCAAGAGACCACCAAAGTGTTGAACGAAGCTGCAGTAAGCGGCAAAGTAGATCATTTGGAAGGCTTGAAGGAAAATGTAATTGTTGGACATAAGATTCCCGCCGGTACCGGTATGAGGGACTATGAAAACATCATTGTAGGTTCCAAAGAGGAATACGATGAGATCATGGCCCGCAAAGAGGAATTAAAATTCTAGATAAAAGAGACCCTCGATAACCATTCGAGGGTTTTTCTTTTTAAATAACACGATGCTGAGTTATGGATAAGAAAGATCAAAAACAGAAGCAGATCAATATTGAATTGGATGAGAAAACGGCCGAGGGAGTATATTCCAACCTGGCCATTATCAATCATTCCGTTTCCGAATTTGTGGTGGATTTCATTAGCATGATGCCTGGAGCGCCCAAGGCAAAGGTGAAGAGCAGGATTGTCTTGACGCCACAGCATGCCAAAAAATTCCTGAAGGCACTCAATGATAATGTGAATAGATTTGAAAAGGCCCATGGCACGATCAAGGATTATGAGCAACCGCCCATACCCTTAAATTTTGGACCTACAGGTGAAGCATAAAAAAACCCGCAAATCATAGATTTGCGGGTTTTTTTTATTACCCTTTGGGAATCACTCGAATTCCGAAGTAAAATGAAGCCTCACAGACGGGTACTTTTGCTGTGTCATTTGCAATGAGAATTGGGAATCTGCCAAAAATACCAGCTGTCCACGCTTGTCCCTGGCCAAAAACTTCTGCTTTACCCGCTTAAACTCCTTGAATTCCTCGCTTGCGGCATCTTCCGGATCCACCCAACACGCCTTGTGCACCGGAAAGTTCTCATAGGTACATTTGGCTCCGTATTCATGTTGTAAACGGTATTGGATCACCTCATATTGAAGCGCGCCTACAGTGCCAATGACTTTTCTATTGTTCAATTCCAAGGTAAACAATTGGGCCACTCCCTCATCCATGAGTTGGTCTATTCCTTTGTTCAATTGCTTGGCCTTCATGGGGTCCGCGTTGTTGATATACCGGAAATGTTCAGGGGAAAAACTCGGAATTCCTTTGTAGTGGAGTTTCTCGCCCTCGGTAAGGGTATCCCCGATCTTAAAATTACCAGTATCGTGGAGCCCTACAATATCGCCGGGATAGGAGATATCCACAATCTGTTTTTTTTCGGCGAAAAATGCATTGGGGCTGGAAAATTTCAGGTTTTTGCCTTGTCGTACATGCAAATAGGGTTTGTTTCGCTCAAACGTTCCCGATACTATTTTAACAAAGGCCAACCGATCCCTATGTTTGGGATCCATATTGGCATGGATCTTAAAAACGAAACCCGTAAGGCTTTTTTCATTGGCATTGACCAAGCGCTCCTCGGACATCTTGGCCCTCGGGGTAGGTGCAATTTCCACGAAACAATCCAACAGTTCGCGCACGCCAAAATTATTGAGTGCGGAACCGAAGAACACGGGTTGCTGTGAGCCTTCCAAATAGGCAGTTTCGTCAAATTTGGGGTATATCCCATGGACCAGTTCCAAATTTTCACGGAGTGATTCAGCTGCATCCGAACCAATGATATTCTCCAACTCCGAACTGCCCAGATCATCAAAGGCAATGGTCTCCTCAATATGTTTCTTGCTATCGCCGCTGAACAGGTTGATATTCTTCTCGTATATATTGTAGATGCCCTTAAAATCGTAACCCATACCTATGGGAAAGCTCAATGGACTGACTGTGAGACCTAATTTTTGCTCTACTTCGTCCAAAAGGTCAAAAGCGTCCTTACCCTCTCGGTCCAACTTATTAATAAAAACAATTATGGGAATGTTCCGCATACGGCAGACCTCTACCAGTTTCTCAGTTTGTTCCTCCACTCCCTTGGCCACATCAATGACCACGATGACACTATCTACGGCGGTAAGCGTCCTAAACGTGTCTTCCGCAAAATCCTTGTGTCCTGGGGTATCTAAAATGTTGATTTTCTTGTCTTTATATAAAAAAGCAAGTACGGAAGTAGCTACCGAAATTCCACGCTGTCGTTCAATTTCCATGAAATCACTGGTGGCCGATTTTTTAATTTTATTGTTCTTAACGGCACCTGCTTCCTGAATGGCCCCTCCAAATAAGAGGAGTTTTTCCGTTAAGGTGGTTTTCCCTGCATCCGGATGTGAAATAATTCCAAAAGTGCGTCGTTTCGCTATCTGTTCTTCAAAATTCATTTGCGAAAATTTGGGCAAAAATAAGGCAAATTATACTTCCCAAGGGCCCAGGGCATTCCTTATTTTTAAAGGCCCTTTTGTTGTAGACAATCCAGGCTCCCGATAAAAAACAAAATTCACCTTGTTTATCGCTGGACGTAACTATCGATGAACGGTAAAAATAATCGATTTTTAGGGAGATGGATAATCTTTTTTTAGCGATTACCCGTACATTAAATAGTGTTGAAAGATGAATAAAATGGCCATTTGTCGAGGAAAATTGTTTTTGAAAGATTTTTAGTACGTCGGCTTTCAAAACTATTTGGTGATCGGAATTTTAGCCATATCTTGCACTGATACTTAGAGTAGCCCTAATATTCTTACTTGTACCAAATTCCTGTAGTGCCATGGTGAGCAGTTTAACCAATAAGACTCCCACTTATGGACAACTTTACTTTGAATTCAATCCCGTACAAGATATCCTACGGCCTAAGGTTGATTACCTTTCTCCTACTTTTGTTTTCCCTTTCTTCCTTTGATGATAAAATGACGATTGTTTCCGTTGAAACCTATGCGTACACGGATACGGACGGGGACGGCATTCCGGATAACAAGGATATGGATGATGACGGCGATGGCATATTGGATGTGGAAGAGGGAAATGAAGATCCAGATCAAGATAATCTTCCCAATCGGTTGGACATAGATTCGGACAATGATGGCATACTGGACAATGTGGAGGCCCAGACGGCCCAGGACTACATAGCACCTTCAGGAGATGATGTGGACGGGAACGGCTTGGACGATGCTTATGAAAATGTACCCGGCAGCTGCAATGGACTGGCACCTATAGATACGGATAATGATGGTTACCCAAACTACTTGGATATCGATTCAGATGATGATGGAATCCCTGATAATGTGGAAGCGCAACCCACTGACACTTACATTGCCCCAGAAGGCGCCGACGATGACGACGATGGTCTGGACAATGCCTACGAAGGTGCGGGGAACGAAGGTCTTGAACCAGAAAATACAGATGGTACGGATAACCAGGACTATCTTGATGCTGATAGCGACAACGATGATGTTCCCGATAATATAGAAGGGAACGATTTTAATTTTGACGGGGAACCGGACCATACCTTCACCGGAAACGATACCGATGAAGATGGTCTCGATGACGGGTACGAAGGTTCCGATACCAATGACGGCTTCGACGTAAACGACGAAATCAATAATCCGGCCAACGATCTTCCGGATGAGGATGGGCTTCGGGATGTGGATTATCGCGACCTGGAAAATATAGATCAAGAATGTCATGTTGTCAATGCGGACCGCTGCAATCCTGGTGTTTATGCACCCGCAAATTTTTGGTGGTCTGCATCAGGTTTCTTTTCCTCCACCAACAACCATAAACTGAAGTTTACCACTTTTAATGACGGTACCGCCCTTATCTCAGGAGCCACGAAATCTGGAAATTGTACAGCTGAGGTGTATGTTGTACTGAAAAATAAAATGGATTGGGATGCATGGAGCGCGGCAGGAGGAAGCTTTAAGGAAGAAGGTTGTTCCGGGGCGGTGGCCGAAGATTTGCACTACTATGTTATCGATAAGACCAAGAGTTTCATTACAATCTCCGGTGAGGACTGTGAAGCGGAAGGTACTTTTGTGGTTTCCCAACGTCCTGATCCGGACGATTCCACAACGCCCAATTTAGGGGTACATGTAGGTCCCGGTGGCGCACTTCGAGACACCAATACAGGGGCAGACGGTCTCGCTGGTTGGGGTTGGATGGGACCGAAAAGCAATGAAAGAAAATGGAAGATAGACTTTAATTTTCTGCTTGACTGTAAAACGCCACCTGAAGATCCGGATACGGATGATGATGGTGTCCCTGACGGTACTGATATCGATGATGACAATGACGGTATTTTGGATACCGTGGAAGACCCCAATCTGGATGGTGACGACGATCCATTGACCGATCCGATCGACAGCGATGGGGACGGTTTCTTTGACCATTTGGACATAGACAGTGACAACGATGGCATCCCGGACAATGTGGAGGCACAGACCACAGCGGGCTATATAGCCCCGGAAGGCGCCGATGACGACAACGACGGTCTGGACAATGCCTATGAGGGCAGCGGGGATGAAGGGCTCACGCCCGAAAATACGGATGGTGCCGATAATCCCGACTATTTGGACCTGGACAGTGATAACGACCTGGTACCGGACAACAACGAGGGGAACGACTTCAATTT
>CANLWN010000011.1 GCA_947494825.1 uncultured Flavobacteriaceae bacterium | reverse complement strand
TGGGAGAGTAGGCCGCCGCCTTTTTTCGAAGTCCCCTACAGTTTACTGTGGGGGACTTTTTTTTGTGCCCTTTTTTTGTACGGGGACCCATCCCGGGACGTCCCCCTCCGGTCTTGGCGGAGCCAAGACCACCTCCCCCCTGGGGGGAGGAGTTGGAGCAGGGCCCCAAAAAAAGGGCCGTAGCGGTAGATCGGGTACGGTCATCGAGCTCCTTTCCCACCGTCCGACAGGTCAAGAGCAATAAGAAATAGACCAACAACATAAAAGCCGCTCCCAGGGCAAGGAGCAGCCTTTATCAACTAATTCAAATAAACAAATAAACAGTTTCTTATAAGCTTGGTAAATCTCCTTCGCCCTTAAGCGGCAAGTTTGATCTGCCCATTAAATAACTATCTATATGATAGGCCGCCTGCCTACCTTCGGAAATGGCCCAAACAATAAGCGATTGCCCCCTGCGCTGATCTCCAGCGACAAATACACCGGGAACATTGGTCATATAATCCTTTACGGAAGCCTTGATGTTGGTGCGTGGATCAATCTCCAGTCCAAGCTGGTCCGCTATGGTCATTTCCGAACCCGTAAAACCCATTGCCAACAACACCAGTTCGCACTTCCACTCTTTTTCTGTACCCTGTACTTCCTTTAATACGGGCCTTTCACCGGGTTTTGTTATCCATTCTACCTCCGCAGTAACCAGGCCACTAAGATTTCCGTCCGCATCCCCTATGAATTTTTTGGTGGAGATGCTAAAAAAGCGTTCTGCCCCTTCCTTATGTGAGGAACTTGTGCGCAGACGCATGGGCCAAAAGGGCCATGGTTGATCCGCCGGACGCTCAGGGGTGCCCTTACCCATAATCTCAAAATTGGAAACACTCACTGCACCCTGTCTAAAGGAAGTCCCAATGCAATCAGAACCAGTGTCCCCCCCTCCAATTACAATGACATTTTTCCCTTTGGCCAAAATCGCTTCGCCCAAGTCCTGTATTCCATCGACCCGTCGGTTATTTTGTGCGAGAAAATCCATGGCCTGTACCACCCCTTTTAGGTTGGCGCCTTCGATAGGAAGGTTTCTTCGGATAGTGGCCCCGCCACATAATATCAAGGCATCGAAATCGTTTTTGAGCTGATCAGCCATAATATCCACCCCAACATGGGTATTGGTCTTAAATTGGATGCCCTCTTCTTCCAAAATCTTCAATCTGCGATCTATGATGTGCTTTTCCATTTTAAAATCAGGGATTCCGTACCGTAGTAGTCCACCCACTTTTTCATCGCGCTCAAATACGGTAACCAAGTGCCCTGCCCTGTTCAATTGTTGGGCAGCCGCAAGACCGGCTGGCCCCGAACCCACCACGGCAACGGTTTTCCCACTGCGTTTTTCTGGAATCTGGGCGGTAATCCACCCTTTATCGAACGCAGTTTCCACAATATTTTTCTCTATGTTTTCAATGGAGACAGGGTCTTCGTTTATCCCAAGGACACAGGCTTCCTCGCAAGGTGCTGGGCACAGTCGCCCCGTAAATTCCGGAAAATTGTTGGTAGAATGCAAAATTTCTGCTGCTTTCTCCCATTTTCCGCGGTACACCGCATCATTAAAATCGGGAATCATATTTCCTAGCGGGCAACCGCTGTGACAAAAAGGAATACCACAGTCCATACAGCGAGCCCCCTGCTCCTTTAACTCCTTTTCCTTCATGGGAAGTGTAAACTCCTTGAAATGCTTTACACGTTCCTCAGTAGGTGCGTATTGCTCCACCTTTCTATCGAATTCCAAAAATCCTGTAATCTTTCCCATTTTCGATGTTTATATGGTTTCTAATCTTTCCTTTTCCAAACGGATCAGGGCTTGTTTGTATTCCTCAGGGAAAACCTTTATGAATTTGGGCAGGTAGCTTTCCCAATTTTCCAAAATACGCTGCGCGAGAGGGCTTAAGGTAGCATTATAGTGATTTTCAAGCAACGTCCTCAAGGTTTTGATATCGTTGTCCTCATCCAATGGGAGCAAGTTCAGGGCCTCCTTGTTGCATTTCTTTTCAAAAGTGGTGTGCTCATCGAAGACATAAGCGATACCTCCGCTCATGCCCGCACCGAAGTTTCTACCCACTTCGCCCAGTATTACAGCCACCCCACCGGTCATATATTCGCATCCATGATCGCCAATGCCCTCTACAACAGCCTTGGCGCCCGAATTTCTAACGCAGAAGCGTTCCCCGGCCTTGCCATTGATGTAGGCCTCTCCTGAAGTAGCCCCGTACAGTGTTACATTTCCGGTGATTACATTTTTTTCCGGATCTATGGAAGCCTTATCCGGGACCTTGATGACTAATTTGGCCCCAGAGAGTCCTTTTCCCAAATAATCATTGGTGGTTCCGTTGACGATCATCGTGAGACCTGTTGTGGCGAACGCCCCAAAACTTTGTCCTGCAGATCCAGTGAAGTTTATTTTTAAAGTATTCTCGGGCAGCCCTTCGGCCCCGTATATCTTTGATATCTCATTGCTAATAATGGCCCCGATGGCCCGATCCGTATTCTTAATGGGAAAATTCAGGACAGTCTTTTCCTTGCGGAACAAAGCTGGATGCGCTTTTTCTATGATTTCGAATTCCATAGAATCGTTAATATGATGGCGTTGTTCCTGGGTATTATAAAATTTGGTCCCCTTGGGCACATCAACTTGATACAATATAGGGGTCAAGTCAATTCCTGCCGCCTTATAGTGCTCAATGGTCTTTTTTCGATCCAACTTATGTACTTGACCCACCATTTCATTGACGGTCCTAAAGCCCAATTGGGCCATAATCGCACGTAATTCCTCGGCAATGAAATACATATAATTGACGACATGCTCCGGTTTTCCCTTGAATTTTTTTCGCAGTTCCGGATTCTGTGTGGCGATGCCTACAGGGCAAGTGTTCAAATGGCATACCCGCATCATGATACAACCCGAGGCAACCAAGGGGGCTGTTGCAAAACCGAATTCTTCAGCACCCAATAGGCAGGCAATGGCCACATCCCTACCTGTTTTTAGCTGTCCGTCACATTCTACCACTACCCTGTTTCTCAAATCGTTGAGTACCAAGGTCTGTTGTGCCTCGGCGATGCCCAGTTCCCAGGGCAGGCCTGCATGTTTTAACGAGGTTAGGGGAGAAGCACCTGTACCGCCGTCGAACCCAGAAATAAGGATAACATCGGCCTTGGCCTTGGCTACGCCCGCAGCAACGGTTCCAACGCCTACTTCAGAGACAAGCTTTACGTTGATACGTGCATCCCGATTGGCAGATTTTAGATCAAATATCAATTGGGACAGATCCTCAATGGAATAAATGTCGTGATGCGGTGGCGGGGATATTAATCCTACATAGGGAGTGGAATTTCTTGTTTTTGCTATAGCGGGATTAACTTTTGGTCCCGGCAGCTGCCCTCCTTCGCCTGGTTTTGCGCCCTGGGCCATTTTTATCTGTATTTCCTGGGCACTGGTCAGATAGTTGGAGGTTACCCCGAACCTTCCTGAGGCCACCTGCTTAATGGCGCTGTTTCTCCAGTCCCCGTTCTGACTTTTATAAAAACGTTCTGCGTCCTCACCGCCTTCTCCCGAGTTGCTTTTCCCCCCGATACGGTTCATGGCAATGGCCAAATTTTCATGGGCCTCCTTGCTTATAGATCCATAAGACATGGCACCAGTCTTAAACCGTTTTACGATTTCGGTCCAAGGTTCAACCTCTTCTATGGGAATGGGATCGTAGTTTGAAAACTCGAACAGGCCGCGAATGGTCATTAAATTCTTGGATTGTTCGTTCACCATTTCTGAAAATTCCCTATAGGTTTCAGGTTCGTTGTTCCGGACCGATTTTTGAAGTTTTGCAATGGAAAGGGGGTTGAACATATGCTTTTCCCCGTCCCTTCTCCATCGGTATTCCCCGCCAATCTCCAAATCGAGATTGGCTGCTATTTCTTGCTTTTTGAAGGCTTTTTGGTGCCGTTTGTTGATTTCCTTCTCAATTTCATACAGGCCTATGCCCTGAATGCGCGTGGGCGTATTGGGAAAATACTTCTCCACGGCTTTTGTATTGATACCGATACATTCGAACAATTGGGAACCTCGATAGGAATTTAAGGTAGAGATGCCAATTTTGTTCATCACCTTTAATATTCCCTTGCCTATTGCTTTGTTATAATTTTTTATGGCCTCGTTAAAGGAGTACTCGGTAATATCGTTCGCTTCAATTTGTTCTGCAATGATCTCGTTGACCAAATAGGGGTTAATGGCACTGGCTCCGAAACCGAATAACAATGCAAAATGATGTACTTCCCTAGGCTCTGCCGACTCTATGATAACACTGAGTTGTGAGCGTTTTCGTAGGCGCTGCAGTCCGCTGTTTACATAGGAGCACGCCAACAAGGCGGGAATCGGAGCTTTGTCCCCATTCACATTTCTGTCCGAAAGGATGATGATATTGGCCCCTTGGTCAATGGCACGCGAAGCTTTATCCAGGATCGATTCCAGTGCTTGCTCCAATCCGTTATGGCCTTTTTCAATATCGTAGAGCATTGGGATGGAAACTACCTTGTAATCCGGACTGGCATCGTAATTCTTTATTTTGTCAAGGTCTTCCTTTGAAATTACCGGATTCTGGATTTTCAATTTTCTGCAGTGCAGTTCAGAGAATTCAAAAATGTTGGTATCACTGCCCAAAGTAAGGCTAATATCGGTTATCAGTTCTTCCCGGATACCATCCAAGGGCGGGTTGGTAACCTGCGCGAACAATTGCTTAAAGTAATTGTAAATCAATTGAGGCCGTTCGGAAAGTACCGCAATAGGTGTATCGGACCCCATAGAGCCAATAGGTTCCTTGGCATTCTTCCCCATGGGAAGGATAATGGTATTGATGTCCTCCAAAGTATACCCAAAGACCGCCTTTCTTTTTTCCAAGGGAGCTTCCCCCAAGAAAAGTGGGCAGTCATTATAGGGGATATCCCTTAGGTGCACCAGGTTATTGTCCAGCCATTTTTTATACGGATGCCGTTGCGCGATTTCCTCCTTGATCTCTTCATCGTTTACGATACGACCCTCCTCCATATTTACCAGGAACATTTTTCCAGGCTCCAACCTTCCGTGGAACGCAATGTTCTCCGGTTCCAATTCAACCACGCCCGTCTCGGAGGACATAATGACGTAGCCATCCTTGGTCACTGAATAGCGTGAAGGACGCAAGCCATTTCTGTCAAGGACGGCGCCAATATAGTTTCCGTCGGTAAAAGGAATCGATGCCGGACCGTCCCAGGGTTCCATAAGACAGGAATTATATTCATAGAAAGCCCTCTTGGCTTCTGACATTTCAGTGTTCTTCTCCCACGCTTCGGGCACCAGCATCATCATCACCTCGGGCAGGGAGCGCCTTGTCATCAATAATAATTCCACCACCATATCCATGGTTGCCGAATCCGATTTTCCGGGCAGTACTATGGGGAGGACGTTTTTGATTTCATCTCCGAACCAATCGCTTTCCAAGAGCTCCTCCCGGGACCGCATCCTGGAGACATTGCCACGTAGTGTATTGATCTCGCCGTTATGGCACATGTAGCGGAAAGGTTGTGCCAAATCCCAGGTGGGAAAGGTATTGGTGGAAAACCGTTGATGCACCAGGGCCAAACGGGTCACCACCCTCGGATCCATAAGGTCCTTATAGTACAATTTAATATCCTGGGGCATAAGGAGCCCTTTGAAGATGATAATTTTAGTGGACAGACTGGGCAGGTAAAAGAACTGGCTTTCTGAGAGCTTGGAACTGAGAATACCGTGTTCTGCTACCTTTCTTGCAATAAACAGTTTTAGGTTGAAATCAAAGTAGGTCTGATCTTCCTTTTCCTTGCCAACAAAAAGCTGCTTTACAAAGGGTTCGGTTTCGCCAGCTATCCTTCCAGGAACCGATTTGTTTACGGGAACATTGCGCCATCCGAGCAAATTGAGGCCCTGTTTTTTTATCTCTTTTTCAAGTATTGAGATACAATAGTCCCTTTGGTTTTCCTTTTGGGGCAAGAAAACATTGCTTACCGCATAGCCGCCGGGCTCCGGTAATTCAAAATCACAAACCTCCAAAAAGAAATCATGGGGGATGTCGATCAAAATTCCCGCACCGTCCCCTGTTTTACCGTCCGCACTAACAGCGCCCCTATGCTCCAACTTATCCAATATTTCCAGTGCCTTATGGATGATATCGTTGGATTTTCTTCCCTTTAGGCTGCAGATAAATCCTGCACCACAATTGTCATGCTCAAATTCCGGTAAGTATAATCCCTGCTTTTTCAACTTCATAAATTGCGATATTTTCTCAAAAATATCATTTTATTTGAAGTATATGTAAACTTATTATAGATACTTAACAAAAAATTCAACGTTTGTAATAAAACATTGAAAAAAACATATATCTGGATTTTTGCTTGGGGTAATTTATGATATTGATAAATTGACCCATCCGACGGGATGCATGGGTGTCAATAATAGGGGTAAGATGTGGGTATTGTATCAAAAATTAATCTTGCCCCTACTATTTTCAAGGAGAATGGTGTCAATTATATGAAATTTGGAGGAATACCCTATAAAATAAAGGGGTATTGTCCAAGTATGAAGCGTTGGTAAGTGTTAATTATGAAGAATACTTCTGGAAATTACGATTTTTTGGATCTCGGAGGTTCCCTCATAAATTTGTGTGATCTTGGCATCGCGCATCAATCGTTCCACGTGATAGTCCTTGACAAAGCCGTTACCTCCATGCACCTGTACAGCTTCCACCGTTGTTTCCATGGCTACCTGTGAGGCATATAATTTGGCCATGGCACCGGAAAGGTCATAATTATTTCCCTGATCCTTGTCCCAAGCGGCTTTGTAGACCAGGTGACGGGCGGCTGCGATCTGGGTGTGCATATCGGCCAATTTAAAGGCAATGGCCTGATGGTTCGCTATCTCCGTCCCAAAGGCCTTTCGCTCCTTGGCATACTTTCTGGCAAGTTCATAGGCCCCGGCCGCAATGCCCAAAGCTTGGGCGGCAATACCAATACGGCCACCGGCCAGTGTTTTCATGGCAAATTTGAATCCAAAGCCGTCTTCGCCTATCCTATTTTCCTTAGGTACCTTAACATCATTGAACAAAAGGGAATGTGTATCACTTCCGCGGATTCCCAGTTTATTTTCCTTAGGGCCAATTTCAAAACCGGGAGTGCCTTTTTCAACGATAAGCGCGTTGATTCCCTTATGCCCTTTTTCTACATCGGTTTGGGCTATTACCAAGTGCACACCCGCAGAGTTTCCGTTGGTGATCCAGTTTTTGGTCCCGTTCAGCACATAATGGTCTCCCTTGTCTATAGCTGTTGTTTTCTGGGAGGTGGCATCGCTGCCTGCCTCTGGCTCCGACAGACAGAAGGCCCCAATCATTTCACCGGTTGCCAGCGGGGTTAAATATTTTTCCTTTTGAGCTTCGTTTCCAAAGGTCTCCAGGCCCCAACATACCAGGGAATTGTTTACCGAGACCACTACGGAACTGGATGCGTCTACTTTGGAGAGTTCCTCCATGGCAATAACGTAGGACATCGTATCAAGGCCGCTTCCCCCATATTTGGGGTCTACCATCATGCCAAGAAACCCCAGATCCCCCATTTTTTTTACTTCTTCCGTGGGAAATCTTTGGGCATCATCGCGTTCAATTACCCCTGGAAGCAATTCGTTCTGGGCAAAGTCCCTTGCCGCCTGTTGTATCATTAATTGCTCTTCTGATAGTGTAAAGTCCATTTTTCCGTGGTATTGATAAAAAATCCCTGCAAATATACAGGTATATTGGCAAATATGTAATAAATGAAGGTGAGAAATATGAATGTTTCAATGTAGAAAACGGAAGGCTTAGACGGGCATTTTCTTCTTGCTCCCGGGAAAAACTCAAAAACCTGACCAATATTTTTATATTTGTCCGTTGGCAGGTCCGCCATGTAAGATAAGTATAAATTATGAGACAGCATTAGCCCTTAGGGGCATACGGTTTGATTTGTTTTTTGAGCGAGAAGTGAAATACCAAGGTCACATAATTTTATTTAATCCAAAATGAAAAAATTACTTAATAAATACGAAAACAAGGCACCGGAAATCGTTTTTAATTGGAAAGATCCGGAAACTGAGGCAGAAGGTTGGACGGTCATAAACTCCCTTAGGGGAGGTGCCGCCGGTGGGGGTACCCGCATGCGGGAAGGCCTCGATATGAACGAGGTCCTGTCCCTGGCAAAGACCATGGAGGTTAAGTTCACGGTTTCGGGTCCGCCCATAGGGGGCGCCAAGTCGGGCATTAATTTTAATCCGAACGATCCAAGAAAAAAAAAGGTTTTGGAAAGATGGTATAACGCCGTAGCACCCTTATTGAAAAGTTATTATGGCACGGGAGGTGATCTAAACGTGGATGAAATCCATGAGGTAATCCCCATAACCGAAGACGCAGGGGTATGGCATCCCCAAGAGGGTGTATTTAACGGACATTTTAGGCCTACGGAAGCAGATAAAATAAATAGGATCGGTCAGCTGAGGCTCGGGGTCATCAAGGTATTGGAAAGTCATACCTATTCCCCCGATGTAGTCCGAAAATATACTGTAGCCGATATGATTACCGGGTTCGGGGTGGCCGAGGCCGTAAGGCATTATTACGCCATCTACGGTGGAACGGTAGTAGGGAAAAGAGCGATAATCCAAGGTTTTGGAAATGTGGGTTCGGCCGCCGCCTTTTATCTGGCGCAGATGGGGGCCAAGGTTGTTGGAATCATTGACCGAGTGGGAGGTGTTATCAATGAAGAGGGTTTTTCCTTTGAAGAGATCAACACCTTTTTCCTAAACAAAAGAGGAAACACGCTTATGGCAGATGCCCACAATATGATACCTTTTGAAGAAATCAATGAGCGCATATGGAGTTTGCCTACGGAGATATTTGCACCCTGTGCCGCCTCGCGGTTGATTACGAAAAAGCAGATTGGTAAAATGATCGATTCGGGCCTTGAAGTCATTACCTGTGGGGCCAATGTACCCTTTGCCGATAAGGAGATTTTTTTTGGACCCATTATGGAGTACACGGATGAACGGGTGAGTCTTATTCCGGACTTTATTTCCAATTGTGGAATGGCTCGGGTTTTTGCCTATTTTATGGAAAGAAGGGTAGGAATGGACGATGAATTAATTTTTAATGATACTTCCGATACCATTCGAAAGGCAATTTTGAATATCTTTAAGCAAAATCCGTCGAAGCAAAATCTCAGCAAGACTGGATTTGAGATTGCATTAAAACAATTAATATAACTAAAACCGACCGACTATGGAGACCATTATTATCATTGTATTTCTGGCTGGCTATTTAGCAATTACCCTAGAACATAACCTTAAAATTGATAAGCTCATACCGGCCCTTGCCATGATGGCCATATTGTGGGCTATCATAGCTTTGGCGCACATGCCCGTTTTTGAGGTGAACGCTGAACTTAGGGAGTTGGAGCCAACCCATATAGATGAAATATTATTGCATCATCTGGGAAAAACAGCGGAAATATTGGTCTTTCTATTGGGCGCTATGACCATTGTTGAAATCATAGATTATTTTGATGGGTTCGCAACAATAAAGGGCTATATCCGGACCAAGAGCAAACGAAAGCTGTTATGGCTTTTCTCCATTTTGGCCTTTATCCTGTCCGCGATCATCGATAATCTAACGGCGACCATTGTTTTAGTAACCATTTTACAAAAGGTGATCAAGGATAGGAACACCAGACTTTGGTTTGCCGGTATGATTATTATAGCTGCCAATGCGGGAGGTGCCTGGTCACCGATCGGAGATGTTACCACCACCATGTTGTGGATTGCCAATAAGGTCTCTGCAAGTCAGTTGATTATCCATGTACTCATACCCTCCATCATATGTATGATCGTGCCCACGCTGCTCGCAGGTACAAAAAAGGAGTTTAGCGGCCAAATTGAAGGGTCGTTTGAGGAAAATGGTCCTAAATCAAAATTTGGGGCAACCATGTTGTATTTGGGCCTGGGAGCCATTGTTTTTGTGCCCTTTTTCAAAACGATAACCCATTTGCCACCTTATGTGGGCATGATGCTTTCCCTAGCCGTGGTGGCCACCTTTGCGGAAATATACAGCAGTTCCAAATTTAGCATATCCAATGTGGATGACGGAAGTCACGCTGCTGCCGGCCATCATAGTCCGGTGCATCATTCGCTTTCCAAAATTGAATTGCCCAGTATTTTATTTTTCCTGGGAATACTACTGGCAGTTGCCGCATTGGAATCCTTAGGGTATTTATTCAACTATGCAGGTAGTTTAAATGAGGCCATACCCAATACCGACATTGTGGTCATGCTTTTTGGTGTAGGCTCTGCGATAATTGACAATGTTCCTTTGGTAGCTGCAAGTATGGGCATGTTCTCAGAACCCATAGACAATCCGCTATGGCATTTTATTGCGTATTCGGCCGGTACCGGGGGCAGTATGCTCATCATAGGGTCCGCTGCCGGAGTAGTGGCCATGGGAATGGAGAAAATAGATTTCTTCTGGTATCTCAGAAAAATTGCCTGGCTTGCTATGGTAGGTTTTGTGGCCGGTGCCATTGCCTTTATTTTAATGCGAGATTTTGTAATACACGTATAATTTTATCGATAAAATACCGTTATTAAGGCAACGTAAACACATGAAAACATATGGTATTGTTCCAAGACCTCGCCAATGAGGCCGAAATCGGGGATGCTTTGTCCGAAGAGAAAACACTTTCAGTTGTAGATTTAATCGTTAATGGGGGCGCAGGAAGTATCGTGATTATATCCGTGCTTTTTGTGCTGTTATTTGTTGCGATGTACATCTATTTTGAACGCATATTTGCAATAAAGGCAGCCTCCAAAATAGATAAAAACTTCATGAACCAGATTAGGGACCATGTCATGAACGGCAAATTGGAAGCAGCCAAAATACTTTGTGCCCAGACCGATTCCCCGGTGGCCAGGCTTACGGAAAAAGGGGTTTCCAGAATTGGAAAACCGCTTGATGATATCAACACAGCAATAGAAAATGCAGGTACCTTGGAGGTCTACAAATTAGAACGCAATGTGAGTGTTCTTGCAACTGTGGCCGGAGCTGCTCCTATGATCGGATTCCTGGGAACGGTCATCGGTATGATTATTGCATTTCACGAAATGGCCTCTAGCGGCGGACAGGCCGAGATGGGCTCTTTGGCATCAGGGATATATACAGCCATGACAACCACCGTAGCAGGTCTTGTAGTGGGGATTATTGCGTATATTGGCTATAACCACCTAGTGAACCGGACCGATAAAGTAGTCCATAAAATGGAAGCCAATGCGGTGGAATTTTTGGATTTGTTGAATGAACCCGCCTAGCCCGAGCCCATGAAGTTAAAAGGTAGAAACAAGGTAAGCCCGGAATTCAGTATGTCGTCCATGACAGATATTGTCTTTCTGTTATTGGTTTTCTTTATGCTGACCTCAAATGCGCCCAACGCCCTAGATCTTCTATTACCCAAGGCCAAAGGAAAGTCGACCAACACCCAAAATGTATCGGTTACGATTAACAAGGACCTGGAATATTTTGTGAACAGCGAACGCATCAACGGAGAATACATAGAAATTGAATTAAAAAAAGCACTGGAAGGACAGGAGAAACCTACGATTATTCTTAGGGCAGAGGAGAGTGTTGCCATCAAAGAGGCGGTAAACGTTATGGATATCGCCAACAGAAACAGTTACAAGGTTATTCTTGCAGTGCGACCCAATTAATGTCGCTACTAGATACGAGACACAAAAAAAAATCCTTTACACTTACCACATTGTTGTTAAGTGTACTACTCCTTTTACTTTTTTACATAGGGCTCACCTATATGGATCCGCCCATTGAGAATGGCATTTCCGTAAATTTTGGCACGACCGATTTTGGAAGTGGACGAGTGCAGCCCAAAGAAAAAATACAATCGGAACCTGTAAAAGTACCCAATAAGCCAGCTGTTCCGGAAGAAGTGGAAGAGGAGGAGGAACCGGAAAAAGTTGCCCAGGAAGAGGTGGCCAAAGAAGAACCGGTAGAAAAGGTACTTACCAAGGAAGACCCCGAATCCATCAAAATAAAGCAGGAAAGGGAGGCGAAACGCAAAGCAGACGAAGCTGCCAAGCAGGCCAAGGCCAAGGCCGAAAGGGAAGCCCGTGAAAAACGTGAAGCGGAGGAGCGGGCCCAGAAGGAACGCGAAGCCAAAAAAAACAAATTGGATGCCTTGATGGGTGGACTCAACAAATCCGACGGCACCGCCAGCGGTTCGGAAGGCGATGATAACAGAAGCGGTGATAAAGGCAAGCCAGAAGGGGACCCCTACGCTACCAGTTATTATGGAAGCCCAGGCTCGGGAAGTGGTACCGGTGGCTTTGGCCTCAACGGAAGGTCCTTGGTGAGCAGGGGCAAAGTACCGCAAGACTGCAATCAGGAAGGAAGGGTCGTTGTAAAAATTGTGGTAGACAGAAATGGAAAAGTGGTCAGTGCCACCCCAGGTGTAAAGGGAACTACTAACAATGATCCGTGTCTATTGGACCCTGCAAGGAAAACCGCTTTTAAGCATCGATGGAATTTGGACTCCAATGCACCAAGTCAGCAAGTAGGCTTTGTCGTAGTCAATTTTAAATTGGGAGAATAGGTCGTACCTTTGCAAATTCAATTGGTATTACATGACCTATAAGGAAACCCTAGATTGGATGTTCGTACAACTTCCAATGTACCAGGAAAAAGGTAAAAGCGCGTTCAACGGAAAGTTAGATACCATCAGGGCCTTATCCGACCACTTGGGCCATCCAGAGAGAACGTTTAAGAGCATCCATGTAGCCGGCACCAACGGCAAGGGCTCCAGCAGCCATATGCTGGCCTCCATATTGTATGAGGCCGGTTATAAAGTTGGATTGTACACTTCGCCACACCTGAAGGATTTTAGGGAACGGATAAAAATTGATGGAGAACCTATCAGTAAAGGCAATGTCATTGATTTTGTAGCCGAGAACCGGCCTTTTTTTGAGGCACAGCAACTTTCCTTTTTTGAAATGACCGTCGGTATGGCCTTCGATTACTTTGCAAAAAATCGTGTGGACATCGCTATTGTTGAGGTGGGGTTGGGAGGCCGATTGGATTCCACAAACATCATTACCCCCGAGGTCTGCCTGATTACCAATATCGGGTTTGACCATATGGATATGTTGGGGGATAGTTTATCCAAAATCACCTATGAGAAAGCAGGAATCATAAAGGAAAAGGTGCCCGTGGTCATAAGTGAATATCAAGAAGAGGTAGCCGACGTCTTTGAATCGGCCGCAAGGGAAAAAAAGACAAAACTGGTCTTCGCCAGCCAAGAGGTGCACAACAGTTACCCAACTTCCCTCTTGGGTCATTACCAAGCAAGAAATTGTAAAGGTGTGCTTGCTGTGCTAAAGCAACTCAAGGGGTTTGTCATTCGGGAAGAGCACCTTAAGAATGGTTTTTTGCGTGTAGTGGAAAATACAGGATTGATGGGAAGGTGGCAGGTGTTGCAGCATGCGCCCAAAGTGGTGTGCGATACGGCTCATAACAGTGAAGGTCTCACCCTTGTACTGAAGCAGATAGATGGACAGCATTTTGATAGCTTGCACATGGTACTTGGCTTTGTAATGGACAAAAATTTGGATTCGATCTTTCCCTTGTTACCTAAAAAGGCCACCTATTACTTTTGTAGGCCCAATATCCGACGGGGTATGGAGGTTGAAGGGATAATGGAAAAAGCCCAAGCCTACGGCTTAGAGGCCCAGGCATACACCTCGGTGAAAGAAGCCTACGAGGCTGCGTTGAAAAAGGCGCTGGACACAGATTTTATCTATGTTGGCGGGAGTACCTTTACCGTGGCGGAAGTGTTGTAATTTTTTACATTTTTTTCTTTTAAGGAAATAAAAACAATCCTATATTTGCACTCCCTTATCCAAGGATGGGGGAATTTAATGAAATAGGGCGCTTAGCTCAGTTGGTTTAGAGCACCTCGTTTACACCGAGGGGGTCGGGGGTTCGAATCCCTCAGCGCCCACCACAAACAAAAATCCATACGTAAGTGTGGATTTTTTTATTTCCAAAAGTCAACCAAAGTAGGATTTTGGCAAAAGGGGGTGTATACACAACTGCAGGGCAACCATTGTTTTTTGGGAATAAGAAGTGTCTACCCACGGGTCATCCGATCAATGACTCCACATATTACCGTATAGGCCCAGTTATTACACGAGGTTTTTCCACGACCCTATATAGGGCTTACTTTAATGCGTATATGGCCCCGACGCATTTTATGGATAGGGGACCCCATACGGAAAAATAGAACCTATGACCATTCTTCATTTTCTCCGGCTTACAAAAGCCCAACAATGGGATCTTCTTTTGGCCCAGGGCAAGCGTATTGGTAGTCATCGCACTAACCGGTCTTCCCATATCTTGTACACCATGGAGAATTTTTTTGTAGAGGTAGAGCTAGATTTAACCGGTGAAACCTTAGGGTCACTTTTTCCCTTTATCTGTGGAGACCGCTTGAAAAAATACGTTAAAAAATAGAGGTTAAAAAAGGTTTTTGGCGACACCTGGGAATGAACCTTGAATACCATGGGAAACTGGGTCGCATCTGAAAATGATCCATTTTTCATGGTTAACAACATTCGCATGAATTATACCCATATGGATATTTCCGAGTTGGATTATAATCAGAACGATAGGTTTGAATTGGGGATGGATTTTTTCCACTGGGCTTCAGGATTGTTGACCCCAAAAGAAAAACCGCCGCCTTAAGGCAACGGTTATCTTGAAACAAACTAACTTAAACTTACTATAAAAAGACGTTGAACAGCGTTTGGATGGCTTCTTAAATTGGTTTAGCCCTATTCATTTTTAATGGAATCAATTATAAATTCACTTCGTCTGTTCAATTGGTGTTCTTCCTTACTGCAGGAAACCCCATTGCTACAATGGTTCAAGAGCTCCTGCTCACCAAATCCCTCGCCTGAAATCCTTTCCGGGTCTATACCCAGACTGATTATAAATTGGACCGTAGCCTCGGCCCGTTTCTGGGACAAGTTCAGGTTGTAGTTATCATTGGCCCTGCTATCCGTATGCGACCTTACTGTAATCTTTAGTTCTGGATTTCGCTTCATGATTGCCGCGATTTTGGCAAGCTCCGGTTCCGCATCCGGTCTGATACTGTAACCGTTCAAATCAAAATAAATAGCCATATTCAGAATAGTAGCTACGTCCGTGCCCTCAATCACATCTATGACATTCGACTTTAGTTGAAAATCAAGGGTCTGGGATTCCGATCCTTTGCCCACAAAAAGGTCCGTGGCATCATAGTCTTCTCTGGTCAAGACCAGGGTGTGGTCATAATATTTATTGAGATCCAGGGTATACCTTCCATTTTCATCGGTTTTTGTGACGGTCACCACTTGGTTTTCGTTGTCTTTTAAGCTAATGCGCACATCTTTTAGCGGTTCGTTGGTATCTTTATCGGTAACGGTACCGGAGATGGTACTCGTAATGGCTTCATTGATCTTTCGGGTTTCTGTAAAGGCATAAATATCATCCAGGCCTTTACCTCCGGTCCTATTGGAACTAAAATACCCTTTACGGGTTGCGTTGTCTATACTGAAGGCAAAATCGTCCTCAGGCCCGTTAATCGGTTTGCCCAAATTGACCATCTGCAACACCTTGCTTTTTAGATCCACGTAGAACACATCATACCCGCCAAGACCAAAATGTCCGTCAGAAACAAAATAGAGCTCATAATCCGAAGACACAAAGGGAAAGGATTCCCTGCCTTTGGTATTGATCTCAGGGCCCAAGTTTCTTGGTTTTCCAAAGGTGCCGTCTGGCTTTATGGTCACCGAAAAGATATCGGTTTCCCCACGGGAACCTGGCCGGTTGGAAACAAAGTACAGGGTGTTTTCATCCGGACTCAAGGCCGGATGGGCGGTGGAGTAATTGTCTCCATTAATGGAGAGATCTTGGATGTTTCCCCATTTATCATCCGTTTTGGTAGCCCTATATATCTTAAGGTTCTCCCGCTGTTTTTTGTCGGATTTATCCAAGGGGGTGTTGTTGTTCCTTGTAAAATATACCGTATTGCCGTCCCGGGTAAAGGCTGGTGATGATTCATTGTATTTGGAATTCAGGTTTCCGGCAATTTTCAAGGGCTCCCCCAAGTTGCCATCTTCACCTATTGTTACTTCATAAATATTGGAAAAGGCTGCGTTGGTCCACGCATTCAACCGTTTTACCACACCGACCTCTTCCTTTGAAGAGCTAAATATCAGTTTATCTCCCAATACGGCGGTGCCAAATTCAGCTTCCTCCGAATTAATGGAAAGCGGCTCCAGGGTATATCGATAGGAGTTTTTTTCTATGATATCCAAATAATTCTGGGCGTCGGAATACCTTGGGTTTTCGGATTTGAACGTCTCCAGAAAGTCATTGTACACTTTTTCCGATTCCTTGTCCTTCCCGAGGGCCTTTAATGTCTGTGCATAGCGCAACAGATAAATGGACTCATCTGGTTGGGGGTTTAACGTCAGTAATTCGGTATACCATTTTAACGCCTCATTATACTGGGCATTAAAATAATAGGTGTTTCCCAACTTTTTGAAGAGCTCTTCGGACTTATACCCGGATTCTGCTACATCAAGATATATTTCTGCAGCATCTATGTAGGCAAAATCATCGTATTGTTTGTTGGCCCGTTTTAGTTTGCCCTCCTGGGCCAAAATAGGGGTTATACCTATCATAAGGGTCCATGTCAGTGCCAATGACCGTATTGCGGAATTCGTTACCATATACTTTATCTTTTTTGTAAAAACGTACAACTTAAAAAGGTCCATGTCATCCATATGTTTTAAAAGAATCTTGGGGATATCCTATTTCTCACCCGCGTAAACAGTTCGAACCTTAGAAATACTTCATGGGAGCCCGAATTGTAATTGCTTAGGCCGGTAGTATCGGCATCATAGGCATATCCCAACATTATCTGATCACTCAATTGAAAAGCGGCCAGGCCGCTAACCGCAGCATCCAAACGATAGGCGGCTCCCAAGGTTAGTTTATTAAAAAACAGAAAGTTGGCGGAAATATCAAGCCCCAGGGGGGCTCCATTGACATATCTGACCAAGAAGGCGGGCTTAAATTTGGTATCCAAATTAAGGTCGAACACGTAACCTCCTGTAAGGAATACATGCAGTTGTTCCGAAGCGGTAGATAGTGTGCTGTTCTCATAATGTTCCGTTCTGAGCAAATTTGGCGCGGAAATCCCGACATACCATTTATCATGATGGAGCATGGTTCCCAATCCGATCAAGGGGGTCAATCGATTGTCAATATTTGTTTGAAATTGAGGCTCCAAGGGGCTGTAGATCAGAAGTTTTGTGAAATCAACATCCAATAATTGTATCCCGGCCTTAATACCAAAACTAAGTTTGGTCTCATTCCGTGCTACCTGGAGGGTATAGGCATAATCCAGGGCCAAAGCATTTTCAATGGAAGGCCCTATTTCGTCATTCGAAAAAGACAATCCAACGCCTACGTTTCCATTTACCGGGGTGTTCAATGAAAAAGAAGATGTTTTTGGAGCTCCTTCCAAACCAACCCATTGAGATCGGTAAATACCGTTAAAGCTCATAAAACCCCGACTTCCGGCATAGGCAGGATTAATGGTGATGGCGTTGTACATGTATTGGGTATATTGCGCATCTTGCTGGGCAATCGCGGGCATGGTCATTATGAGCAGTACCCCGATTCCTAAAATTTTGTTGAATGCAGTCATATTAATTCGCAGTTCCATTTGTGTTGGTCTAGTTTGCATCTATATAAAGAAATCCGGTTTTCCGAACCGTACGGGGAGTACTTCCATTTTCAGAGAATTCATAAGTAAGGACATAGAAGTAAGTTCCGGTTGGCAAGGGCTCAGAACCACCAAGGGTAAGATTGCCCTCGGAAAATCCCCGAAATACATTGTCAGTGAGGTTGTACCCCTTTGTTTTGTATACCGGTACACCCCACCGATTGAATACCTCCATGGTGTTGTTTGGAAAGCGCTCTATACCATCTATTCTAAAGAAATCGTTTTCCCCATTTCCGTTGGGGGATACCGCATTGTAGGATACCAAACCTCCAGGCAATACCTCCTCCACACTTACCGTGGCCAGGGTAAAGACTCCATATCCGGAAACCTCCGCAATGGTGGTTACCGTTTGGTTGGCGGCATCCGGAATACCCCCTTCATCTACCCAAAAACCCTGATTTGCATCCCATCGTATAATATGCAAGCTATTAGGATTGGCAGCGGTTATGAAGCTAGGTGATGTATCGGCATCCCAGCCCAGGGTGAGAACCACATTGGAGTTTCCGTTGGTCCTTTCCACTACCCAGTATTCCGTATTGTCAATTCGTTCTATAACACCAACGGCAGATCCGTGGGAATAGGTGGGATCGCTGTTCTCCAAAATGTAACGGCCGGTAATCTGGTCCAGAACATTTTGGGGGGCATTTATAGTGGCAGGTCTGTATTGCCCGGCATTTCCAATGGGAAAGTCAAAACTGTTGTCCCCGTTTTTTATTACGGTTCCGTCCATATGACTATTGTCACTTGTATTTATGTGGTCTGCTCCGGCGGTGAAGCTCAACAGGCCCCCAAAATTTTGACCGTCCACAACTCCGGTATCAAAATTGGCCTCGTTTTCTACGGTGATGTTCCCTGCCAATTGAAAGGCCAAGGCGATAAAACCGTTGTTAAAAAGCAGGTCGTAAAAAAAGCTTTCACTACTTCCCGTAATACGCTGTACGGTACTGCCCTCGAACCGGGTCAGGCCCTCGTTGAGGAAATCTACCATGCCGTCATTGTTAAAGTGGTTGTAGCAAAAGAGCTCCCCATCGTTCATCCAAATCCCAGAGGAGGCATTATCAATGGGGTCCAATACACCTACCTGGGTGTTGGGCATTATGGTGAGTTCGCCCTGATTGACCATTTGGGCCTCTATACTATATGTGGATACGATCATGACCCCCATGGCCAAAATGCATTGCATCCCTAATCGTAGTTTTTGTATCATCATACGTTGCTGTATCATAGTTATTTGTTATATCCGGCATTGTTGTCCGGCACAAGGTCTATTTTGTATAACACCGCCCGCTCGGCAGGCGGTGTTTCATTGGTGTTCCAATATCTACTGAAAAGGTGCGTTTTGGTATTGAGGTGTTTCATGTCGAAAGTCCCGTGCACCCTTTTGCTTTAGTTGATCTGTAGCCAAGAGGTTCCATTACTTTGGACCCATACTGCGGATGCATCTGGAATCGTGGTTGGGCCTCCTGTACCTGCCCCTGCTATGGCAACTCCTGCGCCGCTATTGTTACGTAGCACATAAATTCTCCCTGTGTTGCCAGCGGCCGGTGTTGGTAAGGTGACTCCGGTAGTGAAAGATCCTCCCGAATTAAGAATAATGGTATAATCACTTGTCAATACCGTATAATCGGTTGTTTGTGCGGTAATGGATTTCGTTGCCGTAATGGCAGTTTCGGCCACTTCCACCCAGGCCGTACCGTTCCATTGAAGTAGGTTCCCGGTCGTAGCACCATCGGCCAGTTTGGCCAGGGTCACGTTGGCGTCGGTGATCTTGATGGTGGTCACGGCGTCCGTTGCCAGTTCCGCGGTACCGATCCCGCCGTCGGCGACGTCCAGGGTATAGGGTGCCACTGCGGTACCGGACCCCGATCGTGTGAGCGATCCACTGGCTGTCGCATCGGTGACCTCGTTGCCCACGATCCCGTCTGCCTCGGCGGCCAGTGCGGCCTCCTCCCAGGCGGAGGTGGTATTGTTCCATTGAATGATGTTGCCGTCGGCTGTCCCATCGGCCAGTTTGGCCAGGGTGATCCCGCCATCGGCAACGTCCAGGGTATACGGGCTAGCGGTGGTACCTGCCCCTGCACGGACCAGCGATCCACTGGCGGTGGCATCGGTGAC
>CANLWN010000010.1 GCA_947494825.1 uncultured Flavobacteriaceae bacterium | reverse complement strand
TTGTTTATTGTTCATTGTTTACTGCCTACTGCCTACTGTTCACTGTCTCTGGTTTCTGGTTTCTTGTTTACCGTTCATTGTTCACTGCTAAGTGTTCATTCTTTACCGCCTACCATCAATCCTTGGCGCCTACTGCTCACTGTTTACTGTTTACTGTTTACCGTTTAGGAACGGAACATTGTTTATTGTTCATTGTTTACTGCCTACTGCCCACTGTTTCAGGTTTCTCGTTTATTGCTAATTGCTAATTGATAATTGTTCATTGATTACTGCCCACTGCCAATGTAACAAGCATCGCCTTTAGTAAATTTAGCTATGGCTCCAGTTTTCCGGTTCGTCACTGGCATTGGGGGAAAGGCCTAAGATATCGCCCTGCGTATCGGTCCCCAGGCCCAGCACCGTACGGTTTACATAGTTGAAATAACTGGTCACTTGATTGATTTCAAGGATTTCCCCCTCGGAAAAGCCCGAAGCTTTGAGTTTTGATACATCCACTTCAACAACCGCTTTAGGCGTTAGTGTCAGTTTTTTGGCATAGGCCAATCCCTGTGCATACGGTGTGCTGAAAAAAGCATCCGGGCTATCGGTCCGTAGGGCCTCGAACAACTGTGTGGCCTTGGCATCATCCGTGAAAAGCCGTTTAAGGCCCACATAATGGTGTTCCACACAGTAGCTGCAGTGGTTTAGATGGCTTACGTAGACGCCTATGGCTTCCAAGTACCACTTGGGAAGCGTGTTGCCCGAATGGTGCAGTACACTTTTGTACAATGTCATATGTCCCACCAAAGTATGGGGACGCAGGCTATGTACCGTTAAGACGTTATCCACGGTGTCATTGGGCCCCTTTAGGCGCTTGTAAATGTTTTTTAACTTGCCTTGCGCCTCCTTGTAACCTATTGTTCTGATCCAACTCATTTGTTTATGTTTCCCTAGATTTCTCTTTGGGTAATATAAGGGTTTTCACAGATTGTGCGGACGGCGCGCAGCTTATTTTTGCATTTTTAAATAGTAATCGGCAGAATGCTTGCCCGAACCATAAAACAAGAAGAAAAGACAAAGCAACAGCGCAACTCCGGATAAGATGAGATTGGCACTGTTCATTTCCCCCAAGAAATTGATCAAGACCGCTCCTATTAAAATGGGTAGTTGTGCGGCCGCTGCCCATCGGGTAAGCAAACCAAAGACGATCAATACGCCTCCTACAAAATGCGCAGGGATCACATAGTGGATCACACCCATACCGCCTGTTAAGTTTTCAACAGGTTTTATAAGTTCAGAGAGCATGAGGGTGTCTTGCATAAATTCGGCGCCTTTGATAAAGAGGAATACACCCAAGGCGATCCGTACCAGATCCAACGGATAATACGTATGGGCATTGGCCCATTTGTTTAAACTTTTTATTCTTCCCATGACTAAGATATATTGATTAGACCTTTCTTAAGATACTCATTTTTAAGAATATGAGCAAATAGGGAGGTGGCCGCCTATGCCTTGGACGCCCCGTTATATTTCATATATTTAAGCAGATGCTACACCCAAAACACAAACGGTTTCTACGGCAGATTATCCCTTTTGCCCTTATTTGACGGCTTCACCGCTACCAAACTCGCGGGACTTCCTTTACAGGACAAAAAGGAAAGCGTGCACCTGTACAGTCTTGAATTTAAGGGGGCTAGTAGATTACCTTAATCCAAAGTTTTCCACACCTTTTCTATAAGTGCTTGGGTGGCCCGTATCCCTTCTGGCTCACTGAGTTCCGATCCTTCGTACTCAATACCGATATGCCCTTCATAACCGGCATCCTTGACGGTTTGGAGCAATTTGGGATAGTCCAACAAGGTTTCATTCCCTTGTTCGTCAAAGTTGTAGGACTTGGCGCTCACCCCTTTGGCAAAGGGAAGAAATTCCGTTACACCCTTATTGGGGTCATAAACCTCGGTGCATTTGTTGTTTTGTGTACTGCCCCATTCCGCATTGAGGCACCAGTTGCCAAAATCTGGTAGGGTCCCTAAATAGGGATTGTCTACCGTTTTTATAATGTCGGCGATAAAGGCGGCATCGGAGGTATGCAGCCCATGATTTTCTATCAAGACACTGACCTCCCCTTGGGCACCGTATTCGGACAGTCTGCCCAAACCATCGGTTAAACTGGCCTTTAGCGTTTCCCTATCGCCCTTACCAAAGGCATTGACACGGATGGAATGACAGCCCATGATCTTGGCCGCATGAATCCATTTGTAATGGTTCTCTACTGCTTTCTTCCGTTCGGCATCGTTTGGATCGCCCAGCAGGCCCTCCCCGTCGACCATAATCAATAGGTTGGTAACCCCGGCCTCCGCAGATCTTGCGTTCATTTTGCTCCAGAATTTTTCACTGTTACCGTAATCGGAATAAAATCCGGATACGTATTCCACCGCTTCCATTCCATAATCTTTCTTGGTGATACTGGCAAAGTCCTGAGGGTTAAGCAGGCCTTTTTCAAAACTTCGGTGCAAGGACCACTGTGCCAGGGATATTTTAGGTAGAGACATAGGATTGTTCGTATTGGGCCTGGCAGCATAGGCCATTACCGAAGGTAGGGTCATGGCGGCACCGCACAGGGAAGCATTTTTTAAAAAAGATCTTCTTGTAATCATAATATGTTATTTAGATAGGAGCAATGGTGTCCTTTCGTTTGCTCATAATTTCAATTACCCAGTAAAGGAGCTGCCCTATACCCCCGACAAAAACAAATAGGAGTACCCAGACCAATAGCAGGTTGTTTTCCCGCAGGTTAGGATTTTGAACGGCATGTATAATATAGAAAACAAAACTACTCAGGGAGATAAGCACCAGCAAAAGAACGCCCGCTATCAAAAAACCCACGCACTCAAAAAACTGAGCGGGAGGAGCTCCGTCCTGATTTTCTACCTCTGGGAGCCGGCTAAAAATGGTGAAAATAAAAAGAAAATAGCCAATGAGGAACAGAAAGACCAAGATAATGGGCGCTAGCGCAAAAAAGGCCTGCCAAAATTTATTGTGTATCATCCTGTGCTGTATTACACTTAAATATAATCATAATTTCCCATGCCTCGGATACGTCCGATAGGTCTTGCCTTTATAAAAACCGTGGCCTACATTTTCCGCCATTAGGCTCATCCCTCAAAGATTACCTTTTCTGGTTCTTGGAACCAGGTGGCGTAATAGGGTTGATGTATTTTCTCGATACTCGTTCGTTTCACCTTTAGAGTAGGGGTGGTAAGGCCGTTGGCCACGGTCCAATCTTCTTTCATCACCACTACCTTTTCCAGTTTTTCGTGTTTTTCCAGATTGGGGTTGATCTGGTTCATGGTTTCCTCCAAGCTATGGGAAAGTGCCTCGTTGTCTTTTGCCTTGCCCAAGAGCGATGGGGTAACCAGGGCAATGGGTTGGGGTATGCCTGTGCCCACAATACAGATCTGTTCTATATCCGTGTTCTTGGACAGGGCCAATTCTATGGGGGCCGGGGAGATGTATTTTCCCTTATCGGTCTTAAACTGGTCCTTTACCCTTCCCGTGATGGTCAGATATCCGTCGTGATCGTACTCTCCGATGTCCCCGGTCTTTAGGAAGCCGTCTTCGGTGAAGGCTGCTGAGCTTATGTCAGGGGCTTGGTAATATCCGGTCATCAAACAGTTGTTCTTGATACATATTTCCCCTTCGGGCGATAATTTGGCCTGCACTCCGGGCAGGGGCCTGCCTACAGTTCCTATTTTGTTGGCCCATGGAAGGTTGGTGTGGGAAATAATGCAATCCTCGGTCATGCCGTACATCTGATGGACGATAATGTTCAGTTTTCCGTACCATCGGATAAGACTGGCGGCCATTGGGGCCGCGCCCACCACCACGATACGTGCCTCCTTAAGCCCTAGTTTTTGCTTCAATTTATTTCTTATCATGGTATTCAGAAGTGGAATCTTGAGTAGCGTATCCAACTTTTTCTGGGGCAGGCTCTCCAGTATCTTTTCCTGAAACTTGGTCATGATACGGGGTACGGCCCCAAAAGAATGGGGCTGTGTGCGTTCCAGGTCGCGGGCAAAGGTATCCAACGATTCTGCAAAGGAGATGGTGGCGCCCATGGCCAGGCTGCGCATCTCAATACCGGCCCGCTCCGCGATGTGGGACAACGGAAGGTAGGAAAAGAACTTGGGATGTGGCGGTAGTTCCACCAGATCGGCAAGCGCATGGGCACTCCTCATAAAATTCCCATGGGTATGCATAACTCCTTTGGGAATTCCGGTAGTCCCTGAGGTATAGATGATAGTGGCCAGATCGTTCTCTTTTGGTGTAGGGAGCTTGGCCAGAGGTTTATACTGATCCAGTAACTTCTCCCAGCTATCTCCCTCGTCTTCTCCATATAGTTCCACACTTATTTTGCGCATTTCGGGTATGCCGGCTTTCTGGGATGCAAAATCATCGAGTTTCCCTATAATGATCGCTTTGGATCCGCTTAGTGTGAGTATTTGATTGATCGAGTTGGCATTTAGGGTTGGGTAAATGGGAATGGAAATATGTCCGGCCATCATAATGGCCAGATCGGCCATGATCCAATGTGCGCAATTTTTGGAAAGCAGGGCGATGTGACTTTTTGGCGGCATCCCATAGGCCCCAAGGGCAGCGGCGATCTTTCGGGCCTCCACGCCGGCCGCTTTGTAGGTATAGGTCCGTATTTTACCGTCAATGGGCTGCTTTAAGAAGGAGGTGTCGGGGGTGGTGCTTTCCCAATGCAGAAAAGCTTCCAGGGGTGAATTAAATGTGGTCATAAAAGTGTGTTGGTCATGTGGTTGCTTAAATATAAAAAAAATAAGCTCGTTTCCTATCTGCGGAATAAGGAACGACCGAAGCCCCGGGAATGCCAGAAATCGGTCGAATCCTAAAAAGTGTCAAAGGCCTGTATCTTATGGTTCCTAAAATTGAAAGTAGATAAATTGCTCCCCGCCACTTTGTGAAATAGCGATCAAAAAAAACATGATGCCCCATACAAGGCCCAATGCAAGGGGTTTTGTTTTTAACGAGACCGCTTTTAAGGAGGTGCTTCGCATCACCCAATGACAAATGAACAACAGGCCGATAACCGTAAATACTTTAACGATATCAAAGGTTCCCAATACTTTGGCCCCGTCCCCATGCATATAGAACATGGATGCGACCATGGTCTTGGCGGTTTCGAACGTCCTGGCCCTAAAGAAGACCCAACTGAAATTTACCAAAGTGTAGGTGAGCAGTGCCAATAAAATACCATTGAACACATTGATCTTGATGATAATCACTTTTTTGAGCAGGCGTTCGCCTACAAGATAGAGGCCGTGAAGTGCCCCCCAAACCACAAAGGTCCAAGCGGCCCCATGCCATAGTCCGCCCAACAACATGGTGAGCATCAGGGCAACGTACATGCGGGTAATCCCATAACGGTTCCCACCAAGGGGGATATAGAGATAATCCCTTAACCAGGTGGAAAGGGAAATATGCCAACGTTTCCACAGGTCCGAAAAACCAATGGAGGCATAAGGGTACATGAAGTTATCCGGCAAGACAATACCCAGCATCAGCGCTATGCCGATGGCACAGGTGGAATATCCCGCAAAATCAAAGAATATTTGCCCGGAGAAGGCCAGCGTACCAGACCAGGCGTCCCAAAAATTCAAGGCGTTTTTGGCCCCGAAAACGGTGTCCGAGGTACTGGCCAGTAGGGTGTCCGCCAGCACCACTTTTTGGAACAGGCCAAGGGTAAGTAGGAACAGGCCCCATAAAAACTGTTGCGCATTGGCTTTTTTTGCTTCATAGAACTGGGTGACCAACTCCTTGGCACGAACAATAGGCCCCGCCACCAATTGGGGGAAGAAGGTCACGTAAAGGGCAAAGTCCAGGAAGGTCCGGGCCGGTTGGGTCTTCCGCTTGTAGATGTCTATCGTATACGACATGGTCTGAAAGGTGTAGAAGGAAATACCCATGGGCAGAATAATGTCCATAGGTCTGGCCTTGAAGTCCCACCCGATCCCATTGGCCATTGCGGTAAAATTCTCCAGGAGAAAATCCCCGTATTTAAAGAAGGCCAAAAAGCCAAGATTGACCACCAGACTGAGCAGTAACCATAATTTTCGAACCCTGGGTCGTTCCTCCTTGGCCAATTGGTTTCCCGCGGTCCAGTCTACCATCGTGGATATCCATAGTAGTAGGATCAGAGGTGGGTTCCAAAGGCCGTAAAATACATAACTGGCCAACAGGAGCATCAGTTTCTTGCCGGTCCAGTTGAGCAGAGGGGTATAATAGAGTGTGAGCACTACCGCCAGAAAGACGATAAAACCCAATGAGTTGAATAACATATTTAGTTGGATTTACGGTTAGCAATCAATTGATCTTTTTCCAGGAGTTGGATGAATTCCCGGGTAAACACATCCGCGTCGGGACCGGACAAGTGCGATAGTTCGGGAAGGTTCAGCCCTTGAAACTGGGGATAATCCTCAAAGTGATAGGCGGGAAGCCCGCTCACCTGTACAAGTTCGTCCCAGAACTGGGGTCGTGGGGTTATTTTGGATTCAATTTCCCTAAATTCCATAGCCGAGGGACATCGAAGTAGAATCACCTTTCCGCCTCGTTGCGTTATCAACGCCACATCCTCTAAAAAGAAGGCCATCGTACCTTTCTTATCAGGGGGTGGCATGTTGGGACCCCCCGTGAGACAGAACATCCAAACATCTTTGACCGATTGTGCAAAAGCAGGGTCGGTTTCCATGCGGTCCAGCATCCGTACATTGCGTACTTCGCTTAGCTCGCCAAATTCATAAAAGGGTGGCATTTGTGGTCTTCCGGTACGGTTGCCCCATTTTACGGTTTGCAAGAGGGACTTCAGGTCCACATTGCCCGCCAACATGTCCTCATAGGAGTGCATGGTCGCCAGATTGCGCTGTAAGGGCTTGGACAACGCATGGTTGAAGCGTTGGGCATAGGTACGGTCATAAAAATGATCTACCCGTTCCTGGGGCCCAGAAATGGGTGGGGCCTGCGGAAAGGTGGTGGAAAAGAAGAGGGGCGGGGTAATGCCCACGATTACCGTGCCATTGAAGTCGGTATTTCTGGCAATGTCCCTAAATACAGGTAGGGGAGAAGCCCCGCCCATGGCCAGTTGTACCGGAAGCTTTCCGGTGAGTGACTCCCACAGGTCCAGTTGTAGGTCAAAATGGATTCGGGAAGATCCGGTAAAGATATAATCGTCCTGGGTCAATTGGTCTACCCGGGCCCGCTGTTGGGCCCATAGGGCCTCATCGTCCTGAATGGTGGGTGTCTTTCCCTGCGATCGCCAATACGCTTCCCAGGATGCAATGGCGACCATACCCAGTACAAAAGCTATAATAAATGATTGTTTTAGATTCATTTCTCGGTTTTTGGATTGGTTAAAAAAGCTTGTTTGTGTTTGTAGGTCAGGGACCGCCAGAGCCATTCCGCCGGACCATATTTAAAGTATTTGAGCCAAATAGGGCTGTAGATCAATTGAAACAGCCAAATACCGCCCACGATGTAGAACAGCTCATAGCGCTCCAATTTGCCGAAAAGGGAGAAACCGAAACCAAAGAAGATAAAGGCCGCAATTATACTGTGCATGATATAGTTGGTCAGGGCCATCCGGCCTACCGCAGCAAGTGATGCCTGAAGAAAACGAAGTATGCCCGACTTAATGAATAGCATAAACAGGCCAATATGGCCCAGGGTAGTAAACAGCCTCCCAATGGCATAGGTTTGGCCCGACTTGGATTGGGAAACCGCATCAAAATTACCTTCCAATACGACGTTTGTTTCGTAGTAATTGATAGACAGGCCTATAAGGTATCCCGTAATCAACATAATCAGGTAATATAACATGGACCGTTCGCCGTGGAATATCCGTAACTTAAAAAAGGCCATCCCCAGCAGCATAAAACTTAAAAGATCCCATGGCCAGTACCTATAGATGACCCAGGTCTGCATCATTTGATTGTCCTTTATTTTTGCCTTGAAGACGGTGAGATACCCTCCCTGCATTTGTTCAATGCGTTCCGCTATTTCCTCCGGGGTCTTTTTTTCTTTCTTTTTCTCCCATTTTTCCAGGGCCTCTTGTTGCTTCTCGGTAAGGGAATCCCCTTGTTTTTGCAGTAGCTCGGCCGCCACGCCTTCCTTTTGGGTCTTGAGCAACTTCCTATATGCACCCACGTCCCACACCATACCAATGGCCAGAAGAACCAGTCCCGCAATGATCAGTTGTTTTGGACTGGAGTTTCTCAAAGGGAAGAGCATTAATCCGAATATGGCATAGGGATAGAGTATCTCTCCCTCCCAAAGCAATACATAAGAGTGTACCAGCGCAAAGAGCAAAAGCCACAACATCCTTCTGTAGTAGATATCTGCCGTGCCAATACCGGCACCGTTTTTTTCCAATCTGGAGGTAAGTAAAATGACTCCCGCTCCAAAGAGCAGGGTAAACAATCCGCGCATGGTGCCCTCAAAGAACAGGTTGTTTATGATCCAGACGTCCAGATTGAGCCCCTCGGCGCCTCCTGCGATAGTGGGATCGGAATAGGCAAAGGGCAGTCCCATACCGCTAATGTTCATTAATAAGATGCCCAGAAGGGCTATACCCCGAATTACATCCAGGGAGTTGATCCGCGCCGCCGCTTGCGTGGGTTGAAATTGTGATGGTTCTGCCATGCTTTTTATGTGTAAGGTTACTATTTGGTTTTTTTGCGCAAAAAAATAGGGGCAGTTATAAAACTCCCGCCCCTACCTAACAAACTACGGTTGGTTATTGTCCGTTTACGGCCTGCACCTCACCGTTGGCGCCGCTTAGATCGCCCCTAAAAATCCAGAATTCACTTTGTTGGCCGTCGGTAGCCGCCTCAAAATCCTTTAAGAATTGCGGAAAACTTCCTTCGCCGTGTACTTCCTCAAAATATTGGGGGAATTTGTCGTCCTTTCCTAACCAGGCCGATTTATCGAAGAAATTTACCCAAACAAAATCCTTCCCGTCCACATTGTTCATTTCATTAAAATAAACGCCCCACTGTTGTTCGGGATCTTTTTCCTTGTATACCTTGGTCACCTTATCCAGAACAGCCTCGAATTCCATTTGCTTAAAACGCTTAATGTCGATCATAAAAATGGAAAGGTTCTTTAGGCTAAAATCCTTACTAAAGTTGGAGTGCTTCATGTCCGATCTCCAATAGGTGGTTTCCTGGTCTGGCATGGCATGCGCTACCACATTGGTGTTCCAATCGGCCGTGTGCTCAGGATCGTTTGCCGGAGCGTCATCCATGGAGGCCCAGGTGTTGGGTCCCATGCTCCATATGTACTTCCCTGAGTTTTTCCCACTGGCGATCCAGAATACGCTGGCCTGGTATGGGCCATCTGCATGGTACTTTTTGTTGTGTGCAGCTAAGCCCGCCTCAAACTCGGCAATTTTTGTGGGATGCGCGGTCAACATTACATTGGTAAAAATGGTAGAGGGGGTAGGTTCTTGGCCGTTGATCAAAAAGGGAATCAACAGTGCTGCTAAAATTAATCTTTTCATGACTTTACTTATTTTTAATGGTTGTTTATAGTGTTATTAATTATTCGTCAGCTTCTTCTTCTGCAGCCTTGGCCGCTTCTATTTCCCGCATCATGGCCATATATTCGGATAGGTTATAATAGGCATGCTCTTCCACGATTTTACCGTTGACAAACTGCAGGGTAAGGTGCACCGGAATCTCCAATTCTTCATTGTTGGCGGCAATGGTACCTTTCCAATTTCCCCAGAAATTCACCCAGGTCTCTCCCTTGTCGTCAATGATCATCTCGTAGAAGGGGTCGTCCTCGAAGGCGTAGGATGAGGTGGTCGCCAAAAGACCCTTTAACTGTTCCATTACCTCCTTTGGGGGCCGTGAAAATTTCTCGGAGGTATTGTGATGCAATTTGGCGGTGTCGGCGTAATGCCCCAGCCAGCCTTCCCAGTTTCCTTTGTGGTAGTCTTCTACCAGGGATTTGACCGCATCTATTTCGGCGCCTGTGGTGGCGTAGCGGGCCGGTCCTTTTTGCTGACAGGCCACAAACAGGAGCATGGCCAGTCCCAGTAAACTTACTTTTTTCATAATGTATAGGTGTTGGTTAGTAAAAAAATCATTGCAGCTAGCTGCAACAGGTCTGGTTATTGTTCTTCTTTGGGGGAATAGGCCAGATCGGGACGCATACGTCCTGTAATTTGCTCTATACCTGTGGCATATTTCATGACTTCCCCAAAAACGGCCGCTGCATCCTCGCCCAAAAGGGTATCATTTTCAGCGCTTCGAGTTTCGAAGGAGATACCGTCCTTGTCGGACAAGGCTACCATAAAGTAAGTGTCCATGTTTCCAAAACCGCTTCGGTACACCCTATAGTGCATTTTGGAACCCTTTTGTTCATACATATCCTTGACGCCTTTAAAAGCCTTGGTCATGGCGCCCAAATGCTCCGGAGTGGTGGTCAAATAGTAAAACTTTCGGTAATCCTCGCCCTCGGTAGTTTGGGTAATACCATCGGGCATATAGGAAAGTTCCTTGTCCAAAAGAAGTACGTAATTTCCATGGGCATCATAACATTTGTCCATGTCACTGAACATTTTGTTAAAGGCTTCCTCCCCCATTTTTTCCTGTAATGGCCCAAATCCGTCATAGGTGATATCGGCCATGGAACTAATGGGTGTAATGTAGAAATACCGGAAGTCCATGGTAGAGGAAGTAATCCAGCTGAGCCCTTGGATGTTGTGTTCCTTGCAATTGGCAGCCAGTTCCTTGGCCGCTTTTTCGTATTCCATTACCATCGAAGGCCGCACCTGGTCTTCGTGTACCCAATAGGCTTGTGTTGTGCTGTCTTCTTGAGCTTGGATAAGAAAAGCGGTAGAAAAAAGGGCACAGGCCAGCAATAGCACTGTTTTTAGTGTTCTCATAGTGTTTATATATTAGATAGTTAACAATCGAGCTATACGACGTGTTGCGTTTACCCCAAAGGACAGCCTCCGTGGTGGACCAACGGACCCATACAATAACGTCATCTAACAAAGAGGGGCAGCAACCATCTGCAGTATGGTGCTCGGGGGAAGTGAACCGGTCTGCAAAAATCATTTCAATATAGCCATAATTATCTAAATTTTAACATTTTACGCCCAAAATGTTATGAAATTTATTCCTCCCTTACAAGAGGGAAATATCTTATACATTCTGTCTCCGTCCATTTTTGCCCTCCTTTTTTACAGTCTGTCCCCTGATATCCACAGTTGGGTCGCTCTTTTTTCTTTATTGCCTGCTTTCCCTTCAGATTTGCAGCAAATAACCCTTTAAAACAATACAAATGAAAAAAATGATCTTAATTACCGCTTTTTTGATTGGAGGTTTGTCCTTCGCACAAGACCAGTACACCAAAGGCATGCAAAAGGCCTTTCAGCTTTGGGGCGAGGGCAAAACAGTGGAAGCAGGCAATATGTTTGAACGCATTAGCAGTGTGGAATTGGACAATTGGTTGCCGTTATACTATGCCGCTCAGGTAAATACGATCTCCTCTTTTGGGGAAAAGGACAAGGAGAAGCTCACCCAACAATTGGATAAGGCCCAGGAATTGTTGGATTTGGCCAAGGCCATTTCACCCGATAATTCAGAGATTTTGGTGCAACAGGCCATGATCTATACCGCATGGGTGGCCTTTGATGGTGCTACTTACGGACCGATGTTTTCTGCGAAAGTAGTGACCATCTACCAAAAGGCGGCGGAACTGGATCCCAAAAATCCCAGAGTGGTTTTTTCCAGGGCAGAATGGGATATGGGTTCTGCCAGATATTTTGGACAGGATACCGCCCCGTACTGTAAGGAAGTGGAGCGCTCCTTGGAACTTTTTGCTACCTTTAAACCAGAAACGGACTTTCATCCAAACTGGGGCAAAGACCGCGCGGAGATGGTCTTTAAAAGCTGCCAGAACTAGGATTGTTTTCTTTGGCTAGCGATAATAACACAACACAAATGATAAGATATTGGGCAAAGACTTTGGCAATTGGCGTGCTTATAGGCGCAATTTTGTCCTTTATATTTATAGGCATTGCCTTGTTGTCAGGGGAGCCGATCGGTTTTGATCGGTCTCTCTTGGTACAAATTGGCTACAACATGCTCTATGCGGTGGTATTGACACTTATCAATGGCGCCTTTTTTGATTATCTGAACCATAGGGTGGTGTGGAAAAAATATGCAAAATTCAGGCTTCTCATCGGTGCCTTGGGGAGCATAGTGCTGACCATGTTGGGCATTTTTTGGATCCGTATCGTTACGGAAATGGGTTTTGAAGGTGAAAGCTGGGAGGAATTTGTTGCGGGTGAACGCGCCATATACTATGTCAGCTCCCTGTTGATTACCATTGTCATTTCTGTTTTCTTTCATGCGGTCTACTTTTACCGGTCCCTTCAGGACAAGAAGGTCAAGGAACAAAAGATTATTGCCGGTACCGCTTCGGCCAAGTTCGATGCCCTAAAAAACCAACTAGATCCGCACTTTTTGTTCAATAGCTTAAACGTTTTGACAAGTCTTATAGAAGAGGACACGGATCAGGCCCAGAAATTCACCACCTCCCTTTCCAAGGTCTATCGCTATGTATTGGAACAAAAAAACAAGGACCTGGTCTCCGTAGATGAGGAACTGCAGTTTGCCAAAACCTATGTGCGACTCCTAAAGATGAGGTTCGAGGATAGCATCGTTTTTGAGGTTCCGGAACAATCTAGCGATCCCGAGGCCAAGATCGTACCCCTTTCTTTGCAACTTCTCTTGGAGAATGCGGTAAAGCACAATGTAGTTACCCCTGCAAAACCCTTGCACATTAGGGTCTTTGAGCAGGATGGCTTTCTTACGGTAACCAATAACCTACAAGAGAAGCAGGTAGTCAAAAAGAGCAGTGGGGTAGGACTTCAGAACATCCAACAACGGTATGGTATCCTTACCGATAGGAAAGTGGGTATTGCAAAGAAAGGAAGGGATTTTAGTGTGCAACTACCCATGTTAACCAAGAAAATAGCAATAATGGAAACGCCCCAAAGCTATATCGATGATAAGCGGTATCAAAAGGCAAAGGAGCGGGTAGAGGCCATAAAAGGATTCTATGGCAATCTTACCGCCTACTGCATAGTAATCCCCTTGCTTGCCTTCTTAAATTATAGCACTACCAGCTTCCCATGGATCATATTTCCCGTTTTTGGATGGGGATTCGGGCTGCTGATGCACGGTATGGAAGCCTTTGGTTATAATCCCCTTTTCGGGAAAAACTGGGAGGAACGCAAGATACGGAAGTACATGGACGATGATACGTTCTAATCGCATACGATCCATCGCCAAAAAAAGACAATTGGGTAGTTTACATTTAGAAATAAACTCCTTACTTCCGAATTTTGAGGTATAGAAATAAAACAAACACCCTAAAGATTATACAGGATGGAATGCTTTGAGAACAAGGATAAATACAGCAGGGCCAAAGAAAAGGTGGCCAAGATCAAATCGTTCTACACCAATGTATTGGCCTATTGTATCGTGATACCGGTGCTGGCCTACGTCAATTACCGGACAACGAGCTTTCCCTGGGTCATCTTTCCCATTTTGGGATGGGGCTTCGGGCTCCTGATGCACGGAATGGAAGCCTATGGCTATAACCCCATTCTTGGAAGGGGATGGGAGGCCAGGAAAATCAAGGAACTTATGGAAGATGACCGTTTCTAAGTAGATCAATTAAAAAACCAACCTATGAAAGATATCAACAAAGACAACAAGTACCTAAAGGCCAAAGAACGTGTAGAGGCCATTAAAAAATTTTATGGAAGCATTTTCTCTTCCCTCTTGGTTATCGCTTTGGTGGCAGGTGTAAATTACTATGTAGATGAATGGCGTAACCCTTGGTTTTTATGGGTGGTATTTGGCGTCAGTATAGGCCTGATCTTTAAGGCCCTAAAGCTTTTTAACCTGAATCCGTTTATGGGCCGGGACTGGGAGGAACGCAAGATCAAGGAGTTCATGGAGGAGGATGAAAAACAAAACAAATGGAACTAAAAGAAATGAATGATTCAGAGAAACTGAAAAAGGCCAAGAAACGAGTAGAGGAACTCAAGGGGTTTTATGTACACCTCACCGTATACTTGGCGGTAAATAGCTTTATTACCATTGCCAAGGTGGTAGGCAACATGAGCGATGGAGAATCGCTTGGGGAATCGCTTTGGGACTTTGGCACCTTTGCCATATGGTTTTTTTGGGGCATTGGACTCGTATTCCATGCCGTAAAAGTATTCTCCTTCAATCCTTTTTTCAGCAAGGGGTGGGAGGAAAGACAAATTCAGAAATATATTGAAAAGGATAAGAACGAAGCTGAAAAATATACCAAGTACAAATAAATCGTAAAAAAGTGGAACAGCAACCTTCAGACAGATATATTGCGGCTCAAAAACGGGTGGCCCGTATCAAGGGGTTTTACAGACACCTTACCATATACATCATTGCGAACATTGCGCTGATTGTTCTTAAAGTGTATGCGTTCGATTTTTTTCCCGATTATGATATGACCGATGAAAGTTTTCGTAGCTGGCTGGGATGGAACATTGTATTAACCCCGATCTTCTGGGGTTTGGGGCTGCTTTTTCACGGACTACATGTATTTGCGTTCAAATCCAAACCACTGAAAGAGCTTTTGAAACCTCCCTTTGTAAAGCGGTGGGAAGAACGACAGATACAAAAGTACATGGACGGGGATGGACAAAAAAAGGAATAACAGGAACAAAAGCTATACAACATCTAATTGAACCGATCAATCTTTACCTATGAACGTAATTATTATTGAGGACGAAAAACCTGCGGCCAGAAGATTAAGTAGACTCTTGGCCGAATTGGACGTTTCCGTATCCATCATGTTGCATTCCGTGGAAGAATCCATCGCTTGGTTTCAGCAAAACGAGCATCCCGACCTGATTTTTCTCGATATTCAACTTTCGGACGGACTTTCCTTTGAGATTTTTGACTTGATCGAAATACATAGCGCCATTATTTTTACCACGGCCTATGACGAATATGCCCTACAGGCATTTAAACTGAACAGTATTGATTATCTACTTAAACCCATTGACGATGAAGAGTTGGAAAAAGCAGTGGCCAAATACCGGAATTTTAAACCCTCCACCCAAAAAATAGCGTTGGATTTTGACGACATCAAGAAGCTATTGGTGAACCCACTGGAGCGTGAATACAAAAAAAGGTTTACGGTTAGGGTAGGGCAGCATCTGAAAATTTTGAACGCTGATGAGATCGAGTGTTTTTACAGCGAGAACAAAGGAACCTATGCGGCCACATCCGACGGCAGGAATTATTTGCTCGATACTACTTTGGAAAATTTGGAATCGGAACTGGAACCCAAATTGTTTTTTAGGGTGAGCCGAAAATTTTATATCCATGTCAATCACATAAAAGATATCGTTTCCTACACCAATTCCAGGTTACAAATTAAGCTAAATCGCTATAACGAGCAGGAAATCATCGTAAGTAGGGAGCGCGTAAAAGACTTTAAGTTATGGTTGGAATAAAACTGTTCAAATAATTGGACTACAATTACATAACCTAATAATTAAACAACTATAAATTTTCCTTATAGTCGCAATTTTCGGTGTTTTTGGCCCTTTTTAGTCCACTCGGTTGTCGTCAAAGGAAGACGGCAGCAATGTGGGAATCAATTTAATAAAGATCGGCAACAATACGGCCCCTCCCGGGAGCATAAAAATAGCAAGCGAAGGGATGCTTTTGAAAATATCGAGCAGCTGTTTTTGTACTTTTTTCTTCTCCTCCAGGTTTAATTCATGGATGGTAGATTTGGATAAAAGCGCTACCAATTCCTTGCTTTCGGATAGCTCTTTTTGCAGTCGTTTGCTGTTCCGCAAAATCAATTTATTGACTGTTTTGGACATGTTGTTGTAAAACTGCTGGGCCAGATTGCTGTCTTTTAGATAGGGAATTCTACTCGCATTTTTTGCAAAAAATCGCGTAATATCCTCCAAGGTAATTGCAATGTGATTTTCGTTGAACCCAAGATCCTTTCCGATGCCAAAAATGAATTCGGATTCTTTGTATTCGAGAGAATGATCTTCCCAAACCGTCAGGCAGGCCACATCCAAAAAGTACTGGTTTTCTATAAAATTGAACACCCCCAATAATTTTTCACGGTAAGAGCCGTCAAAATGTTGTTGCTGATCATCCACAAAAGTCAGCGAAGCGGCAAATAATTTGGCCAACTTCTCGTCACTTTTGTTCTTTTCCTTCGAATTTAAGGCGTGATAGGTGATGTTAATGGTGATGTACTCCAGGTCCTGGGCGTATTTCTTTATGCCCGCTTCGTTTTGCAGGTACTTGTGGAAGGTAAGTACGTCTATGAACAGGAGGGAGTTGGTGATGACACCGTTAAAGGTCTTGCTGATGACGTTGTCCTCTAGGAAAATCCTTGAATCGATCAATTTTTCGAGCTGGGCCGAGGTCTTGCTCCCTGCCAGTATTTTGTTGAGAAAGGAAATATTGCCCAGTTCCAAATCTTGATAAAACCGGAATATTCGATCCAAAAAAGCATCGAAATCCGTTTGCCCTTCCTTAAAAGTGTAGGTAAAGTAGAGTGCACTGAGAAGGTTTATCTTGGCCTTCTCGTCCTCGGACAGCTTAAGTTCGGAGGTGACAAAGGGCAGGGTCTCAACATTGATGCCGTATACGAAACCGGTCTTTTTCAATCCATCGTACAGGGCCTGAAAATTTGCGAATTTATCAAGGTCATCCTTGACAAGATGCCCAAATTTTTGGATCCAACCCGATGCGGAAGGGTTCATATGCCTAGGATTTAGAACCCCAAAATAAAGCAAATTATAGGACTTTTCTCATAGCCGACCTGGATTTACCACAGAGATGTCACTCCCTTAACAATATTTTAACAAATCTGACCAAACCCACCCTTCTAAAGTTCCGTAGGTAAGGGCGATTCTAATTAAAAATAACTTTACAATGAAAAACAAAAAAATTGTTGGGGGCCTTGTTGCCCTTGGTATGGCAGGCTTGGTACTCGTTGCTGCAGACCATATCGACGCTCCATCGTCCATGGGGACCACGGCAGATATTGCCGACTTCTTTGCCTTTGAACCTTCCGAGGGATCGGATAATACCGTTTTTGTGGTAGATGTGCAGTCCAATGTCTTGCCCGAGCTAGCGTACGGTACCTTTGATGAGGACATTTTGACCGAAATCAATATTGATACCGATGGCGATTTGGTGGAGGATCTGGTCATACAGGCCGTTCCCAGAAATGGCCGAATGTATTTCTTTGGCCCGGTAGCACCCCTGCAAACGGGATTGAGCAGTGAGGTGCTCATCGATTTCCCTCTTGGGGATGTGGAAATATCGGGCAGCACGGCCATTGTGGAGACCACAAATTCCGGTATCTCGCTCTTTGCCGGACCACGGCAGGATCCCTTCTATTTCGATTTTTTCCAATTTAACGCGGTAGCTGGGGGGATGGCTCCCGGAGGATTCAAGACGGTTGGGGAAGCAGAGGATACCTTTGATGGTGCCAATACATTGTCCATCGTCCTAGAAATTCCCAATAGCGAATTGGGTACCCCCTCGTCCACTAATATTTTGGGAATCCCTGTCTATAAGACCTGGGTGACCACGAACAGAAAACAATAAACACATCAAAAAAAAGAATATGAAACGACAGACCTTAAAATATTTGTTTTTACCCATCTTAGGCCTTACCCTTTTGGTGGCTTGCAAAGAAGATGACGATACACCCGATATGATGGTAGAGGCCAGTTGCATGGATGGTATGATGAACGGGGACGAAACCGGAGTAGACTGCGGGGGTTCCTGTGATCCCTGCATGATGGCCTTGGATTTTACGGGTACTTTTGCCCAGGTAGATCATATGGGCCGCCCCGGTATCAATACAACACTGAGCTTTGATATGGACGGGCAACCCAGTGTAAAGGATGCACATAATGTGACCATCCCTTCGGAGATGGCGGCCGCCTTTCAAGCCGCCTTCGAGGCGCGTTTAGAGCAGTACCACGATGTGTACGCTGGACTCCTGGGACTGGATCCTACAGTGGTAAATTACGAGAACAACATTCTGGGCCTAAGCGCAACCGCCTTGACCACCGCGCTGGCTGCCGATGCCCTGGACGTGGCCCCGGACGCACGCACTACCTATTTTGATCCTGGGACCGATTTTGACAACGATGGCAGGATTCTGGTGCCGGATGGGGACGAGGTGGCACTGACCGGAAGAACATTGGGAGATGATATCATCGATGTCTCCCTGATCCTCTTTTTCGGAGGGATGGAAGGCGACCGCTTTAGCGGGCAGGACCTGGACAATGATGGTATGGCCGATTTACCGAGGCTCACTTCCGATGGGGTAAGCCTTACGGCGCAGTTCTCCGATACCTTTCCATACATTGGAGCACCTGAATAAGATTTTTTCTATGAAAAAGAGGATAGCGGGCTGTTGGAAAGAACCTAAAACTGGAAATGTCACATCGAGTGCAGAAGAGTTGTCCTCGAGATTACTCCTCTGAGCAGTTCTCGACTGCCCGCCTGCCTCGGGCACGGCCTGCCCTCCGTACGAGACTTTGGGAGGCGGGCGCTCGAACAGACAGCTCCGTACCATCCAACGGCCTCCTATTCATTGGTAATCACTTTAATCACCTAAAATTAACAACATGAAGTATACTTTGATTTTCATCGTTTTGATCTTTTCGCTTTCCTGTACCGAAAAGCAGGGGAGCGATATGGTCGTAACTCGGGCGGCGGACTATGATCGATACCTTGATAGCCCGGCTCCAAAGACCACCTCAAAATACTTTGAACTGTGGAATTCCAAAATTAAACCGGACAGCATGCAACTGACCAGTTTCGGGATCGTGGCCGGTCAGTACAATAGCTATTTTCAGGCCACTGGGGATATTGCCTATTTGCAGCAAGCCGAGCAGGCATTGAAAAGGGCCTGTACTATTGCAGCGGTGGGCAAAGCCGATTATTACAGGGCCCTGGCGAGAAATTATATCTCCCAACACCGGTTTAGGGAAGCCCTGGAATGGGCCCAAAAGGCACAGGCGCTGGGGAGTGGTGACAAAGAAACGCAAGGTTTGCTCTTTGATCTGCATATGGAGCTGGGCGACCATGACCAAGCGGAACACGCATTGAATTCTATTCGCAATACTTCCGATTTTGGCTACCTGATCCGCGCCGCTAAATGGAACGATCATCTAGGCGATCTGGCAACGACCCTTAGGTTTATGGAGATGGCCAAAACCAAGGCCGAAGCCTCAAAAAACAATGACCTTAGGTTGTGGTGCTATACCAACTTGGGGGATTATTACGGCCATGCTGGTAATGTTCGGGAGTCCTATGCCCAGTATCTAAAGGCTTTGGAGCTAGACCCTGGTAACGCCTATGCCAAAAAGGGAATCGCTTGGATTGTTTTTTCGTTCGAGAGAAAACCCAAAGAGGCAAACCGTATTCTAAATGCTATTACTAGGCACCATAAAGCCCCTGATTATTATTTGTTTAAAGCGGAGATTGCGGAATATATGGGCAATGAAAAAGAAAAACAGCTCAACCTGGACCAGTATTTTGAAACGGTTAAACTCCTGGCCTACGGGGAAATGTACAACGCCCACAATGTAAGCCTCTACCTGGATGAACACAAAGCGTACGATAGGGCCATTGCCCTGGCAGAGCGGGAAGTACAAAACCGGCCTACGCCCGAAACCTATGATTTGTTGGCTTATAGCCATTTTAGAAATGGGGATGGCCAAAAAGCGCTGCAACTGATCACGGCACATGTAGAAGGCCGTACCTATGAGCCCATGGCGCTGTACCACATGGCCGAAGTGTACAAGGAAATGGGCAAGGAAACCAAGGTCAAGGAACTTAAGAAAGAACTCATGGGCGCGGTTTATGAGTTGGGCCCCCTGATGGAAAATCGCATAATTAACCTTTAAGAAAGGGCAATTTTTATAGGTTTCCCGGCCCAAAATCCAGGCGTAAAAAGAAAGGTTTGTTTTTTGTTTGAGGTTAGATTTTGATGATCGCCATGGCATTTTGCCATGGTGATTCATCGATTTTTAACTTTTTTTTTAGGAAAACTAAGACGAAATGTATATTATTACCGTTCAAATACAGTTATGTAACTGCTTTGAGCATCTAAGTATTGCAGCATAAAGAATAGAAACATGATAAAAAATGTTTCTTTAGATCAACCCAAATCGCGACTGTTATGGAATACTTTCTTTTTTTTCTGTGGATTTCTACCATGATTTTTTTAGGATTCAGAGTGTTTATGGCACATAGATCCCTACAGAAGCAACTTAAAATGAGAAAATAAGATAGCTCCCATTTCCCATTCCGTTCTTATTTCCTTTAGGAGGCAATGGCACCCAGGGTGTACAGCCGTTCCAGGGTAGGGCTTTCACTGCCGCCCTCGGGTTCCAAGGTGATGCCAAAGGCCTCGGACTCATTAGGATTTAAAAGCGTGAACACCTTATTTTCGTGGGTACTAAAATCCTTGAGCAGACCCAGATTGGTAGGGGTCAATGGATTCAATTTCAAGGACCAGACCTGGTACACCATTCCCTTGGGAGGTTCCGGTAAGCCAAGGGCATCTATAAATACTTTCTGTTCCTTTTTGTTCCAATACGCTTTGGCGTAGGCGTTTGGCGAAGCTTCCTGCCCGTCAAGGGATACCACATTTATATCTTTGTTCCTCAAGGTGTTGAGCAATTTCTCTGTGTCCGAAACAGCATTTCGGGCTTCCAGAATTTGCTGTTCCATAACTTGGTTCTCTTGATTCACAAAATCCATTTTGGACTGTAATCTTCCATTTTCAATGTAGGACCAGAAGAATCCGATGGCAAAAACCGCGGCCGCGGCCCAGCCCGAATATACTTTCCATTTGGCCCAATTCCCTGATAGCGAAATTACCTTGGGATTTTTTGGTCGCTCCAAATGTTCTTTGAGACTGGAAAAATCCGGGGTTCCCGAATAGGAGGCTTCCCCCAAGGCGAGAATGGCCGCCTCAATGGCTTCAATTTCCCGCTGTATTTCGGGATACTCCTTGGCGTATCCGTGAATCTGCGCGTTTTCCTCTTCCGAAAGCGTCCCGGCCACGTAAAGTTCCAAAATACCAGATGCTATATATTTTTTAACGTCCATATGATCAGGGTATGTTTTTCCTTAACTGTGAAATACAGCTTCTATTTCTTGTTTTTATCGTTCCTAGTGGGATATCCAGGGTCTCTGCGGCCTCTTTTTGGGTATACCCCTTGAAATATAAAAGCTCTATCAATTGTTTACATTGCTCCTTTAAATTTTTCAACAGGCTTCGGAGGCCTATGGCATCTACTTTAAGGTTTAGATTGTCCTTGTTTTCAAGGATACCTACGAAATAATCGGCGGGTAAGTTTTTTTTCCCCTGCTTATAGGATTTTGAGCGTACTTCATCGATAGCCGCGTTTCTGGCAATGTTCAGTATCCAGGTAAAAAAACGCCCTTTTGAAACATCGTAACTTTCGGATTGGTTCCAAATCTTCAGGAATACATCTTGACAGATTTCTTCGGCCAGTTCTGTATCCCGAACAATGGTATTGATGACACCGCAAATGTTTTTGGAGTACATTTCATACAATTTTTCAAAAGCCGTTAGGTCTTTCTTTTGAAAAAGGGTAATCAAGGAGTCTAGTTCCATGTTCGGGGGTTTTGGGGACAATTAAGATATATAAAAAGCTGTCCTAAGAACAGCTTTTTAATAAATTTTCGATGAATTTACCGGATAATGCCTGTACAACTTACCCGGGCTCCGGCAGCACCACTGGGCTGTGAGGTAAAATCGTCCACGCCCTGATGTACAATGACAGCTTTGCCCAGAACATTCATGGTTTCGTCATCGCACCCCAGGCACCATTCTTCGGTAGAAAACTCCACTGTGGCATTGCCTTCCGAGTCTGCCGTGAAGTTTCCAATGTCCCCTTTGTGATAGCCGCCTTCGGCACCCCATTTGGCATGGGGTTGAAAAGTAGGGTTCCAGTGCCCGCCAGTGGATTTTCCGTCAGCGGAGGAGCAATCTGCCTTTTCGTGGATATGAATGGCATGCTCACCTTCTGTTAGTCCGGTCAATTTGGCGATCATGGTAACCGTATTGTTATCTTGCCTAAAGGTGACTTCCCCGGTAACCGTACTCTCGCTCTTAGGTTCCATAGTGAAGCTTATCACCTCCGTTTTTACCTCTTCCTTGATTTCCTCAACTATGGTTTCCGCTTCAGAAGCTTCCTTTTTTGCTTGTTTGCAGTTATAGGATAGGAGCAAAACAAGGCCCAAAGCCCATAGACTTATTTTTTTCATGGTATTGTATTTTAAGTTGAAACTAAAGTTACGTAATATTTTAAGGACGGTCAACGGTAAAACAAAATGATTCCGATAATTTCTATTTGATATTTTAGCAGTAAGTGGTATCTTAAGGGAATAGAATACACTAATGGGAATGCTACGCTTTAAACCAGGCATTCCGGAACTAAAAAATGAAACATACCTTTACCATTTCCGAAGTGATTCCCGCATCGCCCGAAGTCATATATATGGCCTGGTTGGACCCTGATGGGCATTCGGCCATGACAGGAGGCGGCAAGGCTATTGTGCACGATGAGGTGGACAAGCCCTTTGCAGTCCACGACGCCTATCTATGGGGTAAAAATTTGCAGTTGATACCCGGTAAAAAAATTGTGCAATCCTGGCGAACCACTGGATTTGAGACTGCTGACGAAGATTCCAAAATAGAGGTTGTTCTAAGCCCTCATGCGGAAGGAACCCTGCTTACCCTGACCCATAGCAACGTTCCTGATCAGGAAGTACATGTAAAACAAGGCTGGGTGAGGCACTATTTTGAGCCTATGAAAGCGTATTTCAGCGAAATCCGATCTCAGGCAAGTGGTTAATTGCGGTACACGCTTCCTTACAGGTGAGTTGATCCGCTTTTTCTACATAAGATATCAAACGAATTCACTTTAAAAATCAAAAAAATGAGATTTAATCCCTATTTGACCTTTAATGGCAATTGTGAGGAGGCCATGAACTTTTACAAAGCCGTGCTGAACGGGGAATTTACCTCCTTGATGCGATTCTCCGAGGCCCCAGCCGGGGTCATGCAGGTTCCGGAAAGCGCAAATAACCTGATCATGCACTGTACCCTGGAATTTGAAGGGTGCACCTTAATGGCTTCCGATACTTTAGAGGAGCATTTTGCCCAGGGCAACCACGCCAGTCTTACGATCAATGTGAACGATGCGGGCAAGGCGGAAACGCTGTTCAATGGTCTGCTTGACGGAGGTAAAGCAATTATGCCCTTTGCCGACGCTTTTTGGGGCGGAAAATTCGGTATGCTTACCGATAGGTTCGGCATCCAGTGGATGCTGACCAGCGATCATTAGTGGAGCAGGACCTACTTGGCCTTGTTTTGCCTAGCTTAGGGCAGCTATCCGGATTTTAGCAATTCCTTCGCATCGCGAATACCGCGTTTTAGATTTTCACAGAGTAGGAGCGATTTGTCAATGCGGGTCTGTGGAGTCTTATACCGAGCGATCATATAAATAAGGCCTCGCTTTTTACCATCGGTCAGCGATTCAAAAATTTTATAGGCTTCGTAGTCGCTCAGCAAGACCGCATCCAACTCTTCGGGTATCTCCACCCCGTACTTGGAGGTGTCTTCAAAAAATTGCAACTGAAAATAATCATTGGGAAAAATGCCCAAAGCCTTTTGATTGCTTTTTCCGAACGTTAAAACATATTGACCCCTCCATTTTTGGAGCGCCCCATGGAAGGTAATATCCCTACCCTCAAAGCTTGCCCGTACCCGTACCCTTTTATGTCCCCTTTCCAAAAAAGGTCGTACTATGTTTTCCGGTATTACTAGAGAATGTATACCGCTAAGCGTTACATCAAAAATGGGGCTTTCCATTAGGAAATTAATTTACTGATAATCTGGGTCTGGCTATGCAGGGTTTTATGCACGGGACATTTATCGGCAATTTCCATAACCCGCTGCTTCTGCTTCCCATCCAAATCCCCGGTCAACTTTATCTCCCTATTGAAGGTGTCTATTTTTGCCTCGGGCATTTCACAGGCTTCACAATCTACGGCGTGGTCCTTGCCATATGAGGTATGGACCTCCACATTTTCTATGGGCCATCCCTTTCTTTTGGCATACATCTGAATGGTCATTGCCGTGCAGGCGGAAAGTCCGGCGGATACCAACTCATAGGGCGAAGGACCAAAATCATTTCCTCCAAATTCCAGGGGCTCATCGGCCGTCATATAATGTTTTCCCAACTTCATCTGGGTGGTAAAACCGTCATCGGCATCCAAACTTGCCGCCACTTGGTGTTTGGTCTTTATGCCGTTGTTCGCTGTGAGTTCCACATACCTTTTTGCCCAACCTGCTACGACTTCCCCTACATAGGTAGAATCCCTTTTGTCCATCAAGAGATGGTCGGCCCCGTCCAGGGATACAAAGCTTTTGGGATGGTGCGCGGCCACATAGATTTCCTCAGCGTTTTTTATGCCCACCGTATCATCCTGGGGCGAATGCATGATCAACAAGGGTTTTCTCAATTGTTTTACCGTCTCGGGAAGTGATTTGGTTTCCAGATCGTCCAGAAACTGTTTTTTGATCGTAAAATCCCGCCCGCTAAGATTTACCACGGCTTTGCCGTTGGCCTCAATTTCATCCAACCCGCTTCTGAGCAAGTGTTTTACATGAACCGGGTTAGAAGGTGCCCCCACAGTCGCTACCGCCTTGATGGAAGGGATTTGCTGAGCTGCAAAAATAACCGCCGCCCCACCCAGGGAGTGCCCAATAATCAAGCTTGGTGCCGCATAATTTTCTTTCAAATAATCGGCTGCTGCTACCAGATCGTCCACATTTCCGGAAAAATTGGTATCCGCAAAATCGCCACTGCTTTCCCCAAGGCCGGTAAAGTCGAAACGGAGTACCCCAAAACCATTGGACGTTAGGGCCTTACCGATGTTCTTTACGGCCAATAGGTTTTTATTGCAGGTAAAACAGTGTGCAAAAAGGGCAAAATTATGCGGATGCTGGTCTACGGGCAGTTCCAACCTGCCCACCAACGCTTGTCCTTCCTTATTTTTAAATGTGACTTTCTGAAGATTCATGATTATTGCTTTGCTTTAGTCCTCCTTAAGTCGGGATTAAAAAACACTCCTATCTGCAAACGGTCAAAATTCACTGAATTGAAGTGGTTTTTAAGGTAGCCCAACTGTATACTGCTATTGTGCGTAAGGTGTACCCCCAGTGCGGCGTACAATCGGTTCTGTCCAAAAATGTCATCCTGCAGGTTGAGGAATACCTCGTCATAGACGTTGATGAAAAAGGTATCGGTAAGTGGCAAGGTCACTTGCAATCGGTACCGCGCCCTGTGCTGGGTATCGGTCTGGGAAAGGTCCTTGTTGTTTAGGAACCGCTGTTCCAAACGATACCGGTGTTCAAACAAAAATTCGCCTACTTTGTTCTTGAGAATCAACTGTTCAAAGATCCTGTGTTCCACAAGCTTATCGCCCGGAGCGGAAATTACACCGGCGGGGGAATCCTCAAAAGTGGGATCTGTATCGATATACCCATACCCAAAGGTCACGATGCTATTGGGGTCTATATGATAATTTAATCCTGTTCGCAACAGCAACTGGTTAAAGTTGCCGGTACTTTCATAGAATCGGAACTGGGCCTCGGAATGGATACTGAGCGCCTTGGAAATCTTATTGGTGCCAAAATACATATACCAGGCCCCAAAGCTGTTCTCCCCGGTTTCCTGGGCCAGTCCCCGGCCCAGGAAGCAGAGCATCAACAGCAACACTATTTTCTTCATAAAATGTAATTAGGGTTATGGTTTAGGTATCCGAATCCATTTCTATGGCCTCTCCATCCTGGATGGGCGTGCCCTTGTCCTGTTTTAAATGCACATCCAAAAACTGCAATATTTTGCTATACGCCTCTATTTGGTTTTCTTTCTTTACAAAACCATGGCCTTCATCCTCGAAAAGAACATATTCCACGGGGACGCCGTTTTTCTTCACCCCGGCTACGATTTCATCGGATTCTACCTGGAGCACCCTGGGATCTTGCGCTCCCTGCAATACGATCAAAGGCTTGGTCACCTTATCGGTATGGAACAAGGGCGATATCTTTCGCAAACGCACGGAATCGGCGCTGTTGGGGTCCCCCAATTCCTTGTATAGGGCGTCCTTGAAGGATTCCCACCACGGTGGAATGCTTCTCAAGGTCCTGATCCAGTTGGTTACACCAAAGATATTTACCCCAACGGCAAATTCTTCAGGGGTATAGGTCAGGGCCGCCATGGTCATATAGCCGCCGTACGAACCTCCAATAATCCCTATTTTTCCTGCATCGATCTCCGGTTGTTGGGTCAACCAATTCTTTCCTTCCACACAATCCTTGAGGTCTTTGTCGCCATGGTTGAGGTCGTCCATCTGATAAAAGGTCTTTCCATAACCGCTACTTCCCCGGTTGTTTACGGCCAGTACGGCATAACCGTGGTTCACCATATATTGGATCAAGGAATTAAAATTCTGGCGCGATTGTCCGCCGGGCCCTCCATGAACCCATACGAGCGCCGGTACTTTGTTTTCTTCCGAAGCCTGGTGTGGTTTGTAATAGATGGCCGGAATTTCCAATCCATCAAAGGATTTATAACGTATGACTTCGGCGGTCACCAAATGCTCCCCTTCAATCTCATCGTTGAGTACATCGGTCAATTGTAATATGACCTCGTTTTCCAATCCATACAGATACAGATTGGAGGGGGTGTGCGAACCACCTGCAAAGAAGCGCATGGTCTTTTCATCATCGGAGAAACTTACATTGGTAATACTTTGGTTGTCCAGGGCCGGAAGATCGATGTTTTCACCGCTTGCCATGTCCTTGACCTCGATTACATTTTTAGCGTCCTCATTGATATAGGTAACCTGATATTTTCCGGTTTCCGTAAAATAGCTGCCCGCGATGTCCCAGTTGCGTTCCATATCCTTCTCATACGCTTTTTCCGCGATGTCATAACGCATCAGATAGGCAAATTCTGCGTTGTCATCGGTAGTGTAGTAGAACGATTTACCGTCGTTCGAAAAATCTTGGCTGCTATTGGCACTTTGATTTTTGTTGATTTTTACGAGGGATTTATCCTTAAGATTGTATAAAAACAGATCGCTGTCATTGGTGTTGATGGCCTTGCTCAAAGGCAGGTAGTTTTTATCATCTGAAAGTCCGCCCAAACTATACCCCTCGTCATTTTGGTACAGCATAGTGGGTTTAAAGTTTTCCAGATCCATCTCATACAGGTCCATGTATCTCTTATCCCTTTTGTTGGAAGTGAAGAAAAAGCTCTGATCGTCCTTGGCCCAACCGTAAAAATTGGTCCGTGCCCCGTCGTCTGGGGTCAAATCTTTATGGTTTCCATCGGTATCGCGCAAATAAATATGAAAGATTTCGTTCCCATTGTTGTCCATTCGAAACAACATGCGCTCATCCTTTGGAAAATAGGAAATGGCAAATACCGAAGAACTGTCCGAAGCGGTTACCGGTATAGGGTCTCCCGTGGCAATGGATAGGGCGTACATATTGTAGATTCCAGATCGGTTACTGGAAATCAACAACTTTGATTTATCGGGCGAAAAACTTCCCCCAAAAACGGTCTCATTGTCCATCATCTGTTTGATGGTGTAGGTCTTTAGATTCGCGGCAATATCCTTTTCTTTTGGTTCTTCCTTACAGCCCCAAACTAATGCAAGGGCAAGGATGGCAATACATTTTCTCATGACATGGTTTTTAATTGATATTAAATTGTTTTATCTCTTTAAAGGGTGATACCTCTAAAGTAGTGATGGTGTCCCTATAGGGTTTCCACTTTTCTTCGAAAAAGGCATTGGTTTTGTCCAAGGCCGTTTGTAGTTCTTCTTTGGCGAACTGCACCAGTTTTTTTTCCGTGGCGGTAATGCCCGTTTTTCTGCTTTGCACGTAACCCCGGGCTACATTGATACGTTGCATTACCGTAATCTCTGGATTTCGGGTAATGCCCTGACGTTTATCCTCTTTGCCGAGATACAGTGCAACGACCGAATCGATGGCTTTGGTAATTTCTCTGGAAGCTTTGATCTGTTCCTTGTACTTCTCCTTATCCAATGTTTTGAGTTCCTTCTGGTATTTGTCGGCAATGGTCTTGCTTTCCACCAACTGTTTTACCGCGTCGGCAGCAGTTTGGGTGTAAGCTTCCACTTGTTTTCCCAGTTCATAGACTTCGGTCAAAGTGGTGCCGGAAACCTGGATCCTGGGATCGGTCTTGACCTCCACCATGGTAGAATCATTGCCCCCTGCGTAATGCATTTTTACCTTGTAGCGGCCCGGTTTTACGGTAAGTCCGCCCGGTTCTTTTTTGCTCTTGCTAATTTTTCGGGCCGGTCTGTCGGGACCCTTTTCATCCATCTCCCAGTAGATGCGGTGAAAACCGGCCTTCTTTGGTGTCTTAAATTTTAAGGTACGGATGAGGCGGTCGCCGTCAAAGAATTCGAATCTCAGGGAATCTTTTTTGATTTTTGTTTTTTCCTCCCCGTCCCCGTTAGCCTCGCTATCCTTGTCCTTTTTGTCCTTTTCAGGCGCTTCATACCCCTTTTTAAGGTAGTAGGTGAGCATGGCGCCCTCCTTTTTGTTTTCCGCATTGTAAAGCGCGTCCCCGCCAAAACGACTGCCGGTGGGCTGCTGGTAGGCAGCTAGATAGGCTGTGGGCGCTTCAAACAACTTAATGTCCCTATCCAGAATGGCCTTGTTGGAAGCCAGGGCTCGTAAGGGCCTAATATCGTCCAAGACCCAGGCCGCCCTTCCAAAGGTGCCAATGACCAAGTCACCTTCCCGGGATTGGATTACCAGGTCCTTGGTGGAGACCGTAGGGAAGCCCTCGGTCCATTTTTGCCAGTTTGTGCCGGCATCAAAGGAAATGTAAAGGCCATCATCGGTGCCCAGGAAGAGAAGGTTTCTATTTTCGGGATCTTCCACGATCGATAGGGTATAGCTCTCCACGTCCCCAACATTCACTATACGCTCCCAGGTTTTCCCATAGTTTGTAGTGCGATAGGCATAAGGGGTATAGTTAAAGCGCCGGTAATCATTGGCAATCAACAGGGCTTCTCCCTGTTTTTTGTTGGAGGCCTTGATCTGCGGAATCCAACTGCCCGCTGGCAAGCCCTTGATGTTCTGGGTCACCTCGGTCCAGTCCGCACCGCCGTTTTGGGTATAGTGTACCCTTCCGTCATCCGTGGCCGCCCAAAGCATGTCTTTTTCCAGCACAGAGGGCTCCACCACTAAAATGGTGCAATGGTTCTCCGCTCCGGTGGCGTCCATAGTGAGTCCGCCGCTTTCACTTTGCTTTTGTTTCTCTGGGTCGTTGGTGGTAAGGTCTGGCGAAATTATGGTCCAGGTAAGCCCTTTATCCGTGCTTTTATGTACAAATTGACTTCCAAAATATACCGTACTGGCATCAAAGGGATCTTGCCCTATACCCGCATTCCAATTGAAACGCAGTTTGGTCTGCGCATCGGGTGGGGTGGGGCGCACGGTATAGTTGTTACCTGTCTTCCAATCGTATCTCCGTACAAAGCCCTGTTGGCTCATGGCATAGCCGTATTGGGAATCCTCCCGATCAGGCACCACATCAAAACCGTCTCCAAAGGCAATTTCCTGCCAATAGCTGTTACGGATGCCCTGGTCTCGCCACACATAGGCCGGTCCTCTCCACGAACCATTGTCCTGCATACCCCCATAAACATTATAGGGATACTCGTTGTCGATATTGATATGATAGAATTGGGCCACTGGCAGGTTGCCGATAAAGCGCCAGGATTTGCCGCCGTCCTTGGTAATGTTCATTCCCCCATCGTTCCCGTCGATCATAAACTGGCCGTTTTCGGGATGTATCCACCAGGCGTGATGATCCGGGTGTACCCCGTTGTCTACCTGATAGGCCGGCATGAGCTGCGTAAAGTTCTTGCCACCGTCCTCGGAAACGTTTACATAGGTAAAAATGGAATAGACCCGGTTTTCGTTCTGGGGGTCCACATAAATTTCCGAATAGTAAAAGGGTCGGTTGCCAATATCGTTCTTGTCGTTTACTTTTTTCCATTTAAAACCCCCATCCTCGGATTTGTAGAGCGCATTTTTTTTGGCTTCGATCAGGGCATAGATGACCTTAGGTTTGTTGGGTGCAATGGCAATCCCTATCCGCCCCAGGTCGCCCTTGGGCAATCCGTCCTCATGGGTCAATTTTTTCCAGGTCTTTCCTCCGTCATGGGTCATGTGTAGGCCACTGCCGGCCCCGCCCGACTTAAAAAACCAGGGATCTCGTTTGTGCTCCCAAAGGGCAGCGATCAATTTATTGGGATTCGTAGGGTCCATGACCAGATCGGCGACCCCAGTCTTGTTGTTTGCAAACAGGATTTTTTCCCATGTGATTCCCCCGTCCGTAGTTTTAAAAACGCCGCGTTCGGGATGTTCGCCCCATGGGGAACCAATGGCACCTACATAGACCGTATTGGGGTCGGAAGGATCAATGATCACCCTGTGGATATGCCGGGTCTGCTGCAGTCCCATGGCCTTCCAGCTCTTGCCCCCGTCCAGGGATTTATAGATGCCGTAACCCCCGTTGAGGCTGTTACGCGGATTGCCCTCGCCCGTACCTACCCAAATAACCGAGGGATTGGATTGCTGAATGGCTACGGCACCTACGGAAGCGGTCACTTCCTTATCAAAAATGGGCTCCCATTTGATCCCGCCCGAAATGGATTTCCACAGACCGCCAGAAGCGGTGCCCACATACATAATATCGGGATTGGAATGGACCACATCTATGGCCGTTACCCGCCCACTCATGCCGCCGGGGCCTATATTTCGGGGTTTCAGGTCTTGGACCAGGTCCATTTTAAAGTCTTGTGCAAAAAGGAAGGATGATGCGCATAGCATCATGAGGATGAGTATTCTGTTCATCGATTTTTAGGATAGTTAATTAGTCGCTTAAAGGTAAAGAAATCTTTTTCCACATTTCTTAAAGGTCTGTTAAGGAAATGGGAAGGTTGGTTGAGGGTCTAGCGTTGATGGTTGGCACGCCTTCGCCAAGGCTACGGCGTGTATTGACAGTAGGTAGTGAACAATAAGCAATGCCCAATATAGAAATCGTGGTGGGATTTGTCATTCCGCATTTAGTGCGGAATCCATTATTCGTAGTTCCAAGTAGCTCCTCCCCTTAGCTAAGGGGAGGTGGCCCCGACCGAAGCAAAGCGAGCGTCGGGGACGGAGGGGTAGAAAAAACCTCCCCTTTCTCACGCCAAAGGCGTGATTCATTCCCCTCCTTGAACAAGGAGGGGAGCTTAAATATTGCCTCCTTTTATCACTTAAAACCCCCTAGCTGGGACCTCACAAAGGCTCCTCCCCTAGATCAGGGGAGGTGGCCCCGACCGAAGCGTCGGGGCCGGAGGGGTCATAAAAACCAGGTCAATGAACAGTGAACACACTTACGCCGAGGCTACGGTGTGCGTTGACAATGAACAATTTTCAATTAACAGTAGCCAGTATACAGAGGGCAGCATTCAGATTTAAATAATAAGTTCCAACTTCCAATTTCTGACTTCTGATTATGATTTCCACAGCCCAAAGTACCAGAGTACGATGTAGACGATGGCGCCAAGTAGTGTCACCACCAGGACTGTTATGATAAACCGAAGGACTCCCCTCAATACCTTTTCACCAAAACTATTCTTCGGTTTCATTGTTCCATGGTTTTTGTTCCTAAATGATGGAGCGTATAATAGGCCACTGATTCTACTGTCTTACTCCACCGTAAAACTCCATACCGGGCCAATGGCCACACCCCCTTTGTCGTCCCTGACCACAATCCTCCAGTAGTAGGCCTTCCCGACCTCCACGGTTACCTCCTCCGTTGTCGTTTCCAGGTTGTCCCTGTGCGATGGGGGCGGATTTTCCGTTCCAAAATACAGATGGGACCGTAGCGGATCGTTATCGCTGTCCCCGACCTTCCATTTCATTTCCGCGCTGTCTTCCCTTACCGTTGCGCCCAATGCCGGGGACACGATCTCAGGGACTTGGGGAACATGGTTCACCGCCGCTTCAGGTTCCGTGAAAAAGGTATGTACGGGAGAATGGGCACTTTCATTGCCCTTAGTATCCCTGGCCCGTACCCGCCAATGGTAGGCGGTCCCCTTTTCCAGGTCAAAACTCCTTGCGGCCTCCGAGGTGGTGGCACTGAACAGTACCGGGGAAAAATTACCGCTGGTGGCGATCTCCACTACATAACTTATTGGGTCCCCCTCAGGGTCGGTGGCCGGGTTCCATTTCAGTTCCAGGGAAATGTTCGTGCAATCCCCGCCATTGGCAGGGAACACCAGGGCGGGAACGGAAGGGGCCTGGTTCTCCGTTGACGGAGGTGTTGGCGGAACTACCGGTGGATCATCTACTCCTCCCGGGCATCCCATAAACAATACTGTACATAGGCCCAAGAAGGCGATAAGTTCTTTTTTCATACTTTTCATAATCTTTGTTTTTTACTGTTTATCATTAAGTTCAAGGTTCAAGGTTCAAGGTCGAGATTCCTCGCTGGCTCGGAATGACAAACCGATATACATTGTCGTTCAGAGTGAAGCGAAGAATCCTCCGGTTCACTGTTCGATCCAAATTGTCCACCACCCATTGTTTATTGTTCATTGTTAACTGTTCAGTGTCCTTAATGGTGCATTGCGCTATACGCTAGGCGCTGAGCGCATTGCCAATTCATAACTCCTTAACTCATCACTCATAATCCGTCAACCATCCCTTTTTAATTCATCACACATAACTCTCCACTGCCAACTGCTCACTGCCAACTGTTTCAGGTTTCTCGTTTGTTGTTCATTGCTATTTGGTTACTGTTCATTGTCATCCATCATACGTCGCTTTATAAGGGAAGAGGGAATAGGTAATAGCGAAAGGAGTTCATCGCACATGGTTCGCCCTTAACTCTTTAACTCATACCTTTTTTAGCTCATCACTCATAGTTCATAACTTAAGTTTGCCACCTGCCAACCGCCAACCGCCTACTGTTTCAGGTTTCTCGTTTACCGATTACTGTTAACTGACAACCCTAATTCATAATTCAATAACTCAAAACTTACATTTGCCCACTGCATACTGTTTTCATTCCTTTATGACCTTAAACCTTCTAGGACTTCCCGCTCCCAAGTACACCAAATACACCCCTGCCTCCAATTGCTCCGTGCCCACCACCACTTTGTTATTGTTGATGGGATACATGCCCGTAGACACCCTGGCCCCGGACGTATTATAGATATCCACAACCATACGGTCCTTCACCACGCCGGGGACCATGAACTCCACCTGGGAACCCACAGGGTTCTCACTGACCCTTGTTGTTCCGGACCCTTCGAGCGCCACGGCCAGTTTCCCCTCACAGGCCACACTGGAAAGGACCTCTACCTTGTCCCATGGGTCCACCGTCACGGAAAAGCTTCCCGTACCGTATTGGCCAATGATCTTATCGTTGACCCTGACCGTATAGGGTGCCGTACCGGAGGCTATTTCCACGCCTACCCGGGCGCGGAGCCCAGCGGTTTTGTTCACCGTGGTCTTCCCGGCCAGTACGGGGGCCTCGTCGATCTGCAGTTCAAAACACTGTTGGCAGGCGGAAACATCCTCAATGGAGATGCAGACCCTATAACTGCCCGGGGACAGGTCCCTGACTTCCAGGGTCTTACTGAATTCATGGCTGTTGTTGTTTATTGTGGCAGTGTATTCAAGTTCCTGCCCTGCGGTGATACGGATCGAACCATTGTTCTTGTCCCCACAGGTCTCGCCGGTGGCCCGAAGCTGGAAATTGTCCGTCGGTAGTGCCTCGATGGCACAGGCCACCTTTACTTTAAATGTGTGTACGACAGTGCCTCCAAAACCATCGTCTGCGGTAACACTGATGGTGGCCGTGCCCGTTCCCACTACGGTAAGTGTAAGGACTGCGTCGGAGATACTTGCCCTAACTATAGCTGTGTTGGTTGACTCTGCCGAGAAGGTGAGCCGGTCCCCGTTCGCATCGGAAAATACCTCTGCCAGGGCAATGGTATGATCGCCGGTGCCCGTGGACAGTTGTTGTTCCCCGATGGGTTTGGCCACCTCGGGAGCAGTGTTATCGTCATCTATGATCGTTACGGTGGCGGTGTCGGTGATGTCCACCGGTAAAGCTGTTGGTGCCAGATCGGACATGCTTACCGTCAGGGTCTTATCGAGCTCTGCCTTATCATCATTGATCGGGCCGATGGTAAAAGTATGCACTTCACCCTCCCTTCCTTCAAATGTCAGGGTATGGCTACTGACAGCGGTATAATCGCTTCCGGAGGTCGCTGTTCCGTCCGCGGTACTTACTTTTACCGTAAAGCCGCCCTGCACCGGACGGTCCAGCACGGCCCTTACCGTAATGTCCCCGCCGTTCTCCGTACCGGAAACATCGGCCATGGTCACTGCTGCGGTATCATTGTCCAGAATGGTATAGGTGTACTCCGTAATTTCTCCAAGGTTGGCATTGGAGGGGCCGGACAAAGTGATGATCACCGTTTCATCGGCCTCGACGATGTTATCATCCACAATACCGCTAATGGAAATGCTTTGTGAAAGGCCGCCCGGTGGAAAGGTCAGGGTACCACCGGCAAGGGCATGGTCCGTACCCCCGGTAGCGGTTCCGGTGACCGTATAATGAACACTTGCGTTCTCTGTGCTGTTCGCTGAAAGAAGGACCTCCACGGTAGCCGAGTTTATGTCCTCATTGCCGGATGAAGCGTCGCTTGCAAAGTAAACGTTCCGTGTATCGTCATCAATGATGGTAATGGTCAGTGGCTGTATGTCTTCTTCTATGCCATTAACTACATCCCGGACATCAACAATGATCGTCTCATTGGATTCTACCGCTGTATCCGGAAGTGTTGTGACCGTCCCCGAAGCGGAAAGTTCCCCTGCGGGAACCGTGATGCCGTCAGGGCCGTTATAATCCGTTCCCCGGGCAGCAAACCCGGAGTAGGAAAGCCCGACCGTTACATCCGCGTTCCATGTGGTGGACAAGCGGGCGGTCAAAGTGGCCGTCCCATCTGTCTCATCAATGCGATTCTCATCGACGGAAAGTGTGACCGTGGGCCGTGTATCGATCACCAGCGCCTTATTGGCGCCCAGGGAACCGGCAGTTCCCGGTCCGGGGAGCGTTACCATGGCATCATTGCCCGCCGCATCCCGGATACCGGCCCCGGCCGTCAGGGCATTGGCACCGGTATAGTCCAGGTCATCGGTAACATCACCGGCCTGGACGGTATAGGCAAAGGTCAGGGTGGTAGTGCCGGATCCCGAGGTATAGCTGGCCGTCCGGTCCTGGGTCCCGGTCTCCAAAGCGAGGCGGGGGGTGCCCGAAACGATCACCGCCTCGGAAAACTCGACCTGGATGGAGATCACAGCATCCGTGCCATAGGTGCCGTCCGATTCGGAGGAGGTCACATTGGCCACTGTGGGGATACCTGTATCCTTGGTCGCCGTATCGGTCACGGCACTGCCTGTATTGCCATGGGTATCGGCCAGGGCCACGCTCAAGGTGACCGTACCATCGCCCAGATCGCTGACATCGATATCAGTGACCTTATCGGTAGCAGTTCCTACCGTGCCACTGCCCGTCACTTCCGTACCGCCTCTATCGCTGCTAAAACTGTAATGGTAGGTAGCCCCCGTTTCCGCATCGGTAAAGCTAAAACTTACCGAGTCCGCATTGCCCGCATTGATCGTCCCCTGGTCAATGGCCACCGAATAACCCGTTGGGGCCTCCGTATCAACGGTATGCACGGCCCCACCGGTAAACGCTGCCACATGGCCATTGGTATTGTTCCCGTTGCCCGCGGCATCGACAATATCGGTCGATGCTTTCAGGTCAAGGCGTAGGGTACCTGTTCCCGTTATGGAACTTACGGTGACCGTGTAATTTGTACCATTGCCACCGATCTCGCTGATGTTTCCTGTTACCCCTTCTGAGCGATCTATTGTAAAATCATCGGCGGTGACATTATTGGCCCCTTCATTAAAGGTCACCACAAAACCGACACTGGTCGCATTTGCCGCAGGAGCGGGGTCGTCGGGCAATGAAATACCGTTGACCACGGGAGGACTGGTGTCGGCGGCCGTATTATCTATGGTATAGGTCTGTTCGGTTACCGGCTCCGGGTCTGTCAGGGCATTGCCCGCAAGGTCGGTGATCGTGGGGCTCTCGGCAAAGCCCAGGCCCAGGGTACCGTTCCCCTCGATCCCGGAAACGGTGACATCATAGACCGTCCCGTTGCCATCGGAAGTTGCCTGGGCGTTAATACTTCCTGTTTGTCTAACACCGTTCCCGATCAAAACGGCGAAATCTTCTACGCCCACATTTTGTACCGCCTCCGAAAAGGTGACCCGGAAGGTGACATTCTTACTGTTGGTCGTTTGGTCGGGAGGAGCATGGCGCAGAATACTGAGGACCATGGGGGCCTCCGTATCGAAGGTAATACCGGTTGCCCGGGCCGTTCCCGTATTGCCCGCCGCATCGGTCACCGAAATATCGATACTGTAAATGGCCCCGTTCACCAGGGCAGCAAATTCCGTACCGGCCTCCAGGCTTTCCCGTGATATGGTGTGGGACGCAGCGGTAAGATGGTCTCCGCTTATGGTATAGGTATGTGTTTCCTCTTCAGCGCCGCCCGTTCTGCTAAAAGTGATGGTACCTTCGGACCCCGTTTCACCAAGGGTATAGCCTACTTCAAAATCGGCCGCCACTATGGCATCAGGGGCCGGTGCCAGGTCCGTGATCTCCGGGGCCGTATTATCTATGCTATAGTTTTGTGCATCCCCGGGAAGGGCCACCGGGCCTGTCAGGGCATTGCCCGCAAGGTCGGTGATCGTGGGGTTTTCGGCAAAGCCCAGGCCCAGGGTACCGTTCCCGCTGATCCCTGGAACGGTTACCAGGTAAACCGCATCGGTAGTCTTCCGGGCGCTAATAGTTCCTGTTTCTGTTTGTGTAACACCGGGACCGGCCGAAACGGTAAAATCTTCCCCGCCCACATTTTGTACCGCTTCACTGAAGGTGACCCTGAAGGTGACATTCTCGTTGTTGGTTGTTTCCGCCTCCGGGTCATGGCGCAGAATACTGAGGACCATGGGGGCCTCCGTATCAAAGGTAATATTGGTTAGCCCGGCCGTTCCCGTATTGCCCGCCGCATCGGTCACCGAAATCTGGATGCTGTAAATGGCCCCGTTCACCAGGGCAGCAAAGCCGGTATCGCCCTCCAGGGTTTCCCGTGATATGGTGTGGGTGGCGGCGGTAAGATGGTCTCCGCTTATGGTATAGGTATGTGTTTCCTCTTCAGCGCCGCCCGTTCTGCTAAAAGTGATGGTACCTTCGGACCCCGTTTCACCAAGGGTATAGCCTACTTCAAAATCGGCCGCCACTATGGCATCAGGGGCCGGTGCCAGGTCCGTGATCTCCGGGGCCGTATTATCTATGCTATAGTTTTGTGCATCCCCGGGAAGGGCCACCGGGCCTGTCAGGGCATTGCCCGCAAGGTCGGTGATCGTGGGGTTTTCGGCAAAGCCCAGGCCCAGGGTACCGTTCCCCTCGATCCCGGAAACAGTGACATCATAGACCGCCCCATCTCCATCGGTAGCCGCCGGCTGGACGTTAATAGTTCCTGTTTCTGTTTGTGTAACACCGGGACCGGCCGAAACGGTAAAATCTTCCCCGCCCACATTTTGTACCGCTTCACTGAAGGTGACCCTGAAGGTGACATTCTCGTTGTTGGTTGTTTCCGCCTCCGGGTCATGGCGCAGAATACTGAGGACCATGGGGGCCTCCGTATCGAAGGTAATGCCGGTTGCCCGGGCCGTTCCCGTATTGCCCACCGCATCGGTCACCGAAATCTGGATGCTGTAAGTGGCCCCGTTCACCAGGGCAGCAAATTCCGTACCGGCCTCCAGGCTTTCCCGTGATATGGTGTGGGACGCAGCGGTAAGGTCCCCTGGCTGCATGGTATAGGTGTGTGTTTCCTCTTCAGCGCCCGTTCTTGTAAAGGTGATCGTACCTTGGGATCCCGCTTCACCAAGGGTATAGCCTACTTCAAAATCGGCCGCCACTATGGCATCAGGGGCCGGTGCCAGGTCTGTGATCTCCGGGGCCGTATTATCTATGCTATAGTTTTGTGCATCCCCGGGAAGGGCCACCGGGCCTGTCAGGGCATTGCCCGCAAGGTCGGTGATCGTGGGGTTTTCGGCAAAGCCCAGGCCCAGGGTACCGTTCCCCTCGATCCCGGAAACAGTGACATCATAGACCGCCCCATCTCCATCGGTAGCCGCCGGCTGGACGTTAATAGTTCCTGTTTCTGTTTGTGTAACACCGGGACCGGCCGAAACGGTAAAATCTTCTGCGCCCACATTTTGTACCGCTTCACTGAAGGTGACCCTGAAGGTGACCGTTTCGCTGTTGGTCGTTTCATTGGGAGCTCTGCCCGGATTGTCCGGGTCATAGCGCTCAATACGGCTGACCGTGGGGGCCGTGGCGTCCCTGGTGATGCTGCTGGAGGCCTGTTCTGCCCCATTACCGGCCGCATCGCTTACATCCGCCATTATGGTATGGGCGGTATCCTCCGCAAGGGCCTGTGCTTCGGCCGCGGAAACACGGACGCTCCAACTGTTTGCACCGACCGTTCCGGTGTAGGTTTTCCCGTTAAGGGCCACAGCGACCTGCTGCCCGTCTTCGGCCCCCGTGGTGGTTCCGCTGATGATCACCTCGCTGTCTCCCTCCAAGGCGTTGATCACATTATCACCGGACACGGCATCGATTGCGATGGTAGGGATCACTCCATCTATCCGGACATGGGATGTGCTGCCCACATTGTTCAGGCCAAGGGTTGCATGCTGACCGTTGAGATGGTTCGATTCAATGGTCCCCCCATTAAGATCTATAGCGGTTGCCAGGACGATCCCGTCAGTGTCCAGGTGGCCTTCTGCAATAGTATAGCTGAAAGTGGCAGTGGTGGCGGTGTCCACCGCTCCGGCCAGGACGGCATTTACCATGTTGTTGTCACCTACGGTCAGACCAATATGGGGATTCCCGGTAATTGTGACGGGATGGTTGAAGGTCACGGTAAAATCCAGTACATCCCCGATCTTATAAATGCCATCGTCCGGAACGTCCACGCTGACAACCCCTGTTAGATCGATGGTGATCGTGAAGAATCGGGCCTCACTGGTGTTGACCCCATTGTGTTCGGTGCCACCGCTGTCCGTCACCGTCACCTCGACCGTCGCCATACCGTTGAGGGCATTGGTTGCCGGTTTATAGGTCAGTTGGCCGTTTGTATCGATTGCCGGGGAGATTCCCTCCAAGGATGCCGCGAAGAGGTCGGGGTTTTCCGTGACCGTGACGTTGTAGGATTCCAGCGTTTGTGTGTGCTCGTTTGCAGGACCTGCTGAGAAACCGGAGGCAAAGCCGGTCACTGTTTGGAGGCCGGCATCCCTGTTGACCGTCTGGTCCGGATTATCCATAAGGCTAAAGTTCGGCGCATCGTTGACCGGGTTGACGGTAACGGTGATGATCTGTTCCGCCGACGTCGCGCTCATGTCGTTCTCCCTGGAGGTCGCGGTGACGGCCAGGTCGAAGTTATCGTGGCTGTTCAGCGGCGGCGTGATGGTCAGGCCCGTGAGATCGTCCGGTGTCAGGTACGTCAAGGTCCAGCTGCCGTCGTCGACGTTCTTGGCCCCCTTCGAGAGCGTCGCATTGTCTGGTACGCCGGTGATCCGCACAGTATGGGTCGCGTCCGGCTCCGGATCGGTCAGGCCGATGCTCAGCCCGATTGCCGTGTCCTCATCGCCCGTGGCATCTGCGACGGTGACCGTCGGCGCCTCGGTCACGTCGGTCACCGTGATGGTAAAGTTCATGGCCGCGGTGGAGGTGTCGGTACTGGTCGCGGTAACTGTGATCGAGTGGCTCTGCGCCACCTCGTAGTCGAGCGCAGCGTCCTTGGCCACGGTCACGACGCCGGTGTGAATCTTGAACCGCCCGCCGGCGTTGTCGGTGAGCGAGTACGTCACCGTATCGCCGGTGTCCGGATCGCTGGCCAAGGCGGTGATGCCGACGAGGGTGTCCTTGGCGGCGTTCTCGTCCACCGCGTTCGGGGCACTGTCGTCGTCCTCCGGCGCGGTCACGTCATTGTCCGTGTTGGTCACCGACACGTCGGCGGGGTCGAGGTTTGGGTCGGCTGGGTTGTTATAGTTTGAATCGGTGCTCTGCGTCCTCGCCAGGACGATGATGTAGGGCACATTGCCGTCGCTTTCGCTGTCATCCACCCCCGTCACCGTCACCGTCTGCGGGACGCTCCAGTTGCCACTGTCGCCGCCGGTGAAGGTCAGCGTCAGCGAGTCTGCCGGGTCGGTCAATCCACCCGTAGCTGTCCTGACCGACACCTGGCCCTCGCCGGTGTCGCTGCTGGAGACCTCGATCGTCACCGCCGCCGTCGGCCGGCTCGTCAGCACCACGGTGAACGTCGCCGTCCCGCCGCCCTCGGTCGTCGGCCCCGATATGGCCCCGACCGTCACGCCCGCCGTTTCGTCGTCGGTGTTGGTCACCGTCACGTCGGCGGCGGTGATGCCGTGATAGTTGGTGTCGACGCTGGCCGCCATCAGGTCGATGATGTAGGTCACATTGCCGTCGCTTTCGCTGTCATCCTTCCCGGTCACCGTCACCGTCTGCGGGACGCTCCAGTTGCCACTGTCGCCGCCGGTGAAGGCCAGCGTCAGCGAGTCTGCCGGGTCGGTCAATCCACCCGTAGCTGTCCTGACCGACACCTGGCCCTCGCCGGTGTCTCTGCTGGAGACCGCTATATCCACACTATGCGTCGGCTGGCTCGTCAGCACCACGGTGAACGTCGCCGTCCCGCCGCCCTCGGTCGTCGGCCCCGATATGGCCCCGACCGTCACGCCCGCCGTGTCGTCGTCGGTGTTGGTCACCGACACGTCGTCGGTGGTGATGCCGTTATAGTTGGTGTCGGTGCTGGTCGCTGCCAGGTCGATGATGTAGGGCTGATCGTCGTCGTCGACGTCGTCATCCACCCCGGTCACCGTCACCGTCTGCGGGACGCTCCAGTTGCCACTGTCGCCGCCGGTGAAGGTCAGCGTCAGCGAGTCTGCCGGGTCGGTCAATCCACCCGTAGCTGTCCCGACCGACACCTGGCCCTCGCCGGTGTCGCTGCTGGAGACCGTTATATCCACACTATGCGTCGGCTCGCTCGTCAGCGCCACGGTAAACGTCGCCGTCCCGCCGCCCTCGGTCGTCGGCCCCGATATGGCCCCGACCGTCACGCCCGCCGTGTCGTCGTCGGTGTTGGTCACCGACACGTCGTCGGTGGGGATGCCGTTATAGTTGTTGTCGGTGCTGGTCGCTGCCAGGACGATGTCGTAGGGCTGATCGTCGTCGTCGACGTCGTCATCCACCCCGGTCACCGTCACCGTCTGCGCGAGGTTCCAGTTGCTGCGGGTGAATATCAGCGCCTGCAAGGTCGATTCCCCCCCTTCATCCGTAACCGACGACACCGTGCCCTCATTGGGGTTGCTGCTGGAGAGCTCGATCGTCACCTCGTGCGTCGGCTGGCTCGTCAGCACCACGTCAAAGGTCGTCGTCCCGCCGGCCTCGGTCGTCGTGGGGTCGGCGTCAGTGGGCGTGACCGTCACGCCCGCCGTGTCGTCGTCCTGGTTGGTCATCGAAATGTTATCGGGGTTGAACTTGCGTTCATAGGCGAGGTCGCTGCTTCGCGTACTCGCCAGAACGATGATGTAGGGCTCATCGCCGTCGCTTTCGCTGTCATCCACCCCCGTCACCGTCACCTCCTGCGGGACGTTCCAGTTGCTGTTGCTAACGTCGCTGCCAGTGAAGGTCAGCGTCAGCGAGCCTGCCGGCGTGGTCAATTCACCCCCCTCTGTCGTGACCGACACCAGACCCTCGCCGGTGTCGCTGCTTGTGACCCCCATCGTCACCTCGTGCGCCGGCCGGCTGTCCAGCTCCACGGTGAAGGTCGTCGTCCCGCCGGCCTCGGTCGTCGTGGGGTCGGCGTCAGTGGGCGTGACCGTCACGCCCGCCGTGTCGTCGTCGATGTTGGTCACCCTCACTTCGTCGACGACGACGACGTCATAGCCGTTGCTGGAGGCAGGCAGCGTTTCCAGGCTGATGGTGTAGGTCACATCATCGTCGTCGTCGGGGTCATCCACCCCCGTCACAAATACCTCCTGCGGGATACGTGAGGTGTTGGGGTTGGTCGTGCTGGAGCCGCCCTGGAAGGTCAATATCAGCGAGTCTGCCGGGTCGGTCATTCCACCCCCATCTGTCCTGACCGACACCTGGCCCTCGGAGGGGTCTCCGCTGGTGACCTCGATCGTCACCTGCCCAGAAGGGAGCCGGGTGTCCAGCACCACGGTGAAGAACAGCGACGTCTGGTCGCCAGCCTCTCTCGTAGTGATCGATGTGGCGCTGACCGTCACGCCCGCCGTGTCGTCGTCGATGTTGGTCACCGATACGTCGCGGGGGTTGATGCCGTTATAGTTTTGGTCACGGCTCCGCGCCGGATCCAGGAAGATGGTGTAGAGCTGATTTTTATCGACATGAAAGTCATCCACCCCGGTTATTATCACCTCCTGCGGGACGTTCCAGTTACCACTGTCGCCGCCGGTGAAGGTCAGTGTCAGCGAGCCTGCCGGGTTGGTCAATCCACCCGTAGCTGTCCTGACCGACACCTTTCCCTCGCCGGTGTCGCCGCTTCTGACCCCGATCGTCACATTCTCTGTCGGCCGGCTCGTTAGCGCCACAGTGAACGACCCCGTCCCGCCGGCCTCGGTCGTATTGGAGGTCAAGGCGCCGACCGTCACGCCCGCCGTGTCGTCGTCGGTGTTGGTCACCGACACGTCGTCGGTGGTGATGCCGTTATAGTTGGTGTCGGTGCTGGTCGCTGCCAGGTCGATGATGTAGGGCTGATCGTCGTCGTCGACGTCGTCATCCACCCCGGTCACCGTCACCGTCTGCGGGACGCTCCAGTTGCCACTGTCGCCGCCGGTGAAGGTCAGCGTCAGCGAGTCTGCCGGGTCGGTCAATCCACCCGTAGCTGTCCCGACCGACACCTGGCCCTCGCCGGTGTCGCTGCTGGAGACCTCGATCGTCACTGCCGCCGTCGGCTGGCTCGTCAGCTCCACGGTGAACGTCGCCGTGCCGCCGCCCTCGGTCGTCGTGAGGTCCGCGGCGGCCGTGACCGTCACGCCCGCGCTTTGCGCCTGCGCCGCCACGGGCGCGGCCAGCCAGGCAAAGCCGGCGATGGCGATCAGGGCAAGCGTGCGCGCCCAACGGTGAAGGACAGGGAAAGATCTTTTATAGGCGCGATTTCCTTTTTTTAGGGGTAGTGTTTTTTTCATGATACCGTTATTTAGGTCTTGGTCTTATCGGTGAACACGGTCGGGACAAGCGGCCCGTGGCATACCGCCACATGTCTTTTGAACGGGGATGTCCCAGGGTGTTTTTGTCGCACTATTATCGATTGAATATTGGATTAGGTGACCGTTTTAAGAGATAAGTTCATGATTAAACCGTAAGGAGCGAAACACGGTGTAATAAGTGGGAGAATAGAGGGATAGGTGGTACGCTTTCGCTAAAGCTTCAGCGTATAAAAGTGGGCAGTAGTCAGTGCTCAGTAGGCAGTGGGCAATGGGCAGAAGGTAAAAAAACCTCCCCTTTCTCACGCCAGGGGCGTGATTCATGCCTCTCCTTAAACAAGGAGGGGAGCTTAAAGTATCGCCTCCTTTTATGACTTAAAACTCCCTAGATGGGACCGCACAAAAGCTCCTCCCCTTAGATTAGGGGAGGTGGATCCCGACCGAGCGCAGCGAGCGTCGGGAGACGGAGGGGTCATAAAAACCAGGTCAATGAACAGTGGGCAATAAACAATGAACAATTTTCAATTAACAGTAGGCAGTCGCAGTTGGCACACCTACGCTAAAGCTATGGTGTATGTTGACAGTAGGCAGTTATAAATTCTAAGTTCTAAGTTCTGAGTTCTGAGTTCTGAGTTCTGACCTCTGAGTTCTGACCTCTGAGTTCTGAGTTCTGACCTCTGACCTCTGAGTTCCAAGTTCCCCCATTGGCGTTCTACGCATAAAAGATTAAATTAGTAGCAGTCAAACCAACCGTACCCATATGGAAATCAACTTGTTTCTTATCGTTTTTATGCTCCTGATAGCCGTTTTGGCCATTTACTTTCCGCTGTCGGGCTATCTGATGTATAAAAGACTCCTTAAACAGGGCACACACAGTGAAGGTGAAAAACTCAAGTTGTACCGTCAGACCATACTGTGGTTATGGATATTGCTGCTTGTGGTGCTTTTGTTGATACCCCTGACGGGGATGGACCCCCGCGATATCGGCATCAAATGGATTACCGTTGACACCGTTCTACTTCCCACATGGTTCATATACCCTGGCGTAGTGCTGTACGTAGTCTATCTCTTGTACAATATCGACCTCATTATCGCCCTAAGGCGGAGCAAGGAGACCCGGGCCAAATTATCCAAGGGTATCACGGATACCTTGAAGTGGTTCCTGCCCATTACCCAAAGGGAAAAAACGCTATGGGGCTATGTCTCCATTACGGCTGGCATCGCGGAAGAAATCATCTACCGAGGGTACTTATTTTATGCCTTGGCCGTCATTTTTCCCGATCTTTCGCTGCTGTATATTCTGTTGATCACATCGGTGATATTCGGACTGGGCCATAGTTATCAAGGCTCCAATGCCATTAAACCGATGCTCCTGGGTCTGGTATTCGGAATTTTTTACATCGTTTTTGATTCCGTTTTCCCTATCATTATCTTACATATTGCCCAGGATTTGGTGGTCAGGGAACTGTACAATGAGAAAGACCACGTCGTTGATAACGGGGCAGTCTGACCGATTTACATCGGAAACGATTATGGACATTCGGGTTTAACGGAAAAGCGCACAGATGAAATATTTTAAATACTACCTTCCAATGTTTGTCCTCCTGCTAGGCTGTGGCCGGAGCGGCCCCGAGGTAGACCAGAATAAATGGTGGACGGAGAGCGAGCGGCAATTGATCGTTTCGGAACTTCAGCGGACCACGAACGAACTGCAGGCTGTTCTTGAAGATATTACCGAGGTACAATGGAACTTTAGGGAAGACCCCGCACGTTGGTCCATAGCCGAGATCGTTGAACATCTGGAAATGCAAAACCAACTACATTATCGGGAACTGTCTGTCGTGTCCAAAGCGCCCCAATACCTGCAATACCGATCCATTACCCAGGGAAAGGACACTTTTTTTACCAAGTACGGCACGGACCCCAAGCCGGGGAAAGCGCAATGGTTTTTGGAACCCTTGGGAAGGTTCTGTTCCATAAACGATGGCAGGTCGGCCTTCCTTAGGGCCCGCCAAGAACTCACCCAACTGGTGGAAACCACCCCGATCGATTTTAGGAAGCAATTTACCTTTCGGGCACCGGTGGAGGGTATGGAACTTAAGGACATCAGCATAGGCCAGGTGCGCGACCTCCATCAGCTCTTGCTAACGGGCATTGCCCATACCGACCGACATTTGAACCAGATTAGGAAAATTAAACACCATCAGGAATATCCGAAGGACTGACCTCCCTGTCGGACCACCGAAAAATCCGCTCAGGGCTGTTTGTATACCCTACCGTCCTTCATCACAAATTGTACGGCGCGCATTTTTGAAATATCCGTTGTCGGATTCCCCTCCACGGCAATGATATCGGCCAGAAAACCCTTTTCCAGTTTCCCCAGGGCATCCTGGTGAAATACCTGTGCATTTACCGAGGTAGCGGCCTGCAATACGGCCAAGGGTTCCATACCGTAATCGACCATCATTTGGAGCTCCCGTACGTTATCCCCATGGGAGAATACGCCCACGTCGCCACCAAAGGCGATGGTTACCCCCGCCTGCAATGCCAATTTAAAGGAGGCTCTTTTTTGTACGATACGATCTGGCTCGGGATCTCTTCCCTTTTGCCAACCGTTGTATTGTGAAACGGCATCGCCTGCGGCAAGGGTAGGGCATAGGGCCACCCCTTTTTCCTTCATCAACTGAAAAACCTCCAAGGTGCCATGATCGCCATGTTCAATGGTTTCGGCACCTCCAAGGATAGCTCTACGCATTCCCTCCGGCGTGCTGGCATGAGCCACAATATACCTGCCCGCACTTTTGGCCGTTTCGTTCATCAATTGGATTTCCTGGAGCGAAAAGGTGGGATTTGAGGCTTCTCCGCTGCGCCAACGGTAATCGGCATAGATCTTAATGAAATCTGCCCCGTTGCCCAACTGCCGCCGTACGGTTTTAACCACTTCGTTTCCACTTGCCGCCTCCGCTCCCAGGGGAACAGTAACCCCATCGTGAAACCCTTTGGGGCCATAGGCGCCCGTGGCCACAATGGCCGGTCCGGCGACCAGCAAACGCGGGCCGGGAACAATACCGGCATCGATAGACTTTTTAAGGTATACATCGCTATACCCAGCACCCTCGGACCCTAAGTCGCGCATCGTAGTAATCCCGGCCATCAGCGAATTTTTGGCATGGACCACACCTCGGATGGACCTTTCCACTGGGGATTCCTTTAACACCTGATCGTTCCACGAAGTTTCGTTATAGGGGTGCAGCAACAAATGCGAATGCCCCTCTATAAGACCTGGTAGCAAGGTTGTACCGCTGAGGTCAATGATTTTTGTTTTTTTAGGAATGGCCATGCGGTCTTCGGGCCCTACCTGGGTAATGGTATTGCCTTGTACCAATACGACCCAATTTTCGTGCATTTCGGTACCATCAAATACCCGATCCGGTTTTAACAGGGTCTGTGAAATCCCGTAAAAACTAAAGAGGAAAAGGGTCGCTACTACAAGATTTTTCATACTGTGCTCAGATTCCGGACAAATAATCAAAACTCCTTTTTAAGGCTACTTCCGGATTTTTGACCATATCCTGCTCCACGAAAAAGTGGGTGACCCCATTTTTCTTGGCGATGGGAATAATCTTTTGCAGGTCTATGACCCCATCGCCCGCAGAGGTCATGTGCGGGAACAACTCGATCCATTGGCTGGGATCTCCGCCATCGCCGGAAAAGGTTTTCTTCTCGCTCATATCCTTTACGTGCATCAAGTGGTAACGCCCGCTGTATTTTTCCAGGTAGGTAATGGGATCGGCATTACCGGCAAAGGTCCAAAAAAGGTCCATTTCAAGAAACACCAATTCCGGATCTGTTCCATCCAATATATGGTGTAGAGGCAATTCTCCCTCCACCTCGCTCAACCCATAGCCATGATTGTGATAGGCGAACTTTAGGCCCACCTCCTTGGCCTGCTTGCCAATTTTATTGAAGGTATCGGCCATTTTTTTATAATCGTCCACCGTTTTTCGGCGTTCCGGGGGAATAGCGGGCAAGACCACATAGTCGAACCCTAAGACCTCTCCCGCTTTGCCCAGTCCTTCCATAGCGGTTTCCAAGGTATCCAAATCGGTATGTGCAGCGGGAATGCTTAGGCCGTGCTCCTTGAATATCGCTTTTACCTTGTCTTCCGATTGGCCAAAATAACCACTCCCGCTAAAACCCAACTGGGGGGTAATGGCCTGCCACCCTGCTTTGGCCGAGTCCGCACTGTACGGATAGGGACCAAAAAGTTCAATTTCCTTAAAACCCATTTGGGCCAACATGGCGATGGTACCTTCAAAATCCTGCTCGAGGGCCAAGGGGACCGAAAAAAGTTGTACGCCAATTTTTGCAAGCGTATGGGGGCTGCCCGTTCCTAGCCCCTGGGCAAATGAAAGTTCGGGTAGCATGGTTGTACCAGCGGTCAACAGGGCCATTCTTTTGATAAAATCTGTTCTTTCCATAATCGTGTTGTTTCTTGGATGAATTTTTAGTTCTTGGCCGCATTTTCGGCAATCTTCGCCAAGCGCGCATCTATTTCGGCCTTGGAAAGCCATTTCCCCTGTACCATGACCCCCGAAACTTGTTTAAGGGCCCCGATATTTTCCAAGGGATTGGCATTGACCACCAAAAGATCAGCAGCGGCACCGGCCTTAATTTCCCCAAAAATTCCTTCCTTTCCAAAGAATTTGGCCGGGTTGATGGTGCCGGACTGCAGAATCTCCAGTGGGCTTAGACCTGCCTTCACCATACCATCAATTTCATGATGGATTGAAAAGCCGGGCACATTAAAGAGCTGGGGTGCATCCGACCCTAAAAGCATCCCATGGCCATTGTCCTGTAGTTTTTTCATCAATTGCCTGCGAATACCGATAAACTGTTCCCATTGGGCCACATCAAAACCGGAATTGGCCCCGGTGGCCTGTTCCTTGCGTTGTCGCCAATTGGCCAGGGTACTTGCGGGCATATATTTCATTTCCGGGGACGAAAGCATTTCATCTGCAGTGGTCGGGGCAAACCAGCGTTCAAAAAGACTCTGGGTGGGAACGATCCAGACTTCGTGTGTTTTGGATAGGGCTACCAGCTCATCCATTTGGGATACATCGGCCAGCGGGGTAAAGGCATAGCCAAAAAAGCCGTTGGCCGTGGGGTCCACATTCGCCGATTCAGGAACCAGGCCCTCCAAATAGCCATCTACATGGTCTACTGAGGCAAATTTACTTTCCAGGGCGTGTCTGATGCCCACATCCACGGGGACATGGCCCGAAAAGGTAATCCCAACTTCGTTTGCCGTGGCCACCAACTGGTCAAAAACCGCACGTTGGATGCCCGGATGTATTTTGAGGAAATCATATCCGTCATTTTTATAGGCGGTCACCTTGCTGATGGCTTCTTCCACACTGGTGACCGAATTGCCGTTCAGGGAAGGGCTCGAGGTGAAGATTCTAGGACTTAGAACTTCCCCATTCTCAGCTTGCTTCCGCAATTCCAGATGGGAAGGGTGTCCCAACATGCCCCGGATCGTAGTAACGCCGTTGGACAGATAGAGAAAGAGGGTCTCCTCTATACGCTCCCGACCTGTATTGGGCGAGGGGATATGGGCGTGCATTTCGGCCAGGCCTGGGACCGCATATTTTCCGGTACCGTCAATGGTTGTTCCATAATCGTCCGCATTATCCAGGCTTTCGGAGATTTTTGTAATTTTCCCGTTTTCCACAACGAGCTGTCGGTTTTCCAGGATTGTACCATTGCGGACATCCACAATGTTTACATTGGTAATGACCGTACCGTCCGTACCTTCCGCTTCCGTGTTTGATGTTTTCTCCTGCGCTTGGTTACAGGCCGTAAGCGTAAAGGCCCAAAGCGCAATTACTATTTTTTTCATGGTGATTGATTTTGTAGGGCATCTTCCAGAAGCTGCTGCAGTGCAGCGGTATTGAATACCCTACTTCCTTTGATGACCGTATGAATGTCTTGTGTATGTGTTATATCCTCCAGTGGATTGGCATCCAGGAGTACCAGATCTGCGACTTTCCCAAGAGCTATACTCCCGTACTCATCGTCTTGTTGTAAGAATTGTGCCCCGTGATAGGCCGAGGTCTTTAGCACTTCCAATGGGGGTATGCCCACAGTGACCATCGCTTCCAGTTCCTTATGGAGCGATATCCCGGGATAGGTATAGGAATTGTAGGCACCACTATCCGAACCGGCCAATAATTTCACCTCCGCTTCTTGGAGCGATTTGGCGAGCTGCCTAAAAAAACGGCCCAGCTGTTTTCGGTTCGTTCTTGTCGCTTCCGAGGCCTGAAGGGCCCTTTGGATCCTGCCCTGATAGGTAGCCTCGATTCCCTTGCCCATGTATTTTAGATAAGGGTCCTTACTGTGGTCCACTTCGTCCAAATAACTTAGGGTTTCCCCAATATGCAGGGTGGGGACCACAAAGACGTTTTCCTGCCGTAGTAGGTCAAAGGTGTTTTGGGCCGTACTGTCACTATAACTTTCCAGTAATACCGGCATGGCTTCCCAAAAGCCGAGTTCTTTGTTCCGCAGTTGTTGCACAACTTCCCGCTCCTTAGGGGAACAGGCCTTTAGAATATCGTACAAATGCTCCACGGCATCGATACCGGCTGCTACTGTCTCGTTGAGAGGAACTTCAAAGGAGGCATGCCCCGATACCGCGAACCCGCGACTTTTGGCCTCGCGGATGGCTTTGGTATGGTATTCGCCCGCAATGCGGCTATCGTATAGTTTAACGAAATCGACACCCAATTGCTCCAGGGAATCCAAGGCCTGAACTACCTCGGCCTCGCTCGCTACTTCCAAGCTGCCTGCCCAAGTTGGGTTGGGGCCGTCTATTTTTGGTCCTGCCGTAAAAATAGTAGGCCCAACCAATTGCCCGTCCGCAATCTTTTTCTTCCACTCTAAAACGGGAAGGGCCAGATCTCCCCCCGCATCGCGTACCGTGGTAATACCATTGGCGATAAAGAGCTTTAGAAAGTTTTTGTTTGCCGGGATCAAGCTATCCCCGCCCCTAAAATGTACATGGTTGTCCCAAAACCCGGGCAGCAGGAATTTTCCTGTTCCGTCTATCTCGGTCCCGGCTGTATAGGAACCAGGGGTATCGGACAGTTTTGTGATGTGGCCGTCCTTGACAAAAACCGTCGTGGTAGCGAAGTGGCCCGTATCAAAGTTGAGCACTTGGGCCCCTGAGATCACAAGATCATAGTGTGGCCGCTCTTTGGGCGAGCACGCCAATATGCCCGCAAAAAGTGATAGATAAATGTACTTCCGAATCATTCGTTCAACCTTTAGTTATGCCCCAAATGACATCCGCAGCCTGGCCGGGTAAAGCTCTTTGCCTCCTCGTGCCAGGGAAAGGCTGCATTGTATTTGTTGTTCTCCCACCAAAATTGCGTCCGCTCCTGCGGGGCGTTCCCAATTTCGTTCATGGTATCGGTATCAAAAAGCCTTCCGTTGACCATGGTGTACTTCACGGTTTCCGTATTTCGGATATCGTCCAGGGGATTGGCCTCCAGAACAATAAGATCGGCCAATTTCCCTTCCTTGAGCGAACCTATTTCCGCTCCTGCACCGATATATTCGGCACCGTTTAGGGTAGCGGCCTTAAGCGCCTGCATATTGGTCATGCCCCCTTGATGCAGCAACCACAGTTCCCAGTGCGCCCCAAGGCCCTGTAACTGCCCATGGGCGCCCAGATTCACCTTTACCCCTGCGTTTGCCAAGGCCGTGGTGGTTTTGGAGACCAGAATATGCCCGTTTTCGTATTCCTCGTCGGGAACCATGGTACGGTGACGCGCCCGGGCGTCCACAAGTGCTCTTGGGGTATATTTCAGCAATTTTTCATTCTCCCACACCTTGTCCTTTTGGTAGAAATAATATTCCCCGTTCATACCCCCGTAATTGACGATAAGGGTAGGGGTGTAACCCGAGTTGCTGGTCTTCCACAATTCCTCCACATCCTTGTAGACCGGCGCCACAGGGATGTTGTGTTCAATACCGGTATGCCCGTCCATAATCATACTCATATTGTGATAAAAAGTAGAACCACCTTCAGGGACCACGTTGATGCCCAGTTCCCGTGCCGCCTGCATTACCTGCTGCCGCTGGTCGCGCCTGGGTTGATTATAGCTTTTTACCGCCGTTGCCCCAAAGGCTTTGGTACGCCTTATGGCGGACCGAGCATCCTCCAGATTGTTCACTACCGCCTTAAAATCACCATCGGCACCATAGAGGATAAAACCGGTGGAATAGATGCGGGGACCTATTATATCGCCCGATTTCACCAGTTCGGAGAGCGAGAATACGGTTTCCGTATTGGCCGAAGGATCGTGGGCCGTAGTCACCCCGAAGGCCAGATTGGCATATAATGGCCAATGTTTTTGTGTGGTCAATCCGTAGCGAAAGGCGCCCAAATGCGCATGGGCGTCCACGATGCCGGGCATAATGGTCTTGCCGCTTACATCATACACCTTGGCCTTGGCCGGCACTACAATATCCGCGGATTTACCAATTTTTTCAATACGGTTCCCATTTACCAAAATGGTTCCGTCCTCGATAACAGTGTCTCCCTCCATGGTGATGATGCGGGCATTCACAAAGGCTATGCTGCCCTCGGGCACATGACTTTTGGCCTGTAAATTGATTTTGATTCCGGTGCTGTCCGGTTTTGCCACTTTTTCCGGGGAACCGGGTAAAAAGGTATAACGGTCTTTAATGTCCCTGGCAAAATATTCTTCGCCCAGCGTCCAGAACACCTTTTTGCCATCCTGGGACCAGTGTAGGTTGATACCAGCGTCCTTTGACAGTTGGGAGACCGGTACGGATTTGGATTTGTTGTCCAGGTCAATTTCCTTGCCGTTCAGCACCAAGGGCGCAATATAGGCTTTATGCAGATGCGAAAACGCGACCCATTGGTTATCCGGACTGGGGACCAAACGGTTGGCGTGTTTCGATTTCACATGGGTTTTTTTGTCCTTACCGTTGAGGTTTACCGAGTGCAGGCTTTTGGTAAGGCTCCCAAAATAGGTGCCCCCGGTCTGATAGAAAATGCGTTTCCCGTCCTTGGTGAAGATGGGATAGGCACCTTCATCCGTAATCTTTTTGATGTTCTTTCCGGAAGCATCCATGGTATAAATGCCCGGATCTTTGGTAAAGCTTAGGCCCTGGTCGCTATTGCCGTTTTCCTTCCGATAGGTTATTCGTTGCCCACTGGGGTCGTAGGCCGGGGTCCGGTAGATTCCCTTTTCAGAACTCAACTTGGTGGGCGTACCCCCATTTGCAGGGATTTGATATATGGCGCCCAGCGATGCATCGTTCCAACCTACATATACCAAACTTTTACCATCTGGAGAAAATGCAGGCTCAAATTCAAAGTCGCTCGACTTCGTCAATCTTTTGGGTGTACCATTGGGCAAGCGCTTGCTCCAGAGTTTCCCCAATGCACTGAACACCACGGTTCTTCCATCTGGGGAAGTGGTGGCCTGCCGTATCACTTTGGCGTTGAAGGTTTCTGCTGCTACGGGGGCATCAAAATGCACGGTTTCGGCGATTTTAACCTTGGCGTCCACTAAAAAGGGGATTGGGGTCACGGCAAGTGTGGCAATATTGATGCGGTGAATTTTTCCGGCCGACCAGAAGACAATTTCCTCATTGTTGGGCATCCAACTGAAGTTGGGATATACCCCGAAGATGGCCCAGGCCTCTTGTTGGTCCTTGTTAAGGGTATCGTAGAGCGGCCATTCCTCCCCGGTTTCCAGGTCGTGCAGATAGAGTACCGTTTTGGTTCGGATGCGTTTTACAAAGGCCAGTTTTTTACCGTCCGGGGAAACCTGAGGCCTCGCCGCTCCGCCAGGACCACCAGTGACCCTTGTGGTCTTGCCGGTTTCAAAATCATACCGTTTGATCTCGTAAATCTGTTGGTTGGGATTCTTGTTGTATTGAAAGGAACCTCCTGGGTACATGTCTTCACTGTAGTACAGATATCGGCCATCGGGTGAAAGGTTGGGTTCGTTTACATCCTGTTGATCATTTTTTCTTTTGGTCAGCTGTAGCCCGGTGCCCCCGGCTATATGGTACTGCCACATCTCCCCGGCCCCCAGTGATCGTCGGGACGTAAAATGCTTCCTGGCGATGAGGTAATTTCCATCCGGGGTCCACACTGCATTGTTGAGCAATCTGAACTTTTCCTCGGTAATCTGTTTTGCTTCGGAGCCATCGGTATTCATCACCCAAATGTTATCGCCACCACCGGCATCGCTGGTAAAGGCTATCTTTTTTCCATCGGGACTAAAACGCGGTTGCACTTCAAAGGGGATTCCTGTGCGTAGGGGAGTAGCTGAGCCACCGGAAATAGGCATGCTGTAAATATCGCCGAGCAGATCAAAGATAACGGTCTGGCCATCAGGACTTACATCCAAATTCATCCAGGTGCCCTCGTCCGTGTTAAAACGATGTTCCTGATAGTTGAATCCGCCCTTGGGATCGGAGACGTCCCATTTTTCGGCTTCCTTTTTTGTCGCTTTATCTTCTTGACTTTGAGCAAGCTGAATGGATAATAGGCCCAAACAAGAAAGTAATAGTATGTTCTTCATGAGGATTGGTTTAGTCCTTTCGAAAATAAGGATTTATAGGGGGAAAATTCTTAAAGCGATGTTAATGAAAATGCAGCTAACGCGTGTATTTGGATTTTATGTTTTTTCTACAGAGCACGATGATTTCCCTGATCCTTTTTTTACGGGTCTCTTCCCGTTTGGCCTGGTTGAGCCAATAGAGATAACTCTTACGGTATCCGGGTGCGAATGCCTGGTAGTTGGCATAGGCCTCTGGATTGGCATCAAAGGCCCTTTGCAGATCATCCGGGACCGTTCCGTTCTCCACGGCGTCCAGTGTGGTCCATGAGCCGTCTTTTTTGGCGGCCTTGATTTTGGCCAGGCCACTTTGGTGCATCAATCCCTTGGCGGACAACTCTTTGATATAGGTCTTGTTGAGTTTGCTCCAGACACTTTTGGTCTTGCGCGGACAAAAATATTGTCGTCTTCTGCCCTCGCCCAAACTCTTTACCGTGCTGTCTATCCATCCAAAACAGAGGGCCACACGAACCGCTTCATCCCAGCGCATACTTTCTTTTTCATGCCCCACTTGGTAGAAGATAAGATATACGCCCTTGGAAGAGGCGTGGTTTTCCTGCAACCAACCACGCCATTCCGAATCGTTCTTAAAATACAGCTCTGGCTTGTCGGTCATGGCATCTAGAATGAATTGATTACTAAAATACCCTTATTCTTGAACTTATCCATATCGGCGAGCGCACCCAGGGATTCCTCCAGGCTGATCCTGCGTTCCACGAGTTTGTGTGGCTGTAGTTTTCCCCTACGAATCATCTCCAACATTTCAGGATACTTATGGGCCTGCATGCCATGACTCCCTATAAGCTCCAATTCGTCCGCAGTGACCCTGTCCATTGGAATTTTGGGATGTTGGTGATTGCCGGTCATGAGCCCTATCTGAATATGCTTGCCTCTTTTTCTGAGATTGGCAATGGAATTGAAGCAAGTGGTAGCACTGCCCAAGGCATCCAAAGAGACATGTGCACCGCCTTGGGTAAGTTCCTTTACTTGAGATATCACATCGGGGTTATTGGAGACGTTTATGGTGGCTGTGGCCCCTAGTTCGGTTGCGAGGGACAAGGTGTCCTCGTCGATATCTATAGCGATTACCTTAGCCCCGTAGGCTTTGGCGATCATAATCGCCGATAATCCTACCCCGCCACATCCGTGAACCGCCACATATTGGTCCGGGGCTACCTTGCCCTGCGCCACAACGGCCCTAAAGGAAGTGATGAACCGGCACCCCAGAGTGGCAGCGGTAATATCACTGATTTCCTCAGGAAGTTTCACCAGATTGGTATCGGCATAATCCAGGGCCACGTATTCTGCAAAGGAGCCCCAATGGGTAAAACCTGGCTGGGATTGCTGATGGCATACCTGATGGTTGCCAGAAGTACACATTTCACAGCTACCACATCCACAGACAAAGGGAACGGTAACCCGATCTCCGATCTTGAAATTTTTGACGTTTTTTCCGATGGCCGCTATGGTCCCCGCCAATTCGTGCCCGGGCACATGGGGCAGTACAATGTCCGGATCATGACCCATCCAGCCATGCCAATCGCTTCGGCACAGACCGGTAGCACCTACTTTAAGGACAACGCCATTTTCGTTGGGGCTGGGGTCGGGAACCTTTTGAATCCGTAACGGCCCTTGGAATTTTTCGTAAACTACTGCTCTCATTCCATCAGAAGTTTAAGAATGTTTTTTATGGGTCCCAATTCTTCAACCTTCGTTGTAACCGACTCCAGTACACTGGTTCCGACAATTCTAAAATTGCTTTGCAGGGCTTTGATACAGGTCTCTGCCTCGTTCACTCGTACCCCCCTGGGTACCTGATAGTACGTTTTGTCATAGTCCAATGGGTCCAAACAATCAAAATCAAAGTGGATGTAGACTTCCTCGATGTTTTTCCTATGCAAGGTTTGTACCAAGGCTTCGGCATCGGGACGGGTAGGGGCATAAATTTGCCCCTCGGCAATGCGCTGCTGTTCTGCCGGATCTACATCGCGCAAGCCCACATAATGAATTTGGCGGGGTGTCAGGGTGGAAAACAAGAGGGAATCCATATCGGGTTCCCCTTCGCCCAAAAGGGTTCTTAGCGGCATGCCATGGAAATTGCAGCTTACTGAATCACAGGGCCTATTGATGTCGGCATGCGCATCGAACCAAACCACACCCAGTCTGGAATACCTGTTATTGAGGTAGGAGACGGGCACGATTTCCAATCCGCAATCCCCTCCAATGGTTTGTAATGTAGCGGGCTGTTCTTCGCTAATTTTAGTCTTTAGCCTCAGCAACTGTTCGTGCAAGGCCTCGTAGTTGTTGATGCAATGCCGCTTTTTCCCAGCTTCCCCGGCAGGAATCTTTGAAAGCTCAACGCGTTCAAATCCCGAGGCCCCCAAATACTGCAAAAGTGCTTCCGCTCCCGCTTGAATGTCCTCACCGGTGCCGGCACCTTGCCATTGAGGAAAATAGAGCTTCATTGCACTTTCTTCGTTTCTATATAGAAATTTTCATCGAATGTAAAATTGGTCGCATCGCCGGCCAGGTCTTCGGTGACCCAGTCCTTACCGGGAAAGAGCCATTTCTCTTTTTCGTTCACATAAATGCGGATCGGCATATCAAAATCCTCCACGATATTGGTGTAACGATATTTAAGCTGGTCGCCCGTTACGCTATATTCCAGCACTGGGATGCGTGTGCTTCGTAAATACTGGTTAAAAAAGGCGGATAGGTCTTTTTCGGTATGTTCGCTCAAATAGTTTTCGATTTCCTGGGTGGTCACGGTACGATGGTAAAATTCACTATTGAGCCCCCTGAGGATGCTTCGCCATTTTTCATCATCCTCGATGAGGTGCCGCAGCGTATGGAGGATGTTGGCCCCTTTATAGTACATATCTCCCGATCCTTTTTTGTTTACATCGTAGACGCCTATCATGGGAATATCATTTTTGATATTGGCCCGGGTGCCTATGACATAGGCCGCGGAAGCTTCTTTGCCATAGTGATAGTCCAGGAAGAGGTTTTCAGAATAGGCGGTAAAGCCTTCGTGGATCCACATGTCCGCAATGTCCTTATAGGTAATATTATTGGCGAACCACTCATGCCCACCTTCATGAACGATGATAAAATCAAATTTTAAGCCCCATCCGGTCTGGGAAAGATCATGACCCAAATACCCCTTTTTATATTCGTTGCCGTAGGTGACGGAGCTCTGGTGCTCCATTCCCAAATAGGGAACTTCTACCAACTTAAAGCTATCTTCATAAAAGGGATAGGGTCCAAACCAATGTTCAAAGGCCTGCATCATTTTAGGTGCATCCGTAAAGTGTACCTTAGCTTTCTCCAAGTGGTCCCTCAACACGTAATAATCCAGATCCAGGACACCCTTTTCCCCTTCGTATTTTTCACCAAAATATACGTAATCACCGATATTTACATTCACTCCATAATTGTTGATGGGGTTTTTTACAAACCAATGATAGGTCTTGGTATGTTCATGTTCTTCCACCTTTTTGAGTCGGCCATTGGAAATGTTCATCAGATCTTTGGGCACTTCAACGCTAATGGCCATGCTATCCACTTCATCGTACATATGGTCTTTATTGGGCCACCATACGCTGGCCCCCAGTTCCTGGCAGGAAGTGGCCACAAAATGCTTTCCGTTGTTGTCTTTTTTCCAAGAGAATCCACCATCCCAGGGTGCACGGACGGCCTCCTTCGGTTTACCGGAATAGTGCACCGTAAGTTCATTGAAATCGCCTTTCTTCTGTGGTTTTACAAGACGGATAAAATGTGCATTCCCCTTGGATTCGACCGAAAGTTCCTGTCCGTCCTGCGTGACTTTTTCTATTTTCATGGGCGGTTGCAGGTCGAGCTGCAATACCTCCTTTTCCTCCAGTACCTGGTACCTGACGGTATTGGTTCCGGAGATGAACTTCTCATCCGGTTTTACTTCAATATCCAAATGGTAATAGTTTAAGTCCCACCAGGCCCTCTCCGGAGTAATGCTCCCCCTTAAGGTATCCTGTTCCGTGAACGTATTGGATTGTGCCACCACGTAACTCAATGGGAGGCAAAAGACAAGAAATAAAAGTACTTTTTTCATGTTTTCGTATTTAATTCAACAGGAATTCGAGTGGAATATGCACCCGATCGTTCCAGCTCCTTTCGTTGTGACCAGCGC
>CANLWN010000009.1 GCA_947494825.1 uncultured Flavobacteriaceae bacterium | reverse complement strand
ATAGCAAGGGTAACATCGTTAAAGGCGGCATCGGTGCCCCCGGTAACGGTTATATCGGTAGAAGTGATGTCCCCATCGCCTGTAACCGTGGTAGGGTCCACCTCGAGTGCGCCGGTTGCCACGTTCTGCGTCAGGCCAGCCCCAGCGACACTGACATCTATCTTGGCCGCCGTCACGGCATCGTCCGCAATAGCAAGGGTAACATCGTTAAAGGCGGCGTCCGTTCCTCCTGTCACCGTAATATCCGTTGAGGTAATATCCCCGTCCCCGGTAACGGTGGCAGGGTCCACCTCCAGGGCGCCGGTTGCCACGTTCTGCGTTAGGCCAGCGCCTGCGACACTGACATCTATTTTGGCCGCCGTCACGGCATCGTCCGCAATAGCAAGGGTAACATCGTTAAAGGCGGCATCGGTGCCCCCGGTAACGGTTATATCGGTAGAAGTGATGTCCCCATCGCCTGTAACCGTGGTAGGGTCCACCTCGAGTGCGCCGGTTGCCACGTTCTGCGTCAGGCCAGCGCCTGCGACACTGACATCTATTTTGGCCGCCGTCACGGCATCGTCCGCGAGTTCGGCAGTGTCGATACCCCCATCGACCACATCAAGGGTAAAGGGATCAACACCAGATCCAGCACCCGATCGTATCAAAGATCCGCCCACAGTGGCATCGGTAACCTCGTTCCCCACGACCCCATCCACCTCCGTTACGGTAATCGAAGAAGGGGCGACCTCCTCCCATGCGGTGGTAGTACCGTTCCATTGAATGATGTTGCCATCGGTGGTGCCATCTACAATTTTCGCTAGGGTCACTGCATCATCTGCAAGTTCGGCAGTATCTATACCACCATCGATCACGTCCAAGGTGTAGGGGTCCGGATTGGAACCGGCACCTGCTCGGGTCAAGGACCCTCCCACTGTGGCATTGGTAACCTCGTTCCCGACGATTCCGTCCACCTCAGTTATGGTAAGGGCGGATTCATCCACAAGGATCCAATCCGCTCCGTCCCACTGCAAAAGTTCTCCCGGTGCGGTACCATCGGCCAGTTTGGCCGGAGTCACTGCATCATCAACTATCTTAACTGTGGTGATTCCATCATCTTTAACTTGAAAGCCGTTGGCGGGATCCAATTCAATGGTCACATCATCCACCAAAAGAGCGGGATCTGCCCAGAAGGGGTCGCCGGCAGCATCGGTAATCAAGAGCCTATCGGCATCCGCAGCTCCCGCCGTGCCTATTTTGGCAACTGTTACCGCATCATCCGCGATATCGGCGGTCTGCACTTGTCCGTCCGTAATATTTTCCGTGTTTATGGCATTGTCCGCTACCTTATCATTGGTAATCCCATCGGGGGCCACATTGATGTCCACATTGATAAGCGTGGCACCCGCACCGTTAAGCACGTCTATGGAGCCATCACTGCCTGTAAGATCTTGTCCCGTGATACTACTGAAATCCAGGGTACCCCATTCCACACCGGTCCCTGCAGCATTGGTTCGCAGTACCTGACTGAAGCCACCGGGGGCCATATCGATCGGTTGTATGCTGGAGTTGATGATCTCTGGCGAGCCCACTACATTGTCCGCAATTTTTCCGGGACCCACGGCATCGTCCTGCAATTGGGTAGAGGTAATGGAACCGGGCTGTATATCCAAGGTACCATTCACCGTGCCGTTCACGATATTTTCCCCCGTAATCTGACTTACCTCAAAATTGAAATTGTTGCCCGTCTGCTCAATGCTAATCGTCTCGATCGCGTTGAGCACCGCATTGGTACTAAAAGTCTGCGTATTGATATCGTCCAGGGCCGTGCGCACCGTATTGTTATCGCTATCGGTAAGCACCAGGCTGTCGTTCACAATGGCCAGGCTTGCGTTGGTGGTATTGATAATGTCCGTGGTGGCACCGTCCGAATCGGTAAAGGTGTAGGTGTTGTCGCCATTATCCACCAAACTGATATTGGAAACCGTACAAAGATTCAACCATTGGACGCCGTCATAGAAATGTACGCATTGGGTATCCGTGTTGTAGACCATGGCACCGCGCAAGGGGGTAATGCCGTTCATTTGTGCATCCGTGACCCGGGTGATAACCAGCACTCGGGAACCGCTTTCCAGTTCCAGTACGGAGGCGGCATCGATATTTTGTGGATTGTCGCCAATTTTTATTTGACCGTGAAGCGCCGTGCCCACTACAAGGGCCAGGAGTAGGAAGATACGATTGATTCGTTTAGGGAGTCGCATAGCGGGAGCATTTAATCTTCTGTTAATATCCAAAAATAAAACTATTGGGACAGAAATCTAACTTTAACCTCCCAAATGCATTTTCTTGCGGTAAAGGGTTCGATTGATCGATGAAAAGTGTTAAAGGGAGAGGCGTTTTTGCCCTCCCTCCGTTTTGGCAAGCCTGTACCCGCAATTTGGCCAAATTAACAAAAGTTTAAAGGTCCCAAATTTTTTTATGACTCCAACTTGGGTTTTCTTTATCCTGGGAATATTCCTAAGAGGGTCGTTCGTTTTGTAGGACGGGCAACGGTAGAGATGCTGAAATTTGTTGTAAATTGACTTCCCTTTAGATCGGTTTCAAACTAGCACCAATGAAAAATCAACTTCTCCTTCTCCTTTCTTTTTTATGCCTCGGCCTTGTATCCGGACAGGACGATGGGCGTCAACTCTTACGGGGGAAAGTACTTTACCGCAACAGCAATGTACCCAATGAGAATGTCATCAATACCACTTCGGACAGGGCCACCATTACCAACGAGAACGGCCAGTTTGCCATTCGCGTCAAAGAAGGCGATGAGCTTGCATTTATGGCGATCAATTACCAATTGCAGATTGTTAAGATTACCCCTGAAATATTGAAAAACAACAGATTGGTGGTAGAGGTAAATGAAAAGGTGACCGAGCTGGACGAGGTCGTGGTGAGTCCGGAAAACCAGAAGAAATTTCTGGAAGTGCAGAATGAGGACTTCAAACAATACGAATACGAAACGGATCGCTCCACAGAAGTAATCAATGTAGCCGAATCACAGACCACTAGGGGTATGCGGGACGGCATCAATTTTGTGAATATCTTTAGGGCCCTGGTGCGCTCCAACAAGGACAAGACCCAAGCACGGGCACCCCTTAAGGTAAGCGAGGTGTTACGGCAGGTATACGACGATGAATTTTTTGTGGTCGATCTTAGGATCCCACAGGACAAAATAGATAACTTTCTATATTATTGCGATGCCCAGATGCCCGCACAGTCCCTCTTAAAAAGGGATAATGAATTTCAATTGATTGATTTTCTGGTTTCACATAGCAAAAAGTATTTAAAGGAATTGAATGAAGAAAAGTAGCCTTCTAGGGATATACTTTTTTTTAGCCTGTTTTTGTTCACAGGCACAAACACTGTTCAGTACCAACCTACAGGGAAAAGTAGTTAGCGAGACCAAGGATATTGCCGATGTGCATGTCCTGAACACTACCACTAAAAAGGCGACGATTACCAACGCCTATGGGTATTTTTCCATTCCGGTTCGGTTGCATGATACGCTGGTGTTTTCGGCCGTGCAGTTTAAGCGTAAGGAGATGGTCATAAGCGCGTCCGTGCTGGAGAGCAAGATTGTTTTTGTTACCCTGGAAGAAGGATTGACGGAATTGGACGAGGTGGTGGTCATGCCTTATAACCTATCGGGAACCCTGGACCAGGATGTAGAAAATTTGGAAACGGAACCCGTGGTCACCGCATCTACCCTAGGGCTTCCCAACGCCTATGTAAAACCACCGACAAAGGCGGAACGTGAGTTGTACGAAGCTGTCTCGGGGGCCGGACTAGTTCCCCTAAACCCCATTCTCAATGCCCTGAGCGGGCGGACGAAAATGTTGAAGAAAAGATTGGCCAGGGACAAAAAGTATGCGCGAACGGGTCGGGTACGTGCCTTTTATGCCGATTCACTCTTTATCGGTGAACTGAAAATTCCGGAAGCCAAAATAGACGACTTCATGTATTTTTGCGAAGTGGATACGGAGTTCAGTGCGCTTGTGGATACTCATGACCGACTTAAAATCTGGAGCTTTTTGCGACAAAAAAGTGTCGCTTACCGAGAAAATAATGGCCTGGAATGAATCGATATTTTTTGGCACAGGGATTGCATACTTTTGAACGATAGATAAGGAAAATGAAAAATTTAAAAAAGGGACTTTTAATTTTAGCACTGCCTTTGGTCGCTTTCACGACTGCTCATAAATTTTATGTCAGTGTTACCAATATTAACTATTCGGACAAGGACGATGCGCTGCAGATAACTACCCGGATCTTCATAGATGATTTTGAACAGGTCTTGGAGGAACGTTACGGCTTTACGGCCCAGTTGGCCACAGATGAGGAATCCACTGCTGCCAACACCTATATCGAAAAATACCTTCGCGCCAAATTTGTACTTCAAATCGATGGGGAGAACCGGAGCTTTGTTTTTTTGGGAAAGAAATACGATAACGATGTAATGGTGTGTTATCTGGAAATTCCCGAAGTGCAATTCGAGAAGGTGAAATCCATTGAAGTACAGAATGAAATTCTGACCGACCTTTTTGATGAACAACAGAATATCGTGCACTTTAAATTAAAGGGGAAGAAAAAAAGTTTCGTACTCGTCCGGGAGAATAATAAAGGAATGTTAAACTTATAACATTTATTAACAGTTCGTTAAAAAAATATTATTTTTCGTCGACTAAAAATATAAGTAAAAAAATGAATAAAATTAAGTATTGTTTTGCCTCCCTATTGTTCCTATTTGCGGCGACCGTTGTAGCACAGGATGGAGAGAAGGAAGAAAAAGAACCTGGCCATTACAACCAGAGCAAGTTTAAGCAGTTGTATGAAGAGTTTTCAACTCCCAATACCTACCGATCTGCCTCCGGCGCCCCCGGCCCCGACTACTACCAGCAACAGGCCGATTACAAAATGGATATTGAATTGGATGATAAAAATTCCAGACTATATGGGGAAGAAACCATCACCTATACAAATAACTCCCCGGACGATTTGGAATTCCTATGGGTGCAGTTAGATCAGAATGTAAGGGCCAAGGATTCCAAATCCCCACTTCGCAACGGGGGCGGTGTGCCCATAGCTTCCCAAGCGGGCGGTTTTGTGCAGACCTATATGACAGAGCCTTTTGATGGCGGATTTAATATTGATTACGTAAGGGATGCCAATGGAAGGCCCCTATCGTACACCGTTAACCAGACCATGATGCGGATCAATATTCCGCAGCCCCTGCGCAGCAAGGAACAAATATCGTTTTCGATAAAATGGAATTACAACATCCCGGATCACACAGTGAATCGGGCACGATCAGGGTTCGAATATTTTCCCAAAGATGGGAACAAGGCCTACGTCATTGCCCAGTTTTTTCCAAGGATGGCCGTTTATAGCGACGTGGAAGGATGGCAGAACCATCAATTCTGGGGCAGTGGCGAGTTCGCTTTGCCCTTTGGTGATTATGAAGTGAACATTACGGTTCCCGCCGACCATATTTTAGATGGAACGGGCGAACTTCAAAATAGAAAGGAAGTATTCTCAAAGGAAATGATGAAACGCTATGAGCAGGCCAAAAAGTCCTATGACAAGCCTGTGCTTATCGTAACCCAGGAAGAAGCAGAAGCTGCCGAAAAAGGTTTTTCGGAGAAGAAGAAGACATGGCGGTTAAAGGCCAAAAATGTACGGGATTTTGGTTTTGCATCTTCCCGAAAGTTTATTTGGGATATGCAGGCCGTTAAATTGGGAAGCCGAGATGTTATGGCGGTTTCCATGTATCCCAAGGAAGGGAATCCGCTATGGGAAGAGCTTTCCACAAAAGCAGTAGTGGGTACCTTAAAGTCTTATTCGGAACACACCTTTGACTATCCTTATCACAAAGCCATTTCGGTACATGCCAAGAATCAGGGCATGGAATATCCCATGATCTGCTGGAATTACGGTCGGCCCAACGAGGACGGTACCTATTCGGATCGCGTAAAATATGGAATGATCAGTGTGATCATCCATGAGGTAGGACACAATTTTTTCCCCATGATCGTGAATTCCGATGAGCGACAATGGGGCTGGATGGATGAAGGCTTGGATACCTTTATGCAATATATCGCGGAACAGGAATTTGGAGAGGCCAATCCTGAGGTGATCGCCCCAAATAACAAATACCCATCCCGGAGGGGAGAACCTTCCAAGATCGTGCCGTATATGAGTGGGGACCAAAGTACCATAGCTCCTATTATGTCCAATCCGGAAAATGTGTATAAATTGGGCCCCAACGCCTATGGGAAACCGGCTACCGCTTTGAACATACTTCGGGAAACGGTAATGGGTAAGGAATTGTTCGATCATGCCTTTAAGACCTATGCCAATAGGTGGAAATTTAAGCATCCCACCCCGGAGGATTTCTTCCGTACTATGGAAGACGCTTCGGCGGTTGATCTGGATTGGTATTGGAGAGGCTGGTTCTATACCACGGATTATGTGGATATCGGGGTAAAAGGTGTTAAAAAATACTATGTTTCCAACAAGCCTACCAAACAGATGGAAGAATATATGGCAGCCCGAAACCTCACCGAGGCCGATTTTCCACCCTTGGTATATTTGGCCGAGGAGGACAGTGAGGATTTTGACCCTGAACTCAAGGGCAAATCCCCCTCTGAATCCTCTACCACCCTCAAGGAATATATGATGGACAATATGACGGCCGAGGAAAGGGCCGAAGTTAAGGAACCCAAGTATTTTTACGAGGTAACCTTTGACAAGCCAGGCGGTATACCCATGCCTTTGATCGTGGAATACACCTATGCCGACGGCAGCAAGGAAAATGTGACCTATCCTCCCGAAATATGGAGAAAGAACGATGCCGAAGTAAAGCGCATTATTTCCTCTGAGAAGGAATTGGTAGGTATCCTTGTAGACCCCAAGGCAGAAACAGCGGATATTGATCCGGCCAACAACTCTTGGCCTAAAAAGGATGAAAAGTCGGATTTTGACTCCTTTAAGAACAACATTAAGGGAAAATAAGTCCCAAAGATATACTAAAGCCCTGCTCTTGACAGTTTTCAGGATAGCAGGGCTTTTTTTATTTAGCCATTAAACTTCACTATATTTGTTATATGTATTCATCTGTTTTCTTATTTATCAGTGGCGCTGAAATTTTCTTCATCATGTTCATTGTGGTCATGGTCTTTGGCGCGGATAAGATTCCCGGCATTGCCAAGGGTCTGGGCAAGGGGATGCGCCAACTGAAGGACGCCACGGAAGACATTAAACAGGAAATACAAAAAAGTGCCGAAAAGCAGGGTATCGATACAGATTTTACCAAGGACATCAAGAACGAAATAAACAAAGTAAAGGAGAACGTGGACGAGGTCACTGGAGTCATCAAAAGAAAATAAGATGCTCAAAAAATTGTTGGACTGGGATACGGATACCCTCATTTATCTGAACAATCTGGGTGTAGAACAATACGATACGTTTTGGTCCTCCGTTACCAATATTTCCACCTGGATTCCCCTTTTTCTCCTATTTGCTTTGCTTCTTTTTGTAAAATACCCGCGCAAAGAAGCTCTTTATAGGGCACTCACCGTCATTTTACTCGCCATTTTTATCACGGTTTTTACCAATTTGGTCAAAGATGGGGTGGGCAGGGTCCGGCCCAATAACGATGAAGAAATCAATATGCTTATCCGGGTGCTCCGGGAGCCCCAAAGTTTCAGTTTTTTTTCCGGCCATGCGGCCAGCTCCTTTTCCATATGCACCTTGGTAGTACTCTTCCTAAGAAAAAAGACCAACTTGGCGTGGGCCTTCTACCTCTGGCCCGTACTTTTTGCCTATAGTCGAATCTATATCGGTGTACATTACCCTGTGGATATCCTGGTGGGCGCCACCGTAGGCTCGCTCACGGCTTACTTGTTTTATCTTTCGTATAACCGGATCAGCACACCCTACTTAGGGTAAGTCCGTCCCGTATGGGGAGCAATACGGTCGTTACCCGGTCATCTTCCTTGAGCAACCTATTGTAGTCCAACAATGCTTTTGTGGCCTTATCGTCCTTGGTCACGGCTTCCACGACCTTTCCCGACCAAAGCACATTGTCCGATAAAATGAGGCTCCCAGGCCTGGTCTTTTTCAATACGCACTCAAAGTAGTCCACATATTGCGTTTTCTCTGCATCGATGAAAACTAGGTCAAATACGGTTTGCAGTTTCGGAATAATATCCAGGGCATTGCCCACATGTTGCACAATCTGGCTCCCATAGCCACTTTTGTCAAAATAACGTCGCTGTATTTCCAATAGTTCCTCATTGATATCGATGGTGTGGAGTTGTCCGTCAGCACCAAGGCCTTCGGCCAAACAGAGGGCAGAATAACCTGTGTAGGTACCAATTTCCAGGATATTTGTCGGGCCACAGATTTTTGACAACATGCTCAACACCCTGCCTTGAAAATGCCCGGTAATCATTCGAGGTTGCAACACCTTCAGGTGGGTTTCCCTGGTAAGTTCCTGGAGTAGGGGCGGTTCCGTTTCGGAATGATCCAAAATATATTTTTCTATCGCTTTAGGCAAAAAGTGCATGGCTGTTTTCTTTTAGATTTCTATAAATATATAGTACTTTAGAATAGGTATCCAAATAGTATACATCAGGTATGGAAAAAATTGAAGTACGTCCGGCTTTGTTGGAAGACTTGGAGGTCTTGCTGGACTTTGAACAGGGCATCATACAGGCAGAAAGGCCTTTTGATCCCACCTTGCGGGAAGACCCTATACATTATTACGATCTTAAGGAAATGATTTTGTCCGACAGGGCCCATGTGGTGATCGCCGAAAGCGCTGGCCAAATTGTGGGTTCGGGATATGCCGTGGTCAAAAAGGCGCGACCCTATCTGGACCATAGGGAATACAGTTATCTCGGGTTTATGTACACCGCTCCTGAATTCAGGGGGAAGGGGGTGAACCGCAAAATTATTCAGGTCCTGAAGGATTGGTCCATACAAAGAGGGCTCCAAGAGATTCGCCTAACCGTTTATGTAGATAACCTTCCCGCGATAAAGGCCTATGAAAAGGTGGGCTTTAAACAGCATATGATCGAGATGCGCCTAGATCGGGAGCAACTTTGATACGGGTGTTATACGTATCCTATTTTGATGTTGTACTTTTGAACAAAACCATACTATGCAATTCGAGAACACGCTGGTCTTTGCCCAACAAATGGACGCCAAGGACCCCCTCCGGAGCTATCGGGACGAATTTCATTTCCCCAAGGTAAAGGGGAAGGAGGTTATCTATTTTACAGGAAATTCCTTGGGTTTGCAACCCAAGCGCACCCAGAAATTTGTGGATGGCGTGATGACCGACTGGAAAGAGTTGGCCGTGGAAGGACATTTTCAAGGGGAGAAGCCCTGGTGGGACTATCACGAGCGACTGGCAGCTCCGTTGGCCCGTGTGGTGGGCGCCAAAACCAGGGAAGTAACCGTTATGAATACGCTTACCGTAAACCTGCACCTGCTCATGGTATCCTTTTACAGACCTACCCAAAAGCGGTATAAGATTATCTGTGAGGAAAAAGCATTTCCTTCCGATCAATATATGTTGCAGAGCCAATTGCGTTTTCACGGATTGGACCCTAAGGAGGCGCTTATCGAGATAAAGAAAAGGGAAGGGGAGCATTTTTGGAGAACCGAGGATATCTTGGCCAAAATTGAGGAGGTTGGCGATGCGCTGGCACTGGTCCTTATAGGCGGAGTAAACTATTACAACGGTCAGGTCCTGGCCATGGAGTCCATAACAAAGGCTGGAAAATCGGCCGGGGCCGTGGTGGGTTGGGATTTGGCCCATGCCGCGGGTAATGTGCAGCTGGACCTGCATAAATGGGATGTAGACTTTGCCTCCTGGTGCAGTTATAAGTACATGAATAGCGGCCCGGGAAATGCCTCGGGGGTCTTTATAAATGAACGTCATCTAAACAACAAGGACCTTCCCCGTTTTGAAGGCTGGTGGGGCACCAAAAAAGAAACGCGGTTTTTGATGAAGCCCGAGTTTGAGCCCATGGACTCGGCAGATGCCTGGCAAATTAGCAATGTTCCCGTGCTTTCCGTAGCGCCCTACCTAGCTTCCTTGGAGCTTTTTGACGAGGTGGGCATGGAAGCCCTTATAGCGAAAAGAAAGATCCTTACCGCTTATTTGGAGTTTGTCCTGCACGCCATTGATGCTGAGGTCGACAGTTCTTTCGAAATTATTACCCCGGAGGAGCGGGGATGCCAATTGTCTGTTTTTTTGCACGGGGAGGGGAGGGCACTCTTCGATTATCTCATGGAGAACGGGGTGATTACCGATTGGCGAGAACCTAATGTCATTCGCCTGGCTCCGGCCCCTTTTTATTGCTCTTTTGAGGATATGTACCGTTTTGGCCAGATATTGAAGCAAGGTATTCTCGGCGACTGACCTATGCACTCAAAGCCTTGTGTCGAAGATAGTCGGTTGGAGCAAACTTCTGGTATTTTTTGAACTGCCTTGTAAAATAGGAGGGATCGTTAAAACCACATTGGTACATGACCTGTGAGACGGAGCTTAGGTTCCCGTCAAAGAGTTCCTTGGCCTTTCTTACCCGGAACTCGTTTACAAACTGAATAAAGGACTGGTTGGTCATCTTTTTAAAAAACCGACAAAATGAATTGGTGGTAAGGCCCACCTTTGCTGCTATTTCCGATGTGCTTAAGTGACCCGCAAAATGGGCGTTGACATGCTCAAATATGAACTCGAGCCGGTCTATTTCATCGGTTTTGAATGCCGAAGGTTCACGCTTCTGAAACTGGGAGCTATAGCTTTTTGTCTTTGCCAACTGCTGCAGGATATAAAGAAGGTTAAGCAATTTTTCAGTAGCATCGAGCTGCTCAAATGCCTCAAAACGCGCCGAGAGCTTAGCCTTCACCTCCGGATCAAAAAGCAACACGTTTTTGGAACGGCGGATTAGCCTAACGATGTGTCTAAATTCAGTAAAGTGGCTGAGCTTTTCTTCGATAAATTCATTGCCAAATTGAACCACCACCTCCATATTGTTCCCGTAGACCTTGTTCCCAAAATCGGCATGGGGAATGTTACCCGCCAAAAAAACCAGGACTCCATCGGAATACGGAATCGAGTGGGTATCTATTTGCAAGGTGCCACGCCCATTCTTTATGTAGACCAATTCGTATTCGGGGTGAATGTGCCAATTGGCCGATTCACAGCCATCATCCTGGGTGTACGTTGCTATTTTCAGGGAAGCATGGATGCCTACATCCACATTTTCATAAATCGGTCGCATAAGTCAAAACTATCATAAATTTGTCAAAATCAATCATAAAAAGAATATTTTGTCTTAACAATAGAATATTTAATACTACTTTTTCCCTTTTTATCCCTGTTATTTTGTTGTAGAAATAGGAAGAATCCGTACAAGTATCCCAAAGGAGGTACTGTTGGATGTTCGTACCCTATTTACCTATTGATTGTATATTTAGTTTTATAGCCAACAGTACCTATGAAGTCGCTCGTACTCATCCTTTCCAATCCGCGTTATTTTGGCCCTGCCTGGGTATTTGCATGCCTAAATCTGCTTTTTGGCACATGGGCCATTTACATACCAAGCGTAAAGGAGAAATTGGGTATCGACAAGGCCGATCTTGGAATCGCTATTTTTTTTCTTGCCCTAGGTGTCTTCACTATTTTTCCCATTGCGGCATGGATTATAAACAGGATTGGAGTGGGCAAGGCAACCTTTTACGGGGTAATCCTAAGCGGCCTTACCGCTCTGGCACCCTTATTGGCACCCAACTATTACGTACTTATGGCCTCCCTTTTTGTTTTCGGGGCCACCAATGGTTTTACGGATATCTCCATGAATACGCTAGTGACCGAAATAGAAAAGGAAGACCGACAAAACTTCATGTCCGCCGCCCATGGGTTCTTTAGTTTGGGGGGTGTATTGGCAGGTTTGGGCAGTTTTTTGATCGTAGCGATCGGGAATCCGGCCCTTCATATGGCGTATGCAGTGGCCCTGGTCATTATTGTCAACCTATTTTTTTATAAAAAATACCTACATATTCGTGCGGCGCCGGTGGAAAAGGAGGGTTTTAGTCTTAAGTTGTTCAAGCCCCTGCTGCTTATCGGAATCGTGTCCTTTGTGGTTATGGGAAGTGAAGGAGCTGTGGTAGATTGGAGCGGTCTCTTTTTAAAAGAAGTGAGTATGGCGCCAGAGACCTTGATAGGCGCCGGGTTTTTGGCCTTTTCGGCCACCATGACCTTGGGTAGGTTCTTAGGGGATAGTATCAGTGCCAAGATTGGATCTATAAAAATTGTTGGCTTGGGCAGCCTTATTGCCATCGTCGGCTATGTTCTGGTGCTGAGTACCTTGACCTACCTGGCCATTACCGGTTTTGCCCTGATCGGACTTGGTTTCTCCGTAATCATTCCCGAACTGTTTAGAATTGGCGGCAATGTTAAGGGGGTAGAATCCGCACAAGGGGTCTCCTTTATTGCAGGAACCGGCTATACTGGCTTTCTGCTGGGCCCGGTTATTTTAGGTTTCATAGCAGAGTCTTACTCCCTGGAGCTGAGCTTCATGTCCTTACTTGGTTGCTGCGTGGTAGTATTGGTCGCCACCTTTATCATGTACCGAAAAAGTCGCTAACAACAAATGCAACTATTTGGTCTGCACCTCAATATTGGACAGATAAAGTTTAAAATTCCCCTCCGCATTTTTGTGCATAGCACCTAATTTAAGACCCTTTTGGTCAATATAACCTTCCCAGGTGGTCGTCAGGGAAGCTTCGGCTTGGTTCCCTTTTCTAAAAACCCATTCTTTCAACAGATAATCATCCCCAAAATAAAAATCATAAGCGTCGCCCGGCGTATACCCGCCTTCGCTCCCATAAACAATGGTCAATTTTTGCATCGCTTGCTTACTGATCGGGGCTTGTACCTCCGTTGTGTGCTCATAGCTAATATTGTTCTTGTCCCAGACTAAATTAAAGGGCGCCAGTAGCCAATATCGGTCATTGATAAAACCGCCATTGGTCTTAAGGGCAACACTATCCATGTTCCCCCTATTGTAGCTAAGGGTATCCTGGGCTCCTATGGCCACGATATCATTGCTTTTTGGTTTCCATGTCCAGCTGCGTTCAAAATGGGTCGTATCCCTGTCCACATTAAAGGTGAACCTAATTTCGTTTACATCTTTCCAATTTTCATAACCGTGGGCAAAGGCTACTTTTTCCAAGATGGTCAGTTCCTTTTCAATTGCGGATGCTTCCGATTTTTTCTCCGTTTTACAACTTGATAAGATCAGCACACCAAGGACAAGAAGGGATACAATTTTTTTCATTTTTATGCTTTTCCACAAAGATACTCGCTTTTATAGTTTAATTCTAGAAATCGCCAGGTTTGTGGGGGTAGCATTTCCCAATAATTTGATTAATTTTGAAACCTAACAAGAAAACAAAAAATGAGTTCTAAAAAAGGAAAAGTACAGCAGGCCATTGACGAAAAATTGTTGGAGGAAAGAAAAGTATTTCTATGGGGCATGGTAGATGATGATACCGCCAAGCACGTCATAGACCGTCTGCTTTATCTAGACATGCAAAACAACAAGGAAATACAGTTGTTCATCAACAGTCCGGGAGGTTATGTTACCTCTGGCTTCGCTATGTACGATACGATCAAATCATTAAAAAGTCCGGTCTCCACGATATGTACCGGTCTGGCGGCCTCCATGGGGTCTATATTGCTTTCGGTAGGAAAGAAAGGAAGGCGCTTTATTCAACCCCATGCCCAGGTGATGATCCATCAGCCCAGTGGAGGTGCACGGGGGCAAGCTTCCAATATAGAGATTCAGGCCAAGGAAATCATAAAGACCAAAGAATTAAGCGCCAAACTCCTGTCGGAAAATTGCGGACAGGATTACGAACGCGTAATGCGGGATTTTGATAGGGATTATTGGATGAATGCTGAGGAATCTATAGCCTACGGTATCGTGGACGGTATTTTGGAATAGGGCCTTGGCCCTCATATGGAAAAAGTCCTTCGCAAACTTAATGTGAAGGACTTTTTTGGATATATATGGACGCCTAAGCGGAAAATTCATAATATATACGGGCAGAAAGGTATTCTTGGCCTTCGACGGGCTGTTAAAAAAGATATAAAATGACCGCTATGGTCTCTCCATAGCTCCTTTGTAGGGACGCTTATATCAGGAGTAATCCAATTTTATTAACTTTAGCGTTTATCCAATTCTTGGAATAATAGCACCTATGAAACCAATTTCCAAAAACATTGCCATTGTCGGATCTGGACTGGTGGGGTCACTTCTTGCACTTTATCTTAAAAAATTTGGACACTCCGTCACCGTGTTCGATCGTAGACCGGACGTACGGAAGGTAGAATTTTCGGGTCGATCCATTAATTTGGCCATGAGCAACCGAGGATGGACATCCCTTAGCGAGGTGGGCATAGAGGAAGAAATCAAAAAAATAGCCATCCCCTTGGACAAGCGGGCAATGCACGTAAATGGAAAACCGATGTATTTCCAAAAATATGGCAAGGAAGGCGAAGCCATCTGGTCCATATCGAGGGGGGTCCTGAACAGAAAGATGATCGATCTTGCCGAAGCAGCCGGGGTGGATTTCCATTTTGAGGAAAAAATATGGGACGTAAGCCTTCCCGAAGCCAAGCTTTTTTCCGGGGCTACGGAAAAAGGCGAATGGAAGGAGTACCAGTTTGATATGGTCTTTGGCTGCGATGGCGCCTTTTCAAGGATACGCCATAAGATGCAGCGCCGTAGCCGCTTTGACTATTCCCAGCGTTTTATCAATGTGGGATATAAGGAATTGTCCATTCCGCCCAATGCCGATGGGACCCATAAATTGGATAAGAATTCCTTTCATATATGGCCCAGGGGCGATTTTATGCTTATCGCCATGCCCAATTTGGACGGTAGCTTTACCTGTACCCTGTTCCTGCCCTTCGAAGGGGAGGTCTCCTTTGAAAGCCTTGGCACGGAGGCCGATGCCAAGACCTTTTTTAAGACCTATTTCCCCAATGTGACCAAGGATATCGAAAATTTGACGCGCGACTTTTTTAAAAACCCTACCAGTGCCCTGGTCACAATGAAATGTTATCCGTGGACCTATTGGGACAAGGCGGCCTTGGTGGGCGATTCGGCACATGCCGTGGTGCCCTTTTACGGACAAGGGATGAATGCCGGCTTTGAGGATATCTACGTACTTAACCGCCTGATCAAGGAAAACGGGGATGATTGGGAGAAGACCTTTCAGGAATATCAGAAGGAACGAAAACCCAATGCCGATGCCATTGCCGAACTCAGCTACCGGAATTTTATGGAAATGAGCAGCAAGACGGCGGACCCCAAATTTTTGTTGCAAAAAAAGATTGAAAAACGCTTTGCCGACAAGTACCCGGAAAAATGGATTCCGGTGTATTCCCGTGTAACCTTTTCCAATCGGCCTTATGCCGAAGCTTTGGCCATTGGGGATGCACAGGAGAAGGTTATGCAACAGGTAATGCAGATGCCCAACATAGCCGATAAATGGAACAGTAGGGAGGTAGAGGAGAAAATTTTGGGCTTGCTCGCTTCTTGATTTCGGTTGGCTACTTGCCCGAACGGATACAACCCTTACTTTGCCCGTAAATAAAAACCCCGACCAAAAGATCGAGGTTTTCCTATACTTGAATGAACTTTCCTAACTACAATTTTGAAAAGAGCTCGCCCATTTTCTGTTGTTCCTCTTCTGCCAAGGTGGGATCTACAAGGATACGCCCACTGTGCTCATCGGTAATGATTTTTTTTCTGGAGGCAATTTCTACCTGTACCTGTGGTGGTATGGTAAAGAAGGACCCTCCGGAAGCGCCACGTTCCACGGGAACTACGGCCAAACCGTTCTTGACATTGTTCCGGATGCGTTTGTAGGCCATGACCAGGCGTTCCTCAATTTGCTCCTCATATTTTTCCGACTTGGCCAAAAGCGCTTTTTCCTCTTTCTCCGTTTCCGCCAATATGGCGTCCAATTCACTCTTCTTATGCTTCAAATGGGCCTCGCGTTCCGTTAAGCGTTCCTTGGTCTCTGAGACCACTTCTTTCTTCTGGTCAATCTGGGCCTTGAATTCCTTAATATTTTTTTCGGCAAGCTGTATTTCCAATTCCTGGAATTCCACTTCCTTGGTCAGCGAGTTGAACTCCCTGCTGTTACGTACATTCTTTTGCTGTTCCGCGTATTTTTTGATTAATACCTTGGATTCCTCGATCAAGTTCTTTTTGGCACCAATTTCGAAGTTGATGGTTTCCACATCGGTCTTCAACTTGTCCAGTCGCGTCTTAAGCCCAAGCACCTCATCTTCCAGATCTTCTACTTCCAAAGGTAATTCCCCGCGTACGCTGCGTATCTCGTCGACCCTAGAATCAATCAATTGCAAATCGTATAATGCCCTTAATTTTTCTTCTACCGTCGCTTCTGTTTTTTTTGCCATATTTAAAAATACTTGATGGGATTTGTAATGCTCTCCGATAAAGAGATTGCAAAATTAGGAATTTTTTTTGTAAGATGATCAACTAAAAGTTGTTTTGTAAACTGCTCAGTTTCATAGTGTCCGATGTCTGCCAGCACTATTTGGTTTTCCGCTTCGTAAAACTGATGGTACTTAAGGTCTGCGCTAATAAAAAAGTCGGCCTTTACGGCCTTTGCGGCTGCTATGGCAAAGGCTCCGCTCCCGCCCAGGACAGCCACCCTTTTTACCTTCTTGCCCAACAGTTTGGAATGCCTTATCACCGAAACCTGCATTTTGTCCTTGATCAATTTTAAAAAGGCCTGCTCTACCATAGGAACATGAAGCTCCCCGATCATGCCCATTCCAATTTGCTGATCGCGATTCTCCAAGGTAAAGAGTTCGTAGGCTACTTCCTCGTAAGGATGGTTTTTTAATAAGGAAGTCAGCACCTGAGCCTCATTTGCTTTCCGATAGGTTACATTAATTTGGGTCTCCTCTTCATAATGTGTCTTGCCTATGGCTCCCTTGGTAGGGTTGGCGTTTTCACCAGCTTGATAACTTCCCGTCCCCTCTGCGGTAAAGCTGCAATGGCTATAGTTGCCAATATTGCCCGCACCGGCAGCAAAAAGTGCTTCTTTCAGTACGGCGGCATCTGCTTTTGGTACATAGGTAGAGAGTTTTTTGATGGTTCCCTTTTTTGGGATAAGGATCTTACGTTTCCCTAAGCCCAACATATCGCAGATTTTTCCGTTTACGCCCTCCATGGCATTGTCCAGTGCCGTGTGCATGCTGTAAATGGCGATATTGTGCTGTATGGCCTTGATGACCACACGTTCCACATAGGTAGCTCCATTCAATTTTTTCAGACCCTGAAAAATAATGGGATGAAAACTGACAATGAGGTTGCATTTTTTGGCAATGGCCTCGTCCACCACATTTTCCAGGGTATCCAAGGTAACCAGTACACCGGACACTTCCGTATCGGCACGGCCCACTAAAAGGCCCACATTATCAAAGTCTTCTGCGTAAGCCAAAGGGGCCAATTCCTCCAGTATGGCGGTTACTTCCTTTACAATCATTTCAAAACTTTATAGGTGACCAAAGATAAAATATTATATTTTCGTTCCGATGCAACTGTTAAGAAAAATAGGATTCCCCATATCTTTGGTTTATGCGGTCGTGGTGCGCTTGCGGAATTATTTCTACGACACCGGCATTTTTACCGGCAAATCCTTTGCTACCCCCACCCTTTGCGTAGGAAATCTGAGCGTGGGCGGCACGGGCAAGACCCCAATGATAGAATATTTGGCGTCCGAATTGCAAGATACGCGTAAAATAGCCGTATTGAGCAGGGGCTATGGTAGAAGGTCCAAAGGGTTTGTGCTGGCAGGGCCTAACAGCACGGTCCTGGAATTGGGTGACGAACCTTTTCAGATTTATTCGAAATTTCCAGGGCTAACGGTGGCGGTGGATGCAGATCGACGGAACGGGATTTCCATTTTGGAAGCAGAGGTAGCTCCCGATCTAATTCTTTTGGACGATGCCTATCAGCATCGCAGGGTGAAACCAAGCTTTTCTATTTTGCTCACAGCCTATGACCATTTGTACTGCGATGATTGGTATTTGCCCACGGGGGATCTACGGGATAGCCGGTACACGGCCAAACGCGCAGACCTCATTGTAGTGACCAAATGCCCAGATCACCTGGGTCAAACCGAACAAAATGATATTCGGAAAAAACTACACCCGCTGCCGGATCAGCAGGTATTGTTCAGTACCCTGGCCTATGATGGGGAATTGAAAGGTTTACCAACGCCCAAGCCGCTGATGTGGCTCAAGACCAAAAAACTTACCTTGGTTACGGGTATTGCCAGACCGCAGCCCTTGTTGGAGTTTTTGAAGGGACAGGGCATTTCCTTTGAACATTTGTCCTACCGGGACCATCATTTTTTCACCGAAAAAGAAATACGTTCGTTGAACGGGAGGGAGATGGTACTCACAACTGAAAAGGATTTTGTACGTTTAAAGGGCAAGGTGGACCAACTGTGTTATCTTGGTATCAAACATCAGTTTCTTGGAAAAGGAAAAAAAGCATTATCGGATGCCTTGACAACGCTATGAGGTGGTATTCTTAATCTGTTTGTCCAAAATATTCTCCCCGATTTTTTGATAGAATACCTCAGGTTTAAAGGGTTTGGTGACCACATCGTTACAACCCGCCGCATAAAAATTCTCTAAACTATCGTCCAGGGAAATAGCAGTAAGTGCTATGATCGGAATTTCCTTGTCGAACTCTCTGATCTGCCTCGTTGCCTCATCGCCGCTGATACCTGGCATATGGATGTCCATCAAGATGCCATCGTATTTGTTTTCGTTGGCCAGTTCCACGGCCTTGGTACCATTGCTGGCTATTTCGCAGGTGATGTCTTTCTTGCTCAACATCTTTTTGGTAATCACCTGGTTGATCTTATTGTCCTCTACCACCAAAAGGTGCAATCCTTTAAGATTATAGTCCTTCTGTGTGATTTCGAACGGAATGTCGTCAACAAGACTGTCCTTGCTTTTCAGGTTCAATTCAAAAAAGAAGGAGCTGCCCTTGCCGAACTCACTTTCCAGTTGAATGGTACTATCGAAGAGGCCTAGCAAACTTTTTACAATGGTAAGCCCCAGACCAGTACCGCCGTACTCTCTGTTGATCTGGATAGACCCCTGTTCAAAACTGTCAAAAATGCTCTTCTGCTGCTCTTTTGAAATACCTATCCCGGTATCCTTTACCTCAAAGTAGATCGTAACATCCTCTTCTACCTTCTTCATTAATTTGGCAATTACCGTAACGGTACCGTTCTTGGTAAACTTTAGAGCATTACCGATCAGGTTCATAAAGACCTGTGAGAGTTTTAGGGGATCACTCATAAGGTGTGATGGTATCTCATCATCATATTCCAATACGATTTCGGTCCGGTTCTCCTTGGCGCTTTGCTGAAGGGAACTGATGACATCGTTCAGTACTTTTTTGAGATTGAACTCTATGCTCAGCCGTTCTAGCTTATCGGCGTCTATTTTGTTGATCTGAAGAATATCATTGATAAAATTCAGCAGATAGTCTCCCGAAAATTTCAGGGATTTTAAATGTTCCTTCTGGTTTTCGCTCGGGTTTTCCTCTAGCAGCAAATGCGTAAGTCCGGTAACGGCGTACAATGGCGTCCGGAGTTCATGGCTTACGGTAGAGAGGAAATTGGTTTTGGCCTCCATGGCTTGTACCGCCGCATCCCTTGCGTTCTGCAGTTCCTTGTTCTTGGTCTGCAACAGATCATTGGTCTTTAGTTTGATCTGGTTGTTTCTGTAAAGCGATACTGCCAAGAGGGAAATAATGGTCAAAAAGGCCGAGGTAAGGATTGCTGTAATTTCAGAACGGTTGGCAGATTCGTTCAGCTCCTCAATTTTTTCATCTTGGCGCCTAATCTCATCGTTCATAAAATCGAACTGGATTTTATCGGCCGTCTTGGCCTCTGTCTTTACCTTTTCAATAGTGAAAAGGGAATCCTTTATCTGGAGAATATTTCTATTGTGTACCAGTGACAGATCGTATTTTTGTACTTTTTCATAGGCCCTGCCCAATAACACATTGGCCTCAAATACTTCCTTGGAGAAGCCATTTTCCTGCGCGAGGGCAAGCGCTCCGGAAGCACTTTTTATGGTTTCCTCCCAGTTTTCGGTTTTCTCGTTCAATCTGGCCAGTCCCATATAGGCCTTGGTGGCTAGGTATTCTTTTTCATAGACATCGTTGTTCACGACCAGGGAATTGAAATTTTTGGAGGCGCTGTCGTATTTTTCAATATTCATGTAGATATTGGCCTCGGCCAGGAGAATGTTGTTGAGCAGGTTCCGGTCGTTGTTCAGTTGTTTGGCATCGTTCAGCATATAGATGGCCTGGAAATTTTGGTCCTGCAGATAGAGCACGATCGCCTCTATGTATTTATGCACGGCATTGCCATAAGGGTAAGCGATATCATTGAGCAGTACTTTGGCCCTGTCCCAATAGAAGAGCGTGTTGTCCGTTTTATCGAGTTCCAGATATAGCAGGGCAAATCTGTGGTAACTATCTACCAGTGCTTTTTCGTCCTCATTTTTTTCAGCGAGCTCTGCAGCCCGGTTCAAGACTTCCAGTGCACGGTCTATCTTGTTTTGGTTCTTAAGGACCAAGGCTTGGTCAAAATAAGACTGCACGCTGCGGTCAGGAGAAGGGGTCTCCTGGGCGTATGCACTTTGAAAGGCACAAAAGGCCAAAATTAAAAGCGCGTTTGCAAGCCGTATATGTGACAATACGAATCTCAAAAGTATCTGTTCTTTATCAATAAGTTGATAAGGTCTATAATTCTACTGCTATATCCTGTCTCATTGTCATACCATCCAATGATCTTCACCATTTTTCCTACAACGGAAGTCATCTGAGAATCAAACGTACAAGAGTAACAACTATTGTTTATATCTATGGAAACTATAGGATCTTTCGTATAGAAAAGTATGTTTTTTAGCTCATTTCGCGAAATTTCATTAAATGTATCATTAATTTCTTGAATGGAGGTCTCCTTTTTAACATTTAGGGTAATATCGGTCAGCGACCCATTGGGAACGGGTACACGTATGCCACAACCACCAATGACCTGTGCCAGATCTGGAAAAATTTTGGTCAGCGCCTTAGCGGCGCCCGTAGTGGTGGGTACTATACTCTGAGAGGCGGCCCGGGCCCTTCTCAAGTCCTTATGGGGTTGATCGTGCAGGCTTTGATCGGTGGTATAGGAATGTACCGTTGTGATATAGGCCTGTTCAATACCACAAAGTTCCTGCATCACTTTGATCATGGGAGCGGCGTTGTTCGTGGTACAGGAGGCATTGGAGATAATGGCATCCCCTTTTTCCAAAATGTGTTCATTAACGCCGTAAACAACCATTTTTATATCATCTTCGGCCGGGGGTACCGTTAAAATTACCTTTTTAGCCCCGTTGGAAAGGTGGGGCTCCAGTAGCTCGCGGGTCTTAAACTTGCCCGATGCCTCAATGACTAGGTCTACCTGATGGGCCGCCCAATCAATTTCCGCGGGGGAGCATCCATTGAGCATGGCCACTTCAGAGCCGTTTACCTGGATATGTTGTTCCGAATGTGAGATCTCCCCGTCAAAAATACCGTGCATGCTGTCGTATTTCAATAAATGCGACAGGGTAAGCGCATCGGCCAAATCATTTATTGCCACCACCTTTAAATGTGGATGCTTTTGTGCCAATCTAAAAAAGGTCCTGCCTATTCTGCCAAAACCATTGATTCCAATTCTAATTTCCTTCATACAGAAAAAAAATCCCGCCTAGGCGGGAGTTCATACTACAATGCGTCCGCTAATTTATATGTTTGTGGGCTTTGTAGGAAGAACGTACCAGTGCGCCGCTTTCCACATGTCTAAAGCCCATTTTTAATCCTATTTCCTCATATTTCTTAAACTGTTCGGGGAGAATAAACTCCTTTACGGGCAGGTGCTTTTTGGAAGGTTGCAGGTATTGCCCTATCGTAACCACATCCACGTGGGCGTCCCTAAGATCTTCCAGCGTTTGGATTACCTCTCCTTCCTGCTCGCCCAGGCCAAGCATAATGCCAGATTTTGTACGGTTTACCCCATTTTTTCTCAGATAGCTCAGCACTTCCAGGCTGCGGTCGTACTTTGCCTGTATCCGCACTTCCCTGGTGAGTCGTTTTACGGTTTCCATGTTATGCGATACCACTTCTGGTGCTACGGTAATAATTCGGTCCAAATGGGTATGGATGCCTTGAAAATCAGGAATCAATGTTTCCAGGGTGGTCTGGGGGTTCATACGTCTAATGGCCTTTACGGTTTCTGCCCAAATTATGGAACCCATGTCCTTTAGGTCATCCCGATCCACGGACGTGACCACCGCATGTTTGATCCCCATTATTTTTATGGAACGCGCCACCTTTTCGGGTTCTTCCCAATCCACTTCTTCCGGGCGTCCGGTTTTTACACCGCAAAAACCACAGGAACGGGTACAAATATTTCCTAGGATCATAAAAGTGGCCGTACCCTCACCCCAGCATTCCCCCATATTCGGACAGCTCCCCGAAGTACATATGGTGTGCAAATCGTATTTGTCTACCAACCCTCGAAGTTGGGTATATTTTTTACCGGTAGGCAGTTTTACCCGTAACCATTTGGGTTTTCCTTTGGGCGGGACGACACTTTCCAGGGTTTCTGTGCTCATGCGTTATTTTTATACAAATATACGAACTAAATGGGGGATTTATGGCAATGCACAATGTAGCGACCTGGCTAATTTTGGGCGGGCAACGAAAACAAAATGCCTTGGCCCGATTCCCCCCGGATGTTCCAAAAACAATTCGATGTCGAGGGCCACTGGATGTCAGGCCTTGCTTTTTATGACTTCGGCCAGGAGCTTTTTCGCCCTTAGGAGCTTCACTTTTACATTGTTCACGGGCTCATTCAGTTGTAACGCAATGTCTGCATAGCTCAGTTCATTAAAATACCGGAGATTAATGACTTTTTGATAGTGGGGCTTTAACTCCTTTATGTGCTGCAAGAGCGTTGCCAAATTCTGTTCGGTAATCAATTGGTCCTCGGCAGAAGGGGTATCGTCCAAAACTTTTTTAATGGCATCATGGTTGCCACTTTCCGTACTTTCAAGGACATTTCTCCTTCTTTTCCGGATAAGATCCACATGTAAATTTTTGGAAATGGTGATCAACCAGGTCTTGAATTCGTAGGAGGCATCATAGGAATCGATCTTGTCAAAGGCCCTGGAAAATGTCTGAATGGTAATGTCTTCGGCGTCGTTCTCGTTTTTGGTCCGTATGAGCTGAAATCCGTAGACATCGTTCCAAAAGGTATCCAAAAGGGTGCTAAATGCAATTTGATTGCCCTTTTTGGCCTTTTCGATCGTATTTTTAAGCGTTTCTTCGGTTTTGCCCAAGTGAGGTGTAGTTTATGCGGAAGCGGCAATGTGCTTTTGGCCTATTGAATTTCCCCGACGGTTTCTCTTTTGCAATCCTGCTCATCGGGAAGTTTTCCGCAATAGCCGCAGGCTTCCCCCTCCTTGTTCAGAAACGGATTCTGACTGGCGCAGGTGCCTGAAAATTTACCGTCTTTTTTGGCCCAGAGTTTTATGGCGATACCGGAAAAGGCCAAGGCTAGAAGACCAATGGTCAGCAGAACTAATTTCATAGTACAAGGTTTGCGCAAAGATACGAAAATATCGTCCTTGTATCAGGGTATTTAGGGTTCCTTTAAGAAACTGGGACTCAATATGCGATATTGGCCACAATGTTCGCCACAGTGGGGGTTTCGTTACCCCCTTTGGGCTCTATGGTAATATAACTTATGGCATTTTCCGCATAAGGTAGTGCCAACAGTTTTTCCGTATTGTCCGCCTCGGTAATGATACCAAGATTTACCATTTCCCCATTGACCTCTGCCCACATCTGGTAGCATTGGTCCTCGGGAAGATTGGGTAACTTACTGACATTGATGTAAGAAAGTTTTTTAACAGGGTTGATATAAGCCACGGCCTTTAAGTCACGTGCCTTTTTGTTGCCCATTACCGTATACTTCTTGGTCTGTGGATTGTTCAGTACAATGAACTGGTTCCTCACATCTTCCAAGCGCTCTCTCATATCCTGCTCCAAATCCTTGATCTTATTGGAAACAATGGTGTTTTCCTCCACTAGGTTTTGGTTTTGGTTCCAGAAGAAATAGGACGCTCCAGCGAAAATAAAGGCAACAAAACTAGCGGCAATCGCGTAACGCAAGAATCTTCTCCTGCCGCTGTTTTCCGCTTTTATGCGTTTCAAAATTCTATCCTTTAGGCCTTCTGGCGCCTTAATGGCGTGCATTTTGGCGAAGGTCTCCAGGTTTTCCTGCAGTTCGTCATAGGTGTCCCGTACCTCGGGATACATGGCAATATAGCGTTCTACCTGCAAAGTCTCTTCGCTCGAGGTGGTCCCCAACAAATACTTTTCAAGTAGATCCGTATCTAAAAATATGCGTATTTTTTCTTTCATGATAACAATGGTATTAAAAGCATCAACAGCATCGAGGTGCCGTAAATTTTCCTTAATTCCCTTAGACCGATCTTCAACCTGGATTTGATGGTCCCCAAGGGAATATCCAGTTCTTCACTGGCTTCTTGTTGTGTCATACCCTGAAAAAAAAGGGCTTCGAGCACAATTTGATACTTGGATTCGATCTTGTCCAGATTTTCCCGAACGTCCATAAACTCGGGCCTAATACTGTCAACGCCTAAATTATATACGTCAGAAACGTCCATTTGGATTTCCCGATCCGTTTTCGTGTTGGTACTTCTAAGTTTATCTATAGCGGTATTTCTGGTGATCCTGAAAAGCCAAGTGAACAACTTGGCCTTGGTAGAGTCATAGGAGTCCGATTTTTTCCAGATCTTAACGAAACTTTCCTGCAATACGTCCTGCGCCAGTTCCTCGTCGCGAAGTACCTTGTGTGCCACCCCATATAGGGTGTCCCCATAGTGCTCGTAGAGCAGTGAAATGGCCTTTTCGTTCCTTTCCTCAAGGAGTTCAACAATATGTTTTTCAAGTAGTGTGCTCATAAGCCGATTTGCGGGCCAAAAAAATATGTCAAGCTAGCATCCAAATGCTTCACTTAAACCGTATATAGAATAACGCTAAAATATAAAATTGATTGTTATTAAGCGTTATCTCAATATTTAATTAGATAAATGTACAACTGGTTATTGTACATTTAGTTTTTGGTTAGTTTGGTTTGGTATAGCCCCTGTAGAATCTTTCTTCAGGGGTTATTTTATGATGTTGACCTCTGGCAAGATACGAATGTTGAACTTGTCCAAAACGCTTTTCTGAATTTTATCGGCCAAATCCATGATTTCCTTACCACTGGCGCTCCCATAATTGACCAAAACCAGCGCTTGGCGCTTGTGCACACCGGCATCGCCATAGCGTTTTCCCTTAAAGCCACATTGTTCGATCAACCATCCAGCTGGAACTTTATAGGTGTCTTCGGAAACTTTATAATAGGGAGCATCCGCATAGCGTTGGTGAAAACGGTCGAACTCAGATTTGTCGAGTACCGGATTTTTAAAAAAACTGCCACTGTTCCCCAATTCCTTGGGGTCTGGAAGTTTGCTTTTTCGAATGCTTATGACCGCCTGGGAAACTTCATTTATGGTTGGATGTGTTATTCCCTTTTTTTGGAGTTCGGCCTCTATGGCACCGTAGGTGGTGTTGAGCTTATGGTTTCTTTTGGTCAATTTAAGGCATAGTGAGGTAATAATGTACTTCCCCTTGCCCTCATTTTTAAAAAAGGAATCACGGTATCCAAACCGACAGGCTTCCTTGGAAAATTGCTTTAGTTCCTGGTTCGCAATTTCCATGGCCGTACAACTTTCAAAGCTGTCCTTTAGTTCCACGCCATATGCACCGATATTCTGAATAGGGGCGGTACCTGCGCTTCCCGGAATGAGCGATAAATTTTCAAGTCCCCCGTAACCTCTTTCAAGCGTCCACAACACCATTTGATGCCAATTTTCCCCAGCCATGACTTTAAGGATAACGTGGTCTTCATCTTCCTCGACAATCTCAATTCCCTTGATGTTGATATGCAATACCAGTGCTTTTATATCATTGACTATAAGCATATTGCTTCCACCGCTTATGATGAACTTTTCAGGGTGATCGCGCAACTGAAGGGCTTCACGCAGCGCTTCCTCGTTATTAATTTCCAGAAAATAATCGGCCTTGGCCGAAATACCGAAGCTGTTGTATTCTTTAAGGGATATGTGCTGCAGGATTTCCATTAATGACCATAACGTTTTAGGGCTGCCCCAAGAACTTCCACGGCTCGTTTTAGGTTTTTCTTATCCAGGACGTAAGCAATCCTGATTTGATTTTTCCCTAAGCCTTCCGTGGCATAGAACCCGGCGGCGGGGGCCACCATGACCGTGTCACCATCAAGATTGAAATCCTCTAAAAGCCATTGGGCAAAATCATCCGCATCCTCAACCGGAAGTTCCGCAATGCAGTAAAAAGCGCCCTGCGGCCTGGCAATGGTAATGCCCTCAATTTTTTGCAGTTCGGCAATCAGTATATTTCTTCGTTCCACATATTCTTCAATAACCGCATCAAAATAGCTCTGTGGGGTTTCCAAAGCCGCTTCACTGGCTATCTGGGCATAGGTGGGAGGCGACAAACGCGCTTGGGCAAACTTTAAGGCCGTTTTAATAAGATCCTTGTTCTTTGAGACCAAAAACCCGATACGCGCACCGCACATGCTATACCTTTTGGAAACCGAATCCACGATCATGGCATGCTGTTCCAAGCCGGGCTCCTGTAAAATGGAGTAGTGTTTTTTCCCATCATAGGTAAATTCCCGGTAAACCTCATCGGCAACCAGAAATAAGTCGTGCTTTTTTACGATGCGGGCCAATTTCTGTATTTCTTCCCTGCTGTACAGGTAACCTGTAGGATTCCCGGGATTACAGATCAATATAGCCCTGGTCCGTGGACTGATCAATTTTTCGAAGGCCTCTATAGGGGGCAAGGCAAAATTATTGGCAATGCTGGATACCACGGGAACTACTTTTACACCGGCCGCCGTGGCAAAACCATTGTAATTGGCGTAAAAGGGTTCGGGGATAATGATCTCATCATCGGTATCTGCGATGCTGCCCATGGCAAAAGCCAGTGCTTCGGACCCCCCTGTGGTCACTATAATGTCCTCGGCGATTACATCAATGTCGTTTTTGGCATAGTAACCGGCTATTTTTTTGCGATATGCCTCGGAACCTTCGGTCCTGCTGTAGGCCACAATATCCAGCGTATTGTTCTTTACCGCGTCCAAGGCCACTTGTGGGGTCTTAATGTCGGGCTGGCCGATGTTGAGGTGAATTACGTTAATACCGTCCTTTTTTGCCTGTTCGGCATAGGGAACCAGTTTTCTAATAGGTGATTCGGGCATTAATTGCCCCTTCCTTGATATGGATGGCATGGCATCTTTAATTTTCAGCAAAAATGGGAAATCATAGCGGACAAAACAATAGCCACGAGCTTTTAATTCTCTCTTTATAATTTGTTAAACTATACTAAATTAACCAATAATATGTTTATATTTAAGAGAGATAATCTGTTAAAAACAAGCGAATTGCGCAAACTACTACCCTATATTGCCCTATTTGTACTGTGCTTCCCCTTTATGGGCAGCGCTCAGACATTTACTTTGCCCAAGGGACAGGAGTTCGAGAAAGTACGCTTTAAACTCATCAATAACCTCATTATTATTCCCTTGGAAGTGAACGGGGCAAAACTTTCCTTTATTTTGGATTCAGGGGTGAGTAAGCCCATTCTTTTTAACCTATCGGATCAAGATTCGATCCAGATCAACAAAGTTTCGGAGATTACCATCAAGGGATTGGGCGACGGTGATCCCATTAAAGCGCTCAGCTCAAAGGAAAACATTTTCAAACTGGGCGACATTAGGAACTTTGATCAATTGTTATATGTAGTATTGGACAAAGACCTTAATTTTTCGCCTTCCCTGGGCATGCCGATCCATGGCATCATCGGGTATGATCTTTTCCGTGATTTCGTGGTGGACATTAACTATAACTCCAAGGTCATCAAATTCTATAATCCCGAGACCTATTCCTATAAGAAAAATAGGCGGAGCGAGACCTTTCCTTTGACCATTAGTCGCAACAAAGCGTATATAGACGGACAGGTGTTGATGCCGGATAACAGCGATGTGCCCGTCAAACTACTGGTCGATACGGGAAGTAGCGATGCCATCTGGCTGTTCGAAAATCAGGAAAAAGGCCTGGATATCCCAGAAAAAAACTATGAGGATTTTCTCGGCAGGGGTTTAAACGGGGATATTTTCGGAAGACGTACCATGGTGAACAGCATCAAAATTGGGACCTATGCCCTACGTGATGCCAAAGCGGCCTTTCCGGATATGCAATCCTTTAATTCGATTAAAAACCTGGGTAACCGAAATGGTAGTGTGGGAGGCGAGGTCCTCAAACGGTTCAACATTATTTTTGATTATCCAAACGGCAAGGTCACTTTGCGTAAGAACCTGAACTTCAATGAACCCTTTCATTACAACCTTAGTGGTATAGAACTGCAGCACAACGGGGTACGTTATATTTCGGAGCGGCTTTCCAATAACAATGGGGTCTCCTTTAGACGTGAGGGCCCTTCCTTGGGAAATGTCTCTATATTGTTAGAGAATCGAACCCGACTTAGCCTAGTGCCCGAAATCGTGGTTTCAGGGATTAGGGCAGGTAGTCCAGCGGCACTTGCTGGCCTCCAGGAAGGTGATATTATCCTAGCGGTCAACGGAAGGCGGATCTACCACTATAAGCTACAGGAAATCATAAAAATGTTGAACGATAAGGAGGGGAAACGCATACGGCTGCTTATAGAACGTTACAACAGGGATATGCTTTTTACTTTTGTCCTAAAAAAACTTTTTTAATAAAAAACCCTGACGGTACTACCGTCAGGGCTATATGATAATGGGAAATCCTTAGGGTTTCCTTTATTTTGTTCCTTCCGCTTTTACTTCCCCTTTGATCTTTAATACCTTGGTAGGGGTATCCGCATTGGAAATGACGGTAATCGCCTTTCTGATCGGTCCTACACGCTTGGTGTCGTACTTCACTTGAATCTCACCTGTTTCGCCCGGCATAATAGGGCCTTCAGGTTTCTTTGGAATCGTGCAGCCACAACTGGAGCTTACTTTGCTGATGATCAACGGGACACTACCCGTGTTGGTAAATTCAAAGATACGTACCCCGTCACTGCCTTTTGCAATTTCACCGTAATCAACCGTTTCCGATTTGAATTCGATCTTCGCCTGTTTGTCCTGGGCCGTAAGGCTAAATCCAAGTAGGCCAACAAACACTATTAATACTGCTTTTTTCATCATTTCTAGTTTTGGGTGAATTTCAAATGTAAATGTTTTTAATGAACCTCCAAAATTCTTTTGTTATCTGATAACGTTACTTATTTTTGTTTCGTATTTATTTATAGGGCAAAAACCTATTGGATTACCATAATTTAACATTGGATATCCATCAACATTAGGTATGGCCAGCGTACTATCGACAAAAACTGTTCCAAAAACATGGATATCCCTTCAAAATATGAGCCTCAAAAGGTGGAAAACCACTGGTATGACTACTGGTTACAGCATAATTATTTCCATTCCAAACCCGATGACAGAGAGCCATATACCGTTGTTATTCCCCCTCCGAACGTAACCGGCGTGTTACATATGGGCCATATGTTGAACAACACCATACAGGATGTACTTATCCGTAGGGCCCGCCTCATGGGGAAGAACGCCTGTTGGGTGCCGGGAATGGACCATGCCTCCATTGCCACCGAGGCCAAGGTGGTAGCCAAATTAAAGGAAGAGGGTATCGCGAAGAGCGACCTTTCACGAGAGGAGTTTTTGAAACAGGCTTGGGACTGGAAACACAAGTATGGCGGGGTTATCTTGGAGCAATTGAAAAAGTTGGGCTGTTCCTGTGATTGGGAGCGTACCGCCTTTACCATGGATGACGATATGTCAGCATCCGTGATCAAGGTCTTTGTAGATCTCTTTCAAAAAGGGTTGATTTACCGAGGGTATCGCATGGTGCACTGGGATCCCCAGGCCAAGACCACGCTCTCGGATGAGGAGGTCATTTACGAAGAAAAACAAGGGTTGTTGTATTATTTGTCCTATCCCATAGCAGAAAGCAAGGAAACCGTGACGATTGCCACCACAAGGCCCGAGACCATTTTAGGCGATACCGCCATATGCATTAACCCCAAAGATGAACGCTATGCCCATCTAAAGGGCAAAAAGGCCGTAGTGCCCATTGCCGGGCGGATTATTCCGATTATTGAGGATGACTATGTGGATATCGAATTTGGTACAGGTTGTTTAAAGGTAACTCCGGCACATGATACCAATGACAAAACACTAGGGGAAAAACACAACTTGGAAATCATCGATATCTTTAACGATGATGCTTCCCTAAACAGTCATGGGCTGCATTATGAGGGGAAAGATCGCTTTGAGGTGCGCAAGGAAATTGCCAAGGAACTTGAAGCTGGCGGTTTTTTGGTAAAAACGGAACCTTATATCAATAAGGTGGGCACTTCCGAACGCACCAAGGCGGTAATAGAGCCCCGCCTATCGGATCAGTGGTTCCTAAAAATGGAGCAGCTGGCCCAACCGGCCCTTAAAGCCGTGTTGGAGACCCAAGAGGTAAGGCTATTTCCCAAAAAATTCGAGAATACCTACCGGCATTGGATGGAAAACATCCGAGACTGGAATATTTCCAGACAGCTGTGGTGGGGGCAGCAGATTCCCGCCTATTACTACGGGGACGGGCAAAACGACTTCGTGGTCGCAGAAACTCCAGAAAAGGCTTTGGCATTGGCCAATGAAGCGCTAGATGGTAGGGGAACAAAAGACCGGCCATTGACCTTGGATGACCTTAAACAGGACGAAGATGTGCTGGACACCTGGTTTTCTTCCTGGTTATGGCCTATCAGCGTTTTTAACGGTATTTTGGAGCCCGATAATGACGAAGTGAAATATTACTATCCTACCAATGACCTGGTCACCGGACCGGATATTATTTTTTTCTGGGTGGCCCGGATGATTATATCCGGATACGAATATCGAGGGGAACGCCCTTTTGAAAATGTGTACTTCACCGGGTTGGTGCGTGACAAACAAAGGCGTAAGATGTCCAAACAGTTGGGCAATTCGCCAGATGCCCTGGAACTTATCAGGAGTTACGGTGCAGACGGGGTACGTGTAGGCCTATTATTGAGTTCTGCGGCCGGAAACGACCTCATGTTCGATGAAGACCTCTGCCAACAGGGGAAAAATTTTGCCAATAAGATATGGAACGGCTTTCGCCTGCTAAAGGGATGGGAAGTGGCCGACATACCACAACCAGAGGCCTCCAAATTGGGTATTGCCTGGTATGGGGCCAAGTTCCAGCAGGCTCTGGGTGAAATTGAGAACCATTTTGCCAAATACCGCATTTCGGACGCGTTGATGACCATTTACAAGCTGGTATGGGACGATTATAGCTCCTGGTTATTGGAAATTATAAAACCCGTCTATCAACAGCCGATCGACCGGACTTCCTATGAAGCGGTCATTGCGCTGTTTGAACAGAACCTAAAGCTGTTGCACCCCTTTATGCCCTTCCTAACAGAGGAAGTGTGGCAGCATATTACGGAGCGTACCCCCGAGGAGGCCTTGATCATCGCCCAATGGCCCAAACGGGAAGCGGTGGATGAAAAGCTGATCAAGGGATTTGAGCATGCTTCAGAAGTGGTTTCCGGGATTAGGACCATCCGAAAGGAAAAGAACCTGCCTATAAAAGAAGCCCTGGAGCTTTCCGTGCTGAATGCGGAAAAAATCGACATGGATTGGGACACGGTTATTGCAAAACTGACCCATCTATCCAATATTTCTTATGTAGAGGCGGCTGCTGAAGGCGCGCTGTCTTTCCGCGTAAAGAGCAACGAATATTTTATCCCGATAAGCGGGGTGGTGAACGTGGAGGCGGAAATAAAAAAGATAAACGAGGAACTGTCCTATACCAAAGGTTTTTTGCAATCGGTCCAAAAAAAGCTCTCCAACGAACGTTTTGTGAACAACGCGCCCCAACAGGTGGTGGCACTTGAGAAGAAGAAGGCGGCCGATGCTGAGGCCAAGATCGCTACCTTGGAAAAAAGTCTGGCAAATTTGGAATAAACTGTAGGATTGCCGCGGGAAACCCCAGCGGCGCATGATGCCGCCTATAGATTATATCTGCATGTAACAAAGCCCAGGACAAATCGTCCTAACAATACGAAATACCAACCCATGAAAGCAATGGTATGGACCAAATATGGTCCTCCCGAACTGATGCAACTCCAAGAAGTGGAGCAACCGGTACCCAAAGATAACGAAGTACTGGTCAAAGTGCATGCGGCCACAGTGACGGCGGGCGACTGTGAATTGCGCAGATTTGACATTGCCACTTGGATTTGGTTGCCCGTTCGTCTGTATATGGGTATCCTAAAACCTCGGATCCATATCCTAGGACAGGAAGTGGCTGGGGAAGTGGAAGCAGTAGGTGCAAAGATCAAGGGGTTAAAACCCGGAGATGCTATTTTTGCGGAATGTGGTATGGGTTTTGGGGCCTACGCCCAATATCTCTGCCTGTCCAACGAGCGCGTCATTTGCCACAAACCGGAACATGCAAGTTATGAAGAGGCGGCCACTATCCCCACTGGCGGCATCAACGCCCTGCACTTTTTGCGAAAGGGAAACGTAACGGCCGGAGAGCACCTTTTGATAAATGGGGCAGGGGGGAGTATTGGCACCTATTTGTTGCAATTGGCGAAAATGGCCGGGGCCGAAGTGAGTTGTGTGGACCGGGGCAATAAATTGGACATGCTTTTGGAACTTGGTGCCGACCATGTTATTGATTACACCAAACAAGATTTTACAAAAAATGCCCAAACCTATGATGTCATCATCGATATTGTAGGTGGCGCTCCCTATAAGCGAACCGTAAATTCCTTACGTATGAAGGGCCGATATGTTCTGGGCAATCCCAGACTTCCCGCTATGCTTCGGGGCCTATGGACCTCATGGACCACGAATAAGAAGGTAATATCGGCCTTGGCGAGCTATAAACTTGCCGATTTTCTTTATCTAAAGGAACTGATGGAGGCCGGGAAGCTGAAAGCGGTCATTGATAAACGCTATCCCCTGGAACAATTGGTGGAAGCCCATCGGTATGTGGAGCAGGGCCATAAAAAGGGCCATGTGATTATTACACCCCCGCAAGATTGACCGTGGGGGGTAATTTCTGATTTAAATATGGGTTAGGGAAGGGCTTTTTGCCCTAGATGTCCTGGAAGTTTTGCACGGACCCCTCGGAGGGGTTCATTTCTAACTGTTAAATAGATGAAATTGCGTGGGTTTTATCTCGCGAAGTGCTAATTTGGACCGTTTTTTGGACCGTTCAATAGCATCCTAAAGCTTATGGAAATAGAGAATCATACCTATATCAAACGCTGCTTTCCCCTCTTGGAAAAACAACTATACGAAGAAATCCTCGAAGTTGGGGTTTATAAGGAATTTGCGGCCAGTACATATGTGGTTAAGCAAGGTGCGTATTTGGATTTTTTACCTGTGGTCCTCAGTGGAGTCATTAAAATGTACGCAGAGGAGGACGGAGTACAGTTTTTGCTTTACTACATTAATTCTGGAGAGACCTGTATCCTAAGTTTCAATCATCTGTTTGATCAAAAACCGGTCCAGTTCTCCGCCATTACGGAGGAGCCTACCATAGTGCTTTGTCTGCCCGTATCCAAGGTAAAGGAATGGTTTATCAAATATCCTTCCTTTGGTAGGATCATACTAAAGGATTTTCAACGGAATTTTGAAGATCTTTTACGCACTACCAAGGATATTGTGTGCTTTGGTATAGAAGACCGACTTATCAAATACCTGGAGGACCTATCGGAACGTTCCGGCTCCATGGAAATTCACCTTTCCCATCAGAAAATCGCTTCCGACCTGGGTACCTCAAGGGAGGTCATTTCCAGGATCACCAAAAAATTACAGAAAGAAAATTTATTGATTCAGCACAAAAGGCACATTGAACTGATCAGAAATTAAAGTATCACGAAAACCTCACGGATTTTAGTATAGATTTAACAATTTTCGGTGATTTTAATCACCGTTTTTCATTTTAGGTTACTTGTAGTTTTGGCAAAAATTATTCTAATCTAAAAAAAGTGTTATGAAAAAGAATCTATTTAAAATCTTACTATTGGCCGTACTGGTTGCATCCTGTTCGGACGATGACGACTTGGTAGCAGAGCCACCAGGGGGAGAGGAACCTGTTGAAGGGCAGGCTTCCGTAGTGCTTAATGAGGTGGAATACCTCGGAGATCGTGTGGAGATCTTTAACAACGGCGATGTTGCCGTAGACCTGGAGGGATATTTCCTCTGTTTAGGCCCAGGGACCTACAGGCAGATAGGAGCCTTGAACGTAGAGGGCAATTTGCAGTTGGAACCTGGTGCATTTTTGGTAGTTTCCTACGAAATGCCCAATGCCGAAGGCGGTTTGGGACTGTATGTGGACAATTCCGCATTTGACGACCCTGCAACCCTAGCCGATTTTGTGCAGTGGGGTGCTGCCGGAAGCCCGCGGGAAAGCGTGGCCGTAAGTGCCGGTATCTGGGCACAAGGAGAATTTGTGCCCGTTATGGGCAGCGCAGACAACAGTCTGGTGTTCGATGGGGAAGGTACTGGAGCTGCCAACTGGGGCGAAACTACAAGCCTTACCTTTGGTGCCGAAAACGTGCTGACCGTGCCCGCGGAAATGCGGTCCCTTGTAATTAACGAGGTGCAGTACGGATCTCGGGACCTTGTGGAAATCTACAATAACGGCAACGTAAGTGCCGATCTAAGTTCTTATTGGCTCTGTTTGGGTCCAGGCACCTATGTGCAAATAGGCAATTTAACGCCAGAAAGTGGCAATATTGAACTGGCTGCAGGTGAATTTTTGGTACTTCCTTATACCATGCCCGACGATCAAGGAGGTTTAGGACTGTACTCGGAGAACCAATTTGGTAACGCCGATGCCCTTGTAGATTTTGTGCAGTGGGGTGCTGGGGGAAGCCCTCGTGAAGATGTTGCCGTAGCCGCAGGAATTTGGACCGCAGGGGAATTTGTGCCTACCGTGGCCTTGGAAAGCTATAGTATTGAATATGACGGGGATGGGGATGCTGCCTCCGATTGGGCGGAAGAAGTGAATCCTTCCCTGGGTCTTGCCAACGACACAGCCGTGCAATCCACTACATTCAATGTCACCATTAGCAATGTAATCAATTACCTCAATGTACATACGTTTACGACACCTGTAGGAGCAGGTGGTCCTGGGCCCCTCACTACCAATGGTGCCCAATACCAAATATCGTTCAAGGCTGTTCCCGGAACGAAATTTACACCGGTGACTATGATGGGCAACAGTAATGACTGGTTCCTTGCCCCTACAAACCTTGAGGGTATAGATCTGTTCCCTAATGGACAGGCGCTGAACGGGGTAGACATAGCAAATCAGCTTTCGCTTTATGACTTGGGAACCGAGGCCGATAATGACCCGGCAACCTTTCCACCGGCAGGGGCCAATGTAGGTCCGGCCGATGCCAATTCCTTGGTACGTTTGGTGCCCGGAAGAGGTACAGGGGAAATTTATATGACTGCGGTATTGGATTATACCAATGGAGATGGGAATTCGGCAGGTACCTTTACCTTTACCATTACAGCCATCAACACGCCAGACCCTGCTCTGCCACCTAGTCAGACCAACGGATTCGTGATTACGCCAGGTATCGTAGTGTTGCATGCTTTGCCCGAGCCCTTGTTTACTTTAGGTCAGGAAGATAGAGGTGTAGGACTGGAAGGCATTGCCGAGGATGGTATGCCGGGAGCCCTGTACAACTGGTTTACGGAAACCGGTTCCAATGGATCTCCCTTGCGTTTGTCCTCTTCGTTGAGCGTGTTTTCACCAGGTCTGGTCTATGCGTTTAATACCAATAGCGACCCCTTCTTTGTACAGGGCGCAAGCGTAAACCCCGAAAGTGGACTGGAGCAATTGGCGGAAGATGGGAATAACGCACCGGCAGTGGCCTTTTTCAACGCACTGGGATTGCCTGTAGCGGCCAGTACGGAGGAAGTGAATATAGGCCCAGGGGAAAACTTGACGTTTTCCATTGAGGTGCCGCAGAACCAAAATTATAAACTAGGGATCGGGACCATGCTTGTACAGACCAATGACTGGTTTATCAGTTATAACAACAACGGGGTGGCTTTGTTCGATGAAAGCGGGGTTCCATTCTCCGGAACATCGGAGAGCGATGAATCCTATCTTTTTGATGCGGGTACCGAAGTGGATCAAGCCGTTGGCTTTGGGGCAGATCAGGCCCCTAGGCAAGCTGGGACCGATCAGGGAGCCCCAGATGTCAATACTAGCATAAGAAGAGTAAGCGACTTGGAAGATGTGCAATTTGGAAAAGGCATATACGACAACCCTCCCGGAGTGGTCTATTTTGAAGATCCCCGTGGTGGCTATAACCTTGTTCGCATAGATATTCAGCCTCAGTAGTGTGTGTTTGCCCTATCCCCCCACGGATAGGTGTAGGTTGAATAGGCAAAAGCCGGGAGTTTTCTTCCGGCTTTTCTAGTTTGGCCCCATCGGGTCCAAGAGGAAAGATGTGGCAATAGCAAGTATCGGATTGTTTTAGTCCCAAATCATTTCGATCTTTGTCCGTATACGGAAAAAAAAACTAGGGCGTGCATATCGAAAATTGTAGTGCAGGGGATATAGAAGAGATTTTCCGACTTTACGGATTGGCATCGGAATATCAAAGGTCAAAACGCGGTGTTGTGGTATGGCCACAGTTTGATCGGGAATTGGTAACGACGGAAATCGCCGAAAACCGTCAGTGGAAACTCCTCATAGACGATCAGGTAGCCTGCGTTTGGGCCACCACCTTTAACGACGAACAAATATGGGAGGAAAAAAATAGCGATAGCGCCGTTTACATACATCGCATTGCGACCAACCCCAATTTTAGGGGGAGAAATTTTGTACGCACTATTGTAGAATGGTCAAAAGTGTATGCCAAAGAAAATCAAAAGGATTTCGTAAGATTGGACACCCTGGGCAACAACAAAGCTTTGATCGCCCACTATACCAATGCCGGTTTTACCTTTTTAGGGCTATTTGAGTTAAAGGATACCAGGGGTCTCCCCGAACATTATCACAAGGCCCCTGCCTGTCTTTTCGAGATATCCCTAAAAGCCGATAAAGTTTAACGGCCTTGTTGCCAAAAGCTTGCGTAGGTGCATGCCTTCCCATAAAGGGGTTGTTCCATTTTTCCTATATTTGGAATTGATAAGAATGCCACAATCACCATTGTATGTACAACGTATATCCGATACTCCTGGCCGTAATCTTTTTTAACCTTTCCCTTAGCGGACAGGACACCATTCAATCTGCCGAGGAATTCCAGAAAGAACTTGAGGAGGATTATAGGAATCCTGAGAAGTCGCCTTTAAAACAACGAGCCAAGGACTTCAAGGGACACGCTTTTTTTGCCATCGATTCCACCTACAGGGTAAGGGCAAATTTTGTGCGGACCTTGAACGCGCTGCCCTTTCAAATGCAGACGACCACCAGTAGGACACCTACCTATGAAAAATACGGTGAGGCAACTTTTGAGATCCATGGTGAAGTGATGGTCCTTAATATTTACCAAAGTCATAATTTGAGGGAGACAGCGGAATACAAGGACTATCTTTTTCTTCCCTTTAACGATGCCACCAATGGCGAGGAGACCTATGCTGGAGGCCGATTCCTGGATCTTGAGATTCCGGAAGGAGATACGATCCTCATCGATTTTAATAAGGCATACAATCCATATTGCGCCTACGCCAAGGAATATTCCTGTCCTATTCCGCCCAAGGAGAACACTTTGGCCGTCAAAATTTTGGCCGGTGTAAAGAAACCCAAAAAATAACAGACCCTATGGAGACCTACGCCACCGCATTGCTGTACGCCATTCCATTTTTTATTCTGCTTTTGGTCATTGAAATTATCTATGGGCATTTCAAGAAAAACCAGAAACATAAGGTGATGGATACCATAAGCAGTATCAGTTCTGGCCTTACCAATATCGTGAAGGATTCCCTTGGGCTGGGATTGATCCTGGTTTCATATCCTTTTTTACTGGAACATTTGGCGGTGACCCAGATCAAGGCCACCTGGTTGGTTTGGCTGGTTGCCTTTATCGCCATAGATTTTGCCGGATATTGGAACCATAGACTAAGCCATCATATCAATTTTTTTTGGAACCAACATGTCATCCACCATAGCAGTGAGGAATTTAACCTTGCCTGTGCACTGAGGCAGTCCATTTCCAATCTTATAGGGTACTTTCCCTTAATGTTGCTTCCAGCGGCCCTATTAGGGGTTCCGGCCCAGGTTATCGCTATTTTGGCCCCCATCCATTTGTTCGCACAGTTCTGGTACCATACCCAGCATATTGGAAAAATGGGCTGGCTGGAATACATTATCGTAACCCCATCACAACATCGGGTTCACCATGCGATCAATCCGGAATATATAGACAAGAATCTGGGACAGATCCTTTGTGTTTGGGACCGTTGGTTTGGTACCTTTCAAGAAGAATTGGAAACAGTACCACCACAATATGGGGTGCTAAAGCCTGCGGCTACCTGGAATCCGGTACGTATCAATTTTCAGCACCTTTGGCGTTTGATCAAGGATGCCTGGCGCACCCAAAGTTATTGGGACAAAGTGCGAATTTGGTTTATGCCCACGGGCTGGAGGCCGGCCGACGTAAAAGAAAAGTTTCCCGTAAGCACCATAGAGGACGTCTACCACTTTGAACGTTATGATACCAATTCTACCGCCAAATTAAAAGGATACGCCATTTTCCAAATGCTGGCGACCCTGGCCATGATCTTGTTCATGTTTTACAATTATGGAACTATTGGATTTAGCGGATTGCTATTGTTCGGGGCCTTTATCTTTGTAGGCATCTACGGGTATACTTCGCTCATGGACCGAGAAGGTCATGCGGTATGGATAGAAATATTCCGAGGCTTAGCCGGTCTTGGTTTCATCGCGATGACAGGCGATTGGTTTGGACTGGAAGCGTACCTGCCCTTTGGGCGCTTTGGGATGGCCACTTACTTTCTTGTCACGATTTTGGGAGGCATTTATTTTACCTTTTCGGAACAGGAGACCACAAATATCGAGATACCCGTATAAGCAGTGGATTCAAAACAGCACAAACCTATGAGACCCTATATACTTGCAGAAACCAATTGGAAGGCCGTAAAGGACACCACATTTGACCTGGCCGTATTGCCATGGGCCGCTACCGAGGCGCACAACTACCATTTGCCCTACGCCACGGATATTATTGAGGCCGATGCGTTGGCCGCAGCCGCTGCCAAGGTGGCTTGGGAAAAAGGGGCCAAGGTCATTATATTACCCACCATTCCTTTTGGTGTAAACACCGGACAGCCCGATATTTATCTGGACATGAACCTGAATCCGACCACCCAACTGGCCATTTTGAGCGATGTTGCAGAGGTATTAAATAGACAGGGGATACATAAACTGCTCATTTTTAACAGCCATGGCGGGAATAATTTTAAGCCGTTGGTGCGGGAACTGGGGCTGAAATACCCAGACCTGTTCATCAGTTTTTCACAATGGCCCCAAGTAGTGGACAAAAAAGCCTATTTTGAGGAAGATGGGGACCATGCCGATGAAATGGAGACCAGTCTGATGCTCTATCTAAGACCAGATTTGGTGTTGTCCAAGGATCAATGGGGCAGTGGATCGTCCAAAAAACATAGAATAAAGGCCTTTTCCGAAGGTTGGGTATGGGCCGAACGCAAATGGTCACAGATCAGTGCCGATACCGGGGTAGGCGACCCTAGGGCGGCTACTGTTGAAAAAGGGGAACGGTTTTTTAAAGCGGTAACAGAAAAAATGGGAAATTTTTTCGTGGAACTCTGCAACGCAGATCTGGAGGACTTATACCATTGACGGGATTACTTGTTGTTTTTGACCTCTTTCTTGACCAAGAGGATGTAACTTTTCATGGCTTCTTCCCGACTGATGTTCTGTGCCTGGATAAGGGCATTGGCTTTAAAGGCATTGATCAAGGGGGTTTTGCTCCCAGGATTTCCGAAGTTTTTATTGGCAATTTTGTAGTAGGCATAAAGTTTTAGGAGGACATCGGCAGGAAAGGGTTTTTGGTAATTGTTTACAAATTCCACCGCCTCCTCAAAATCCTTAAGTAACTTCTCATTCTTCATTCTTTTCCACTATAGTGGCGATGCAAGTTTTGGCGCCCACCGCTTTTTGGTTCAGTTTCACGGTAACAAGACAGTCTAAAGGTAAGAACAAATCTACCCTGGAGCCAAATTTAATGAAGCCTGCATCCTCGCCTTGCTGTACACTATCACCTACCTCGGCATAGTTTACGATACGCCGGGCCATGGCGCCGGCTATTTGTCTATAAAGAATATCCCCGAATTTTGGGGTGTTGATTACAACGGTGGTCCGTTCGTTCTCCTCGCTGGATTTTGGGTGCCAGGCCACCAAATACTTTCCAGGATGGTATTTGGAATATTTTATGGAGCCGCTGGCCGCATATCGGGTAACGTGTACATCGATCGGCGACATAAAGATAGAAACCTGGATACGTTTGTCCTTAAAGTATTCATTTTCCATTACCTCCTCAATGACCACTACTTTGCCATCTACCGGTGCCAAGACCTCGTCAAAATTTTTAGAGACCGTGCGTTTTGGGTTTCTAAAAAATTGGAGAATCAACATAAGGATTAGGATCGATGCAATTTGTATGCTCAAGCGCGCCCAGGGTAGGCTCACGTAATAGTGTGCCAAAAGTACGGCGGCACTGGCCACAAAAAAGGTAATAATGATGATGCGTTGGCCTTCTCTATGAAACATAGGAAAATATCGTTAAAGTTAAATATGCGAAGGGAGCGGCGAATACCAGACTGTCCAGACGATCTAGCATTCCACCATGGCCGGGAAGAATGGCTCCACTGTCCTTTACCTTGGCCACTCTTTTAAATTTGGATTCCACCAAATCCCCCAAACTGCCTGTTATGACAATGATGGTGGCCAGTATCATCCATTGCGCAAGGGATATGTTTGTCTCGTACTTCGCCATAAAATAAGCAGCGGCCATAGCGAAAACAAAACCGCCAAGGGTTCCTTCCCATGTTTTTTTTGGTGAAACGGCCGGATATAATTTTGTTCGTCCAATACTCTTGCCTACCAAATAGGCAAAAGAATCGTTTACCCAGATCAAGATAAAGATTCCCATGATCAGAAATTTGGCGAACTCGTTGTCCTTATAGGGAATCATGGTAAGAAAAATACAGCCCCCTCCTATGTAGAAGAGACCAATAACAAATTTTTGAAAACGGCTGAACACTTTTTTCTTTTTTGAAAACAGGTAAAACAACAGTGCAAAATTAACCGTTATGGTAAGGAACATCAAAATATTGATGATTAGTTTATCATGAATCAGATAAATATAACCCCACCATAAAGCCAGATAGGCAATAAAGATGTGATATCCCCCTAGGCCTATGATGCGTTTGTACTCATAAAGACAGGCCAATCCAAAGACCATGAACAGGAAGTCAAAGGCATCCGAGCTTAAAAAAACGGCGGAAAGGAGCAAAATAACATATACTGCCCCTGTGAGTAGGCGCCTTAGAATTTCTCTCATGTTTAAAGGTCTTCCAGAAGTAAAAGATATAAATTTTTTGAACTACTTCCGTAAGAGAGAAAATCTTTGTTGTTTTCGGCTTTCGCCTTAAAATGTTTAATGGTGGTAATATTGGCTGGAATGCTGTTCCGATACTTTTTCTTAATGGCCTTTAAACCTTCGCCGATAGATTCTACCAATTGGCTGGTGGTGGCGTAGACGATCAGGTTATAAGGTAACTCGTCCAATTTACGTTCCTTAAGCTGATTGGAACAAACCAAAATGGAGCCATTTTGCGCTACCAGGTGTTCACAGGTGGTGAAGAAAATATCGCTGTTTTTGTTTTTATGGGTAAAGGCAATGTTCTCCTTTGAAAATTTCTCCTCCAGTCTGGAATCCATCGAAAAGAACGGACTGTCTTGCCAGCCATTCTCCTCAATAATATTTTGGAGGGTGGTCTTCACTTCGCCATAAGAGTCACAGTACAGGAACTTGCCCCCGTTCTTTTTAAAGTTGATCGTGAATTTTTCGTCTACCGGGATATTTAGATCGGGCATATGCACGCCCCTGGTTTCCGCCGTTTCCCTGGAAACTTTTTTTCTGCCTCCCCCAAATAGCTTACCGAACAGCCCCATTGATCTTGTGTACTAAACTTCTATTCTTCTCAATTAATATATAAGGAATAACGTAAAACCTGCCCTATTTATTTTCTTTCTCTATTTCCGTGGGTTTTTTATCCACCACTTCCTCGGTATCGTCTTTAGCAGTATCTTTTTCAAAGGGTCTTTTTCCAAAAATTTTCTCCAAATCATCCTTGAAGATGACTTCCCTCTCCAACAGGCGCTCTGCCAACTCGGTGAGTTTGTCCTTGTGTTTGTCCAACAGGGCTACCGCCCTTGCGTATTGTTCCTCTATCAGCTTGGAGATTTCAGTGTCTATTTTTTGAGCCGTTTCCTCACTATAGGGCTTGGAGAACCCATAATCGGTCTGACCGGATGAATCGTAATAGGTGAGGTTTCCTATCTCATCGTTGAGCCCATATACGGTAACCATGGCCCTGGCCTGTTTGGTCACCTTTTCCAGGTCGCTAAGGGCACCTGTAGAGATTTTATCGAAGATGACTTTTTCGGCGGCCCTACCGCCTAGGGTAGCACACATTTCATCCTTCATTTGTTCTGGTCGTACAATCAGGCGTTCTTCCGGTAAATACCAGGCAGCCCCTAGGGACTGCCCTCTGGGAACAATGGTTACTTTGACCAAGGGAGCGGCATGTTCCAACATCCAGCTTACGGTCGCATGGCCGGCTTCATGAAAGGCAATGGTCTTTTTCTCCCCGGGCGTAATGATCTTGTTCTTTTTTTCGAGTCCCCCAACAATCCTATCCACGGCATCGAGAAAATCCTGTTTGGTCACCGCTTTTTTCTCCTTACGGGCCGCGATCAATGCGGCTTCGTTACAGACGTTGGCAATATCCGCTCCGGAAAAACCAGGGGTCTGCCGCGCTAGAAAATCAAGATCTAGGGTTTCCGCTGTTTTTATGGGTCTGAGGTGCACTTCAAAAATTTCCTTCCGCTCCCTAATATCGGGGAGGTCTACATAAATCTGGCGATCAAACCTACCGGCCCGCATCAAAGCTTTGTCCAATACGTCTGCCCGGTTGGTGGCCGCCAATACAATGACATTGGTGTTAGTGCCAAAACCGTCCATTTCGGTCAGCAACTGGTTCAAGGTGTTTTCCCTTTCATCATTGGAACCGGTAAAATTGTTTTTTCCCCGGGCCCTACCAATGGCATCAATTTCGTCAATAAAGATGATTGCAGGTGATTTATCCTTTGCCTGTTTAAACAAATCTCGAACCCTGGAAGCACCTACGCCTACGAACATCTCTACAAAATCGGAACCCGAAAGAGAAAAGAAGGGCACTTTAGCCTCGCCGGCAACCGCCTTGGCCAAGAGGGTCTTCCCTGTACCGGGAGGGCCCACCAATAAAGCGCCTTTGGGAATTTTGCCCCCTAGGGAGGTGTACTTGTCCGGATGTTTAAGGAATTCCACGATTTCCTCTACCTCTTCCTTGGCCCCTTCCAAACCGGCAACATCCTTAAAGGAAGTTCTGGTATCCGTTTTTTCGTCGAAAAGTTTGGCCTTGGACTTCCCGATATTGAATATCTGTCCGCCAGCACCGCCACCACCGCCGCCAGACATACGGCGCATGAGGTAAATCCAGATTCCTATGATAAGGACAAAAGGTAAAATACTGAGCAGCATATTTCCAATGATATCCGACTCGGTATCATAGTCCACAATGGTATCTAAATTGTTTTCTTTCTTCAGGTTTTTTATTTCGTTCTCGAAATTTTGGAGGTCGCCGTAATCCAGTATGTATTGGGGTGTCATGCCCGACGTAATAGCAAAAGGTTTGTCCGCAACGTCCTTGTGCACGTCCTTTTGCAGCGCTTCATCGGTCAGGAAGACTTTGGCCTGTCGGGTGTTGGTGATAATCAATATTTTATCGATATCACCGTTTCTAAGATACTCTTGGAGCTCGGAGGTCGTCGTCTTTTTTGTATTGGAGAAGCTATCGCTACCAAAGAACTGCACTCCGATCAACAGTACCGCGATTAACCCATATATCCACCACGAGCTGAACTTAGGTTTTTTGGGACTAGTATTATTATTGTCTTTTGCCATTATATTTTACTGATTAAAACTACCTTCTACCATGGTGACCTTGGCATCTCCCCAAAGGCCTTCTATATCGTAGAATTCCCTAACATGTTTTTGAAAGACATGCACAACTACATTAACATAATCCAGCAACACCCATTCAGCGTTTTCCGAACCTTCAATATGCCAGGGTTTGTCTTTGATTGATTTACTAACTGTTTTTTGAATCGAACTGACGATTGCATTTACATGCGTGTTGGAAGTACCATTACAAATTATGAAGTAGTCACAAACGGTATTTTCTATTTCTCTAAGATCTAATAAGTTGATGTCATTTCCCTTTACTTCTTCTATTCCATGTAAAATTAAGGCGATTAACTCATCTGCACTAGCTTTCCTTTTCTGCATTCAAAAGTTTTAATTTATACAAAGTTATTATTTTTTTGTTTTCTTAGCTATTGTTTTTAACATAAGATTGAACTACCGCACAACGGCCGTCCTATGCAGATACTCAAACTTAATGCCACGGATTCAACAAATTTGTATCTTAAGAATTTGATGCTCTCCGAAACGCTTGAAGATTATACCACCGTTATTGCAAACAAGCAACTAAAGGGTCGCGGACAAATGGGTACAGCGTGGGCATCCCAGGCAGGTAAAAACCTCACATGTAGTGTTTTAAAAAAATTTGATACCTTTTCGATCGCCGATAGGTTTCTACTGAACATCTGTGTGTCCTTGGCGATCTGCCGCAGCTTAAAACAACTTCAAATTCCGGATCTACGTATTAAATGGCCTAACGACATTCTGTCAGGTCACCATAAGATTTGTGGTATCCTCATAGAAAACATCCTCTCGGGCAGGAATATCGAGGCAGCGATCATCGGTATTGGCATCAACGTAAATCAGGTAGAATTCAAGGGACTTCCCCAAGCCTCCTCGCTAAAAGGCTTATTGGGACGGACCCTGTCGCTAGAAGAGTTGTTGCAATCCATATTGGAAAGCCTGGCCCATTATTTTTCTGTATTGAGCAACAAACCGGCCGAGGCACTGCACGCTTCCTATGAAGATCTGCTGTTTAGAAAAGGGAAACCCTCTACTTTCAAAAACAAGGCCGATGAGATGTTCATGGGTTTCATAGATGGGGTCTCACATGATGGAAAACTGCTGGTCATCCTAGAGGATAACATAAAACAGGCGTACGATTTAAAGGAAATACGTCTCCTGTACTAGAGTTTCCCAAGATTTTCGGATAAGGTCCCAATGAAATTGGTAATGGGAGCCTTGATCATCATAGCCATCATAGCATTGAATTCCCCTTCAAAACTTAAACGTATCTCACTTTCATTTTCAGACAGGGAAACGATATCCGCCGTCAGTGTAAAAGGTAACTTGTCACTGGCCGCGCCAAGTACGATTTTGTCATGCGGATTTTGCGCCTTGCGTTCCAGTACAATTTCTGGCATTCCTGCCAGCGCAAAAAGAAACCTGTCGTCATTCAGGACTTCAAATTTACTGATGGTTTCCGGCATTAGGCGTTCAAAATTTTTGAGATCGGTAAGGAATTCATAGACTTCCTTACTGCTTTTGGCGACGGTTTTCTTAGGGGTTTCTATATGCATATGATTAAGATTGCCAATCGGAGGGATTGCTTCTCCACTCCAATAGTGTTTTTAGTTGTTCTTCCCGTATATACTGGGTATCGGATGCCTGTTGTATTAAACTTTCGTAATCGCACAAAGTATGTAGTTCGATCTGTTGCTGTTCAAAGTTCTGGGCGGCCACTTCAAAGCCATAGGTGAATATGGCTACCATTCCCTTGATGTTGGCCCCGCTATTTTTAAGGGCATCCACAGCATTTAAACTGCTTTTTCCCGTACTTATTAGATCCTCTATGACCACAACGTTCTGATCTGGCTCCAGATATCCTTCAATTTGGTTTTGCCTTCCGTGCGATTTAGGTTCTGGCCTCACATAGACAAAGGGGAGGCCCAATTGTTCGGCAACAAGCATGCCAATACCTATGGCCCCGGTGGCCACACCGGCGATAACATCTGGTTTGCCATAAAGCGCTTCTACCTGTTTGGCCATTTCTTCCCGGATGTAATTTCGTATGATCGGATAGGAAAGAATAATCCGGTTGTCACAGTAGATAGGTGATTTCCATCCAGAGGCCCACGTAAACGGATTTTCAGGTTTCAACTTAATTGCATTAATTTGTAGTAGAAGTTCTGCTGTTTTTTTGGCGGTGTCTTTGTCTAAAACCATGACGCAAATGTATAAAGTTTTTGTTAATGAAGCCCCCCTCATTTTAACAAATAAAGTATCGGAAACGGCGAACGGCAAGTATTTCTTATTAAACGGTGAAGCTATCAATGATGCCATAGACGCCTTGGCAAAAAAGAAGCTTACCGAGGCCTATATTTATCACCCGAATAATGAGGAAATTCTAAAAAAATTCACCAAAAAGATTCCCTTGGTCGTGGCGGCTGGGGGCGTGGTGACCAATAAAAAGGGCAAGGTGCTGTTTATCTATAGAAATGACAAGTGGGATTTGCCCAAGGGCAAGTTGGACAAGGGCGAGACCTTGGAAAAGGCCGCTTTGAGGGAGGTAGAGGAGGAGACCGGCGTAAAGGGCCTAAAGATTGAGAACTTTTTAAGGACCACGTACCATATCTTTAAAAGAAACGGTGTATACAAGCTAAAGGAAGTGCATTGGTTTGCCATGAAGACTTCATATGATGGGCCCTTAACAGGTCAAAAGAGTGAGGGCATCGAAAAGGTGAAGTGGAAGGGCCCCAAGAAAATACAAAAGGCGCTGGCCAACTCCTACACCAATATCAAAATTCTTTTTAAGGACTAACACACCTACGGGAGCCCTAAGGGGTACCTTGTGCAATCCGGTAGACCGGATATTGCAAATGGGAGGCTTCGTAGTATTTAGATCGTTTAAATACCCAATCGAGTTGTGCATACCAATTCTCCGCAAAAGTTGGGTCCATCTCTTTTTTGGCCAAAAACGCTTCCCGTAACTTTTCGTTGCTTTTTAGAATCCTTAGTGCGTCATCCTCAAATACATAGGGAGAAAAACCCTCTTTTTGTTGTAAGATTGTGTCAAAAAAGTTCCAATTAAAGAATGAATCCACCGCTTCGGGTTCCAGTGTCTCCATGAGATAACGGATTCCGGCCTGGTCCGTTGGAACCAGGTAGTCACCCGCAGCGAACCCTACATTTTTAACAGTAGTGGAGACTTTGGTGTTGTAGTGCGGATAGTGGCCTTCATAGGCATTCCGTTGGGTCTCATACTCCAATATGCGATAGCTTTCCACCATAAGAACGGTATCCTTGTCCAAGGTTTCGTAATGTATCTCATTGAGGGTTAACAGGTCCATTACCTTATTCCATCCTTTGGGAATAATGTAGGCCTCCGGAATTGGTACCATATGACTTGGGGTATAGTAATTGCGGTACGCCACTTCTTTCACAAAGGGTTGGTCCCGATGGTATCTAAGCCGTGGAAACCCGGTCACCTCGCTGATCAGGGTGTCGGCTTCAAATCCTTTAAAACTAAGTTTGGAAACCTTTGTGGTGTCCAAGGCCCAAGCCACTGGATAGTTTTTCCACTGGGCCCTATCGGCACTGGCCTTTTCACGGAGTTCCTTTATTTTTTTGACGTCGGACTCCGCAATATCCAAAACCTTGGTCAATAGTGCATAGGTGCCCTGTACCCTTTGTTCATAGGGTTTCAACATATGGGTTTCCACCATAAGTCCCAAAGTATTCCAAAGGGTGGTGTACCCTGTAGAGTATCTAGGGTGATCCATGAATTGATCAAACCCGGCTTCCGGCACCTTGTTAAATACGTTCACGTAAGGTGTTATGTCCCAGTTGGCCTCGCCCAAGGACTTTTCAAGGGTCGGCATCATGTCGTTATGAAGGTAGGACCCGAGGGCACCACCCAATTTATTGTGCTGTGTAAAGAGGTGGGTCAACGTATATTGATAGTCGGCCCCATTGCTTACATGATTGTCCACAAAGATATCCGGTTTTACCAAATGGAAAATGGAGGCAAAGGTCCTGGCGTTTTTGGTATCGGCCTTTATAAAATCCCTGTTTAGGTCATAATTCAAGGCATTCCCCCTAAAACCGTATGCTTTTGGTCCGTTCTGGTTGGCCCTTGTGCTGGTATTCCTGTTCAGTGCTCCACCCACATTGTAGACCGCTATGGTCACCAAAACAGTGTTTTTTGGAGGGGTTATTTTTTTAAGCGCCAAATCCCTGTAAAGTTGCATGGTGGCGTCTATACCATCGCTTTCTCCAGGATGTATGCCATTGTTGATCAGAACAATAGCCTTATCCGCGCCAATTTTTTGAAAATTAAAATCGCTATCCCGATTGTAGGTTACCACGTGCAATGGCAGCCCGCTATCGGTCTCCCCGATAGTTTGGATATTGATTTCCGGGAATTCCTTGGCAAGCTGTATGTAGAAATCGATTACTTGCAGGTAGGTGGCAGATTCCAGGCCCTTGGAGGTTTCAAAAGGGGTGGGAAACTCGGCTACCTTATCCTCCTGTATGGTTTCACATGACACACATAACCATAAAAGGGCTATACCCAAAAAAAGTCTCATAGGTCTGAATATTTGCGTTCAAACTACGGACAAAATTAAGCAAAATTAAGGTTGGGGACTAGGCCACTTTGGTTATCTCTTCAATTTCCCTTTTTCGGATGGGTTTGTTGTTATATTCTATAAGATGGTGGGTCTTGGATTTGAACATTTCCGATTTTTCATAATCTACCCGGTCTATGGAGGAGGTAATTACATTTACCCGGACCTTCTGTGCAATGGGGAGGGCTATAAACTCTTCCAAAAACTGCCAGCCGTCCATAATGGGCATGTTGATATCCAAAAAAATCACTTCAGGGAGATCTTCCGTGGTATTTAGGATATCTTTAATGGCGTCCAAGGCCAACTTTCCATTTCCGTAGGTCTTTATATCATCGCATAAATCCAAGGATGCGAGCAATTTTTTAAATCCGAAAACGGTAATGGGGTCATCGTCGATAACAAAGATCGAGTTAATTTTTCTCATTAAAATATATATTAAATGTAGTTCCCTTTCCAACTTCACTGCATGTTATTATTTTCCCGTTCATGGATTCGATCTGATTCTTGGTAATGTACAGCCCTATACCCCGGGCATCCGAATTGTCGTGAAAGGTCTTGTACATACCAAATAATTTGTCCCCGTTTTTCTTTAGGTCTATGCCCACACCATTGTCCGCTATGCTGAGTACGGTATGCCCGTTTTGGCTTTTTGCACTAAGCTTGATAACTGGGTCTCGTTCGGGATCCCTATATTTTACGGCATTGGTGATAAAGTTCATCAAGATACTGTCAGCGTAGATAGGTACCACGTTGATAAAGGTATCATCGGGAACTTCGTTGATAATGGTGGCATTGTGGTTTTTTAGGAAAGCCATCAGGTTTTCCTCAACGGCGGCTATTTTCTCATTTAAACGCACCGGTTTTTTCTCCAGATTGGTATTGATGTTTATGGCGACGACCTCGTTGAGGTTATCCAAGGTTTCCAATAGGTTGTCCGAGGCCGTAATAAGCATATCCACGATTTTTTTCTTTTCCTGTTCGTCCTTTTCATCGATCAAAAACTCCAACAGCATGGAGAAATTTGCGGTATGCGACCTTAGATTATGGGAGACGATGTGCGCAAAATTGATCAACTTTTTGTTCTGGAGGGAGGTTACATTGATCAAGCCCCGCAATTCCTCTTCTTTTTGCTTTAGGTCGGAGATATCCAGACTTATGCCTACCAGGCCGGAGACTTCACCGTCTATCCCCTTAAGCGGGATCTTGGACGTTAAAAAGGTGGTTAAGGTGCCATCTTTCTTTATATTGATGGTTTCCTTACCGATCATGGGCTCAAAGGAATCCATGACCCTCAAATCTTCCTCCCTGGAACTTTGGGCCGTTTCTTTATCGAAGAAATCAAAATCATCCTTTCCTATGATCTCATTTTCATTGGAGACCCCGCAAAATTGGATTTCGGATTTGTTTACCAGGACCTTTTTGGAATCCCTGTCCTTAATGAATACGTTTAGCGGTAGGTTATCGATCAAGGTTTTCAACAACTTCCGTTCTTCCAGTATTTGTAATTCCTTCCTTTTTGCTTCGGAAATATCCTGTGCACTGGTCCAAACCAATTTTCGCCCCTTTTTGCTTACCAATATCGATTTGTTGACCAAAACGGTGTATGTAGTACCGTCCTTCTTGAGGTATTCTTTTTCGATAGGACCTACAACGCTGATTTTTTTGAGCTGTTGCATGATGTCCTTATGCACCTTCTTATGGGTGTCCGGAATTATGTCCTTGTACTTTATTTGGGCGATATCTTCTTTGGTATAGCCTGTTTTTTCCGCAAAAGCCGAATTGAAATCCAAAATTTCCCCGGTTTCAAGATCGTTCAGAACATAGGAAACTGGAGAGAGTTCGTACAGGGCCCTGAATTTTTTTTCGCTCTGCTTTAGTTTTTCCCGGGCCACCACCATCTCCTTGATCATCCGCCCTTCGGCTAGTAGGGATACGACTTTGCCGTGCTGATCATATATAGGTTTTAAGCTGAAGTCAACGGGAACGGACTCCTTGTTCTTGTCGAAAACGACAATTTCACTTCGCATAAACTCGCCTTCCGAAGCAGCTTTCACCACTTGTTTAAGACCGGCCTTTACCAAATCTGGAACAGGCCACCAGTAGGCATCCCAGAATTTTTTATTGATAACGTCTTCGGCCTTAAGATCGGCAAATTTAAGAGCTGTCTCATTTATTTCCAGGAAGGTCCCGTCCGGATCCAATATTCCGGTGAATTGGTAGGAGGAATTAAAAATACTCCGTACAATCCGGTCTTTTTCTTCCTTTTTTATCTGGGCTTCCACTTCTTCGGTAATATCCTGAAAGGTGCCGATAAGACCCAGAAATTTGTTTTTCTTAAAAATGGGCTTACCGGCGGCCATGACCCATATTTCCTTACCCTTGGCCGTCGTTAATTGCAGTTTTTCGCTCCAGGCGGCGCCTTTGGTCATGGCGTTGTCCACGGCCATGGCAATGGTATTCCTGTTATATCCTTCCTTGTAAAACTCTATACCGGTCTCCAAACTGGGAACATAACCCAAGGGAACACCATGAATGGCTTTGGTCATATCGCACCAGTACAGACTATCCCTTACGGCATCGTATTCCCAGCTTCCTATTTTGGCAATTTCTGACTTGTCCTCAAGGAGGATCTCCAGCTTTTCCAGTTTTATCTCGTTGAGGACCCGTTGGGTAATATCCGAAGTTTGTATAATGATACCGATAACGTTCTCCTTGTCATCGTACCAGGGTATGTTGGTCCATTCGAACCATTTTTCGTTTTTGTCACTATCGTAATAACGCTCGATCCCTACCTCCTTGGCCTCTCCCATGAGGCAATTATCCAAGACCTGCTTCCATTCTTTACTTACCGTTCCGAAAAGCTGCTGCAAGGTTTTTCCTATGACCTCGCCGCCGGTAAACTCAAAATCGTTTACCCACTTGTCCGAGGCATACACCACCCGCAACTTTTTATCTACAAAAGCGGTAGCCTCTGGCAACTGCTTTATTAAATAAGTAGAGGGGGATATTTTAGTCTCACGCAGCATATTGTCGAAATTTCCTACTAATGTAAAGTGATTTCTCAACATATATAAGACTTTGTTGTGAACGGCATCAAACTAGTTGTGTCAGTGCATAAAACCATAGGCAGTGCTATAATACCGCATATAAATGTAGGTATTATCTTACAAAAAACAAACAATTTTTACTGTTTACGGTGAATTTGAAGGAAAAATAAGGTCCTAATGCCAATATCCCAATGCACCGGACCTAGCCAATTCTAACGGTTTCTGGCACCAGGCCAGTGTAGTCTCCGCCATTTCTGATGACATCCCGTACGATTGAGGAGCTTATATACGATTTTCCGGAGGAAGTCAACAGAAAAACCGTTTCAATTTCAGAAAGTTTCCGATTGGTATGGGCAATGGCCTTCTCAAACTCAAAATCGCCCGGATTGCGCAATCCCCTTAGAATAAACCTCGCCTCGTTCTTCTTACAAAAATCCACGGTAAGGCCCTCATAGGTCATTACCTTGATTTTGGGCTCATTTTTAAAGGCCTCGCTCACAAATTGTTTGCGTTTTTCCAGGGGGAACATGTATTTTTTTTCGGCATTGACTCCAATGGCTATGATCAGCTCGTCGAACAAGGTAATGCCTCTTAAAATAATGTCGTAATGCCCAAGGGTAAGTGGATCGAAGGAACCTGGAAAAATGGCGCGTCTCATGCGTTCGGTATATAGTCGTTGTTAAAGTTACTTAATTTCCCTTAAAGCTTCATCTATGGCGCTTTCAAACAGTTCGGAAAGACCAATACCGGCCACTCTGGCCTGCTCTGGCAAAATACTTTCGGCGGTAAGTCCTGGTGTTGTGTTCATTTCCAGCATATAGGGTTCATCGCCCACAAAGATGAACTCACTTCTTGAATAACCGCTCATTTTCAGGATATCATAAGCGCGTTGGGCTACCTGGGCCACCTTTTTTCGCTGTATAGGGGTAATTCTGGCCGGCGTAATTTCCTGCGACTTGCCCTGATACTTCGCTTCGAAATCAAAAAAATCGTTTTCACTTACGATTTCGGTTATGGGAAGGACCTTGGTCTCCCCCTTATACTTTATGACCCCTACGGAAACTTCGGTCCCGTCCAGGAAAGCTTCAATAATGATCTCATCATCCTCTTTATAGGCCCGGTCAATGGCGGGCAACAACTCTTTTTGTTCATATACCTTGGTAATGCCAAAGCTGCTTCCCGCTTTGTTGGCCTTTACGAAACACGGAAGCCCTACCTGCTTAACGATTGCCTGTGGATCAACCGGGTCGCCCTGGTTTAAGTAATAGGAGGTTGCCGATTTTATGCCATAGGGCCTCAGGACACTTAAAAGATCCCGCTTGTTAAAAGTAAGGGCGGCCTGGTAGTTGCCACAAGAGGTCTGCGGAATCTGAAGGAGTTCAAAATAGGCCTGCATAAAGCCATCCTCCCCTGGAGAACCATGAATAGCGTTGAATACGCAATCGAACACCAGCACTTCTTCGCCCCGTTGCACCGAAAAATCATGTCGGTTTACGGGATATTCCTTGTCATTATCATCCACATATACCCATTTATCCTTAAAGATATGGATGGGGTAGGTATTGAATTTTGAGTGGTCCAGATATTGGTGCACCACCGAACCGCTTTTAAGCGATATCTGATACTCACTGGAATAACCACCCATGATAATGGCTATGTTTTTTTTCATGTTGCTCACGAACTAATGCTTTAAATTGACGATCGCGATTTCAAAGTAAAGAAAAAGCATCGGGTTTCCTTCGCGGAGATGTTATTTTTTTAATCGGCGATGCAATTTGGAAAGTGACATTTCATTAGGAAGGCAACTATTTGTTATGGCTCATTTCATATATTTGTCCGGATAATCAAAAGATGATGAGGAGTTTTATTAACTTTTTAAGGAGCAAAATTTTTCTAATTCAATTGGGGCTTGCCTTGCTGGTTACCATAATCCTTGTTTTTTTGGTATTGCAATGGTTAAAAAAATCTACGAACCACGGGGAATTCGTGGAGGTCCCGGACTTTTCCAAGATGTCTGTCATGGATATGCGCAGCGCCGTGGAAAATGCCGGATTGCGGTACGCCATTTTGGATTCTGCCAATTACGATCCCAATTACCCCAGGTTTTCCATCATTGAACAAAATCCTGCGGCCGGGAATAAGGTAAAGCAGAACAGGAAAATCTATTTCACGGTCAATCCCTCCGGTTACAAAAAGGTGACGATCCCAAAAATAATACAGGTCACTCAGCGCAATGCCGCTTCCATGTTGCGGGCAGTGGGCCTTGACGTGCAACGGATCACCTATGTGGATGAATTGGGCAAGGATATGGTCTACTATATAAAGCACAAAGGGAAGAATGTTTCCCCTGGGGACAAGCTGCCCAAAACTTCAAAAATTGAGCTGATCTGTGGAAATGGTAAGATTCCGGGCAGGGCGCAGGTAAAGGCCGATTCCCAATAACCATGGAACCAAAGGAACAACCGGGACCCCGGGAGGACGAGCTCTTTGAGCACCACAAGTTCGTTGCCTCACCAGGCCAGGAACCGCTGCGGGTGGATAAGTTTTTAATGAACTTCATCGAAAATGCGACACGGAGCAAAATTCAACAGGCAGCTAAGGATGGACATATCTGGGTAAACGATGCCGAGGTGAAGCAGAATTATCGGGTGAAGGCCGGGGATGAGGTAAAAGTGATGTTTGAACATCCACCTTATGAGTTTCTTTTGACCCCTGAGGAAATCCCTTTGGATACTGTGTATGAGGATGATAGTCTCCTGGTAGTGAACAAGCCTGCCGGTATGGTGGTACATCCAGGACATGGCAATTATTCCGGGACCTTGATCAATGCCCTATTGTACCACATAGATCATCTACCGGCCAATCAGAACGAAAGACCGGGTTTGGTACATCGGATAGATAAGGATACGTCCGGACTTTTGGTAATAGCGAAAACAGAAACGGCCATGACCCATTTGGCCAAACAGTTTTTTGACAAGACCACGGAGCGGGAGTACATCGCTTTGGTCTGGGGCGATGTGCAACAGGATAGCGGTACGATTACAGGCCATATAGATCGCAACCCAAAAAACCGCTTGCAAATGCAGGTCTTTCCGGAAGGAGACCACGGAAAGGAGGCCGTGACCCACTATAAGGTCCTGGAGCGCCTGGGCTATGTTACCTTAGTTTCCTGCCGCCTGGAAACCGGAAGGACACATCAAATACGGGTGCATCTTAAATATATTGGACATACCCTGTTTAACGACGCGCGCTATGGGGGCGACAAGATTCTCAAGGGCACTACCTTCACCAAATACCGACAGTTTGTGGAAAATGCCTTTAAAATATTGCCCAGGCAGGCCCTACATGCCAAAACCCTGGGTTTTATTCATCCGGCTACCGGGGAACCCATGCGATTTAACTCCGATTTGCCTGAGGATATGGCCAGTTGTATTGAAAAATGGAGGCATTACGCCAAGCATCGGTCCTAGGGAATAGTTTTCTTCGATACCCGTATTGAAAACTCCTCTAATTTAACCGTGTAATCCCAAAAAACCTTGTTATTTTTATACAAAATTCAAGCTTATGAAATGAGCCATGGGAATTTTGGCAACCAACCGAAATGATTATTGGCGAATTACACCTGCCTGCCGGCAAGGCCGGTCTGACCGATAAAACAAATAAATATATACAGATGAAACTTGTGATATCCCCTGCAAAGTCGCTCAACCTTGAAAGCACGGTACCCACTTCCCGGTACACCGATGCCAGTTTTCCGCAAGAGTCGGAACGTCTCAACAAGCTTTTGAAAAAGAAGTCGGCCCGCAGTCTTTCAAAACTGATGTCCATTTCGGATAGCCTAGGACAACTGAATTATGAGCGCAATCAAGAATGGCATTTGCCCTTTGACCCCAGCAATGCAAGACAGGCCATCTATGCCTTTAGTGGTGATGTGTACCGAGGATTGGACGCCTATACCATTCCGGAAGAAAAACACCACAAAATGCAAGATAGTATCCGCATCCTTTCAGGGCTTTACGGGCTCTTAAAACCACTAGACCTTATACAGCCCTATCGTTTGGAAATGGGTACCAGGATGCCTGTGGGGAAAAATAAAAACCTGTATGAATTTTGGCGTAAAAAAATAACTACGGCACTCAATGATGAACTGAAGGAGGGAGAACTTTTTCTCAACCTGGCAAGTGCGGAGTATTTTAAGGCCATAGACCCCAAAACCCTGAAGGTACCGGTAATCACCGCGGTATTTAAGGATTTCAAAAATGGAGAGTACAAGAGCATTATGACCTTTGCCAAGTTGGCCCGTGGTTATATGTCCAGATATATCGTGGATCATGACATCGATACACTCGAAGGCGTAAAAGGTTTTAATTATGAAGGATATGGTTTCAGCGAGGACATGTCCTCCGAAAGTGAGCTGGTCTTTACCCGATAGTTAAAGGACGGGGCAACCTTTGTCAACTTTGCGTATCTAACCCAATAAAGCAAAGTTATGAAACGGATACTGTCACTTGTTACATTCGTAGTATTGTTTTCCCTGGGGTGTTCGGACCGGGATGATGACTTAAATGCGAACGCGGTAAATCTTCGTATCCAAAATAAGAGTTCGCTTCGTTTCGATGAAGTTCAGGTAGGCGGTGTCGACAAGGTCCACTCACAGGTGCCCCCAGGGGCATTTACCGCTTATTTGGAATATGAAACAGTTTATAGATACAGTTATATCCGTATTGAGGCCGATGGGCAGACCTACGTATTACAACCCATTGATTTTGTGGGCGAAACCCCATTGTCCAAAGGTTTTTATACCTATGAGCTCGATCTGGAGCAAGGTGGGGGCATATCGCTCAATTTTGTAGTGGACTAAAGCCGCTATTTCTTCTTCGTAGCTTTCTTTTTGGTCGTTACCACGGTTTTTGCCGCTTTGCCCGGCCTTCTGGCACCATAGGATTTATTCGCAATTTTACCCCGCTTGGTTTTTTTATCTCCTTTTCCCATTCCTGTGACAATTTTCTAAAGATAGGCTTATAAGATAGAAAAAATATAGCACTGTATGAAATGAAGGATTCGGCAGAGGAAATACCATTTCCTGATCTTTTGACAAGCCTCTGCCCAAAGCCGTAGTGAATTATAACAAAAATTCTAAATTTTATGGTTTTCCCGTATTGCGATCGTGGTCCAAAAAGAGTAAGTTTGCCATTGGTTAAAGACCAACGGTCTCAGTGTCTTCTTCAAAAAATAAAATAGGTGAAAATTAACAAGGTTTTAGTAGCAAATAGGGGAGAAATAGCCATACGAATTTTTAGGGCTTGTGTAGAGATAGGCATAAAAACGGTAGGTATTTATACTTATGAAGATCGGTATTCCCTACATCGTTATAAGGCCGATGAATGTTACCAGATTGGCGAGGACAAAGACCCCTTGAAGCCGTATCTAGACATGGACGCTATTATAAAAGTGGCCAAGGAAAATGATGTGGATGCCATTCATCCGGGCTATGGGTTTCTTTCGGAGAATGCGGAATTTGCCCAAAAATGCAAGGACAACGATATTATTTTTGTGGGCCCTAAAGTGTCCGTCTTAAAAGCCTTGGGCGATAAGATCATGGCAAAGGAAGTGGCTGTGGCCAATAAGGTGCCCGTAATACAGAGCAGTGATAAGGATCTCACCGATATTAAGGTGGCACTGGCAGAAGCCAAACGCATTGGGTATCCCATAATGTTGAAAGCTGCTTCTGGAGGCGGGGGCCGGGGCATGCGGGTTATCCGAACCGAGGAGGAACTTAGAAAAGCGTTCCCGGAAGCCCGAAGGGAGTCCTTGAACGCCTTTGGGGACGATACCGTTTTTCTGGAGAAGTTCGTGGAGAACCCAAAGCATATTGAAATACAGATCGTAGCCGACACCCATGGCAATATTGTGCACCTGTACGAACGTGATTGTTCCGTACAACGCCGTTATCAAAAGGTCATCGAATTTGCGCCCTCTATCGGATTGCCGCAAGAAACCAAGGATAGCCTTTACAAATATGCCGTGGATATCTGCAAAGCGGTGAACTATAACAATATTGGCACTGTGGAATTTTTGGTGGACGAGGATGGCAGCATATATTTTATAGAAGTGAATCCCCGGGTGCAGGTAGAGCATACGGTTACAGAGATGATAACCAACATTGATCTGATCAAGGCCCAGATTTTCATTGCGGGAGGGTACAAATTGTCCGATAAACAAATTAAGATCCAGGACCAGGAATCGATCCAGGTTACCGGTTATGCGCTGCAGTGCAGAATTACCACAGAGGATCCCGCCAACGATTTTAAACCAGACTACGGTGTGGTCACTACCTATAGAAGTGCCTCGGGTCTGGGGATCCGACTAGATGCGGGCAGTATCTATCAAGGTGTGAGCATTTCACCCTTTTTTGATTCCATGTTGGTCAAGGTCTCCGCCATTAGTAGAACTTTGGACGGTTCTTGCAGGAAAATGAGAAGGGCTTTGGCCGAGTTCCGTATCCGGGGCGTTAAGACCAATATGGCCTTTTTGGACAATATTTTGAAGCATCCCACCTTTAGGGAAGGCAAGGTGACCGTAAATTTCATTAAGAACGAACCTGCCCTATTCGAGTTCGTAGAGCCGCGCAACAGGGCCAACAAACTGGTGGAGTTCTTGGGAGAGACCATTGTGAACGGGAATCCGGATGTGAAAAAAATCAACCCAAACCATGTCTTTTCCAAACCCAAGGTACCCGCCTTTCCCAAAAATGGCGGTTATCCCGAAGGGACAAAGGATCGGCTTACTGCACTGGGGCCGGATAAATTTGCACAGTGGTTGAAAGCAGAAAAGAAAGTACATTTTACGGATACCACCATGCGCGATGCCCATCAAAGCCTTTTGGCCACCCGTATGCGTACCATTGATATGTTGCAGGTTGCCGAAGGATATGCCAAGAACCACCCGGAGATCTTTAGTATGGAAGTATGGGGCGGGGCCACCTTTGATGTATGTCTGCGGTTTTTGCAGGAGAATCCCTGGGAACGCTTGGCGCTACTACGCAAGGCCATGCCCAATATGTTGTTGCAAATGTTGATCCGTGGATCTAACGGGGTGGGCTATACCGCCTATCCGGATAACTTGATCGAAAAGTTTGTGGAACAGTCCTGGGAAACCGGCATTGATGTCTTTAGAATTTTCGATTCCCTCAACTGGATGAAATCCATCGCCCCCTGTATCGAATATGTTAGGAAGCGTACGGGAGGTTTGGCAGAGGGCTCGCTGTGCTACACAGGGGACATTTTAGACCCTTCCAAAAGCAAATACGATCTAAAATATTATGTGCAGTTGGCCAAGGATATTGAAAACGCCGGTGCGCACATTTTGGGGGTAAAGGATATGGCAGGCCTGCTAAAGCCCAATGCGGCCTTTGAACTGATCTCTGCCCTAAAATCGGAAATCAATATCCCTATCCACCTCCATACCCACGATACCTCTTCCATACAGGCCGCAATGTACCTAAAAGCCGTAGAGGCCGGAGTAGATGTCATTGATGTGGCCCTGGGTGGACTTTCGGGCCTGACCTCCCAGCCCAATTTTAATTCCGTGGCAGAGATGTTGCGGTTCCACGAGCGGGAGAATATTTTGGATATCGAAAAGCTGGCGGAGTATTCCAACTATTGGGAGACGGTCAGAAACTATTACTATCCTTTTGAATCTGGTTTAAAATCGGGCACGGGCGAAGTGTACAGCCATGAAATACCGGGCGGACAGTATTCTAATTTAAAGGGACAGGCCATTGCCTTGGGGCTGGAGGATAAATTTCCGGAGGTTACCAAGATGTACGGCGAAGTCAATACCTTATTCGGTGACATTGTTAAGGTGACGCCCAGTTCCAAGGTAGTGGGAGACATGGCCCAATACATGATCAGCAACAACCTTACGGTAGAGGACGTTCTGGAAAAGGGGGATGAAATTTCCTTTCCTCAATCCGTCATTAGTTTCTTTAAGGGAGATTTGGGGCAACCCGTGGGAGGCTTCCCAAAAAAGCTGCAAAAAATTGTTCTCAAAGACCAAAAACCCTATAGCAATAGACCCAACGCCCATCTGGAACCCATAGACTTTGATAAAGAGTTCAAGGCTTTTAAAAGAAAGTTCAGAAAGGGAATGGGCAGGGAACTGATGATTACAGATTTCCTGTCCTACAAGTTATATCCAAAGGTTTTTACCGATGCCTATAACAATCACGTCAAATTCGGCAACGTCATGAACATTCCTACCAAAAACTTTTTTTACGGGATGGATGTGGGTGAGGAAATTATGGTAGACCTCGATCGTGGAAAGCGCGTTCTGGTCTCTCTAATGCTAAAAGGAGAACCCGATGATGCCGGGAACGTAAGTGTCTTTTTTAAGATCAACGGACAACTTCGCAATGTGTTGGTAAAGGACACCTCAGTGAAGGTGGAGCATAAAGAGAATGTAAAAGCAGATGCTACAGACCCCAAACAGATCGGTGCACCGCTTCAAGGCCTGTTGTCGAATGTATTGGTAAAGAAAGGTCAAGAGGTGAAAAAAAACCAGCCCCTCTTTGTAATTGAGGCCATGAAAATGGAGACCACGGTCACGGCTACCGAGGAAGGGAAAGTAGATCGTATCCAATTGGACGGTGGCTCTTTGGTAAATACCGATGATCTGGTTTTGGTGCTGAAGTAGCAGGTCTATGATGTTTGGTCAAAGGTATAAGGTGCATTGTGAAGCGAATAACTGAAAACTTACTGGGATGAGTCCAATACCCTTCCTACATACCCATCCCTACGAACCTTTTCTTTTTGAGGAAGCCACCAAGCTTATTGTGGGGACCCTTCCGCCCCCAAGATTTACTATGGGAGACCTAAAGGTAGACGATGTGGATTTCTGCTACGGTAGCAGAAATGGGCAGTTGTGGCGGATTCTCGACGTCATTTTTGATCTGGGCCTTCGTTACGAGACCACCCAAGTGGCCACCGAACAGCGAAAGGGTTTTTTGTTGGAAAAAAAAATAGGTGTGTGCGATATTGTGGCCAGCGCCGAACGCGAAAAAGTAGACGCTTCAGATCTGGGGATGCAGAACGTAAAACTCCGTGATATGATCGGATACCTAAAGGCTTATCCGAAGATAGATACACTCTTGTTCATGGGTGGCAACAGTAAAAACGGACCCGAATATTTTTTCAGGAAATTGATTAAAGAACACAAGCTGAAATTTGAGGTGGTCTCCAACGAGGTACCTCGGATACATGAGCTGCACCTAACCGACACAAGGAAGGTGAAAACCGTGTCATTGACCGCGCCATCCGGAGCGGCGAATAGGGCGGTGGGAAGTTTGGAAACCTATAAGCGATTAAAGGACCAAAACCCAAAATTCACTACCTTCGATTTTAGGGTGATGCAATATAGGCCCTTCTTCGAATCTTAGGTTCTCCCTGTTTACTAAAGACAGATAATGTTACTCCCTAAGTTCTGTACTCAGTACCTGATAAATGGCCTGGACGCCATAGGCGATATGGCCAATTCTCAAATTTTCGTTGGGGCTGTGCTGGTTGTTGTCCGGATTTACCATGGGGACCAAAAAAGCGGGGATATTCAGTTCATTGATAAAGGGAGCAATGGGTACCGTTCCCCCGGCTATTCGGATTTTTACCACTTCTTGCCCAAAGGTACTTTTTAGAATGTCGGACAAAAATACCCCATACGGGTTGTCCAGATCGGTTCGGAAAGCATCGGTAACGTTCCCTTCGGTAATGGTCATAATTTTGTCATGCGCCATACGTTCCGCCTTGGTGGGAACACTATCCGTAATGTGGTATCCTAGTTTTTTTATATGGTTTTTTACTAGGGTCTTAAGCCGATTACCATCCGATTCCGGCACCAAACGAATATCGATTTCGGCCGTAGCGGTGGCAGGTACAATAGTACGGGCCTTGGGCCCTATCCAACCCGAACCCAGGCCGCGAACGTTGAGCGAGGGATACTGCATGGCCTCTTGATAAAAACTACCAACGCCTTCAGGATTTCTAATGGCCAAATGGGTATTGATGACTTCCGCATCGTCCGGAACGCCCTTTAAAATATTCAAGGTGGCCTCGTCTATTGAAATACCGTCGTAGTAGCCCGCAATGGTCACCTTTCCGTCTGCATCCTTCATACTGGCCAGGACCTCGGCTAGCAGGAAACCTGGATTGGGCGCGTAATTGCCATAATGACCACTGTGCTGTGGTTTTAGAGGGCCGTAGGTGGTCAAGGACAAGGTGGTGATCCCACGACAGCCGTACACCATGGTAGGTTGGCCGGAAACATGTACCGGTCCGTCCGCTATGAACAGAAAGTCGGCCTCCAAAAGTTCCTTGTACTGCTTTATGGCCTTGGCTAGGGGTTTGCTGCTTTTTTCCTCCTCACTGTCCAGAATGACCTTGACGTTAAAAGGAAGGACCACATTGTTCTTTTTGAGAAGGTCTATCGCATTCAGGAACATCACGATCGGGCCTTTGTCATCAGAGGTAGAACGACCAAACAGTCGCCAGTCATAATCGATATCTTCGTTGAGTTCCTCGAAGGGCTGCGTTTTCCACCCGTCGCCTTCCGGGGATTTCAATACTACTTGGTAAGGATTGGGTTGGTCCCATTTGGAAGGGTCTACCGATTGCCCATCAAAATGCATGTAAAACAAGATGGTGGGTTTGCTGTCCTCCATGGGCATGGCTGCGAAAAAGAGCGATTCACCTTCGGTGGGCAGCACGGAGGAATTAAAGCCTCGCTCGTTGAATTTTTTTGTCAGCCAGGTCAGGTTCCTATTGATATCGGCATGGTCCAGGGCATCGTTGGGGATGGCCACAAAATCCCTGAGTTCATCAATGGTATGCCGCACCTGCGATTTAATTTGGGAGCTATCTTGGGCAAATACGGAAAAGTTGAAAGCCAAAAAAACTACAAGAAGTATTTTTTTCATGTATGATATTGCATTAATTGAAGGGTTAAATTTAGCAAATTCCTTTTATAAAATCGGCAATATTGTTGGTGCCATTTTGCGTTAAATGTTTAATAAAGGCAGAACCTATAATGGCCCCTTTGGTATTTTGGACTGCTTGTTGAAAGGTTTGGGCATTGCTGATACCGAATCCCACGATTTGCGGGTGTACGAGTTCCAACGAGGCCACCCGCTCAAAATAGCGTTTCTGCTCTTCGCCAAAACCTTCTTGGGCCCCGGTTACACTAGCGGAACTTACCATATAAATGAAACCTTCGGAAGCCGTATCGATTTCACGTATACGCTGCTCACTGGTTTGTGGGGTAATCAGAAAGACATTGATTAGGCCGTACCTTTTACAGAGGGCTTCATAGTCCTTTTGGTACACATCCAGGGGCAGGTCGGGTATAATAAGACCATCAATACCAACTTCGTTACACTTCTTGCAAAAGGCCTCCACACCGTACTGTAGCATCGGGTTAAAATACCCCATCAGGATCAAGGGAATGGAAACCGAATCCCGAATGCCCTGGAGTTGTTCAAATAACAGTGCCGTATGCATCCCATTGTTAAGTGCCGTTGTGGAGCTTTGCTGTATGGTGGGTCCGTCTGCCAGGGGATCACTAAAGGGGAGGCCAATTTCGATCATATCCACACCGTGGGCCTCCAATTCCTGAATAATCTTTACGGTATCGTTTAACTGGGGATAACCAGCGGTGAAATATATGGAGAGGAGTTTTTTGTCCTCCTGCAGTTTATGATGTATTCTGTTCATTCTTTTTAATTTTGTCATTCCCGCTTTTTACTTTTGTCATTCCTGCGAAAGCAGGAATCCATTGTTAGTCTTACCTATCACTGACCAAATCGTTCCGATCTGGATGATTGCCTGTTATCGGTTTAATTTTCCATTCATTTTTGTCGGCAATGCCACGAACATCATACGGGTCAACCGTTTTGTATACATTTTTTGGATTCCTGCTTTCGCAGGAATGACATAGTGTTACAGTTCAAAATAATCGATATACGTATCCAAATCCTTGTCGCCACGACCAGAAAGGTTAATGACCACGAGTTCCTCTGGCCGGAATTTTCGGTGTTCAAAAATGGCAAAGGCATGGGAAGTTTCTATGGCAGGGATAATACCCTCCAATTGGGAAACCTGTAAGCCTGCATTCATGGCCTCATCATCCGTGATGGAAATAAATTCGCCCCGGCCAGAACGGTATAGGTGGGCATGCAGCGGGCCCACGCCGGGATAATCCAGGCCAGCAGAAATGGAATAGGGTTCGGTAATTTGCCCATCTGAGGTTTGCATCAGTAGTGTCTTACTGCCATGGATAATACCGATCTTTCCCAAGGCAGAGGTGGCGGCACTCTCTCCGGAATCTATTCCCTTCCCTGCTGCTTCCACCGCTATGATGCCCACATCGGCATTATCCAAAAAATGATAATAGGCCCCGGCGGCATTACTGCCACCGCCTACGCAGGCCACAACGTAATCGGGATTCTCCCTGCCTTCTTTTTCCAGCAATTGTGTCTTGATCTCAGCGGAGATTACCGATTGAAACCGCGCTACCATATCCGGATAGGGGTGGGGGCCTACTACCGATCCGATGATGTAATGGGTATCCACTGGATTATTGATCCAGTCCCTGATTGCCTCATTAGTGGCATCCTTTAGGGTCCTACTTCCGGAGAGGGCGGGTCGCACCTCGGCTCCCAACATTTTCATTCGTGCCACGTTGGGCGCCTGGCGGGCAATATCGATTTCTCCCATATATACCACACATTTGATGCCCATAAGTGCGCATACGGTAGCTGTGGCCACCCCATGCTGTCCTGCCCCGGTTTCGGCTATGATTCGATTTTTGCCCAGTTTTTTTGCCATAAGAATTTGCCCGATAGTGTTGTTTACCTTGTGTGCACCGGTATGGCAAAGGTCTTCCCGTTTCAGATAAATTTTGGTCTGGTACTTTTCGGACAAGCGGCCGGCAAAATACAAAGGCGTTGGTCTGCCAACATAGTCCTTTAACAGTTGATCAAATTCCTCTTGAAAGGAGGTTTCCCCCATAATATGTAGGTACTGCTGTCTTAGCTCCTCGGTATTGGGATAGAGCATTTCAGGGATAAAGGCTCCCCCAAACTCCCCGTAATATCCTTTTTCATCTACGTGATAGGTCTTCATGTTACTCTTTTTGTTTACACCTGTATCAGTGCTTTAAACGCTTTTAATTTTTCTGGCTCTTTACGTCCGGGTTCACTTTCAAAACTGCTGTTGACATCAATGGCATGGCAATATTTGGATGCCCCTGTTTGCAAAAAGGCCGCTATTTTGTCCTTTTCCCCAAGCCCGATACCTCCGCTGAGGAAATACGGTTTGCTAGAGGGATAATTTTTCAATACTTCCCAATCAAAAGTATAGCCGTTGCCTCCGGGAAGTTTTCCCTTGGTATCGAACATATAGTAATCACTGACCGCCTCATAGGGTTCCAGTACGGTAAAATCAAAATGTACGTCAACAGAAAATACTTTGATGATCTTTACCTTCGATAATTCACCTGAACGTAGCACTTTTGCCCGTAGGTCAGCACAAAAAGCCGGACTTTCCATCCCGTGAAGTTGTATGCCCCACAGATGGAACCGCGCTACTTTTTCTATGATTTCCGCGATGCCAGCGTCTACAAAAACCCCTACTTTCTTAATATGGGCGGGAATCTCGGGAAGCTGTGCCCCAACATAGCGTTTGGACGGTTCCCAAAAGATAAACCCCATATAGTCAGGGCCGAGTGTGGCCACGCTATGGCTATTGTCTTGATATTTCATCCCACAGACCTTCAGTTTCATGGCGTATTCAATTGGGTTATAAAGTGTTCGGCACCTTCTCCAGGATTGGAGGCCTTCATAAAATTCTCCCCGATTAAAAAGCCTTGGTACCCAAAGGGCCTAAGTTCCTTAATGGCTTCCACATTGCCAATACCGCTTTCCGATACCTTTACAAAATCCTCGGGAATGGAAGCGGACAGGGATTTACTGGTCTCCAGACTTACCTCAAAGGTTTTCAAATTCCGGTTGTTTACGCCCAGCATGTCCACGCTGGGTAGCAAGGACCTTCTCAGTTCCTCCAGATTATGGACCTCCAACAGGACCTCTAGCCCCAAACTTTGGGCAAATTCGGATAGTTCCTTAATTTCCGCCGTCTCCAATATGGCTGTAATCAACAAAACAACATCTGCCCCGTAAGCCTTTGCTTCCAAGACTTGATAGGGGTCTATAATAAATTCCTTGCGTAATAAGGGCAATTGTACGGCCGCCCTGGCCAGCGTAAGATCGTCCAGGGAACCCCCAAAATACTTGCCATCGGTCAAAACGGACATTCCCGAAACACCTGCATTTTCATAGCCCCTGGCAACGTCATGAACGCTTAACGCTTGATTGATCACCGCCTTGGAAGGCGAACGCCTCTTATGCTCTGCAATAATTCCCGTTTTGCTATTGCGCAGAGCGGTTGCCAGGGAATGCGATTTTCTCTGGAACAAGATCGAATGTTCCAATTGTGAAATAGGGATAAGTTCCTTTTTAAGAGCGACTTCCCTTCGTTTATCACGAACTATTTTTTCTAGAATATTCATTAGATAATTAATTCCTGCTCAGTTCCTGTACTTTTTTTAGGGCCTCCAATCCTTTTCCGCTAAGCAAGGCGGCCTTTGCCTGTTCAAATCCTTCTCTGGGTGTGGTCTCCTTTACCGTGGCTATCGCCATGCCCGCATTGGCACAAACCACATTGTTCTGCGCCTCGGTTCCCTGTCCGCTAAGGATGTCCACAAAAATCTTTGCGGAGTCGGCTATGCTTTCACCCCCCGCGATATCGGCTTGTGAAATACTGGGGACACCAAAGTCCGAGGGTCTTAATATGCCCTCCGAGTGGTTGGAAATGGTCTTGGTATTCCCGGTAAGCGATATTTCATCATATCCATCCAGGGCGTGTAATACGGTAAATCTTTTGTTGGTATTCTGATAGAGGTATCCGTACATCCGTGCCAATTCCAGATTGAACACACCTACCATCTGATTTTTGGGAAAGGCTGGGTTAACCATGGGACCCAGCATATTGAAAAAGGTCTTCACCCCAAGCTCCCTCCTAATGGGGGCCACGTTTTTCATGGCAGGATGGAACAAGGGCGCATGTAGGACACAAATGCCCGCCTTGTCCAAAGATTTTTCGAGGAAATCCGCTTCATTACTGAATTTGATGCCCAGATATTCCATCACATTGCTACTTCCACACTTGGAGGAAACCCCATAGTTGCCGTGTTTGGTGACCTTTACCCCTGCTCCTGCCGTGATGAAGGAGGCCAAAGTGGAAATATTAAAGGTGTCCTTTCCATCACCCCCTGTGCCGCATAGATCTACGGGGTCGTAGGCCGAAAGGTCCACGGCCAAACATAGCTCTAGCAATGCATCGCGGAAACCCTCCAATTCCTCGATGGTAATACTCCGCATCATATAGACCGTTAAAAAAGCTGCAATCTGACTGGGATTGTAAGCGCCTTTGGCGATATTCACCAAAATTTCTTTGGCATCCTCCTTGGAGAGGATGTCGTGGTTGATCAAGCTATTGAGCGTTTCTTTCATTTTACTTTGGATTAAGCAGGCCCATCTTCCCGATAAGCCTAATTTTTTAACCAGTTTTCCAAGATCTTTTTTCCATAGGGGGTCAGCACGGATTCTGGATGGAATTGTACCGCCGACACATGGTATTCTTTATGGCGCAAGGACATAATTTGCCCGTTTTCATCGTAGGATGTAGCCTCTAGGGCCTCGGGAAGGTCGGCATGGACCACCCAGGAGTGATAACGGCCCACTTCAATTTCCCTTGGTAGATCCTGAAACAATGGATCTCCTTGTGTAATTTTTATTTTGGTTGCAATGCCGTGGTACACCTCCTCCAGGTTTACGATAGTGCCACCAAATACCTCACCTATGGCCTGTTGCCCCAGGCACACGCCAAATATTTTCTTAGTGGGGGCATAGGTAGCTATGATTTCTTTGAGCAGCCCGGCCTCATCCGGTATCCCAGGTCCTGGGGAAAGCACGATTTTCTCAAAGGAATCCACTTCCTCCAACTGTAGTTGGTCGTTTCTTTTGACCACCACCTCACAGTCCAGATCTTCCAGGTAATGCACCAGATTATAGGTAAAACTATCGTAGTTGTCTATCATCAGTATTTTTTCCATTTTCCTTTCTTTAAATGGTTTCAGCGATTTCCAGTGCCTTGGTGAGGGCGCCCAGTTTATTGAAGGTTTCCTGTAGTTCCGTTTCCGGGTCCGACGCTGCCACCAAACCTGCACCGGCCTGGTAATGCAAGCGGTGATTCTTGCTTAAAAAGGTACGTATCATAATGGCGTGGTTAAAGTTTCCCTTAAAATCCATGAAGCCAATAGCGCCTCCATAATAGTCCCTACTTGTTTTTTCATATTTTTCTATGAGATGCATAGCCATGTGCTTGGGAGCGCCGCTCAAGGTTCCCGCCGGAAAGGTGTCTGCCACCACCTTCATGGTGGGAATATCAGGCTTCTTTTTTCCAGTGACCTTGGAAACCAAATGGATAACATGGGAGAAGAACTGTACTTCCCTATAATTTTCAACGTTTACCATATTGCCATTTCGGCTAAGATCGTTCCGTGCCAGGTCTACCAGCATTACGTGCTCGCTATTTTCTTTATCATCCTCGGTCAATTTTTTGGCCAGAAGGGCATCCTGTTCGTCATTGCCGGTTCTTTTGAACGTTCCGGCTATAGGATGTATTTCGGCCTTGCCATCATGCACCACCAGCTGGGCTTCCGGGGAACTTCCAAATATCTTAAAATCCCCATAATCAAAATAGAACAGATAGGGAGAGGGGTTAATGGAACGCAAAGCGCGGTACACATTAAATTCATCGCCCTTAAAATCCTGTGAAAACCTACGCGACAGTACCAGTTGAAAGACATCACCCCTATGACAGTGTTTTTTGGCCAGTGCTACATGTTCCAAATATTCCTCGTCCCTTAAATTGGAGGTAGGCTCACCGGTTTTTGAAAAATTGTAGGACGCAAAATTTTTGATGGTAAGGATCTGCTCTATCTCCGGGATATTGTTCTCGGTTTCATAACAGTGGGCAAAAATATAAGCTTCGTTTTTGAAATGGTTGATCGCAATGATATTTTGATAGACCGCATAGTAAATATCGGGGATACCCAAATCGCCCTCTTTTTTTGTGATATCGATGGCCTCAAAATAGCGCACGGCATCATAGGCCATATAGCCAAACAGACCGTTGTTGATAAACTTGAAACCGTTGTCCTTCGTGCTGAAATTTTGGCTAAAGTCATGAATCAGCTGCACTACATCGGTCTGGGAAGTAATCGGGGTCGTGCGTTGATCCCCATCCGGGAAGTGCTCCTTTACCATCTCATCTTGAACTTTGATGGAAGCGATGGGGTTACAGCAGATATAGGAAAAACTATTATCGTTGGCACGGTAGTCGCTACTTTCCAAAAGGATACTATTGGGAAACCTGTCGCGTATTTTAAGATAGATACTTACCGGCGTAATGGTGTCCGCGAGGATTTTGGTATAATAGGTGTTGAGCGAATATTTCATGAGCGAAATTTATTGTCATTTCCGCAAAAGGCGGAAATCTTTAAAGGCTACTTTTTTTCAATAGATATGTATAAAATAAAAAGGCTTGTCGTGATTTGACAAGCCTTTTGTATGTTGATGTACAAGGGTGCTTAGCTCACGACGTCTGACGTAAGTTTTTCCACCACCAAGTATTTACCGTTCTTCGTTTCATTTGGTCAAATATAGAAAGGAATTTTAAACTGACAAATTTTAAGGATTTAAAAAATGGACCCTGACCTAAATTTTAGGGCAGGGTCCACTAACACTAAACCAATGATCGTTTAGAATTCCAAGTCAACGACCAAATCAAATTCATCGTATATGGTCTTATCGCCAAGATTTTCAAAGAAACTTCCGGAGCCATATTTCACATCGTATTTGGCACGATCTATCTTTAAGGTCGCCGTGGCCTTGCTTCCGTAAACGGAAACATCAAAGCTTACAGGCTTGGTAATTCCCTTTATGGTGAGGTCGCCAACCACTTTGTACGAATTTTTGCCCGAAACTTCCACACTGGTGAAAACCAACTTGGAGGTAGGATGATTTGCAACGCTAAAAAAGTCGTCGGATTTAAGATGCCCCTCCAATTTGCCTTTGTACTCTCCTTCCAGATCGGTAGAGACCAAAGTGGACATGTCCACTACGAACTCTCCACCGGTAAGCTTGCCCTCTTCAAACAAAAGGGAACCTTGTTTTAGATCCACCGTTCCGGTGTGGGACCCAGTAACCTTATACGCTTTCCAGGTCACTTTGCTTTCGCTGGCCTTTACTTCTTTTTTCTCCCCGTCTATGGGCGTGTTGGCCGTTGCGGAAAATCCGAATACCAGGGCCATTACCATACTTAGTGCATTTCTTTTCATGATTTTGATTTTAATTTCTGTTAATGATTGTTTCTGATGTTAAAAATTATAAATGGGTAAATAACTCCTTCTTGGAGCGTCTTACTTTTTTGTAGTGCTGTGTTTCGTCAGCTTCGGAACGGTAACCAATGGTAGCCACCACAGCGGCATTGAGCCCCTTTTCCTTCAGCCCAAGAATTTCGTTGTAGGCTTCGGGTTCAAAGCCTTCCATAGGACAGGCGTCTATTTGAAGACTCGCCGCCGCAGAAAGGAGGTTGCCAAGCGCAATATAGGTCTGTCTTGCGGTCCATCCGGCCTTGGTACCGTCGTCGAGCGGCAATAATTTTGATTTCATAAAGTCGCCATATCCGCTAAGGCCATCCTTGGGGATTCCTCGGGTCTCGCTCACCTTGTCCAGGTAGGAATCTATCAGCTCATCGTCTACCGCCGTCTTATTGGCAAAAACGATAAGGTGCGAGGCGTCTGTTATTTGCGACTGTCCCCAGGAAACCGATTTCAGTTGCTCTCTTAGGGCCGCATCGGAAATTATAAATACGTGATAAGGCTGAAGCCCATAGGAAGATACACTCAGCTGCATGGCGCGTACAAGGGTATCCAGGTCCTCTTGGGAAACCTTTTTTTTATCGTCGAATTTTTTGGTGGCATAACGCCAGTTTAAGCTTTTTAAATAGGGATCCATAGGGTCTAAAATTTGTCCAATAAACTGTTTAACTGTTTCAATTCTTTTTTGTTGAAGTTTTGTAGGATGACCTTCTCCGCTTTGGCGACGGCCTTGTCCATTTTGGAAAGGGCCGCTATACCGGCCTCGGTAATGGTAATCTCCACTTTTCTTCTATTGGCTTCGCAAACGATGCGTTGCACATAGCCGCGCGCCAGCAATTTGTCGATCAGACGCGTGGTATTGCTCATTTTGGCGACCATACGTTCGTTGATGGTAGAAAGATTGGCCGGTTTGCCCCGTTGCCCCCTAAGGATACGCAGGACGTTAAATTGCTGTTGGGAAACCTCAAAAGGTTTTAGCGCATTGGCAACGATCTCCGTGGTCTTGTTCTGTACCAGGATAAGATGGATGATCGTCCTTGCCTCCAACGGCATTTGTTTTTCCGTCTTGATAATTTTCTCTACGTTCATGTCTATACAACAATTGTATATACAAATGTATGTCAAATTTTGGCCTCGCCATGTTTTTAACTGATAATTTTATGTTAAAAACGTATTGACGCAACAATCGATGGTTAATTTTATGGGAATAAAATCCAGTTTATGTACAGGTTTCTTGTTCCCTTATGCATCGTTCTTTTTCTAGGCTGTGGTAGGGGAGAGCGCAAAGAACAAAACAACTTGCAGGCCAATATGCCCGAAGAGGTGGCACCCGTAGAGGATGATCTGAACTTGCCTGTATATGATTTCGCAGGTTTGGAACCTTTGCTCCATAAAGAGGACGGCAAGACCTATGTCATTAATTTTTGGGCCACTTGGTGTGCGCCTTGCGTTCGGGAACTTCCTCATTTTGAAAAGCTGAACGCAGAGCAAAAAGACAATGGTGTTGAGGTTATCCTGGTAAGTTTGGATATGCCCAGGATGTGGAAATCCCATTTGGTTCCTTTTATTGAAAAAAAGGGGCTGAAGTCCAAAGTGGTGATTCTGGATGACCCCAAACAAAATACCTGGATACCTAAGGTAGACCAGAATTGGTCCGGTGCCATTCCGGCAACACTGATTTACAGGGATGGGAACCGCAGCTTTTACGAACAATCGTTCGAGTATGATGAACTCAAATCGGAATTGGATAAATTTTTAAAAGGATAGCCTTATGAAAACACTTAAAATTTTCGGACTGTTAGCGTTTGTGGCGCTGGCGAGCTCATTTACCTATAACGCCCTATCTGGACCACCAGGATACGCTATTGGCGACAAGGCAACGGATTTTGAACTGAAAAACGTGGATGGTAAAATGGTTTCCCTGTCCGATTACGCGGACGCCAAGGGCTATTTGGTCATTTTTACCTGCAACAGTTGTCCGTACTCCGTGGCCTATGAGGATAGAATCATAGCTTTGGACCAAAAATATAAACCTAAGGGCGTACCGGTGATTGCCATAAACCCGAACAACCCAGCTGTGCAACCATCGGATAGTTATAAAAAGATGCAGGAACGGGCAGAGGCTAAGGGATTTCCCTTTCCCTACCTATTGGATGAAGGCCAGGAGATCTTTCCGCAGTACGGGGCCACCCGAACCCCGCACGTTTTTCTTTTGGAAAAAACAGGGGGTGGAAACATTGTACGGTATATCGGCACCATAGACGACAATTCTTCCAATGCCGGTGCGGTGGAGGAAAAGTATGTGGAAAATGCCGTGGACGCCATGTTACAGGGCGCTGAGATAGAGGTAAAGACCACAAGGGCGATCGGTTGTTCCATAAAAGTTTGATGCTCCACCAAGATATTGTTCAAAAATCCGGAGGTTTTTCCTTCGGATTTTTATTTTTGTAGCTCTAAAAGATTAAAAAATGGCAGATTTATCTCAAGAAGAATGGGCAGAACAACTACAACAGGATGACAACGCCTTTATACTGGATGTGCGCACCCCGGAAGAAGTGGAGGACGGCTATATTCCGAACGCTACCAATATCGATATTTATTTGGGGCAGGAATTTTTGGATGAATTGGAAAAATTGGACAAGAGCAAAAATTACTACGTATATTGTAGATCGGGCAATCGCAGCGGACAAGCGTGTGCCCTAATGGAAAATGCTGGTTTCGCCAACGCCTATAATCTCGAAGGTGGTTTTATGGAGTGGGAAGGCGAAGTCACGGAATAAAATTAATGCTCCCGTAATCCTCCCGCCCAGGCGGGATTTTTTATTTGAGGTACATGCGGGAAGAACTGCTTCATTTTATCTGGAAATACAAAAGGCTTCAGTTGGAAACATTGACCACCTCGGGCAAGGAGGCGGTTTCCATAGTGGATGTTGGTACCTACAATACCCTTTCGGGCCCCGATTTTTCGAACGCCAAAATCAATATCGACGGACAGCTCTGGGCCGGCAATGTGGAAATCCATGTAAAGTCCTCCGATTGGTACGCTCACCATCACGAATCGGACCCCCAATACAACAACGTAATTCTCCACGTGGTCTGGGAGGACGATGCCCAAGTGTTTCGCGCAAACCAGACAGTGGTGCCTACGCTGGAACTTCAACACTACGTTTACCCCGAGGTGCTGGCCGCCTACAGGAAACTCTTTGACCAGCGAGATAGATCGTTCATTAACTGCGAAAAAAATCTAAGGCATACCGACGCCCTACTGCTGCAAAACTGGTTGGAGCGTCTTTTTTTTGAACGCTTGGAACAAAAATCGGGTTTGATCATGGAATTGTTGGCCCACTCCAAAAACGACTGGGAGAGCGTCCTGTTTATGCTTTTGCTAAAGAATATGGGATCCAAGATCAATGGCGATTCCTTTTTGAGTATCGGTCGGGCACTACATTTCCCCTTGGTCCGTAAAATGCACGATAAGGTGTTTAAGTTGGAAAGTGTGCTGTTCGGCCTAGCCGGTTTTTTGGAGGATGACAGGATTGTGGATGCCTATTATTTAGAACTGCGCAAGGAATACCGCTATCTGGCGCATAAACACGACTTGGAACACTTGGGCGTACAACGCCCGGAGTTTTTTAAACTACGCCCTTCCAATTTCCCGACCGTACGACTGTCGCAACTGGCCTGTCTGTACGGGACCCATCAAAACTTGTTCAGCAAGGTGATCAAGGCAACCTCCTTGGAAGAGATTTACAGTGTTTTTACTATTTCGGCCACGACTTACTGGGATACCCATTTTAGCTTTGGCAAGCCTACAAAGCGGCATAAAAAAAAGCTTTCCATGAAATTCATTGATCTCCTGGTCATCAATACCCTGCTGCCCTTAAAGTTTTGTCATGCCCGTCACACTGCTACAGACTGCCACGAAGAGCTTATTCACATGATATCCCATCTGAAGCCTGAGGAGAACCGGATTATAACCAATTTTAAAGCCCTGGGCGTTGTTGGGCAAAATGCCATGGAAAGTCAGTCCCTCATACAGTTGTACAATACCTATTGTTCCAAGAACAAATGTTTGCAATGCGCCGTTGGAGCTAGTTTATTACGTAAAAAAGTTTAATTTTAGGCAATGGATTTCTTCTACAAAATACTGTACTACTTTCAAAAAAGGGGCTTTGAGGTCTGTAGGCGCATCGCCGAACGTTTGGGTATCCGGACCAGAGTGGTAAGGACTTCTTTTATTTACCTCACCTTTGTTACCCTGGGCTTTGGTTTTGCCCTATATCTGTTTCTGGCTTTTTGGCTGGGCATCAAAGATTTGATCCATACCAAACGAACTTCTGTTTTTGACCTCTGAATATGCTGAAACTCCTACGCTCTAAAATAAGTCTGGCCTTGCTCCTCATTGTGTTTGTAGTGTTGTCAGGGATTCTGGGGTATCGTTATCTTTTTGATTTTACCTGGTTGGACGCCAGTTATATGACCATCATTACCGTGACGACCGTAGGCTTTACGGAGGTGGGTCCCATGGACCACAATGCAAAAATTTTTACCGTAATTTTAATCGTTACCAGCGTATTCATATTTGCTTATGCCCTTTCGGTGATTACGGAATATATCCTCGGGAGGAATTCGTTACAACTTTTAAAGAAGAAGAAAGTGAAAAAAAAGATCAACAGTTTATCAGACCATGTGATTGTATGTGGATTTGGACGTAACGGCAATCAGGCAGCGGAGCGGTTAAGGGCGTATAAAAAACCATTCGTCGTCATAGAAAGGGACAAGGAAGTACTTGAAAAGTTCGAGGACGACGTGCTTTTTGTGGAAGGGGATGCCAACGAAGATGAGGTGTTGATGGCCGCAGGCATTGAACGTGCACAATACCTGATTACCGCTTTGCCGGATGATGCCACCAATCTTTTTGTAGTACTCTCTTCCAAACAACTCAATAAGGATCTGTTCGTCATCAGCAGGGCCTCGCAAGTGACCTCCCAAAAAAAATTACTGTTGGCAGGTGCCGATAAGGTAATTATGCCCGATAAGATCGGAGGAGATCATATGGCCTCCTTGGTGGTCATGCCGGATTTGATCACCTTTATGGACAAATTATCCGTAGAGGGCGAACATACCACCAATTTGGAAGAAGTCCCCATAGAGGATTTTGCCGATCAAGTGGAATGCAACTCCCTTCGCGATCTGGACCTGAGAAAAAAGACAGGCTGTACCATCATTGGATACATAGCTCCCGATGGTACCTACATCATTAACCCCGAGGCAGATTTGGAATTACAGCCCAAGAGTAAGGTTATTGTCTTGGGAAGGCCGGAGCAGATTAAAAAGTTGAACGAAATGTTCCATATCCGCTGATTACATTTAAAGCACATTATTTGATTGGATTGAATATTTTTTGGATATTGCCGCCTTTACAGACTAATAAAATAACCATAAAACAGCAATTATGAAGTACAGACTTCTCTCAATGATTACCTTTCTCTTTCCCTTTTTATCCTTTGCCCAAGAGTCTTCGGATTTGGGCTTGGACGAACGGATCAATGCCTGGTTCGAACCTATTACAGCGGTATGGGAGAGCATTGTTTTTTGGCAAGTTCCCGGAACCGGTGTTCCTTTGGTCGTAATCGTACTTGTACTTGGCGCTACCTTTTTCACCCTGTACTTTGGGTTTATCAACATCCGAAGGTTTCCGTTGGCCATCAATGTGGTGCGTGGGAAATATGATGATGTGGAAGGAGCGGAAGGTCATGGGGTAGAGAAGGCCGAGGTAAATATTGTCGATGGGGATTTACCAGATACCATCAGGGACGAAAGTGAAGAGGGGGAAGTAAGCCACTTTCAAGCCTTGGCTACGGCTGTTTCGGGTACGGTAGGTCTTGGAAACATTGCCGGTGTGGCCTTGGCAATCGCTATTGGGGGGCCTGGGGCTACCTTTTGGATGATCGTTTGCGGCCTGTTGAGCATGTCCACCAAATTTGTGGAATGTACCCTAGGGGTAAAGTACCGGGATATAGATGAAAACGGAACGGTATATGGAGGGCCTATGTACTATCTTTCCAGAGGATTAAAGGCGAGGGGTTACACCGGACTTGGAAAGGCACTGGCAGTAATTTTTGCCATACTTTGTGTTGGAGCTTCATTTGGGGGCGGTAATGCGGTACAGTCCAATCAGGCAGCGGAACAACTAGCCGCCATGATGGGACTACAGGGAGGTTCCACAGGATTTATAATAGGTCTGGTACTGGCGGTAGTGGTCGGAATAGTAATTATCGGTGGCATTAAGCGAATCGCCTCGGTAACGGAAAAAATAGTGCCGTTTATGGCAATAATCTATGCCATTGCATGTTTGGTGGTCATTTTTGCGAACTACTCCTATATTGATGACGCTTTTGGGTTGATTTTTAAAGGCGCTTTTACTCCCGAAGCAGGTTTGGGAGGTTTGTTCGGAGTTTTGATCGTTGGTTTCAGGCGAGCGGTCTTCTCCAACGAGGCAGGAGCCGGATCGGCAGCAATTGCACACTCGGCCGTTAAGACGAAGTACCCGGCCAGTGAGGGCATTGTAGCGCTTTTGGAACCGTTCATTGATACCGTGGTTATTTGTACCATGACCGCTTTGGTAATTATCTTCTTCAATAGTGGTGGCGTCTTTGAATATGGCGGTGATGGCGCTGGTAGTGTAATCGTGGATGGAGTTTCCATGGGCGGTGTTAACCTAACATCCATGGCCTTTCAATCCGTAATCCCGTGGTTTCCATATGTCTTAACCTTGGCCGTAGTCCTCTTTGCGATTTCTACCATGATATCTTGGTCTTATTATGGTCTTCAGTCCTGGAAATACCTGTTTGGGAGAGGCAAAACAGCAGATATGTGTTATAAGCTTTTATTCGTTGCTTTTATTATCATTGGGGCATCTGCATCCATGGGAGCGGTTTTCGCGTTCTCAGACGCTATGATATTGGCTTTGGTATTTCCGAACATGATCGGATTGATTATCCTGTTCCCAAGGGTGAAGGAGGAATTGAATAAGTATTTGGACGCCGTTAAGGCACTAAAAAAATAAATACCCTTGAAAAATTTAAGATCCCACTTCAAATTCAACAAAAGAGAAAGAAGTGGGATTTTCTTTTTGCTCTTGCTCATCGTTGTCCTTCAATGCGTGCATTTCTATATAAAAATGGCCGCTCCGGATACGGCTAAAAGTACTGTTGTGATAGACGCAGACGTACAACGCCATATGGACCTGCTCAAGGAACAGGAGCCAAAGCTGAATGAGTCGCGTATCTTTCCCTTCAATCCAAATTTTATCTCGGACTATAAGGGATATAGCTTGGGAATGTCTGCCGTGGAAATGGATAGGTTGCTTGCATTTAGGAAAGCGGGCCATTATGTGAACGCTCCAAAGGAGTTTCAAAGGGTAACAGGAATTTCCGACTCGCTATTGAACAAGATTTCCCCGTATTTCACGTTTCCCGCCCAGGCAAAGCGGGCGTACAGTTCCCCAAGGCAAAACGGGTACATCATCCGGGATTTAAACGAGGTCGGTGCCACTGAACTTAAAGTAGTACGAGGCATAGGGGACAAGCTTTCACTACGGATCGTAAAATTCAGGGAAAGCTTGGGCGGTTTTATGATAGACGAACAACTTTATGATGTATATGGATTGCAGCCAGAGGTGGTAGAGGAGACCTTGAAAAGATTTAAGGTAATCCATAGGCCTACTATAAAGAAAATCAATATCAACCTGGCTTCCGTGCAGGAAATAGCGCAGTTGACGTATATAGATTATAGCACCGCCAGAAAGATCATAGCTTACCGTGAGCTGGTCGGAAGTATCCGTTCTTTTGACGAATTAACGAAAATTGAAGATTTTCCATCCGACAAGATTGATAGAATTAAATTATATTTGGCCCTATAAAAGTGCTATGATGATTACAGATACCATGTCTACCTTAAGTTTTGATTATTCGGATACCCAACAGATGGTCGCTGATTCTGCCAAGGAATTTGCTGAACAATATATACGGCCCTATGTTATGGAATGGGACGAAGCCCAAACTTTTCCCTTAGCGTTGTTTAAGAAGGCGGGTGAAATGGGGTTTATGGGTGTTTTTGTCCCAGAATCCCTTGGAGGTTCTGGATTGGGATACCATGAATATGTTGCCATAATTGAGGAGATTTCCAAAGTAGACCCCGCAATTGGCCTGTCCGTGGCAGCACATAATTCCCTGTGCACAAATCATATTTTGTCCTTTGGCAACGAAGAGCAAAAACAAAAATGGATTCCCAAATTGGCCACTGCGGAGTGGATCGGTGCTTGGGGACTCACCGAACACAATACAGGTTCGGATGCGGGCGGAATGTCTACTACAGCGGTAAAGGACGGTGATTTTTGGGTGGTCAACGGCGCAAAGAATTTTATTACACATGGCAAAAGCGGAGATATCGCGGTGGTAATCGCCAGGACCGGCGAAAAGGGCAATAGCCGGGGGATGACCGCATTTGCTGTGGAAAGGGGTACCCCAGGGTTCACTAGTGGTAAAAAGGAGGACAAGTTGGGAATGCGGGCTAGTGAGACCGCCGAACTGGTCTTTGATAACTGCAGCATTCCCGATGCAAACCGTCTCGGTGAAATCGGTGACGGCTTTGTCCAATCCATGAAGGTATTGGACGGTGGAAGGATCTCTATCGGTGCACTGTCCTTGGGAATAGCAAAAGGTGCTTATGAAGCGGCTTTAAAGTACTCCAAGGAAAGGATTCAGTTTGGAAAACCCATAAGCCAATTTCAGGGCATTTCTTTTAAACTTGCAGAAATGGCAACCGAAATCGAAGCTTCCGAATTGCTATTACACAAAGCGGCCTTCTTAAAAAATGAAGGGCGGGAGATGACCAAATTAAGCGCAATGGCCAAAATGTATGCTTCCGAGGTCTGTGTGAGGGCTGCCAATGAGGCCGTGCAAATACACGGTGGCTATGGATATACCAAGGACTTCCCCGTTGAAAAATTTTATAGGGATGCCAAGCTTTGTACCATAGGTGAAGGAACCACGGAAATACAAAAGGTGGTCATAGCCAAGAATATTTTAAAATAATTTATCCGGAATTCATTTATTAGATTTATATTTGCACTCCAAAATCATAAAGAAAGGAGGTTGTAGCCAATGTTAATAATACCAGTAAAAGAAGGAGAAAACATCGATAGGGCTTTAAAGCGTTTTAAACGTAAGTTCGACAGAACGGGTACCATGCGTCAGTTGAGAAAACGTCAGCAATTCACAAAACCTTCTGTAGAAAGAAGAGCCCAAATACAAAAAGCCCAGTATATCCAAGGCTTAAGGGACCAAGAGGAAATCTAACCCTTTATTGTATTCAAGGTATAAGTCCCACTTCCGAACTTCTCGGAAGTGGGATTCTTTTTTGTTGCACAAAGTGGTAACTTTGTTCCATGGCCTTGCGTTCCTTTATCTCATACATATCCCTGGAAAAAAACTACTCCACGCATACCGTTAAAGCGTATGAAAGGGATATCCAGGAGTTTGCTGTTTTTTGTGCCCAGGAATTCGAGGTTGATGAAATAGACGATGTAGCCTATACCCTCATACGGAGCTGGATCGTGCACCTGGTAGACCAAAAGTGCTCCAACAGGACCATAAATCGGAAAATTGCTTCTTTAAAGGCCTACTATAAGTTTGTGTTGCGCATAGGGAAAATCAAGGTAAATCCGCTGGCCAAGCACAAGGCCTTGAAAACCCCAAAAAAGATCGAGGTACCCTTTTCCGAGGCCGAAATGGAGGAGGTGCTCTTGCAGATGCCCTTTGAAGGCGATTTTGAAGGCGTAAGGGATAAACTGATTATTGAACTTTTGTACACTACGGGTATTCGAAGGTCCGAATTGATCAATCTAAAGCTTCTGGCTCTAGACCGTCCTGGAAAAACCCTGAAGGTGCTTGGTAAACGGAACAAAGAGCGTATTGTACCCCTCTTACCATCGACCATAGAGCTGTTCGAGCTCTTTTTTGGACAGCGAAATGCCCTTGCCCAAATCACGGATACCGAGTACATTTTTTTGTCCCGGTCGGGCAACAAAATGTATGAAACTCTTGTTTATAGAATAATAAATAGGTATTTTAGTAAGGTCTCCACCAAGGTAAAAAAGAGTCCTCATATTTTAAGGCACACGTTTGCGACTCACTTACTAAACAAAGGGGCAGACCTTAATTCCGTCAAGGAGTTATTGGGACATTCAAGTTTGGCATCCACGCAGGTATATACGCATAATAGCATTGCCGAACTCAAAAAAGTACATTTATCGGCTCATCCCAGAAGCAAAGAATAGTACTTCATTCTTTTACAATGTTTAATATAAAAAATTTCATTCTATGAAAGTAAATGCACAATCCGTGAATTTCAACGCAGATGGAAAGCTTATTGATTTCATCCAAAACAGATTAAACAAACTGGAACTTTTTTATGATCGTGTAATAAGTTCGGATGTATATTTGAAAGTAGAAAATACCAGCTCAAAAGTAAATAAGATCGTAGAGATAAAAGTGAATGTGCCTAAGGACAAATTTATTGTAAAGAAACAATGCAAATCTTTTGAAGAAGGGGTTGATGCAGCTTGCAGTTCCCTGGAAAGAAGCCTTAAAAAAAGAAAGCAAAAACTAAGGCTTCAAGCCTGATTAAAATTTTCGAAAAATTGTTTTGAATAAAAAAAATATTATCTACATTTGCAGTCCGTTAGAAATAGCGGACTTTTTTATGCGTAAAAGGCTTTAAAAAAAGCCGATGTAGCTCAGCTGGCTAGAGCAGCTGATTTGTAATCAGCAGGTCGTGGGTTCGAGTCCCTCCATCGGCTCGAAAGTTCTGAAAATAAAAGGTTTGGGGGAGATACTCAAGCGGCCAACGAGGGCAGACTGTAAATCTGCTGACTATGTCTTCGCAGGTTCGAATCCTGCTCTCCCCACAACAAATTTTGGAGAGCAGATGTCAAAAGCTCGCTTTTGTAAAGCTGCGAACAAAAATTTGTTGTTCGGGTCCACCCGAACAGGATGCACGACCGAAAGGGAGTGAATCCAGGAAGTTCCGGGTCCGCCCGAACAGGATGCACGACCGAAAGGGAGTGAATCCAGGAAGTTCCGGGTCCGCCCGAACAGGATGCACGACCGAAA
>CANLWN010000008.1 GCA_947494825.1 uncultured Flavobacteriaceae bacterium | reverse complement strand
TAATTCAACAGGAATTCGAGTGGAATATGCACCCGATCGTTCCAGCTCCTTTCGTTGTGACCAGCGCCTTCAAATTTTCGTATTTAATTCAACAGGAATTCGAGTGGAATATGCACCCGATCGTTCCAGCTCCTTTCGTTGTGACCAGCGCCTTCAAATTTAAGCGTTTTCCAGTTTTTACCCTTAATGTATCCCTTGTTGATCATCATAGTGTCGACCTGGGTTTGAAAAGGCTCGTATTGCGCATCAAAACCCTCAGTTCCAAAATCGAAATAGATTTTGTGATGGTCCGGGGAGGGTAGGCTTTCCGGTAGCGTACCGATGTACAGTTCCCCCAATATAGGCACGGGCCAATGGGTGGAGACACAACCGGCAGCTCCGAAGACCTCCGGATAGCTGCAAATAGCGTACAGGGAGATGAGTCCGCCCATGGAAGAGCCCATAATGATCGTGTCCTCCGTGGCCGGGGAAACATTATAGGTTTTATCGATAAAAGGCTTTAGCTCCTCCACCAGAAATTTGAGGTATTCGTCCGAATAGAGCGTATCAAAGCCGGTATTTTCTTTTAGGGCCTTCCTTATTTCATCACTTTCGGTGAATGCGGCGGGAGCTTTGGGCATGTACTCCGAAAAGCGTTTGGCCTGTCCGTTCCAGGGGGCTACGACGATGGTTTTGTTTACTGCTCCACGCCTTATCAAACTGTCCAGGGTCTCGTCTACACCCCAATCTATGCCTGTATAGGAAGTTTTTGGGCTAAAGACATTTTGGCCATCGTGCATATAGAGCACCTTGTATTTTTCGTTGGAGTTGGCATCGTATCCCACGGGAAGGTACACTTCCACGTTACGCGAACCTATGTAGACCGATGTAAAGTTTTCATACCGTACAAGTTCTCCTTCTCCTAGGGCGGCCGGTTCATAGACCTTGGCCAAGTAACCCTCTTTTTTTCCGCTTCCGTTCCAACAGGAAACCGTTACCAGGAGCACCAGAAGTAGTAAGTTCTTTACGAGTCGCATATTTTATTGTTTATGGTCAATCCCTAAAAATGCCATTGGGAAAGACCACCATACTCTCATGCCCATCCTTTCCTACGGCCGCCACCCCAAAGAAGAAATTATCTATGACAATGCCCTCCAGGGTATATTCGGTAACATCGCCCACTTTTCTACTGTGATCCCAGGTAGGTGAAGTGGTATCCCGCCAATAGATCTTGTAGCCAACGGCCCCATCTACCTTGGTCCATTGGAATTTGGCCGAAGGTTCTACAATGCCCCCAATTTTTACTTCCACTGGAGTTGGAGGGGCCCAGGCAATGGATGCGAGGTTGATCGCATTGACCGCCGTAAGTTTCTTGGCGTATTCAAAATTTACGTGTTCCAAAACATCACCGTAAGCAATGCCGTTTTCCGTACGGATATCCTGATGTTGTTGTGTATAGTTTTCATGTGACTCCATAATCCGAATACCTGCATAACCGGCATCGTTGAAGGGGCGGTGATGCCCACCTCTGCCAAAACGATCTAGGCGATAGATCAGTGTGGGATTCATCTCTGGCATATATGTTTTTGTAGTCTTGTGCACATAACGTGCCAATTGCCGTGAAATACCATCCACTTCACCACCAAAGAAGCGTCTGGCCCTACGTTGGTCCTCGGTTTCGGTAGGAGGTACGGGTTCGGAAAAAATCCTGAAATCACGATTGCTGACCACCCCATCTACCCCGGTGATATTGCCGATCATGTCATTGTTTATAATGCCGATGATGTCCCATCCTTTTTCCTTGGCATAGGCCGCCAACCCTTTTCCTCCGAAAAGGCCTTGTTCCTCACCCGATAGCCCCACATAAATGATGCTATTCTCAAATTGGTATTTGGAAAGCACCCTGGCAGCCTCCAAAGTACCGGCCATGCCGCTGGCATTGTCGTTGGCCCCGGGAGAATCGGAGGTAAAATCGGTGGGATCACTTACCCTTGAGTCAATATCGCCACTCATGATAATAAACCGATTGGGGTATTTGGTGCCCTTTTGAATGGCTACCACGTTCACTACCCAAACATCCTTGACGATGCGTTGATTGGCCCCCTGTTTTACCAAGTCTTTTTGATAAAATACGTCCAAACAGCCATCACAGGTGGCGGAAGTCTTTTCAAATTCGCTCTTGATCCAACGTCTGGCCGCCCCGATGCCCCGTGTAGTGGAAAGCGTATCGCTTAAGGTGTGGCGCGTACCAAAATTGGCCAGGGTGGTAACATCTTTTTCAATACGATCCGCCGACACCGCTTCGATGATATCGTATATGCGGGAATCGGTCTGAGCGGATAACAAGGTGGTAAAAAATAGTAGTAGAAGGGTGGGAACAAGCTGTCTCATCGTTGATTTTTTTAGTCGCACCAATGTACGTTTATATGAGAGTATTATTTCCTAAAAAAATGTTAAGAGGCTTTCTTTGAAAGACTTAAAAAACCAAGTACAGGTCCGACTCCCAAAATCAAAAAAAGAAGCGGTACTTCCAGTTTGTCCAGTAGGAAGGAGAGCAACTGGATACTTACGATGCTGATGGCAAACCCAATGCAGTTCATGAGTGTAAGGGCCGTTCCTTTTAGATGTTCCGGTACCGCCATGGCCGCCAAAGACGAGAACTGGGGCGAATCGGCTACCACGGCCATGCCCCATAGGCACCATAGGGCTAGAAAAAGAACACTGGGCAAGTGGAACAAGAGGGGCGAGAGAAAGCACAGTGCCCCGGAAACGGCCAGGGAAAACAAGGCCACCTTTTTGCTCCCATAGCGTACGGACCCATAGCCACCCAGAATACAGGAAAACCCGCCCAAGCCAATGATAATGAAGGTCCACCAAGGGACGGAAAACGGTATCTCCTGCTGGGCCATAAAGGTCTCCAAGGCAACCGGGATAAAAGCCCAAAAAGCGTAGAGTTCCCACATATGGCCAAAATAACCAAATGCCGCTTTTCTGAAACCCACAAGCTTAAAGAGCATGGGTCCCGAACTTAGTTGTAAGGGCGGACTCGGTTTTTTGTAAGGTCCGTTGGGTACCCATAGAAGCATGGCCAGACCGCCGCCAAGGGCAAGCAAGGAGGTTAATCGTATCACGGTGATATGGTCCGTTCCCCATTCAAGACCTGCTATAAAATAGGGGAAAGCAGCACCGAGGACCAGGGCACCGATCAAAAAGCCCAGTGCCTTGCCCAATCCCTTTTGGTAATAGTCCGAAGCAATTTTCATCCCCACAGGATAGATTCCTGCCAGGAAAAAGCCGGTACCAAAGCGGGCCATGAGCAGGGTCGTTGTTGAAATAGCGTCCAAGAGCAGTGCAAAATTGCACAGTGAGGCCAACAGGGCGCTAACAAAAAACACTTTGGAGGGCGAATAGCGATCGGCGATCATCAGCAAAGCAAAGACCAGGGTACCGGTGATAAAACCAAACTGTACAGCCGATATGACATGCCCGATGATTTCCGGGCCCAAACCGGTCTTTGAGGCCAGTTCATCAATGATGGCATTGCCAGCGAACCAGGTAGCCGTACATGCAAATTGGGCCAGCACAATGGTAGGAAGGATATGTGGTTTTGGTTTCAAGAGCTGCTACCGAAGAAAGGTGACCTTGGCAATTTTTCCGTTCTCCACCTCATAGATGGCCACTGCACTAAAATGCTTCCCGTTTACAGTAAGGTATTCCTCATCGATTACGGTATTGCCTATAAAGATCCGGTTCTTTATTTCGCAGTGCAGATCGGGCGTGGCCTCAAAGAAGTCTGCGTAGGATTGTCTCATGGTCTCCTGTCCTTCGGAGCGCAATTCGTTTGGAAAATTGTACAGCTTTATGTCTTCTGTATACGTAGCCATAAAGGCATCAATATCGCGGGCGTTGTAGGCATCCAGTTGTTGTTGTACAATGGTTTCCGGACCTTGCTGTGCAAGAAGTTGCATACTAAAAAAGAGGCATACCAGCCCGAGTAAATTTTTCATCCGTTCGTTATTTAAAGCGTTCCAACAGTTCTCTGACCCTTTTTGTGTTTTCTACGTAATATTTGGCCTGTGTTTTTTGCCTGCCCACCTTTACGGTGATGGCAGTCTCGGGCAGTTCCTGAAACATAAATTCGTCTGTCCAGTCATCGCCCATGGCAAATACAAAATCGTAATCGTCCTCGACCAGCACGCGCATGGCCGCACGGCCCTTGTTCACTCCGCTGTTCTTTATTTCCAACACCTTGTTTCCCGAAAGCACGCTGAGGTTGTCGTTGGCGATAAGACTGGTAAGCACTGTGGTCAATTCCGTGGCCCTTTTGTTGCCGAAATCGGGATCGGTATTCCTATAATGCCAGGCCAGGGAGTAATTTTTTTCCTCCACAAAAGACCCCGGCGTCCTATCCACAAAGGATTCCAGCACGGGTCTTATTTTTTCCATCCAATCGTTTTTCACTTTTTCCAAAAGGTCAAATTCCCCGCCCTTCTTGGAGATCCAAACCCCGTGTTCCACGATCATATTGTATTCCTTTTTCATGAACCAGCGTTTAAAGGTGTCCTTGTCCCGACCGCTTATCAGATAGAGGTCTGTATTTTTTTGTGCTTTTATTCTGTCCAGAAGTTGGTAAAGTGCAACATCTGGGGAAGCTTTTTGGGGGTCGGTATGAAACCCGGCCAAGGTACCGTCGTAATCCAGAAACAACAATCTTTTTTTTGCTTTGGTATAATCCGATACTACAGAGGTAATCAAATTTTCGGTGAGGCGCCTGGAAATATTCGCCGCATCCAGATGTTTCTGCCGTTCTAGGGAAGTCATGAAGTCATTTGCCCATTTTTCCACATTATAGCGCTCCAGGCGTTTTTGGAGCTGTTCGTTGCGCTCCTTTTGCTCTTGGATAGGCATATTGATAGCTTCGTACAAGGTATCGGCAATCTGCTCAAAATTGTTGGGGTTGATCAATAGCGATTCGTTCATTTCGTTGGCCGAACCTGCCATTTCACTTAGAATCAATACCCCGGTCTTATCGGTACGGGTAGCTACGTACTCCTTGGCGACCAGGTTCATTCCGTCACGGATAGGGGTCAGCCAGGCAATATCGCAGGAAGTATATAGATCGATGAGATTTTCAAAGGGCATGGAGCGGTAAAAATACCAGATCGGGGTCCAGCTAACGGTTGCCAGCTCCCCATTGATGCGACCCACCAGTTCATCGATCTCCTTTTTGAGCAATTGGTATTGAGGCACGTTAGATCTAGAGGGTACGGCCAGGATGATTAGACGTACCTTTTCCTTGTACTGCGGATATTTGTTGAGGAAATATTCAAAGGCGTTGAGGCGTTTGGCGATACCCTTACTGTAATCCAATCGGTCTATGGAAAGCAGGAATTTGGCATCTGGGGTCGACTCTTTATGGGTATTTAGTCTACGCTGTAGTTCTGATTGTTGGGCGGCTGTCCGTTTGGCGTGCTCCTTGGCAGCCTCGCTAAATTTTTTGTAATCGATGCCCATGGGAAACGAATCTACCTTAATGACCCTGTTGTCCAGATAAATATCGTTGAAGCTCACTTCCAAGTCCAGGAGTCTGCGCACGGAGCTCAGAAAATGCCTTTCGTAATCATAGGTGTGAAAACCAATGAGGTCCGACCCCAGGAGCCCCTGTAGCACTTCCTCCCGCCAAGGAAGGGTCCTAAAAATCTCATAAGAAGGGAAGGGGATATGTAAAAAGAAACCTATGGAGGTATTGGGGCGCTGTTTCTTCACCATTTGCGGCACCAGCATCAATTGGTAATCATGGATCCATATGGTATCCTCTGCTCCCGCCTTTTCCAGAATGGTGTCGGCAAACTTTTGATTCACCTCCTGGTAGGTTGTCCAGTTATCCAGCGTAAACTCCGAATATTCCAAAAAGTAATGGAAAAGCGGCCAGATGGTGCGGTTGCTGAAACCAAAATAGAATCCGTCTACTTCCTCGGAACTCAGTTTCACCTTGGCGCAGTCGTGCTGTTGCAGCGCCTTATCAATATCGGATTCAAGTTCTTGTGGGATTTCCTCTTCCGTGAGTCCGCTCCACCCGATCCAGAGGCTGTCGCCGCCAGAGTGTACGGACTTCATCCCAGTGGCCAATCCACCTACACTGGGCACCGCGGTAATGGAACCCTTGTGAATTTGCAATTGTACGGGTAGTCTATTTGAGATTATGATAGTTTTGCCCATAAATTCACTGATTTTGGAGGGTGGCGATTGAAATTTTCCTAAATTTCGACAAAAAGGACAGCAAAACCTATTAAACAAAAGCGTTTTTAAGATTATTTAAAATATGGACAATTTAAATTACGGAATCATCGGAAATTGTAGGAGTGCAGCATTGATTTCCGAAACGGGTTCCTTGGATTGGTGTTGCTTGCCCGAATTTGATTCCTCTTCTGTCTTTGCCAAAATACTGGATGAGAAAATAGGGGGGAGTTTTGAGATACAGGTGGGAGATGGCTATACGGTTAAACAACGCTATAAAAAACACACAGCAGTCCTTATTACCCGGTTTTCGGATGGGGAGAACACCTTCGAACTACATGATTTTATGCCTAGGTACCACAAGGAAGGCGGTGGGTACAACGCCCCTCCGGAAATTGTGCGTTACGTGAAGCATATCAGCGGAAGGCCTGTTTTTAAGGCGCACTATGATCCCAAGCTGGAATACGCCCTGGGGAAGACCGAAACCTTTGTTAAGCGAAATTTTGTGGTAAGCCTTACCCATGCGGAAAAATTCGATACCGTTTTTTTGTATACCTCGTTCAATAAAAATGCCGTGGTAGAAGGGCGGGATATAGAGCTTAAAAAGGACGGTTTTTTTCTGTTGGGCTACAATGAAAAAATATTTTTGCCCACCACCCGTAAAATGTATCTGGAATTGGAACGTACCAAAGTGTATTGGCTGAATTGGAGCAGTAAGACGCCCAACTACAAAAAATATAACGCCCAGATCAGTAGAAGTGCCGTAACCTTAAAGCTATTGAGCTACAATAAGACGGGTGCCGTTCTGGCCGCGGCTACCACTTCCTTGCCCGAGACTATCGGAGAGGTGCGCAACTGGGACTATCGCTTTTGCTGGATACGCGATGCCTCCATGGTCATCAAGGTCATCTCCGAACTGGGACACAAAAATGTAGCCAAAAGGTATTTGCAATTTATAATCGATTTGATTCCCGACAAGGATGAGAAGCTCCAGATCATGTACGGCATCAACAAGGAGAAGACGCTGACCGAGGAAACCCTGGACCACCTTTCGGGTTATAAGGGCTCCAAACCGGTGCGGATCGGTAATGCCGCCTATCAACAACGGCAAAACGACATTTATGGCATCCTAATGGACGTCATCTATGAGCAATTGGCAAAGTTTAGTACGGACGTTGAAAATGGGGAGGAACTTTGGGGCCTTACCAAGGGCATCGTATGGATCGTAGCCAAGCATTGGCAGGAGGCCGATAAGGGTATATGGGAATTTCGGGCCGAAGATCGGCATTTTACCTTTTCAAAAGTGCTCTGTTGGGTGGCCATTGACCGGGCCGTAAAGATTGCAAGAATTTTCAGAAAGACCCGTAAGATCGAAAAATGGACCAAACTGGAACAGGAAATCAAGGAGGACATTCTTAAGCATTCTTGGAACACGGAGGTAAACGCCTTTACCCAGTCGTACGGTTCGGCACATTTGGACGCTTCGGTACTGTTAATGGAATCCTATGGTTTTATCCATGCCAAAGACCCCAAGTTTGTAAGCACCGTACGGGCCATAGAGGACAACCTCTGCAATGATGGCCTATTGTACCGCTATAAAAATGAGGACGATTTTGGATTGCCCTCCTCTTCCTTTACCATTTGCACTTTTTGGTTCATCAACAGCCTCTTCAAAATCGGGGAGGAAGAAAAGGCCATGCGCCATTTTGACAAATTGTTGAGCTATAGCAATCATTTGGGCCTTTTCAGTGAGGATATCGATTTTAAGACAAAGCGTTTGCTCGGGAATTTTCCCCAGGCCTATTCACATCTTGCCTTAATCGAATGCGCCCTCAATTTTTCGAGAAAAGAAAGCGAGGAGGTTATTATGGAGTCCATTCGCTAGCCTTCTCCTTTATTTTGGACAACAATTGTTGAAGATGGGTGGTCGTGGTAAAGGGATTCATGAGCGTTACCCTCAGGTAGTGCCTTTGCCTTAGTTTGGTCTGCACAATGTAGAATTCCCCCTCTTCCAAAAGGGCTTGCCGAACGGCCTCATTGCACCGATCCAAGGTAGTATTGTCCTTACCAGGTTCGATATAGCGAAAACATACGATATTGGACATAGGGTTTACCGCCAGCTCAAACTGGGCATCCTCATTGATGAGCCCTCCAAACTGGTGCCCTAGATCATATAGGGTGGTCACGTAGGCATCAAAGAGTTCTTCACCATAGCTTTTGAGCAACAGGTACCAGTTCATGGACATCATGGTCTTGGTGCACTCAAAGGTACGTTTGCCCGAATTGAACCAGTCCTGTTGTGTTTGCCCCAGTAGATAATCGGCTTTTTGGCTAAAGGTGGCATAGGAGTTTACACCCTCCTTGAACAGGAGGGCGGTGGTAATCATGGGCATCATCATCATTTTGTGGCCGTCTATGACGATGGAATCCCCCATTTCGACACCTTTTAGGGTATGACGGTATTTTGGTGAAAAAATGGCGGCCCCACCGTGAGCTCCATCCACATGGAACCAGAGCTTATGCTTTTTACTAAAATTCCCGAGCACTTCCAAATCGTCGTGGATACCAGTTGCTGTACTTGGGGCACTGCCCACGACGGCGAATACTTCAATACCATTTTTGCTTGCACGTTCGTAGTAGGTTTCCAGTAAGGTGGTATCCATTTTGAAATCTTCCGTAGTCGGAATTTTGATGACCCCTTGTTCTCCAAGTCCCATAATCTTGGCCGCCCGGTCCACACAGTAGTGGGCCTCCTCGCTGACCATGATGCCCAAGGCTTTGCCATTGCCTTTGTTCCACACATCATAGGAGGCAGTTGCCCTACGTGCCGCGAGCAAGGCCGTGAGGTTGGCCAAGGTACCGCCAGAGGTAAGAAACCCGTTGGCCTTGGGCCCGTAGCCTACTTTTTCGCACAGAAAGCCGGTGACGGTTTCTTCGATCATGGTAGGAGCCATCCCCATTTCATAAACGGCCATCCCATTGTTGAACAGGGCGTTGACCATACTGGACAAAGCCGTTAGGGGGGCAGTTGGCGTAGCTTGATGTCCCATATATCTGGGATGGTGAAGGTGGATTGTATGTTTCAATACTTCGGGGAAGAACTGTTCCGTGTCCCCGTTTTTTAGAAAATCCTTCCAAAAGATTTGTTCCTTTTCGGGCGGATTCCACTCGATGACCTTTTCCGATTTTTCATGGAGGGTCCGATCCAAATGATCGGCCAGTTCATCTATTAGCCTATGTCCTCTTTTTCTGAAATCCTCTGGAGAATATGCTTTTTCTAGAATAGTGTATTTCATATAATATACTACAGCTTTTGACGACAAAAATTAGCGGAATCGAAATTAAAGCACCATTTTTGACAAAAATTAAAACTTGAACCAAACTTATAAAATGAAAAACTGTTTTGCACTATTTATTTGCTTGTTAACATTTCATGGCCTAATTGCCCAAATTACATTTGAGCCTGGCTATTTTATTGACAATGACGACAACAAAATTGAATGTCTTATCCAAAATGAAAGATGGCTTTTCTCCCCTGAAATTGTATCCTACCGTTTAAACGGAAGCACAGACATACGGTCTTTTAGTGTAGGCGACTGCAAGGAGTTCAAAATTGCTGGCCAAGGGGCTTACAAACGGGTAAGTGCAGGTTTTCCCATTACCCAGTCCACATTAAAGAAGAAAGAAAAAAACCCCGAACCCGAATTGGTCAGGAAAACCGTTTTCGTCCAAAACATCATAGAAGGCAAGGCGTCACTTTACTGGTATGTGGGAGATATTGATATTGTTTATCTGTTTAGCAAGGAAGACGGGCCAATTGAAGTGCTCCTTTACAAAAAGTATGTTGGGGATGATCTGAAGGTGCGAGAAAACAACATATTTAAGAGACAACTACTTAAGGATTTTCCCTGTGATAATAGATTGGATATCCAAAAAGTGAAATATTCCAGAAAATCCTTGATTAAATATTTCGAGGAAATCAACACCTGCCTAGGGGACAATAGCTTTGTTGTCTATGAAAGAACGGCAAAGCAAAAGGCAAATTTCCCTATAACACTTAAGGTTTGGGGAGGCGTACAGCAATACGGTTATGAAGTGGGCTTAACCAGTCGACCCGGCGAGGTTTATGAATTCGAGAATGCTTCGGGTGCCAAATTTGGAGGTGAGGTGGAAGCGTTTTTCCCGTATTTCGGTTATAAAAAAGCTTCGGTGATCCTATCGGCACAATACGGCTCATTTACCAGCGACTATTTGGTGCAACCGGATGATTTCATTTACAACCCATCGACCGAGCAGATTTTAACAGGGGATTTTTCGATTCTCGAACTCATGCTCGGGGCAAGATATTACTTCGATATTACTGAAAAAAGCAATGTTTTCCTTGAGGCTGGATTTGTTACCAACTTGTATCCCAATTCGGTTCTCAATAACAGGCGGACATTCCTTCTGATTGATCGTCCCACGGAAACCTCGGAGGTTTCTACCGCCCAGGATAATGACTCGGGGGCTTCGTTTGGATTGGGCTATAGTTATAACCGGCGAGTTTATTTGCGTTTCAACTTTATAACCAACCAAAACATTATCGTTCCGGGTTTGAGCGTAATCAACAGGGATGAAGTCTCCCGCATCGCGCTTTCTCTGGGTTATGCTTTCTGGTAATGGGGCGTTGTTTGGGAATGCTACAATAAAAAACCGCTCCTTTATCGGGAGCGGTTTAGCTTCTGTCTCAAAACAAAAGTTCAATTTGAATTAGTCAAAGGTATAACCCTGATCTGCTGCTACTTTGTCCGCAATTAAGGTGCGCAAGGCTACAACATTGGGTTGATTGGTATATTTTGTAAAACGCTTTAGCCCCATGAGCATCATACGTTGTTCGTCGCCTTCGGCAAAGGAAACAATAGCTTCCTTTCCTTTTTGGATAATGATATCCACGGCGTTGTACAGGTATAATTTAGACATGGCAATTTGGGCCTCTTGTGCCTCTTCGCCAAAACGTTTTGCATTTTTCTCGGTTCGCAACAAGGTTGATTCGGCCATGTACACTTCGATGAGTATATCGGAGGCGGCCATCAACAGTTGTTGGTGCTTTTCCAGTTCCGGTCCGAATTTTTGGACGGCACTTCCGGCCACCATCAAAAAGACCTTCTTTAAACGTGCCAGCAAATCTTTTTCCTCGGAGAACAGTTCTGAAAAGTCGGGCACATCAAAAGAAGGAATGCCCATCAGTTCCTCGCCCACCTGAGTGGCCGGTCCTAAAAGATCTACATGTCCTTTCATCGCCTTTTTGACCAACATGCCTACGGCCAACATTCTATTGATCTCATTGGTACCCTCATAGATACGGGCAATACGGGAATCGCGCCACGCGGATTCCATGGGGGTGTCTGCACTAAAGCCCATGCCTCCGAAAATCTGTATGCCCTCATCGGTGGTACTCTGGCAGTCCTCTGAAACCGCCACCTTAAGGATCGAGCACTCAATGGCGTATTCTTCTACACCTTTCAGCTCGGCCTCCTGGTGTGGGTTACCTTGGGCCACCCGGAGGGTAATTCTGTCCTCAATGTTTTTTGCAGCCCTATAGCAGGCCGATTCGCCCGCATAGGCATTGGTGGCCATGGTGGCCACTTTGGATTTAATGGCGCCAAAATTGATAATGGGCGTTTTAAACTGTAGGCGTTCATTGGCATATTTAACCGCTTCCGTAATCACGCGGCGCTGTGCCTCCAAACAGGCAGCTGCCAATTTGATCCGCCCCACGTTGAGGGCGTTCATGGCGATTTTGAATCCATTTCCACGCTCCGATAGCATGTTCTCCACGGGCACCTTGGTCTCGTTGAAGAATACCTGCCGGGTGGAGGAAGAATGGATTCCTAATTTTTTTTCTTCATCGCCCATGGTGATTCCATTTTCCGGGTCGTTTTCCACGATAAAACCCGTAATGTTCTTGTCATCCTCTATACGCGCGAACACAATGAACATATTGCAAAAGCCCGCATTGGAAATCCACATCTTCTGACCGGTGATGGCGTAGAATTTTCCATCTTCCGAAAGTACGGCCTTGGTCTTGCCTGAGTTGGCGTCCGATCCGGCTCCGGGTTCGGTTAGGCAATACGCACCGAACCATTCGCCTGTGGCCAATTTAGGAACGTACTTTTTCTTTTGCTCTTCATTTCCATAGAGAATTATAGGCATGGTACCTATTCCGGTATGCGCTCCGAAAGCCGTACTAAAGGAACCTGTGGCCCCCGAAATATAATCGCATACCAACATCGTGGATACAAAGCCCATGCCCAGACCGCCGTAGGCTTCTGGCACGGCAATGCCCAAAAGTCCCAGTTCGCCTGCGTGCCGCATGGTCTCTTCGGTATAAGCGTAGTCCTTGCTTTCAAAGCGTTCCCAGTGGCTCCACAATTCGCGATCCACAAATTCCTTGGTGCTGTCGCGCATCATTTTTTGCTCTTCGGACAAATCCTCAAGGGTAAATACATCTTCGCATTTGGTCTCCTTTACCAAAAACTGTCCACCTCTTAAAAGGTCCTTTTCTATAGTTTGCGTACTCATGGTTCTAGTATTTAATATATTGTATTTGGGATAGCAGGGTCAAGAACGTCTTATTCCTCCCCGCAATTATTTTCATTCTGTTAATTTAAAAATTCATAGATACCGGCGGCACCCTGTCCCGTACCCACGCACATGGTGACCATACCATATTTTCCTTGCATGTCACGCTTGCGCATCTCATCGAACAGTTGAACCGATAGTTTGGCACCCGTACAACCCAGGGGATGTCCCAAGGAAATGGCACCCCCGTTTACGTTGATGATGTCATTGTTAAGCCCCAATTCGCGGATGACCGCCAAGGATTGGGAGGCAAAAGCCTCGTTCAATTCGATCAACTCAATATCGTCCTGCTTTAGGCCAGCCTGTTTTAGTGCTTTAGGCACGGCCTTTACCGGACCAATACCCATAATACGGGGTTCTACTCCTGCCGCCGCATAGTTCACCAGACGGGCAATGGGTTCCAGGTTCAGTTCCTTGACCATTTCCTCGCTCATCACCATAACAAAGGCGGCACCATCGCTCATTTGGGAGGAGTTCCCCGCGGTTACGCTTCCACCGGCCGCGAAAACCGGCCGTAGTTTGGCCAAGGCTTCTTTGTTGGTGCCCTTACGTGGCCCTTCGTCCTTGGTTACCGTATAGGTCTTGGTGTCTCTTTTACCGGCTGCGTTTACGTAGGTCTGCTCCACTTCAATGGGCACGATCTGATCCTGAAAGCGATCTTCGGCCTGTGCTTTTAGGGCTTTCATATGGGAGTTGTATGCAAATTCATCCTGATCTTCCCTAGATACCTTAAATTCCTGGGCCACCGCCTCAGCGGTATTCCCCATGCCCCAATAATAATCCTCATGGCCGGCATTGACCAGGTCATAGTTGAGCTCGGTCTTGTATCCGGTCATGGGAACGGCGCTCATGCTTTCGGCCCCTCCAGCAATAATACAATCGGCCATTCCGGCCTGGATTTTGGCCGTGGCAATACCGATGGTTTCAATGCCCGAGGAACAGAACCGATTTACGGTTACACCAGGGACATCCACGATGTCCAATCCCATTAGGGAAATGAGTCGGGCCATATTGAGTCCTTGGGACCCTTCGGGCATGGCATTGCCCACGATGACGTCGTCTATGCGTTTTTTATCCAACTGCGGCAGTTGTTTCATCATATGTTCTATGGTCTCAGCAGCCAGTTCATCCGTTCTTTTAAAGCGGAACACTCCCCTTGGCGCTTTGCCCACCGCGGTTCTATAGGCTTTTACTATATATGCTGTCTTCATTTTTTAAATCTTCTATTTTTTTGTGCCTCCTAATAAATCTGATTTCCTAAATGGGTTTGAATCCAAATTAGTTGCGCAACGGTTTTCCCGTTTTGAGCATGTGCTGGATTCGTTCCAGGGTCTTTCGTTCGGTACAGAGCGACAAAAAGGCCTCGCGTTCCAAATCCAATAAATACTGTTCACTGACCCTGGTTGGTTCGGAGAGATCTCCCCCGGCCATAACATAGGCCAATTTGTTGGCAATCTTTTTGTCGTGTTCACTAATGTAGTGGCTGGCTTCCATGGCATCGGTACCCACCAGGAACATGCCCAAAGCCTGTTTTCCAAGGACTTTAATGTCCTTCCGTCTCGGAGGCTGGGTGTAACCGGCCTCGGCCATCAATTTGGCGTGGGCCTTTGCGGTGGCAATCTGCCTGTCCTTATTGACCACTACAATATCCTTTCCTTTTTGCAGGATGCCCAGATCATAGGCTTCATAGGCCGAGGTAGACACCTTTGCCATTCCTATGGTAAGGAAATACTCCTGCAGTACGTTGAGTTCCACATCGTTCTTTTTGAAGGTATCGGCAGCCCGTAGTGCAAATTCCTTGGATCCACCGCCGCCGGGAATAACCCCTACACCGAATTCTACCAACCCTATATAGGTCTCCGCTGCCGCCACAACCTTATCGGCGTGCAGCGATATTTCGCAGCCTCCGCCCAAGGTCATCCCATGGGGGGCCGCTACGGTGGGTATGGCCGAGTAACGCATACGCATTACGGTATCCTGGAACATCTTAATGGCCATATTGAGCTCATCGTATTCCTGCTCCACGGCCAACATAAATATCATTCCGATATTGGCACCGACGGAAAAATTAGCCGCTTGATTGCCAACGACCAACCCCTGAAAATCCTTTTCGGCAATATCGAAAGCCTTGTTCAATCCGGCCAACACATCACCTCCAATGGTGTTCATTTTGGACTGGAATTCCACGTTCAGAATGCCATCACCCAAATCCTCGAGCACCACCCCGCTATTTTTAAAGACCTCTTTTGATTGCCTGATATTATCCAAGATGATAAAGGCATCCTGTCCGGGCACCTTTTGCATGGCCTTTTTGGGAATATCGTAGTAATGGGTCGCCCCATCGGTCACCGAATAAAAAGAGCCGATACCGGCCGCATCCATATCCTTGATCCAGCTGGCCGTTTCCAGGCCTTCTGCCTGTATCAGCGCAAGTCCTTCCTGCACCCCGATGGCATCCCAAATTTGAAAGGGCCCGTGTTCCCAACCAAAACCGGCCTTCATGGCATCATCTATTTTGTAAAGCTCATCCGTGATTTCCGGAATACGGTGGGATACGTATGAAAAAAGGGCCGCAAAGCTTTTCCTGTAAAACTCGCCCGCTTTGTCCTTGCCTTGCACCAATACCTTAAAGCGATCCACGACCTTATCGATGGTCTTGGTCTGCTCCAGGGTGGCAAATTGCGCTCGTTTTTTGGAGCGGTATTCCAGGGAGTCCAAGTCTAGCGATAAAATCTCACTAGCACCATCCGCTTTTTTTGTCTTTTTATAGAAGCCCTGGCCCGTTTTGCTGCCCAGCCATTTGTTTTCTACCATGGTCTTGATGAAATCCGGGAGCTGAAAGAGCTCGTGGCGTTCATCCTTCGGGCAATTTTCGGCAATGCCATTGGCCACGTGTACTAGGGTGTCCAAACCAACCACATCTACCGTTCTAAAGGTAGCCGACTTAGGCCTTCCGATAACCGGTCCGGTCAATTTGTCCACTTCCTCAATGGTAAGCCCCATGTCCTTTACCGCATGAAAGAGGCTCTGAATACTAAAGATACCGATACGGTTTCCTATAAAGGCCGGGGTATCCTTGGCGACCACGGAGGTTTTGCCCAAAAATTGTTCCCCGTATCCGTTGAGGAAATCCAATACTTCCGAGGAAGTTTTGGGACCGGGAATTATCTCAAAAAGTTTTAAATATCGGGCCGGATTGAAGAAGTGGGTTCCACAAAAGTGTTCCTGGAAATCATCACTTCGTCCCTCGCTCATAAATTTTATGGGAATACCTGAAGTATTAGAGGTAATCAGGGTTCCGGGCTTTCTGTGTTTTTCCAGATTTTCAAGAACCATCTTTTTGATATCCAGGCGTTCTACGACTACCTCAATAATCCAATCCACCTTGGCCACTTTGGCCATATCATCCTCCAGGTTGCCTGTAGTGATCCGTTGCGCAAACTTCTGATGATAAATAGGGGAGGGTTTGGATTTTAAAGCAGTTGCCAGCGAATTGTTTACCAAGCGATTTCGCACCGCCTTGTCCTCTAAGGTGAGCCCCATCGCTTTTTCCTTATCGTTGAGTTCCCTTGGAACAATATCGAGTAGCAGCACTTCTACCCCGATGTTGGCAAAATGGCAAGCGATACCGCTTCCCATGATCCCTGAGCCTATTACCGCTACCTTTTTTATATGTCTCTTCATCAAATACCCCGTATTAATTAGCTTTGTCCTTTGTATATATCTTCTTTTCCACGATTAATTTGTTAATAGTCTCCACAACCTCAAAAAATTGATCCAACTGCTCTTGGGTCAAATGTTGTTTGACCACGTTGTTGAAACGAAGCACTACCTCTTTGGATATGGCCCTTTTCTCAAGGCCCAATTTTGTGAGATGGATCAGCACCCCTCTTCCGTCATTCGGATTGGGTTTACGTTCAATATAGCCTCTTTCTTCAATGCTCTTCAATATTCTTGAGAGGCTAGTGGCTTCCATACCCATTTTAGGTCCTAGGGCGGTAGAGGGCGTACCTGTTTTTGGGTCGATACTCAGCAAGGTAAAGCCGATGGCCATGGTTAAGTCAAAGGTTTTCGCCTCTTCATTGTACATTCTTGCCACGGCCTGCCAAGTAGCTCTAAGCGCATAATCTATCGTTAAATCCTTCATGGCTGGTTTATAAGACACCAAATATATAAAAAATTTATTATGCATGCATAATAAATTTGGTAAAAGTTTCCACAAGATTTTAACAGAAAACACCCTTTGAAAAGTGGGCCTTGTTCAGTAGGGTAAAAAAAGGACTTTTAGAGGTCAATGACCATAGATGTTGTTGTAGAGGTCGATGTATTTTTCCTTAACGATTTTACGTCTTAATTTCATTGTTGGGGTAAGGTGTCCATCGTCTATGCTCCACACATCGGGCGTAAGCCTAAACTGTTTTACCTTTTCCCACTTGGCAAAATTCTCATTGGCGACATCCACTTCTTCCTGATAGCGTTCCAGGACCCTTTCGTTGATGACGATATCCGAATTTTCGCCCAAGGTGACCTGATGCCGTTCTGCCCATTCATAGAGAAACTCAAAATTGGGCTGGATCAAGGCCGCTGGCATTTTTTCCCCTTCGCCCACCACCATGATCTGCTCTATGAAACGCGATTGTTTAAACCTGTTTTCCAGGAGCTGCGGGGCCACGTATTTGCCCCCGGAGGTCTTGAACATTTCCTTTTTACGGTCCGTAATCTTTAAAAAACCATCGGAATCCACCTCTCCGATATCGCCCGTATGGAAGTAACCGTTCTTGAGCACTTCGGCCGTTTTTTCCGGGTCTTTGTAATAGCCCATCATGACCTGGGGACCTTTCACGCAGATTTCGCCATCTTCGGCAATTTTAACTTCCGTGTTTTCGATGAGTTTCCCTACGGTCCCAATTTTAAACCCGCCATCGCGCATATCGTTGACAGAGAGCACCGGCGAGGTTTCGGTGAGTCCATAACCTTCCATGACACCCATTTCTGCCGCGTTGAATATACGTGCCAGTCGGGGTTGCAAGGCCGCACTCCCTGAGGATATTAAGGAAAGATTGTTGCCCAGTCCTTGTTTCCATTTACTGAAAATAAGCTTTCGGGCTAGGGCCAGTTTTCGTTCGTACCACCAGCCGTTCTGTCCATAAGGTTCATATTGCAGGCCCACTTCAACGGCCCAAAAGAACAATTTCTTTTTTATGCCACCGAGCTCCGCTCCCTTGGCGATGATCTTATCGTATACCTTTTCCAACAAACGGGGCACGGCGGTCATCACGTGGGGCGCCGTCTCTTTTAGATTATCACTGATCTTCTCCATAGACTCCGCGAAATAGATGCTTACCCCGGCGTATTGATAGAGGTACATCATCATGCGTTCGTAGATATGACAGACCGGTAGGAAACTTAAGGCTTTGGTTTCTCCACCGACTATGGGGAGTCGCTTGGAACTCGCCAAAGCATTGCTCACCACATTGCTATGCGAGAGCATAACCCCCTTTGGCCTGCCTGTGGTGCCGGATGTATATATTAGGGTAGCCAAATCCTCCGGTTGTACGGTATCCTTAAGCTGTTCTACTTCTTCCTGATTGGAAGTGTCCGCTCCCAATTCCAAAACCTTGCTCCAATTTTTGCAATCGCTCAAGGTATCAAAAGAGTATACTTCCTTTAAAAGGGGTACATTGGCTTTAATGGCCTCTACTTTTGCGTGCACCTCTGCACAGGAAACAAAACAATAGGTGGCTCCAGAATGGTTGAGTACATATTCGTAATCCTCTTGTGAAATGGTCGGGTAAATAGGTACGTTCTGGGCCCCTAATTGCAAAATACCGATATCCATGATGTTCCATTCGGTTCTGTTGGTCATGGAAATCAATGCAATCTTATCGTTGGGCCTCACGCCCATCCGTAGTAGGGCCCTACTAATGGTATTTGCCTTATCTATGTATTCCTGTGTGGAGGTGGCCACCCATTTGCCATCATACTTTGTAATCAGCGCTTTTTCAAGATTGAATTTCTCCAATTGGTAATACGGAAAATCAAAGAGTCGGGTTATGTTTTGCATACTAAGTTTCTGATAGGTAATCGCAAAATAAGAAAAGGGAACGGTATAATCAATTATCAATTAACAATTATCAATTAACAATGGATGGAAGGAGGTCGGCGGTTAACCCTTATTGATCATCAACACCGAATATCGAATTTTCAGGATAAGTGTAGTTTCATCCCTTCATGCGAGGCTTTAAAACCCAGTTTTTCGTAGAATTTGAGGGCTTCGGGCCTTTTCTTGTCCGTAGTCAATTGCACCACATGTGCCCTGCGTTCCTTTGCCCTCGCAATGGCCCACTCGAACAATTTTTGCCCAATGCCTTTACCCCTGTGGTCCTCATGTACCCGAACGGCTTCGATCTGGGCCCGAATACCGCCCTGATAGGTGAGGTAGGGGATAAGGCTTAATTGTAGCGTTCCGATAATCTGTTGGCCCTCATTTTCCATAACCACCAACTCCTGATTGGGGTCCGTATCGATACGATAAAAAGCTTCATAGTAGGTTTGTGGCAATGGATCCCGGTAATCCTCTCGCAAACGGCCCAGGGGATCGTTAGCCATCATCTCCACTAGGGCAGGGATATCTATTTCGGTTGCTTTTCTGATGATCATACGATGCTATATTTTATTTTTCTCCACCCATTTTTTTGCGTTGACAAAAGCTTCCAACCACGGAGAGACTTCATCCTTTCGTTCTACAGGGTAATGGGCCCAATTCCAAGGGAAGGTAGAGCGTTCTATATGCGGCATGGTGACCAAATGTCTTCCTGTGGGGTCACAAAGCATAGCCGTGTTATAATCACTGCCATTCGGGTTGGCAGGATAGCCCTCGTAACCATATTTCGCCACAATGGCATAGTGGTCCTCTGAAAGTGGCAAGCTAAACTTGCCCTCCCCATGGGAAATCCATACTCCAAGGGTATGTCCGGCCAAGGAGGACAGCATTACCGAATGGTTCTCCTGAATTTTGACCGAGGTAAAACTGCTTTCGTGTTTTTGGGAATCGTTATAGGTCATTTTGGGCAGTTGTGCATGATCGGGATTGATCAGGTCCAACTCCAGGAAAAGCTGGCAACCATTACAAATTCCTACGGAGAGGGTGTCGGGCCGTGCAAAGAATTTCCGTAGCGCGCTGTTGGCCTTTTCATTGTATTTGAAGGCACCTGCCCATCCTTTGGCACTTCCCAATACGTCCGAATTGGAAAAGCCGCCCACAGCCCCAATAAATTGGATATCCTCCAGGGTTTCCCTCCCTGCGATCAAATCGGTCATATGCACGTCTTTCACATCGAATCCGGCCAAATACATGGCATTGGCCATTTCCCGTTCCGAATTGCTTCCTTTTTCCCTGAGAATGGCCGCCTTGGGTCTGGTGCCTGTTGTTGCCCTTTGGGGCAATTTGCCAGTGAATTGCTTTGGGAAACTATAGCCCAGGGGCTGTTTTTTGTAGTTCTCAAATCGGTCCTGTGCCAGGTTATTTGCAGTTTGCTTGGTATCCAGAAGATATGAAGTTCTATACCAGGTGTCCCGGAGCGACGCAATGTTCAGTCCCATTTCCATACCATGATTTTTAAGCAGCAGTTCTCCCTGGGGAAGTACCTTTCCAATTTTTACAAAATGGATATTGGCCGCCTCCAGCACTTTTTCCATGCTGGCATCCTTGGCCTGAAAAACGATACCGGCATTTTCGGCAAATAGGAGTTTTATGGTATCGGGTTCACGGAGGTCGGAAAGATCCAAGGTCGCACCTAAATCGGTGTCCGCAAAACACAGCTCCAGCAGTGTGGTTATCAAGCCACCAGAGGCTACGTCATGACCTGCCAGGACCTGACCCGATTTGATCAGTTGTTGCATGGTATCGAAGACCCTTTTTACATAAGGGGCATCCGCAACATCGGGAGCCTCGTTTCCGATAGCGTTTAAGACTTGGGCGAAGGAAGATCCGCCAAGCTTGTAAGTGTCTTTCAATAGGCCAATGTAGTAGATGTCGCCCCCCTGCCTTTTCAAAACAGGTTCTACCACTTGGGTGATATCACTGCAGTGGGCTCCCGCAGAGATGATTACGGTTCCAGGTGCTATGACCTCCCCATCCGGATAGCGTTGTTTCATGGATAGGGAATCTTTTCCCGTAGGTACGTTGATGCCCAGGGCTATAGCAAAGTCGGACACGGCCTCCACGGCCTTGTACAAACGTGCATCTTCCCCTTTGTTCTTGCAGGGCCACATCCAATTCGCCGAAAGGGAAACGGACTGCAGTCCATCTTTTAATGGAGCCCAAACAATATTGGTCAGCGCCTCAACAATACTATTTCGGCTCCCGGCCATGGGGTCTATCAATCCAGAAATGGGCGAATGTCCTATGGAGGTTGCTATGCCCTCCTTGCCTTTAAAATCCATTGCCATGACCCCGCAGTTGTTCAGGGGTAGCTGCAACGGCCCTGCACATTGCTGCTTGGCCACCCTTCCCCCAACACAACGATCTACCTTGTTGGTAAGCCAGTCCTTGCAGGCCACGGCTTCGAGCTGTAATACCTGGTCCAGGTAATCGTGGAAATGTTCCAGGGCATAGGAGGGAGCGTCATAGGTAGTTGTTACGGAGCGGTCTTCCATGATGGTCTTGGGAGAGCTGCCGAAGATATCGGAAAGTTCCACGTCCATAGGCTTTTTACCCGTGCTAGTGGATTGAAAGGTAAAGCGGTGGTCACCGGTTACCTGGCCCACCTCGTAGATGGGCGATCGCTCCCGTATGGCTACCCGCTGTAACAGATTTTTATGCGCTTCGCCGATGACCAAGCCCATACGTTCTTGGGATTCATTACCGATAATCTCCTTGGCCGAAAGTGTGGGGTCGCCCACGGGAAGTTTGTCCAGATCTATTTTGCCCCCGGTATCCTCCACCAGTTCGGAAAGACAGTTGAGGTGTCCTCCCGCTCCATGGTCGTGGATGGAGACTATGGGGTTTTCCTCACTTTCCACAAGGCCCCGTATAGCGTTCGCGGCTCTTTTTTGCATTTCAGGATTGGAGCGTTGCACCGCATTGAGTTCTATCACCGACCCGAAGGCACCGGTATCTGCACTGGACACCGCGGCACCACCCATGCCAATGCGGTAGTTGTCGCCCCCCAATATCATAATTTTATCACCCTTTTTTGGTGTCTCCTTAAGTGCCTGCTCCGCTCGCCCATAACCTATGCCGCCGGCAAGCATGATCACTTTATCGAAGCCCAGGCGCCTTAGCTCTTGTTGGTGCTCAAAGGTGAGCACGGAACCTGCGATCAGGGGTTGCCCGAATTTATTCCCGAAATCGGATGCGCCGTTGGAAGCTTTTATGAGAATGTCCATCGGAGTTTGGTACAACCACTCCCTTTCTTCCATGCCTTTTTCCCAAGGGCGGTTTTCTTCGAGGCGCGAATAGGAGGTCATATAAACTGCCGTGCCGGCAAGGGGAAGGGATCCCTTTCCGCCTGCGAGTCGATCCCTTATCTCTCCCCCAGACCCGGTAGCCGCGCCGTTAAAAGGCTCTACCGTTGTGGGGAAGTTATGGGTTTCAGCTTTCAGTGAGATGACCGAATCAAATTCGGTCTCCTTGTAATAATCGGGGATGTCCGCACGCTTGGGCGCAAATTGTACGGCCTTGGGGCCTTTAACAAAAGCCACATTGTCCTTATAAGCCGATACAATGGTGTTTGGATGTTCCTTCGAGGTCCTTTTGATCATTTTAAACAGCGAAGCGGGCATTTCCTTTCCGTCAATAACGAAGGTACCGTTGAATATTTTATGCCTACAATGTTCGGAGTTGACCTGACTAAATCCAAAAACCTCAGAATCCGTCAGTTTTCGATTCATTTTCCGCGCTACTTCTTCCAAGTAGCTAACCTCTTCCGGACTTAAGGCCAGCCCCTCTTGTTTATTATAGACAGCAATGTCGTCGACCTCCAAAATAGGTTCGGGTTCAACATCGATATTGAAAATGTTTTGGGAGAGCCCCTTGTATTTTTGCAAGAGCATGGGATCGAAGTCCATAAAATCGGCTGTTACCGCAGTATATTCCTCGATACGCATAATGCCCACAAGACCCATATTTTGGGTAATCTCCGTGGCGTTGGTACTCCATGGGGTGATCATGGCGGCCCTGGGACCAACAAAAAAGGCGTCCAGAGACGCCGTGTTTATTTTAGGTTGGTTGCCGAACAACCACGTAAGTTTTAAAAAATCTTCCTGTGACAGTTCGGCTTCGGTCTGAACTGCAAAGACCTTGGTGGTTACATCCCCGAAGAAGTGAATCATTGGATCGGTACGGTGTTAAGTTTAAGAAAACACAAATTTACACTATTATCCCAAACCATGTACCCGAAAAGAAGGGGCAGTTTCTAACAGTTTTTGCACGGTATTGTTGATTACTTGCCTATGCCTTCCGTTCCAAAAGGGCCATATAAAAGCCATCAAAACCTTGCCGGGAAACGAAAATGTGCTTTTCCTCTGCCAGTTTGAAATCGGCACCGCTCTCCGAGGACAGAAATTGTTTCACCTGCTCGTGATTCTCCTGCGGTAAAATGGAACAAGTGGCATATACCAATTTCCCGCCATCTTTGACCATTTTGCTATAGCTTTGGAGGATTTGCTGTTGGGTCTCGGTAATTTTATCCAAAAACTCGGGTTGTAGTTTCCATTTGGCATCCGGATTTCTGCGTAGTACGCCCAGACCGGTACAAGGGGCATCGATCAGTACCCGATCAGCACTTCCATGCAGTTTTTTTATGACCTTGGTGGAATCTATGGCCCGTGTCTCCACATTATGAGCACCGTTCCGCTTGGCGCGTCTTTTTAGCTCTTTCAGTTTATTGGCATAGATATCCAGTGCGATCACTTGTCCTTTGTTTTCCATGAGCGCTGCCAGGTGCAAGGATTTTCCTCCCGCTCCGGCACAGGCATCCACGACCCGTTGACCGGGTTTTACATCCAACAATCGGGATACTAGTTGCGATGAGGCATCCTGTACTTCGAAAAAACCCTTTTTGAATGCTTCCGTTACAAACACATTGGTTCGTTCCCTTAACTTGAGTGCATCGGGATATCCTTTAATGGAATCGGTCTCAATAGCGTCCTCGCGTAAAAGCTTTGCGAGCTCCGCCTTGGTCGTCTTAAGGGTGTTGGTTCGGAGGATTACCTCCGCCGGCTGGTTTAAGGCGTGGATTTCCTTTGTCCAAAGTTCGTTTCCCAGTGCTTTTTCTCCCAAAACATCCAACCAATCGGGAATGGACTCCCTGTACTTCCTGATTTTGGAGAGTTCGTCAAATTTTCCTTTTATTTTTCTGGAAGGGGTGGGCTCTAGCTGCTTCCAATCTGGAAGTGTGATACCGCGCAAAACAGCCCAAACGGCGAACATACGAAACAGATTGGGTCGACTAAAAGGCGGTTTTACCTCTGCAATCTCCATATACAATCGCTTCCAACGAACAATGTCATAGGTGGTTTCGGCAATGAAGGCCCTATCCCGGGAACCCCAACGTTTATCGAACCTCAAAACTTTTTCCACCATCTTGTCGGCATACTTGCCCTCATTGAAAATGAGCTCTAGGGCATTGATGACCGCAAACACTAGATTTCTATGTAATCGCATATCGAAATAAATTCTGGCCGCAAAGGTACCATTTTGAAATCGTTTAAATTATGTAATTTGGCCGTAAAGCTAACCATTGGAAGAAGAGCTCTTTATTGTTGCCCTGAGGCAGGGAGATCAGCGGGCCTACCTTCAATTGCTGGAGGCATATCAGCAAAAGGTGTTTAATACCTGTATCTCTTTTGTGCCCAATGCTGCCGATGCGGAAGATATTGCCCAGGAAGTGTTTATAGAGGTGTTCAATTCAGTTTCCAAATTTAAGGGTGATGCCAAACTTTCTACCTGGATCTATCGCATATCGGTGAACAAGAGCCTGGAGTTCATTAGAAAGAAAAAGGCAAAAAAACGTTTTGGCTTTATGCAGTCCATTCTGGGTAATGATATACCAATAGACAGACGTTCCTATTTCACGGAATTTGACCATCCGGGCATACTCTTGGAGAACAAGGAAAAAAATGAAATACTGTTTAGGGCCATTCATAGCCTACCGGACAGTCAGCGGGTGGTTTTTACCCTGCACAATATCGAAGGCAGAAGTTACAAAGAGGTCGCCGAGGTGACCGGGAAGAGCATTTCATCCGTTGAATCACTTATGTTCAGGGCCAAGAAAAGTTTAAGGCAATTGTTGGAGGCCTATTATAAAAAAGAGGGATTTTAGCGCATGTTTTTGTTGTTAAAGACATCTTAAAACATAAGAACAAACTAATTTATGATGGATCAAGAAAATGTAGAAAAGCAAGTGGAAGAGACCCTGGAAGCTGCTTCCCGAATAGCTCAGGTAAAAGCGCCGCCTTTTTTTAAGGAAGGGGTCCTGAACCAGATGAGAACTGGGAAAGGAGAAGAGGAAAGACCTCTGATACCGTGGTTTACCCCCAAATATCAGGTTGCTGCCCTTATTTGTATTATTATGGTCAATGCCTTTGTCCTGCTTTGGTACGCTTCGGATAATTACGATCAGAGTGTGGCGAATTTTGCCCAGGCCTACGGTCTTTCCTCTTCGGACAATGAATCTTTTTTTAATGTGAACTAAATAGGTATGAAAAAAAATTTACTTCTATTCATTTTGCTAATTTTCCTGGTGCTGATGAACGGCACCCTGCTCTACCTGTTTTTTAGCAAAGCTCCCGGACGTCCGGCACCCCCTCATTTGTTTATTGTAAAGGAACTGAGGTTTAGTCCATCGCAGATGCAACAGTACGATTCGCTTCAAGATGAATTTGAAAGTGCCATGAGGCCACTTAGGGAAAGGACGCGAACTACTAAGGATGCCTTGTTCAACAGTATTTCCAAAGAAAGGTATGCGGAAAGGGCAATAGATTCCCTGACCTCGATTATAGGCACCTTGGCAAAAGAGGAGGACCAACAGGTGGCCCGTCACTTTAGGGCCATCTACGAACTTTGTGATGAAAAACAAAAGCGCCAGTTTCGTAGCATTCTCAAGGATGCGCTTCATGGTCCTGGGAAAAACGGCCACGGTCCCCCACCAAGATAGCACAAACCAGCCCCCTTGGCAATAAGCATGGCCTTTCACTTTTGTGAAAGGCTTTTTTTTATAAAACGCAAGTTTTTTTTGAAAAAGGTCTCTAAAGATTCATATAACATTTAAAAGTTTTAAAACATGAAGATTAGGAGTTCCAAATTTGTATTGATACTGGGTCTTTCATCCTTAATGGGGTGTTATACCGCTTGTGGGCAATCCCCGGATGAGAGGAAGGGAAAAAACAAACCTCCAACGGTGGAAGAGCTGTTTGCCAAAATGGATGCGAACGAGGATGGGCAAATTTCAGAGGAGGAATGCAAGGGTCCCTTAAAAAAACATTTTGCCAAAATCGACACCAATGAAGACGGATACCTTTCCAAAGAGGAATTGGAGGACGCGCCCAGATCAAAACGCCCAAAAAAGGGCCCCAAAGGAAAACAATAACTTAAATATTGAATGATGATTGCGAAAACAAAAAACGAATTGATGAAGCTCAAGGTAATCTTACCGGTTTGTTTTGTTATCACGGTACTGATACTTGCCTTTATCTCCTGTAGTAGTGATAGTACGTCCGATGGGGAAGCCGAAGATGACGATGATATTGTGGTCACAGAGCTACACGCTGCTTTTGAGGACTTTGACACCGATAATACGGATATTTATCTAGATGGCTCCAATGTGGTCATTGAGACCAACGGACTCCCCAATCATACGACACCTTATTGGGGTGAGGGGAATGCGCTTTATGTGGAGCCCACAGTGGCAACTGGCCTAACGCCCAGCCTTATTCCCAACTACGATGGTTCTAACACCCTGCGGGTTTCGAGCAGTCCCAACTTGGCAAATACATCCACGTCCACCAACATGGGTGCGATTGGGATATCCGTCAGCGGTGCCGCTATTTTTAATGATCAGGAGGCAAATGGGGCACTGGATGATGCCATCGTCAGTTTGGATTATACAGGAGGGCATATTGGTCCGGCCGAATATCACTATCATTTGGAACCCACGGCCTTTTCGGAAGACGATGAGAACCTGATCGGTATTCTGGCCGACGGATTTTTTATCTACGGCAGAAAGTGCAACTCCACTGGGGATTACCCAACAGATCTTGACGCCTCTGGTGGCCATACCGCAGCCACGCAGCATACTACGGAGGCGGAGTATCATTATCACATAGAAAACGAATTATATCTCAATGCATACTATATCATTTTTCCGGGCGATTATCAGGGTACGCCAAGTAGTATTAACTAAGCTATTGCTCATTCCGGTGCTAATTTTTAGCCTTTTGGGCAATGGGCGGGGATCGGAGGAGCTAGTAATAGCTCCTGTGGAAGTGGCCAAAAACGAATTGACCCTACGACCCAAGTTGGGCAAATGGTTCTATAGGGATAAGGCCTTTACCGGTTATACTATGGTATACCATCCCAATGGGGCTATTGCAGAGCGCATGGGATACTATCAGGGGAAAAAACAGGGAAGGACCCAGAAATGGTTTGCCGATGGCACCCTTCGCAGGTGGGCAACCTACCATGCAAATCGGTTAAACGGAAGGGTACGAAGTTGGTGGCCCAATGGGGTGTTAAGCATGGAATCCAATTATGTGGATGGAGTGGCCCACGGAGTCCAGAGAAAATGGTATCCCAACGGACAATTGGCCCGACAAACCCGATTGAATCTTGGTAGGGAAGAGGGGATGCAACAGGCTTGGCTGAGGAATGGAAAGCTTTACGCCAACTATGAGGCCAGGGACGGTCGTTTTTTTGGCCTTAAACGTTCAAATTTATGTTATGCATTGGAAGATGAAGTGGTGCAACGGTAATGGCTGTTTCTTGGTGTTCATCGCCTTATGGTCCCTAGCTGCCTGTAAAGACACCAAGGAAACCGAAAAATTGAGTAGGACAGCCCATCTACCGTATTATAGGGATGCATCCTTTAGCCCCCATTGGTTGGAAAAGGACAGCGACACTATCAGGTCCTTTCACCGTATTCCCGATTTTGAATTCGTGAACCAATTGGGCGACACCATTACCCAAGAGACCTTTGGGAATAAAATATATGTGGCCGATTTCTTTTTTACCTCCTGTCCGGGCATATGCCCTAAAATGACGGCCAACATGTCCCTTTTACAGAAGGAATTTATAGCCGATGATGGGGTTTTATTACTATCCCATTCAGTAACCCCGGAAAGGGATTCGGTACCCGTTTTAAAAAGCTATGGGGCAAACAAAGGGGTAGACCCCAACAAATGGCATCTGGTGACCGGGGAACGAAAGCAGATTTACGATTTGGGACGGGATGCCTATTTTGTCGAGGAGGATTTAGGTGTTCCTAAGGATGTAAACGATTTTTTGCATACCGAGAATTTTGTACTCATAGATACGGAAAGGCACATAAGGGGCATTTACAATGGCCTTAATAAAACTGCGATTGCACAGTTGATCGCCGATATAAAGACTTTAAAATCTGAAAACTAAAATGGCAATGAAGCAAGTGGCGTAAGGGCTTCGTTGGGGATAATGTTTTTTTATTTCCAAAGAACACAAGTTTTTTCAGGAGAACACATCTAAAAGAATACAGCAAAAAACAAAAGATGGCAGAAAATTACCTTTCAAAATTTAGTAACCCCGTTAACACGTATTTATATGAAAAGGTATTTTGTTGTCTTCGTTTTTATGGCCCTGTATTCATGCGGGCCCGATGAGGAGTTTGTGGATGTGGATGCCAATCCGGATGAAGTAGTTACCGACCCCACTGATTTGGATGAGGAATTGCTCACAGCTTTGGATGTTGCTTCGGACGGCCTGGGCACCTCTTTCTTTATTTTGCCCTCGGAAACCGATTTGGCCAGCATCCCCCAGGATCCGATGAATCCGCTTACCGCCGAAAAAGTAGCCCTGGGCAAACTTTTGGTGCATGAAACAGCTACTGGTGGGGCACCTAAGACGGCGTCGACCAAATTCACCTATGCCTGTGCTACTTGCCATCCTGTGGCTTCGGGATTTTATGCAGGTGCCCGACAGGGCATCAGCGAGGGCGGTATCGGTTTCGGTCTGGCGGGTGAGGGAAGAAGTGTTGACCCCAATGTACCCTTGGATTCCGTGGATATCCTGCCCATAAAGGTTCCTACACTGATCAATGTGGCCTATCAGGAAGTGATGTTGTGGAACGGAGCCCTGGGCGGTACGGGAATTAATGAACCGTTTATAAACGTGGGGACCAACGCCACCGATTTGCCCGATAACCTATTGGGCTTTGAAGGTCTGGAAGTACAGGGAATGGCCGGACAGGATGTGCATCGGCTAAAAATTGATCAGGAATTTGCCGAGGCATTCGGGTATACGGAAATGTTTGATGCCGCCTTTCCGGATGTTCCGGTGGGCGAACGGTATTCCCGCCTCACGGGCGCACTTGCCATAGCGGCTTTTAATAGGACCGTCCTGGCCAATCAGGCACCTTGGCAAGAATGGTTGAAAGGGAATTTTGACGCCATGAGCGAACAGGAAAAACGTGGGGCCCTGGTGTTTATGGGCAAGGGCCAATGCGTAAATTGTCATACCGGGCCGTCCTTGAAATCCAACGAATTCCACGCCTTCGGTATGGGCGATCTGATAGGCGATGGAGCCATCATCCTGGACCGGCGGGGTTTTAGAAAGGACGTAACCAGGGGAAGGGGCGCCTTTACGGAAAGGGAGGAGGACAACTTTAAGTTTAAGGTACCCAACCTATACAATTTGGCCGACAATCCTTTTTATGGCCATGGCGGGACCTTTACCAGTATCCTTGAGGTGGTGACCTATAAGAACAATGGGAGAAAACAAAACGATAGGGTGCCTAATTCGCAGTTGGCAGAGGAATTTGGGAACCTAAATTTAACAGATGATGAAATGGCAGATCTGACGGCTTTTCTGGCAAGTGCCCTGCGCGACCCCAATCTGCAACGGTATGTGCCCGAGGAAGTGCTTTCGGGCTTTTGTTTTCCCGCCAATGATGAACTGTCCAAACAAGACTTAGGTTGCGATTAGGGTTTTTGAGGTTGATTTGTGTGTAAAGGGAGGTGGCTTTTTCCCCTCCCTTTTTTTCTTCGCACAACACATTGGTTTGGCAATTATCCCTACTTTTGGACATGCGCATTTTTCTTCCCCTTGTTTTTCTTGTAGTGATGGCCTCCTGCGGTACGCAGGAAGGTAGTCACCATTTTTCTTCGGTCCATATCGAAACGCTTTATACGGATTCCATAGGTATCCGGGCCATTGAACTTATGCCCGGAAGTCTGGCCTTTGCCGCCAATAGGGGTATTTTTGGCTCGGTGGACCTACAAAGTGGTGAAGTGCGTACAAATACGCAGCAATACGACAGCATAACGCCTGCCTTTAGATCTGTGGCCCATACGGCAACGGATTTTTTTATGCTTTCGGTGGGGAATCCTGCCCTTTTGTACAAAACCGGGGATCAGGGACGTATGGAATTGGTCTATACCGAGGAAGGGGAAGGGGTTTTTTACGATTCCATGACCTTTTGGAACGACAACGAAGGTATTGCGCTGGGCGATAGTAGGGAGGGATGTTTGTCCATTCTTATTACAAGGGATGGTGGAACCCGTTGGAAAAAAACGCCCTGCTCAGAGCTTCCCGAAGTCCCGGAAGGGGAGGGGGCTTTTGCGGCCAGCAATACGAATATTGAGGTGGTGGGAGATATGACTTATCTGGTTACGACAAGTAGTACCATCTATATTTCCGAGGATAAGGGGGCAAGCTGGAAGGTGGTAAAAACCCCAATAGTGGCAGATGCCCCAACCCAAGGTATTTATTCCATTGATTTTTACAATGCGGATTTGGGGGTGGTTTTTGGAGGGGATTATACGGACCCGGATAACGCTAAGGCCAATAAGGCCATTACCAAAGATGGGGGACGTAGTTGGCACTTGATAGCAGATGGAGAAACACCTGGATACAAGAGTTGTGTACAATTTGTGCCCCATGCTGGCGGGAACGACATTGTTGCTTTGGGTTTTACCGGGATTTCATACTCCAAGGACATGGGAAAGACCTGGGAGACACTTTCGGAGGAGTCTTTTTATACCATTCGATTTTTGAATGACAGTACAGCCTATGCTGCCGGAAGAGGTCGTATTGCCAAGCTGACCTTCAAATAAAAAAGGGGGGATTGCGAACAACCTCCCCTTTTTTGACCAATTAACCAAACCAAATCACTATACATTAACCACAATGTAGTTTCTTCCTCTTTTCTTGTACCAAACGCCTTTATAGGTATACAGTTTTCTGCCCTTATGGTACACCACGCGGTTTCCCTTGGGTAAAAAGCGTACGGAGACGCCCAGCGGAGCAGCACAGACCACATATTTCCTTCCTTGGGCCCTGTACCAGACCCCGTTGGCAAAATGAAAGCTCGTTCCCCGGTGTACCACCAATTTGGGTTTGTGAATGGTGGTCACCACGGTACCATATGCAGGGTAGATTTTTACTATCCGTTGGGCGCTGATCGAAGCCAAAGTTCCGAACATGGCCAATATGACCATTGCGATTTTTAAATTTTTCATAACCTAAATTTTATTGGTTTATAGTGCTTTGACTCCGAAACCGGAAAAAGGTTTAATAAAAAACTGTCTAAAAAAGTATAACATGTTAAAAATGTCGCATCGAGGGCCCGCCTGCCTTAGGCACGGCGCTCGAACGGACATCGAACTACTTTTTGGACAGCTTTTTTCGAAAATCGTAGGCTTTTAAACCCTTAATTCCCTAGTTTTCTTCTTTTTTGGATCTGTTGTAGGAGTCGTTTCTTAAAATCCTCTTCCGCTTTGATCAATAGGAAGGTCTTTTTGGCCGAAATAATGGTCCCCAACTCGTTGATAAAAGCCACATTCAATTTGTGCTTTTCGGTCTCCAGGGCGATCATCTGTTGCAGGAGTGCATTGGCCTCTCTTTCGGAAAGGGTCCCAAAATCGATTAATTTGCTGCGAATCTCCACACGTTCCTTCCTGCGTAGCGCCGCCTTTTTATCCTCATGGGCGTTGTAAATGGGCCAGAAAGCCTGGGCTTCCTTGGAGGTCAAATCCAAACGTTCTGTAATAAAGGCCACTTTAAGTGTCTTTATCCGTTCCCCTTGCTGCCCAAAGCACATGGACGTACCGAGCAAAACAAGGAACAACACTATTTTGTTTTTAATATGCATCTTCAATAAGGTTTAGGTCTTCCAGATCATCAATATGATCATCCAAATATTCAATTATGCTTTCCTCATTCAGCTGATCTTCCAGGACATCATTGAGTTCAAGTTGATCGAGCAGGAGTACATCGGCAAGTTCAGCGGAGGTCATGTCAAATTCATTGTCCTCAAAATACGCTTCAATGTCCGAATTTGCCAAATCGTCCCAGCCAACTCCCTGAGGACTCTTGGGTTGCAACGTAAAAACCAACACCGCTATTGCAGCTACCGATGCTGCAATGTAATAGTACTTCCTATAAGAGCGCAGCTGTACCACCTTGGTTTCCGATGGATTTACCTTTTCCGCCAATTTGGCATCAAGTCCTTCGAAATACCCTTCAGGCACTTTAAACCCTTCCTTCTTGGGCAATGCGGGCCCTTCTTCGGACAGGCGATCCGAAAGTCGGTCGGCAAAACCTTCAAAGTACCCATCGGGTGTTTTAAACGGTTCTTTTTTATTGCTTTTTTTCATGTGTATAATTTGACCCTCAATATATTAAAAGGTTTAGTCTTCGGTTAAATAGGCCTCCAATTTTTTTACCGCCAGATGGTAGGACGCTTTTAACCCTCCTACCGTGGTGTCCAATATTTCGGAAATCTCCTCGTATTTCAGTTCCTCAAAGTACTTCATATTGAACACCAGTTTCTGTTTCTCCGGAAGTTGGGCAATTGCTTTTTGCAACCGCAGTTGGATCTCATCGCCCTCAAAATACACATCGGCCTGCAATTTGTCGGTCATCCGCTGGTGCAGATCCCCATCGCTTATCCCCAATTTTTTTGACTTCACCTTTAAAAAGGTAAGGGATTCGTTGGTAGCGATCCTGTACATCCAGGAAAACAACTTACTGTCGCCCTTAAACCCATCGATATTCCGAAACACCTTGATAAAGGTATTTTGGAGCACATCATCCGTATCATCATGGTCCAGAACAATCCTCCGAATATGCCAGTATAACCGCTCCTTATAGGTGTTTACCAGCACCTCAAAGGCCTTTGCCCGGGTATCCGGTTGTTGCAATTGATGTACTAAAGTTGCTTCGGTAATCAACGTAATTTGGCTTAATTATTTTAAATAAGACCCACTTTATGGCAAAAGGTTTAACTCCTAGGCGTCCAAAGACTGCATCGCCACCAACTTCTTATAGACCTTATTGGCCGCCAATAACTCGTCATGGGTGCCCTGTTCCACGATTTTGCCCTTTTGCAGTACCACAATGGTGTCCGCTTTTTGGATGGTGGACAATCTGTGGGCGATAACGATGGAGGTGCGGTTGCGCATCATATTTTCCAAGGCGTCCTGCACCAAGCGCTCACTTTCGGTATCGAGCGCGGAAGTAGCCTCGTCCAGGATCATGATGGGCGGATTCTTCAATACGGCCCGGGCAATGGAAAGCCGTTGTTTTTGCCCCCCACTAAGTTTAGTGCCTCCATCCCCAATATTGAAGTCGTAGCCCCCTTCGAGTTCCATAATAAACTCATGGGCATTGGCAATTTTGGCGGCAGCCTGGATCTCCTCGTCGGTCGCGTCACTTTTTCCCAACCCAATGTTGTTCCTGACCGTATCATTGAACAAAATGGAATCCTGGGTGACCAGACCCATCATATCCCTAAGCGATTTTTTGGTAAGATCTCGTATATCTTGTCCGTCGATTTTTATACTGCCCTTGCTAACATCGTAAAAACGGGTAATCAAATTGGCTATGGTACTTTTTCCGCTTCCCGACTGCCCTACCAGGGCCACCGTATGCCCTTTGGGGACAGAAAGTGTAAAATCCTTTAGTACATATTCGTTCTCATATTTGAATGCTATGTTTTCCAGCAGGATGCCGGTATCCAATCCGGATTTTATAAGTGCGTTTTCCTTTTCAACAATGGGGTTTTCGGTTTCCAGGATTTCCAGGACCCGCTCGGCCGCCGCATTGCCCTTTTTAACGCCATAGGACGCCTTACTAATGGCCTTGGCCGGGGTAAGGATGTTATAGGCAAGGCCCATGTAGGCAATAAAGGAAGAAGCATCCAAGGTCTTGTCTACCAACACCATCTTGCCACCAAACCAAAGCAGGACGCCTATCACTAGGATACCAAGGAATTCCCCTGTGGGTGACGCCAAGTTCTGCCGATTCAACAGTTTGTTGGAGAACCTAAAAAACCGATCCGTGGAACTTTTGAAGACATGGTAAAATCGCGACTCCGCGTTAAAGGCCTTAATGACCCTGAGTCCGCCCAAAGTCTCCTCTACAATGGACAAAAACTCACCTTGTTCCCGTTGCACCCGATCAGATTTCTTTTTTAAGGATTTTCCTATACGGGAAATAATCATCCCTGCGATGGGAATGAAGATAAATACAAATAGGGTGAGTTTGGCGCTGATGCCGAACATGATCAAGATGGTGAAGAGTATGGTCAATGGCTCCCTTACAATAAGTTCCAAAACGGAAAGAAAGGAATGCTGGATCTCCAACACATCGGAAGTTATACGGGCGATTACATCGCCCTTTCGTTTTTCGGAAAAGTAGGATATGGGCAAGTCCACGATTTTTTGGTACATGCGGTTCCTAACATCCTTTAGTACCCCGTTCCTCAAAAAGGTAATGAAGTACATGGCGAGGTAGTTGAAGAAATTTTTGAGTAAAAACAACACCAACACCAGTCCAATGACCAAGACAAGACCTTTCATGGCATCATCGCCGGAGTATTGGGTAACGCGATAATTGATATAATCCTGCAGGTAGTCCTTTAAATGCCCAAGATTGGTGTATTGCGGGGCCGTCCGTATTTTCACATCCTGTTTGAAAAGGACATCCAGCATGGGAATCAGGGCGGCAAAGGAGAGCGCGCTGAACAGCGCATACAGAATATTAAAAAAGATGTTGAGATAACCGTACCTACGATAGGGTAGGGCAAAACGAAGGATTTTCTTGAAATAATCCATTAAACGAGTTTCAGTTCAGCGAGAATGCGGTTTATTTTACCCTCCAATAGACGTTCTACCTGCTCAAAATCCGCTACCCGTTCCAAGGGCGCATTAACGCTGAAATAGAATTTTATTTTGGGTTCGGTACCACTGGGGCGTGCCGCCATCCGGGTGCCATCTTCTGTGCTGTAGATGAGTACGTTCGATTTTGGAATTGTTATGGCTCTTTCTTCTCCTGTGACCCTATTTTTTGCCACAGAGGTGTTGTAGTCTTCTACCCAAACCACCTTGGAACCGTCTAGTGCACCGATTGGGTTTTCACGGAAATCGACCATCATCTGCTTTATTTCCTCCGCCCCGCTCATGCCCTTTTTGGTAAGGGAAATCAATTTTTCCTTATAAAAACCATAATCCACATAGGACTGGAGCAGCTCCAGGTAAAACGAGCTCCCTCGAGCCTTGGCATCGGCCGCTATTTCGCATGCCAAGAGTGTTGCCGTCACGGCATCCTTGTCCCTTACAAAATCGCCCACCATAAAACCAAAGCTCTCTTCGCCGCCCCCGACAAAATGTTGGTCGGGAAAATCCTTGATCATTTTGGCAATCCATTTAAATCCGGTCAGTGCAATTTTACATTCCACGCCGTAGGCGGCCGCCATTTGATCCATCATGGGAGTGGAAACGATGGTGGACGCAATAAACTCGTTCCCCTTGAATCCCTTTTCCTTTTGCCGGTCCAGTAAAAATTTGGTCATGAGGACCATGGTCTGGTTGCCGTTAAGCAATTCTAGCTTTCCATCCCGGTTCCTCACCGCGATACCCAAGCGGTCGCTGTCCGGGTCGGTGCCTACCACCATGTCGGCCCCAATGTCTTCCGCTTTTTTGATGGCCAGGGCAAGGGCTTCCGGTTCTTCCGGATTGGGCGATGCTACTGTAGGGAAGTTACCGTCAGGGACCGCCTGTTCCTCAATAATGGTGACATTTTTATAGCCGGCTCTTTTCAACACCTCGGGTATGGCCGTTATGGAAGTGCCGTGCAGAGAGGTAAATACTACTGAAAAGTTGTCTTTTTCCCTGGCACCAAAACTTCCGTTGGCCACCGAGGCTTCCAAAAAAGCTTCATCAACGGTCTTATCTATTAATTCTATGAGGTCCGGTGCCGCATCAAAATTAACGTCGCTATAATCCAGGGCGTTGATTTCATCTATGATCTCGTTATCCTGCGGGGGGACAATCTGTCCGCCATCGGTCCAATACACTTTGTACCCGTTGTATTCCGGAGGATTATGGGAGGCCGTTAGTACAATACCGGCATGACAGTTAAGCTCCTTTACTGCGAACGAGAGTTCGGGTGTTGTCCTGAGTTCGGAGAACAGAAAAACCTTTATCCCGTTCGCTGCAAAAACCTCGGCCACCGTTCTGGCCAAAGTATCGCTATTGTGACGGCAGTCATAAGCAATGACCACTTTGATCTGCTGCCCGCCATAGGTCTTTTTTAGATAGTTGCTAAGTCCCTGGGTGTTTTTCCCCAGGGTATATTTGTTGATTCTATTGGTACCCACGCCCATGATACCACGCATACCTCCGGTGCCGAAGTCAAGGCTCCGATAAAATCGATCTTTGAGTTCTTCAATATCGGTTTCCAATAATTGGGATACTTCTTTTTGGGTATCGGCATCAAAGGTGTCCGTGAGCCAGGTCTTGGCGGTATCTATAACTGGGTCCATAGTGGGAAGAGGATTAGCTTTGGGCCAAAATTACGAAGAATATTGTTTTTCACTTGCCCTGAGGTTTATTTCTTCTGAAATTTCATACCGCTTTTGGTCTTTTCTGGAACGCACCATGATCTCGCCCAAAAAACCGGCTAAAAAAAGCTGCGTTCCCATGATCATGGCCGTAAGTGAAATAAAGAATTGCGGCCGGTCTGTGATCAAACGCCCGGTAGGATTTAAGAAGAGTTTGTCTATACCCAAATAAAGGGCAAAGCCAAAGCCAATGAGCGACATGACTACTCCAAGGGCCCCAAAGAGGTGCATAGGGCGCCTTCCAAATTTGGAAACGAACCAGATGGTGATGAGGTCCAAAAAACCGTTGATAAATCGCTCCATACCAAATTTGGTTTTGCCGTATTTTCTCGCCTGATGCTGTACCACTTTCTCGTCAATTTTTGTGAACCCTGCACTTTTTACCAAAACGGGAATATAACGGTGCATTTCACCAGAAACTTCAATGGTCTTGATTACCTGCTTTCGATAGGCCTTTAACCCACAATTAAAATCATGCAACTTGACCCCCGAGGTTTTCCTCGCTGCCCAATTGAACAGCTTTGAGGGGATATTTTTAGTGATTATGGCATCATAGCGCTTCTTTTTCCATCCGGAAATCAGGTCGAACCTTTCTTCGGTTATCAGCGCGTAAAGCGCCGGAATTTCCTCAGGGTTGTCCTGTAGGTCGGCGTCCATGGTCACGACTACTTCGCCGGTGGCTGCCTTAAAACCGGCATGCAGGGCTTGCGATTTTCCAAAGTTTTTCAGAAAACGAATTCCCTTTACATTTGGGTTTTCCCGGGAAAGTTGTGAAACAACCTCCCATGAGTCGTCCGTGCTCCCGTCATCGATAAAAAGAATCTCGTATAAAAAATGATTGGATTGCATCACCTGTACAATCCAATCATGTAGTTCTTTAAGCGATTCTTCTTCGTTCAGTAAAGGAATTACTATGGATAAATTCATTGAATACTTCTGAGAAATCTACCCAAAAGTACAAATTACTTAAGAGTTTCGTCCTTTTTTTTGATTACCAATGCTGGAATTAGGGACAATAGGAATCCGAAGATTACGCTGAAAAGCAGACCAAAGGTAACTTGCCAAAAGGGTGTGGAGAACTGCTTTTGCCCATCCAATTGGGCCTCAATTTGGTCCGAAGTGAGTTTCCCGCTCTCCATGAGCTGGCCCTTCTGGTATTCCAGGGCCTTTTGCACGGTATCGGGATCCAACACATTGGTGATCAACAGATTAAAAATAATCCCAACGATACCGCCTATCAGACAGATACCTACCCCGATTTTTAGGCCTTGTCCAAAGGACATAAGTCCGTTATTGGCTTTTTTAAACTGAACCATGCCAATAATGATGAGGGTAAGCATTAACAAAACGCTCACCACAAAGATGGGGATACCGCCCTGATAGTGCATATCCAAGGCGAACAGCATTAGCCCGAAGACGACATTGACCGCGCCCAGTATAAGCCCAAAGGTCATGGCATACTTTCCGGTTTTTGGTTGATTTTCTTCCATTTTACAAGGGTTTTAAGGTTGTTTGTTTCATTAGTTACAAGATGCAGGGTTTTGTTACAATGAAAACCGTTATTTTTTATTTCTATTTTTTGGCAATTAAATTGTTCATTAAAGAAAAAACCGTAAATTTGCACGGCTAAAAATTTAGAAAAGAAAAAGTTTTCCAAGATGAGAAAAGGCATACACCCAGAGAATTATAGATTGGTGGCATTTAAGGATATGTCCAACGACGATGTTTTTATAACAAAGTCCACAGCGAATACCAAGGAGACCTTGGAGGTAGATGGTGTGGAATATCCTTTGGTTAAATTGGAAATTTCCAGAACCTCTCACCCTTACTACACCGGTAAGGCTAAATTGGTAGATACTGCAGGACGTATCGATAAGTTTAAGAGCAAATACAAGAAATTTGCCAAGGATACCAAAACAGAGGAAGAATAATAATTATATGCTTCGATAAAATAACGCCCTCGATGATCATCGAGGGCGTTATTTTTTTAATTTTATTCAAAATCCGACCATGAACTATATTCTATTTGATGGAAGCGTGCGCAAGGCACTTCTACCTTTTACCTATACCCGACCGGTAGCGGATATTAGAATTGGAATATTGACCATCCGGGAGAAGTGGGAAAACCATCTTCAATTGAAAACAAGCACCCTCACCGAGGACTATCTTTCCGCTAAATACCCCCTTGTGGAAAAGGAGGAAAATGTCTTGATCAATGCGTCCTATTTACCTACTGAGGCTTTGGTAGCACAGGTGAAACAGTTAAAGGAGAACGAGGCCATTTTTCATGAGGGAACACTGGTTGCCTGTTATGCCCGGAAGGCCGAGGTGAAAACCGATTATTCGGATAACCATACCATCACCTTCAAGGAAGAGGTATTTCGCCTGCAGCACACCTGGGATATCTTTTCCAAAAATGGGGAGGCCATAAAAGCCGATTTTGATCTGATTACCCGGGGCCGAAAAAGTGCTCCAATTTCCAAAACCAATAAGTTGATCCGGCCAGACCAAATTTTTCTTGAGGAGGGAGCCGAGGTGGAATACAGTATTTTAAATGCCTCCGAAGGACCTATCTACTTGGGACGGAACACCTTGGTCATGGAGGGCAATATGATCAGGGGAGGTTTTGCACTTTGTGAAAATGCTGTCGTCAAAATGGGCGCCAAGATTTATGGGCCAACCACAGTGGGCCCCTATGGAAAAGTCTGTGGGGAGATCAATAATTCGGTCATCTTTGGATATTCCAGCAAGGGCCATGACGGATATCTGGGGAATTCGGTGTTGGGGGAATGGTGCAATATTGGCGCCGATTCCAACAATTCCAACCTTAAAAACAACTATGCCAAGGTACGCCTATGGAATTACGAAACCGAGAAGTTTGATCATACCGGACTACAGTTCTGTGGCCTTATGATGGGCGACCACAGTAAAACGGCCATCAATACGATGTTCAATACGGGAACGGTAATCGGAGTCAATGTCAATGTATACGTCCCTGGCTTTCCCCGGAATTTTATCCCCAGTTTTAGTTGGGGTGGGGCATCGGGTTTTTCTACCTATTCCACCAAAAAAGCTTTTGAGGCCGCCGAGGTAATGATGGCACGCCGCAATGTGGTATTCGATGACAAGGAGGCTGCGATTCTTGAGCACGTCTTTGAAACGTCCAAAAAATGGCGGAACGAGTAGTTTTCCCTGGAGCTGCTCGATGGTCGCTAGCCCGTAAACACTGCACACTTTATACTTCCACCATAAGTTGGTATATTTGCAGTCCCAAAAACAGGATTACCGAATTGAGATGAAAAAAAAGGTCGCATTTTACACGTTGGGATGTAAGCTGAACTTCTCGGAAACCTCTACCATTGCCAGAGGGTTTACGGAAGAGGGGTTTGAACGTGTGCCGTTCTCCGAACCGGCCGACATGTATGTGATCAACACCTGTTCGGTGACCGAAAATGCCGATAAACGTTTTAAGACTGTCGTAAAGCAGGCGCAGAAGTCCAATCCAAAGGCTTTTGTGGCCGCTATAGGATGTTATGCCCAGTTAAAACCGGAGGAACTTGCGGCCGTGGGCGGAGTAGATCTGGTCTTGGGGGCGACGGAAAAATTCAAGATTACCGATTATATCAACGACCTTTCCAAGAACGATTTTGGGGAGGTACATTCCTGTGAAATAGAAGAAGCCGATTTTTATGTGGGCAGTTATGCCATCGGTGATCGCACCCGGGCTTTTTTAAAGGTACAGGACGGATGTGACTATAAGTGTACCTATTGTACAATTCCCCTTGCTAGGGGAATATCACGCAGCGACACATTATCGAATGTGTTGGAAAATGCAGCGCAGATCGCGGCACAGGACATCAAGGAAATAGTACTTACTGGGGTCAACATAGGCGATTACGGAAAAGGGGAGTTTGGGAACAAAAAGCACGAGCACACCTTTTTGGATTTGGTCAGGGCGCTTGATCAGGTCCAGGGGATACACCGCCTACGAATTTCTTCCATAGAGCCCAATTTGCTAAAGAACGAAACCATAGATTTTGTTGCGGGCAGCAAAACATTTGTGCCCCACTTTCATATTCCCCTACAAAGTGGTAGCGATACCGTACTTGGACTTATGCGAAGACGTTATCGGAAAGATCTGTACGTAGATAGGGTACACCATATAAAACAGACCATGCCCCATGCCTGTATCGGGGTGGATGTCATTGTAGGTTTCCCGGGCGAGACGGAAGCACATTTTTTGGAAACCTATCACTTTCTTCAGGAATTGGATGTTTCCTATTTGCATGTCTTTACCTATTCTGAACGGGACAATACCCTGGCCACTTCCATGCCAGGAGCTGTACCCAAAAATATTAGGAGCAAACGCAGCAGGATGCTGCGAGGGCTATCCGCAAAAAAACGTAGGGCTTTCTACGAGGGTCAATTGGGTAGCGAACGGACCGTACTTTTTGAGGGAGAAAACAAGGAAGGGTACATCCATGGCTTTACGGAAAACTACATAAAGGTAAAGGCTCCATGGGACCCCAAGCTTGTGAATACACTGCACAAGGTGCAGCTAAGCGAGATTGGGGAAGATGGAGTAGTGCGATTTCAATGGATGGCCGAAGCCGTCAAGGCATAAAAAAACCTCTCGAAGGAGAGGTTGAAGATCGTTAGATTCGGATTCCGACCGGAAGCATTTCCTTATACTGTCGGTTCTTTCTCAAAAAACCAGCTATCTGGGGGCTGGTTGGAACAACCCGTAGGTTTTTCTCTTGAATCTGGTGAAGTACCCCTTTGATAAAGTCCTCTTTGAAACTTTCGTCGGTGATTTCTTCCGGAATGACCAGCTTGGTCAAAAAGACCTTGCGCTCCTGGGAAGAATACTCAATCTTAGCTAAATGTCCATCAACCCTAGTTTCAAATTGGCGCAAGAAACTATTGTCCTTAATTTCTACTTCATTCATATAGTTTGATTTTAAAATTGATTAGGTTTGGCGATCACAACGCTCTCGAATCGTAATCTAAAGCCTTAGTTGGTTTGTATTATTCTTAAATTGAGGTTAAATTTGAATCAGGACAGCAAAGGTAACAAAAAAAAAGCTATTTTCCTAGATTTTTATAGCGTTAACAGCACATGACCAGCGACAAAATACATGTCTACTTTATGCCTGGCATGGCGGCCAATTCCTCCATTTTTGGCAACATTGCGCTACCTCCGGAAAGGTTCCAGCAACACCTGCTCAATTGGTTCGTTCCCCATAAGGGTATGAGCTTGGAAGCCTACGCCTTAGCGATGTGCAAAGCGGTGAAACATCCAAATCCTGTTCTTGTGGGCGTTTCATTTGGGGGCATGCTTGTGCAGGAGATGGCCAAACATATCCCAACCAGAAAAGTAATTATTGTCTCCAGTGTGAAGCACAGTTCCGAACTTCCCAAACGGATGATCTTTGCCAAATACACCAAAATCCACAAACTGTTGCCAACGGGATTGGTGAACAACGTGGAGCTTTTGGCGAAATACGCCTTTGGGGAAACCGTCACCAAGCGCCTGGAACTGTACGAGCAATATCTATCCATTCGTGACAAGTATTATATTGATTGGGCCATTGATCAGATTGTAAATTGGAAACAGTCCGAACAGCTTCCTGGCCTGATCCACATCCACGGGGAAAAGGATGCGGTATTCCCTTTGTCCCATATAAAAAAATGCACGATTGTCAAAAATGGCACCCATACCATGATCATTCACCGATTTAAATGGTTCAATGAACACCTGCCAACAATTATTTTGGAATAAGGGAGTTCTATTTTATACCTTTGGGTAACGAAAAAATACGTGTTATGAAGTTTTTGAAGAATGTTTTGATGGTTTTGGGGGTGGTTTTTGTTGTCGGGTCCTTAATTTTTGCCGTACAGCACAAGGCCTTTGAAGCTAACCCTCCCACGGAAAAAGACACCCAGGCCGATACTAACGGATATAGAATTTCTGCAATCGATATTCCCGAAGACCTGAATTTTGCCGGAGAGGCCGTTCCTGTGGAAGACCCGGAGATTATGGAACGGGTAGACCGGGAGTTTTTGGTGAACACCTATTGGCAGTCCAATGCGCTACTCTTGATGAAACGTGCCAATAAATATTTCCCTATCATAGAACCCATTTTGGCAAAGAACGGTGTCCCCGAGGATTTTAAATATCTTGCGGTTGCGGAAAGCGGCTTACAGCAAGTTGTTTCACCGGCAGGTGCCACCGGCTTTTGGCAAATAATGAAAGCCACAGGCCGGGAATACGGCTTGGAAATCAACTCCAATGTAGATGAACGCTACCATATTGCCAAGGCTACCGAAGTAGCCTGCAACTATATAAAAAGATATAAGAAAAAATATGGCAGTTGGACACTAACCGCCGCCGCTTATAATGCCGGCCCGGGCGCTATAAACAAATTTATGGGCATTCAAAAGGCGGAAGATTATTACGATCTGCTCCTGGGCGAGGAGACCGGACGTTACGTTTTTCGAATATTGGCCATTAAGGAAATCCTATCGAATCCTGAAAAATACGGTTTTGATATTGGCAAGGAAGACATGTATAATGCCATACCCACCTTTAGGGTAGAGGTAGATGAACCGGTATTTAATTTTGCCGATTTTGCCCAACAATACGAAATCAACTATAAGATCCTAAAAAGGCATAATCCTTGGCTCCGTGAGCCTCATTTGAACAACAGTTCCGGAAAGAAATACATCATTGAAATCCCTAACAAGGGGTACTACAAATTGTCCAAATAACGAAAGACCACCTCAGATTTTTTTCATCTGCTGTTGCATCATCTTTATTTGTTCGGTAAGCATGTTGTTCTTGTCCAATTTTTTGGCCTCCTGTAGCAGCGTAGTGGCTTCCCGCTTTCTCCGTTTTTGCATCGCAATGCCGGCCAAGCTTAATTTCGCCATGGCCACGTCATAATCCATGGTCAATCCCAATTTCAGCGCTTTTTTAAAGTACTTCTCCGCTTGGGTAAGGTTCTTCTGGGAAAAGATGATACCGTGGAGGTAATTGTAATATCCCTGCTGCTTGGTCGTTAGGGCCGCCTCTGGCTTTTTGATTCTGTCCAACCATTTCTGGGTGCCTTCCAAATCCTGTTTGCGCATGCGAAGAAATGCCAGGAGAATCATTTCGTTCCTGAAATAAAGGAAGATGAAAATTAGGGAAAGCAGAATTAGGAAAATGCCATTGCCAATGTTTCCCTCTACAAATTGATAGCCTGAATAGGCAATGATCAAGGCTGCAATGACCAGTTTAATATTTTTATTGAACATGTTGCTATTGGATTAACTCGTAGGTTATTTTTGATTTTATGGTGGTAGGTATTTCCTGATCGCCCATTTGTGCCACGGTGGAGACACCCTTGGCCAGCCCTTCCACCTGCATGGACTTTATAAACCCACTGGCCAAAACAGTGATGATCTTGGTTTGCTGGGTCCCGGAGAGTTTCATGGTCGTTGCGGGCTCCTTCACATCCATAATGATCTGGGAGATGCCACTGATGCTCGCATTTTCTGTGGTTACCTCGTCCAACGTCCACGTATTTTTCGCGCTGAGCTTGCCCGCATATTCGTTCTCCCAACTGTTCCCGATCTTTTGTTCCGCAACCGGATAAATAAAGGTCATTTGTTTATAGCTATTGGAAAGGGCTTCAGAACCAAAATCCTTGGACAGGGACCTTTTCCAAAGGTTCAAGGAGAATTCGTCCTCCAGGCCAGAGGCTTGCGCCATCTTGGTGACTAAGCTATCCCCGCCCTGTACGGCCAGGATATCCCCTGTTTTTGCCAAAGAGAGTTGCACCGGGGTGTTCAATAGGCTGTTAAAAACCTTGGATTGCATGTCGCCCTCCACAATTTCCTTGGCGTTGACATTCATCAACAACCCCTGTATGCTAGAGCTCATCCTCAGGTTTAAATCCCTAAAGGTAAGTTCTATAAGATAAGTCTCTTCTTTTTCACCGATTACCTTAAATTCGAGGATGCCGCTGATCTGATTTGTAATTTCATGGGCGGCCCCGTCCAATTCCTGGGTAATGATTTGCTCTGCATCCTGTTTTATGGTAAAAACGTCGCCGGTATTAAGTTGGTACCGCAAGGAGGTCTGCCCAAGGAGTACCGTGCTGCAGAGAACAAAAAACAGTGTGGGGATCAAAAATTTCATGCTGGGAAGGGATTCTAATTCCGTTGCGGCAAAAGTACTAAAAACAATTCGAAACATTTTCATATTTCGGTTTGGCAAAGCAAAAACTCTTCGTATATTTGCGCCCAGATTTTGCAAAGGTCGAAGCATACTGCTACGAAATAGTTATTGTATAGTTAAAATACTCTGGGATGAAAAGAACATATCAACCATCTAAGCGGAAAAGAAAGAATAAACATGGTTTCAGGGAGCGTATGGCTTCAGTGAGTGGTAGAAAGGTTCTTGCCAGAAGAAGAGCTAAAGGAAGAAAAAAATTATCCGTATCCTCTGAGCTGAGACATAAAAAATAATGACAGAACTTTTTAAAATAATTAGGTGTTACTTTTCTGAAAGTAACACCTTTTTTTTGTCCTATTCCATTAAAAATAAAAAAATACCCTATGCCTAAAAGAAAAGATCTGAAATCTATTTTGATCATTGGTTCGGGCCCGATCATCATTGGACAGGCCTGTGAGTTCGACTATTCTGGATCACAATCCCTGCGTTCGTTGCGCGAAGATGGTATTGAAACCGTTCTTATCAACAGCAATCCCGCTACGATTATGACCGATCCCTCCATGGCCGATCATGTGTATCTAAAACCATTGACCACCAAGTCGATCATTCAGATTTTAAAAGATCATCCGAATATTGATGCGGTATTGCCCACCATGGGAGGACAGACTGCGCTGAATTTATGTATCGAAGCCGATGAAAAAGGAATTTGGGAGGACTTTGATATTGAGATCATAGGGGTAGATATCAATGCGATCAATATTACGGAAGACCGGGAGAAGTTCCGTGAGCTCATGTTAAAAATTGGCATTGGGATGGCACCGCAGGCCACGGCGACCTCTTTTCTTCAGGGGAAGGAAATCGCCCAGGAGTTTGGTTTTCCCCTGGTGATACGGGCCTCCTATACCTTAGGTGGTGCAGGAGCCTCCATCGTCTACAGACCCGAGGATTTTGATGAGCTCCTTAGTCGTGGGCTGGAAATTTCCCCGATCCATGAGGTGATGATAGACAAGGCGCTTATGGGCTGGAAGGAATATGAACTGGAGTTGCTGCGCGATAAAAATGACAATGTAGTCATCATCTGTACGATTGAGAATATGGACCCTATGGGGATCCACACCGGTGACTCCATCACGGTTGCGCCGGCAATGACCTTGTCGGATACTACCTTCCAAAGAATGCGGGACATGGCCATAAAGATGATGCGGAGCATTGGTGATTTCGCCGGGGGCTGTAATGTACAGTTCGCCGTTAGTCCGGATGAAAAAGAAGATATCATTGCCATAGAAATAAATCCTAGGGTTAGCCGTTCTTCAGCTTTGGCATCAAAAGCTACAGGATACCCCATTGCCAAAATTGCGACCAAATTGGCCATTGGATATCACTTGGACGAGCTCGAAAATCAGATAACAAAGTCTACCTCTGCACTCTTTGAGCCTACCTTGGATTATGTGATTGTTAAAATCCCGCGGTGGAATTTTGATAAGTTTGAGGGATCTGACCGGACCTTGGGCTTGCAAATGAAATCGGTGGGAGAGGTGATGGGCATTGGACGCTCCTTTCAGGAAGCGCTGCACAAGGCCACGCAATCCCTTGAAATCAAACGGAACGGTTTAGGTGCGGATGGCAAGGGATATACCGATTATGATAAGATCATTAAAAAGCTCACCATACCTGGTTGGGACAGGGTCTTTGTGATTTATGACGCCATTCAATTGGGCATTCCACTGGGACGGATCCATGACATCACCAAAATAGATATGTGGTTCCTGAAACAGTACGAGGAACTACACTTTTTGGAAAAAGAAATTTCTGGTTACAACATTGAAACCTTACCCAAGGAACTATTATTGGAAGCAAAGCAAAAAGGCTTTGCAGATCGTCAGATTGCCCATATGCTGTCCTGTTATGAGAGTGAGGTACACAAAAAACGATCTGCGCTCGGCATTAACAGGGTTTATAAATTGGTAGACACCTGTGCGGCGGAATTCAAGGCCATGACGCCCTATTATTACTCTACTTTTGAAGCGGAAGTGGAAACGGCCGATGGGGTACGTTACGTAACCAATGACAGTGTGGTTACCGACAGAAAAAAAATCGTTGTGCTGGGTTCAGGACCCAACCGGATTGGGCAGGGAATCGAGTTCGATTATTGCTGTGTACATGGGGTACTGGCCGCTTCGGAATGTGGTTATGAGACCATCATGATCAATTGCAATCCCGAAACGGTCTCTACAGATTTTGATACTGCGGATAAACTCTATTTTGAGCCGGTTTTCTGGGAACATATCTATGATATTATCCGCCACGAAAAACCGGAAGGGGTCATTGTGCAACTGGGCGGACAAACCGCTTTGAAACTTGCCGAAAAACTGGACAAATACGGAATAAAGATCATTGGGACCAGCTTTAAATCCTTGGATCTTGCCGAAGACCGTGGTAGCTTCTCCAAATTATTAAAGGAGAACAATATTCCCTATCCCCAATTTGGTGTGGCTGAAACGGCCGATGAGGCCTTGCAGCTGGCCGATGAACTACATTTCCCCCTTTTGGTACGACCTTCCTACGTTTTGGGTGGGCAGGGCATGAAAATTGTAATCAACAAGGAAGAACTGGAAGAACACGTGGTTGATCTGCTGCGTAAAATACCCAATAACAAACTACTCCTGGACCATTATCTCGATGGTGCCATTGAAGCCGAGGCCGATGCTATTTGCGACGGAGAGGAAATTTACATCATTGGTATTATGGAGCACATAGAACCTTGCGGTATCCATTCCGGGGATTCCAATGCAACCTTGCCGCCATTTAACCTGGGAGAATTCGTGATGCAGCAGATCAAGGACCACACCAAAAAGATTGCGTTGGCGTTAAGGACGGTTGGTCTGATCAACATACAATTTGCCATTAAGGACGATATGGTATACATCATTGAGGCCAATCCCAGGGCTTCGCGGACCGTTCCCTTTATTGCAAAGGCCTACAATGAACCCTATGTAAATTATGCCACTAAGGTAATGCTGGGCGAAAAAAAGGTGAAGGATTTTGACTTTAAGCCAGAATTGGAAGGGTATGCCATTAAACAACCGGTCTTCTCCTTCAACAAATTTCCAAACGTAAATAAAAATTTGGGTCCTGAGATGAAGAGTACCGGGGAGAGTATCCTTTTTATAGATAACTTAAAGGATGATGAATTCTACAATCTGTATACCAGGCGTAAGATGTACCTGAGTAAATAAAAGCGGTCTTATCGAGCGCTGTGCCTCAGGCAGGCGCTCGAACGGACGTTCAATGGCCTTTTATACCATCTCTTTTAGTATTCCGATTTGATGAACAAACCCCATCTCACAATTGCCCTATTGGAAATGTTTCAGACCGCTTTCATCTTCATTTAGTTATTGGCGCGAACAACTTCCGGACTTACCAGTTTAAACAGCGAGAATGCCGCAATGGCCATGACAATGTCCCGGACAGCAACATCCAGATAGTTACCGCTTGTGATAAGGACCAAAGCGATCAAGACCAACCACAGGGCGACAATAATAGATCCAGTCTTCGTCTTGACCAGCACCAGGACACCCGCAACGATTTCTATGACCCCTACGATTCCCATCAATGTTCCCGATTCAAATGGAAGTGCACCCGCAATTCCTGAAGCGGCATATTGGGACCAATCGGTCAGAATGTTTGTAAATTTGTCCAGTCCGGCTACGATCGGCACAAGTCCGAAGGTGTATTTTAATACGTTGATAACAAGGTTTTTGTTTGAATCCATAGTCCTATTTGTTTTTAGTTTCTACAGCTTTTGATAGCGGAAGTGCAAAAAGGTTACAAAGTTTTGTAACTTTTTTGGCGCATTTGCATCCAAAGACTAAAACCAATGCTCATGAAGGCCATACGTGTACAAGATTTTGGTAGCAGTACCATTTCGGATGAAGATGCCATTAAAAGAATACTGGCAGGTGAAAAAGAACTGTACGAGCTATTGATGCGGCGTTATAATCAAAAGCTTTATCGGGTGGTCATAGGGTATCTAAAGGATGGGGAAGATATTGCCGATGTTATGCAGGACAGCTATTTAAAAGCCTACGAGAAGCTATATCAATTTAAGTTCAATGCAAGTTTTTCTACCTGGTTGATCCGAATTGCCATTAACGAGGCTTTGGCCAAAATACGTTACAAGGGCAAGTACGCGCAACTTAATCGCAAGGCTGGGGATGCCATGGTCCTGGAAATTCCAGAGGCTTCGCAACTCGATCCCGAAAAAAGAATTATTCAACAAGAGGCGAAACAAATGTTAGAGAAAACCATAGCAAAACTAGAATCTAAGTATAGGGTAGTTTATATTTTGAGGGAGATTGAAGGGATGTCCATTGCCGAGATTGGGGACTGCCTGAGCCTTACCCATGCCAATGTCAAGGTCCGTCTACACCGGGCTAAAAAGATGATCAAGGATGCGCTGTACGAATCCTCCATCACCACAGAGGTCTTTGAATTTGGGTCTACCAAATGTGATTGCTTGGTCCAAAAGGTTATGCTAGGACTAAGGGAATACTAAGCTATACCCAAAGAATGCCACTGGCCCTAATTCCGTCCCAAGCCTTCCGGACATCAACCTATTCGCCCCACTCGGTATGGAAAATACCCTCCACATCTACCCGTTCGTAGGTATGTGATCCAAAGTGGTCGCGTTGGGCCTGTATGAGGTTCAAAGGGAGTCTCCCCGAGGTATAGGCATCAAAGTAGGTCAGGGAATTGGAAAGCCCTGGTAGGGGGATACCATTTTTGGCGGCATGGGAAACCAGTTCACGAGCTGCATCCACGGTGGAGGACACTTTGTCCACAAAGGAAGGGGAAAGCAATAAATTGGGCAGTTCCCTATCCTCTTTATAGGCCTTGGTAATATCTTCCAAGAGCGCAGCCCGTATGATACAGCCTGCCCTCCATATCTTGGCTATAGTGGCCAGGTCCAGGTCATAACCGTACTCCTTGGAGGCGTCTGCCAATTGGTGCAGACCTTGCGCATAGGTAATGATAAAGGAAAAGTACAAGGCTTCTTCGGCCAAGGCGGACAGTTTGTTTTGCGCTATGGTTTCAACCACAGGTCTGCCGTACAGGGCATCTGCCCTAAGGCGTTCTTCCTTTAATGCGGATAGCTCCCGCATGCTCACGGCCACGTCTATGGAAGGTACGGGAATTCCGAGGTCCATAGCGTTTTGGGAGGTCCACTTCCCAGTACCTTTCTGCTTAGCGCGGTCCAAAATCTTATCGACCAGGCGTCCGTTTCCCTGATCATCCTCCTGCTGGAATATCTGGGCGGTAATCTCCACCAAAAAGGACTGCAGCCTGCCTTGGTTCCATTTCTTGTAGGTTTCATGCAGCTGATCGTTGTTGAAATCCCCCGCCTTTTTCAGCAGGTCGTATATTTCTGAGGTTAGCTGCATCAATCCATATTCAATACCGTTGTGGACCATTTTTACGTAGTTGCCCGCCGATTTAGGTCCTAGGTAGGCCACGCAGGGTTCCCCGTTGAACTTGGCGGCGACGGCCTCAAAAATGGGCTGTACCTCTTTATAACCGGGTTTAGATCCCCCGGGCATAATACTTGGACCCTTTCTGGCCCCTTTGGCGCCTCCGGATACCCCGGCGCCAAAAAAATGAATACCTTTCTCCTGCAGATAGGCTTCCCGTCTGTCGGTGTCGGTAAAGAAGGAATTGCCCCCATCTATGATAATGTCATCCTTGTCCAGGTGGGGCAGCAAACTGTCTATTACGGCATCGACAATCTTTCCCGCGGGCACCAACAACATAATTTTTCTAGGCTGGGACAAGGCGTTCACAAAGGTCTCGATATCTGTGGACGCATCTACTTTTTTGGTGTTCCCACCTTCTTCACGCAGGGCATTTACCTTTTCTGCGTCCAAATCGTACCCGAAAGCCTTAAAATTGTTGTCCGCAACGTTCAAAATAAAATTGCGCCCCATGACCCCAAGGCCTACCAGTCCAAAATCATATGTATTGTGCTCCATCAGTTTGGTTTAAGATTGCTCAACCACTTTTTAAGGCTTATGTATGCTGCTTGTAAAAAGTATTTCGTAATATGCTTTATCTTCGTAAAGCCAAAAATCAAAAATAATTTAAAATATCGACTTTTAACATTATTGTTTTGTAAACTCCTGCTTATACGTGGAACCTTTGATTATGATACAAACCATTGAACCATCCATCGCAAATGAATAAGACAGCCCATCAGATGCTCGTTATTTTTGGTGCATCCGGAGACCTTACCGCCAGAAAATTAATACCAGCCCTCTTCAATTTATACAAAGGAAAACACCTCCCAGAAAATTTTGTGGTCTTGGGTGTTAGCCGCAGTGACCTCACAGACAAGGAGTTTCGAAAAAAAGTGGTGTTGGAAAGTACCTATCTGAAAGAAAAAATGGATGGAGAGGCCGAGGATTTCATAAAAGCGTTTTCCGATAAGCTCTTTTATGAGGATCTGGGGAGGGATTACGACATAAGTTATGATCGACTCCATAAGCGGATATCCGATCTAAATACCAAATACCGCACGGGAAACAACTTTATCTTCTACTTGTCCACCCCGCCCGGGATTTACGAGGTAATCGCCAAGAACCTCTTTGATCAGGGCCTTTCTGACGAATCGCAGGGATGGAAACGCTTGATTGTTGAAAAGCCCTTTGGCTATAGTTTGGAAACGGCCAGAAAGCTGAACCAAGGGTTGCAACAATACTTCAACGAATCGCAGATTTATAGAATAGATCACTATTTGGGCAAGGAAACGGTACAGAACCTTCTGGTGACGCGCTTTGCCAACAGTATTTTTGAACCCTTGTGGAACCGAAATTTTATAAGGCATGTGGAAATTACCAATGCCGAAAGTGTGGGTGTTGAAAAACGGGGCGGCTACTATGATAAATCGGGGGCATTGCGGGATATGTTCCAAAATCATTTGTTGCAGATCGTGTCCCTGGTGGTTATGGAACCCCCTATTGCCGATGGTGCGGAGGAAATCCGTAATGAGAAGGTCAAGGCCCTGAAGTCGCTTCGCATCATGAACGATGAGAAGACCCTCTTTAAAAACACGATAAGGGCGCAATATGTGTCTTCCGTGGTTAATGGTGAAAAAGTGAAGGGATATAGGGAAGAGGACGGTGTGGACCCCGAGTCTACCACAGAAACCTATGCGGCCATTAAATTTTTTGTGGATAACTGGCGGTGGAAGGACGTACCTTTTTATGTGCGTACGGCCAAGAAGATGCCGACGAAGGTCACCGAGGTGGTTATTCATTTTAAATCGCCCCATCACCATATTTTTCAGGATTCCAGTGCCAACAATAAGGATAACAAACTCATCATCCGTATTCAGCCCGATGAGGGTATTTTGATGAAGTTTGGGGTCAAGGTTCCTGGTCAGGGCTTTAAAGTAGAACGCGCCAATTTGGATTTTTACTATTCCAGCTTGGTAGAGACCCATGTTATGGAAGCCTATGAGCGCCTTTTGCTGGATGCTATGCAAGGCGATGCTACTTTGTATGCTCGGGCGGATGAGGTTGAGGCCGCGTGGGAGTTTGTGGACCCGATCTTAAACTATTGGGAAAATGGAAAGGATGTAAAAGTGTACGGGTATTCTGCCGGAGTTTGGGGACCAACCAATGCCGATGAGCTGATTGACGGCCTCTACATGTGGCGAAATCCTGGCGAAAACCTTTCGGACGATCCCGGTTTCTGTGTTATTTGCTAGATACGGAATGGCAATGAAGTTCCCAACACCATCAACCAATAATTAAAACATGGAAAAACGAATTTATACCGATAAGCAGGAAGTAGCCGAACATTTTGTACGTTATTTTGCATCGCTGGCACAGGACTCGGCCGTAGTACATGTGGCCCTGTCAGGGGGGAGTACCCCAAAAGTGGTTTTTGATTTCATGGCCGAGCAGTTTGGAACCGTAATCGATTGGACCAAAGTCCGTTTCTATTGGGGAGACGAACGTTGTGTGCCCCCAGATCATGTGGAGAGCAACTACAAAATGACCATGGATCATTTGTTGTCCAAGGTAGCGGTTTCCTCCACGCAGGTTTTTCGCATCAAAGGTGAGCGAGATCCTGAGGAAGAAGCCAAGGCCTATGGTGCACTTTTGGACACCGAGCTACCCAAGGCGAATGGAATACCCCAGTTTGATTTGGTCATCCTGGGCATGGGCGATGATGGACATACTGCATCCATTTTTCCGCATGAGATCGGGCTGTGGCATGCCGATGAAAATTGTAAAGTAGCTGTGCACCCCGATTCCGGACAACGAAGAATCACCATAAGTGGAAAGATTATCAACAATGCCAAAAATGTGGCCTTTCTTGTGACGGGGAGCAGCAAATCGGAAAAGGTCAGGGAAATAATGCATAGGGAAGCCGGTTTTGAGGCCTATCCTGCAGCTCTGGTTTCCCCAGAATCTGGCAATTTGTTGTGGTTCTTAGATCAAGACGCTGCCCAAGGAATTAGGGCTTCAACCTAATTTTGATATTTTCCTTGCCCAAAGACTCCAAATGGGCCTCCATCTTAAATTTGGAAGCGTCAAAAAGGGTACTTCTGGAGGATGCCTGTTCCTTTCGTTGTATACTCCTTGCGAATCTTCGAATCCCTTGTTTGTCTACCACGATCAGACCAGGCACAGGGATACTTTTCCCCTCGGCATCTTTGGCAACCATGGTGAAATAGGAAGAGTTACAATGTTTTTTCTTGCCTGAGGTAATATTCTCCGATTCTACGCGGACGCCTACAACCATGGAGGTCCTTCCCGTATAGTTGATGGAAGCTTTTAGCGTTACCAGCTCGCCCACCTCTATCGGGTTCCTAAAATCCACCTTGTTTACCGAAGCCGTTACACAATAGCTTTGCGAATGTTTGGACGCGCAAGCAAAAGCAATTTGATCCATCAGGTTTAAAATATAGCCACCATGGATCTTACCGCTAAAATTGGAGTGGGAGGGCAGCATCAGTTCCGTAATGGATACCCGCGACTCCCGGGCCGTTTTATATTTTTCCATTTTTCACCTGTTTACAATTCTTCCAGAATGGAATTCCCCTTTGAATTATTTCCTGAGGTCCACTGCCAACTTTCATGTAAGCGAATTTTTCCGTTGGGAGCAATTTGGGGTCGGGAGGTACAGATACCGGTCATTAGCACACCATCCTTATTGACCTGGTGATACCTCATTTCTATAGTCCCCGCTTCATCCACCAATCCGATAAGATGGCCCTTTAGAATTCCGCCCCCTTCATATGCTGAAGTCAGTATGTTGCCCTCTTGGGTATAACAAAAAATGGTTTCTTCGGAGGTTTCCGCATTTTTGGTATTCCTGATAGGCCTGAATCGTTTGTTATTGTAGTTCATTTATATGCGATTGGGAATTAAGCAATGGAGATACATACGTTTCGGATTGCGATCCAACCAACAACCGTTAACCATATCCCATCAACTGTTTTTTTACTCTTCATCAAAATCATCCTCTTCCGCCCTTTTAAGGATGGGTTCCGGAATGGATTTCTTTGCCTTGGCGCCCATTTTCTTCAGTTTTTCGATGCTGACTATGATGTTGCCCCTGCCTTCTACCAATTTGTTCATGGCCCCCTTATATTCTGTCTTGGCCTCATCCATTTTTTTGCCCACCTTGGTCAAATCGGACACAAAACCTTCAAATTTATCATATAATGCACCGGCCTGTCGGGCAATTTCAATGGCGTTCTTTTGCTGCTTCTCGTTGTTCCACATGCTGTCAATGGTCCGCAGCGTGGCCAAAAGGGTGGACGGGGTAACGATTACGATGTTTTGCTCAAAAGCCTTATTATAAAGGTTGGCGTCATTGTTGATCGCAACGGCAAAAGCCGGTTCTATGGGTACGAACATCAGCACAAAATCGGGACTTTCCATTTCGTAAAGGTCTTCGTATTTTTTGGCCGATAATTGATCCACATGTTTTCTCAGGGAATGGATATGGTCCTTTAAAAATTTCTCCCGCTCTTCGTCCTCGGCATTTACATAGCGCTCGTAATCTGTCAGTGAAACTTTGGAATCGACGATCATTTTTTTACCATCGGGCAGATGGATGATGACATCGGGCAGTACGCGGGTTCCGTCGTCCAAGGTAAAGCTTTGCTGTATGGAGTATTCACGGTCTTTCTCCAGCCCTGACTTTTCCAGAACCCGCTCCAACACCAGTTCTCCCCAATTTCCCTGCATTTTGCTATCTCCTTTTAAAGCCTTGGTCAAATTTTCGGCTTCTTGGGTAATCTTGAGGTTTTGGTTTTGCAGGTGAAGCAGCTGTTCCTTTAAGGCAGAATGAATGCTGATGTTCTCTTTTTGGCTTTCTTCCACTTTTTTCTCGAACAACTGTATTTTTTCTTGGAGCGGATTCAGGATATTTTTAATGTTCTTCTGATTTTGTTCGGTAAACTTGGTACTTTTTTCGTCGAGGATCTTGTTCGCCAAATTTTCAAATTCCTTGGTAAATTTTTCCTGCAAACGCTCCACTTCCTCCTTTTGCTCCTCGTTTTTTTGTTGTAGGTTTTCCAGGTCAGATTCGTAGCGGGTAATTTTATTGCCAAGGAACTCTTTTTCTGTCCGCAACTGTCCCTTTTCCTCTGTTGCGTTTTCCAATTTTCCTTCCAATGCGGCTACATGGTGTTGCAGTTGTTTTTCCCGTTCTACAAGTGTACTCTGCTTCGATTTTGTCTTGAGATTCTGGATATAAGCGCCTAAAAAGTAACCAATGGCCAGAAAGAGTGTTCCAAGGATAATATAAACAAGCAAATCGTTCATGTGTTCAACGTCTTTGGAGTAAAGATAAAGCTTTGCCGTTAAAAAAAGATCCCGACAAGAAGGCTATTTGTTCACCTTGAAGGAGGCGGTATCCGGGTCAAATCGGATGGTGTCCGGAGGGAACAGACCTTCAAAGTGTTTTTGTTGGATCAATTCCCCAGGGGTACCAAAAGTATTTCCTTTTTGATCCAACAATACCATTTTATCGCACAGTTGTATGGCCATGTCTATCTCATGAGTGGTGAACAAAATGGTTTTCCCCGTTTCGTGCGCAATGGATTTCAATAACTTTAAGATATGCACCTTGTGGTAGAGGTCCAAATGGGTGGTGGGCTCATCCAACAATATCAGGGAGGTGTCCTGGGCCAGCGCCCTGGCAATCATTACCTTCTGCAATTGCCCATCGCTAAGCTCGTAGCACTTTTTGTATTGCAGTGCTTCCAGGCCTACCATGGCAATGGCATTTTTAATTTTTGACGCATCGTCCGGGGAAAGGGTCCCCAACCAATTGGTATAGGGTTGCCTGCCCAAGGCGATCAATTCCCTTACGGTAAGATTTTTGGACGCTATGGGCTCGGTCAGTACAATGCTGATCTTGGATGCAAGTTCCAAAGGGGTATGGTGCTCCAGAGGAATATTGTTTACCCAAATGCTTCCTGCCAATTTGCGCTGTACCCGGCCCAGGGTTCTCAAAAGGGTGGATTTTCCTACCCCATTGATGCCGACTATGGCGGCAAGTTCTCCTTGCAGTATGGAAAAACGGATGCCCTTAAGAATGTAGTTTTGTACTTTCTTGGCGCTATATCCTATGCCTAGGTCACGGGCCTCCAGGGCGATATGTGGGTTGCTTGTGCTAATGGATAAGGTGCTTTGCGTTCATGCTAAAATATCATTTTCTTTTTTCGTACCAACAACCAGATGACCACAGGTGCCCCAATAATGGAGGTAATGGCATTGATAGGTAGAATATAGGCCGATGTAGGTAACTGGGCCAGTATATCACAGAGTAGCAATAGAATGGCCCCGTAGATCAACACCGCGGGTATCAGCACCCGGTGATCGGTAGTATCAAATATCTGTCGGGTCAGATGTGGAACAGCCAGGCCAATAAAGGCTATGGGGCCTGCAAAAGCTGTAATACCACCAGCCAGTAAGCCTGTTGCGATGATGATGATCAGTCGTGATTTTTTGATGTTCACACCCAAACTTCTAGCATAATTTTCCCCCAGCAATAATGCGTTCAGCGGTTTCATGGACAAGATACTGAGTAGCAGTCCGATTATTATGATTATGGCCAGAAGTAGTAATTGCTGCCACGACAGGTTGCCCACACTGCCAAAGGACCAATAGACAAACTGCTGCAGCTTGGTGGCATCCGTAAAATAGGACAGCACGCTTACAATGGCCGCCGTGATGCTCCCAAACATAAGACCAATGATCAACAGGGCCATGGTGTCCTTTATTCGCGAAGCCACAATGGTAACGGCCAAGAGCACCAAAAAGCTACCTATACTGGCGGCTATGGCCAAGGAAACATCACTAACGATTCCAAAGGAAAATAGGCCAGAAAGGAGGGAAGACCCCATGATAAGCAATGCCGCGCCCAAACTGGCGCCAGAACTGATTCCCAAAACAAAGGGACCGGCCAAAGGGTTGCGAAACAAGGTCTGCATGAGCAAGCCGCTAAGGGACAGCCCGCTCCCCACCAGAATTGTGGTAAACGCCTTGGGCATCCTATAGTTCCATATGATGTAACTCCAGGAATCCTGGGATACCTTGCCGCCTACAATGGCGTTGAACGTATCCTTCAACGGAATGGACACAGACCCCAAACTAACATTGAGACCCAGGCAACCCAGTAGTACAAGGGTCAAAACAAGAAAAGAGGAACGATATGTTTTTGAGGTCGACACTTAGTTTAGGGGCTTAAAGAAAACAGGGACATGGTCCGGTAGCAGTTCTGGATGAAAAATATGGATAAGGTCCTTTAAAACCAGGTCGGGACGGTTGGGGGCCTGTTCATAGAAGAGCAGGCCGCCGGTAGCGCCTTTTGCAATCGTATTGGAATACACTTTTTTGTTCTTAAAGGCTCCAAACTCCTGATAATGCTTGTTGGCCTCGTTCATGGCGTCATAGCTGGTAAGCATGGAGGGATTTAACCAAAATTCTGCCTCGCTTGCCCGATCAAGGACACTTTCCAGGCTTAGGGATAGGCTTCCGGTCTCCTGGTTTTCATTCCACAAATATTGGGTATGCGCATCTTCCAAAAAGCGGGCCATCCAACTTTTACCACCGGCAACGTACCAAACATCCTTGAACAATCCGCCCGTTAGGACCGTAGGTTTTTCTCCGGCCTTTTTTCCTAGGCTTTTGGCATCGTTATAGGCGCTTTCAATCTGCCCGAAAATACTATCGGCTTCTTTCTCCAACCCGAAAAAGGGCGCAAAAAATTTGACCCACTCGGCCTTGCCCAAAGGAGTTTCCTCGGTCCAATCCCCATTGTAGACCACGGGAACCCTGGATTTTTTCAGGGTGGTATACGCATTGTTTTTGTTGTTGATTCCAAAACCTACGACCACCTCGGGATTTAGGGCGATTACCCGTTCTGTGTTTATATTTTCATTACTGCCCAGTTCCTGTACCTTGCCCTGATCGATGCGCTTCCTGGTATAGTCAGATGAAATAAAATCCGTTTGGGGAAAGCCCACCAAACGGTCCGCTACCCCAAGCGCCTCCAGCGCTGGAATATGGGTCGTGGAAGTGACCACGATATGTTCCACTGGAACTGCGACGATGGCGTCATAGGCATCCCTGCTGAGGGAAATGGATGCCATTTTTTCCTTGGGTACCAAGGCATAGGTAAAGGCCGTTTCCGAATTGGGCCATGGCGAGGTGATTTTGATAAGCGTTAGGCCCGTACCCGAGTGCTCTATGCGGAAACCTTTTGCATGGGTAATGCTGACACTTCGGGATTCTTCCACCACAGGGAAGCCCTCTTTTTTTTCCTGCTTACAGGCAAAAAGGATAAAAAGAAAAAGTAAGATGGAGGTGTTTTTCAAGGCCCGTTCTGTTTACCGTTCAAAAGTAGCATTATTTAAATTCTGCCAAAAAGATTAAACAAAATGTTTACCTTCGCATCGAATTTAGGTTCGTATCCGTACAATTCATGGATATGATTAAAAGGGAATCCGGTGCAAATCCGGAACTGTTCCCGCAACTGTAAGCTAAGTCCCTTTAGGGATGCTTGCTACATCTTCAAAACCACTGCCGGTGTAAAACCATTTTTGGTCCCGGTGGGAAGGTACGTAGCAAGACGCAAGTCAGGAGACCTGCCCAATTCAAAACAATAATGTTAAACTTTCGGGATAAAAGTTTGCGTATGGGTACAGACATACTAACCTCCCGTTTATTCGATTAAACGAAATGAACAAAAGACTTTTTGGCCTTTGTACCGCCGTAATGGCGTGCACGGGAGTTGCCGCACAGCAACAAAACGATTCTACGCGACTTCAAAAATTGGACGAAGTGGTGGTAAGTGATTCCCGTTTCCCTTTAAAAAGAGAAAATTCGGGTAAAACGGTCATCAAAATCGGTGCCGATGAATTGGCGAAGAACCAGGGCAAGACCCTTGCAGAGATTATCAACAACAAAAGTGGCCTGGAGATTACCGGGAGCCGGGGCCGAGACGGAACGGTACTGGGCGTTTTTGCCCGGGGCGGCAGGGGACGTCAGGTATTGATCCTTCTGGACGGTGTACGGATTTCAGACCCCTCCTCCTTTTCCCAGGAATACGATATGAGATTGCTTTCCCCGGCCAATATTGAATCCATCGAAATTATCAAGGGTGCTGCCAGTACCTTATATGGGACCAACGCGGCCACAGCCGTAATCAACATTGTGACGAAGAAAGCGTCCGGAGAACCTGTTTCAGGAACCTTTCGATCGAGTTTGGGTACGCAACAAACCGCAGCCGATCAAAATTATAATATCTCGGAATTTTCAAACAGTGTGCTGGTCAATGGTACCTTGTCACGTTTTACCTATGTCGCAGGCTTTTCCCATCGCTTTTCGGATGGCCTATCGGCCTTGGTAACCCCTGGAGACGAAAAGGACGATTTCTCCAATTACAGCACGGATGTCAAACTAGGCTATCGCGTCAGCGATGCTTTTACCATCGGTCTATATGGCAACCAGACCAAATTGAATTCCCAATTTGACGAATCGTTCGGCTTTGTAGATGCACCGTATTCGTTTACCAGCGAGCAGGAACGGCTCGGGGTTTCCTCGGTTTTTTCCTATGAAGGTGGTTCCGTAAACCTCAATGGGGCCTACACCGACTATACTTCGGAAAGTGTCAGTGCATTTCCCAGTAGTTTTGAAGGGGACAACTACGTGGTGGACGTGTACAACAAATACAATTTCAACGAACGATTTTATACAATTCTTGGTGTAAATTATCTAAAGGATCGAGCCACGTTTGGAGCCGATGCCGAGTTTACCCTGGTGGACCCCTATGCCAATGTGGTCTATGTTTCCCCTTTTGGCCTAAACATCAACACAGGCCTTCGCGTAAACAATCATTCGGAATATGGAACGCACTTGGTATACCATATAAACCCTTCGTATCGTTTTAAGACCAATAAGGGATATTTTAAACTCCTTGGGTCCTATGCCACTTCCTATATTACGCCCTCTTTGATTCAATTGTTTGGGGATTTTGGGGCCAATCCCAATTTGGAACCTGAAGAAAACCGTACGATCGAAGGCGGCTTGGAATATGCCTGTACCAACGGTTTTAGGGTGAGTGCGCTGTACTTTGACCGGAAGGAAGAGAATTTTATCACCTTTGATCAGAATTTCATGAGCATCAATGCGGAGGGCACTATTGATGCCCAGGGGGTGGAAGTGGAAGTGGATTGGTCTCCAGTGGAAGAACTTCAGCTAAACGCCAATTACACCTTTACCGAGAGGAAAGGAGACGCTGCCATCCGTATTCCCAAGCACAAAATAAATGCTTCCCTAGCCTATGCCATTACCGAAGGAACCAATGCGTCCATTAGCTACGCCCTTACGGGACAGCGAACGGATACGGATTTTAATACCTTCACCACTGTGGAACTGGATGCTTTCTCCTTAGTGGATGTATATTTGAGCCATGAGTTGCTCGATAAAAAGCTAAAACTCTTTGTCAACGCCAGCAATTTGCTCAATGAAACCTATACCGAGGTCATTGGTTTTACGACCCGGGGGCGAAACTTGCGAATTGGGATGCAATTGCGTTTGTAAACATGCCGTTAGCCATAAAAACGATACTATGATCAAGGTTTGTTCCTTTTTGCCCGCAGTTACCCAGATGATGTACGATATGGGACTACAGGACCATTTGCACGGGGTTACCTTTGAGTGTCCGTCTGTGGCATTGCGGGAGAAACCTCCTGTGGTCCGCTGTATTTTGGAGGGAAAAAATTACAGCAGCCGGGAAATCGATGCCCTGTTTTCGGCGAGTAAACACCAAGGAAAGCAGCTCTATTATATAGATGAACCGCTTTTGGAAGCGATTGCACCCGATATTATTTTTACCCAGGACATTTGCGATGTTTGCCAGATCGATACGGCCTGTACCCTTGCTGCGGCCGCCAAGTTGGAAAAGCAACCGGAACTGATCTCCATAAGTCCGGAATCCTTGTCCGATGTCTTCAATACGGCCATAACCATTGCGGCGGCACTGGGGAAGGAGGAAAAGGCGTACACCTATTTGGAGGGACTTCAAAGAAGGATTGATGTCGTCATAGATGGCCTAAGGGCCCATAGGGTATTGCCCAAAAGGGTAATGCTTTTGGAATGGATAGACCCCTTATACAACTGTGGGCATTGGATACCCCATCAGATTGCCTATGCCGGGGGTGTTGATATGCTTTCCAATCCATCCGGGGACAGTATTGTTACTTCTTGGGAGAAGATGGTAAGGTATGATCCAGAGGTGCTGGTCATAGCCCCTTGTGGCTTTACTACGGAACGTACTAAGGAGGAAATACATCTGCTTACAGCAAAAGTTGGCTGGGAAAATATTAAGGCAGTACGGGACGGACAAGTTTTTATGGCCGATTTTGAGCTGTTCACCCAGTCCTCGGCAGAGACCCTGACACGTGGCATTGAATTGCTCGCTGGGCTTTTCCATCCTGAAGTGATGTCGGTCCCAGGACCTTTGCGCAAAAAATATAAGCGCTTGGAACAAGCTAGCAGACTACACTAAGCACTAAAAAAGACCCTGATATTTGTCAGGGCCTTTGTATATTACTTCATTTCCACTTTTACTGCTGCACCTCCAACCGTATGTCCTTGTCCAAGAACATATTATCCTTAAGCGGGGAATACATTTTTGAGAATGTCATCATTTTGGCCGGTAGTTGCACCGTAAAATCCCTTTTGGTGGTCACTCCCGTAATTTCCTGGATGGCCCTGGCAAGTAAAGGCTCGTTTACATCACCCAGCACTCCCAGGTTGGCCAAGTCTTCCTCCAACACGATATCCGGGGTAAATCCTGAGGTATAATCAAAAAAGCCGGCCGAATTTTCATTCCTGCCCACCAAGGGCTGTATGGCCCAATCATTATCGGGATTGATGGCACCTTCCCTAGTATCCGAGTAGATAAAATTATTGGCCGAGTCGTCTACCATGGTAATGGAAAATTCATTTTTACCCCTAGTTGTCTCCCCGATGAGTACTACATCAATATAGGGGTTCAGTCCGTTTATGACCAGTTCACTGGAGGAAGCGGACCCATTGGTTACCAGGATATAAACCTTGGAAAGGTTTAAGGTATTGATGGGTGTTCCTGCGCCTGTGGTGGCCGCAAAGAAATCTTCGAGTTGTTCGGAGCTCAATTGGGCTTGAATTTTATCGTTCCAACGCTGACGAATATACAGGTCACTGGTATTGGTTCCATAGATCATACTGGACAGTAGGCGGGAGGTGTTCACCGACCCACCGGGGTTGTATCTAAAATCGAGGACCAAATCCGTAACTCCTGCGGTCTTCAGTGTTCCGAAAGCATCATTAAGATCTTCATCGAATTCGTTGGTAAAGCGATTGTACATCAAATACCCAATTTTATTTCCGTTGATTTCAAAGGAATCAGTGATAAAAACAGGGTTTTCCACTAAGCCTTCCTGTTTGGTAAGGCTTACTTCAATATTGTTGGCGGTAACGGTTCCGGCATCAATATCGGCCATATTCAGGATGTAGGTATCGTTATCCCCGAACAAAAGATCCGAGAAATTACTGGTGGTGAGCTGTTGCCCATCGACCCCGATAAAGATATCCCCCCGTGCTATGGGTTTGGAAGCGGCATCGGAATTGGGAATGATATATTGCACATATCCAAAGACATCCTCACTGTCCGCAAATTTTACCAGACCAAACTCCAGGCCATTGCTTTTGGAGACTCCGGCAAAGTTTTGTACCAGTACTCGATAATCCTCATTTAAAAAGCTAAACCGATCTTCCGAAAACAAAAGTTCATTGAAATAAAAGCTCTCGGGATTGGAAAACCCCTGTAGATATTCTGTGTATTCCGCATCGGTGGCAAATCGGTTATCGGCCAAATTGGGAACCTCCCCTTGCCAAAAGTACCATAGGTTCATGGCTTGCCACATAAAGTTTTGTACGGTTACATCTACGCTGGTCGGATTGGGTGGTTCGGTGGGATTCTCAATACCATCATCGCTGCTACAGGCGGTCAAAATAGTGGCCATGCCCAAAAACAGCAAAAAATACTTTTTAAGCTCTTTCATTTCGTTTTTTTTTTAAAACCTGATAGAAAACAGCTCAATTGCTTTACGCAATGCACAGGGGCTGGATCCTAGCACATTTCATAGTCGTTTTAAGTTTTAACTTTGTACTCGATAAGCATTAACAATTATCATTCCAGAAATGGGATAATTGCTGGGGCAATTCCTTATTTTCCTTTACTTAATGTACGTAAACCTGTTTAAATTTAGTTTACAATGGCCTAAAATACTTACAATCAAAGGAAAAAAAAATTTTTTGTAACAAAAATCGTTATACGTCGTCTTCCTTTTGTAAAACACCTATAATGGTTTACACAGCAACCGAACCTATAATGAATCAGACGGAGTTTTTAAGTGTGGTAATGCCCTTTAAGGATAAACTGTACAGGCTGGCAAAGCGTTTGCTGGTCTCCACAGAGGAAGCTGAAGATGCCACACAGGAAATTTTGTTGAAACTCTGGTCCAAAAGTAAGGCGATAGAAAGTTATAACAATGTAGAAGCCTTTGCCATGACCATGACCAAGAACTTTTGTCTGGACCGACTAAAGTCGAAACAGGCGGGAAACTTAAAATTGGTGCATAGCAATTATGCGGACGGACAAACCTCCCTACAGAAGGAGGTGGAGGCAAAAGATAGTGTGGATTGGGTACAAAAGATCATGGAAGATCTTCCCGAGCAACAAAAATTGGTATTGCAATTGCGGGATGTGGAGGAATACGATTTTGACGAGATAGCCGATCTATTGGATATGAAACCCACCGCAGTGCGTGTGGCCTTGTCCAGGGCAAGAAAAACGGTAAGAGAAAAATTATTGCAAAAACATAGTTATGGAATTGGATAACATAGAAAAATTATTGGAGAAGTATTTTGAAGCCACCACCACGGTAGCCGAGGAAGAAACCTTACGGGCCTATTTTTCCCAAGAAAGTGTAGCAACACATCTTAAGCAGTACAGTCCGTTGTTTCAGTATTTTTCCAAAGCCAAAGAAGAGCGGTATACCAAGCAGGTTCCACTAAAACCTAGAAAAAACTACTACAAGTGGCTTTCCATTGCAGCAGTCGCCGTTTTATCAGCTGGCATATATTTTGGTAATGGCTATTTAGAGCAACAGAGACTGGATCGTGAAAACGCAGCCTTTGCTTACCAAGAAACTAAGAAGGCGTTAAGCCTTCTGGCCGAAAATTTCGGGAAAGGAACCGAAAAAATGGCCTACTTGAACGAGTTTGAAGAAACAAAACAAAAAATTTACAACGAAAATTAAAACGATGAATAAGATGAAAACATACATTGTACTATTGATGCTTGCGGCCTTACCCCTTAGCGGTTTCTCGCAATCGCTTTTCGACAAGTACGAGGACCTGGATGAAGTAACCTCCGTAGTGGTGAACAAGAGCATGTTCAACCTATTGAGCAAGATAGAGGTAGAAGTGGATGATCAGGAAGCCCAAGACTTTATGGACATTGCCAAAAGTGTAAGCAGTCTAAAGGTCTTTACCACGGAGGATAAGGGCATTTCGGCAGATATGAAGGCCTCCGTAAGCAAGTACCTTAAAACGGCATCTTTGGAAGAATTGATGCGGATCAAGGATAAGGATGCCAATGTGAAGTTCTACATTAAAACCGGTAAGGATGCCGATCATGTCAGTGAACTATTGATGTTCGTCACCGGAATAAAGGATATAGAGGCCAATGGGAGAAAATTTGAAACCGTGCTTCTTTCACTTACGGGTGATATTGACCTGAACAAGATCAATTCCCTTACGAAAAAGATGAACCTTCCCGAAGAATTGAACAAGGCCGGTAAAAAGAACAAATAATCAAATTATAACATCATCAATCATGAAAAAAACAATCATAACACTATTGGCACTGGCCCTAATGCCCCTCGCAGGGTTCTCACAGTCGCTATTCGACAAATACGAGGACATGGAACATGTGGCTTCGGTAATCATCAACAAGCGTATGATGGAATTGATAACTACCATAGGCGAGGATGCCGATGACCACGAAGCAAGGGAGTTGGCGCAATTGGTTAGCGAACTCGATAAGATAAGGGTGTTCATTACCGAGGACAAAGGAGTCAGCGGCCAAATGAAGACTTCGGTGGACCAATATCTAAATTCCTCCTCCATGGAAGAGCTTATGCGGGTCAAGGACGAGGACACCCATGTAAACTTCTATATCAAAAATGGCAAGGACGATACCCATGTAAAGGAACTATTGATGTTCGTTAGCGGCATGGATAAAATGAAGATGGGCCATAACGGCAGGGAGTTCGAAACCGTACTGGTCTCCATAACGGGTGATATTGACCTTACCAAGATAGGTAAGCTTACGGATAAGATGAACTTGCACCGCGACCTCAAGAAAGCGGGCAAAAAGCATGAATAACGAGAAACGTTATAAACAAAGACAGATGAAAAAATTGTTAAGCAAAATTGCAATAGTGTTGGTAGCCGGGGTCGCTTTGATGGCCTGCTCCTCCACACAAAGCTTGCAGGAATACTATGTGGACAGCGCGGAGAATCCAAACTTTATATCCCTGGATGTCCCCACCAGTATCCTGAATTTAGAAAAGGCAGACCTGACCGAAGGTCAACGCAAAGCACTGAGTTCCCTTCGGAAAATGAACCTTTTGGCCTTTAAAAAAACAGCCCAGAATGCTGCGGAGTACAAGGTGGAAAAGGCCAAGGTAAACGCCATACTGAAAAACGATGAGTTTGTAGAGCTCATGAAACTGAACTCCAGTTATGGCAAAGGCGTGATCAAGTATCTGGGCGATGAGGATGCTATAGACGAAGTGATCATATACGGCAGTAGCAATGACAAGGGCTTTGCCCTGGTCCGCGTACTGGGCGATGATATGAACCCTGCACACTTGGTACAACTCATCCAAGCCCTTCAACAATCGGATTATAATGGGGAAGGATTGGGAGAAATCGGAAAATTCCTTAAAGGTTAAGTAGTGTTCCTCCCTAACAATAGCAGCCCGTTTTAGAGCAATCTAAAACGGGCTTTTTGTTGCCCGTAGGTAACACCGGAGGCAAAGGGTTCTTTTTTTGAAGGCGAATCCTTATCTTGTTTCGCAAATTAACACTGACACTACACAACTATGGAAAAAGCACAAGAATGGTTCAACTACGGCATTGAACTGGCCAAGGAATTCGGGCCAAAATTAATCACGGCAATTCTCATCTACATCATTGGTTCCTGGGTAATCAAAAGAATTACCGGGGCCACTAGAAAAGTAATGTCCAAAAGCAAGTACGAAGAGTCCTTGCAACGATTTCTATTAAATCTGATTTCATGGGCCTTAAAGGTGTTCCTGATTATTGTTGTCATTTCAAGACTGGGGGTAGATGTAACCACCTTTGCTGCCGTGATAGCGGCTGCTGGCTTGGCCATTGGCTTCGCCTTACAAGGTTCACTTTCCAACTTTGCGGGAGGGGTACTGCTCATGATTTTTAGGCCCTATAAAATTGGGGATCTGATCGAGGCGCAAGGTGTTTTGGGTGCGGTAAAGGAAATAGAGATTTTCACCACAAAATTGATCACCCCGGAAAACAAACTGGCCATTGTACCCAACGGCGCCATGGCCAATGGCAATATCATCAACTATACCGCGGAGGGAACAATGCGCGTAGACACCACCATAGGCATTGGTTATGGGGAGGATATCAAAAATGCGAAGGAGGTGCTCTTAGCGGTATTGACCTCCAACCCCAAGGTATTGCAGGACCCACCTCCTTCCGTTAACGTATCCGAATTGGCAGACAGTTCCGTAAATTTTGCTGTACGTCCCTTTTGTAGGCCAGAGGACTATTGGGATGTGTATTTTGGCACCTTGGAAAATTGCAAGTTGGCATTGGATAAGGCCGGTATTGAAATACCATTCCCACATCAGGTAGAGATACAGAAGCAAGGGTAGGGGATACTATTATGGGACTAGCTAGGATCTCTGTTCCCTTGGAAACACTGAATTACACGCCGGTATAGTTATGGGGGCTAATTCCTTTTAGTTCTTTTTTGACCGCATCGGAAACTTGTAAGGTGTCTATGAAATCAGAAAGGGCTTTGCGCGTAATTTTTTCATTGGTACGGGTCAATCCTTTTAAGGCCTCATACGGATCGGGGTAGGCTTCGCGTCTCAGAATGGTCTGAATAGCCTCTGCCACAACGGCCCAATTGTTTTCAAGGTCTTCGGCAAACTTCTCCGCGTTCAGCACCAATTTGTTCAGTCCTTTTACGGTAGACTGAAAAGCAATAAGGGTATGGGCCAGGGGGACACCTATATTTCTGAGCACGGTGCTATCCGTGAGATCCCGCTGAAGACGGGAAACGGGCAGTTTTGCCGATAGATGTTCAAAAATGGCATTGGCCATGCCCAGATTCCCTTCCGAATTTTCAAAGTCGATCGGATTCACCTTATGCGGCATGGCGGAAGACCCTACCTCGCCCTTTTTTATTTTTTGCTTAAAGTAGTCCATGGATACATAAGTCCATACGTCCCTGTCCAGATCAAGCAGAATGGTATTGATTCTTTTTAAGGTATCGAAGAGCGCTGCCATATGATCGTAATGCTCTATCTGTGTGGTAGGGAAGGAATGGTAGAGTCCCAATTTTTCCTGTACAAATTGTTCCCCGAACGCTCTCCAATCCACATCGGGATATGCTACTTGATGTGCGTTGTAGTTGCCGGTTGCCCCACCAAATTTAGAGGCGCTGGGAATATCGTTCAACAAATTGAACTGTTCTTTTAAGCGTACCACAAAAACATCGATTTCCTTTCCCAGACGGGTAGGGGAGGCCGGTTGCCCGTGCGTTCTGGCCAACATGGGAACGGAAGCCCACTCCAATGCCAGTTCCTGCAATCTGTGGAGCACCTCCAAATATTGCGGCACGTATACCTCGTTCATGGCTTCTTTAAGAGAGAGCGGAATAGCGGTATTATTGATGTCCTGAGAGGTAAGGCCAAAATGGATAAATTCCTTGAAGGAGTCCAATTTTAGGCCATCGAATTTTTTCTTAATAAAATATTCTACCGCTTTAACGTCATGGTTGGTGATCTTTTCTATATCCTTAATGGCCTGCGCGTCTTCCGAACCGAAGTTCAGGTAGATGTTTCTTAAGTCCTTGAAGATTTTGGTGTCAAAAGCCGCGAGCTGAGGCAAGGGAATTTCGCATAGTGCGATAAAATATTCAATCTCTACCCGTACCCTGTATTTGATAAGGGCCTCTTCGGAAAAAAATGGCGCCAAGGAAGCGGTCTTACTTCTATAACGTCCGTCAATGGGGGATACGGCACTTAATTCGTTCAATAACATCACCTAAGCTTTACTTTATGGAAAGGGCCAAAGATAGCTATAAGTTAAGGAGTTTAAAAGGTTTGGAAAGCATATGTTCCTTTAATTGTTGAGTTTTGCCAGGGTATGCCTGGCGCGCGCTTTGTAAGCTGCACTAGATGTGGCATAATGCCGTTCCAGTACCAGCCGTAGTTCTGGATGTATCCATTTAAATTTTTTGCCGAGCAGATATAGGGAAGTCATGGAATAGGCTTTTGCAGCCACTTTGTAGTCCCCGATAAGCCAATCAAAGCATGCCGTGGCAATGGCTTCCAGATGATGCTCTTCGAGTACCTTCCGGACCTCGTTTGGTTTTTTTGAAAAATAGGCCAAAATGAGATATTCGCATATTTTGGCCATGGGTCGGACTGCGGAATCCAAATGCAGGGAGCCTATGCCTGCGGTAAATTTGTCCAAGAGGGGAAAAATCAGGGACAGATCTTGTTTGACCGTAAATTCCATGACCCAAGCAGCCTTGACGGAAAGGGGATTATCTGCCTCCATTACAATTTCGATCAGAGGCAGGAGCAGCTTTGGCTCGTTGCGTACCAAGTTGGCCATTTCCATCCTTTTTTGACGAGAGGAGTTCACATAATCCAGGGCATCGTATAGTTCTGTTTTGGTCACAAAAGTGTATTTTTAGCCAATAAAGTTAGCAGCATGAAAGTACTAAAAAAAATAGCAGTGGGATTACTGGTCATCTTGATCGGGATGCAGTTTTACCGCCCCGAAAAGAATATCCAGGAAGGAGAACATACGGTAGCATTTCTAAAGGAGACCAATCCGCCCCCACAGGTCAAGGCCATCTTACAGGAAACTTGCTACGATTGCCATAGCAACAATACCGTATATCCCTGGTACAACAATATTGCTCCGGTTTCCTACTGGCTTGCAGACCATGTGGAGCATGGTAAAGGACACCTTAATTTTTCTGATTGGGACGCCTATAACCCTAAGAAAAAAGACCATAAATTGGAAGAGTTGGTGGAGATGATTACCGAAAGGGAAATGCCCTTGAAAGAATATACCTGGACACATGCCGAGGCAAGGCTAAGTGAGCAGCAGCGGAAGGAGGTGGCAGACTGGGCCAAGAAGACTAGGGCCTTGTATCAATTAGGTCGGCAACCAGAATAGGGACCCCGGTGGCGGCGGTTTTTTCAATGATGGTCAAATTGGTATAATTGGAAGCCGCGATACTGGGTCTGGGGTCTATAAAATAAATAGGCGTTCCGGGTCTTATAAAATTGATCAGACTGGCTGCGGGATACACTTGCATGGATGTTCCGATGATGATCAGGATATCCGCGGTGTAGGTGATTTCCATGGCCTTTTCAAGCAGAGGTACCGCCTCACCGAACCAGACAATATGCGGTCGCAACTGGGCCCCATTTTCGCTAAGGTCGCCCAAAAGCAGGTCGTTTTCCCAATCCAGCACTAAGCGTTCGTTTTGCGTACATCGTACTTTTAGTAGTTCTCCGTGCAAATGAAGCACCTGGGAACTCCCAGCCCTTTCATGTAAATTGTCCACATTTTGGGTAATGATCTGGACCTGGAAGTGCCTTTCCAAGTCTGCCAAGGCCTCATGGGCCCTGTTGGGCCTCACCGTTTTAAGTTGCTTTCGTCGCTGATTGTAAAAATCCAGGACCAGGGCAGGATCTTGGGCAAATCCTTGGGGGGATGCCACTTCCATAACATCATGGCCCTCCCAGAGCCCATTTGCATCGCGAAAGGTCTTTAGCCCACTTTCGGCGCTTACCCCCGCGCCGGTCAATACTACTATTTTTTGATCCATCACCCTTTATAAAAAGCTATTAAAGATACATTTTCCTTTTTTATTATATTCGGTTTATGATCGATGCTAAACTCTTATCCTATCTAGAAACATTTGTTACTCCGGAACGAAAGCAGCGTTTTCTGGAGGTGCTCCAGGAGCGTACCAAGTATATTACGGTGGCAGTGGAAGATGTGTTTCAGTTACACAATGCCAGTGCGGTAATACGAAGTTGCGAGGTCTTTGGTATTCAGGAGGCCCATCTTATAGAGAACAGGTTTGGAAAGCGTCTCGATAAAAATATTGCCATGGGGGCCCAACAGTGGGTAGATGTACATCGGTACCCGAATGCTGGGGAATGTATCGCCCATTTGGCCGGCCAGGGTTATCAAATTATAGCCACAAGCCCACACAAGGCAACTTGCTTGTTGGACGATTTTACCATAACGGATAAGATTGCCTTGTTCTTTGGCACCGAAAAAGAGGGGCTTAGTGAAACGGTCATGCAACGCGCGGATGGTTTTATAAAGATTCCTATGGTGGGTTTTACCGAAAGCCTCAATATCTCTGTGTCCGCGGCCATTATATTGCATGCCCTCACCCAACAATTGAGAAAAAGTACCATCGATTGGCAGTTGACGGAAACCGAAAAATTAGAAAAACAACTGGATTGGATCCAAAAATCCATAAAGAGCATAGACGACATTTTGGCGAGATATCATGAAGATGGGTGATTTTTTTTTTACTTTTAAAGGACAACTAACTAATTGATAAACAAAATGATGATATTGCTTTACATTGTAGCGGGTATCGCGGTGCTGGTGTTCATACTCGCCATGATAGCCCCGAAAACGTACGACGTTTTTAGAACTATTGAAATTGCAAGACCTAAAGCTGTGGTTTTTGAGTATTTGAAGTATCTAAAGAACCAACAACAATGGTCCCCTTGGGAAAAGAAAGATCCCAACATGGAGAAAAAGTTCACGGGTACCGATGGGGAGGTTGGAGCCGTAAGCTATTGGAACGGCAACAAGGACGTTGGCGAAGGGGAACAGGAAATCACCAAAATTGTGGATGGCAAGCGAGTAGAAGGAGAACTGCGCTTCCTTAAACCCTGGAAATCAACTTCTGACTGCTATATGGAGGTAGATGAGGTTTCCGATGGCAAAACCAAGGTAACCTGGGGCTTTTCGGGCAAAAACAAGTTCCCTGTGAGCATTATGATGCTCTTTATGAATATGGATAAAGCGGTAGGCAAGGATTTCGAGGAGGGTTTACAAAGTTTAAAAATTTTAATGGAAAAATGATATGGAGTACAATCCGATAGGGTGGTTCGAAATCCCAGTGACCGATATGGATCGGGCCAAGACTTTTTACGAATCGGTCTTTGAGCTTTCCATTTCCGTGCACGATCTCGGAGGATTGATTATGGGTTGGTTCCCGCATGCCGAGGATAAACCAGGCGCATCCGGATCTTTGGTGCAACATGAAATGTATACGCCAAGTGTTACGGACGGCCCTTTGATCTACTTTTCCTCTGTGGACGTAAACGTAGAATTGGGACGTGTGGCAGGGGCCGGCGGTGAAATTCTAAAACCAAAGACCGAAATAGGGGATGGTCATGGATTTATGGCTTTGTTCAAGGATTCGGAAGGCAATCGGATCGCACTGCATTCCCGGGCTTAGTGCCACCTATAACCACTCAAAGGAATCCAGTACAAAACCTACGATGCAATCATCGGCGCAGTTTTTTGGAATGAAGGTGCACAATTGTATTACCCCATTACTGTCCGTACCAAAATCGATAAAGTTATCGTCTGGGCTAACGGATAGGATGTCCTTATCGCAAGAAGTGTAGATTTCGTCAATGGTCATTGGGGCCGCTCCCTCATCGTTGGTATTCAACTCGTCCTGATTCTCCACCCAGCTACGGGTAACTTCCTTTTCGCCCGGAGTGTCTGTACGTTGATAGGCTTCAAATGCCCTTTGGGTAACTACACCGTTTTGAACGGTAATGGTGGTTGTAGATCCAAAACCGAAAACAGAACTCTGTACCAGTGAAAACACATAACTATTGTTGAATTGTGCCTTCAATTGCCGCCACTGGGACAAACTTTGATCAAATTCAGAGGTAAAGGCGGTATCGTCGTTCTCACATGAAAATAGGGTCAGGGCCACGACGGCCAAGAAGATTCGTAAGGGTCTCATCTTTGTTTTTATTGTTAGATACCCCGGCTTGCCTTGGGTTGCGTGGAGCGCAGAACCCCCTAGCCTTAAGGAGCCAATTCAAGAAGCGCTATGGTATGTTCATTGTCCAAGAGCACCTTCCCATTTTTGACCATTACTTGGGTCTTTGAGTAGGTATCATATAATTTGGTGCCATCGCCGAAAAAGCCTTTGACCCAAAGCGATTTTTTCCCTTTGGGAAGATCTAGGCCTACCACCACTTTGTCCTTGTAATCCCCATCGGTATACATTCTGCTGAATACATAGGGCTTTTTTGCAAGGCGTTTGTGTTTCCCGGCGCCCACGGCAGGATGTTGTTTTCTGAAAGCGCCCAATTTTTGCCAATGATCCAATATTTTCCTGGTTTCGGGCAGACTATCGAGTTCTTCCCAATTCATAAAGGACCGCAGTGTAGCATCACCAACGCTACCGTCTATGGTTAGGCTTCTGGCGGTTTCATCCCCGTAATAGATTTGTGAGGCCCCCGGGGTCAATAGGAGTACGTTGGCAGCACGATAGGGTTTTTCTCTTTCCTTGTCGAAAGGATTGCTATCATCATGGGAGGTAAGATAGTTGACCACGCTTTTTCCCTTTAATTTTGAGTTCAACAAGCTGTGGTACTTCTTGAATATGGTTTCGTACGCTTTGTCGGCATCGGTCTTTAGTTCAAAATTGATGAGGCTTTTAAATCCATAGTCGTAAAAGTCGACCTTTTTATCACCAAAGTTGAACGGCCGCCCTCCCGAAATACCGTAGTTATAAACTTCCCCTACCATGTAAAAGGGATTATCGTCCAAAATCTGGTTCGGATGTTTCTTTTTCCAGGTCTCAAAGGCGTGCGAAGCCTCTTGGTATAGCTCGGCCCAGGCCTGTTCATCAACATGCTTTACGGTATCTACCCTAAAACCGTCTATTCCAAGATCGTTCACATAGTCGGTCAACCATTTGATAATGTAGAATCGGGGGGCCCTTGGATGTCCGGTACGTTCAAAAAACAATTGTAGTTCATCGAGCTCAGCACTTAACCGCCCTTCGGCTTTCCATTTGGCGAGCAAAGGATCCGGAAGTTCCACGGCCTCATCGGAGGCGGTGTAGATATCGGGAAGATTGTCCACCAGTGTGCAGGCGGTGGTTGTTTCGTAGGTGGTAAATTGACAGGTAGGCTCGGTACGCACCCAGTCCGATGGCCAAACAGGATCTTCGTCCGTTACCGGACCGGTGTGGTTCAATACCACGTCCAACAAAACCCGTATACCTTTGTCATGGGCGGTCTTGACCAAGTTTTCCAAATCTTCCATGGTACCAAAATTGGGATCTAATGCGGTCCAGTCCTTGGTCCAATAGCCGTGATACCCATAACTGTTTCCAGTGCCTTCATCGGTATCCCCGTGTATCTGTTCCACTACGGGGGTGAACCATATGGCATTTACGCCCAATGAAGTGAAGTACCCATCTTCTATTTTTTCAATAATTCCTGCTATATCGCCTCCCATAAAACCTCGTAACACCCCAGTCTCATTATTTCGCTCAAAGTTCACATCGTTTTCGGTATTTCCGTTGTTGAAACGATCGGTCAACAAAAAATAGATATTGGCGCCTTCCCAGACAAAAGGGACTTCCCTTACCACTTCCGGAATGGAATCCAAGGCCATTGGGGTCGCGTTATTTGCGGCCTCTTTTTTTTCAGTTTTACAAGCGAGAAGGAGGGAGAAAATTACCGTGGCGAACAGCAGTTTTTTCATATGTATCTATTTTCTTTAAAACTATAAAATGATCGCGGAATTATAAAATTTATTTCTGGCAATTAAATTCAACGACATATTGGACTTAGGACCTGGAAATGTGCATCTTAGAGGGAATCATGCAAAGTGCATCAAGCGGAACAGGGCACGGAAAATACTAGTTCTGTCGGTTAAGGACCTTATATTCCTCATAGCAGGCACTAATGGCATCAAGAATTTGAAGGTCATTCGCCGTGGTGATGAAGGATTTGGAGTAATTACAGTTGTTTAGGATATCATCGATATCCATTTTTTCCAACTGCAGCAATTCAGTAAGGGTCTCCCGATCGAATTTGGACGCCAAAAGGTCCCGAATTCTATCGTCTTCCTTTATTTTTCTCAGCTTTCGCATCTGATTGGGTTTTTTGCCGAACAAATTACGGAGCAGATCGGCGGGATTAAGAATGGCGCCCAATACCTTGGTGACCGCGCTTGGGTTTTTCTTGCCCGCTTCATAACCCACGTTTAGGCCCGAAATGCTGTACTGGTAGGCGTTGTTTACAGGAAGATTTTTTACATCGATTTCCAAATAGCCTGTAAGTTGAAAGGGTCTAAGAATGACTTCCTCCAACGCGTAGGCCAGCTCTGTCAATTTTACCTTGGTATCCTTGAACTTGAACATATCGTTGGTGACCCTTATTTTTTGGGATTTAAAGCCCAGAAAAGAAAAGTATATTGTGTCGTTGACCGCTGCGGTAATAGAAAATTCTCCCCTTTTGTTGGTAATGGTACCCACTACTTTGTTGAGGTTCACCACATGGACGCTTTCCATGGGAAAGTCGGTCTGGGCGTTTACCACAACTGCGTTGAGTTCCTTATCTACGGTACTTTCCCCTGTTTCCTGTGAAAAACCAAAAAAACCCAGTGATAAGGCCAAACAAAGAAGTATATATTTCCTCATGTACGTGAATCCAATTTTAAAAGTACTAAACAAAATAAAAAAACACGCCATGGCGTGTTTTTTTAATATACAATTAACTAAAAGAATCCGTCTCTTTTTTTGCTCCTCCTTTTACCGGAGTGACTCGACTTTCCATGAGATGATTTTCTGTCTCTTCTCTTGCCCCTGCTTCTGTCTCGGTCCTTGCCGCCGCCCCTGCTTCGATCTCTTCCACTTCTGCCACTACCCCCAGGGTTTTTGGAGACTTCCACATTTACGAACCTACCATCTACCTTAAAATCGGAAAAGGTCTGTAAAATAAGCTCCGTATGCTCGGCATCCGTATTGAAGAAGGAGAAACTGTCCTTAACATCTACCCGATATACATCATCCCTTCCAAGGCTCAAGGTGTCCTTTAGGAAATCCTTCAGCGACATCCAATCGTAATCATCCTTTTCACCTACATTGATGAAATAGCGCACGGAACCGTTAGAGGAAGCTTCCCCACGTTCGCCCTTACTTCTTTTTCGCTCACCATGTCCGTCAGTATCCACGGTATTCAGGTCTTTCGCCTTGTTGTAGTAATTATAGAAACGGCTAAACTCTACGGAAATAATTTTTTTGATAAGCTCATCGCGGTCAATGCCCTGTAATACATCGTTTATGGCAGGTAAATAATTGGCAACCTCTTCATTAATTTGAGTGTCCCTTATTTTACTGGCCAAATGGTACAATTGTATTTCGCAGATTTCCATCCCTGTCGGGATTTTTTTGGCAATGAATTTTTGTTTGATTTTGCCTTCTATGGACTTAATCTTTCGAAGTTCACTTCGGGTGACGATGACCATGGAAATACCAGATTTACCAGCTCTTCCCGTACGCCCGCTACGGTGGGTGTAGGTTTCTATTTCATCTGGTAATTGGTAATTGATCACATGCGTAATGTCATCTACATCAATACCTCTTGCGGCTACGTCCGTGGCCACAAGCATTTGAATCTGTTTTTTGCGAAAGGCATTCATGACCAAATCACGTTGGTTTTGGCTCAGGTCCCCATGCAGGGCACCAGCATTATAACCATCTTCGATAAGCTTTTCAGCTACTTTTTGGGTATCCCGCTTGGTCCGGCAAAACACGACCGAAAAGATATCGGGATTGGTATCCGCCAGTCTTTTTAGGGTCGGATAGCGATCGCGTCCGCCCACAACATAGTACTCATGTTGTACCGTAGTGGCACCCGCATTTTTATCACCTACCGTTATTTCCTTAGGATGGTGCATAAACTTTTTGGCAATGGTGGCCACTTCTTTGGGCATGGTGGCCGAAAACAACCAGGTAAATTTTTCGTCCGGTGTATTGGAAAGAATGTCCTTAATGTCCTCATAGAAGCCCATGTTCAACATTTCATCGGCCTCGTCCAATATGCAATAATCGATTTTGGAAATGTCCACGATACCACGGCCTATCATATCCTTCATACGACCTGGTGTGGCCACAACGATCTGTGCCCCCCGTTTTATCTGTTTGGCCTGCTCACTGATGCTGGCCCCGCCATAAATGGCAACGGTGTTCAGTCCCTTGATGTACTTTGAATACAACTTTAGTTCGTTGGTGATCTGTAGGCAGAGCTCCCGGGTGGGTGAAAGGATAAGTCCTTGCGTGGTTCTGCTACTGCTATCTATTTTTTGGATCAATGGGAAGCCAAAGGCGGCTGTTTTCCCCGTACCTGTCTGCGCAAGCGCTACCAGGTCGGTTTCATTTTCCAGTAAAATAGGGATTGCTTTTTCCTGTACTTCCGAAGGATTTTCAAATCCAAGATCGGCAACAGCATCCAATAGGGACTGTTCTAGCCCCAATGCTTCAAATTTTGTCATAATAGGTTTTACTAAATCGCAAATATTGTATGTTGCATAGAGCGATTATCGCTTAACCTTATTATGCCCAGCGCAACACATGCTATACCAGCGGCGTTAATTAAGCGGCAAAGGTAATGCTAATAATCCACATGGATGCTATGGAAATGAAATACTTGGCCGTTGACCTTCAGTTGACTAGCCCTGCGTTTTTAAATAGGTGATGAGGTGCTGTATGGCCCGCCCCCTATGGCTGATTCGGTTTTTTTCCGCCAAAGGCAGCTCGGCAAAGGTCTTGTCATAACCTTCCGGTCTAAAGATGGGGTCGTAACCAAAGCCCCTTCTACCGTGTTTTTCCGGGGTAATCTGTCCCTTTACGATTCCTGTGAACAGTTGGTTTTCAGTTCCGTTCCTCAGGGCGATCACTGTTTTAAATTGTGCAGTTCTATGCTTGCCCTTAAGGGCTTTTAGCAGTTTGTCCATATTGTCCTCAGCGCTTTTTTGTGCGCCGGCATAGCGGGCGGAATGTACCCCCGGGGCACCGTTCAAGGCATCTACCAATAGTCCGGTATCGTCTGCAAAACAGGGATATCCGTGATGATCGCTTACATGTTTTGCTTTTAGCAGGGCATTCCCTTCCAAGGTGTCCTCGGTCTCGGGAATTTCGTGGGAACATCCAATATCCTTTAATGATAAGAGTGAAATATGTCCGGGCAATAAACCTTTTACTTCCCTGAATTTATTTTGGTTGTGCGTGGCAAAAACGAGTTCCATGGAATAGATCTTATTTGGGCGGTGTGTGTTACCCGTTTAAAAATAGTAAATTTATGGCGCCTTGATTTAAGCTATGAAACTAAAAATTCCACCGGCGTTTATCTTTCTTTTTTTTGGATTGCTGATGTACCTCTTAAAGGAGTTCTTCCCCGTGGGCCAATTTGAATTTTTTGGGCGCCAATATTTGATAAAGATGTTGACATTTGTGGCCGTGGCGATTGTGGTGGTGGCCATGGTACAGTTTTTTAGGAGGCGGACCACTGTGGATCCCATGAGGCCGTCCAAAGCCACCTCTTTGGTCACCAAGGGTATCTATGCCTATTCCAGGAACCCGATGTACCTGGCCCTCTTGTTGCTTTTACTGGCTTGGGGACTTTGGTTGGGAAATGCTTTTAATACGTTGATTGCCGCAGGCTTTGTTTCGTATATGAACAACTTTCAGATCAAGCCGGAAGAAAAGGCACTTTCCCAACGTTTTGGAAAGGAATACCAACACTATTGTACGCAGGTAAGGCGTTGGTTTTAATTTTTGAATCAACGTATTAGCAGATACACTGATATATGGAAATATAAGCTTTTTAACTAATTTATTTAAATATTAGCTTTTTTGCTTATATTTTTATATATTAGCATTTTAACTAATAATATGACGGCAATAATCACGGGTGACATCATCAATTCAGAACATTACAAGGGTTCTAAATGGATTAAAGATCTTAAGGCCCATTTGTCCCAAATTGGGAAACATCCGACCGATTGGGAAATTTACCGGGGTGACGAATTTCAGCTAAGGTTACCACCGGCACAGGCACTACAGACCGCTGTACACATCAAGGCCCTCATTAAATCCGTCAAAGGGTTGGACGTACGCATGGGTATAGGTATCGGCACCGAGACCTTTACCGGGGAACGGGTGAGCGAATCCAATGGAACCGCCCACCAGCGATCTGGCCGCACCTTTGAAGCCCTAAAAAAACAAAAGCTGAATCTGGCCATTGCCACGGAGAACGAAGTCTACGATAAAACCATGAACCTGCTATTAAAACTGGCCCTCAATTTTATGGATGATTGGTCACAAGTATCGGCAGAAATCGTAGCCCTGTCCTTGGAAATGCCAGAGGCCTCGCAACAGCAGGTCTCGAAGCAGCTTAACATTCAACAATCGGCTGTAAGTCAACGTCAAAAAAGAGCGCGATTGGATCTGGTCCTTGAGCTATTGGATTATTATACCCAAACCTTAAAACAACTGCACACATGATATTTTTCATCAAACTTCTATTGGCCCATCTTATAGGCGACTTTTTACTGCAACCTGCCCGCTGGGTGGTTCACAAGGAAGCGAACAAAGTGACTTCCAAGTATCTGTACCTCCATGTTCTGCTACATTTCCTTGTGACCATGGTCTTGCTCTGGGACCTTGCCTATTGGAAATTGGTAGGCATTATCACCCTTTCCCATTACCTTATCGATTTGGGAAAACTATATGCCAATCCTTATTTTAAGAACAAGAACATTCCCTTTTTTATAGATCAATTTTTACACCTTTTGGTCCTTTACGCTTGCGCATATTACGGCAACTTAGCGGAACATAGCCTATGGCTTATCTCCCAATTGGATTGGGGCTTGGTCACTGCGGTCACTTTTGTGACCTTTCCGGCCGCCATTGTCATGGGAAAATTGTTGGAGGGCTTTGCCAATCAGATAGAATTGGACCACAAATCCTTGCCCAATGCCGGGAAATATATAGGAATCATAGAACGGCTTTTTGTCCTGGTGTTCATTATCTTGGGCAGATGGGAGGCCATTGGCCTGCTCATAGCGGCCAAATCGGTCTTTCGCTTTAACGACCTTAAGGAAACCAATAATCGGAAACTTACCGAATATATCCTTATCGGTACGCTGGTAAGCTTTGGACTGGCCATTCTAACAGGGATTATCTATACCAGAGTTTAAATAAAACGGATTCGCAATGCGAAATATCACACTACTCCTTTCTCTTTTTTCCGTGCTGCAATGCACTGCGCAGTCTGCGTTCTTTACCACCGCGGATTCTGTTAAAATAGCCTACACCGATGAGGGAAAGGGTATCGCTGTCTTACTGATCCATGGTTTTATAAATTCCGGAAGTTCCTGGGACAAAACGGTGCTGAAAAAGGAATTGCTTGCAAACGGTTATCGGGTCATTGTTCCCGACTTACGGGGCAACGGATTATCGGACAAACCCCAGACAAAAAAGGGGTATGCCAAGGACGTGGAAGTACATGATATGAAGGCACTCGCAGATTATCTGAAGCTTAAGCAGTACATGGCCGTTGGGTATTCTAGGGGCAGTATAGTACTGGCGAAACTTCTGACTGTGGATAAACGCATTGTCAAAGGGGTTTTGGGAGGCATGGGCATTGATTTTAGCGACCCCAATTGGGAAAGACGAAAGATGTTCGCCGCCGCTTTTAATGGAAAAACGACCCCGGAGACCCAGGGTGCTGTAGATTACGCCAGATCGATCGGAGCCGACCTAAGGTCATTGTACCTGCAACAGGAATACCAACCGGTCACCACTAAGGAAGAATTGGGGACCATTACAGCGCAAACGCTAATTATATCGGGAGACTTGGATACGGATAACGGAGACCCAGGGGAGCTGCAACGAGCCATTCCAAAAAGCGGGCTTCAGATTGTAAAGGGCGATCACAATGGAACGTACAAGACCGAGGCCTTCTCCAGGAGGATTATTTCCTTTCTGGAATGAACCCATCAAATGCAAATTGCGATATCCTTAATTTTAGTATGTGATTTGCATCAAATCTGCATCAAAAGGGTCCCAAAACTTCTTGCAAACCAATTTTAAGGACAAAACCAAAAAACGGACAGAATTAATCTTTACTTTTGAGGCTTAATTTTTTTTAAAGTATGATAGCCGTGGGCAGAAAGTACGTTTTCGATTTTGATAGTACCTTAACCAGGGTAGAAGCATTGGATGTTTTGGCCGAAATGACCCTGCAAGGAAGATCCAATAGGGAGGAAATTATCAATGAGATACAGAAAATCACGAATCTGGGTATAGATGGGGACATCTCTTTTACCGAGTCTCTGGAAAAGAGAATAAAGTTGTTGAAAGCCCATAAGAACGATTTGGAAGGTTTGGTGACCGAACTGAAACAAAAAATATCAAAATCCATCGAACACAACAAGGAGTTCTTCCAGAATTTCTCGGATGATATCTATGTAATCTCCTGTGGTTTCAAGGAATTCATAGATCCCATTGTGGAAGAGTACAACATTCCTTCGGATCGGGTATATGCAAACACCTTTAAGTTTGATGGGGAAGGCAATATCGTAGGTTTTGATGAGAAGAACGTACTGGCTTCGCATAACGGAAAGATCGAATGTCTAAAACGGCTTGATCTGGACGGTGAGGTACAGGTCATCGGGGATGGGTATAGCGATTATGTTATGCGCGAAGCGGGCATAGCCGATAAGTTCTTTGCCTATACCGAAAATGTACATCGGGAAAAAGCGGCGAACAACGCGGATCACGTAGCGCCCAATCTGGACGAGTTTTTGTTCGTGAACGATTTGCCCAGGAAAATATCCTACCCCAAGAACAGGATCAAAATACTCCTGCTCGAAAATGTGCATCCCGCTGCTTTTGATAACCTCTCCGAAGATGGATTTTCCGTAGAGCTCGTCCAGCACAGTCTTTCCGAGGAAGAACTTATAAAAAAAATTAAAGGGGTCCATGTCCTGGGCATTCGCTCAAAGACCCAGGTGACCCAAAAGGTTTTGGAAGCCGCCAACAAGTTATTGGTGGTAGGTGCTTTTTGTATCGGGACTACCCAAATAGATTTGGAGAGCTGTAAGCAGAAAGGGGTAGTGGTGTTCAATGCGCCCTACAGCAACACTCGTTCTGTGGTGGAACTCGCCATTGGTCAGATCATTATGCTTATGAGGCACGTGTTTCCGCGGAGCACTGAGATTCACAGTGGTCGGTGGAACAAGACGGCAACCAATTCCAGGGAGGTCCGGGGAAAAAATTTGGGTGTCATTGGATATGGCAATATTGGAAAACAGCTATCGGTACTGGCAGAAGCCATCGGTATGCGGGTGTACTATTATGATGTGGAAGATCGCTTGGCCCTGGGCAATGCCATTAAATGTGCTACCCTTGAGGATTTGCTCAGTGTTTCGGATGTAGTAACCCTGCACGTGGACGATAACAAAGCGAACAAGAATTTCATTGGAAATAGGGAGATCGGGCAAATGAAGGACGGGGCCATGCTGATCAACCTATCCAGAGGGTTCGTGGTAGATATTGAGGCCTTGGTTTCGGCTTTAAAAAGCGGAAAGCTCTCCGGGGCGGCGGTAGATGTTTATCCAGAAGAGCCAAGAAGCAATGGAGATTTTATTACCCAGTTGCAAGGCCTGTCCAATGTAATCCTTACGCCGCATGTGGGAGGCAGTACGGAAGAAGCGCAACGAAATATTGCCGATTTTGTTCCCAACAAGATCATGGACTACATAAATTCCGGGAATACGGTAGATGCCGTAAACTTCCCCAATATCCGTTTGCCCAAGCAGAGCAATGCCCATCGTTTCCTGCATATCCACAAAAACGTACCGGGAATTATGGCAAAAATAAACGAAGTTCTGGCCAAGTACGAGATGAATATTTCAGGACAGTACCTATCTACCGATAGTGAAGTGGGCTATGTAATCACCGATTTGGACAAGGAATATAACAAGGAAGTCGTAAAGGCCTTAAAAAAAGTGGAGAATACCATAAAATTTAGGGTACTGTACTAAAGCTCCCTATGGCAAGTCTTTATTGATGGTGATAGGGTTCGTTCCTCAAAATCGTAAAGGCACGGTAAATCTGTTCGGTTACGAACAAACGCACCATTTGATGGGACAATGTCATCTGCGACAGGCTTATTTTCCCGTTGGCCCGTTGGTAGACCGCTTCGCTGAATCCATAAGGCCCCCCAATGGCAAAGATCAGTTGTTTTACCCCCGAGTTCATTTTCTTCTGTAGATAGTCCGCAAACGCGATAGAAGTGTAGGAAGTTCCTCTTTCATCCCATAAAATCAACAGGTCTCCCCGGTCTACTCTTTTCAGCAGCGCTTCGCCCTCTTTCTGTTTCTGTTGCTGCTCCGATAGTGTTTTGGTATTTTTTAGATCCGGAACGAACTCGGCCTGAAATTTTACGTAATGCCGCAATCGCTGCTCGTATTCCGATATGAGGCGTTGTAGTTCGGCCTTATCCGTTTTCCCAAGGGCAAGCAGTTTTATGGTCATGTGCCAAAGTTAAAAACTTTCAATATATCCTATTTCTTTATTGGGCTTTGTTTTTAGTAAATTAGCACACACCAAATCGGTTGGAATGATTACAGAGGAACAATTCAATGAAGAGATACGAATAATTATAACAAACGCCATTCGGGAGGACGTGGGTGATGGGGATCATAGCTCTCTGGCCTGTATTCCGCCTTCCGCTACCGGAAAGGCAAAACTCCTGGTGAAGGACGAAGGGATAATTGCGGGTGTGGATTTTGCGGAAAAGGTCTTCTCATATGTGGATGGGGAACTACAAATGGAAAGCGTCATCAACGATGGGGAAAAAGTGGGCCATGGTGATGTTGCTTTTTACGTGCAAGGGCGTTCCCAGAGTATTCTAAAGGCCGAACGCCTTGTGCTCAATGCCATGCAGCGCATGAGCGCTATTGCCACTAAGACGGCCCATTTTGTAGACTTGTTGGAGGGTACCGGTGCCAAAATTTTGGATACCCGAAAGACAAGCCCTGGAATCCGTGCCCTGGAGAAATGGGCGGTGAAGATAGGTGGGGGAGAAAATCATAGGTTTGCGCTCTATGACATGATCATGCTAAAGGACAATCATATCGATTTTGCAGGCGGTATTACCGCTGCCATAAGCAAAACACAGGCGTATCTTCGCAAGACCAACAGAGATCTTAAGATTATAGTAGAGGCTAGGAATTTGGACGAGGTAGGGGAGATTCTCCGGTCCGATGGTATCTATCGCATTCTTTTGGATAATTTTAATTATGAGGATACCAGGGAGGCGGTGAAACGCATTGGAAACACCTGTCTAACCGAATCTTCCGGGGGCATCACCGAAAAAACCATACGCAAGTATGCCCAGTGTGGGGTGGACTACATTTCTTCAGGGGCCCTGACACATTCAATATATAATATGGACCTTAGCCTTAAAGCAGTGTAAATGTCGAAGGAAATAGAGGAAAAATTGGATAAGATTCCAGTGGTGAACTGGATCGTACGCCTATTGAAAAAAATTAAACTCCCGGCCTTCGAGGGACTTTCCTTCTACGATCTCATTGAGATGTATTTTTTTGGTATTGTGGCCGGTGCGCTGTCGACCCGGGCCAGTTCCATTGCCTTTAGCCTGTTTATGGCACTCTTCCCCCTGCTTATTTTTATGATTACCCTTGTTCCCTTTATTATTCCTTATGCCAGCGTGGGAAATGAGAATTTCGATGCACAGTTTCTACTGTTTCTGGAATCTTTTCTTCCCACGGCGACCGGGGAGTATTTCGGGGAAATTTATCAGCAGATCAAGGATCAAAAACGCGGTGGACTGTTGTCCTCTACCTTTGTACTTTCCATTTTTTTAATGACCAATGGGGTCAACGCCATTTTTGGCGGATTTGAAAACTCCTATCATATTGATCTTACCCGTAATTTTTTCAGGCAATATGTGTATGCCCTAATGGTTGGCCTGATCCTCTCTTTTTTGCTCATCATCGGTGCGGTAACCTACGTGTATTTCGAATTTTATATTTTGGAATATTTGAGCGAGTGGGCGGCAAAGACCCGGGGCTACGACCTTACCGAAAACGATATTGTGGGTGCACAAATAGGAAAGGTGCTTTTCTTTGTCCTACTATCTTATTTTACCACGGCCATCCTGTACTATTTTGGTACCGCCGAGGGAAAACAGGTGCGTTTTTTTTCCGCCGGGGCATTGATGACCACACTGCTATTTCTTTTAACCTCCTATCTGTTTGGTGTTTATGTGGAAAAATTTGCCAGATACAACGAACTTTACGGGGCACTGGGAGGATTATTGATCTTAATGGTGTACATCTGGTTAAATTCCAATATCTTGCTGCTCGGTTTTGAATTGAATGCTACCCTGAACTCCCTACGAAAAAATATAAGGCATAATGGCAAGAAAGAATAAGTTGCTCCTCATAGCTCTGTTATGGTGCTCTGTTCAAATGGCACAGGGCCAGAGCATTTTTGGAAAATGGATGACCATAGACGACCGCACGGACAAACCCAAGGCCATCGTGGAAGTGTATAAAAAGGATGGGGATATTCACGGCAAAATCCTGAAAATCCTGGAGGAGGGGAAAGAAAATGCCAAGTGCGTCAAATGCAAGGGAACTAAAAGGAACAAACCCATCGTGGGCATGCGGATAATCGAAGGCCTTAAAAAATATAAGGATGGCCAGTACAAGGGAAAGACCCTGTTTGACCCGGAACAGGCCATGACCTTTAGATGTAAGATCTGGCTGAATCCCAAAAACTCCAACGAGCTAAAGGTCAGGGGCTACCTCGCATTTTTATACCGTACGCAAACCTGGATACGTGTTGAAGATTAGAAGGTCATGGTGCTATGCAATACTTTGTCAATGTAGTCTTACCCATCCCCCTAGAAAAGCTTTTTACCTATAGTGTTTCTGAAGAAGAAGCGGAATTTTTACAGGTAGGGATGCGGGTCGCGGTTCCCTTTGGAAAATCTAAAATATACACTGGCCTAGTACACGATATCCATACGGAGCCCCCTGGGGTATACGAAGCCAAGGAAATCCATCAGATTTTGGATGAACATCCCATAGTGCATCCGGTGCAATTGCAGCATTGGTCTTGGATCGCGTCTTACTACATGTGTACCCTTGGAGAAGTCTTTAGGAGTGCGGTACCCAGCGCTTTTTTACTGGAAAGCGAAACGGTAATCCTAAAAAATGAGCGTACGGAAGTGGACGAAAGCCGATTAAAGGACGACGAGTTCCTGGTTTTTGAGGCTTTGCAACATCGATCTTCCCTCAGCGTGCAGGATATAAGCGACATCGTAGAACGGAAAAACGTCTTGCCCATTCTTAACCGCTTACTGGAGCGAAACGTTATCCTGCTTAAGGAGGAGCTCCAAGAACGCTATAAGCCCAAAATGGTACGGCATATTAACCTTGGGAAGGACTACCGCACCGATGCCGCCCTGGAACAGCTTCTGGAAAAACTGGTACGCGCACCTAAACAGAGTCAGGTGGTTTTGGCTTTGTTTCAGCTGCAGGGCGGGACAAAGAACCCCATCACCATACGCGAACTGGAGAAGGTCAGTGGTTGCTCGAGCGCCATAATCAAGGCTTTGATCGACAAAGGTATCCTTGAGGAACAACTACGACGGACCGATAGGGTCGTTTACCAAGGGGATGGGCTGGAGGTGCAGTCGAAAGGGCTTAATGAATACCAGGAAAATGCTTTAAATGAGATAAAGCAATCTTTTGAAAAGGAGAAAGTCGCACTCTTACACGGGGTAACGTCATCGGGAAAGACGGAGGTCTATGTCAAGCTCCTGGAAGCTTGTATAGCAACAGGAAAACAAGCCCTGTACCTTTTACCGGAAATTGCGCTTACTACCCAGCTGATTTCCAGGTTACAAGACTATTTTGGGGAAAAGGTTTCCGTCTACCATTCCAAATACAGCATACAGGAAAGGGTAGAGGTCTGGAACAATGTATTGATGGGCAAACCCAAGGCCCAGATCGTTATAGGTGCCCGATCGGCCCTCTTCTTACCGTTTGCAAATTTGGGACTGATCATCGTGGACGAGGAACACGAAGCCTCCTTTAAACAGTATGATCCAGCACCAAGATACCATGCCCGTGATGCTGCCGTTGTGTTGGGCAACTTGCATAAGGCCAAAATATTGCTTGGCTCGGCAACCCCCAGTATTGAAAGTTTTTACAACGTAAGTAGGGAAAAGTACGGCTATGCCAGTATCAAAAGACGGTATGGCGATGTGCTCATGCCCGAGATGGAATTGGTAGACCTAAAGGAGCAAACCAAAAAAAGAAGGATGAAGGGGCATTTTTCGGAACGCCTGTTGGAGGAGATTACGGAAACCTTGGACAACAGGGAGCAGGTTATTCTATTCCAGAACCGGCGGGGATATGCACCCATAGTGGAATGTACCACCTGTGGCCACTCCCCCCAATGCCCCAATTGCGATGTGAGTTTAACCTACCACCAGCACAGACAGCAGTTGCGTTGTCATTACTGTGGTCACCATATGGCCTTTCCCCAAAGTTGTGTAGCCTGCGGAAGTCCCACCTTGGATACCAAGGGGTTTGGAACCGAACAAGTGGAAAAAGAACTCCATGCCCTATTCCCGGAGGTCAAGGTAGGTCGTATGGACCTGGATAGCACCAGGGGGAAATACAGCTACGAGAAGATCATTTCGGCCTTTGAGGCCCAGGAACTTGATATTTTGGTAGGAACGCAGATGTTGACCAAGGGGCTCGATTTTAGACATGTGGGGCTGGTGGGCATTATGAACGCCGATGCCCTACTGAATTTCCCAGACTTCAGGGCCCATGAAAGAAGTTTTCAGTTATTGACCCAGGTGGCGGGTAGGGCAGGGAGGACCAAAAAGCGGGGCAAGGTCATTATACAGACCTATAATCCCTACCATCAAATTTTAAAGCAGGTATCTACGAATGACTATGATGGCATGTACAAGGAACAATTGTACGATAGGGAACAGTACCATTACCCTCCAACACATAGAATCATTAAAATTACGTTTAAACATAGGGATTACAACAAATTGAACGAAGCCTCCCTCTGGTTTGCCAAATCGCTCAGAAACCTTTCAAATATCCAAGTACTGGGGCCAGAGTATCCACCGGTAGCCAGAATACGCAACCAGTATTTAAAAAATGTCATTGTGAAGATGGCCAAACAGACCTCGCTTAGGCAAACAAAAAATAGCATTAAACGGATCGAAAAGTCGTTTAATGCTATTTCCCAGTATAAAGCAGTACGGGTAATCTATAATGTAGACTACGTTTAGTTCCTTCCTTAGACGTTGCTAAGGGCTTCTGCCAATTCGGTCTTTTTGTTTCTGCTCAGAGGAATCTGTCTTCCGCTAACTTCAACGTTCTTACTGTTGAATTTCTCCACTTTTTCCAGATTCACGATATAGGATTTGTGGATTCTAAGGAATTTCTCCTCTGGCAATTGCTGTTCAAAAGATTTCATCGTGGAAAGAATCACAATATTGGCCTCATCGGTAACCAATTTGATGTAATCGCCCAAGGCTTCGATCCACTTAATATCGTTTAGGATGACTTTCCTTTTCTTGAGGTTGCTCTTTACGAAGATATGCTCTTCGTCTTCGTTCACCCTGTGCATTTGTTCATATTTGGCTACGGCCCTTTTTACGGATGCATCAAAGCGAGCCATGGTAATGGGCTTGTGCAAATAATCCGTAACGTCGTAGTCAAATGCTTTGAGGGCGTAATCCGGTTTTCCTGTGATCAAAATCACCTGCGGACGATTTTCCAAGGATTCCAAAAGATCAAAGCCGCTTATGATCGGCATTTCAACATCGAGAAAAATTAGGTCTATCTCATTGTTTTTGATACCGTTCTTTGCTTCAATAGCATTGCTGTATTCAGCTACTAAAGCAAGATTTGGGTGGTTGTTCACGAGCTTGGCAACTGCCATCCTTTGCATGGATGAATCGTCTACAATTATACTGCGTAATTTCATAAAAGGGTTGATTTGTGGGGTTAAATCATCGACAAATTACCGAAAAAACAAGATTAACTGCAACAAAAGATGTAAACATTGCATTGTTTCTTGTGTAATTGGTCGTGACCATTGGTTTAAGTTTAGGTTAAGTTCGATTTTTATGATTATAGTACCTATAACGAAGATTTTTTCGTTTTCTTGTGATTAGTGTGAATAATTATTACTTTTGCGCTCCTAAAAATAGATATCAATATGAATCATTACGAAACTGTTTTCATTCTAAATCCCGTTCTATCTGACACTCAGATAGAGGAAACAGTTAAGAAATTTGAAAATTTTTTAACTAAAAATGGAGCCAAAATGGTCTCCAAAGAGGATTGGGGGCTCAAGAAATTGGCCTACGCGATCCAGCACAAAAAAAGTGGTTTTTACCATTTGTTCGAATTTACCGCTCCAGGTGAGGTAATTGCCGGTTATGAGCTAGAGTTTAGAAGGGACGAGCGTGTTATGCGTTTTCTTACCGTTAAATTGGACAAGCACGCAGTTGCTTGGGCAGAGAGAAGAAGAACCAAATTAAAAGCTAAAGCATAACAGTATGTCATCTATAGAACAACAGGCAAAAGGTAAAAAGGACGGGGAAATCAGGTATTTGACCCCTTTGAACATTGAGACCAACAAGCAAAAGAAGTACTGCCGTTTCAAAAAATCCGGAATTAAGTACATCGATTATAAAGACCCGGATTTCTTAATGAAACTGGTAAACGAACAAGGAAAATTACTTCCTAGAAGACTAACGGGGACCTCCCTAAAGTATCAACGAAAAGTGGCTACGGCCGTGAAAAGGGCGCGTCATTTGGCATTAATGCCCTACGTTGGTGATTTGTTAAAATAAAAAGAAGCTTGATTATGGAACTTATATTAAAGGAAGACGTACAGAATTTGGGCTTTAAAGACGATTTGGTCACCGTTAAGAACGGTTTTGGCAGAAACTATCTGATCCCGCGGGGACTGGCCATGCTGGCCACACCTTCGGCAAAGAAAGTATTGGCTGAAAACCTTAGGCAGAAAGCGCACAAGGAAAAGAAAATCGTTGACGAGGCCAATAAGCAGGCGGAAGCTTTGAAACAGCTGGAAATTAAGATTCCGGCAAAAGTAGGCACGGGCGATAAATTGTTTGGATCGGTTACGACCATAGATTTGGCCGCTGCGCTTGAAAAGGCAGGCCAAGAGGTCGATAAGAAATATATCAGTATAAAAGGGGGGGCTGTGAAAAGAACCGGCCCTTACAATGCTTCCATTCGTTTGCACAGGGAAGTGGTATTGGAACTCCCTTTTGAAGTAATTGCGGAGGCAAAGAAGTAACCAGTACTTCCGTGTTAATAACTTTTAAGGAGCTATGCATGCATAGCTCCTTTATTTTTTTCTTAAGTTAGCATTTACTTAAAACTTAATTAACAGCTAACTCCTATGAAAAAACTACTCCTCTTAAGCCTTGCGCTTGTTTTAACGGTATTTTCCGCGTATTCCCAGGTGACCACCTCAAACATACGGGGTACCGTGGTAGATGATCAGGACGCCCCTTTATTGGGTGCCAACATTGTAGCCATACATACCCCTACGGGTACCCGCTATGGCGCTATATCCAATGAAGATGGAAGATTCAATTTGCTGAATCTTAGGGTCGGTGGACCGTATGAGGTTACCATTTCCTATGTAGGGTTCCAGGACCAGGTAAGGAACGATGTGTTTCTTACCCTGGGTAAGACCTTTAACCTGAATGCAAAATTGGCTTCCCAAAGCCAGGCGCTGGACGAGGTTATCGTGGTTTCGGATCAAGCGGGTACATTTGGTAGCGATAGAACGGGGTCCGAGACCAGTATTGGTCGTAGGGAACTTACCCGACTGCCAACCATTACCCGTTCAGCACAGGATTTTACCCGTTTGGAACCTACCTCTGATGGTAATTCCTTTGGGGGACGTAATGAACAATACAATAACTTTTCCCTGGACGGATCCATTTTTAACAATCCCTTTGGTTTGGATGCCGCCACCCCAGGAGGGCAGTCCAACGCGCAACCCATTTCCCTGGACGCTATAGACCAGATTCAGGTATCCCTGGCACCTTATGACGTGACCCAGGCAGGCTTCACGGGGGCCGCGGTAAACGCGGTTACCAAAAGCGGTACCAATGAAGTAAAGGGCACCGTATACGGCTTTTTTAGAAACCAGGACCTGACCGGTAGCAAGGTGGAAGGCGAGGATATTTTTGTGCCAGACCTGACCCAGACCCAATACGGAATCAGCATTGGTGGCCCCATCGTAAAGAATAAACTTTTCTTCTTCGCCAATTTTGAGCGAGATCAGCGCGAGGATCTGGGATCTAGCTTCGTTGCCAATCGGGGACAGGCGGGGAACAATGTTTCCAGGGTCTCCGCAACGGACCTGCAGCTGGTTTCCGATGCCTTGGCCGGCTTGGGTTATGAAACTGGACCCTTTGAAGGATATACCTTGGACACGGAATCGGTCAAAGGCATCTTTAAGCTCGATTGGAACATAGACGATAACAATAGATTAGCATTGATATACAACTTCTTGGACGCCTCCCGCGACCTAACGGCTAACGAGTTCGCCATAGGAAGAAGGGGACCTGATGCCATAACGCTTCAGTTTGCCAATAGCGGGTATACGATCAACAATAGGATCAATTCCTTTTTGGCGGAATTGAACTCCAACTTGTCCAACGGTACGGCGACCAATAAGTTTCAAATTGGATATACCAAGTTCGAGGATGCAAGGGATCCCTTTTCCGCTCCTGCACCGGCCATCAATATTCAACAAGACGGGGTACGGGCCATTGTGGCGGGCCACGAACCGTTCTCCATCAACAACAGATTGGGGCAGGAGGTCTTCCAGATTACGGACAATCTCAACTTTTTTACCGGAGACCATACGTTTACCGTTGGTTTCTCTTTTGAACGTTTTGAATTCTTCAATTCCTTCAATTTGGGTGCTTACGCCTTCGGCGATAGCCGCGGCTTTGTAGGTGTTTTTGGTGACTTCCCAAATGTGGGCGCATTCTTGGATGCCGTGGATAATGGCTTAATAGGTGACGCATTGACCAATGCCCAAAACGTGTTTGACAGTAACAATGCCCTGGAGATAGGGGAGCCAGGAGGCTGGGCCTTGGCCGAGACCAATGTGGGGCAGCTCGCTTTTTACATTCAGGACGAATGGAATGTCACGGACAATTTTAAACTTACCTATGGGCTAAGGGCAGATAAGCCACTGTATTTCAATACCAGGGATTTGGTGCAGGAAAATATTGATCGCAAGGGCGGTCTGTTGGCCGATGGTGGTGGATATGCCCCGGATATACAATATTTTGATGAAAATGGGGATCCCGTATTCCTAAACAGTTTGGATTTACCGGACAATGATATCCTTTGGTCGCCCCGGGTAGGGTTCAACTGGGACGTCCATGGTGATCAGTCGGCACAGGTGCGTGGGGGATCGGGTATTTTCTCTGGTCGTTTCCCCTTTGTATGGGTAGGGAACCAGGTAGCCAATACCGATTTCTTCTTCTACACCCCCACCAATCCCAATTTTCAGTTCCCGCAGGTATGGCGGAGCAATTTGGGCATCGATTATCGCTTTGAGAACGGCATTGTGGCCAGTACGGATATCATCTATACGGAAGACCTGAACGCGGCCACGGTATTCAATTTTGGGGCAGGGACGCCTACCGGTACCTTACCGGGGGTTGACAGCAGGCCAATTTACCTGCCCGAAGATCGGGCACAGATCTTTGGTGGGCCCACCAATGCCTATGTATTCTCCAATGTGGATGTGGGCTATTCCTTTAACTGGTCCTTCAAACTGCAGAAACAGTTCGATAACAATTTCTTCGCCAGTCTTGCCTATAGCTTTCTGGAAAGCCGGGATGCCAATTCGCTGGGAGCGGAGATCAGTAGTGATATCTTTGACCTGAACCCTGTGCTGGGCAATGTGAATTCTGCCGCCACTTCGCCTAGTTTATTTGGTAACAAACATCGGATCATAGGACAATTGAACAAGTCCTGGAGCTACGGCGGGGATACCTGGGCCACTTCCATAGGGGCATTTTTTGAATATGCCCAGGGAGGACGTTTCTCGTATACCTATTCCGGGGATATCAACAATGATGGCTCGTTTACCAACGACCTTATTTTTGTTCCCACGGCCGATCAATTGCAACAACAGCAGTTTACAGGCGATGCCGCTGCGCAACGCGCAGCATTTGAGGCCTTTATTCAGCAAGACGAGTATCTGAACTCCAGAAGGGGAGGGTATGCTGGCCGTAATGATATCCTTAGACCATGGACCGGGCGCTGGGACGTTAAGGTGTTGCAGGATTTCAATTTTATGACCGGGGACAAGAAAAATACCATCCAATTTAGCATTGATGTCCTGAATCTCGGTAACCTCATTAATTCCGATTGGGGTGTGGTTCAAGATCCTTTGACCACGCAACCCTTGGGGGTTTCGATCGATGGATCAGGAAATCCGGTGTACAGTTTTGATACCTCACAGACCAGTACGTTTGTGAACAATCCGGATCTGGTGTCCAGATGGCAGATGCAATTTGGATTGCGCTACATCTTTAACTAAAGGAGAAATTAAAATGTGAAAAAGCCCTGACAATGTCGTCGGGGCTTTTTATTTTTGCCGGATGAAATATGCCCGACTCACAAAACAGCAATTGGAGGAATTGCAAGCCGAATTCATTAATTTTTTGGCCACCCAGTCCATTACGGCAGAGGAGTGGAACACCCTAAAGAAAGAAAAGCCACAAGTGGCCGAGGAGGAATTGGACGTCTTTAGCGATTTGATATGGGAGGGTGTATTGACCAAGGTGACCTTCTTGGAAAACATTTCCGCCCAGCATATGCATTTGTTTCACTTGACCGAAAAGGAGATGAAACTCATTTCCATAAAGGTGATGAATCCGGATATTGACCTGGGAACAGAGCAAGGCTTTACATGGTTCAAGAACAATTACCAGTCCGATTTTGTGGAATATCTCACTGCCTCAAAAGCGTATACGGACGACAAGAATCTGGATAAGTTTACCCTTATACAACAGGGTGCGGTCATTACCAAAGGCGAATTGTACCAATGGTTTGACAATATCATCGGATAAAGCGGTCTCCCCGAACGCAGTCGAGGGGTTTTGAACGCGATACCGATTACAAAGTGTTTATATTTGTAATAGAACAGTACTACATGGCAAAAAAACCAAGCATACCCAAGGGCACAAGGGACTTTTCCCCTGCCGAGCTCATTAAACGCAACTACATTTTTGATACGGTCAAAAAACACTTTCAGCTTTTTGGCTTTCAACCCATAGAGACCCCTTCCTTTGAAAATTTGGACACTCTTATGGGCAAATACGGGGAAGAGGGCGATCGCTTGATCTTTAAGATATTGAACTCGGGAGACTATATCAGCAAGGTAGATGATGTAACCTACAGCTCCAAGAAATCGAGTTCCCTGACCCCCAAGATTTCGGAAAAAGCGCTTCGGTACGATTTAACCGTTCCCTTTGCGCGTTATGTGGTGATGCATCAAAACGAGCTAGATTTTCCTTTTAAGCGTTACCAAATTCAGCCGGTATGGCGGGCAGATCGCCCCCAAAAAGGCCGCTTTCGCGAATTTTACCAATGCGATGCCGATGTGGTGGGTGCCAACTCGCTCCTACAGGAAGTGGAACTGATCCAATTGTATGATTCCGTTTTCACGGATCTCCAGTTGCACGGGGTAACACTTAAAGTGAATCACAGAAAAATATTATCGGGAATAGCCGAAGTTATCGGGGCAAAGCATCTGTTGACCGATTTTACGGTAGCCTTGGATAAGTTGGACAAGATTGGGGAAGAAGGGGTTAAAAAGGAAATGTTGGACAAAGGCATCCACGAAAATGCCATTGCGCTGGCAGCGCCCTTGTTCTCCCTTTCGGGTTCAAATACAGATCAGTTGGATACCCTGGCCGCCCTCCTGAAGGATTCTGAAGAGGGGTCTAAAGGGATAGCGGAATTAAGGGAAATCCTCCAGACTGTGGAGGCACTTGGATTGCGCTCCAGCACCCTTGCCATTGATGTTACCCTGGCACGCGGACTTAACTACTATACAGGGACCATTTTTGAGGTGGCCCCACCCAAAGGCGTGGCCATGGGCTCTATTGGAGGAGGTGGACGATATGATGACCTAACAGGAATCTTTGGCCTGAAGGAGGTAAGCGGTGTGGGCATATCCTTTGGTCTAGATCGGATTTACCTCGTGCTGGAAGAGTTGGGGCTTTTTCCAAAGGCCCTGCAACGATCTTTGGATGTACTTTGTGTCAATTTTGGGGGGCAGGAGGCCTTGGAGGCCTTAAAACTGGTAGGTAAGCTACGTTCCACTGGAATCAAGGCGGATCTTTATCCCATAGCAGCTAAAATGCAAAAGCAGTTTAAATACGCCAACAACCGAAAGGTTCCCTACGTGATTTCTATTGGAGCACAGGAACTTGCCGACAATTCCTTTGTTGTGAAGAACATGGTAAATGGGGAGCAGCAGACTTACCCCTTGGATAACCCCCAAGCTTTTTTAGAGACCCTGTAGTTTTTTTTGTATTTCGGAAACCACCTTGGTGTAGTAATCTGTAGAGCTGGGTACGTAGCGGTCCGAGCTATGCTCCCGGGCAAATTGGTCCAATGGGATCAAGCGCAAGGCTTCCACTTCGCTTTCTTGTTTCCTTAATTGTGCCAGCGGGACTTTGAGCTCACATAAAAAACTGTGGTGAAACTCGCGATCGATCAGGGTTTCGCTATGGCTATGGAACGCTTTGAAAAAGCCGATTTTTTCCAGGTCTTTTGCTTCAATTGCCAGTCCAATTTCTTCCTGCACCTCCCGTAGGGCAGCAAGGGCAATCTCCTCACCGGCTCCTATATGCCCGGCCACGGAAACATCCCATAAAAGTGGAAAGGTACTTTTGTTCCTCCCCCGCTGTTGTAACAATATGCGCCCATCTTGTGTGTAGAACCAAACATGGATGGTGGGGTGAAACAGTCCTTTTCTATGGGCCTCCGACTTCATGGCCGTTTTGCCCGTAGGAGTACCGTCACTATTCAGAATGTCTATTAGTTCATCCATAGATCGGATTGAAAAAAAGGAAACTAAGCACTGCTCTTTTTTTAAAGAGTGATGGCCGCCCCGGGCAGACGATACGGTTATTCGTCAAAGTAACTGAACGTCTCCCCGGCTTTAATGGTCAACAAGGTTTCGTAGATCAAACGGATTACGTTTTCCACATCGTCCTTGTGTACGGTCTCTACCGTGGTGTGCATGTAGCGCAAGGGTAGGGATATCAGGGCAGAGGCAACCCCACCATTACTGTATGCAAAGGCGTCGGTATCCGTACCTGTGGAACGGGAAGCCGCCATACGCTGAAAGGGGATTTTCCGGGCTTCGGCAGTTTCAATAATCCGCTCACGCAGCTTGTTCTGCACTGCGGGCGCATAGGATATTACAGGGCCCGCACCCATCTCCGTATGCCCTTGTACTTTCTTATCGATCATCGGTGTGGTGGTGTCGTGGCATACATCGGTTACTATGGCCACATTGGGTTTTATGGTCTGGGTGATCATTTCCGCGCCACGCAATCCTATTTCTTCCTGTACCGAGTTGGTGATGTATAGGCCAAAGGGTAACTCTTTCTTATTTTCATGTAGCAATCTGGCCACTTCGGCTATCATAAAGCCACCTGCGCGGTTATCCAGGGCCCTGCAGACAAACTTGTCCTTGTTCAGCACGTGGAATTCGTCCGGATAGGTGATGACACAGCCCACGTGCACACCCATTTTTTCAACTTCCTCCTTGTCCTTGGCCCCGATGTCAATACAAATGTTGTCCAATTTGGGCGGTTCTTCCTTGGCCTTGTTCCTGGTGTGGATGGCGGGCCATCCGAAAACCCCTTTTACGATTCCTCCCTTGGTGTGGATGTTCACCCATTTGGATGGGGCTATTTGGTGGTCGCTTCCTCCATTTCGGATAACATAGAGAAGGCCGTTATCCGTAATATAGTTCACATACCATGAGATTTCGTCAGAATGTCCCTCAATGACCACCTTGTAGGGAGCATCCGGATTTATAACGCCTACCGCGGTGCCATAGGTGTCCGTAATGAAGGTGTCCACATAGGGTTTTACATAATCCATCCACATTTTTTGCCCTTCCCATTCATAGCCTGTAGGGGCAGCATTATTAAGGTACTTCTCAAAAAAACCAAGCGATTTTTTGGTAATGATCTTCTTTGCACTCATGTACGTATGTTTTATAGCTGCAAACTTAGCAATATTCACTTTTATTTAATAATATCGTCAGATGTTTATCGTTAATTTTGGCATGGCTTTTTCTTTTACGGTCTTATGAGGAAAGAAGTATTTGTGGTTGTTTTGGGATTGATGGGTTTCTTTGGTTGTGCGCAAGTAAAGGAAAAGCCCTTGGATTCCATAATGGAAAAATACATTATTCTGGAGGGCGACTCCCTAGTGCAGAGTTCCATTCCCTTGGACGAGGTCTATATTTTTGGCAAATTGGAGTTTGCCAATTACAAGGAAAAGCTCCGGTACTACATTTTGAGGCGTAAGACCATTAAAGTATATCCCTATGCAAAATTGGCCTCGGAACGGTTAGTGGAGCTGAACGATAGTTTGGCGAAGATAACGAAGCGGCGCAAGCGGAAAAAGTATACCAAGGAGGTGCAGAAGTATATTGAAAGTGAATTTTCGGAAGAGCTCAAGAAACTAACGCGTACCGAAGGGCAGATTTTGGTAAAGCTGATTTACCGGCAAACCGGGAAGACGGCATTTAACTTGGTAAAGGAGTTGCGAAGCGGTTGGCGCGCCTTCTGGTACAATACCACGGCAAAGTTGTTTAAGATAAGTATTAAGGAGGAGTTTCATCCGGATGAGATCCATGAAGACTACCTTATAGAGGACATTCTGCAGCGGGCTTTTGCGGCGAATAAGTTGGAACGACAGGAATCGGTCCTGGATTACGATTATGCCTCCCTTACCAATAAATGGAACCTGGATCGGAAGCAAAAAAAATAGTTGCATAGAAGATTAATTTCCATTACATTTAATACCCTTTTTTTGGCACTTTTTTTTTGTGCAATATTCTAGTTTAGAATACATTAAAAATGGGCCTAAAAAAAAAGATCAAAAATTACTGAAATTATATTTTTTATTTAAAAAACGGTTATATATTTGCACCCGCTTTCGGGCGGAGATTTAAGGTTAGTTCATTGAAATATTGGATCGACAGC
>CANLWN010000007.1 GCA_947494825.1 uncultured Flavobacteriaceae bacterium | reverse complement strand
AACGTCTCGGCCCGCGACCTGTATCCAGGTCACTTTCCACTAAAGAACTTCAATTGGAGCGAAAAACGGGATTCGAACCCGCGACCTCCACCTTGGCAAGGTGGCGCTCTACCAACTGAGCTATTTTCGCATATGTAAGAACGTATCTATCGTTGCGGACGCAAATTTAATACAATTCTAGAAAAGGCAAAGGAATTTTTGGTCAAAAAACAGCAGGTGGGACAATTATTTTGATTCGGGTAAAAGTCAGGCCCGGCTAACTGGAGGCTTTCTTCTTTTTGCCCAACAAGCGTTTAATCTCATTTAACTTCATCAAGGCCTCCACCGGGGTAAGGGTGTTGATATCCAGATCCAAAATCTCTTCCTTGATCTGCTCCAACAAGGGATCGTCCAAATTAAAGAAACTCAGTTGCAGATCGTTTTGGACCGACTGCAATTTATCGGTAAGCTCTTCGCTTGAGTGCGACTTTTCGAGCTTTTTCAGGATTTTTTGGCTCTTTTGGATGACCTGCTGGGGCATGCCCGCCATTTTTGCCACATGGATACCAAAACTATGGGCACTGCCCCCAGGAGTAAGTTTTCTGAGAAAGAGCACTTTGTCCTTGAGCTCCTTTACCGAAACATTGTAGTTTTTGATGCGTTCAAAGGTGGCCGACATCTCATTGAGTTCGTGATAGTGGGTAGCAAAAAGCGTTTTGGCTCGCGACGGATGCTCGTGCAGGTATTCCGAAATGGCCCAGGCGATGGATATACCGTCATAGGTGCTTGTACCACGACCGATCTCATCCAGCAACACCAGGCTGCGCTCCGATAGGTTGTTCAGTATGGCGGCGGTCTCGTTCATTTCTACCATAAAGGTAGACTCGCCCATGGAAATATTGTCACTGGCACCCACACGGGTAAAAATCTTGTCCACATAACCGATGGTGGCCGATGTGGCCGGGACAAAACTGCCCATCTGTGCCAAGAGCACAATCAAGGCGGTCTGGCGCAACAGGGCCGACTTACCACTCATGTTGGGCCCTGTGATCATGATGATCTGCTGCTGTTCCCGGTCCAAGAGCAAGTCGTTGGCTACATAACTCTCCCCGGGCGGCAATTGCTTTTCGATGACCGGATGGCGCCCCTGCCTGATATCGATTACCGTAGCATCGTTCATTACCGGTTGCACGTATTGGTTTTCCTGGGCCAATTGGGCAAAGCCACAGAGGCAGTCCAACTGCGCAATCTGCTGCGCGTTTTGCTGCACGGGGGCAATGTATTCCTGCATCCAAACAATAAGCTGGGCGAACAACTGCTGTTCCAGGATCTGGATGCGTTCCTCGGCCCCCAATATCTTGGCCTCGTATTCCTTTAGTTCCTCGGTAATATAGCGCTCCGCACTCACCAAGGTCTGCTTGCGGATCCATTCTTCCGGTACCTTGTCCTTATGGGTATTGCGTACCTCAATATAGTAGCCAAAAACGTTATTGGAGGCTATTTTGAGCGAACTGATTCCGGTACGTTCCGTTTCCCGCTGCAACATCTTGTCCAAATAGTCCTTCCCGGAAAAGGCCAGCTCCCGCAGCTCGTCAAGCTCCTCGGAATACCCATCGGCTATGGTCTTGCCCTTCAACGGATTTACCGGGGCCTCCTCATTGATCATTTCCTTGATCTTTGCCCGCAGGGCCCCACAATCTTCCAATTGGTTCCCCAGGGCCTGTAGAGCCCCATCATCGGTCTGCAGTACCAATTGTTTTAAGGGAACGATGGCCTCGAGCGAATTTTTGAGATAGATTACTTCCTTGGGATTGATCTTTCCCGTGGCCACCTTGGAAATCAGGCGTTCCAGATCGCCCATTTGCTTCATGCTGTGCTGCAGCTTTTCCAGTACAGGCTCGTGCCCTACCAAATAGGAAACCACCTGATGCCGCTGGCGAATCTTCTCTACATGCTGCAGCGGTAGTGCCAACCAGCGTTTTAGCAGTCGCCCGCCCATAGGGGAACGGGTCTTGTCAATGATGTCCAAGAGGGTAATGGCATTGGAGTTACTGGATTGGTACAGTTCCAGGTTCCTAATGGTGAAGCGGTCCATCCAGATATGGTCCTCCTCAGCAATACGGCTCAGCCTACCAATGTGCTGCAACTGACTATGCCGTGTCTCGGAAAGATAGTGCAACACCACCCCAGAGGCTACAATGCCCTGTTGCAGATGGTCTATTCCAAAGCCTTTTAAGGTTTTGGTCTTAAAATGACGGGTGAGCGTTTCCAGGGCAAAGTCTTCCTGAAACACCCAATCTTCCATAAAAAAGGTGTGGAAGCGATCGCCAAAAACCTCAGAAAAATCCTTTTTGTACGCCTTGGAGACCAAGAGTTCATTCGGCGCAAAATTCTGCAGCAACTTATCTATCTGCTCCTCACTGCCTTGGGCCGTAAGGAACTCTCCGGTGGAGATATCCAGAAAGGATACCCCTAGGCGCTTGTTCCCAAAATGTACCGAAGCCAAAAAATTATTGGTCTTGGCCTGCAAAATATCATCGTTTAGGGCCACCCCGGGTGTTACCAGCTCCGTAACGCCCCTTTTTACAATGGTCTTGGTCTGTTTGGGATCTTCCAGCTGATCACAGATGGCCACCCGCTGCCCGGCCTTTACCAGTTTGGGCAGATAGGTATTCAGGGAATGGTGGGGAAAACCGGCCAATTCGGTCTTATCGCCCCCATTGTTCCGATGGGTCAGGATAATGCCCAATATTTTGGCGGCCTTCACCGCATCTTCGCCAAAGGTCTCATAAAAATCGCCCACGCGGAATAGCAACAAGGCATCAGGATACTTGGTCTTGATGGTGTTGTACTGCTGCATCAAAGGGGTCACCTTTTTTGTTTTTCCAGACTGGGCCAAAAGCGATTTTATTAGTGTATTTTTGTTGGGAAATTGTAAAAACGAATGTACCAATTTCCCTAGGGGCATCAAACTATTGTTGATATTTTGGGGATAACTTTGTCCTCCCCAAAACCACCAGGGCAATTTAACGTGATGGCTGCTATAGAGCGCTAATAGGGTACAGGGTAAAACACCTATCCGCAAGACCCATGCGAAAATTGGAAAACAACGAATTGGAGCGTTTAACGGTCCAGGAATTCAAAAAGGCAGCAAAAACACCCGTGGTCCTGGTGTTGGACAATATCCGGAGCCTTAACAATATCGGTTCGGTATTTAGAACGGCCGATGCCTTTTTGGTGGAGAAGATTTATCTGTGCGGAATTACCGCCACACCGCCCCATAAGGATATCCATAAGACCGCTCTGGGTGCTACCGAAAGCGTGTCCTGGGAATACCGCAAGGATACAGAAGCACTGATAGCCGAGCTGAAGACCCTTGGCTACACTACCTTGGCTGTGGAACAGGCAGAACGGGCCACCCAACTACAAGACTTTTCGATCAAAGGTGATAACAAGTACGCCCTGGTCTTTGGAAACGAGGTAAGGGGCGTAAGCCAGGCAGTGGTATCGGTTTGTGATGGGGTGCTCGAAATTCCCCAATACGGCACCAAACATTCCTTGAATATTTCGGTAAGCGCCGGGGTGGTGGTATGGCATTTTTGGATGGGATTCCACACCTAAAAAAATAAAACCCCGACAGTGAATGTCAGGGTCTTACCTATATAGTTTGAGTTAGTTAGTTGCGTATTTGCGCCTGCAATAAAGCAAATTGCACGCTCTTGTGCAAGAATTTTCCAAATTTTATCTTAAAAAGACAACTGGGCAGCGAATTTCTGGATTTGGTCGAGAATGCTCTGGTAATCGGCTTCGTGCTCTACAAAATCCATGGTGGATACGTCTATGACCAAGTTGTTCTGCTCCGGATAGCTCTTGATGAAATCAAAATATCCACGATTGATTTTTTCCAGATAATCGGGCGGTATTTTTTGTTCATAATCCCTACCCCGTTTCTTGATGTTCTCCAACAAGCGTTCCGTATGCTGATAGAGGTAAACGTATATCTTGGGCTTTTTTACTTCACGATACATAAAATTAAACACCTTCCGGTAGAGCGCAAATTCCTCTTCCTGCAGGGTGATTTTTGCAAAGATTAGCGATTTGTAAATATCGTAATCACTCACCATAAACTGCCTAAAAAGGTCAAACTGGGAGGTGTCGTCCGAAAATTGTTGGTAGCGATCGGCCAGGAAGGACATTTCCAGGGGAAAGGCATACCGACTTTGGTCCTCATAAAACTTAGGCAGAAAGGGATTGTCCGCAAAGCGCTCCAAGACCAGTTTCGCGTTAAAGTCCTCCGAAATTTTACGTGCCAAAGTGGTTTTTCCGGCTCCGATATTCCCTTCGATCGCGATAAAATTCAGTCCCGAAAACTGCTCCTCCCGATTCTTGAAAAAACGGTGTGCCGTTTTCTCGGGTACACTTTTGTCCCTGCACTCCTGTAGCAAGTTGCGCGTATCCTTGATCAATATGGGGTGATAGAACTGCGGGGCGATGTCCGCCAAAGGTTTTAAGACAAAACGCCTTAGGTGCAGTTCTGGGTGTGGAAGGGTAAGGGTATCGGTCTTCATGATTTCAAAGTCGTAATACAGCATGTCTATATCGATACTGCGCGCGGTATACCCTTCGCCGGCGGCTCTTTTTCTTCCCAACTGTTCCTCAATCTGTAGAATGACCTCTAACAGGGCTTCGGGCGTGAGTTTCGTTTCCAGGGCGATGCAGATATTCAGAAAATCATCCGAATCAAAGCCCCAGGCCGCCGTTTTATAAACGTGCGATATGCGTTGGATGGACCCCGCCTTTTCATGAAGTAAAAAAAGGGCACTTTGCAGTTGGTGGGCCTTATCGCCCAAATTACTGCCCAAGGAAAGATATGAGATTACAGCGTCTGGCATAATGGGGAAACAAAGTAAACAAAAACAAATCGACATAAAAAGAAATCGTTCCGAAATAGCCAGAGAAATGATTCGATCTAAATCACGACATAAATAAGCATAACATTGGTTATCTTTGCACTTTTTGAATTAAATTGCTATTAATGAAGTTTTTAAGAAATTTACTTGCGGCCATTCTTGGTAGTCTTATCGCGTTCGGAATACTGTTCGTGATGTTCCTGATCTTTATAAGTCTGGCCGGGAGCGCCGAGGATGGGGTCAGTATTCCCAACAAGGCGGTGCTGGAGTTGCAAATAGAGGATCCGATCAAGGACTATGTAGGAAACGATGAGCTGGATCCCTTCGGCGGTTTTTTTGAGGAATCCCAAGGATTGGATGAAATTCTGCACGCCATTCAGGTGGCCAAGGAGGATGATAAGATCAAGGGGATCAGCATCAACAACAATTTCTTGGTAGCGGGCCTCTCCCAAACACAGGCTATTAGGGATGCCTTAAAGGATTTTAAAACTTCTGGAAAGTTTGTTTATGCCTTTGGCGATTTTTACCTGCAAAAAGACTACTATCTGTCCAGCGTGGCCGATAAGATGTACCTGAACCCCGTAGGGGGAATGGACTTCAAGGGATTGTCCGCCGAGGTACTGTACTACAAGGGACTTCAGGAAAAGACCGGAGTGAAGATGGAAGTAATTCGTCACGGGAAGTACAAGAGCGCCGTAGAGCCGTACCTCTCCGATGAAATGAGTGAGGCCAACCGAACACAGATCAGCGAGCTGATCAACTCACTATGGGATTCCATGCTGGGCGATATCGCCGAGGGGAGAAATATGAGTGAACAGGACCTGAACGTCATTGCCGATACCCTGGGGGCCAGAAAACCCGAATATGCCGAAATGTCCGGCCTAATCGACGGCCTGGCCAACTATGATGAATACGAAGAGTATCTCAAAACTGCGCTTGAACTGGGAGAGGACGAAGATGTGAACTACGTAAGCCTCTATGATTACATCAGAACGGCCAACAAAAAGAAGATCTATTCCGGCAAGGATAAAATAGCGATCATCTACGCTCAGGGAGAAATTTATTACGGTGAGGGCAGCCCTGATTTTATAGGCCAGGGGATTATCAACAACGCCCTGAGAAAGGCCCGGGAAGATGAGTCGGTGAAGGCCATCGTGCTTCGGGTCAATTCGCCCGGTGGCAGTGCGCTGGTATCGGATATTATCTGGAGGGAAATAGAACTCACCAAAGCAGAGAAACCCGTGGTGGTCTCCATGGGCAATGTGGCCGCTTCAGGGGGCTATTACATTGCCGTGGGAGCAGATAGGATTTTCGCCGAACCTACCACTATTACAGGCTCTATTGGGGTTTTTGGCACCATCCCGAACATCAGCGAACTGGCAGGCAATATTGGGATCAATGCCGAACAGGTGGGGACCAACAAGAATTCGGTGGATTATTCCGTTTTTGAACCCATGAGCGATAGTTTCCGAGCAGTGATTCAGGAGGGCATTGAGGACACCTATAACACCTTTTTGGATCGGGTTTCGCAAGGGCGCAACATTAGCATAGCCGAAGCGGATAGCCTGGCCCAAGGTAGGGTGTGGAGCGGTACCGATGCAAAACGGCTGGGACTGATCGATGAATTGGGCGGTTTGGACGACGCGGTTACCGCCGCGGCCTCCCTGGCAGAAGTTGAATCCTTCGGAATAAAAAAATATCCCAGGTACAAATCGGGCTTTGAGCGCTTTATGGAAGATTTTGGCGGCACCAGCGTGCAGCATAAGGAAGCTTTTATCCAAGCCGAAGTGGGCGAGGAAGCCTATACCATCTTAAAACAAATTAAACGGGCAATGCAACAAAAGGGGATTCAGGCAAGGATGCCTTTTGCGCTGAATATTAAATAAAATATATGACGCTTAAGGACAAGAGGCTTGCCTATACCATCTATCTATATCTGGGCGCGCTCTTCATTACCTCATTGGTGGTTTCCAACCTGATCTTTCAGAAGTTCTTCTACTGGAATCCGTTTGGCGATATTACCATATTTGGGGCGCCTATTTTTGAACTTTCTGTGGGGATATTGCCCTATCCCTTGACCTTCTTGATTACGGACCTTATTTCCGAGATTTATGGAAAAAAACGGGCCAACCAAATCGTAACAGCAGGTATTTTTGCCTCCTTTTTTTCTATGGGCATCCTGCTGTTGGCAGATTTTGTCCCGGCCATTCCCACCTCCCCGGTAGACGATGCCGTCTTTGGCCAGGTGTTTGCGCTTTCCCCTGTAGCCGTATTGGCCTCGATGCTCGCCTATTTGGCGGCCCAGTACGTGGATATTGCCCTTTACCATTTCTGGAAACGACTCACCAAGGGAAAGTACCTTTGGTTGCGAAACAATTTCTCTACCTTTCTTTCACAGTTCATAGATACCTTTACGGTGGTAGGCCTTTTATGCCTCTTTGGAGTGCTCCCCTGGAGCCTATTTTACGGCCTGGTGGTCAGCGGCTTCCTTTTTAAGGTTTTTATAGCATTTCTGGACACCCCTTTTCTGTATTTGTTCGTATATATCCTAAGAAAACGGTTTAAACTTCCCGTTGGTGGGGAAATAGCGCTCGACATATAATAAGTGGCGCTTTTTTAAGTTGATAGAACAGGAATAAGTATAGGAGATATGAAAAAGAAAATTGTCAGGATTGTAGGTGTCGTTGTATTACTTTTTGTACTCACCCTCATTGCCGCCCCATTTTTTCTCAAGGGCAAGATAGCCGATATCATTAAAAACAAGGTAAACAATAACATTACCGGGACCCTGGATTTTTCCGAGGCCGATCTGAGTCTTTTCAGTAGCTTCCCCAAGGCTAAGGTAAGCCTTAAAGACATCAGCCTGGTTACCGCTGCCCCCTTTGCCGGAGATACGCTGTTCGCTTCTAAGGAAGTGGTGTTAAAGATGGGCATAGGGGAACTGTTCAAAGATGCCTCGGAACCCATCGGCATACGTAGTTTAACCATTGATGGTGCTCGTTTGCAAATCACCATCGATTCCTTGGGAATTGCCAACTACGATATCGCGGTACCAACCGAGACTGTGGAGGAAACCGAAGGGAAATCCGATAACTTTAGCTTGGCCCTGGAGTCTTATGAGATCACCAATTCCGAAATACGCTATACGGATTTGTCCACAGGGCTTCAATTGGAGCTCTTGGATCTGGATCATTCGGGTAGTGGGGACCTGTCACTTGAAAAGTCGGAATTGGATACGCATACCAATGCCCTGGTATCCTTTCAGTTAGACAGTACCAATTACTTGAATAAAAACAAGGTGCAGTTGGACGCACTCCTTGGCATGGATTTGAAAGCGAACAAATATTCCTTTCTTAAAAATGAGGCTGTAATCAATCAATTACCCTTGGTTTTTGAAGGCTACGTGCAGGTGAACGAAGATAATCAGGAGGTAGACATTAGCTTTGAGACCCCCTCCTCGGGGTTTAAGAATTTTCTGGCGGTGTTGCCCGAAGCCTACGCTAGGAACATTGAAAATGTGCAGACCACGGGCAACTTTACAGTGGCAGGGGTTTTCAAGGGTGTGGTGGATGAGGAACATATCCCCACCTTCGATATTCGGGTAAATTCTGATAAGGCTTCCTTTAAGTACCCTGACCTGCCCAAATCCGTTGAGGATATCGCCATCCAAATGGCTGTGACGAACAAAACAGGTATAAGCGAAGACACCTATGTAGAAATCAACAGACTAAAATTTAGAATTGACTCAGATAGCTTCAATATGACCGCCAAGTTGGTGGACCTATTGGGCAATACCAAGGTAAATGCCCATTTGGATGCCAAAATGGACCTGTCCAATATTTCAAAGGCCTATCCCATGCCGGAGGATCTGAAATTGCAGGGCATCTTGGATGCCAATGTCACTACAGCCTTTGATATGGCCTCGGTAGAAAACAAACGGTATGGGAATACCAGTACTAAAGGCCGTCTACAGCTCTCCAACTTTCAATACAGCTCAGAAGAATTTGCAAATCCCATTGAAATAAAATCCACAGCCCTGACCTTTGATCCCGAAACGGTGACGCTGAACGATCTTAGTGGACAAACGGGAAAAACCGATTTTAAGGCCAAGGGTACCCTTACCAATCTTTTGGGATTCCTGTTCAACAATGAAAAAGTCGTTGGGGATTTCGACCTGGAATCGGACACCTTTGCGCTGAACGATTTTATGGTGGAAGAGTCTTCCGGAACGTCCGAGGCGCCGGAAACCACGGAAAAAATAAAGATTCCGTCCTTTTTGGACTGCACCATAAGGGCCAATGCGGCTACGGTGCTATATGACAACCTAGCACTAAAGGACGTTTCCGGAACCTTACGGATAAGGGATGAAAAAGCTACCCTTTCACAAATGAGTTCTTCTCTTTTTGATGGGAAACTGGCGCTTAATGGAGAAGTTTCCACGAAAGCGGAGACCCCTACCTTTGCCATGAAATTGGGGATGGACGGTTTTAGGATCGGGGAGACCTTTGAAGCCTTGGAACTGTTCAAGGCCTTGGCGCCCGTTGCCAGTGCACTAAGGGGGAAGTTGAATTCGGATGTTCAATTATCGGGAAATCTAAAGAACGATTTTACGCCAAACCTTTCTTCGGTTACGGGCAACGTATTGGCGGAACTACTGGCCACGGAAATCAAGCCCGAAAAGGCAAAAATACTGTCGTCCCTAAGCAGCAAGCTCAGTTTTCTGGAGACGGATAAACTTAATCTAAAAGGGCTAAAAACGGCCCTCTCTTTTGAAGATGGATTGGTGAAGGTTAAACCCTTTACGGTCATGTACGAAGATATTGCCGTAAACGTTAGCGGGAGCCATACCTTTGACAATGCACTGAACTACACGGCCACCCTGGATGTACCCACGAAGTATTTGGGCAGCGAAGTGAACAACCTTATTGCCAAAATTGATGATGAGGAGCTGGAAAATATGACGGTCCCCATCAGTGCAAACATAGGGGGCAGTTTTGGGGCCCCAACGGTCAGTACCGATTTAAGTTCTGGGGTCAAGAACCTGACGGCCCAGCTGGTAGAGGTGCAAAAGCAAAAATTACTCAACCAGGGCAAGGACCAGGCCAAGGAGTTGATCGGCAACATCCTTTCGGGAAATTCATCCGATAAGGATTCCACCGTCCAAACCGGTTCCCAAGAATCGGTAACCAGTACCCTGGGGAATTTGTTGGGCGATAAACAAAAAGATACCGTTGGATCAAAAACCGATTCGAGCGCCACATCGACCGATCCCGTCAAAAAGGCAGCCAAAGGCATTTTGGGCAATCTGTTGGGGAAAAAGAAGAAAAAAGAGAAAGATTCCGTTAATTGACCAAACAAAAATTGATTAAAGAAGCTTCATTGGAATGGTGCATGTGACAAAATGATTTCTTTTGAACCCCCTTCTACAAAGAATAGGTGGAGAAAGCTTCGATTGGTACCGTCACGCTAGGGCGTGATGTAGAAGTTTCGACACCGATTTTGCAAAGCAAAAATTCCTGTGTAGAAGGTGTCTTTTCTTTGCTTCGTTTCTTTGGACAAACAAAGAAATGAAGCTGGTAAGAATTATTTTTTATTACCTAGTTCTCTTGTCATTTCCATAGCGATAAAGCAGAAAAAAACTCCATTAATTAACCCCCAAACCTACATAGTAGCCTTCGCTTCCACGTATATTGAACACCGTATTGTCCTCAAAGATGAGGTACTGTCCCTTGATTCCCTTTAGAACGCCCGTATAGTTGGGATTTTTATTGAGGCTAAGGCTTTTCACCTTCTCTGGATATCTGAGCACCGGAAACTCTAGATGGGTCTCCGTATTGTTGTCAATATAGTAATCCGTTGCCTCCTCCGGAATGTAGGACCTCAGTTTGTTTCGCCATTCCACTAGGTTTTCGTCCTTTACATCATTGGTAAGCATTTTGCGCCAATTGGTCTTATCACTGAGATGATCCTTTAGGGCCACTTCCGTAATGCCCGCCAAATATCGGTTGGGTACCTCCACAATTTCAATAGCCTCGTGTGCCCCCTGGTCTATCCAACGGGTAGGGACCTGTGTCTTCCGTGTTACTCCTACCTTAATGTTGCTGGAATTGGCCAAGTATACGATATGTGGCTGTAACTGCACCTTTTTTTCGTATTCCAGATCCCTGTCCTCCTTATCCAAATGAGCCGTGCTCAGTTCGGGCCGCATAATCCACTCGCCTGCGGCGGCCGTTTCATAAAAACAGCTTTTGCAGAACCCTTGGCGGTATATCGGACGGTCTTCTCCACAATTGAGGCATTGGAATTTTATGAAGTTGATCTGCAAGCTCTTATCGAGTACCTGGTTAACATTTAAAAAATCGTTCTCAAAGAGCATATAATATTGAATGGGGCTTCCCATTTCGGTCTGCATTTTACGTAAAACCCCTTCGTACAGCATACTAGTCATTTTAATTTAAAATAAATTTGAAAGTAGTAAATTTAAGGGCTATTTTGATGAAACCAACGAAACTTTTACCCCTGGATATTTTCAGGATAAAGATACCTAAAAATGCCAATACCCTTATTTAACTCCATAGCGTCATGGTTGCTAAAAAAGCGCTATCACCAGATAGAACTTTTTCTGAAGTACCCTGCTGAGGTTCAGGAAGAGGTGCTTCATCAATTGATTTCCATGGCCAAGGATACAGAAATAGGAAAAAAGCGCGGTTTTGAGTCCATTGCCAATTACGAAACTTTTGCCCAAAGGGTACCCATTGTCTCCTATGAGGAGACAGAACCCCTGATAGAACGCACCCGTAGGGGAGAGCAGAATATTTTTTGGCCCACAGGGATCAAATGGTTCGCCAAAAGTAGCGGTACCACCAATGCCAAGAGCAAGTTCATCCCTGTGAGCACGGAGGCCTTGGAAGACTGTCATTATAAATCGGGAAAGGACCTGCTGTGCCTTTATTTGAACAACAATGAGAACTCGCAACTGTTCAATGGAAAAAGCCTTCGTTTGGGCGGCAGCAAGGAACTTTATGAGGATAATGGTTCCTTTTTCGGGGATTTGTCCGCTATTTTAATAGACAATATGCCCTTTTGGGCCGAGTTGAGCAGCACCCCGAGCAGCAGGGTATCGCTCATGAGCGAGTGGGAGACTAAAATGGGTGCCATCATCAAGGAAAGTGTGGAGGAGAATGTGACCAGTTTGGCAGGCGTACCCTCTTGGATGCTGGTCTTGTTGAACAAGGTCCTAGAGGAAACGGGCCGGGATCACCTTTTTCAGGTTTGGGAGAATCTGGAGGTGTATTTTCACGGAGGGGTCAGTTTCAATCCATATAAGGACCAATACCAAAAACTTTTACCCAGAAAAAACTTTAACTATTACGAAATATATAACGCATCCGAAGGCTTTTTTGCCATTCAGGACAGAAATAACTCGGATGACCTATTGTTGATGCTGGACTACGGCATCTTCTACGAGTTTATTCCCATGGAAACCTATGGCACCGTAGAACAACGTGCCATTCCCTTATGGCAGGTGCAGACGGGCAAAAATTACGCTATCGTCATTACCACCAATGCCGGACTTTGGCGTTATAAAATAGGGGATACGCTCCGATTTACCTCGCTGGATCCCTATCGGGTAAAGGTAACCGGGCGTACCAAACACCATATTAACGCCTTTGGGGAGGAATTGATCATAGAAAATGCAGAGGAGGCCCTGAAGAACATCTGTAAAAAAACGGGCGCCGAGATTATGGATTATACAGCGGCCCCCATTTTTATGTCTGGAAAGGAAAAAGGCGCCCACGAATGGATCATCGAATTTAGGAAAGCACCGGACGAACTCAATTATTTTACGGAATTCTTGGATAATGCCCTAAAATCGCTGAATTCGGATTACGAGGCAAAACGCTATAACAACATGACCTTAAAAATGCCCAAAGTGCATGTTGCCAGGGAGAATCTCTTCTACGATTGGTTAAAATCCAAGAACAAGCTTGGAGGTCAGCACAAAATACCCAGATTGTCCAATGATAGGGGCTACATCGACGAATTGCTCCAGATGAACAAATAAAAAAGGAATTTTAACGTTTATTGTTCATATTTATAACCAAAACTTAACCGAAAGTATAATATAAACTCCCAAATATGGCAGAAAGATTAGTTGTTGTATCGGATATGTGGGGCGCCAAAAAAGGCCTCTGGATTACCTCTTATCTGGGCTATTTACAACAGTATTTCAACATTGTTTTTTATGATTGCCAGCAACTGGCAAATATTGATCTCACTGTAGATACCGCCGAAAATATCCATAAGGAATTTGTGGAAGGGGGTATATGCACTGCTGTGGCCCATCTGTTAAAGAAGGAGAACGAGGCCTCTCACTACTTGGCCTTTAGTACGGGAGGAACCATTGCATGGAAAGCCGGTCTTTTGGGATTGCCTATGAAATCCCTGTACACCATCTCTGCAACCAGACTGCGTTTGGAGGAAGAAAGACCCGAAGTTCCGCTGACCCTTATGTATGGGGATCGCGATTCTTTTAGACCGTCTACCGAATGGTCAAAGGATATAGGAGTGACCATGGAGTTGGTACCCAATTTTGGGCACGAACTGTACACCGATGAAAAAATCGTCCGAAAAGTGTGTCAGGATTTGCTCGAAAGGGCAATTCGGAAACAGGAAGCTTAGGAAACCGCCTTTAGCTTTTTAATGGTCTCGTGCGATAATTTGTCCTCCGCATAGGGTTTAGTCACCTTAAATTCACTTTCATCGCTACTGGGCAGCTCAAACATTGCATCCGTAAAAACGGCCTCGCAAAGCGAACGTAGGCCGCGTGCACCCAATTTGTATTCAATGGCCTTTTCAACAATATAATCCAAGGCCTGCTCGGTTATCTTAAAACTGATATCATCCATGGCAAACAATTTTTCATATTGTTTGATGATGGCATTTTTAGGTTCCGTTAGGATGGCCCTTAGAGTCTTTTTGTCCAATGGATTCATATGGGTAAGTACCGGAAGCCTCCCTATGATTTCAGGAATCAGTCCAAATTCCTTTAAATCCCTGGGAATGATGTATTGAAGCACATTGGTGTTGTCCAAATTGTCCTCTGCCTTGGAGGCACTATATCCCACCGCCTGCATATTGAGCCGCTTTGTAATGATGCGCTCTATCCCATCAAAGGCACCACCGGCTATAAACAGAATATTTTCGGTGTTCACCTCAATGAATTTCTGATCAGGATGTTTTCTTCCTCCCTTGGGCGGCACATTTACCGAGGTGCCCTCCAAAAGTTTTAAAAGCCCTTGTTGTACGCCTTCGCCCGATACATCACGGGTAATGGAAGGATTGTCGCTCTTACGGGCAATTTTATCGATCTCATCGATAAACACGATGCCGCGTTCCGCTTTTTCCAAGTTGTAGTCGGCGGCCTGGAGCAGCCGGGTGAGAATACTTTCCACATCCTCGCCCACATAGCCGGCCTCGGTCAATACCGTGGCATCCACTATGGCCAAAGGAACATTGAGCATTCGAGCTATGGTTTTGGCCATGAGCGTCTTGCCCGTACCGGTTTGGCCCACCATGATGATGTTGCTCTTTTGTATTTCTATCTCGTCCTCCTTGGAACTGGGTTGCAAGAGTCTTTTGTAATGGTTGTAGACCGCAACCGACATTACTTTTTTGGTGCGCTCTTGGCCAATGATAAAGGTATCCAGAAAATCTTTGATCTCCTTTGGTTTTCTCAATACCAATTCGGAGGAGAGGTCATGGTTTTTTGATTGCTTGGATTCTTCAGAAACAATGCCATGCGCTTGTTCTATACAACGATCACAAATATGCGCATCCAGACCGGCAATCAAAAGATTGGTCTCCGGTTTTTTCCTTCCGCAAAAAGAACATTCTAAGTTTTCCTTGGCCATAATTGTGTCTAACTTTATAGATAGTAACGAAATAATGGGGGTTTTGGTTTATTGCAAAAGCGTGTACCCGCTATTTTTCAAGGTAATACGTCGAATTTAATCCCTATCCCTTACCAAAATTTCGTCTATCATCCCATATTTTCTAGCTTCTTCAGCTTTCATCCAATAATCCCTGTCACTGTCCTCGTGTACCTTTTCAACGGACTGTCCGGAATGTTTTGCTATGATTTGGTACAGTTCGTCCTTAAGTTTAAGGATTTCCCGTGCCGTAATCTCAATATCGCTCGCCTGCCCTTGGGCACCGCCCAAAGGTTGGTGGATCATAACGCGAGAGTGGGTAAGGCCACTACGCTTGCCCTTTTCCCCGGCACAGAGGAGTACGGCCCCCATGGAAGCCGCCATGCCCGTGCATATGGTTGCCACATCAGGTTTTATGAACTGCATGGTGTCATAGATCCCCAGGCCTGCATAAACACTGCCTCCGGGGGAATTGATATAAATTTGTATATCCTTATTGCTATCCGTGCTTTCCAAAAAAAGCAATTGTGCCTGGATAATATTGGCCACCTGATCGTTGATCACGGTTCCCAAAAAGATGATGCGATCCATCATAAGCCTGGAAAAAACGTCAAAGATGGCAATGTTCATTTGTCGTTCCTCAATGATATTGGGGGTCATGCCCGTAGGATACATGCTGCTCAGGATATCATCGTAGTAGGTACTGCTTATCCCTTGGTGATTTATGGCGTAATTCTTGAATTCTTTTCCGTAATCCATTGGTCTGTATACAATATGTTTTAAACAAAAAAAAGGTGCCGAAAAACTAAACGTTTCGGCACCGTAAAGATACTTATTTTATTTTGGAAAACTACCCATACACTTCTTTGACAAAGTTTTCATAGGTAACTTCCTTGGTTTTGAGATTTGCTTTCTCCTTGTAAAGCGTCAACAATTTTTGGCTCATTAATTGTTCGGATAGTCGTTTTACCTCGTCCTGATTGCCCAATACCCTGGCCGCTATATTGTCCAGTTCTTCTTCCTGAGGATTTAGTTGGCCGTATTGTGCCATTTGGGACTTAATGAATCCCTTGGCGAATTCCTTAAGCTCATCAAATTGAATTTGGATGTCGTTCTCCCTAATGATCTTGCCCTCGATTAACTGATAGCGAAGCCCTTTCTCGGATTTTTCATATTCCTCAACCGCTTCTTCCTCTGTCAATGGATTTTCTCCTGTCATCTGTATCCACTTTTTAAGGAAGTCTGTAGGAAGTTCAAACTTTGTGGTCTCAATGAGCCTTTCGGTCACATCGTTGAGCAGCTTTTGATCTGCTTGTTGCTCAAATTGTTTCTCCGAATCTTCCTTTAGTTTTGCTTTCAACTCTTTTTCCGACTTTACAACGTCCTTGCCGAAGAGCTTATCAAACAGTTCCTGATCTAAGGACGCCGGCTCCCTTTCGTTGATTTCAGTTATGGTAAAGGTAACTTCCACATTCAGTTTTTCGGCCTTTTCCTTTTGGATTCCCAAGGCACTGGTAAGCAGGTAATCCTCCTTAAAGAGCCCTTTGGTCTTAAGTGTTATCACATCGCCCACTTTTTTCCCCACGAGACTTTCCAGTGCTTTTTTGCTCTTTACCTTGTCCAACTCCAGGGTGCTCTTATGGTCTATTTCTTCGGCTTCGTTGCTAAAAGTACCGGTAACTTCATCGGTCTTGTCCACTTTGGCCTTGTTTACCAATTTACCGTACTGTTTCTGTATGCGATTTACCTGATCGTCGATCATCTTTTTATCGGCAACGATACGATAGTGGATAATGGCCTTTTTGGTCTTAAGGGGCACTTCAAAATCAGGGGCCAATCCCAACTCAAATTCAAAGGCCAATTCCTCGGCATCCCAGTTAAAATTGTCCTGTTGCTTTGGAAGTGGATTTCCCAGCACATCCAATTTCTCCTCCGTAAGATATTTGTTGAGATTGTCCTGTAAGAGCTTGTTCACCTCATCTACCAAAACGGCCTTCCCATATTGTTTCTTGATCAACCCCATGGGCACCTGACCTTTTCTGAAACCAGGAATGTTGGCCTGCTTCCTGTAATCCTTAAGGATACCGTCTACTTTCTCTTGGTAATCCTCCTTGGTAAGGGCAACTGTTACCACGGCATTCAACTCATCGATCTGCTCTTTCGTAATATTCATTTGTATCTCTAATTTTGCATAATAAAATGGGAGGCAAAAATAGAACTTTTTATGAAGTCGGGCAAGTTTTTAAAATACTGAATGCCATAAGAATACCTTAAAGTTATTTATCTTCCTTGAGCAGGGAAAACAGTATGGACTGCAAGAAGGACAATAACAGGCTAAAAAGTACCGCCCACCAGATGCTGCTTACTGTGAAACCACTGATAAAGTGGTCGGCGATAAGAATGATTATCGCATTGATGATAAGGAGAAAAAGCCCAAGGGTGAGCACGGTGACCGGAAGGGTGAGAATGACCAAAACTGGTTTCACCAAAAAGTTCAACAGGCTCAGTACAATGGCCACAATGATGGCGGTGGTGTAAGAGTCCACGCCTACTCCCGGCAATACCTTGGCGAGTATGACCACGGCCAGGGCGCTCAGGAGAATCCTTAAGATCAGTTTCATAGGGTTTGTATTTTGGTTATATAAAAAAGGTACCGAACATCGGTACCTTTAAAAGTAAGCATATTTTCCAGATTATTCAACATACAGACCAGTGAAATCCAATGGATTCACCCCCGGCAAGTTGGAGCCGTATTTTGTATTGATCGCTTCTACAAAAAGGTTGGCCAATAAAGCGTATCCCCTGGGCGATGGGTGTACCCCGTCCAAGGAAAAGCCCCCGCCTACAGCGAATGTAGAAGTTACGGTGCTGCCATCTGCCAAGGGAGCCCCCGTCTGGGAGACCGTTTCCAAATAGGCATTTGCATCTACCAAGGCTACGTCATACTGGGTGGCCAAGGCCGCTATGGTCTGATTGTATGCGGTTATGGCATTTGAAATCGCTTCTTGTTCCTCAGGGGTCAGTACCCATTGATCGGCCAACGGAACTGCCACCCCGTTAATAGAAGTTGGGTCGTTAGGATTGGCCAGGGTTCCGATAAATGTCCTTGCGATCAGGACCACAAGATCTTCCGCTGTGGCTTGCCTCATATTGATCAGTGCCGGATTGATTCCGGTAAGATCGGTGAGATCTTCGTCAATAATAACAACAGCGTTGGTTTCTCCAGCAGAAAAGGATATCATACGGGCTTCCGCTTCCTCAGCAGGTAAGGCTATGCCCGATAACTGGGCCAATCCGCCATTGTAAGCTGCATAGGCCCCATTTAGCAGGGCGGCCGTTGCGGCATCCAGAGGTACCGGATTATGGGGTACCGTGGTAAAAAACGGAATGGAGGTCACCTCCGGGATATTGGCCACCACCCCATCCGCGCCGTTCGCGGTAAGGGTTTGCAACAAGCCGTCATAGACGCTTGCGAATACATTGGCGTTGGTAATGTCATTGCCGGCATAGGTTGCCGGATCCAAATTTCCGGTTTCATTGTGATCTTCACCGCTACCGCCAGCAGTGGCATATCCCAAAATATCATTGCTGCCTATCCAAAGTGAAAAGAAGGTTGGGGCCTGTGCAGCTGCGTCTGCCAAGACGGTAGTACCGGGCGAAGAGGCAAAGCGTGCAAAAAACGGATTGGCAAGTCCAGGTTGTACCCCAGCTACGTTCCCGTATCCTGGAGCGACCAAGTGATAACTTCTGGCACCGGGCACCCCCATATTGTTAAAGGGCCCGGATAGTATATTCGAAATTTCCGTGCTGCCCGTTCCCGCTACTGGTGTGGGTAAGGGAGAGCCCGTTGAAAAGTCCAAAAACAAGCGATTTCCAAGTATAGGAACACCGCCCAAAGTAGCACCACCCAAGTTATCGGCCATAAAGGGAATGGAAAAACTACCTCCACCCACCAAGGCAAAGTTGGAAGCCAACATATTGGGAAAGGAAGCCGTTTGGCCATCTATGAACAGGGCATTATCGGAAAATCCGGCTGTCAGGGAATTCCCTACCGCAACGTAAGTAGAAAAGTTGGCGGAACCACTGGTAAAATCGACTGTCGGAGGGGTAACCACTGGGGGTATCACAGCATCATCCTCACTGCAAGAAACAAAGACAAGCCCTAAAATTGCGAGCAATGCTATACTCTTTTTCATGGATATAATTTTGAGTTAGTTTACGTTAAATTCCTGTTAATACAGTAAAACCAAAATTAACCAAAATTATGACACTCGCAATACTCTGGGGTAAAAAATTATGCATGCATAATAAATCAGGAGTGTTTTTAACAATTAAGACATTTTTAAGAATTCAGGAAGGCCATGGATTTTGTGAAGAACTGTTGTGGGTTTTCGGCATGCAGCCAATGACCCGCATTATCTATGACCTCAATTTTTGCCTGGGGAAAATGTCTTTTGATTCCGGGATAGTCGTCGGGCGAAATATATTCGGATCGATCACCTCGCAGAAAAAGAGTAGGACCGGAGTACTGGGCCGTAGGGGGGATATTTTCTCCAATCTCTTCCATTTTTTGGCTCAGGACCGGAAGATTAAACCGAAATCCCAACCTCTCTTTGTCCGCCCAATATAGGTTTTTCAATAAAAATTGCCGGATTCCCAGATCGGGGATATACCGGGAGAGCGCTTCATCTGCCTGCCCTCTGGAGCTTATATGATGTATGGAAATGGTATTGAGCGCGTCTACGATATCCTGATGATGGGGAGGATAAAATTTTGGCGCAATATCGGCAACCACTAATTTTTCAACCAGTTGAGACTGGTCCGTGGCCAGCTGCATAGCGGTTTTACCGCCCATGGAATGGCCCATAACAATTGCCTGCCCTATGCCGTGCTGCGCTGTGTACCCCAAAATATCGTCTGCAAGAATGTCGTAGTCAAAGGCGTCCGAATGGAAACTTCTGCCATGGTTGCGCTGGTCGATGAGGTGTACCTGAAAACCTGCTTTGGCATATTGGGCCCCAAGGGTCTTCCAATTGTCCGACATGCCCAAAAAGCCGTGCAAAATTACTAAGGGCTTTCCCTCTCCCAAAATCTTAGAATGAAGCTGTTGCATCAGTGCAATCGGTTTAGGTACATGTTCACTACGTTTTCCAGACCCAGGTACAGGGACTCACAGATGAGTGCATGGCCTATGGAGACTTCCAAAAGATGTGGTACACTTTCCTTGAAGTACCCTATATTGTCCAAGCTCAAATCATGGCCGGCGTTAATCCCTAGGCCTAAACTATGGGCCAATTGTGCAGCCGAGGTAAAGGGCTTTACACCCTCCATATTTCCCTTATCGAAAGCTTTTGCATAACTTTCCGTATAGAGCTCTATTCGGTCCGTTCCCGTTTCGGCAGCACCCTCCACCATTTTTAGATCGGCATCCACAAAGATGGAGGTCCTTATGCCCTTATCCTTGAAGGTTTGGATCACCTCTTTTAAAAAACCCCTATGTGCCAGGGTATCCCAACCTGCGTTGGACGTTATGGCATCCACGGCATCGGGTACCAGGGTCACTTGTTCGGGCACTACTTCCAAAACCAGGTCAATGAATTTTGGTATGGGGTTTCCCTCAATGTTAAATTCGGTCGACACGATTTTTTTAAGTTCATGGGCATCGCTGTACCTAATATGTCTTTCGTCTGGCCTAGGGTGTATGGTTATACCCTGGGCACCGAAACTTTCGATATCCGCTGCCACCTTGAGAAGGTCTGGCACGTTGCCGCCCCGGGCATTTCGCAAGGTTGCTATTTTGTTAATATTTACACTCAGTTTTGTCATTTCGGTAGATCTCTTTGTATTAAGCGCAAAAATACAAATTAGGCATACCTTTTGATATTTAAAATTAGTATTTTGCGTTAGATATATGAAGTTATGCAGATTCAGTCCCACATAATCACCTCGCTCCCTGTTTTTCAGATAGGGAATCCCTTGAAAGATGTTGTACAGTTTTTCAATGACTCTACCTTTACCCATGTAGCTATACAGGAGGGCCAACATTTTGTGGGTGTGCTAGGGGAGAACGATCTGCGAAATTTTGAAGATCACAAAACCATAGAGGATTATCGCTATTCCCTGGAATCTTTCTTTGTGCTCAAAGAGACTTCTTGGTTGGATGTATTGGAGCTTTTTGCAAGGAACGACACCAATTTATTACCGGTTTTGGACGATAACGAGAAAGTAGTAGGTTATTACGATCTTACGGACATCGTAGGGGTGTTTATAGAAACACCTTTTTTTACGGAACCCGGGGGTATTCTGGTGCTGGCCAAGGGAATAAAAGACTATTCCTTTGGAGAAATCGCGCAGATCGTTGAGAGCAACAATGCCAAATTGTTGGGCGGGTTCATTACCGATAGTAGGAACGATGTGGTGCAGATTACGATAAAAATAGGAACTTCCAACCTCAATGAGATCATCCAAAGTTTTAGACGCTATAATTACAGCATTGTATTTGGCAACAATGACGATCAATTTCTGGAGGACCTAAAACAGCGTTCGGATTATTTGGATAAATATCTAAACGTATAAAATAAGCATTGCCCTAGCGGATCGGCAACGATCGGCGCTTCATGACCAATTTTTTGGATAGATAAAATGGACCACATCAATTTTGGAAACGACCAATATGTTTGTAGACGAACTACGGCTACCTGCCGTTGGGTGGGTCTGACCGATATACTAAATATATGAACGTATGAAAGTTGCCATATACGGTCAAACTTATAAGGACAATGCCGTATCCCCTGTGCTTGAGCTTTTGGAAGAGCTTGAAAAGGAATCGGCAGAGGTCTATTTGGAGGAGGATTTCTATAAACTCCTGTCCCGTTCGGCCAAGGTAGTTCCTTATAAGACCTTCACTGAAAAAAAAGGACTGGATACCTCCTTTGATATGTTTGTGAGTTTTGGGGGCGATGGCACTATTTTAAGGGCGGCTACCTATGTCCGGGATTTGGGCATACCCATGGTAGGGGTAAACACTGGGCGGTTGGGATTCCTTTCTACTTTTAAAAAAGAGGAAGTCAGGAAGGTGGTCCGCGAATTTGTGGCCGGGGCCTATACCGTAGTGGAAAGAAGCCTTGTTGAAGTGCGGACGGATTACGATATTCCAGAATTTAGGGAGTTGAACTTTGCGCTCAACGAAATTACTGTGAGCAGAAAGGATACCACTTCCATGATTACAGTGGAAACCTATTTGAACGATGAATATTTAACTTCCTATTGGGCAGATGGGCTCATTGTTGCCACGCCTACCGGTTCTACGGGATATTCCTTAAGCTGTGGGGGCCCGGTTATTACGCCTACGGCCAAATCGTTGATACTTACCCCCATCGCCCCGCACAACCTTAACGCAAGACCCCTTGTTATATCGGACGATACGGTAATACGGCTTAAAGTCTCCGGTAGGGAAGAGCATCACCTCGTCTCCCTGGACTCCCGGATCGCCACTCTGGAAAATGGAATGGAAATCACCGTACAAAAAGCCGACTTCACCATAAAACTGATCGAGTACACCTCGGAAAGTTTTTTAAAGACCCTTCGAAACAAATTATTATGGGGAGAAGACCGGCGGAATTGAGATTATAATGAACAATAAATGACGCTAAAAGCTGTTTATCAAGAGAGAACAAGAGATATGATAATTTTCTAGGCTAAAATGCTGGAATTGTTATATTTGCAAACTTTTAGATTTAATGAGAGTATTTATTGTTTTATTTCTTGTATTTATCTTTGGAGAAGTTGGTGCGCAGACATATGAAGTAGGTGTTTTTGCAGGAGGTGCCAACAATATTGGCGACGTGGGAAGAACCAACTACGTGCTGCCTTCCGGTCCGGCTTTTGGAGGATTGTTCAAATGGAACAAGAGCAAAAGATATGCATGGCGCGCCAGTGTGATATATGGAAGCTTTACCGCTGATGACACGAAATCGGGAGATACGTCAAGGGAACAAAGGGGTTTTGTCATGGACAATTCCATTTTGGAAGCCTCCGCAGGCCTGGAATTTCATTTTGTGGAATACAACCTGCATAAATTGGGACCGGCTTTTACGCCCTACCTGTATACGGGGGTTACCTATTTTAGGTACGACTTTAATTATTTTGACGCAGGCCAGTTGCAGGAAATAAATCAAAAAGAAGGATCTTTTGCCATCCCGATGACGGTTGGACTTAAGGCAAGACTGAACCAATTTTTGATATTGGGGGCCGAAGTAGGGGCCAGATATACGTTCACCGATAATTTGGACGCTAGCAACCCCGAAGGATCCAACTTTGAACAGTTCAGATTTGGAAACATTTTAAGTGATGATTGGTACGTTTTCTCAGGGGTTACCTTAACGTATACCTTTGGAAGAAAACCGTGTTCCGATTGTTTCGAGTAGCACTAGAATGAGCACTATTAAGGATTTAAATGACGGTAAATTGCCGAATCATATTGCCATTATTATGGATGGCAATGGCAGATGGGCTAAGCAGCAGGGCAGACAGCGCGTCTTTGGGCATGAAAATGGCGTAAAGGCGGTAAAACAGACGGTAGAAAACTGCGCTAAGATCGGACTGGACTACCTCACGCTGTACGCCTTCTCAACAGAAAATTGGAAAAGACCAAAAATAGAGGTGGACACGCTCATGAAGCTGCTAGTCTCATCCCTCAAGAAGGAACTCGATACCCTAAACAAGAACAACATAAAATTGAACGCGATAGGAAATATTGCGTCCCTCCCAAAGAAGGCCTATAAAGAACTGAATGAGGTCATTTCCAAAACCAGTGAAAATTCGGGAATGACATTGACTTTGGCTTTGAGCTACGGAGCGCGAGAGGAAATAAAAAGCGCTGTTTATGAAATAAGTGTCAAAGTTAAAAATAATATAATTTCTCCCGAAACTATTGACGAAACCATTATTAATACTCATCTTTACACGCATGACTTGCCCGATGTAGACCTGCTGATCCGCACCAGTGGAGAGCATAGAATCAGCAATTTTCTACTTTGGCAAATTGCATACGCTGAATTATATTTTATTGACGTATTTTGGCCCGATTTTAGTGAGCATCATTTGGTAGAGGCAATCATAAATTACCAAAACAGAGAAAGAAGATTTGGAAAAACTAGCGAACAACTCAACTAGAGATATGAAAAAGATCATATCTCTAGTATTTTCATGTATACTCATATTCCTTTTATTTACAACTACCACACTTGCCCAAGAGACTTCGTACGAAGATGGTAAAAAGTATATACTCGGTGGCTTGGAGGTCACCGGTCTGCAAAGTTATAACGAACAGACCGTAAAGACCTATACCGGTCTTAGGGTAGGACAGCCCATTACCTTGCCAGGAGAGGAAATAAGTGCCATACTCAAAAAACTGTGGGGGCTGGAACTGTTCAGCGATATCTCATTTTATATAACCAAGGTAGAGGACGATCGTGTATTTCTGGAATTGAATATCCTGGAGCGCCCCACTCTTTCCAAAGTTACCGTTTATGGGGTAAAGAAAAGAAAGGTGCCGGATATTATCAACGACACCGATTTAAAGAAGGGGAAAAAGATTACCGAGAGTCTTATCGCCAATACAAAGAACTACCTTGAAAATAAATACCGGAAACAAGGGTACCTAAATACGAAGGTTAACATTGCCACAGCCAGGGATACCTCGGCCACCAATTCACAGAATATGGTGATCAATGTAAAGAAAGGCGACAAGGTAAAAATCCGGGATATCGTTTTCGAGGGAAATGAACAGCTCTCTGCAAAAAAGCTTCGTAAATCCCTTAAAAACACCAAGAAAAGGAAGTTCTATCGTTTTTGGAAGAAATCCAAGTATATAGAGGCCGACTATACCGAGGATCTGTCTTCCCTGGTGGACAAGTATGCCGAAAGCGGATATAGGGATGCCAGGATCCTCTCGGATACCGTGATAGTAGTAGATGATCATAACATAGACGTAAAGATCAAGGTTGAGGAGGGCGATAAGTACTATTTTGGTGATATAGACTTTGTTGGGAATACGGTATATACCGATAGACAGTTGTCACAGGTGTTGGGTATTAAAAAAGGAGCTACCTACAACGGGGTTCTTTTAAGAAAGCGCATAGCGGACGACTCCAAACCGGATGCCGAGGACATTACCAATTTATACCAAAACAACGGCTATCTGTTTTCCAGTATCAATCCGGTAGAGGTATCAGCCGAAAACGATACCATAAATTTTGAAATACGCATCATAGAAGGTAAGGAGACCTTTTTAGATCATGTAACCGTAGTTGGCAACGACAAGACCAATGACCATGTAATTTTCAGGGAGTTGCGCACACGTCCCGGTCAAAAATACAGCAAGGCCGATATCGTACGGAGTATTCGTGAATTGGGCCAATTGGGCTTCTTTGATGCCGAACAGATTTCACCGGATATCCAGAACCCCAACCCCAACGAAGGTACGGTAGATATTGAGTATAGCTTAGTGGAATCTGGATCTAGCCAGATAGAATTGCAGGGCGGCTTTGGCGGTGGTGGTTTTATAGGTACCCTAGGTCTTTCATTCAGTAATTTCTCCATCAAGAACCTCTTTAATGGGGAAGCGTATAAACCCGTCCCCATGGGAGACGGACAAACATTTGCGCTTAGGGTACAGGCCAGTAGGACCTTTAGGGTGTATAGCCTTAATTTTTCCGAACCTTGGCTTGGGGGCAAAAAACCTGTCCGTTTTAACATGTCCCTGTCCAGGACCCAGCAGTTTGGAACGTCCTTTGGAAACAACGGAAGGATACAGGTAGATAAGTCAAGACAATTTTCGATTACCGGGGTATCCGTTGGCCTTGCCAAGCGGGTGCAATGGCCAGACGACTTTTTTACGGTATCCCATGCGCTAGGATATCAGTTATATAGATTCCAGGATTTTACCTCGGGCTTGTTTAATTTTGGAAATGGAACTGCCAATTCCCTGACCTATACTTTTGGGATTTCAAGAAATTCAGCAGGGCCAGGGCGTATCTATCCCTTATACGGATCCACTTTTGAGGTTACGGCCAAGTTTACCCCGCCCTACTCACTTTTCAGCAATAAGGACTTCAAAGCATTGCGCTCAGAGAGCGAAGACCTTTTGGAGCAACGTACTGCGTTGGTGCCGAACGATCCGGAAATAGCGGATATAAACGAACGTCTGGAAGAATTGGAAGCGGAACGTTTTAATCTTTTGGAGTTTTACAAGATCAAATTCAAAGGGGATTGGTACACCCGTTTGGTAGAAAAGTTAGTGTTGCGTACCAATGCCGAACTTGGGTTTTTGGGGAATTACAACAATGATATAGGCGATGTTCCCTTTGAACGGTTTTTTGTAGGGGGCGATGGCCTTGGCAATTTTACCTTGGACGGTAGGGATGTGGTACAATTACGGGGCTATGAGAACCAATCGCTAACCCCTGTGGATCCCTTGACAGGCCAGCAGGAAGGCGGAGTGATCTACAATAAGTTCTCTTTGGAATTGCGATATCCACTTACTTTAAAACCCTCGGCATCCATTTACGGACTTGCATTTTTGGAAGGCGGTAACGCTTTCAACAATTTTCGGGAATTTAATCCGTTTCAAATAAAACGATCGGCCGGAGTTGGATTGCGGATTTTCATGCCCGCATTTGGCCTGTTGGGAATTGATTTTGGATATGGATTTGATTCGGACAACATACCCGGATCGGTAGGTCCAAGTGGTTGGCAAACGCACTTTATCATAGGACAACAGTTTTAACATAGACCAGAACTTTCTTAGCAGTTTCAACAAAGTTAAATCGTTCATTTTAAAATATTTAGTTACTTTGGCACGATATTTTCTATGTAAAAACCGACAATAAAAATGAAAACGAAAGTTCTTTTAATTTTAACCGCTGTATTATTTTCATCGCTTAGTTACGCGCAACGCGGGGTACGGATTGGTTATGTGGATATGGAATACATCCTGGAGAATGTGGAGGAATACAGGGATGCCAGCGATCAATTGGAGACCAAGGTCCAAAGATGGAAAGTGGAGATAGAGCAAAAGCAAAGTGTCGTTGATCAAATGAAAAAGGACCTAATGGCGGAAAAGGTATTGTTGACGGATGAACTGGTGACGGAAAGGGAAGAGGAAATACAGATTTTGGAGAAAGAAATGTTGGAGTACCAACAGGATAGGTTTGGTCCCCAGGGCGATTTGGTCGTTCAAAAACGGCTACTGATTCAGCCCATCCAGGACCAGGTTTTTAACGAGGTCCAGAAAATAGGGGCAAATAAAAAGTACGATTTTATTTTCGATAAATCAGCGGATGTCGTAATGTTGTACTCCCAAAAAAGACACGATATTAGTGACTTGGTCCTTAGGGGTATTGCCAGAACCAGAAAAATAAGCAAACCCAAAAAGAAACAGAGCGCCGAAAGTCGGTTAGATCAATTTGAAGGGGAGGAATTGGAGAAGGAGATCAGTGAGGAACTAAAGGCGCGCCAGGAGAAGGCAAAGCAGGCCGAAGAGGCCCGGACAAAGACCGCCGAAGAAAAGAGAAACGAGCAGCTTAGATTGCGCGAAGAACGCAAGAAAGCTTATGAGGCCAGAAGAAAGAAATTATTGGAGGAGCGCGAGGCCAAAAGAAAGGCCAAGCTAGAAGAACGCAAGAAAGCGAAGGAAAATACAGAACAGGAAAAAGACACCATTAACTAAAAAAGCTGGGGTTGTGTCCTAGCAAGAATAAAACTCAAAAATTAACACTCAAACATTAATTAGAAATCATGAAACAACTTAAGAAAGTAGCAGTAGTCATTGTTTTAGTCATAGCAGCTACTGGTTTTGTAAATGCACAGAGCAAAGTGGCCCACATTAATGTGCAGCAACTTTTATCTGAAATGCCGGAGATGAAGGCAGCTCAGGGTGAGCTGAAGAAATTACAGGAAACCTACAGTGCCGATATAGAAAGTTCGTACACGGAGTTAAAAAACAAGTACACGCAATATTCCAACGAGGCCACTTCCAAATCCGAAGAGGAAAATAAAAAGCGCGCCACGGAACTCCAGGGATTTGAAAAAAATATTAAAGAAGCCGAACAGGCCGCCTACCAGGAAATTCAGAAGAAACAGGCAGAATTGTTCGCTCCAATATCCGAAAAAGCAAAAGCCGCAATCGATAAGGTGGCAGCTGCACAAGGCTATGACTATGTCATGGATGCCACCCAGGGACTCGGTCTGATCGTGGCCAAGGGCAAAGATCTGCTGCCGGAAGTAAAAAAGGAATTGGGCTTTTAATGAAAGTTGCCATACAAGCCGAACCGACCACCTCATTGAGGTGGTTTTTTTGTTTTCATGGCAAGCTTTTATTTTAGTAAGTTGCATTAAATTTGGAAGCCTTAATTGATGAACGATCCCATTGGTATTTTTGATTCTGGCATAGGCGGAACTTCCATCTGGAAAGAAATCCACAAGCTGTTGCCCTATGAGGACACCGTGTATCTGGCAGATAGCAAGAACGCCCCATACGGTGGAAGACCCCATGCCGAAATACTTGAGCTAAGTATAAAGAACACGGAGTTTTTGCTCAATAGGGGTTGTAAGCTCATTGTGGTGGCTTGCAACACAGCTACTACGAATGCCATAGACCAACTACGCAAACAGTATAAAGTTCCGTTCATCGGGATAGAGCCTGCCATTAAGCCTGCTGCACTGCAATCACGCTCTAAAACGGTAGGTGTCCTGGCCACGAAGGGAACCCTCACCAGCCAGCTATTCCATAGCACGGCCAAAAACCACGCAAACGGCATAACTGTTATTGAACGTGAGGGAGCGGGACTGGTATCCTTGATAGAAAAGGGCAAGATCAATACGGAAGAGACCAAGGAATTGCTCGGGAAGTTCCTGGCGCCCATGTTGGAAAAGGATATTGATTATCTTGTTCTGGGCTGCACCCATTACCCCTATTTGATCCCTGTACTGAAGCGGATGCTCCCGCCCCATGTGAAGATTTTGGATTCAGGGGAGGCCGTAGCCCGGCAGACCTTACATGTTTTAAAGCAAAACAATTTGATGCACTCGCATCCCAGGGCTAGTAGCCATTTATTTTATTCCAATTCCGACACCGCAATATTGAAGGATTTTTTGTCCGATGTAACGGCCAATTACACAGTAGAACAACACAATTTCTAAACGCTATTTTTTCTCGTAGCTCAGGTAGGTGAAATCATAGGCATGTCTATCGTCCTTTGCATGATATTCCGATGCCACCAGCTTCCATTGGGTTTCATCAATCCTTGGGAAAAAGGTGTCGGCTTCAAATTCATGGTGTATTCGGGTAAGTTCTATTTTGTTGGCGATTTCCAAGGCAAGCTGGTAGATTTCACCACCCCCGATAATATAGGTGGTCTCTCCCTTATCTACATGATTAAGGGCCTCTTTGAGAGAGTGCACAACAATACAGTCAGGAAATTTTGGGCTGTAGTTCCGGTCTCGAGTGATGACGATATGTATCCTTTTGGGAAGGGGTTTTGGAAAACTTTCAAAGGTTTTGCGGCCCATGATAATCTTGTACCCCAGCGTGAGCCGTTTAAAGCGTTTAAAATCATCTGGTAGGTGCCAAAGCAAATCATTATCCTGACCCAAGGCGTCATTTTCAGCTGCCGCCGCAATAAGAATGATGTCCTGCACTATTCTTTTTTTTTATTAATGTTGGAAATGGGGAAATCTGTCTCAATTTCCTTTTGTAGGGCCGCAATTTTCTGTTTCTGTTTCAAGACCAGCTTTTCCCTTTGTTTTCGCTCCCATTCCTTGCCCATGAATTTCTGTGTAACAAAGACATTGAACGCGTGCACCACAAATAGGAAGGCCCATAGGGTAATTGCCCAGATAAACCAATCGTAGGCCTCACCGTACTTTAGGATCTTGTTGATCAAGATGAGGAAAACACTGCCTATAAGAAAAACCACAAAATGGGTAAACAATCGCTTTTTCTGCTTTATTCGGGTTTGGGCAGTTTCGAGCAATTCGTGTTGTTCCAAATTTATTTCGGCCTCGTTTTTATTTTTGGAAAGCATGCTAATACCTATCTTTACTCGCAAAGATACCACAAATCCAATTTATCAATTTGTGCCGCATGCAAAAGCTCACAGAGGAATTTCCCTTGCTTAATCAATATCTTTACGCCAACACTGCTGCCTCCGGATTGCTCTATGACGGTTTACTGCAATGGAGACAGGAGCACGATCTAGACTTTCTGATCGACGGTATTCCTGCCAAGAAGGTGTGCGTTGGCCTTATCTCCGAAACCAGGACCACGGTCGGTACATTTTTTAACTGTAGCCGGGAGAGTGTGGCTCTGATCCCTAATTTTTCCCTTGGCCTCAACATGCTTTTAGAGGGACTGGACCAGGATGCTCGGGTATTATTGCTCGAAGGGGATTACCCTTCGGTAAATTGGCCCTTTGAAAATAGGGACTTCATTATTTCCTACGCAACAATTGATGAAAACCTGGAAGAAAACATCCTCGCGAAGATAGAACAGGACCGTATTTCTGTCCTTGCCCTTAGTTTGGTGCAATGGGTGAACGGTATACAGATAGATCTTAAGTTTTTGAAGCGCTTAAAACAAAACTATCCGGATTTGATCATCCTTGCGGACGGCACGCAATTCTGTGGTACGAGGGACTTCGATTTTGAAAAGTCGGGATTGGACGTTTTATTGGCGAGCGGGTATAAATGGTTACTGGCCGGCCATGGCAACGGGTTTGCGCTTTTCAAGGAAGAAATAAAAGACAGGTTCCACTTAAGAACAATCGGCCTCAATGCCGCTAACGGGGATGTGTCCAAAAATGGAAAAGTCCGTTTTGCCAAGCGCTTGGAACCGGGGCATCTGGACACCTTGAGTTTTGGCAGTCTCAAATTCTCCTTGGATTATCTAACACGCTTGGGCATGCAAACCGTAGCACGGCAAAATGAACAACTGTCGGTCAAGGCAAAAATAGCCTTTGCAGAGCTGGGACTCTTGGAAGAAGCCGTGCTGAAACGAGAAGGGCATAGTACCATATTCAATATCAAGGGTAATGAACGAATATATGGACAGCTTGCCCAGAAAGATGTTATCTGTTCGCTCCGCGGTACGGGGATTCGATTCAGTTTTCACTTTTATAACACCGAAAATGACATTGATAGACTTGTAGAAATCTTAAAAACAGGGAAGTAGCATTTTGCCTCTTCAAAAATTACGCCGTGTTTTTTGTCAAAGTGAACATATTGTCAGCCTAATTTTATCAAATCGATAAATATGATTTTAATCATTGCGGGTGAGCGATTTAATACTTTGTTTTGCAGCGTAATTTAAAATCAGAACATTATGTCTATTGCTAAACAATATTTAAAGACTAAACCAGTATGTAAAGTGACCTTTACAGTACCTGCAGAAGATGCTAAAAAAGTGGCTGTTGTTGGAGATTTCAACGATTGGAACCCCAAGGGCAGCACGCTTAAAAAATTAAAGAACGGAACATTTAAAGGAACGTTCGACCTTCCCAAGGAAAGCTCTTATGAGTTTAGGTACTTGATTGACGGCAATTACGTCAACGAAGCTGAAGCCGATCGCTACCAGTGGAACGATTTCGCGGGCTCGGAAAACGCGGTTTTGGAAGTTTAATGGATCAAAGGGTTGCCATTGGGGACTATTCCTCAATGGTAACGCCCTTCCAGAAGGCCACCCGTCCCTTTATGGACCTGGCCAGTTCGCTCACTTCCGGATAGTACCAGGCTGCATCGGGGTTCTCTTCGCCATCCACAGATAGGGTATAGTACGATGCAAGGCCCTTCCATGGACATGTGGTGTGGGTGTTACTGGGTTTAAAATATTCCTTTTTGATGCTCTCTGCAGGGAAGTAATGATTGTTTTCTACCACTACCGTTTCATCACTTTCCGCAACTACTGTATTGTTCCAAATAGCTTTCATACCTCTTATTTTTTCTTGAAAATGTAATTCTTATATTGATTTTGGGGGTCGCCGAACTCTGTTTCTACTTGCAAGCCAGCCTTTTCCGCAAGCCAGCACACGGTCTCATTATCATATTTTTGGGAGATTTCTGTATGTATGGTCTCCCAGGGTTTAAAAGTTACCGTGAGCTGGAGTTTTTCAATGCGAACGGTCTGGGATTCCTTGGCTACCAGATAACTTTTGGCCGTCCCTGTTTCCGGGTCATAAACTTCCCAGTGTAGGAATTTGTCCAAATCAAAATTACCGTCCAGTTCCTTGTTGATGCGGGCCAACACATTTTTATTGAATGCTTCTGTGATACCGGCCGCATCGTTGTAGGCATCCAGAATGGTCTGTGGATGTTTTTTCTGGTCAAAACCTATGAAAAGTAAATCTCCGGCTTGCATCAATTCCTGAATGTGTTTTAAAAATTCTATAGCCTGGGGGTGCAAAAGATTCCCGATATTGGATCCCAAAAATAGAATGACCTTCTTGGTATGGTCCAAACGGTTAATGCTCTCCAGTGTTTCAAAATAGGTGCCCTGCTGTGTTTGAACTGGCACCTTTGGTAGTTCCTCACCCACCGATTTTTCCAGTTGGTCCAAGGCATTCTGACTGATATCTATGGGCAAATAGGTGAAATTGATACGCTGTTCTGAAAAATAGCGCAAAAGGATTTTTGTTTTTTTTCCGTCGCCTGCTCCCAATTCCACCAGGTTAAATTCCTCGGTACCAGCGCTGAAAAGGCGTGCAATCTCCTCTTTGTATGTAGAAAGGATCTCAAACTCGCAATCCGTGAGATAGTACTCGGGCATATCCATAATATCCTGAAAGAGTTTGTCTCCCCGTTCATCGTAAAAGTACTTGGAGGATAGGTGTTTGGGGTACTCGGAGAGGCCCTGAAATACCTCTTCTTCAAATTGCGATTTGAAAATGGTGCTTGTTTTTTGCTGCATGCTGCTTAAGTCGAAATTATTTGGCCAACCTTAATCCGGTAAACTGCCATCTTAAATTGGGGTGGAAAAAATTGCGATAGGTGGGCCTGGTATGTTTTTGGGGCGTAGCTACGGAGCCGCCCCGAAGCACTTTTTGGTTAACCATGAACTTCCCATTGTACTCGCCCAGGGCACCTTCGGCCTTCTTATAGGAAGGGTAGGGCATGTACGCGCTTTCCGTCCATTCCCATCGCTTGCCCCAAGGAAAAAATTCTTGGGCAGCTTCCCACTCAAATTCCGTGGGCAGTCTGCATTGTTTCCATTGCGCATACGCAAAGGCCTCAAAATAGGAGATATGGGCCAGCGGCTGATCCGGCTCAATTTTACGCAGGCCCTTAAGGGAATAATGGTGCCATTCTCCCTCAATATTGTGCCAATATAAAGGAGCGGTTACCTGTTCTTGGTTTACCCAATCCCAGGCTTCGGCATGCCAGAGATCAAATTGTTGGTATCCCCCAGCTTGGATGAAGGCCATAAATTCCCCATTGGTCACCAATTTATTGGAGATTTCATAGGAAGGTAGGAAAACCTTGTGCCGACCCAGTTCATTGTCATAGCAAAAATCCGGGGAATTATGCCCAATTTCATACAGGCCCTCGTCCATGGAAATCCATTCCCTTCCATGATCTTCCGGCACATACTCCTCAAAGGTGTCGGAATAGGCGGGGAGTAGTGGATTATTGCCCAAAATATACTTGATATCGGTAAGTAACAGTTCCTGATGTTGTTTTTCATGGTGTATGCCAATTTCCAAGAGGTCGAGCAGTTCCTGACTTTGGTTTTTTTCGAGCAGGGATACCATGGCCTTGGTAACATAGGTTCTATAGGCGTAGACCTGTTGCACCGATGGTCTGGAGAGATTGCCACGGTCCGATCGCACTACCCGCTTGCCAACAGTTTCATAGTAGCTGTTGAAGACAAAGGAGAAATCCTCATCAAAAAGGTGGTAGCCTTCGCCGTATGGCTTTAGTATAAATTCCTCAAAGAACCAAGTGGTATGGCCCAAATGCCATTTAGGCGGGGACACATCCACGATGGGCTGCACTACATAATCCTCAATTTCCAAGGGAGAGCAGATGGCCTCCGTATGCTTTCGGGTATCCCGAAAGAAGTCGAGCAGGTTTTCCGTAAGTATCATGAGATAAATTATACCTTAAAGATACTGAAATTATGGTTTTTGAGATCCCTACCCGGTTAAGAAGATGTTAATTTGAAACCCTGGTGGACTTTAGGCCAAAAGTAATAGGGACGGAATACGGGATGGTAACCGGTAAACCATTGCCAAGTGCGGGCTTAAACTTTGGGAGAAGTTTTATAATTCTAATAGCTTCCTGTTCTAAGAGGGAGTGGGGACCTTTCGCCCTTATACTTTCAACTTCTCCACTTTTACCAATGTTCATTGTGACCTCCACTTTTCCCGAAATGTTCTTTCGTATTGCTTCCTTTGGATATTGGAAATGCCTTCTAATGTGTTGCTGCATTTTGGAATTGAAACACGTGGTTGCTTTAGTATAGCTAAGGCCTTCACAGCCTGGGAAAATGGGTATTTCCTCAATAGTTCCTCCCTCGTATCTCTTTTTATGGGGTATGGATTCCAATTTTCCGTCAGCACCGTGGCGAAAGGTAAAATTGAAAACGTGACGTGTCCTATAAAAATATGATTTTCTGTTCAGGACTTTAAGGGAGGGCATTTGCCGAATTTTCTGCGCTAAGGTTTTTCGGGACTTTTTGCGCAGCTCAATACCAGAGATACTTATATCTAAAGGTTCGTCCGGCAAAGTACCGTTGTCCAGGATGCCAAAGGAAATACGGATGGCCAAGGAATCCTTGCCGTTTTTCACATTTTTCCGCTCCTCATATAAAACGGTTGCTACTTTTTCCTGGATAATCTGGTTTAAACAAGCAGTCGGGTCACCGGCAGCCTCGCATTTTGGATGAACAAGCTGTTCCCTTGGAAAATAGATTGAAGTTTCCCCGACTTTCTCTTTGTCAAAACTGAAGTTTATAGGGTGATTAAAAATTAATGAAACCGGACTTCCGTTTACCTTGGCCGGAGTTAATTTGGTTATTTGCTGAATTATCCGTAGGCCCTCCCGTTCAAAGGACCCATGGGTACCCCTTGCCTTAATGTCCGTAATTTTTCCTGTTTTCTGTATAATGAACTGCAAATAGACTTTCCCTGATAGGTTTTTATTCATTGCTTCCTCCGGATATTGGATAGTTGATTTTATGTGGGCGTTCAGTTGATTTTCAAAACAATTGAGCCCACTCATGTCAACGCATTCAAACCCTTCAAAGGATGGATGGCTTTCAACTTCATTTGAGGTATATATTTTCCCCTCCTGCGAAAAGCCAGAATGGAGGCATACGAGAAAAAACAAGGAAAATAGTTTCATGCAAATGGTGTTAAACAGCCACGGCTCCCTTGATGTGGGGGTGGGGATTATAATCTACCAGGGTAAAATCCTCAAATGTGAAATCGAAGATATCCGTTACCTCGGGATTTAAGATCATTTTAGGAAGTTCCCGGGGTTCCCGGCTCAATTGTAAGCTTACCTGGTCCATATGGTTGGTATAGATGTGGGCATCCCCAAAGGTATGGATGAACGCTCCCGGGGCGTAGCCACAGACCTGGGCCATCATAAGGGTGAATAGGGCATAGGAGGCAATGTTAAAAGGGACGCCTAGAAAAATATCGGCACTGCGCTGGTACAACTGGCAAGACAGTTTGCCATCGGCCACATAAAACTGGAAAAAAGCATGGCAGGGTGGTAGGGCGGCCTTGCCCTGGGCCACATTCTCGGCAAAGGAAACCGAGGTGTCTGGCAATACGCTTGGGTTCCAGGCAGAGACCAGCATACGTCTGCTGTTGGGGTTGTTCCGTAGGGTGTGCACAATTTCCCGGATTTGGTCTATATCCTCCCCGTTCCAATTGCGCCATTGATGTCCGTATACCGGACCCAGGTCGCCCTTTTCATCGGCCCATTCGTTCCAAATGCGGACCCCGTTTTCTTGCAAGTACCCTACATTGGTATCTCCCTTGAGAAACCAGAGCAACTCATGGATGATGGACTTTAGGTGCAGCTTTTTTGTGGTGATCATCGGAAAGCCCTCGCTAAGGTCAAAGCGCATTTGGTGCCCAAAGACGCTCAGAGTTCCCGTTCCCGTTCTATCCCCCTTTTGGTTTCCGTTTTGGAGCACATGTTTCAGTAAGTCGTGGTATTGTTTCATAGGTACTTTTCCAACTATTTTTTAAGGTATCAACTAGGGTGTTGTGGGTTAGACCGACGGACCATGACGCCCATCGTCTGGCTAAAATAAAATATAGACCGCTATTCCCGAAGGTAAGCACCTAAATAGTTATGAAAATTTTATCAACCAAAAACGTAAAACTTGGGGTTATCCTAGGATCATTCCCGCTATGGTGGCAGAGAGCAACGAGGCTAGAGAGCCGCCAAGCACGGCCCGCATCCCAAACTCCGAAAGGGTTTTTCGCTGTCCGGGCGCTAAGGAACCGATGCCTCCGATCTGAATACCGATAGAGGCAAAATTAGCAAAGCCGCAGAGCATATAGGTAGCCATGATGACGGACTTGTTATAGGTAAAATGTGTGGTGTTGGCCATATTTTTTAGTTCGGCCAGTTGTATATATCCTATAAATTCACTGGCTGCCAGTTTAATCCCTAACAATTGCCCCATAAGCATAATGTCTTCCTTGGCAACGCCTATAAGCCACATGAGCGGGGCAAAGACGGTACCGAGAATGGCTTCCAATGAAAACTTGTCGTAGGCAGTGTTTTTGGCGATTAATTCGTTCAGGGTGGTGAAATCACCGATCCATCCAAAAATGCCATTGAGCATGGCAATAAAGGCAACGAAGACCAGCAACATAGCACCTACGTTTACCGCTAATTTTAGGCCTTCCGTGGTGCCATTGGCAATGGCATCCAAAATGTTGGCCCCGATTTTTTCGGTGGAGACCTGTACTTCCGTATTGACCGATTCGGTTTGCGGGTAGAGCATTTTGGAAATTACAATGGCTCCGGGAGCCGCCATGACGGAAGCGGCCAAAAGGTGTTTGGCAAAATACAATCGGAGCTCCGGATCATCACCTCCTAAAAACCCTATATACGCGGCCAAAACAGCGCCGGCCACGGTGGCCATCCCACCGATCATTACCAGTAGGATCTCGGATTTGTTCATTTTTTCCAAATAAGCCTTGATGAGCAATGGAGCTTCGGTCTGACCTAGAAAGATATTCCCCGCAATACTAAGGCTTTCGGCCCCGGAAATACCCAGAGATCGGGTCAACAGCCAGGCCAGGCCACGGACCACTTTTTGGATGATTCCCAAGTAGAATAAAACAGATGTCAAGGCCGAAAAGAAGATGATCGTAGGGAGTACCTGAAAGGCAAAAATGAACCCAAAAGTATCCATATCCACCACCAATCCTTCAAAAAGGAACTTACTGCCCGCTCGAGTGAAATCCAAGATTTTTACGAAGACCCTTCCTATACTCTCAAATGCCACCTTAATAAAGGGTACTTTCAGGACCCCAATGGCGATAAGCAATTGGATGCTTAGGCCAATACCCACGGTCTTCCAGTTGATGGCCCTTCTATTAGCGCTGAATAGAAAGGAAATAAGCACCAAGACACCCATGCCCAACATGCCCCGCCATAGACTGTTGATGGAAAAGCCCTCGTTGGGAATGATTTCCGGAATTTTCTGGGGTACTACCTCATTAATGGTGGTGGTTTCCGCGATGGTCTGCAAACTATCGGGAAGCGATGTCTCTTGGGCAAATGAGGGAAAAGAAATACAGCATACAAAGAGAAGAATCCAAAGTCCGTATTTCATAAAGTGGTTGTTGGTTAGTTACTTGCGTTTGGATATTTCATCCCTGAGTTTTACCGCTTTTTCGTAATCCTCGTTGGCCACGGCTTTTTCCAACTCCTGGTGCAGTTCCTCCAGGGTCAATTCCTTATAGGCATCTGAGGCCCCGGTCTCAATCTCCACGGTCTCACCCTCCTGTAAAATTTCATCGACCACAATACTGTCGTCCCCTTCTTCCTTGTCCTTGTCCTTGGAAGAAAATTTTAAAAAGATCCCCGCCTTGTCCAGAATGGTCTTATAGGTAAAAATAGGAGCCCCGAACCGAAGTGCCAAAGCAATGGCATCACTGGTCCTGGCATCGATAATCTCTTCAATTTTGTCGCGTTCGCAGATAATACTGGAATAGAAGACGCCATCTACCAGCTTGTGTATAATTACCTGTTTGACCACGATATCAAAACGATCCGCAAAATTCTTAAAAAGATCGTGTGTCAGCGGTCTTGGGGGTTTTATTTCCTTTTCTAGGGCGATGGCAATGGATTGCGCCTCAAATGCCCCTATGACAATGGGTAGCTTACGGTCTCCCTCAACTTCATTCAATATCAGGGCGTATGCACCATTTTGGGTCTGGCTATAGGATATCCCCTTTATTTTTAATCGAACTAAACTCATATCTATAAACTATAAAAGGCCGTTTAAATAAAAGGATTGCCCGTTATTTAAACAGCCCTTCAGGGGCACAAATTAACAAAAATTAAGCGTTTTGGGCTTTAAATTCCTTTAATTTTTCGGTTAGTTTGGGAACTACTTCAAAAGCATCCCCAACAACGCCATAGTCGGCCGCTTTGAAGAATGGAGCCTCTGGATCTGTATTGATGACCACTTTGACCTTAGAGGCACTTACCCCCGCCAAATGTTGTATGGCACCGGAAATACCGATAGCGATATACAGATTGCTGGCCACGGGTTTCCCCGTTTGCCCAACATGTTCCCCATGCGACCGCCAGCCTAAATCCGAAACCGGCTTGGAACAGGCCGTAGCGGCACCCAGTACCTCTGCCAATTCTTCCAACATACCCCAGTTCTCAGGGCCTTTTAATCCTCTTCCCCCCGAAACCACGATATCGGCATCGGCGATGGTAGCCTTGCCTACAACCTTATCTATTTCTACGGATTTTGTGGAAAAATCCGTTTCCGATAGGGTAGGGGCAAAATTTTCCACTGTCGCATCCAGCTTGTTCTCCCGAGCGCCAAAAGCATTGTTTGAAACCCCCAACACCTTTAATTCGGCATTGATCTGTGTATGCGCAAACCCCTTGTTGCTAAAGGCTGTTCTTTTTACTACGAAAGGAGCTGTACTTAAAGGTGCCCCTACTACATTGGGTACGTAACCCGCTTTTAATTGGGCCGTTAGAATGGAGGCTAGGAATTTGGTATCCGCACTGGAACTCAATATCACAGTGTTGGCCTCCTCTTGCTCAGCAGCTTGTGCTATGGCATTGGCAAATGCCTTTGCATTGAAGGTTTTAAGGGAATCATCAGCGATGTTCAACACCTTGGAAACGCCATAGGCACCCAAACTTTCGCCCTCGCTGGCATTGAATGCGACCGCCGTGACCGCAGTGCCCAACTGTTGGGCGACCGCATGGGCATAGGAAGCTACTTCAAAAGCGTTCTTTTTAAATTTTCCGTTTTCCGATTCTGTATATACTAAGACTGACATATTGTATAGTTGATTTGCAACTTCCAAACTGCTTTTTGCGCCTGGAGTTTGTGTTTTTAATTAGATTACCTTGGCCTCGTTGTGCAAAAGACGGACCAATTCGTCCATATCGTCGGCATCGACCAGCTTAACGGCACCCTTGGGGGCGGGCTTTTCAAATTTAATATCTTCGGTAGCGTTGCTGGAGGCTATGGGCTCCACTACACTAAGTTTTTTCTGTCGCGCCATCATGATGCCCCTCATGTTGGGGATCCGTAGATCACTCTCTTCTACCAGCCCCTTCTGTCCACCAATAACCAGTGGCAGGGTGGTGGCAATTTTTTCCTTTCCGCCATCAATTTCACGCATGGCGGTGGCATTGTTGCCCTCCACTTCTAGACCGATACAGGTGTTTACGAAATTCATGTTGAGCAAGGTAGCCATGATGCCCGGCACCATGCCGCCATTGTAATCAATGGATTCCCTACCCGCGATAATAAGGTCGTAGTCGCCGTTCTTGGCCACATCGGTCAATTGTTCAGCCACAAAAAAACCGTCGGTAGGCTCTGCATTTACACGAATGGCCTCATCTGCCCCAATGGCCAGGGCCTTCCTGATGGTAGGCTCCGTGGTGGTACCGCCAACGGTGGCCACATGCACGGTAGCGCCTTGTTTTTCCTTAAACCACATGGCGCGGGTAAGCCCAAATTCATCGTTCGGGTTGATTACGAATTGCACCCCGTTGGTATCAAATTTGGTGTCGTTTTCCGCAAAGTTTATTTTGGACGTGGTATCCGGTACATTGCTTATGCAAACTAATATCTTCATTATTGCTGTTTTTAGTCTTTTTAAAACGCCGCTAAGATAACTATTAATTTTAAGATTTACTATGCATGCATAGTAAATTTTGCTATTTTTTTTATTCATGGCTGTCAATGAATTGACATATATTTTCCTATTTTTGCTTGCATTTTAAGCGATAGGGATTAATCATTAGGCCAAAAATATTATGAAAACTTTACAATTTAGGCAGGCCATAGCCGAGGCCATGTCCGAAGAGATGAGAAGGGACGAATCCATATATCTCATGGGCGAGGAAGTTGCCGAGTACAACGGGGCATACAAGGCGTCCAAAGGAATGTTGGACGAATTTGGACCAGACCGTGTCTTGGATACCCCTATTTCCGAATTGGGTTTTTCCGGAATAGCTATAGGTTCTGCCATGAACGGCAACAGGCCCATCGTGGAGTTTATGACCTTTAATTTTGCTTTGGTCGGTATCGATCAAATCATCAACAATGCCGCCAAGATCCGTCAGATGTCGGGCGGACAGTTTAATTGTCCGATAGTTTTTAGAGGGCCAACAGCATCTGCGGGCCAACTGGGCGCCACACATTCCCAGGCTTTTGAAAGCTGGTTCGCCAATTGTCCTGGTCTAAAAGTGGTGGTGCCATCCAATCCCAATGACGCCAAAGGCCTATTAAAATCGGCCATTCGAGATGACGACCCTGTAATTTTTATGGAGTCCGAGCAAATGTACGGAGACAAGGGGGAAGTTCCGGAAGGGGAATATACCATACCCTTGGGCGTAGCCGATATCAAAAGGGAAGGAAGCGATGTCACCATAGTTTCCTTCGGAAAAATCATAAAGGAAGCCTATTTGGCCGCCGATGAACTCCATAAAGAAGGTATTAGTTGCGAAATCATAGACCTGCGCACCGTTAAACCTCTGGATTATGAGGCCATTGTGAATTCGGTAAAGAAAACAAATAGATTGGTGGTGCTGGAGGAGGCCTGGCCTTTTGGAAATGTTGCCACGGAGATTACCTACCATATACAGTCCAACGCCTTCGATTATTTGGACGCCCCGATCGTGAAAATAAATACAGCAGATACACCGGCACCTTATTCCCCTGTCCTATTGGCAGAATGGCTTCCCAATCATACAGATGTCATCAAAGCTGTTAAGAAAGTGTTATATAAATGATCAAAACCGTTTTGTCGGGTTATATTAGCTTCGCCAACTGAACAGTTGGCGAATTTTTTTCTAAAAGGGTACATTATTTGATAGGAACATTACGCTAGATCAATTAATCAAACATGTACGCATGGTCCCTGGAATCAGTGGAATGCATGCTGGTGAATTTATCCAATAGATGAAGAAACTGCTTTTTACCTTTTTTCTCCTCTCTACATTTTTTGCATTATCCCAAACCAAGGTTAGCGGTATCGTGGTGGACGAATCCGGTTCCCCGGTCGCATTTGCCAATGTGCTGTTCAAAAATTCCACCGAAGGTACCATTACCAATGACAACGGCCGGTTTTATTTGGAATCGGACACTACCTATTCCACCTTGGTCGTTTCCTTTATCGGGTACCAGGCCATAGAAATTTCCTTGCCGGCCAAGGTAAATTACAATATGGAAGTACCCCTGGTAGAGGAGAGCGAGCAATTGGACGAGGTCGTGGTCTACGTGGGCCGGCAATCCAAAAAGAACAATCCGGCCATTGATATTCTACGCAAAATATGGGCAAAAAAAAGGATAAACGGCCTGCGCATGTTTGAGCAGTACAAATACGATAAGTACGAGAAGGTAGAGTTTGATTTAAACACCATAGACAGCGCGCTAATGAAAAGTAAGTTGTTCAAAGGCCTGGAATTTATGTTCCAGGATTTGGATACTTCCAGGATTACGGGCAAGACCTATTTGCCCATTTTTTTGAACGAAGTGGCTTCCAAGGTGTATGGCGACAATGCAATGGGAGAGGAAAAGGAAGACGTATTGGGCAATAAAAATTCCGGTTTCAGCAATAACCAGGCCATTACAGCATTTATCCAAGACTTGTACTCGGATTACGATATCTACGAAAACTACCTCAAGTTTTTTGACAAAAGCTTTACCAGCCCGCTGTCCAAAACAGGTATAGATACCTATAATTATGTGCTATCGGATAGTGCCTATATCGATAATAAATGGTGCTATAACATTATTTACTACCCCCGAAGAAAAAACGAACTCACCTTTAAAGGCGATTTTTGGGTGAACGATTCTACCTATGCCATAAAGAAGATCAATCTAGAGGTCACCAAAAGTGCCAATATCAATTGGGTAAAGGAGATTTATATAGAACAGGATTTTGATGTGGTGAACGACTCGGTTTTTCTCTTGAAAAGGGATTATATGCTAAGCGATTTCAGCCTGCGGAAAAAGGAAAAGTCCAGGGGCATCTACGGCAAGAGAACCACGGTCTATGACAACTATACCTTCAATGTTCCCAGGCCCCTGGAATTCTATAAAAATGAAGCCAATCCCTTTGACCCCAGGGTATTCAACAGGGATAGTTTGTTCTGGAAAAGCAGTAGACTGGAAACACTGAACAAGGATGAAAAGGGCATTTATAAGCTTTTGGACACCCTTAAGACCGTACCCAAATTCAAAACCTATTACAATATTGTGAGTATCCTGAATTCGGGCTATGTGGAAATTGATAAATGGAATCTGGATCTTGGGGATATCTACAGCGTGTTTGGATTCAATGATGCCGAGGGCATTCGCGTACGGGGCGGTGCTAGGACCTATTTCGGGCAAAACGACCCCTGGCGCTTGGAAGGGTATATGGCCTACGGCTTTGATGACCGAAAATTTAAGCACGGTTTTTCCGCCAAGTTTCTTTTGGACCGGAAAACCCGCTTGATTCTTTCTGGCGGGAATAGGAGGGATATAGAACAGTTAGGGTTGAGCCTAACCGCTACAAACGACGTTTTAGGTCGTAGTATAGCTTCTTCTTCCGTACTTACCGTAGGGGCCAATGACCGGCTTACCAACATCAATCTCAGCACCTTTAATGTAGAAGTGGAACCCCTTACCAATTTTAGGATACGTATTGGCAGTTCGTTCCGCACCCTAAGCTCGGCGCTGCCCGATGCCTTTAACCTGGATTATGTGGATCCCACATCCCCCACCGGCATTTCTTCGGAAGTGGAGCAGTTCGATATCAACACCATCTTGGTCTACACACCTGGGAAGCGAACCATTGGCTACGGTGTGGAGCGCATAAACATCAACGACAATTTTAGCACCCTCTTGTTAAACTATACCAAGGGTATAGAGGGTTTTCTGGGCAGTGATTTTGATTACGAAAGAGTACAGTTTTCCTATACGCAACCCTGGCAGATTGGAGGCTTTGGAAGACTACTGAGCACGGTTGAGGTAGGCAAGACCTTTGGTGAGGTCCCGCTAAGCCTTTTAAATGTAATCCCTGGCAATCAGACCCTATTCTCACTCTACAATACCTTCCCGAACCTCGATTTTTATGAATTCGTTACGGATACTTATGCTTCCGCGCACCTGGAACATAATTTCAACGGCAGGCTTTTCTCCCGAATTCCCTTCCTGCGAAAACTTAATCTCAGGGAAATCGTTGGTCTTAGGGGCGCTTGGGGCCAACTCTCGGATGAAAACATTGCTTTGAACAGTCCTACCAACATTCCGCTAATCGCTCCGGAAAACCAGATATACTGGGAGTATTCCTTTGGGGTGGGCAATATCTTTAAGATTTTGAGGATAGATTTTAACTTTCGGGGCAATTATTTGGACAATCCCAATGCCAGGCCTTTTAGCGTAACCGGTTCCTTCGGGTTTAGTTTTTGATGCCTTAGTTATGGCATCAGCCCAATTTCAAGTATCTTTGCCCACCTAATAAGACGAATTATGACGGCACAAGAAATCACCTCCTTTGATGTTTTGATTGAAATTCCCAAGGGCAGTAGAAATAAATACGAATACGATTTTGAACTGAAAAAGATACGGTACGATCGGATGATATTTTCTTCCATGATGTATCCGGCAGATTACGGTTTTGTTCCAGAGACCCTAGCCTTGGACGGCGACCCACTGGATGTTTTGGTGCTGGTCACAGAGCCTACCTTTCCGGGCTGTGTTATGGAGGTTAAACCCATTGGGGTTTTCCATATGGCCGATGAAAAAGGCCCAGATGAAAAGGTGATCTGTGTACCCATTTCCGATCCTATATCCAATAGGGTGAGCGATCTAAACGAACTGAACCCGCACCTCATAAAGGAAATAGAGCACTTTTTTAAGGTCTACAAGGACCTTGAAAAGAAAAAAGTAGCCGTTGGTGGGTGGGGAAATGTGGCCGAAGCCAAAGAGATTGTGGCCAAATGCATCAATCGGTTTTCGAAAAGCGACGTTCCCAAGAAAGAAGTGAGCATCAAGTAAATGTGGCATTTCAAGGCTGGTAAAAAAAGCAATATCCGCATGTGATATTGCTTTTTTTATTCTGTATGATTTCACTACTTTTGCCCAGCTAAATAATTAACAGAAGAACATATGGAATCCAATATTATTTTTGTGCCAATAGGATTGGCAGTTTTAGGCCTTCTTTTTATGATCGTAAAAATGGCCTGGGTAAAAAAGCAGCCTGCTGGCAGTGAAAAAATGCAAGGTATCTCCAAGGCGATCAAAGAAGGTGCATTGGCCTTTCTAAGTGCGGAATACCGCCTACTTGCCGTCTTTGTAGTGATTGCTTCCGTAGCCTTGGGCGCTATCTCCTATTTTGTGCCCACTACCCATTGGATTATCATCGTGGCCTTTATTCTGGGGGCCATTTTTTCTGCCCTTGCCGGTAATATAGGCATGCGCATCGCCACAGAAGCCAATGCCAGAACTGCCGAAGCGGCCAAAACAAGTCTTCCTCAGGCGCTAAAAGTGTCTTTTGGAGGGGGAACCGTTATGGGATTGGGTGTAGCAAGTTTGGCAGTATTGGGACTAAGCCTATTGTTCTTTATTTTCATTAAAATGTTCATTACGGGAGACGCTTCCTTTTATGTTGAAATGACCATTGCACTAGAAGCACTGGCCGGATTTTCATTGGGAGCGGAATCCATAGCCCTATTCGCCCGTGTAGGTGGAGGAATCTATACCAAAGCGGCCGATGTAGGGGCCGACCTTGTTGGGAAAGTAGAAGCCGGTATTCCTGAGGACGATCCCCGTAACCCGGCCACCATTGCTGACAACGTGGGCGATAATGTAGGGGATGTAGCAGGAATGGGTGCCGACCTTTTTGGCTCTTATGTCGCCACCGTCCTGGCTTCCATGGTGTTGGGGAACTATCTGATAAAGGATATGTCGGCCACCACACAATTCACGGATGCTTTTAACAATATGGGCCCTGTGCTCTTGCCCATTGTTATTGCCGGTGTGGGTATATTGGCCTCCATACTCGGTACCTTTTTGGTAAAAATATCCAGTAACAGCGCTAAAGAAGCCCAAGTACAAAGGGCATTGGATACCGGAAACTGGGCATCCATCCTATTGACCCTAGTGGCCAGCTGGTTTTTGATCGATTGGATGTTGCCGGAAACCATGAGCATGAAGTTTTTTGGTGAAGGGTATCGGGATATTGCCGCTACCAATGTTTTTGGAGCGGCCTGTATCGGATTGGCCGTAGGCGCCTTAATATCTGTGGTAACTTCATATTACACCAGTTTAGGAAAAAAACCCGTATTGGATATCGTAAAAAACAGCTCAACTGGAGCGGCTACGAACATCATCGCTGGTCTCGCCGTTGGGATGAAATCTACCTTTGCATCGGTAATACTCTTTGCCGCCGCAATCTATGGATCTTACGCCTTGGCCGGATTTTACGGTGTGGCCCTTGCGGCGTCGGCCATGATGGCCACCACGGCCATGCAATTGGCCATAGATGCCTTTGGCCCAATTGCCGATAACGCAGGCGGAGTTGCAGAAATGAGTGAATTGGACCCTGAGGTACGTGAACGTACTGATATTTTGGACTCCGTAGGCAATACAACGGCTGCGGTTGGCAAAGGTTTCGCCATTGCCTCAGCTGCCTTGACCGCCCTGGCCCTGTTTGCCGCCTATGTGACCTTTACAGGAATCGATGGCATAAACATATTTAAGGCAGACGTACTGGCCATGCTATTTGTAGGTGGGATGATCCCAGTGGTCTTTTCGGCATTGGCCATGCAGTCCGTGGGCAAGGCCGCCATGGAAATGGTGCAAGAGGTGCGCAGACAGTTCAAGGAAATACCGGGAATTATGGAAGGTACCGGAACACCAGAATATGCAAAATGTGTTGATATTTCCACAAAAGCAGCCTTAAGGGAAATGATATTGCCAGGACTGATTACCATTATTACCCCAATTATCATTGGCTTGGTCTTTGGGGCAGAACCTTTGGGAGGTTATATGGCAGGGGTATGCGTATCCGGTGTCATGTGGGCCATTTTCCAGAACAATGCAGGGGGTGCCTGGGACAATGCCAAAAAATCCTTTGAGGCCGGTGTCGAAATCAATGGTGAAATGACCTATAAAGGCTCTGATGCCCATAAAGCTGCAGTAACAGGTGATACCGTTGGCGATCCATTTAAGGATACTTCAGGACCCTCTATGAACATTCTGATCAAACTTACTTGTTTGGTAGGTCTGGTCATCGCCCCAATTTTGGGAGGACATACCGAGGACGAAACAGGAACGGCCGAAAATGCCACTGAGAAAATCCAACTAGAAACCAAAATACAGCATTCCGAAACGGAAGATACTACCATCAGCTATGCTGCCGCGATGGAGGAAAGGAAATAAGGAAACAACAAACTTTTTGGAAAGGGAGCTATGGCAACATTGGCTCCCTTTTTCTATGTATAAAAATTAGGACATAGTAGGGACCAATGCCTAATGGAATAAAAAGAAAAAATTACGGAAAACCCACCGTTTAAGCCAAGAGGGGAATTAAAAAAGGCCGTTGATTTCGGCGTCGATCTTGTTGATGACTTCCCCTAGGTGTTCGGGATTGTCCACAAAATCCAGGCGGTCCACATCAATGACCAACAGATTGCCTTTTTCATAACCGTGTACCCAGGCTTCGTAACGTTCGTTCAGCCTGCTCAAATAATCTATGGAAATCGTATTTTCATACTCCCTACCACGTTTGTGGATCTGGCTTACCAGATTGGGAATGGAACTTCTGAGGTAGATGAGCAGATCGGGAGGTTGTACCAAACTCTCCATCAGGTCAAAAAGACTGGAATAGTTGTTAAAATCCCGATTGGTCATAAGTCCCATGGCATGTAAGTTGGGCGCAAAGATATGGGCGTCCTCATAAATGGTCCTGTCCTGGATAATATTCTTGCCACTTTCGCGTATCTGCAGGATTTGCCGGTACCTACTGTTAAGGAAGTAAATTTGGAGATTAAAACTCCAGCGTTCCATTTGGTTATAAAAATCATCCAAATAGGGATTGTCAACAACATCCTCAAAATGGGCCTCCCATTTGTAGTGTTTGGCAAGCAATTTGGTCAAAGTGGTTTTTCCGGCTCCTATATTTCCAGCAACGGCAATATGCATATGGTACTATTAATTGTTGGTCGGTATCAAATTTTGGTTGGGCGTACAATATACAAGTATCTGGTGTAAGAGAAAAAAATAGTTGTTGAAATACCACGAACAAATTCTTTTTTTTGATTTTGATTTCTTTGATAAATATGTACTTTTGTGCACCAATTGTGTAGAGGATGGATTTGACTGATTGCAACCTCTTTGGCCCGGGCATGAACAGGGAACCAAAAAATGCTAAAGCAGTTACTACAGAATATATCCATACTAGTAAACTTCTTTAAATTTTTTCGTCAAATCCCTCAACACTAAAGAACAGTGGTATATGGCATATTTATTTACTTCGGAGTCTGTGAGCGAAGGACATCCCGATAAAATTGCGGACCAGATAAGCGATGCCTTATTGGATAATTTTCTGGCATTTGATCCGGAAAGCAAGGTAGCTTGTGAAACCTTGGTCACCACAGGCCAGGTGGTGTTGGCCGGTGAAGTTAAGAGTGCCACCTATTTGGATGTTCAGCAGATTACCAGGGAAGTAATCAACAATATTGGGTACACCAAAGGCGAATATCAGTTTAGCGGGGATTCCTGTGGCATAATTTCCTTGATCCATGAGCAGTCACAAGATATCAACCAGGGTGTGGACAGAGGTGCCAAGGAAGATCAGGGAGCGGGAGACCAGGGTATGATGTTCGGGTATGCCACCAAGGAAACAGAGAACTATATGCCCTTGGCCCTTGATATTTCCCATAAAATATTGCAAGGGCTGGCCGACTTGCGAAGGGCGCAGGATCAAATCGATTATTTAAGACCAGATGCCAAGGCCCAGGTAACCATTGAATATTCCGATGATAATGTACCCCAACGCATAGATACCATTGTGGTCTCTACGCAGCATGACGATTTTGATACTGATGATGCTAAAATGCTCCTGAAAATCAAGGAAGATATCGTGAGTATTCTGATGCCAAAAGTAATTGCCCAATTTCCCGACTATGTTCAGCAACTTTTTAATGGCAACATCAAATACCATATTAACCCTACCGGCAAGTTTGTCATTGGCGGTCCCCATGGAGATACTGGCTTAACAGGAAGAAAAATCATCGTGGATACCTATGGTGGAAAAGGCGCCCATGGCGGAGGAGCCTTTAGCGGAAAGGATCCGAGCAAGGTAGATCGAAGTGCTGCCTATGCCACACGCCATGCCGCAAAGAATCTGGTGGCTGCAGGGGTGGCCGACGAAATTTTGGTCCAGGTAAGCTATGCCATTGGCATGGTAGAACCCACCTCTATATTTGTGGATACCTATGGAACGGCAAACGTGGAACTCAGCGATGGGGAGATTGCAAAAAAAGTGGCGCAGTTGTTCGATATGCGACCTTTTGCGATTGAGGAGCGCTTAAAACTTCGAAACCCTATTTATTTGGAATCTGCGGCCTATGGACACATGGGGAAGCAGCCCCAAACGGTCAATAAGGTTTTTGAATCGCCCTATAACGGAAGGATTGAAAAAGAGGTAGAATTGTTTACCTGGGAGAAGCTCGATGCCGTGGACCAGGTGAAATCGGCTTTCAATTTGTAATTTTTCCCAAAAAGATTAGGAAATTAAAATTTTCCGTAGCTATATTTGTAGCGTTAAAGTTCAAACACATATTGAATGGTTATCAAGAAAGGTGGAGGGAATAGACCCTATGAAGCCTTAGCAACCCTTTGTTTACCGATAGCTTTCGGGAACGGAGAAGGTGCTAAATTCTATCCCGGTATATGGGAATAGATAACATATCTGAATTACCTCCGTAATTTTTCTTTCTTTTTAACTTTTTGATTTTACCTGTTGCAGCCGTTGCATTGAGGGTTTGACTTTGTATTTAAGGAATTGTGAAATTAAAAAACAAAAGTCATGAGTGATCAGAAATTTTCTACCAATGCGTTGCATGCAGGCCACGATACTACCTTAAATGGTGGAACACGGGCAGTGCCCATATACCAAAGTACGGCCTATGTGTTCGACAGTGCGGATCATGCCGCCAATTTATTTTCCTTGGCGGAAACCGGAAATATATATACCAGGATCAACAACCCCACCAATGATATATTGGAACAACGCTTAGCTGCTCTGGAAGGCGGTATTGCCTCTGTGGTCACTTCCTCGGGTACGGCGGCGACCGCTACAGCACTTTTGGTGTTGTTGAAGGCGGGGGATCATATTGTGGCTTCCAATAGCTTGTACGGCGGAACCTACAATCTGTTGAGCGTTACCCTGCCCCGTTTGGGAATTACCACCACCTTTGTAGATCCTTCCGACCCCTCAAATTTTAGCAAGGCCGTTCAGGACAACACCAGGGCCTTTTTTGTGGAAGCGTTGGGAAATCCGAAACTGGATGTGCTGGACCTCAAGGCAATTTCCACGGAAGCCGTAATAGCAGAAGTTCCCTTTATAGTGGACAATACGGTGGCCAGCCCGGCACTTTTGAACCCTATAGCCCATGGCGCCAATATTGTGATACATTCGCTTACCAAGTACATCAATGGGAACGGAACGGCCCTAGGTGGAGCGGTCATTGATGCAGGCACCTTTAATTGGGCCAATGGAAAGTTCCCGGAGTTTACGGAACCCTCCCCTGGGTATCATGGGCTAGTGTACCACGAAGCCCTGGGCCCTGCGGCCTTTATTGCCAAGGTACGGATAGAAGGTCTACGGGACTATGGTGCATGTCTTAGTCCGTTCAATACCTTCCAAATTATACAAGGTCTGGAAACTTTGGAGGTACGGATGAAAAGGCACAGCGAGAACGCCCTGGAACTGGCAAAATGGTTACAGACCAAGGAGGAAGTGACCTGGGTAAATTACCCGGGACTGGAATCCAGTAAATATAATGCCCTGGCCAAGAAGTATCTGCCCCATGGGCAAAGCAGCCTGGTGACCTTTGGAGTGAAAGGCGGTTTTGAATCGGCCAAAAAAATCGCGGATGAAACCAAGATATTCTCGCTCCTGGCCAATATAGGCGATACCAAATCCTTGATTATCCATCCGGCCAGCACCACCCACCAGCAACTGGATGAGGCGGCTCAAGAGTCTACCGGAGTTACACAGGATCTGATACGTTTGTCCGTAGGGCTGGAGAACTTGGATGATTTAAAGGCCGATCTGGAACAGGCTTTTGCCTTAATTGATAAATCCGTACTGGCCTAAGCCAGTGCCACACCCGTACGTGAGGTACGGAATTTTTATGACCGTTTTGAGGAATCTATGCTACATCATATACATATAGAAAACTATACCACGGTAAGCGGGGTCTCACAAGAAATTTCGTTGTCCTACCAACTATTTGGGAAGCCACTTCACTCTGCCCCTATTGTTTTGGTGAACCATGCGCTTACCGGAAACTCCGATGTTACCGGAAAAACCGGTTGGTGGTCTTCCCTAGTGGGCGACGGGAAGTGTATCGATACCAAAAAATACACGGTTTTGGCTTTTAATATACCTGGGAATGGCTATGATAGTTTCGTCATAGAAAACTACAAGGATTTTGTGGCCCAAGATATTGCCAAAATCTTTTTACAGGGCTTAAAGGAACTGGAGATCGAAAGGCTGTTCGCCGTAATCGGGGGATCTCTTGGGGGAGGAATTGCCTGGGAGATGGCTGCCCTGAACCCTAATTTGATCCAACATTTGATTCCTGTGGCCTCAGACTGGAAATCCACGGATTGGCTGATTGCCAACTGTCAGATCCAGGAACAGTTTTTGACAAACTCCAAGCAGCCCGTGCATGACGCCCGTATGCACGCTATGCTTTGCTATAGGACACCAGAATCGTTCAAGGAACGTTTTCAGCGTACCACAAACGAGGAACTTCAGGTTTTCAATGTAGAAAGTTGGCTTTTGCACCACGGAGAAAAGCTGCAGGAGCGCTTTCAGTTATCTGCCTATAAGCTAATGAACCAGCTGCTAAAGACCATTGATGTTAGCAGACAGGGAGAACAAGCGTTCAACCAATTGCAACAGAGCAATACCAATATTCACATTGTAGGCGTGGATTCGGACCTTTTTTTTACAGCCAAAGAGAACAAAGAAACCTTTAAGCGATTGGCACAGGCCAATAGCAATGTTACTTATGGGGAGATCCAATCCTTACATGGTCACGACGCTTTTTTGATCGAGTTTGAACAGATGCAGAACCTCCTCAAAGGCATTTTTGATCAAAATGGGAAGACCCAGCGCGTCAAAGTCTTGAAATTTGGAGGAAAGTCACTCTCCAACGGCGAGGGAATAGAGCGGGTATTAAAAATAATCTCGGATAAGGTAGGAAAGGGAGAAAAAATTGTGGTGGTCCTGTCGGCCAGGGAAAATGCAACGGACCAATTGGAATCCATATTGGAACAAGCAGCACAGGGAGCCAACTATCGAGCAGATTTTGAGGTCTTTGAAAAGTACCAGAAACACTCCTTTAAAAATGTGAACCTTTCCAAAGAGTTTGCTGCATTGGCCAAGCTACTTGAAGGGGTGGCCCTTTTAGGGGATTACAGTTCCAAAATTAAGGATCAGGTACTGGCGTATGGCGAATTAATCTCGGCCAAGCTGATAACCAAATTATTGATAGGAAAGGGGATAAAGGCCCAGTCCATAGACGCGAGGAACCTACTAAAAACAGATACCACCTTTGGGGACGCCCAAGTTTTGGAAGCGCTCTCCAAGGAAAATATAGTGACCGCTTTTTCCAAACTGGATACAGACTGCGTACCTATTGTTACGGGCTTCATCGCCTCCAACAGAAATAATGAGACCACCACACTGGGTAGGAATGGAAGCAATTATACGGCGGCCCTGGTCGCTAATTTTTTGGATGCGGAAGAACTACAGAATTACACGCATGTAGATGGTATTTTTACGGCCAATCCCGAGTTGGTGTCCGAGGCTCGACGTATTTCGGAACTGTCCTATAGCGAGGCCAATGAACTGGCCACCTTTGGGGCTAACATTTTGCATGCAAAAACGATTATTCCCTTGATCGAAAAAAATATCCCGCTCCGTATCCTCAATACCTTTAATGATGATAATGAGGGTACCTTGATCAGTGCCAAATCAAACAAGGAAGGCATCAAATCCTTGTCGGTCATAGACCATATGGCCCTCATCAACTTGGAGGGTAGGGGCCTTTTGGGAAAGGTTGGGGTAGATGCACGCATCTTTAAGGTGTTGGGCAGAAACAATATTAATGTGGGCATTATTTCCCAGGGATCCTCCGAAAGGGGAATAGGTTTGGTGGTCGATGCAGACAAGGCCGAAAAGGGGAGGGCGGAGCTGGAGTCGGAATTCGAAAATGACTTCCGCACCAAGGACATCAATAACATTACCGTGGTAGAGGATGTTTCGGTCATTTCCATCGTGGGCCAGGATTTGAGTACTTTCCACAAGCCCTACAATACCTTGATAAAAAATCATGTCGTACCCTTGCTGTTCAACAATACGGTTTCGGGGAAGAACGTGAGCCTGGTCGTAAGGAAGGCCGATTTGCACAAAGCGTTGAACGTAATGCATGGACAGATCTTTGGCATTACAAAAAAAGTGAACCTTGCCATTTTTGGGCACGGAAACGTGGGGGGGACCCTACTGGATCAAATTCTGAAATCTTCTGATACCATAGACAGGCGTAAGGGTATTCATCTGAACGTTTTTGCCCTTGCAAACTCCAAAAAGGTGCTTTTGAACAAAGATGGGATAGGCACCAATTGGAAAACGAAGGTGCAGAAAGAGGGTGTTCCATACACCGTTGAGGATGTTTTTGCTTATGCCAGGACACATCATTTGGAAAATTTGATAGCCGTTGATAATACGGCTAGCGAGGATTTTGTTGCCCGCTATTTTGATTTCGCGGAAAACGGTTTTGACCTGGTGTCTTCCAATAAAATTGCCAATACCCTACGGTACGACTACTACCGATTGCTCAGGGAAGAATTGTCCAAAAGTCAAAAACAATATCTATACGAAACCAATGTGGGGGCGGGACTACCGTTGATTGATACCATAAAACTATTGCATTTGTCCGGCGAGAACATCACCCGAATCAAGGGGGTGTTCTCAGGATCTTTGAGCTACATATTCAATACCTTTTCCGAGATGGATGTCCCCTTTTCCCTTGTCCTTAAGGAGGCCATGAAAAAGGGTTTCACCGAACCAGATCCCAGAGAGGACCTCTCGGGCAATGACGTAGGTAGAAAACTGCTGATCTTGGCCAGGGAGTTGGATTTGAAAAACGAATTTTCGGATATCGAGGTACAAAATCTGATTCCCGAAATATTGCGTAAAGGCGAGGTGACCGATTTCCTTGGCAATTTAAATGTTTTGGATGATACCTTCAATGAAATTAAACGCCTGCAGAAACCAAAACATGTGCTGCGTTATGTGGGAGATCTACATGGGGACCTGCAGCAGGAAAAAGGGATTTTGGAGGTTAAATTGATCTCTGTGCCCAGCCAAAGTGCTCTGGGACAGGTAAAGGGATCGGATTCTATCATTGAAATCTATACAGAGTCCTATGGCGAGCACCCTTTGGTGATACAAGGGGCCGGAGCGGGTGCCGCCGTAACGGCGCGAGGCGTTTTTGGGGATATCTTACGGATTGCGGAAAAAAGTTAAGTATGAAAAAGAGACGTGAATTTGAAACAGAGGCGGTAAGAACACAGTTAGGGCGTTCCCAATATTTGGAACATTCAAGTCCAATGTATCTCACATCGAGTTTTGTTTTTGAGGATGCCGAGGATATGAGGGCCTCTTTTGCCGAAGAAAAGGATCGAAATATTTATTCCCGATATTCCAACCCCAATTCTTCCGAATTTATTGATAAGGTCTGTAAAATGGAAGGTGCGGAGGACGGATTTGCATTTGCTTCCGGAATGGCGGCCGTTTTTTCGACCTTTGCCGCTTTGTTGGAGCATGGGGACCATATCCTCTCAGCGCGCAGTATTTTTGGGTCTACCCACACTTTGTTTACCCAATTTTTTCCCAAATGGAACATAGGTACCAGCTATTTTAAACTCGATGAGCTAGATGAAATAGAAAACCTGATCACGCCCAATACCAAGCTTATCTATGCCGAATCACCTACCAATCCGGGAGTCGACATCTTGGATCTGGAAGCCTTGGGCGCTATTGCCAAGAAACACAATTTGATTTTCATCATAGACAACTGCTTTGCATCGCCTTATTTGCAACAGCCCATCGCCTTCGGGGCCGACCTGGTGATACATTCCGGCACAAAGCTCATGGACGGTCAAGGTAGGGTGCTGGCAGGAATCACCGTGGGGAACGGGGAACTCGTAGACAAGATCTACCGCTTTTCAAGAATAACGGGACCGTCTTTGTCCCCCTTCAACGCTTGGGTTTTGTCCAAAAGCCTGGAGACCCTTGGTGTTCGAGTGGATCGACATTGTGAGAATGCCCTTAAAGTGGCAGAGTTCCTGGAACAACATCCCAGGATAGACTGGGTGAAATACCCTTTTTTACCATCGCACCCCCAATACGAGCTGGCAAAAAAACAAATGAAGGCGGGTGGATGTGTTGTGGCCTTTGAGGTAAAGGGCGGGTTGGGGGCCGGCCAGCGGTTTTTTGATTCCGTAAAAATGATGTCACTTTCGGCCAATCTAGGCGATTCCAGGAGCATCGTCACCCACCCTGCGTCTACTACCCATAGCAAATTATCGTCAGAAGAAAGGGCTCTTGTGGGCATATCGGATGGAATGATCCGGGTGTCCGTGGGACTGGAGCATGTTAATGATATCATTGCGGATATCGCGCAAGCCCTGGAATAGGGGAATTTGTATAATTCAGTAAAACGTAATATATTTACATAAGTGCTTATATAAGTAGTTATGAATGATACTCTGAAAACCTTGGCCGAACTGGGCTTGGGCTCCCGTCTAAATAGACTAAGCGGACAGCTCATGAAGGAAATACAATTGGTATACGCGGCCAAGGGCATCGATTTTGACCCCTACCTTTTCCCCATTTTCAAGATCATAATCGATTCGGAAATGGTCACTACATCGCATATACAAGGAGGATTACGGTATTCACAACCGGCAATTACCCAGGCATTGCAGAAGTTAATGCAAAAAGATTTGGTTGCCTTTAAGTCCGATCGCACGGACAAACGCAAAAAGTTGTACTACCTCACTGAGAGGGGAGAGGAAGTACACCAAAAGATGCTTCCCCTATGGAAAGCTATGGACACCCAGGTAAAGGAACTTACCCATTTTCCCTCCAGTAGTCTATTGGATCACATATCCCAATTGGAAGCCAGCTTGGCGGAAAGGGAACTTAGTAAAAGGATACTTGAAAATATTAAGGAATAAATTGTACCGAGATGAAAAACGTGGAAATTGTACCTTTTGAATCGCGATATGCCAAAGACTTTGCCCGCCTTAATGTGGAATGGTTGGAAAAGTACTTTGAAGTGGAACCCCATGATGCAGAACTCCTGGAAGCCTGTGAAGAGAATATTATAGCCCCGGGAGGGCATATTTTCTTTGCAAGGGTGGGCCAGGAAATTGCAGGGACTTTTTCCCTGATCAGGGCAGGGGAAAACATCTATGAATTGGGAAAAATGGCGGTGTCACCTAAATTTCAGGGCCATAAGATAGGTCAGGGCCTTATGCAGTTCTGCATTGATTTCTCTCGAGAGCAACAATGGGAAAAACTCATTCTCTACTCCAATACCTTTCTGGAGAATGCTATCTACATTTACAGAAAGTATGGTTTCAGGGAAATTGTGTCGGAAGAAAATCCGCCCTATGAAAGGAGCAACATCAAAATGGAACTCATTTTGTAACAAATAGGTGGATCTTGCGGCTTTACCCGGGCTCTCTGCTCTGCCTTTTATCCGATTTTGTCTATATTCGTAGCATGCTCTCCAAAAAGACAAAATACGGACTTAAGGCACTGACTTTTTTAGCGAATCAGAAAAATAAGGAACCCGTGCAAATTGCCGAAATTGCGAGGCACGAAAATATTTCCCAAAAGTTTCTTGAAAGTATTTTGCTCACCCTCAGAAGAACGGGATTTCTCGGGTCAAAAAAAGGGAAGGGCGGTGGCTATTATTTGATCAAAGAGCCGTCGGAAATACTTATGACCGCGGTAATACGGGTGCTGGAGGGCCCCATTGCCATGGTGCCCTGTGTAAGCCTTAATTTTTACGAAAAGTGCGACGATTGTCCGGATGAGGACAGCTGCTCGGTGCACAAGCTAATGTTACAAGTCAGGGACAGTGTGCTAGAGGTATACCGGAATAATACCCTGGCCGATATTATTGTCTAATTCGAAATTCCCAAAAAACAGCTAGGATTACTCCATTTTTAATAGGAATTGATCCTATAAGCCATTAATCTATTAAAACGATAGGACAAACGTAATATTAATGCTTTTTTAACGTCTACTAAGAATAATAATGCTATTTTTGTTTACCCTATTAAATCTATAGGATAAAAAAATATAAGTTTATTTTCATGATTGCAGACCAATTTGTTTTAAACAGAAGAACCGAAAAAAGCAGCTATAGCGTTGACAGAAAATCGGATAAACCCAAGAGGAGTATAGCAAAATCCATTAGCTGGAGAATCATAGGAACATTGGATACCATTGTGATTTCCTGGATTGTCACCGGCACTCTGGCCGTTGCCTTTTCCATTGGGATTGTTGAGCTTTTTACAAAGATGGCCCTGTACTTTTTTCACGAACGGATTTGGAATACCATCAGCTGGGGCAGATAGGAGCAAAATATTTAACCTTCTTAGGAAACAAAGAAATGGGTTTTACTGAAAAACAAATCAAGGAACTAAACGTACAGTTTACCGGCTTTACGCCCGAAGAGATTATCTCTTGGGCAATTGAAAATGGACAATCTCCACTGGTAACTACCAATTTTAGACCTTATGAGGTTGCCATACTCCATGCTGTCACCGCGGTACAACCGGATATTCCCGTTATTTGGGCGGATACGGGCTACAATACACCGAATACCTACCGGCATGCTGAGGAACTCATTTCAAGATTGGCGCTTAATGTTAAACTATATGTACCCCAACAGACTGCCGCCCATCGCGACATCGTAATGGGCATTCCAGGTATAGATGACCCAAATCATGCAAAATTCACGGAACAGGTAAAACTGGAACCTTTTAAAAGGGCCATGGCCGAACACCAACCCGATGTATGGTTTACCAATTTAAGGAAGGGACAGACCGCGTTAAGGAATACCCTGGATATTTTGAGTTTGAGCAAGGACGGGGTACTTAAAGTGAGCCCTTTCTACCATTGGAACGATGTACAATTGGATGTATATCTGGAGGAACGGAATTTGCCCAATGAACATAAATATTTTGACCCCACCAAAGTTCTCGAAAACAGGGAATGTGGATTACATACCTAAAAAAATGAGTGTAAATACATTAACACCCGAATGGGAAACGGAAACAAGGCAGGATGCCTTACCGATACTAAGGACAAATGCCTTGGAAAATGAGGCCATATATATAATGAGGGAGGTAGCTTCGCAGTTTGAAAAACCTGTGCTGTTGTTCTCGGGCGGCAAGGATTCCATTACCCTGGTCCGCTTGGCGCAAAAGGCATTTTATCCCGCTAAGATTCCTTTTCCCCTAATGCATATAGATACGGGTCATAATTTTCCCGAAACAATGGCCTTCCGTGACAAACTGGTAGAAGAATTGGGTGTGGAACTGATCGTGCGTAAAGTGCAGGATTCCATAGACCAAGGCAAGGTAGTGGAAGAAACTGGAAAATATGCCAGTCGCAACAGCTTACAAACCACTACGCTTTTGGACGCCATAGAGGAATTCAAGTTCGATGCCTGTATTGGAGGGGCCCGTAGGGATGAGGAAAAAGCAAGGGCCAAGGAACGTATTTTTTCGGTTCGGGACGATTTTGGGCAGTGGGACGAAAAAAACCAACGACCAGAACTGTTCGATATGCTCAACGGGAACATTGAAATTGGACAAAACGTCCGTGTTTTCCCCATAAGCAATTGGACGGAATTGGATGTTTGGAGTTATATTCAAAAAGAAAGGATAGAGATTCCATCCATATACTTTGCACACCCGCGTAACATCTTTGTTCGCGATGGTCTTATTTGGTCAGCGGCCGATGCCGTTGTCTTTAGGGCCGAGGATGAACCCGTAGAGGAGCGAATGGTCCGTTTCAGAACCGTAGGGGATATGTCGTGTACCGCTGCTGTGCTATCGTATGCCGATACCATAGATAAGGTGGTGGCCGAAATTAGGGCATCCAAAATCTCCGAACGGGGAGCGCGGATCGATGACAAAAGATCCGAAGCCGCCATGGAAAAACGCAAACAGCAAGGATATTTCTAAAACAGGATAAAGTAACTAAGGTTGAAGCTGGCGGGCCAATTTCCGTCAGGAGGGCGGCCAGCAGCAAATAAGAAGAAAAATGGAAGTACTAAAGATAGCGACGGCAGGGAGTGTGGACGATGGTAAGAGTACCTTAATAGGGAGGTTGCTCTACGATACCAAGTCACTTACCGACGATAAGTTGGAGGCCATCAAGAAAAGCAGTGAGCAACGGGGCTATGATTACCTCGATTTCTCCTTGGCTACCGATGGCCTTGTGGCAGAAAGGGAACAGGGTATTACGATAGACGTGGCCCATATTTATTTTTCTACCCCCAACAAAAGCTATATTATTGCCGATACCCCGGGACATGTTGAATATACCAGGAATATGGTTACCGGAGCTTCCACTTCCCAGGCGGCCATCATCTTGATCGATGCCCGGAAAGGGGTCATAGAACAAACCTACCGGCACTTTTTCATCAACAATCTATTGCGGATCAAAAACGTGATCGTGGCCGTGAACAAAATGGACCTGGTAGACTATTCAGAAGCGGCCTTTGAAGCCATTAAGCGCGATTTTGAGGCATTGAACCTTAAAAGCACCTATGCAGAACAGCGCGTGAGTTATATTCCGGTCAGTGCTTTAAATGGGGACAACGTGGCAGCAAAGACCGATGCCATGCCATGGTACAACGGAGATACCCTTTTGGAACATTTGGAGCATTTGGAAGCGGCCGACGTGTATGAAGGGGGGCAGGTTCGGTTCCCTATACAGACCGTAATACGGCCCAAAACAGAGGAATATCACGATTTTCGGGGATATGCCGGTAAGGTCTACGGAGGAAGTCTACAGGTAGGCGATTCCGTTACCGTGCTCCCGTCCCTTACCCAATCCAGGATAAAGGAAATCTACTTTTTTGATCAGACCTACCAGGAGGCGGTGGCAGGAAGCTCCGTCAATATTACCCTGGAGGACGATATCAATATCGCAAGGGGGGATATGTTGGTAAAGACCGACGAACTTCCCAAAATTGAGAAAGAAATCCGGGCAACCGTGTGTTGGATGGACAACAAACAATTGCAGCCGGGAACAAAATATATTGTACAACATAGCACCAACAAGGTATTGTCCAAAATTGATACCATAGAAAGTGTAATGACCACGGATTTTTCCGGACAAATAGAAGCCAATGGTAAATTGGCGCTCAACGAAATCGGTGAAGTACGGATAAAATTGAGCAAGCCCATTTACTACGATGCCTATAAGGACAACAAGTATAATGGTGCCTTTATTTTATTGGATGCCCATACCAACGCAACAGCAGCGGTAGGTTTTATCAATTAAAGGGAGGATCATCCGCATAATGGTGGAGGTGTTTAAGTTAATATCCTACTAAATCCATAGGAGAAATAAATAAAATAGGACAAATGCAAAGTTTTAGAACAGAATTGGAAAACCCGACAGTAGAAAAAGATATCATTGAATTGGAGGCCAAGATCCGTCAGTTCAAGGAGGGCAAACTAGACGAGGAAAAATTCCGAAGCCTGCGTTTGGCCAGAGGTGTTTACGGTCAGCGTCAAGAGGGGGTGCAAATGATCCGAATCAAATTACCCTATGGAAAGGTGACCTCCGATCAGTTAAGGCGTATCTGCGATGTGTCCGATGAATATTCCACCGGGCGCTTGCACATCACCACCCGTCAGGATATACAGATCCATTATGTGGATTTGGAAAGGACCCCCGAACTTTGGGCACAATTGGAACAGGACGATATTACCCTACGCGAGGCCTGTGGAAACACGGTCCGTAATGTCACCGCTAGTGAAACGGCAGGGATAGATGTGGATGAACCCTTTGATGTGTCACCCTATGCCCATGCGCTGTTCCAGTATTTTTTACGGAATCCCATCAGTCAGGAAATGGGAAGGAAATTTAAGGTTTCCTTTTCCGCCAGTGAGGCCGATACCGGATTGTCCTATATGCACGATTTGGGTTTTATTGCCAAAATAAAAAATGGTGTTCGTGGATTTAAGGTCATGCTTGCCGGTGGTTTGGGATCGCAACCAAGGCACGCCGATGTACTTTACGATTTTTTACCTTCGGACAAAATCATTCCGTTGATGGATGGTGTTGTACGCGTGTTCGATAGCTATGGGGAACGCAAGAGCAGGGCCAAGGCCCGTATGAAATTTTTGGTGCGGGACGTGGGCCTGGAGGGCTTCAAAAACTTACTGGAAGAGGTACGGCCCGCAGTACCCTATACTTCCTATCCCATAGATGCAGATGCCTACCCTAAGGCGATAGTGGCCGAAAGTGCCGTGCCTAAGGTGAACATTCAGGACAAGGAAGCCTTTGAGGCATGGAAGTCCACCAATTTGGTTCCTCAGAAGCAAGAGGGATACGTGGCCATCGGCATCAAGGTGTTGCTGGGTGATTTCTACACGGATAAGGCACGACTTTTAGCCGACCTGGTAGCCAAGTACGCCGCGAGCGAGTTTCGATTATCGCTCAGGCAAAATATATTGATTCCCTATGTGAAGGAGGACCTAGTGCCTTTTTTCTACACGGAACTGGAAAAGTTGGGTTTTGTTGAAAAGGGATATAATAAAGCCTTGGATATAACCGCCTGTCCTGGAACGGATACCTGTAATTTGGGTATAGCAAGCAGTACGGGGATTGCCGAGGAGTTGGAAAGGGTCATAAAAACGGAATACCCGCAATACATTGCCAATGAGGATGTGGTCATCAAGATCAGCGGTTGTATGAACGCCTGTGGGCAGCACAATATGGCCAACATTGGCTTTCAGGGGATGTCCATACGAACAAAGGACAAATTGGTCGCCCCGGCACTTCAGGTGCTTTTGGGTGGTGGCAATTTTGGGAACGGAGAGGGACGCTTTGCGGATAAAGTCATTAAGGTGCCCAGTAAAAGGGGACCAGAGGCCCTTCGTCTTATACTGAACGATTTTGAAGCGCACGGCAAGGGAGCAAAATTTGTGGACTATTATGCGGAAAAGGGAGAGCATTATTTCTACGACTTTCTTAAACCGCTATCGAATATAGAACGTTTGACCCAAGAAGATTTTATCGATTGGGGAAATACCAAGAGATATGAAAAGGCCATAGGAATAGGGGAATGTGCCGGAGTGGTCATTGATTTGATCGCGACGCTGCTGTTCGAGAGCGAAGAAAAGATCCAAAATGCCCAGTCCGCATTTGAAGAGGGAAAATGGGCTGCCAGCATCTACCATTCCTACGCTTCCATGGTAAATTCTGCCAAGGCGCTGTTGACCGCAGAAAATAAAAAGACAAATACCCATGTGGGCATTATCAAGAGTTTCGATGAAGTGTTTGTGGCCCCTGGAAATATAGACCTTAGGGGTTCTTTTGAGACCCTGGCGCTTCAATTGAATAAAAACAGGCCCACCGAAGCTTTTGCAAAAAACTATCTATTGGATGCAAAACGCTTTTTGGAGAAAGTGGAAGCCTATAGAAAATTGGAATTGGAACATGCGTAACGAACAAAAACTTACCGTTGTAGGTGCAGGTCCAGGAGATGTGGAACTGATCACGCTTAAGGCTGTAAAGACCTTGGGTAATGCCGATGTGGTCCTTTATGATGCCTTGGTAGATCCCACCCTCCTGCAGTATGCTCCTTTGGCCGAACATATTTTTGTGGGCAAGCGAAAAGGGTGTTATGCCTATCAGCAGGAGCAGATCAATGAACTGATCGTGAGTCGGGCCAAGACCCACGGACATGTGGTACGTTTAAAGGGAGGAGACCCCTTTGTTTTTGGAAGGGGCGCTGAAGAAATGGAATATGCCGCAAAACATGGAATCTCCGTGGCAATGGTTCCGGGGCTGTCTTCCGCCGTGTCTGTTCCTGCCTTGCAAGATATTCCGGTGACCAAAAGAGGTGCAACAGAAAGTTTTTGGGTCATTACCGGAACTACGAAGAATCACAAATTGTCACAGGATGTGGCCTTGGCCGCCAAATCCAACGCCACTGTGGTTATTTTAATGGGCATGGGTAAATTATCCAAAATTGTGGAACTCTTCAGGCAGGAAGGGAAATCGGAAATGCCCATTGCCATTATCCAAAATGGCACCCAGGAAAATGAAAAAGTGGGTGTGGCAACCGTAGGGACCATAGAGGCCGAAGTGGCAAAACAACAGCTCAGCAATCCGGCCATCATTGTTATTGGCGAGGTTGTTAGGCATAGGGCTGCCCTAAAAGATATTGCCTACGGATATAAGGCAAAACAAATACGTGCGGAAAGTAAAAACAGCGCCCATAAAACCGTATTGGGATAGGCGACAAATAAGATAAAGTAAATCGATTAGAGATGATAAAAACGGATATTTTGATAATAGGTGCGGGTCCTACAGGGCTCTTCACGGTGTTTGAGGCGGGATTGCTAAAATTAAAAACACATCTAATAGACGCTTTGCCACAACCAGGCGGGCAGTGTTCCGAAATCTATCCCAAGAAACCCATATATGATATTCCGGCCTTTCCCGAAATATTGGCGGGCGATCTGGTGAACAATCTGATGGAACAAATAAAGCCCTTTGAACCTGGATTTACCTTGGGCGAACGGGCCGAAACCTTGGACAAGTTGGAAGACGGCTCCTTTATCGTTACTACGAACAAAGGTACAAGGCACCACGCGCCCGTTGTAGTGGTTGCTGGGGGCTTGGGTTCCTTTGAACCCAGAAAACCGCCCATTTCAAATATCAAGGACTTTGAGGACAAAGGCGTGGCCTATATCGTTAAAGATCCGGAGGTCTATAGAAATAAAAAAGTAGTTATCGCCGGGGGTGGGGATTCAGCATTGGACTGGGCCATTTTCCTTGCCGATGTAGCTGCCGAGGTTTCCCTGGTGCACAGGCGAAACGAGTTTCGTGGGGCCCTGGATTCCGTGGAAAAAGCATCGGAACTGGCCAAACTTGGAAAAATCCAATTGTTTACGGAGGCCGAGGTAACTGAACTGCACGGTAAGGACCATTTGGAGGCGGTTGTTGTTAAGCACAATGATGTCAAAAAAGGACAGACCTATCTGGAAGTGGATAATTTTATCCCCTTGTTTGGTCTTTCCCCAAAATTGGGACCCATAGGGGACTGGGGTTTTGAAATAGAAAAAAACGCCATTAAAGTAAACAACGCCTATGACTATCAGACCAATATCCCCGGGGTCTATGCCATTGGGGATGTAAATACCTATCCTGGAAAACTAAAATTGATCCTATCCGGTTTCCACGAGGCGGCGGTTATGTGCCAGAGCGCTTATCAACGGATCCATCCGGGCAAGCGGTATGTTATGAAATATACCACCGTTGGAGGGGTAGAAGGATTTGATGGCTCCAAGAAAGAAGCAAAAAAAGAAGTGGTGCAAAGTATTTTGGTGTAAGAGTACCACATTATGTAGATTAGCTATGGACCCTTCTTCCCTAAACGGCAGAAGGGTTCTTTTTTTGGAATAGGAGATCCAAAAAAATTGGACTTTCCTTGTTTTTAAAGGAACTGTGCTGTTTCTTTGCACTCAGTTCATTTCAAAATTGAAAACGTTATCAAGAAAGGTGGAGGGAATAGACCCGTTGAAGCCTTAGCAACCCTTTTTCACAAACCCATTTGGATAAAGAAGGTGCTACATTCTATCCCGACCGATTTGGGAATAGATAACAAAAAGCAAGACGTTCCGGTCTTGACCTTTCCCTTACTTGATACCCTATGAATACCAGTTCACCACATTGCTTGCGGAGGGGGCATTTTTATGATGTTTTCCCTTGCAAAATGAGGGAATGGAGCATGCATGGGATTATCGCTAATACAAAAAACAGCATGGATACGATACAAAGCATATTGGAAAACCGAATTTTAGTCTTGGACGGCGCTATGGGCACCATGCTGCAGCGCTATAAATTCACTGAGGACGATTTTCGCGGTGAACGCTTTGCGGATTGGCCGCACCCCTTACAGGGCAATAACGACCTGTTGTCCCTGACACAACCCCATGCGATTGCCGCCGTACATCGGAAATATTTTGAGGTGGGCGCGGACATTGTGGAGACCAATACCTTTTCGGGCACTACAATAGCCATGGCCGATTATGGTATGGAGGAGTTGGTATACGAGCTCAATTATGAGTCGGCCAGGATAGCTCGGGAAGTTGCCGACGATTTTACTGCCCGGGAACCTCATAAACCACGCTTTGTTGCCGGAAGTATTGGCCCTACCAACAAGACGGCCAGCATGTCCCCCGATGTGAACGATCCTGGTTTCAGGGCCATTTCCTTTGAGGAATTAAAAACGGCCTACAAACAGCAGGTGGAGGCCTTGCTCGATGGCGGCGCCCACATTTTGTTGGTAGAGACCATTTTTGACACCCTAAACGCCAAGGCGGCACTATTTGCTATAGAAGAAGTCAAGGAAGCACGAGCCATTCAAGTACCCGTGATGATCAGTGGTACCATCACGGATGCCTCAGGGAGAACCCTGTCCGGACAGACCGCTGAGGCCTTCTTAATTTCCATTTCCCATATCCCCATGTTATCGGTAGGGTTTAATTGTGCCCTAGGGGCAAGTCAGCTCGTACCGCATTTGGAAGTGTTATCGGCGAAGACGGGAAATGCCGTCTCTGCCCATCCCAATGCAGGATTGCCGAATGCCTTTGGAGCCTATGACGAGACACCCGAGCAAATGGCAGATCAAATACGGGAATATGTAGAAAAAAGTTTGGTCAACATTGTGGGGGGGTGTTGTGGCACGACACCGGAGCACATTAAGGCCATTGCAGATTTGGTGAAGGAATACGAACCTAGGCGGATGAAGATTCCGGTACAGGGAAATGCCGTACAATAGTGTGACAATGAACGAGATCCAAGAAAAATATCTAAAGCTTTCAGGCCTGGAACCCCTGGTCATTACCCCAGAAAGCAATTTCATAAACGTGGGGGAGCGCACCAATGTGGCCGGATCCAAGAAATTTCTGCGCCTGATCAAAGAGCGCAAATTTGAGGAGGCGCTGGATATTGCCCGTAACCAGGTGGAAGGGGGAGCCCAGATTATAGATATCAATATGGATGACGGCCTTATCGATGGCAAGGAGGCCATGGTAAAATTCCTGAACCTTATTGTTGCGGAGCCCGATATTGCCCGAGTGCCCATTATGATAGACAGCTCCAAATGGGAGATAATCGAGGCAGGACTACAGGTGGTACAGGGGAAATGTGTGGTAAACTCCATCAGCTTAAAAGAGGGAGAGGCCGAATTTATAGCACATGCCCAACGTATTAAACGCTATGGAGCGGCCGTAATCGTCATGGCATTTGATGAGGTGGGGCAGGCAGACAATTACCAAAGACGGATAGAAATTTCCCAACGTTCCTACGATATACTGGTAAACCGCGTGAATTTCCCTCCCGAGGACATCATTTTTGACCTCAATATCTTTCCGGTGGCCACTGGAATGGAGGAACACAAACGCAACGCGGTAGACTTCATCGAAGCCACCAAATGGGTGCGCGAAAACCTGCCCCACTGCAGTGTAAGTGGCGGGGTAAGCAACGTTTCCTTTTCTTTCCGGGGGAACAATCCGGTTCGGGAGGCCATGCACTCGGTATTTCTATATCATGCCATAAAAGCGGGAATGAACATAGGGATTGTTAACCCAAACCTGTTGGAGGTCTATGATGATATTCCGAAAAATCTCTTGGAACGTGTAGAGGATGTCATTCTCAACCGTAGAGACGATGCCACCGAACGCCTTCTGGATTTTGCCGAAACTGTAGTAGGCACGGCAAAGGAAGGCAAGGTAGACTTGTCTTGGCGCGAGGAACCCTTGCAAAATCGTATCACACGGGCTTTGGTAAAGGGGATAGACCAATATATTGTTGAGGATGTGGAGGCGGCACGGCAAAGCGTTACCAGGCCTATAGAAGTGATAGAAGGACATTTGATGACGGGTATGAACGTGGTGGGTGATCTGTTCGGAAGCGGAAAAATGTTTCTGCCACAGGTGGTGAAATCGGCCCGTGTGATGAAGAAGGCCGTGGCCTATCTGCTTCCTTATATCGAAGCTGGGAAGGATGGGATTTCCCAAGCTGCAGGTAAGATCTTAATGGCCACGGTTAAAGGGGATGTGCACGATATTGGAAAAAATATTGTCAGCGTGGTCCTGGCCTGTAACAATTATGAGATTGTGGATTTGGGCGTTATGGTACCTCCTGAAAAAATTATCAATGCGGCCAAGGAGGAAAAGGTAGATATCATTGGTCTAAGCGGATTGATTACCCCTTCCCTGGATGAAATGGTCTTTTTGGCCAAGGAAATGGAACGGCAAAATTTTAAGGTACCCCTGTTAATTGGAGGTGCCACCACGAGCAAGGCGCATACAGCGGTAAAAATAGACCCGCAGTACAGTTCGGCCGTGGTACACGTAAACGATGCCTCACGAGCGGTAACCGTGGTGGGGGATCTGTTGCAAAAAGAGTCCTCCAACGCCTACAAGGAATCCCTTAAACTGGACTATGAAACCTTTAGGGACAAGTTTCTGAAGCGCACAAGGGCAAAAGAATACCTCACACTTGCGGAAGCACGTGACAATAGGTTGGCAATAGCTTGGGACCGTACCTCAATTGTGCCGCCAAAAAAACCGGGCATACACGTCATTGAGGACCAAGAGTTGGGAAAATTGGAAGATTTTATTGATTGGACCCCCTTTTTTAGAAGTTGGGACCTGCACGGCAAATATCCGGATATTCTTGAAGACAAGGTAGTGGGCAAGCAGGCCAGGGAACTTTTTTCGGATGCCCGGGAAATGTTGAAAAAAGTCATTGAAGAGAAGCAACTAACGGCCAAAGCAGTATTTGGGCTGTTCCCTGCCAACACCATGGACGTTGATGATATTGAAGTAAGCGCGAATGGAACAAAACATGTTTTTAGAACCTTGCGCCAGCAGCTCAAAAAAAGGGAAGGTGTCCCCAATTTGGCCCTGGCCGATTTTATAGCGCCAAAAGAAACTGGTATACAGGACTACCTGGGCTGTTTCTGTGTCACAGCCGGATTTGGAACGGCGGCATTGGCGGAGAAATTTGAAAAGGAATTGGACGATTACAGCGCCATTATGATCAAGGCCCTGGCCGATCGGTTAGCGGAGGCCTTCGCGGAGTATTTACATAAGGAAGTCCGCACCATGTATTGGGGTTACGCTTCCAGCGAGGAATTGAGCAATCAGGAGCTGATAGCGGAAGCCTACAAAGGTATACGTCCGGCACCAGGTTATCCGGCCTGCCCGGACCATCTGGAAAAATTGACCATCTGGGAGGTATTGGAGGTGGAGCAAAAAATTGGGGTAACCCTCACGGAAAGTCTGGCCATGTGGCCTGCAGCCAGTGTGAGCGGCTATTATTTTGCAAATCCCGAGGCCAAGTATTTTGGCCTAGGCAAGATCAAGGAAGACCAGGTTGCGGACTTTGCCGAAAGAAAGGAAATACCTATGGAAAAGGCCAAACAATGGTTGGCCCCAAACATAGCGGAAGACTGATTTGCGTTAGGGATTGAGGTACTGTTGGAGCTCTCCTCCGTAGCCGAAGGCGAAGGGGGAAGCGACTACCGAAAGCCCGCCCGAACGCACAAGAAAAGAAAAAGGATACTGAAACAAGTAGCATATCGATGAAAGTAACGGAACATATAAAACAAGCCAAGGGAAAAACACTTTTTTCATTTGAGATCATCCCCCCGGTAAAGGGGAGAAGCATCCAAGAACTGTACAACAACATAGATCCTTTGATGGAGTTTAAACCTCCCTTTATTGATGTAACTACCTCCAGGGAGGAATATGTATACCTAGATCGGGATGGCCTTTTGGACAAAAAGCTCACTCGAATGCGCCCAGGTACCGTAGGGATTTGCGCTTCTATAAAGCACAAATACAACGTAGACACCATTCCCCATGTACTGTGCGGAGGTTTTACCAAGGAGGAGACCGAATACCTATTGGTAGACTGCCATTATTTGGGATTGGATAATGTAATGGCCTTGCGAGGGGACGCCATGAGGGAGGAAAAGTTCTTTGAACCCACACAGGGAGGCCACCCCTATGCCATAGACCTGGTGCGCCAGATCCACGATTTAAATTGCGGTACCTATCTCCACGAGGTGATAGAGACCGACGATTGTGCCGACTTTTGTATCGGTGTGGCCGGCTATCCGGAAAAACACCTGGAGGCTCCATCCTTAAAATCGGACTTGAAACGATTAAAGGAAAAGGTGGATGCAGGCGCCGAATACGTGGTGACCCAGATGTTCTTTGACAACCAGAAGTATTTTGATTTTGTGAAAGCTGCCAGGGAAATAGGTATCACAGTGCCCATTATTCCCGGAATAAAACCGATTGCCGTTAAGCGGCATTTGCAATTGTTGCCACAGGTCTTCCGCATAGACCTGCCCCAAGATCTGATAGATGCCGTAGATGCCTGTGATAACAACAAGGAAGTGCGTCAAGTAGGCATAGAATGGGCGGTTGAACAATCCAAGGAGCTCAAGGCAGCTGGTGTTCCCGTGCTGCATTACTACTCTATGGGAAAATCGGACAATATCAAGGCCATTGCCAAGGCCGTTTTCTAGGGGGCAGCTAAGCGAATTCAGCGGTTTTAAAAACATAAAACGGGCAAGGGCGCCCAGTTCTCGACCGATTGTTTATTTTTACACCCCATGAACGTGAAAATTCTCTTTGGCCTACTTTTTTCCTCTCTGCTGTGCTTTTCACAAGAAGAAAACCTTCCCAAAAAATTTACAGTGGATGCCAACCCGTTCTACGGTTCCATTCTCTTGCACAACCCGGATATCTCCCATCTGATCACGGAACATCCCAGCGGGATCATTCTGGCCTTCAATAGAAAGACCTATGGTTCCCAGGAATGGGAACAAACGTACAACTATCCCGATCTTGGTTTTTCCTTTGTATACCAGGACATGGACAATACGACCCTGGGCAAAAACTACGGGGTATACGCCCATTATAATTTTTATTTTTTTAGGCGCAAACTGCAATTCCGGATTGGACAAGGGCTGGCATACAACACCAATCCATATGACAAAAACCTCAATTTTAGGAACAATGCCTACGGCTCACATTTGTTGAGTTCTACCTTGCTGATGTTCAATTATCACCGGGAGAACCTCTTCAAGGGCATCGGATTTAAGGCGGGCATCTCCGTAGTGCATTATTCCAATGCCAACTTTAAAGCGCCCAATACTTCCACGAACACCTTGGCTTTTAACGCCGGATTGGTGTACGACCTGGATGGCGGAAAGGAATTTGAATACCTTCCGAAGGCAGATAGGGAAACCGAAAAAATCAGGGAACCTTTGCGGTTTAACCTGGCCTTCAGGAGCGGAATCAACGAAAGTGATGTCATTGATTCCGGGAGGTTCCCATTCTATATTTTCTCGGCCTATGCCGATAAGCGTTTGGGAAGGGTAAGCGCCATACAGCTAGGGACCGACCTGTTTTTCTCCAATTTTTTAAAGGAATTGATACGCTTTCAGGCCATCGCATTTCCTGAACTGGCGGTAGCGGAGGACACGGATTTCAAAAGGGTCGGCCTGTTTTTGGGACACGAACTTTTTATCAACAGCATGTCCGTCATTACCCAATTGGGATACTATGTGTATTATCCATTTGATTTTGAAGGGCGGGTATACAATAGGATTGGCTTAAAGCGCTATTTTGGGGATCGGTGGTACGGCGCGATTACATTAAAATCGCACGGGGCCAAGGCCGAAGCCGTGGAATTTGGAATAGGGGTACGTCTATGAGAAAATGGTTTTTGACATATCTTGTGCTAACACTGGTCTCCTGTAACGGGGATGGTTTTTCTGACTGCTTCCAGAACGCTGGCGATACCGTCCGGGACGAGGTCACCGTACCCGCATTTACCGCGATTACAGTTTTCGAGAACGTACGTTTGGTCCTCAGGGATGGTGCCGAACAAAAGGTGGAAATAGAGACAGGGGAATTTTTACGGGATGAAGTATCTGCTGTGGTGGAAGGGGACAGACTCCTACTACGCGATGAAAACAATTGTAATTTTGTGCGGGAATTTGGACTCACTACGGTGTACGTGACCGCACCTGACATCACCGAAATTAGGAGCAATACCGGTTTTCCCATTGAAAGTGATGGAGTATTGGGTTACCCGAGCCTGACCTTGTTTTCCGAGAGTTTTACCAACCCTGAGGAGGAGACCACCGATGGCTCTTTTGAATTGGAAGTGGCCTCGGAAAATATAAGTATCACTACCAATGGCATTGCCTTTTTTGAGCTTGGGGGTACAGTAGAAAATCTCAATGTGTTTATCGCTGCGGGAGATTCCAGGATAGATGCGGAACGCCTGATCGCCCAGAACGTTACCTTGAACCATAGGGGTTCCAATGATATATTGATCTTTCCCGAACAAACTTTGAACGGGGTGATTCGGGGTACCGGAGATGTGGTAAGTTTTAATAGGCCGCCGGTGATCAATGTGGAGGAACTGTTTAACGGGCGATTGATTTTTAGGGATTAGGCCGCCCTTTTGTGACTCCGAGCGTGGTGATGCACCTTAAACATCATTGGCCATGGATTCCTAAGTGCGTAGGGGATTTACTCCAAGATCAATTATTTAGAATGAAGCCACTGCTTACATACTTGAAAGATCTTTTCGCCTCCCGCCGGATCGTAGGGGAAGATAGGCCCTTGCAAGGCTTGCTTCAGGCCGATACATTGCTCAGATCTTTGATTTCCGAAAAGAAGGTTCCAGGCTTGGCGATAACTGTCCTTAAACATGGGCAGACTGTGTTTCAGCAAGGTTATGGACATACCGATTTGGACAGGGGAAGCCCGGTAGACCCACGGAAGACAATTTTTAGGATCGCAAGCGTATCCAAGCCCATAGCCGCTACAGCTTTGGCCAGGCTAGTGGCCGAAGGAATCATTGATTTGGATGCATCCTTTTATACCTATGTACCCTATTATCCTGCAAAGGGATACGACTTTACCATTAGACAACTGGCCGGGCATACTGCGGGAATCCGATCATACCGGGGCAAGGAGTACGCCTTAAACGAAGCCTATTCCATCAAGGAGGGGATTAGCGTGTTCAAGGATGACGAACTACTCTTTGAGCCGGGGACCGATTACCACTATAACAGCTACGATTGGGCCCTGATTTCCCTTGCCATAGAAGAAGCTTGTCAGCAACACTTTGAAGCAGTTGTAGGGCATAGGGTTTTGCAACCCTTGGGCATGGCACATACCTTTCCCGAGCTTTCTGGCGATTCCACACCTTTGGGAACTGTTTTCTATTCCAAAAATTCAAGAGGCTTTCGCAAAGCGGTGCCGGTGGATAATTTTTATAAGCTTGCCGGTGGGGGTTATCTGTCCACTTCCGAAGATATCGCCAAGTTGGGGCAGGCGTATTTGGATAGGGCCATTGCAGATACCTCCGTAATATCAGAATTTCTCAGCTCGGTTACCATCAACGGGGAGCCCACCTACTACGGATTGGGCTGGGAAGTAAGTATGGACAAAAAGGGCAGGACGTATTACGGCCATGTAGGGAACGGTGTTGGCGGGTATTCCAATTTTTTTGTATATCCCGAACATGGAACGGTAATTTCCATACTGATCAACTGTACCGACCCTAAGGTACAGGAACCTTTGGACGAGATTATCGATTTGATTCTCGAGGCGGTGTAAGGTGGTATCTCCTGTATTGATTTTATCTTAGGAAACCCCTAACTTAGTTGTTCCGTTTATAGTAAATCATGTTTAGAAAGCTTTTCTTTTTAGTACTTACGCTGAGTGGTACCGCCCTTTGGGCCCAAAATGCCATCTCGGGCTATGTGCATAGGGAAGATACCGAGGCCTGGGGATCCAAGGTTTACCTCTCCGAGATAAAGATGAAAGACCTGCCCGATTATAGGCACACCAGATTGGTGGCCTCTACAACCGTTGGCAAGGACGGTTACTTTTCCTTTGAACGAAAACTGATTGCGGATAAAGATGCTGTCTATCGCTTGCATATGGATCGCATCAAGGAGGTCCTTGGCCAAGTACCTTCCAATGATAGGCTGTTGATATTGTCCAGGAAAGACAGTGTCCAATTTAGAAAAGGAAAGCGGTTGTTTGGTCCTTATGATACTACCAACAAGGCCGATACGGAATGGCAGAGCCTACGCAAATACGAGGCTGCACTTCGAAACAGGGAAATGCAATACGGTGATAGTACCGCCATGGCATATGCCGCTCGCTTAAATGGCTATACCAAGGATTCTCTTCGGATTCTCATGGTAAAACTTATCGGAATCCATGAGTTGGAGAATAAAAAATTACTGGATGAAGACATCGCCAAGAACCCTGACCATTATGTGGCCCTTCTGGAAGAGCTGAAGGCGAGCGATCTAGATCCGGCCCAATACCTGTTTCTCGAAAAGAAACTGGCCTATCTTACCACCGAGGTGGTGGCAAGGAAATATAGGACCAGTAGAATCCTCAATGTGGTTCTGGTAGTGGCCATGGGGGGATTGGTGTTTTTGTTACTTATGGGAAGAAAACAAAATCTCGCCAATGGGGTAGATTTAAGCAGGCAGGAACAGAAGGTACAGCGACTTATCCTGGCCGGAAAGAGCAATAAGGAAATTGCCAACGAGCTTTTCATCAGTATCAGCACCGTCAAGACCCACATAACCAATATTTATGGGAAGCTGAACGTAGCCAATAGAGGGGAATTGTTCAAGAAAGCGAAAAATTAGTCCAGGTACTAGTACCTAAATCCCACCCTTAAAAAAATGATTAATGCGCTTTGCTGGCGTAATTGCATCCAAAAACCAAAGGGATGCATAGAGGAATCATGGCCATCGCAATTCTGTTGTCTTACATCGCTTATGGACAGACCCATACCCTTTCGGGAAGCGTGGTAGATGGTGACGGTGCTCCCGTTGCCTTTGGTGATGCCCTTTTATTTGCGATAAAAGACGGGACGCTGATCAATTACACCACCATAACTGATGGAATCTTTTTTTTTGAAGGTATCGGGCAAGGTGGCTACCGCTTGCGAATTTCCTGCCTGGGCTTTAGCGATGAGTCAAGGGTCCTGGAAGTGGACGAAAATATGGAATTGCAGATCCAATTGACAGAAAATGTTACAGAACTGGATGCTGTTGAACTCAGGGGCTCCAAAAACGTATTTTCAAATGAGCATGGAAACCTAAAGGTAAATGTGGACAACCCCATCTTTTCATCCATTCCGGATGCCCTGGACCTCCTGTCCCGATTGCCCAACCTGCAGCTGAGTCCGGATAGGGAATCCTTAACGGTTATTGGGAAAGGCACCCCCTTGATCTATTTGCGAAACCAACAGATAAGTTTGGAAGAATTTGCCGCCCTCCCTGTGGAAGGCATCAGTAGTATTGAGATTATCAATAATCCATCGGCTAAATACGAGGCAGCGGGGAGGGCTGTGCTTTTGATTACGCTAAAGCCCAACCTTTCCGAGGGCATTAAGTTGAACGTATCGGAGACGGCCTCGTCAAAGCGCAATTTCAATCATTTTTTGAATACCAACGGGACCTATAGAAAGAAGGGGTTAAGTCTCAGGGGAAACCTCGCCTTAAATCATCTGCAAACCTGGGAAAGCAATGGTTTTGAATTCCAGATTCCCGCACAGGATATCCAAACCGATTATTTGGCCCTTATGCGGGCCAATACTAGGTTGCAGACCCATATGGGGGCAGGCCTGTCCTATCAATTCAACGACACGGACTATTTTTCCCTTGGTACGCTTTTAAAACTGCAGACCGATAAATTTCCGATCGATACGGATACGTTTTTGGCACAGGGTACCTCAGCAGATTTTATCGTTTCCCAAACCCTGAACGACAATACCAAGGATTTTTTTAGTGGGAACTTGAATTTCAACAAGCAACTCGGTAAGAATTTGAATGTGTTTTTGGGCGGACAGTATTCTTCCTTTGTGCAAAAACTGGATACCGATATTTCAAATGATTTTAATAGTACAGGATTTGTACCGTCACAATCCCGACAACAAAAGTACCAGTTGGATGCCTTTGCATTCCGATTAGATTTGGAAAGCGCCTTTACCCATGGAGCACGGTGGGAGCTTGGATTCAATATCAATGAGGCCAGGGCCAAGGCACGCACCCGGATTCAAGCTATCGGTGACGCGGATTTGGATACGGATTATCGCTATGAGGAGGGTATCTTTGGGGTTTATGCACAGTTTTCTGGCAAAATGCGCAAAAAAGTGGGTTATAGCGCGGGGTTGCGAATGGAAACGAACCTGGTGCAGGGCAAATTTACGGACGCGCCCAATTTTCTGGTCGATCGAAAAAACACCAATTTTTTTCCAAAAATGAGGCTAAGCGTGCCTATAGATAGTACCAAATCCATTGCACTTAACTATTCCAGGAGTATAGAGCGACCCAATTTTTCCAATGCCAGTTCCATTACCACCTTTATCAATCCTTTTTTGGAGTTTTCCAGAAACATTAACCTAAAACCTACATTGATAGATGAGGTTTCCATGAACTTTCAGTACAAAAAGAGCAGCCTGGGTTTTAGCTATTACCAACAGAAAAACCCCATCTATTACAGTGTTTTTTATGATGAAGAGGCCGATCGGGCCATTTTTGGCCCCGTGAATTTAGGGGAACAAAACGGCTGGAATCTAAATGTGAACGTACCTATTAGCTATCGTAAGTGGACCGCTTCTTTCTCCATGGTCCTGACCAACAATAACATTACGGATCCAGAAGCTGCAATGGCAAAGGCCAAGCCCTTTCTGTATTACTACAGCAGCCATCAATTTCGCATAACCAAAGACACCATTATATCCATGGACGGATGGGGATTGACCAAACGTGAGGAGGGAATTTTTAAAAGAAATGCCCTATTTGTGATGAATGCCGGGATTTCACAGACATTCTTTAAAAAATTACAGTGTTCGTTGCGCTTTAACGATATAGGCAGGGCTATGCGTTTTGAAGAAAGTTATGTGATAAACGGAATCCGTTCCGAGGGTATTTTCTTTACGGACGCACAGGAAATTGCCCTTACGGTAAAGTATGCCCTGGGGAAAATCAAGGATCCCGATCTTAAGAACAGGGACATCGATCAAAATTTGGATAGGATCAAATGATGGGTTGGATGGTCATTGGAGAACGGTCGAATGCGTTTTGGCTATGGCCCCTTAATTGGTCAACTCGGTAAACAAACTCTCCAGGTTCTTGTTTTTTCTACTCAGCTCCAGGGTCTTTAGTTTGTTATCGTGGGCAAAGTCGAATACCGCCGGCCGCATGTCCTTTGGTGTATTGAAAGTGATTTCATAGACAAAACCGCCCGTATTTTTCACTTTTTCGGCATGGGGCAGCTTCTGCAACAACACCTCTTCCACCCGATAATCGAACTCCACCTCGATAATCTGTTCGTCTTCCTCCCTGAGGTCGGAAAGTTTCTTGTCCGCAACGAGGTTTCCCTTATTGATGATCAGTACGCGGTCACATACCGCTTCCACTTCCTTCATGATATGGGTGGAGAGCAATATGGTCTTTTCTTTGCCAATTTCCTTGATCAATTTTCGAATTTCCAATAGTTGGTTGGGATCCAAACCTGTGGTGGGCTCATCCAATATCAGTACTTCGGGGTCGTGTAACAAGGCCGCTGCCAAGCCCACACGCTGTCTGTACCCCTTGGAAAGTTGCCCTATCTTTTTATGGGCTTCAGGGCCCAGTCCGGTCTGTTCGATCACTTTTTGGATGCGGCCCTTGTCGGACTTATAGACATCCGCATTAAAGCCCAAATACTCCTTTACATACATGTCCAGATATAATGGATTGTGTTCGGCCAGATAGCCCACACTTTTTTGAACGTTTCTTTTGTCACCGACCACATCGAACGAATTTACGGCTGCGCTACCTTCATCTGCGCGACTGTAAGTGGTCAGTATTTTCATCATCGTGGATTTTCCCGCTCCGTTAGGTCCCAAAAAACCCACGATTTCCCCTTTTTTGATGGTAAAGGAGATATCGTCCAGCGCCTTTTGTGCCCCAAATGCCTTAGTGATGTGTTGAACCGTTATGGACATGGATACTAAATTTTCATCAAAAGTAAACAAATAAGAAGTCTTGGCAACCAATTCATTATTCTTAACAGAACCCAATTTTTCAAAATGAATTCTCAAAGAATGATACCTAATCCGAAAGATTCAAAAAAAGATGTATAGAAAATTTGATTTTTAAATTTAATAATTACCTTAGCCTAAGTTTAAGTGAAAAAATGATAAAGCAATATTTCTGGAACGGTTTTTATTTTTACTTCTTTTTTAAGAGAGGTACGGGACTGTTCTAGCATATTCAAAAGGTATAAATAGAGTGAAGTTCCGTGAAAATCGGAACTTTTTTTTTGTGTAAGATTTTGCATTTGAAAAGAGAATGGGTTTAAGAATAGCCATACAGGGGATAAAGGGATCTAACCACCATCAGGTGGCCAAGGAATATTTCGGGAAGGGTGTAGACCTGGTAGAATGTCTGTCCTTTGATGCGATGGTAGATCAACTGCTCCAGGGGGTCGCGGACAAGGGCATTATGGCCATTGAAAATTCTATCGCGGGATCGATCATTCCCAATTACGCCCTTATTTCACGGAACAATCTGCACATTATCGGGGAACACTATTTGCAGATCCACCACAACTTAATGGTGTCCAACGGACAGCAAATACAGGACATAAAGGAAGTGCACTCCCATCCTATGGCGCTGTTGCAATGCAAGGATTTTTTTAAGGACTATCCACATATTAAATTGGTCGAGGATGTGGATACTGCCGAGACGGCCCGAAGGATCCAGGAACAGGGACTAAACGACATTGCGGCCATTGCGCCCCAAATGGCGGCCGATTTGTACGATTTAAGGATCATTGCACCCGAAATACAAACCATTAAGAACAATGCCACCCGATTCATCATCATAAAGACAAGGAACAAGGCCTTACCGGAAAAGGAAATCAATAAAGCCTCGCTCCGCTTCATTACCGATCATAAAAGGGGGAGTCTGGCCGCCGTGCTCAATGTGATGAGCGATTGTAACCTGAACCTTACCAAAATACAGTCCCTTCCGGTAATTGAAACACCCTGGAAATACTCTTTTTTTGTGGATGTGACCTTTGAGACCTATGAGCGTTTTAGGAAGGCGAAAGCCCTTTTGGAAATCATGGCGGAAGAATTTAAGATCCTTGGGGAATATAAAAACGCACGATTATGATACGCACAGCAGATCGTCTTCATACGGTAGAAGAATATTATTTCTCCAAAAAATTGAGAGAAGTACGTGCCTTGGCGGCCGCTGGCAAGCCTATCATCAATATGGGCATTGGAAGCCCTGACCTCGCCCCATCGGGCAAGGTCATAGAGGCCATCCAAAATGCGGTCAGCCATAAGGGTGCACATCAATACCAAAGCTACCAGGGATTACCGGAATTGCGGAAGACCATCGCCGATTTTTACAACGCAAAATTCGGGGTTTCCTTAGATCCCGTTTCGGAAATATTGCCCTTGATGGGCTCCAAGGAGGGTATTATGCATATCAGCATGGCCTTTTTGAATGAGGGTGATGAAGTGCTGATTCCCAACCCGGGTTATCCCACCTATACATCGGTAACCAAACTGATCGGTGGCGTTCCGCGTTCTTACGACCTACTTGCCGAAGACAACTGGTTTCCCGACCTGCGGGCGTTGCAAAAACGTGACCTGTCCCGAGTAAAGCTTATGTGGGTAAGTTATCCGCATATGCCTACAGGCGCAACAGCAACGGCGGACCAGCTTGGTGCTTTGGTCCAATTTGCCAGACATCATGATATTCTGTTGGTCAATGACAATCCCTATAGTTTTGTGTTGACCGATAACCCCCTGAGTCTGTTGGGAATAGCGGGTGCCAAAGCCGTATGCCTGGAACTTAATTCCCTGAGCAAGACCTTTAATATGGCCGGCTGGCGAGTGGGCATGGTTTTGGGAAGTCCGGAGCACATCCAGGCGGTGCTAAAAGTAAAGAGCAATATGGACTCTGGCATGTTCTACGGAATCCAAAAGGGAGCCATTACAGCGCTACAAAGTGGCAAGGCTTGGTTTGATGAATTGGATAGCATTTATAGCGCTAGAAGGAACCTCATGTTTACGCTGGTAGATAAGTTGGGCTGTGTTTATGACAAAAATGCGGTAGGGATGTTCGTTTGGGCCAAACTGCCTGCAGGATTCCCTTCGGCCGAACGATATATTGACGAACTGCTGCACCAAAAAGACATTTTTATAGCGCCGGGAACCATTTTCGGGAGCAACGGGGAAGGATATGTACGGTTTTCACTTTGTGTAACAACGGATAAGATCAGGGAAGCCATTGACAGAATTTAGAAAAATGAACGTATTTATAATAGGAATCGGACTTATAGGGGGCTCTTTGGCAAAGGATATCAAGCAATTGTACCCCAATGCCAAAATCTATGGTGTGGATACCAATAAGGATCATCTGGAGCAAGCCATGGCCTTGAACCTTATCGACCTAAAATCTAGCTACGCCGATTTGCCTTTGGCCGATGTGGTCGTAGTCAGTATTCCGGTTGATGTCCTCGTGAGCGAATTGCCCCGGATATTGGATGGGATTAACCACGGTGCTGTGGTATTCGATGCCGGTTCCACAAAATCCCAGGTCTGCAAGGCCGTGGAAGACCACCCCAAACGCAGGAATTTTTTGGCGTGCCATCCCATCTCCGGCACGGAATTTTCGGGCCCCTCGGCGGCTATACAGGGCTTGTACGAAGGCAAGACCAATATTATTTGTGAAGTAGAAAAAACCGCCTTTAAATTACAGGAAAAAGCCTTGCATCTGTTTCAGCAACTGGGGATGCGCATTCGGTACATGAATCCTGAGGCCCACGATAAACACATAGCCTACGTGTCGCATTTATCACATATAAGCTCCTTTATGTTGGGAAAGACGGTTATTGAGAAAGAAAAGAACGAACGTGATATTTTTGACATGGCCGGGAGCGGATTTGAAAGTACCGTGCGCTTGGCCAAGAGCTCCCCGGACATGTGGACGCCCATTTTTGAGCAAAACAAACAGAATGTGGTAGAGACCCTGGAGGAATATATTAGAAATTTGCAGCAGTTCAAGCAAATGCTGTTGGACGAAAATTTTGAGGGCATTCATAAGGAAATGGACAATACCAATAAGATAAGGGAAATATTAAAGGGAATACCGTTAAATCAAAATAGATAAATACTTATAAAATTTAAAGCAGTGAAAAATTCAAAACAATTGAGGACATGGTTAGACGATATGGCATTGAGCCACCCATTGGTAATCGCAGGGCCATGTAGTGCAGAGACGGAAGAACAGGTGTTGGGCATTGCGCAAGAACTTAAGGACACCGATGTAAATTACTACCGGGCCGGAATATGGAAGCCCAGGACCCGTCCAGGCAATTTTGAGGGTGTTGGCGCCATTGGGTTGAAGTGGCTGCAAAAGGTAAAGGAAGAAACGGGCTTAAAAACCGCGACCGAAGTGGCCAATAGGGCCCATGTGGATCTGGCATTGGAACACGATGTAGACCTGCTTTGGATCGGTGCTCGTTCTACCGTAAGTCCCTTTATTGTTCAAGAAATCGCTGATGCCCTGGAAGGTACGGATAAAGTGGTGCTGGTAAAAAATCCGGTAAATCCCGATCTTCCCTTGTGGCTTGGGGCCATAGAAAGGCTCCATACGGCAAACATCAAAAAGCTGGGGGTAATCCACAGAGGGTTCTCTACTTACGAGAAGACCAAATACCGAAATATTCCGGAGTGGCAACTGGCCATTGAACTGCAGACCAAGTTCCCAGACCTGCCCTTGATCAATGATCCCTCGCATATTACCGGGAAAAGGAATATGATCTTCGATGTTTCCCAGACCGCATTGGACTTAAATTTTGATGGCCTAATGATTGAAACGCATTGGGATCCGGACAACGCATGGAGTGATGCCGCACAGCAGGTAACCCCTAAAAAACTGGTTCAAATCATGGAAGATCTTAGAATACGTAAGGAAACGGATGAGGAAGCCGAATACAATAGCAGGCTGAGCAATCTCAGGGCCCAGATAGACATCATAGACAACCAATTGATCGACACTTTGGGCAAGCGCATGAAGATATCGGACAGTATCGGGGAGCTTAAAAAGCAAAGGAATGTCGCTGTGCTGCAGACGAACCGCTGGAACGCTATTTTGGGCAAAATGATCTTGGAAGGCGAGTCCAATGGGCTCAGTGAAGAATTCGTATTGCGCATGTTCAAGGCCATCCACCAGGAGTCCATAAATCATCAGGAGAAAATTATAAAGGCTTAGCTATTGAAAAATCCCGAGACATCGGGATTTTTTTTGATGTACACTGTAACAGATCCGAATTGCCTTTATCTTTATGCAAACGCTAAATAGGAACACGATGAAAAGATTAGTAACACTCTGTCTGGTGCTACTTGCCACCAGTACCTTTGCACAAAGAATCATTGATACGGAAGTAGGCGACTTTAAAGAGATCAAGGTTTTTGATCTTATTGAGGTGAACCTGATAAAATCTGATGAAAACCGGATTTTGATCAAGGGCCATAACGTGCACGATATTAAATGGACCAATAGAAATGGTGTGCTGAAACTGAAAATGCACCTGGAGAAAAAATTCCTGGGCGAGGATACCCTGATCGAAGTATACTATACCGATCTGGATGTTATTGATGGTAATGAAGGCGCAAAAATAGTGTGCAATGAACTCGTAGAACAGGATAGGATCGAGTTGCGGGCACAGGAAGGTGCCCGGATTAGAATTGGTATGCAGGTAGATTACGCGGACATACGTGCCGTGACCGGAGGGATTGTGGAAACTTCGGGTCTAGCCAAAAGCCAGTATATCGTCCTTAATACCGGAGGTATTTTTGAGGGGAGGGCCCTAAAGACAGAGTTCTCCAGCGTGAAGATCTCTGCGGGGGGCGAGGCCGAATTATTCGCTTCGGACCAGGTGGACATTAATGTCAGGGCAGGCGGCGATGTGTATGTCTATGGCAATCCGAATGAAATCAACAAAAATACCTTTGCTGGCGGAAGAATATTTATACAGGATTAGATTAAGACCTGGAAATAACAAAGGCCCTGTCCGATTGGACAGGGCCTTTTATCTTGTGATTTCTGTGTAGGGACTACTTCTTAAAGATATATCGGGTAATAAAGATTCCGTTTCCATCGCCTTTTCCCCCTTCACTTTCCACAGCACTGGTAACAAAGGCAAGTTCCCATCCTTCGGCTACCATGGTATTTATTTTTGAAGTGATCAAAGCGTCATTGGCGGCAATGTTTTGAAAACGGATGCCCCCAAGGTTATAGAAGTTCAATAATTTGGTCTCTTCAAAGTTCTTTACACGGATTTCGCCCCTTTTTGACTTGTTTCTGGTATTGTCATCCTCGGTCTGAATACTGGAAAACTCCTTGTAATCCTTTTCTTCCAGGGCACTGATTAACCTAGATCTTCCAATTCCAGCAGGAACGATGGATTCTACGCTGGTAATGACCTTAAATTGTTGGGCCTGGGCATCTATGGTTGCCGCAAGGGCCAAAAAAGCGATAAAAAATATTTTCTTCATGATGTAAAGTATAAATTGGTTCGTTAATAATGCTTTCAACGCCCAAATATAAAGGATAGTATAAAAGGATTGTTGTTTCTTTGTAAAGAAATTTAAAAATGCATGCGAGGAACTGTTTATAAATCTACCGGAAGCTGGTATACCGTAAAAGTCGCGGAGGGTAGTTTTTATGAGTGCAGGATCAAAGGAAAGTTCCGCATAAAGGGCATTAAAAGTACGAATCCGGTGGCCGTGGGCGATGTGGTCCAGTTTGTGTTGGAAACCACAGGCGATGAAACCGTTGGGGTCATTACGAAAATCGAGGACCGAAGGAACTATATCATTAGGAAATCGGTGAAACTTTCCAAACAGACCCATATTATTGCCGCCAATCTGGATCAGGTTTTTTTAATGGTGACCCTGAACAATCCGGTTACCTTTACCCGTTTTATCGACCGCTTTTTGGTCACTTCCGAGGCCTATGAAATTCCTGCTATTTTGCTGTTTAACAAAGTGGACACCTATGGACGGGAGGAACTGGCCGAAATAAAGTACCTGGCGGCGCTGTACCGTAACATTGGTTATACCTGTATTGGGATTTCCGCGAAGACAGGGAAAAATGTGGATCAGGTACAGGCGTTGATGAAGGACAAGACCAGTATGTTTTCGGGACATTCTGGTGTGGGGAAGTCTACCCTGATCAATTATATAGCACCGGAATTGAACATAAAGACCTCGGAAATATCCCAACAGCATCTTCAGGGACAGCACACGACCACCTTTGCAGAAATGTACGATCTGGACTTTGGAGCGCGAATCATAGATACGCCAGGCATTAAAGGCTTTGGCATCGTAGATATGGATGCCGAGGAGATCGGGGATTATTTTCCTGAATTTTTTAAATTAAAGAGTGCTTGTAAATTCAACAATTGCCTTCATTTGGATGAACCCCAATGCGCTGTAAAGGAAGCACTGGAAGGGGATGAGGTAGCCTGGAGCCGGTATCGGAGCTATGTACAGATGATTACGGGCGAAGAGGAGAATTACAGGGTAGATATACACAGTGAAAAATAAATGAGGGTCGTAGTGCAAAGAGTTTCCCGGGCTAGCGTCACCGTGGACCAGAAGGTGATCTCCGAAATAGGTGAGGGGTTACTGATTCTATTGGGCATCGAGGAGGCCGATGGTCTCGAGGATATCCAATGGTTGTCCCGAAAGATTGTGAACCTAAGAATTTTCAACGATGACCAGGGGGTGATGAACCAATCGCTAATGGCGGTGAACGGCGGCGCCATTGTGGTGAGTCAGTTTACCTTGCATGCGGCAACAAAAAAAGGGAACAGACCTTCCTATATCAAAGCAGCGAAACCGGAAAGTGCGATTCCGCTCTATGAACAGTTCGTCGGACAACTGGAACAGGACTTGGGTAAAGAGATTGGGGTAGGAGTTTTTGGAGCGGATATGAAGGTAGCCCTCTTGAACGACGGTCCTGTGACCATTATTATAGATTCAAAAAACAGGGAATAACACTTTTAATCGATTTTTTTATCGTGATTGTAAGAAATTTACGATTTTAGCTATTGAAAGTTATCAGACCAAACCAAACCAAAATGCGCTTCTTGTTCCCTATTTGCTTTCTTTTCCTGTGCCATTTTTTGCCGGCCCAAGACTCTACATATACAATACTTTCCTTAGACAAGGCACTAACTGAGAACGCAAATGCCGTGGTGCGTTTGGATGATATGGTCGTGGAACTTTTCTCCAAAAGGGAAATGAGCATAAAACTTACAAGAGTAGTTACCGTGCTTAACAAATTGGGAAACAAGCATACCCATACGTCCATAGGTTACAACAACAGCATTAAGGTAAAACATGTACAAGCTGTGATTTATGATGCATTTGGCAATGAGATGGATAAAATAAAGAGAAAGGACTTCCGGGATGTTAGTGCCGTCAGTGGAGGTACATTATATTCGGACTCTAGGGTATTGTATATGGAATACACGCCGGTGCAGTATCCCTATACCGTTGAATTCACCTATGAGGTAAGCACGCAAAATACGGGAAATATCCCATCTTGGTATTTTCTCGATGGTTTTTTGGTGAGTACTGAGGAAAGTAAATATACTATTGTATATAATGCTCCAGGGTTAAAACCTATAATTAAGGAAAAAAATATCTCGGGAATCGATGTTTCCAAAACTGATGTGGGAAATAAAATCAGTTATAAAGCTTCACATATTGAGGCGATAAGGAAGGAAAATTTAAGTCCGTCCTTCGGTAAGATCGCACCAAAACTTTTGGTCAGGGCCATAAACTTTAACCACGAAGGTTATGATGCCTCGGTCCAGAACTGGAAGGATGTTGGCTTATGGATGCATGACAATCTCTTAAAGGACAGGGGTGTTCTTCCGGAAGCAACGAAAGAAAAGGCCAGATCTTTGGTTAAAGGGGTCACGGACAATTTGGAGAAGGCAAAATTAATTTATGAATATGTTCAGAAGAATACCAGGTACATAAGTGTGCAGGTAGGCATAGGGGGGTTACAGCCTATTAGCGCCATAGATGTGGATAGGGTAAAATACGGGGATTGTAAGGGGCTGTCAAATTACACAAAGGCCCTGCTCAATGCAGTGGACGTACCGGCTTACTATACCCATGTAGAATCGGGTAGGGATAAAGTGGATTTTGAGGACGATTTTGCCGATCTGGGGCAGGGTGATCATGTTATACTCGCCATTCCGTATAATGATACGTATTATTGGATCGATTGTACCTCCCAAATCCATCCCTTTGGATTCATCGGCGATTTCACCGATGGAAGAAAAGTTTTGGTCATTACACCTCAAGGGGGTGAACTTGCTACGACCGCTTCCTATTTGAATGAGGAAAACCGCCAAAAGACCTCGGCAAGTTGTTCTTTAAATAGCGATGGGGGCATTAAGGCAGAAGTGCTTATCAATACCGAAGGAATACAATACGACAATCGTTTTTACCTGGAAGACAAAACCAACGATGATGTTATAAAACACTACAAGAATTACTGGTCCAATATCAACAATTTAAGTGTAAAGGAGCATACGTTCAAAAATGATAGGGAACATATCGTTTTTACGGAAACGGTTTCTTTGAGCGCTACCAACTATGCTACAAAAAGTGGTGATCGCATTTTGTTTACACTCAACGTGTTCAATAACAATGGGTATGTACCCAATAGATATAGGAATAGGAAGATGCCCTTGGAAATTCAAAGGGGCTTTTTGGATGAGGATGAACTGACCCTACAGCTCCCGGAAGGATATCAGGTAGAAGCCCTTCCAGAAGAAAAGAACATCAAAAACGAATTTGGTGCATATTCCATGTCGGCTTCCCTGAGCGAGGATGGGAAAGCAGTGGTCTATAAGCGCAGCCTCTTTGTTAAGGAGGGGGCCTATCCCAAAGAAAAATACGATAGCTATAGAGATTTTAGAAGAACAACGGCCCGTGCCGACAATGCGCAAATGGTGCTTGTTAAGAGCAATCCGTAGAATTGATAATAACCCAACCAAAATGATGAGGAAACCACAATTTAGATTGACTGGGATATGCCTGTTCCTGGTATTGATTACGACCGCACAAGAGGTAAAATTCGGAAAAGTGTCCAAAGAAGAACTCATGGAAAGTGTTTATGCAAAGGATTCATCGGCACCAGCCGTAGTGCTGTATAGGGATGTTGATGTTTCCTATTCCTATGCACAATCTGTTGGATTTCAGGTAATAACGCGGGTTCATGAGCGTACCAAACTGTTCAATAAAAACGGCTTTAAATTTGCCACGGTTACAGAGCGACTTTACAAAAGCAAGAGCGACAGGGAATCCCTCAGCGGCCTTAAAGCCTTCACGTATACTTTGGAAAATGGTGAGGTGGTAAAGACTAAACTGAAGAGCTCAGAGATGTTTTCCAAATCGCTCTCGAAGTACCACAATGAAGAGAAGTTCACGATGCCCAATGTGAAGGAGGGAAGCGTTGTGGAATACGAATATAAAATTGTATCGCCTTTTGCTTATTCCATTGACGAAATTGTGCTGCAATACGATATCCCCATACAGCAGCAGCATATTAACATCTCGATTCCGGAATATTTTGCCTTTAAGCCGAGCATGAAAGGATATTTGGGAATTAACCCAAAATACGGTTCGAAATCGGGGAAGATAAACTTCCAGACAAAGCGCAAGGACCAAGATGACTATACTGGAAAATCATACTATAGTTCAAGCAGTGTTGACTATACTATAAAAACGACCAACTTTACCATGAGGGATGTACCGGCCTTACAAAAGGAACCTCATGTAAACAATATGAACAACTACCGGTCAAGCATCAATTACGAGCTCCAATATGTAAAGTATCCAAATTCTCCTATGGAAAGTTTTACCACTACCTGGGAAAAAGTGGTGAAGACCATTTACAACAGTGACAGCTTTGGTAAGCAGTTAACCTATTCCAGGTTTTTCAAAAACCAGCTCAATGCTGTTCTTGCTGGAGCGTCCAGTGATGTTGAAAAGATGGTGGCAGTTTTTTCCCATGTACAACGGCACATGAACTGGAATGGCTATTTTGGGAAATATGCCGAAAAGGGAGTGAAGGATGCATATGAAGAAAGGACAGGAAACGTGGCCGACATTAACCTTATTTTGGTTTCGATGCTCAGGGAGGCAGGGTTGACGGCGAATCCGGTGTTGATTAGCACGCGGGACAACGGAGTGCCGCTTTTTCCGACGCGCGAGGGTTTCAACTATGTAATCGCGTCCGCCCAAATCGCAGACAAGACCATTTTATTGGATGCCTGCAATAAGTATACGGAACCCAATCTATTGCCTACATCGGCCCTGAACTGGTCCGGTCGGATCATAAAGGAAAATGGAAGTTCTTCCATTGTGTCCGTGGTTCCAGGGAAACGTTCCGTTACAACTGAAATGATGAGCGTAAACCTGGACGTGAACGGTGATATATCAGGGAAAATTCGAAAGTCGTTAACGTACTATAACGCGTATCTTTTCAGGAATACCTATAATGACGTCAGCGAAGAGGATTATCTGGAAAGGTTGGAAAACACCGGTGCCGGAATGGAAATTTCGAATTATAAGGTCGATAATAGTAAAGTGCTGGGCAAACCCATTGTGGAGAGTTTTGATTTTTATTCAGAAAACCAGTTGGACATTATCGGTGATAAGATTTATTTTTCGCCCTTGCTTTTCAATACGACCAAGGAAAACCCCTTTAAATTGGAGGAACGTAATTATCCTATAGATTTTACTTATCCGCGCCAAAAAAAATATATTCTAAACATAACCATTCCGGAAGGCTATACAGTGACATCCAAACCCGAGGACTTACGTCTTGCGTTGGAAAACAACATGGGAAGTTTCATCTTTAGAATTTTGAATCCGGATACCAATACGCTTCAGATTATGGCCGATTTCAAGATCAACCAAGCGGTCATCCCGGTCCAGGCTTATGGCAGCATCAAAGAATTGTATAAAAAAATCGTTGAAAAAGAGACAGAAAAGGTAGTTTTATCCAAAATTTAAGCGGATGAACATACAAAATGCCCAACAAGTCGTTGACGATTGGATAAAGGAACATGGGGTTCGTTATTTTAACGAACTCACCAATATGGCCCAGCTCACCGAGGAGGTGGGCGAGGTTGCCCGGATTATTGCCCGGAGATACGGGGAACAGAGCGAAAAAGCTTCCGACAAGGACAAGGACCTGGGAGAGGAATTGGCAGATGTCCTGTTCGTAGTGCTCTGTTTGGCCAACCAGACGGGAGTAGATCTGCAATCGGCCTTCGACAGGAAATTGGACCTGAAGACGAAGCGCGACAGCGATAGGCACCGCAACAACGAAAAGCTGAAATAGTAGTATATTTGTAGCTTGTTCGCAGCGGATGTCCCGTAGCGTTACAAAGTGGCTCGTATGGGCCAAGATCTTTTGTAAAAACAGCCCAGAAATTGAAATTACACCTTTCCGCTCCGCCAAACAGTCTTTTACGGTCCCGCATACAAATAACAGGCTCCAAAAGTGAGTCTAATAGACTGTTGCTATTACAAGCCCTATATCCTAACATAACCATTGACAACCTTTCCAATTCGGACGATTCGGAAGTGATGCAGCAAGGACTGCAGATCCATCGGGGAGAAGTGGATATCCACCATGCCGGAACGGCCATGCGGTTCTTAACGGCCTTTTTTGCCTCGCAAGAGGGCAGGGACGTGGTGCTTACCGGCTCCAAACGCATGACGGAGCGGCCGGTAAAGGTCCTCGTAGATGCCCTTCGCAGTTTGGGAGCGGAGATTGCTTATGTGAGAAATGAGGGGTATCCTCCCATACAGATCAAAGGAAAACAACTTCTGGAACGAAAGGTGAGCCTGCCCGCCAACATCAGTAGCCAATATATTTCGGCCCTGTTGCTGATTGCAGCACGTCTGGAAAACGGTTTGGAGCTGGAGTTGGTGGGTAAGATTACCTCCGTTCCCTATATTGACATGACCCTGGGACTCCTATCGCAGTTGGGCATACAAAACTCCTTTGAGGGAAATACGATTACCATCGCTCCCAAAGTGTCGGTAGACCCAGTTAATTTGGTGGTGGAATCCGATTGGAGCTCCGCCTCTTATTTTTACAGTATTGTGGCACTGGGCGCCGTGGGTACTGAAATACAGTTGTCGGCCTACCGGGAAAACAGCTTGCAGGGAGATAGTGTGCTTGCGGAGGTATATAAGCGTTTTGGCGTAGAGACCGCCTTTGGGGAACAGACGGTGGTACTTCGCAAAACAAGGGAATGCCAGTTGTCTACCGTAGATTTTGAGTTGTCCAATGCTCCGGATATTGCACAGACCATTGCAGTTAGCTGTTTTGGACTGGGTATGGGCTGTCATTTAAGCGGCTTACACACCCTGAAGATCAAGGAAACGGACAGGCTGGAGGCCCTGCAAACGGAACTTTCAAAGTTGGGCGCGGCAATTTCGGTCACGGACCGTACCTTAACGTTAATGCCGACTACCACGATGAAAAAGGACGTTGTCATAGACACCTATAACGATCACAGAATGGCCATGGCATTCGCCCCCCTGGCGTTAAAGACCTCCCTGATCATCAATGACGCCGAGGTAGTTTCAAAGTCCTATCCCGATTATTGGAAAGACCTCAAGAGCCTACAATTCAACATAAGCGAACTTTAATTTTTATTTATTGGCTGTTTTACTTGACAACCCCTGTTCGCGCATTGTATATTTGCAGCCGCAAAAATCCCTAATAAAACCTTTTTAAATGAAATTATCGCACTTTAATTTTGAGCTTCCTAAAGAATTAATGGCCGAGTATCCTGCCGAAAACCGGGACGAATCCAAATTGATGGTCGTACATCGGGAAACGGGAAAGATCGAGCATAAGATGTTCAAGGACCTTATAGATTATTTTGATGAAGGCGATGTTATGGTCCTAAACAATACCAAGGTTTTTCCGGCTAGGCTATATGGCAATAAGGAAAAGACAGGCGCTCGCATAGAGGTTTTTTTATTGCGCGAACTCAACGAAGAGCAAAGGCTTTGGGATGTTCTGGTGGATCCTGCACGTAAAATACGGATTGGGAACAAACTCTACTTTGGGGATGATGAAAGTTTGGTGGCTGAGGTAATAGACAATACTACCTCCCGCGGTAGGACCCTGCGCTTTTTATACGATGGCTCCTATACCGATTTTAGAAGAAAACTTAGGGAACTGGGTGAGACCCCCTTGCCCAAATATATAAAACGGGAGGTAGAGCCCGAGGACGAAAATCGTTACCAGACCATATACGCCAAGCACGAGGGGGCCGTGGCAGCACCCACTGCGGGTCTTCACTTTTCCAAACATTTGTTGAAACGCTTGGAGATCAAAGGGATAGATTTTGCCGAGATTACCCTGCATGTAGGCCTAGGTACTTTTAATCCTGTGGAGGTGGAGGACCTTTCCAAACACAAAATGGATAGTGAGGAGCTTATTATTGATGAACGGGCCACAGAAATCGTGAACAACGCCAAGCCCAATAAGAAAAGAGTATGTGCGGTAGGGACCACGGCCATGCGAGGTCTGGAAAGTGCTGTTTCTTCGGAACATACCTTGAACACCTTTGATGGCTGGACCAATAAGTTCATTTTTCCTCCCTACGATTTTAGCATCGCCAATTGTATGGTAACCAATTTTCATTTACCGAAGTCCACCCTCCTTATGATGGTGTCTGCCTTTATGGGCCATGATCTTATGAAAAGGGCCTACAAAGAGGCTATCATAGAAGGCTATAAGTTCTATTCTTATGGAGATGCCATGTTGATCATTTGATCGATGTGCACAATATAAAATGATCCCGTCGTATCTTGGTGTATAGTAAGATAGGCGGGATTTTTTAAAACTAGCTGGTGGAGAACAAAAAAAAGAAAGATGTACGTGCCTTGACAAAGGAGCAACTCCGGGCGTTCTTTACCGCTCAAGGGGATCAGGCTTTCAGGGGCAATCAGGTATATGAGTGGTTGTGGCAAAAAGGGGCCCATTCCTTTGATGCCATGACCAACATATCCAAGGAGACCCGCCTTTTGTTGGACACCAATTTTGTAATCAACCACATTAAGGTAGACCAAATGCAGCGTAGCAAGGATGGTACCATCAAGAACGCGGTAAGACTGCACGATGGTCTGGTGGTAGAGTCCGTACTCATCCCCACCGCAAAAAGGACCACCGCCTGTGTTTCCAGCCAGGTGGGTTGTAGCTTGGATTGTCGCTTTTGTGCCACTGCGAGACTAAAACGGATGCGAAACCTGAATCCCGATGAAATCTATGACCAGGTAGTGGCCATTGACAACGAAAGCCGGCTGTATTTCAACAGGCCCCTGAGCAATATTGTCTTTATGGGCATGGGAGAACCTTTAATGAACTATAACAATGTTCTAAAGGCCATAGAAAAGATTACCTCTGCCGAGGGCTTGGGGATGTCGCCCAAGCGCATTACGGTCTCTACCTCGGGCGTGCCCAAGATGATAAGAAAAATGGCCGATGAACAGGTGAAATTCAAATTGGCGGTATCCCTGCATTCTGCCATAGCGGAGACCCGTACCTCCATCATGCCGTTCAACGCCACATTTACACTGCAAGATCTTCGGGAAGCACTGGAATATTGGTATCGGGAAACTAAAAGTAGGATTACCTATGAGTATGTGGTTTGGAAGGATGTCAACGATTCCCAAAAGGACATAGACGCCTTAGTGGATTTTTGTCGTTTTGCCCCATCCAAAGTGAACCTTATTGAGTATAATCCCATAGATGATGGGGAATTCCAGCAGGCACCGACATCGGTTATCGATCGTTATGTGGAATGCCTGGAACAAAATGGTATTACCGTTACGGTACGCCGGTCCCGTGGGAAGGACATCGATGCCGCCTGCGGACAGTTGGCAAATAAATCCTAGCGCCTGTTTTAAAGATTACCATACAAAGGGTAATATGTTAAGCTTATCCGTTAGATGGTCCCAAACCCCTTAATTTTACCTAATTTTATGGCTCCAAGCCATGTGCAGTCATTTGTGAAGATAGCAGCTCAAATACGGGAACCGATCAATAAGGAAATGGAGCTTTTTGAAGCCAAGTTCCACGAATCCATGTCTTCTAAAGTGGCCTTGCTCAACAGGATTACCTATTACATTGTTAATCGCAAGGGAAAACAGATGCGACCCATGTTTGTGTTTCTCACGGCCAAACTACTGAACCATGGCGAGGTAAACGAACGCAGTTATCGCGGGGCCTCGGTCATAGAGCTGATACATACGGCCTCTTTGGTGCATGATGACGTGGTGGATGAAAGCAATAAACGAAGGGGTTTTTTCTCCGTAAATGCGCTTTGGAAAAATAAGATAGCCGTATTGGTGGGGGATTTCCTTCTAGCAAGGGGCATGCTCTTATCCGTAGATCATGGCGATTTTGATCTCTTGCAGATCATTTCGGTAGCCATGCGGGAGATCAGTGAGGGAGAGCTATTGCAGATCGATAAGGCAAGGCGCTTGGACATTACCGAAGCCGTATACTATGAAATCATCAGACAAAAAACGGCTACCCTGATAGCGGCCTGTTGCAGTATTGGTGCCTGCTCGGTGAAACCCGGCTCAGCAGAGGTGGAGATCTTTAGAAAATTTGGCGAGCTTAGCGGCATGGCCTTTCAGATCAAGGACGATCTTTTTGACTACAGTGAGGAAAAAATAGGGAAGCCCACGGGAATCGATATTAAGGAACAAAAAATGACCCTGCCCCTGATCCATGTATTGAACACCTGTTCCAAGGACGAAAAGAAATGGCTGATCAATTCCATAAAGAACCACAACAAAAATCGGAAACGGGTCAGGGAGGTCATTGCTTTTGTAAAGGAAAAAGGAGGATTGCGCTATGCAGAAAGCAAAATGCACGAGTTCAAGGAAGAAGCATTGAATATTTTGGACGCCTATCCCGAGTCCGAGTACAAAAGTTCCCTAAAACTCATGGTGAACTATGTGGTGGATCGAAAAAAATAAATGCGTCCACCGCTATAAATGGCGCCCCCAAGAAAAAAACTACAGGCCAGGCAACGTTTTAGCCATTTAGGTCGTCTAGTTTATAGAGACACTAAAGACCAGTGAAAATCATTTCATTTTACAACAACGAGAAAGCCCTGATCAAAAAAGCGACCGAAGCAGATCGGGAGGCACAACGGTTCATATATGACACCTATTCTGCCAAGATGTTAAGCGTGTGCAGGCAATATGTCCGGGACCTGCAATTTGCGGAAGATGTGATGATCAACGGTTTTGTGAAAGTGTTCAAACATATTGACTCGTTTCGGCACCAGGGCAGTTTTGAGGGCTGGATTCGTAAGATTATGGTAAGGGAGGCGATTTCTTACCTGAGAAGGAAACAGTTTGTGGTTTTTGATGATGAGTTGTTCGAATATAAGGCCGCAGATCCCATCTCCTTCAATGAGGACCTGGATGCAGAGCGTATACAACAATTGATCGATAAACTTCCAGAGGGCTACAAAATGGTCTTTGTACTCTATGCTGTTGAAGGGTATAAGCACGGCGAAATAGCCAAGATGCTGGAAATTTCGGAAAGTACTTCCAAAACCCAACTGTTTAAGGCCCGAAGAATGTTGCAAGAAATGATAAAGGAACAAAATAGGATTGGTTATGGCACCCACTAAGTTTGAGGAGCAGATTAAGGAAAAATTGAACGAAAGGCGGATGCAACCCACCGAAAGGGCGTGGGAAGCCATCAGCGAAACGCTCTATACCAATAGGGCGTCCAAGAGGGGAAACTTCTTTTGGTATGGCCTGGCCGCCAGTTTTGCAGGTATTTTGGCAGTTTCCCTCTGGTATTTTAGCCTTCGGGAGGTTTCCACAGCACCTGACCAGCAAACGGTAGAGGTACCGGTAAACAAGAAAAAAATTGAACAGCCGAAAGGAAACAATACCATACCGGCCTTGGAGAAGGTGCCCGAGGAAATTGCAGTTGCCAAGGAGGATACAGAAGTTATGACCGAAGAGGCTCCCCTGGCCAAGAATACCATGGCGCAACGAGAGACCGATATAAAGGTAACGGAAAAGATACATGGTTCGGAATTGATAAGAAAAAAAGAATGGTCGGAATCACAGGAAATCATAGATACAAAAATTGCCGAGGTAATTGCCCAAGTAGATTTGCTAGAACAGGAAAATACGGTAGTTACCGACGCTGAGCTCGAAACCCTATTGCGCAAGGCCCAGGAAGAAATATTGGCGGAAAGGATATTTAGGGAGGATCAAACGGTAGATGCATCGGCCTTACTTGCAGAAGCCGAGTCCGAACTCGACAAATCGTTTAGGGATCAAATTTTTGAAACCTTGAAAAAAGGATATTTCAAAGTTAGGACAGCGGTTGCCGATCGTAACAACTGAAATTCATATGAATCACCTCTCCAATCCTTGTTACGCCCATGGGGTTGGCAGCATAAATAATTCATCAATCATTAACAGACCCAGATGCCACCCTTCCAAAAAGGGAGGGGGCGGTACGGGGAGAAACAAAAACAGTATGAGAACCATTAGCATGTATTTGGCACTTCTTATTCTTTCGCTAATCGCGCAAAGCGCGGTTGCCCAGGACCAAGGATACAAGGAAGAAGTGGCCACTCTGAAAGCGCGGAAAAAAGAAATCACCCAACAGGAAAAGGACGCATTAAAATTAGAGATTCAGGACATCAACAAGCGTTTGGACCAGAAACTCATAAGTGTGGAAGAGGCGAAGATCTTAAAGGAGGCAGCGGCAAAAAAGAGGGCCTTGAACATAGAGAACAGGATAGCGATCGTAGACAACGAAATAGCCTTGTTGGAACGCAACGAGGGCAAGTTGTTGGTGTTGCAGGAGCGGGATTCCACCGAGAAAACAGCAGGTTTTGAGTTCGATGTAAAAAGGTCCGATGGCACCTCAATATTCGCCAAACGACAGCGATGGAGAAGGGACGTTAAGTACGATAGACGTACCTATTCGGACCTAGTTCTGGCCATAGGGTTTAACAATGCGATTATAGATGGGGCGTCCTTGGGCGATTCCCCGTATAAAACTGGGGGAAGTCGTTTTTTTGAAATGGGATGGGCCTGGCGTACCCGGGTCTTTAAAAACTCGAATTTTATGCGCATCAACTATGGCTTTTCCTTTCAGTTCAACGGCTTAAAACCAAAGGATAACCAAATTTTCGTGGTCAATGGGGACCAGACCGAGTTGCAGGATTTTGAATTTAATCTCAGCAAATCCAAGTTCAGAATGGACAATTTGGTATTCCCGCTGCATTTGGAATTTGGTCCCTCAAGATTTTGGCAGACCGATGAAAAGATCCGCTACTCCCTGCGCAATCAGTTTCGGGTGGGGTTCGGAGGTTATGGCGGGTTTAATATCGGCTCCCGGCAAAAACTGAAATATCGAAATGAAAGTGGGAATCGGATAAAGGAAAAACTGAAGCGGGATTATAATGTATCTGACTTTGTATATGGTCTTAGCGCCTATATTGGTGTAGAGGGGGTGCTGCTCTATGCAAAATATGATCTCAGCCCTATCTTTGAAAATGCGGTCGTGGAGCAAAATAACATTTCACTGGGTCTTCGGTTCGATCTATGATCTTGGGCCATAAAAAAGGCCAGAAGGGTTTTAGAAGCCCCTTCCGGCCTTTAAACAAACCACCACTATATTTTAAATGGCCACAATACCCTGGGTATTGGTGTCCGGAAGGTTGCCAGATTCCTCACCTACAAACTCCAAGGACTGGCCGCTTATTCTATAAATTCCTATGGTACCGTCCAATCCGAACAATTGATAGAGATATTCACCATCATCGGTAATCCACATGTCTATCCAACCCTCGGTATTGGCAAAGGCGTCGGGACCATTGTCCGCTCCACCCGTTCCCGTGCCCAAGGCTGCCGTTTGGTCTAGCAATTGTACAGCACCGTTGCTGAAGGAATAAGAGGCCAAACCTGCCTCAATGGCATTGGAAACAAAGAAGGTGTTGCCGTCGGCGGTAAAATCCAACCAACAGGCGGTTCTTCCCGTGTTTCCTTCACCCGAGCGTACATCCATACTTATGGGGGTTAGGATGCCATCTGCCTGAATTTGCCATGTGGAAACCGAACCGTCCTGCAAGGCGGGGAAGGCCGGGGGCGTGCCGTCTGGCTGAAACTCCCTGGCTTCTGTTACCACTACATAGTTGTTGTCCACAATTTGAAATCCAATGGCCGAGGGTAGGTTTCTCCCGTCTGTGTTGCCCCGTAGGGTGGAAGTAGCGCCTGCCACTTGATCGGCACTTAGGGTGCCATCTGCATTGACACTGTATACCACAATCTCATCTTCACTTCCCGATGCCAGGGCCGCGGCGCCAGCATTTATGGAGGCAACCACCAACCAATTACCGTCGGGGGAGAATTGCACGGCCGAAGGCCTGTTGGCTAAATTCCGGGTAGAACCTGCTATGGGAGACAGGGAGCCATCGTCCAATAGCCAGTAACCGGTGATACTTCCCTGCTGCTCCGGTTCCCCGCCGGCTAAAAATTCCTGACGGCTTATATTGGAGACATATACAATGCCTTTAAGTCCGTCCGCAGCATCGCTCCGCTCGGAATACGCAATACTGTTAGGACCCAGATCTCCCGTGGGCTGGGAACCTACAAGTTCCAAGGAATAGTCCTCGTTGATGTTAAAGGAGGTAATGGTATTGCTTCCCGCATTTACCGCCAATAAATTCTCATTATCATCTGTTTTTGTAAGGGCATAGGCCGAAATTAGTGGGTCCAAGCCCTCGCCACCATCAAAATCGCCCCCATTTCCGCCTGTGGGATTGGGTCCGATCGGTGTCAGCGACCCATCCGCTTCCCGGGCGTATGCAATAATTACGTTTGGTCCTTGGATATTGGTTCCGGTAACCTGGCCATCTCCATTGGTCATGGCGTATACGGCACCGACAAAATTTGGAGCATCGTCATCGTTGTCGTCGCCATCACCTTCGCCATCGGTAACCGGATCTTGGGTTACCAAATCGTCATCATCACTGCAGGAGGCAAAAGTAAGGCCAACGACCACCAGTCCAAATACAAATATTTTCAAATTTTTCATTACTATTTTTTTAGGTTTAATTCGTTTTATTGTAAGCTATCTCGGAGTACCTTAAAGCCAAGTACGTATAGCTGCACTTCGTCTCCATGGATTATCCAGATATTGTTCAACTTTGCTACATTCGGCCGAAAGAATGCGGGTTAAAAAATCCGGTCTTGTTTTTTTGACCTGTAGTTTGGTACGGGGACGCCTTTCACTGCTTACAACCTAAAAAACAGTTATCACAAGAGTGCAGGGAGGAATAAAACCGGATCGTTTTTCCCAATCATCTTGAGTATCAAATTTTTAGGAGGCCCATGGGCCTGGCCTTATCAGGGGTGCCGTAATGAAAATGTTATGTTTTCTATATAAATATTAACAGAACTTCATTTTTTTTTGGATGGTTTTTTCGCTTTTGAAAGGAAGTTTGTGCAATTAAATTATCTTTACGATATTGTTTTTTTGACACAAAATTTTCCAAATTTCCACCTTTTGATTTCAAAATCGACCATAGATCAAGTATACGAAACAGCCCGTTTGGAGGAAGTTATCGGGGATTTTGTACAATTGAAGAAGTCGGGGTCAAACTTTAAGGGCCTGAGTCCGTTTACAGACGAACGCACCCCGAGTTTTATGGTTTCTCCCGTAAAACAAATATGGAAGGATTTTAGTAGTGGCAAAGGGGGTAATGTAGTGGCTTTTTTAATGGAACACGAGCACTTTACTTATCCCGAAGCCATAAAGTATCTGGCCAAAAAATACAATATAGAGGTTGAGGAGACCGAGCAGAGTCAGGAGGAAAAGGCCCAAGCCAATGAACGCGAGAGTATGTTTCTGGTCTCTGAATTTGCCGCCAAATATTTTGAGGATACCCTATGGGAAAGTGAGCCGGGGAAGGCTATCGGACTCAGTTATTTTAAAGAACGGGGATTTACGGAGGAGACTATTAAAAAGTTCGGGTTGGGATATAGCTTGGATCAGTGGGAAGCTTTTACCCAAGGGGCACTGGATAAGGGATATCAACTGGATTACCTGGAAAAAACTGGTCTTACCATTGTAAAGGACGGCGGCCTCAACACCGGGGATACCAAAAAATTTGACCGATTTAAGGGTCGGGTGATGTTCCCCATACATTCCATGAGTGGTCGGGTACTGGGTTTTGGAGGCCGGATATTGACGAGTGATAAAAAGGCAGCGAAATATCTAAATAGTCCGGAGAGCGAGATTTACCATAAGAGCAAGGTACTCTATGGGATCTACCTGGCAAAACAAGCCATCGCAAAGGAGGACAATTGCTATTTGGTGGAGGGATATACAGATGTGATCCAACTGTACCAGAGGGGCATTGAAAATGTGGTAGCCTCTAGTGGCACGGCCTTGACGCCGGACCAAATTCGTCTGATCAACCGGCTAACGAAAAATATTACCGTGCTTTTTGACGGTGATGCCGCAGGATTGCGGGCCTCTCTACGCGGAATTGACCTTATTCTGGAACAGGGGATGAATGTTAAGGTCTGTACCTTTCCCGAAGGCGAAGACCCGGATAGTTTTGCAAAAAATAATGACTACGAGGAGGTGCTGCGCTATCTGCGGGAAAACGCCAAGGATTTCATTCAGTTTAAGACCTCGCTATTAGCGGAGGAATCAGCGAACGACCCAATAAAAAGGGCCGATACTGTCCGCGATATTGTGCATAGTATTTCCAGGATACCCGATCGTATCAAAAGGGAAATCTATATCCAGGAATGTGCCCAGATAATGAACGTTTCGGAAGAAGTACTCTTCAATACCCTGGCACAGATAGGCAAAAAAGAAATGGCAGAGGCCGGTAAAAAGGCAAAAAAGACCCAACAGGCCTTTGATGTGGTCCGAAACGAACCGGTACAGCAAAGGGTTGATGTGCAATATGAACTGGAACGCAAGATTATAGAAATGCTGCTGCTCTATGGGAACGAACAACAGGAATTTGAGGATTTAATCCTAAAAGAGAACGAAAAGGGCGATTTGGTCCTGGAACCGGAACAATTGCAGGTCAAAGTATATGAAAAAATCTTTTTGGACCTACAAGAGGACGAAATAGAACTTACCCACGAACGCTTTCGGTCAATTTACTACACCCTGATCGAGCAACTCAACGAAAAGGAGGATTTTTCGGTAAATACGTTTATGGCAGATCTGGACCGGGAAGTGATTTCTGACATCTCCTCCATTTTAATGGAAGAGGAAAAATACACCCTTCACAACTGGGAGCGGAAAGACATTTATCCCAAGGAAAAGAAGCAGGGCATTGCCCAATTGGTCAGTGAGACCATTTTGACCCTTCGTTGTTTTTTGATCAAACGAAGAATCGAAGCCCTACAACAGGATACACAGGAAATAAATACGGACAATAGGGAGACGCTGGAGGAAATTGTCAATTACTTACAATTAAATAAGTTGTTGAACAAAAAGTTGAACAGGGTACTTTCCTAATTCCCCGGTTTGGACAAAAAAGAAACCCCTGCATTTGGTAGCGGGGTTTTATCTTTTGAAATCGAAGTGGAGTTTAATACAGTTCAAGGGCTTTTGCCTGTTGCAATAAATCCACCAGATTGTCCACATTTAATTTTCTCATTAAACGCGCTTTGTAGGTACTGACCGTTTTTTCATTCAGGTTTAACCCCAGGGCCACATCCTTGTTTCGCTTGCCACTAGCCAAAAGCTTCAGCACTTCAACTTCCCTTGTTGAGAGTTTTCTAAAGAACCTTCTAGGCTTTTGTGTTCCTTCATCAAAGGCCAGGCGCTGTGCCAATTCATTGGTAATGAACATATTACCTTGGCTTACCTTTTTGACAGCGGAAATAATATAATCCAGATCAGCTGTCTTGGATAGGTAACCAAAGGCACCGGCCCTAATGGTACTCAGGGCATAAACATCCTCTGACTGCCCGCTGTAGATAAGTACCTTGATATTCGGATATTCTTGCTTAATCTTTCTAAGGGTAGCAATACCGTTAATTTCAGGAATATCCATCTCTAGCATAACGACATCGGGGCTAACTTTTTCCAATTTTTCGAATAGCTCGGAAGTTGTAGCAACGTCGTCAATAACCTCAAAATCGGAAGAAGACCCAAGTACATGCTTAATTCCCATTCGCACAATGGGGTGGTTGTCCGCAATTAAAACTTTGATCATTTTGGCTTGTTTTTCTATATTCTAACTATACTGTTACGTCTAAAAATACTGACATGCAATGTAAGGTTAAAATATCTAATTTGTTGAACAAAAATGAAATTTTTTCTGGAAAAACCAGAATTTTCACCACTTTATTCGACTTAAACACTTGATTCTTAGTCAAGCGGTTATTTTAATCCTGTTGGAATCTCGCAAACAGGAATGGGAACCATCTTATGCTGGTTTGCCGAATTAAATTTTTTAAATATAAGAAAAACTTCTCTTTCTCTACCCGAAAAGTCAGTTGCCTGTTTGCCCTGATCGCTCATGCGCATGGCCCATTCCAGTTCCGGATAGGAGGCCCCGATCTGGTCCTCATCGGTCCTGTTATCGCCCCAGAGCCCGTCTGTAGGGGGGGCTTTGATGATTTCCCTGTTTATGCCCAGAAAGGTGGCTATTGTATAAACTTCGGTCTTCAAAAGGTCTGCGATGGGACTTAAATCCACGCCTCCATCACCATATTTGGTATAAAATCCTACGCCAAAGTCCTCTACTTTATTCCCGGTACCGGCCACTAAATAGCCCTTTAATGCCGCAAAATAGTACAATGTGGTCATGCGTAAGCGTGCCCGGGTATTGGCCAGGGACATAAAACGGTCTTCCTCATTGTCCACAGGGGGCAACGCAGCCACCAGATTATCGAACACCGGGGTGAGGTTTACCTCTTGCCGCTTTACGTGGGCAAAATTATCCTGAAGCCATTGTATATGGCGCGAGGCGCGACTTACCTGCTTTTCTGATTGATGGATGGGCATTTCCAAACAGAGAAGATCCAGACCGGTCTTGGCACAGAGCGTGGAGGTAACGGCAGAATCTATTCCCCCAGATATCCCAATGACAAATCCCTTAATGTGGGCATTTGTAGCATAATCCCGTAACCATTTCACAATATGGTCTATTACTTTTTCCGTTTGCATAGCGATATTTATTACGTTGAAAACTGTTAACTTTGCCCCGTAAAAATAAAGCGTAGGTACTGAAAAATGAAACGAAAGGGCGATTACTTTCATTGGAGAAAATGGGATTTTTTGGTTTTGATGCTAACGGCGGTTCTTTTTGGTTGTGGTGATGGGGACAAAGTTGCCGAAGCGGTTAGGAAAACAGCGGTGGATTTAGAGATATCCCGTTTCGATAGGGCGTTTGCCCAAGCCTCTCCTTCGGATCTTCCCGCTTTAAAGAATCGTTATCCTTACCTCTTTCCAGAACAGTATGCAGACAGTGTCTGGGAGGCCAAGCTTGTAGACACCTTGCAACTTGAACTTTTGGAAGAAGTGGATAGGGCATTTGCCAATTTTGAAGCGGAAACTGCCGATCTGGAGCTGCTTTTCAAACACATAAAATATTACTTCCCCAACTATAAGCTTCCCAAGGTACTTACCGTCACTACGGATGTGGATTACAACAATCGAGTGATTTTAACGGACTCATTGTTGTTTCTGGGATTGGACAACTACCTGGGCCATGAACATAAATTTTACGCGGGGATGCAAAATTATATAGCCGCAGGTCTGGACAAACGGTTTTTGATCAGTGATGTGGCCGGTACCTTCGGAAAACAGGTGGTTTCCAGGCCTAGGGACAAGACCCTGCTGTCCAAAATGGTGTACTATGGCAAGGAACTGTACCTAAAGGACAAAATAGCGCCCTTTTTGGACGATACCGAAAAAATAGGATATTCCTCAGATCAATTGGCCTGGGCACAGGCCAATGAAGAACAAATTTGGCGCTACTTTGTGGAAAGGGAACTGCTCTACAGTACAAACAACAAATTGGATCAGCGATTTCTGGACCTTGCCCCTTTTTCCAAATTTCAATTGGAATTGGACAATGAATCCCCTGGACGGATCGGCAGGTACATGGGTTGGCAGATTGTAAGGTCCTTTATGGAAAATAATGATTTGAACCTAACTCAATTATTGAACCTTTCTGCCGATGAAATCTTCAAAAGATCTAACTACAAACCTAAGAAATAATGGCAAAGCTCCACACTTCGGAAATTACATTGAAGGTAGGACTCGATGAAAATAGGGTTCCCGAGGAACTTACCTGGTCCGCCCAGGATGGCGGAATTGATAACGAACAGGCCAAGGCTATGCTGCTATCCGTGTGGGACAGCAAGAACAGGGAATCCCTTAAGATCGATTTATGGACCAAGGATATGCCTGTGGACGAAATGAAGATTTTTTTCCATCAAACCTTGGTATCCCTGTCAGACACTTTTATGAAGGCTACCCAAGATGAAAAAATGACGGCCACGATGAAGGATTTTTGCGACTATTTTGCCGAGAAATTGGAACTCAAGCAGTAGGACCGTAAAAAAGACGTGCAGGCCAGAGGCTATGGTCCCATCTGTTTTCTGAAATATCTTCTGAACTTGGGCTCCAGTTCCTCTCTGTATTTTTCCATTTGATATGGGGTAAGCACGGCTTCCAAATCGGTATGCTTAGCTTTTTTAAGGGCCTTTATTTCACCCATTTTCCCAAACATGCCACCATCGGCCTCCCTTATGGCGAACATTTTTTTTGCGTATTTCAGGTTGATGGCTTCAATACGGCCTTGCTGTGCATCATTTAATTTTAATTCCTTTGCCATTTCTCGACTTTGATATTCGGCCATTTTTTGGGCATCCAGGCCCTCTTGAGCTGACAGGCAGGCCAAAAACAACCCCACAAACAGGGTAGTAGTTATCTTTTTTGTTTTCATAAACTATGGTATCAATTAATTTTTCGTTTTAGGAACCAAATGTCCTTTAAGCTGATGTTTATGTTAATGGTGTTAAAGCGCTCCTGTACCAGAAATCCCTCGGTGGTGCCCCGGCTACTGTTGGCGTAGGAAATATTCAATCGGGATGCGGACCGGTACCCTAGGGGAATGCCTATGCCCGCTGTAATGCCGTAGAAATTTATCTTGTTGTCATTCACCTGAAGATAACCGGTGTCATAGTTGAATCCTGCGCGGAATTGCAAACGTTCCCAAAACTTTAATCCTTGTTTGTCCTTAATGTATTCCCCACCTAGGGAGATGACATGTTGGTCTATAAACTGTCCTACGTTGTCCCGTTGTCCGGTAGCCTCCCACAGGCGTATCCCATAATCCAAATTAACCGCTAGTTGGTTGCTGGGTCTTATTAGGATGCCTCCGTTGAGTTCCAAGGGCAGATCAAAGCTTTCGAGCGAAATGTTTGTTTCATTTTCTACAACGGTAGGAACAAAATCCAGGGATTTATCCACTACCCGATCTTGGGTGCCCGAGAGTGAAGCAGGTAGATTGGCCACTAGGCCCAAGGTGAATTTTTCACCCAGCTCATATTGGAGGCCCAATCCAAGTCGAAATCCATTGTAACTACTTTGTTCAGCAATGGATAGGGAACTCTGATCGGCCACGATCTGCTCACTTTCTTCCAGCGTACCAAAAAGATAGGAGAGGCTGCCCCCAATTCGCAAATGCTCGGTGAGCGCATATCCATAGGAAAACCGAAAATCGTTCAGGGAGCCCGTGCCCAGGATGTTGCTGGTAAATTGGTCAAAGGAGCCCTCAATATTGCTTTCCACACCAATAAGGGAATATCCAACATCGGTGTAGGGAGCCACGGATAACCCAAATGAAGATTTGGGACTAAGGCTTGCAGCTATGGCCAAGTTGGAAAAGTTACCTGCAATGCGCCGTTCGTTGGCACTGCGGTTGGATATGTTGCTCATTTCGACCAGAAACCCAAAATCAAAAAGAAAACTCCTTTCGGCATACTCGCCAAAAGAAGCCGGATTGAGGATATTGATGAAATTTGGGCCGGCCAGGGCGTACCCCCCATTTCCGAGGGAACTGTTCTTGCCAATATTGGCATTGGTGGATACACCCAAGCCAAATAGGGAATACGGAGAGCCGGTAAGATTATTGGTCTGTGCCATCAAACCCAAAGGGAAAAGCAGTAGCGTTCGTAACAGGACTGATCTAATCATCATAAATGGCATAAGTGAGGATTAACCGAGCTTCAAAATCTGTATTTTCAGGACCTTCAAGGACAATTCTGTCTACCGTCCCATTGAACTCTGGGGGGAAAAGCACCAAGGCATCTTCAACTGTAGGGGTCTCTGTCAATTTAGCATCGATATAGACCCCCACAGGAATTTCATAAATGACATTGCTGAATTCCTCGTTTTCCTGGCTTATCCTGCCCAGCACAATTCCCTGTCCGTTAGCGACCGGTCCGATAATCTCGTTGTTCTGGTCCAAAATGGCGACATTTAAGGAATCCCTTAGGGGGAGAATGTCATCGTAGGATGCAACAGGAGGTTTTAACTGCAGGATGGCGCTCAGCACCGTTCCTGTGCCTTGGAGGTCAAAAACCCTTTTGATCGTAGGGAATTCCACCCGGGTGGCATACCCGATACCCGATTGAATATAACTCAGGTTGTTGGAGGCCGTAGTAGGTAGGTTTGTTTCCTGGTCTGTCAACACCTCCAATGTTGTTCCCGACACATCACTGGTTATATTGTTAAAAGCCGAAGGTGTTTCGCTAAAGGGGTTGATAAAAAGATCAAAGCTTCCCTCCACATCCTCAAATTCATCTGGAACGGAATAAAAAAAACGAAGATAGGTTTGTTCCTGGTTTTTGGAAAAACCGACAATAGCACCATTGTCCTCCACACCCGACTGCAGGCTGAATCCCTTGAATTTTTCCCTCAGGTCATCCGTATCATTGATATCGTTTTCTTGTATGAGGTCAAAGATTTCCTGCCCTGCCGAAATGGGAAGTGAGATATGCAGGGAATCTTCGTCAAAAGGTTCGGGCCGGTAATTTCGTTGGGCTAGGGGAACGGAATCAAACGGGAGGGTGCTGGTGTTGTAAAAAAAATCCTCCTCGGGCCGCAGCTCCTCGGTAAGTAGGTGTACGCGTATTTGCGTTACCTGTGTAGTATCGCTGTAAAAGTAGTCATCGTACCCCAAAATTAAGGCAATGCTGTCCAGCTCTGCGTCATTGGGCAGGGAATAGGTCTGTGCGGTAAGTTCTATATAAGCCGCGGCAGTAACGCTGCCCAAAAAGGCATCGGAGTACCTACCTATCAATAGCCTATCGCCATCCGAGCTGATGATACTGTCAAATTTAAAGGTAGAGAGTTCAACGGCAAAAGTGTCCAATACGAGCAGACGCACGTTAGAATCCGCAAATTCCTGACCTACTTCCAGGGTAGGGATGTCCTGTGGATCCACGGAGCAGGCAAGGATAAGACCAAGGACGGCGGTTATGCCTAAGAGTTTCTTCATTTCGCAAGCTATTTCTGATGGCAAATTAAGTAGGGCGCCAGCAGTCTGGGAAGTATTTTATACGGAGTGGAAAAATCCATATACGGACTTGGAAAATCTATCTACAAACCGGAAATACGGAAACGGTCGATACTTATGCCGGGTTGGTCTAGAGAATCACAAGCCCTGTATATTTTTTTTCGGACCCTTGCGCCCTGCCTTTAGTTTTGACAAAAATGCAAGTAGTTGAAGTGCAAAATATATTTACTCTTAATGGTACCGTTTACCTATAACATATCATGGGCTCAAGGAGCTGCCTTGGGTGAAATCGCCAAACTGGAATACCGGCTCGTACCTAGCTTGGGGGACACAGAGATGAGTACCTATACGTTTAACCTTGGAGGGGGGATTAAGATGAAGTCGGGATTTTTGGGAATCGGGCTTGGGTATACCAATCATAATTTTTCTTTTTTTGATCTGCCTGGAAACTTTGAATCCCAGGAATATGAGGAAATACATGTACTTAGGGCCAGACTGTTTTACAGACATAAAATGGGTAAAGGTTGGTCGGCCAATTTTAGTGTGGCCCCGGGCTTGTCCTCCAACTTTGCCGAAGGCATTTCCGGCGATGATTTTCAGATCAACGTCTCGACAGGTCTGTCCAAAAGATGGGAAGGGGGAAAAGGCCCGGCCACTTTTTCGTTTGGACTTGCCTTTGGTACCGCTTTCGGAAAGCCACAATTTTTCCCAACGCTTTCCTTTGGGAAGAAACTAAGTGAACGATGGAACTATGTTTTGGGGATACCTGTTTCGGGACTTACCTACCGCCCCGATGAACGGCATTCGCTGAGGGCAAGAGCTACTTTTTTCGGCACCTACGCTAATATCTCATCAACAGTGTCCTTCAATGATATAGGAGACCTTAGGCATACCAAATTACAGGTCAACGGCCTTGATTTTGGTGTGGAGCACAACTTTAGGATACAACCCAATTTTACAACAGTGATTAGGGTGGGTTATTGGTCCACCAACCAGTTCCGTATCCTTGATGGCGAAAATACGGAACTGTTCAATTTTGAAACAACGGGCGCAGCCTACATCAGTATGGGCTTAACGTTTAATTTAAACAAAAGAAGGTATGGAAACAAGAAGTAAAGAAGCAAATCTTTTGGCAAATGGCCGGCCCCTGCTGCTCTTATGCATGTGTTTAGGGATATTCCTCGGCTGTTCCAGTAGTGATGATGGTGATGACGCACTGGGGAATTGGGTAGACCGTTCCATATTCGACGGAACCCCGAGAAGCGGTGCAGCTACCTTTACCATCGGCGATTTGGGCTATATGGGAACCGGATTTGATGGGGATGATCGTTTGGCCGATTTTTGGGTGTACGATATCCAAGGTAATTTTTGGAGCCAATTGGCCAGTTTTCCGGCTACGGCACGCAGCTCTGCCGCAGCCTTTACCATCAACGGGAACGGGTATGTAGGACTGGGTTTTGACGGCGATAACGAGCTGGGCGATTTTTACCGCTATAATGTGGCAGCCAACACCTGGGATACAATTACGCCCTTTGGTGGATCGGCAAGGCGAGGGGCGGTGGCCTTCAACTCGGCTACCCATGGTTATGTGGGGACCGGATTTGACGGGGATAACGATAAAAAGGATTTTTGGCGATACGACCCCACTTTGGACACATGGACAGAACTTGTAGGTTTTGGGGGCAATAAAAGAAGGGACGGCGCCACTTTTGCCATCAATGACAAGATATATTTGGGCACAGGGGTCTCTAACGGGCTAAACCAGACCGATTTTTGGGTTTTTGATCTCACCAACGAATCCTGGAGCCCCTTGCTCGATTTGGATGATGATGACGATTATGCCATTGTCCGCAATAGCGGAGTAGGTTTCAGTATTGGCGACAAAGGGTATTTTGCTACGGGAGACTCTGGTGCTGGAGCTTCCATAGATATATGGGAATATGACCCCCTAACCGATCTATGGGAAGAAAAAACACCCTATGAGGGAACCACAAGGCAGGGTGCCATAGCTTTTTCCAACGGCTCACGGGCTTTCCTGGCCCTGGGAAGGAGCGGTAACCTGTATTTGGACGATAATCGGGAGTTCTTTCCTTTGGAGGAGGAGGACGAAGATGATTAGAATTTTTGTAAGCAAATAGGATTTAAGTTTAGATTGGGTTTTTAATGTGTGTAATTAGTTGGGCAAACCGGTCCTGGTGAAAACAAATGGGGCCGGTACGTCCTATCAAGGATGGATAACAAAAGAAGACATACGATAGCACTGATTCTTATTGGCATTGCGGTGCTTTTGATCGGGATCATTTTGAAAATCCGATCAAAGGAGAAGCCGCCCCTGAGGCCGCAGTACCGACTGGAGGTAATTGAGCATTGGGCCAGCGCATGGTCGTATGAGATATATTACGGGGATCAACTGCAGATCAAGCAGGAGTTTGTCCCTGGAATCCGTGGAAAAAAACATTTTACATCTAAAGAAGAGGCACGTATCGTGGGAACATTGGTCTTAGACCGTTTGATTGTGGGCAAATCGCCCGTAGTCCATGTAGAGGATTTAAAAAAGAATGGAATCAGTCATTAAAAATAAGTATCTTTTTTTGCTAAAGAAAGATGCTTTGAAAAGATCATTTCGTATCAAGGAAGTATATGTACATATCATCGTTTGGATTTGTCTATTGTCCATTCCTATTACCATATCTACTATAGAGTACGGGGAGTTAAGGTCCAATTTTTTGTATAGGTTCATGGTGAATCCATTGCTATTGTATAGTAACTACCTGATTTTGGTGCCCTTTCTGTTGCTCAAAAAAAAGATATCGACCTATATTTTGGTCTCCCTTGCCCTGCTGCTCCTGTTAAACCTGTTGATGCGTTATGTACTTCCGGTAGACCCTATTGAGGAATTCGAAAGGTTTGTAAGAAGGGCACGGATGCCTAAATATAGGAGGTTTCCCCATATGGTTACCGCCATTATTTCACTGGCCTTTTTTCTTTTGGGGGGTGTTTTGGGCCTGACCAAGGACTTTTATAAGCGGGATAAAGCCTCCAAGGAAAAAGAGTCCAAACAGAAGGAAACGGAGCTGCAGTTCCTCAGGGCCCAGTTAAACCCACATTTTCTGTTCAACTCCCTCAACAGTATCTATTCCCTGGTCCGCAACAAATCCAACGACGCTTCGGAAGCGGTAATTACATTGTCCGAACTGATGCGTTATATGCTGTACGAGGCAAAACAGGAGTTTGTGCCATTGATCAAGGAAATAGATTATATTAAAAATTTTGTGGCGCTGCAACGCCTACGGCTGTCAGACAGTGAGAATGTGAACCTAAAAATAAGCGGGGACTACAACAACAAGATCGTACCTCCCTTATTGTTGATTCCATTTGTGGAAAATGCGTTTAAGTACGGCACGGATTTTAAGGGACGGACCGACATTGATATGCGCATTGAAATTGCCGATGACCAATTGGATTTCCATGTAAGGAACAAAGTGGGCCCCTATAAAAAGGATTTGGAAAATTCGGGCATTGGGCTCGAAAACATTAAGAACAGATTGATGCTCTTGTTCCCCGAATCGCACAATTTAACAATAGACAGGCAGAACGGTAACTATGGGGTACGCTTGCAATTGACCCTAAGCTAAAAAACATATGATGAACTGTATAATAATTGATGACGAACCCCTTGCTCTCGGGATTATAAAATCCTATTGTGAAGAAATGGGTAAGCTAAACGTTGTGGGCACCTATACCAATCCCCTGGACGCCATTGAAATATTGCAGACAGAGGAATTAGATCTGGTCTTTTTGGATATTCAGATGCCGCAGATCAATGGAATAGAGTTCATACAGGCACTGGACATAAAACCGTTATTTATTTTTACCACGGCCTATCCCCAGTACGCCATAGAGGGTTTTGAACTCAATGCGGCCGATTATTTGGTGAAGCCCATACCCTTTTCACGTTTTGTGAAATCGATCAATAGGGTGAAGGAATTACTGGAACTGAGAAATCGGGTCAATGTGTCCTCTGAAAATCTTGTATCCGCCATGGGTTCGGAGAACTCCATGCAGGGTTTTATTTTTGTGAAATCGGATTATGACAATGTCAAGATCAAATTGGACGATATTAAGTACATCCAAGGCTTAAAGGACTATCTCAAGATCCATACGGACCAGAGCAAACCTATTCTGACCTTGATGAATTTTAAGGATATCGATGCCAAATTGCCGAAAAACAATTTTTTTAGGGTACACCGCTCCTTTATCGTCAACATCAGCCGGATCAATTCCATACAGCGCAGCAAAATTGTGATCGATGATATCCGCATTCCGATTGGGGACAGCTATAGGGAAGAGTTTATGAAACGATTGGGCCTCTAGCAGGAGGGTTCCTATGGGGCAACAAGCTCATGTTCCGGACAATCTACCCGCAAGTCGGGTTTATGGAGGGTCTTTTTAAGAAGACTGCAATAATCGTTTTCCGGGCCCCGGTGGTAAAAGCGGCAGGAAAAGCACATGCGCTGTACCGTGACGACCCCTGCCTTGTTGAGCTTTTTGATGATTTCCAGTAGGCTTTGAAAGAGCTGTTCCTTTTGAAACTGGGTAAGCCCTTGCACCGGTTTGTCAATAGCCGTCGCGAAAGCGCTGGTCCTGCTGACCATCTCCTTTCCAATATCGGTCAGGTGAATGGTAAAACTACGGGTGTCGGCCGGGTCCGTTTCCTTGAAGATAAATCCCTTTTTGGTCAGGATCCGGATCGATTCGCTAATGGTGGCTTTGGTAACATTGAATTCCTTGGCCAGATAGTTTACCTTACAAAGTGCTGGGGCATGGAAGCGTAGGAACAGAAGAAGTTGTATTTGGATCGGGGTAAGCCCGTGTTGCTTTCCTTCTTGCCAAAGCAGTACCCTAAAGGCCTCGGAAATTCGTTCCAGGGCGGCCACGATCTTACTTTCAATTCGCAGATGTTGAGCTGAGGGATCAAAGGTATCCATATCACAAAAGTAGCCCCAAACAATTAGTTTACCTAACCATTCAGGGCCTAAGTTTATTTTTCAGAAACTGCGTAAGGAAGGGAAAGATCGCCAGAGGAGATGCTGTATACACGGTATACCCCTAACAAGGGCAACCCTTCTTTGCTGGTATTTACTTGCATATAGGCGGCAACACCGTCGAACTTAAATTGGGTCTTATGGCCCATTCGGTATAAAGGTACCACCACCTTTATGGTGTTTCCCTTGGTAATCACCGGAAATCCGGGAGAGTCCATAAACATAGGCATTCCTGGATTGGTAGGAGGCAATTTTACGCTGGTATCGGCCTTGTCGAACTGTTTTACGGACAAGCCCCCAGCTACACGTTCGTCTTTGACCAGAACCACCCAATGGGGGTGCCAAACGATTCCGTCATCGTCAAAGATAGAATTTGTGTTTTCGTCCCAGAGCGGCGTGTCATCAAAGTCGGGATGTGAGGTAAGGGCTAGGGCAAGAATCCCTTCCGTTTTTGAGAACCCTACATCTTCGGGTGACAGATTGGTGGGAAAAACATAACCTAGCACCGGGGCGCCATCCATTTGTCCCGCCTTTTCCGGAACGCTGGCCCCGGCCTTGCCCTTTACGCTTATGGAAAAGATCAGCTGTTGTAGATCGGTATCGTGCTCCACGGTGGTACCGATAATCTTAAAGTCATCCGAATCTTTAAAGTTGGGTGACTCGTTGGTGTGCTGTCCCTGACAGGAGAGCAGTCCTAGGAGCAAACTTGCCCATAGTCCGGTTCTTAATTGTAGTTGTTTCATATTTGTTTCGATTACGATTTATAAAGTAAGTTAAACTAACTTTATAAGTTAAATTTTTTTATCCTTTTACTTCGGCCATGCTGGCGCCGTGATTGATGTGCAGTACAGCGCCGTTGTCTAGAACCAAAGCGGGAACAGAGTGCACTCCCAATGCTTCTGCTGCTGCAATTTGATGCTTTTCTTCGCCCAAGTGCACGGTTTCTAAGGAAATTTTGGAAAGATCCAAGAGGTTCAATAATTCCTGCTCCGCGCTAACACAAACGGGACAGCCTGCATGATAAAATGTTGCTTTTTTCATATTGTTATATTTATTCTGGCTTCGTTGCCGAAACAAATATAGTAAGTTAATCTAACTAAAAAAAATAAAAATGAATTTTCACTTCGGAGGTGCAAAAAGGGCTATGGTATAATCCAACAGTTTTACGGTGCCGTGTGGACCATGACCGGGAATTACCGTTTGCAACTCGGGGAAGGCCGCTTTGATCTTCAGCACGGTTTGCGACCATGTTTGCACATTGGCATCGGCTAGATTGCCCTTTTTGGCGTCCAGGGCCTTGACCATACAACCTCCGAACAGGAGCCTGTCCTCAGCAATATAGCTAACAATATTGTCCTTCGTATGGGCCTCGCCAAAGTATTGGTTACGTACCTTGCCCGTACCAACTTCCAGTTCCATCTGGGTATCAAAGCCCACTTGGGGTACAGGCAGGCCTGCCTCCCTGGCCAGGATTATCGTTGTCTGGTTGGCGAAGGAAGGAATGCCCAGCGCATGAAAGCTTGGCAAACCGCCCAGGCAATCATCATGGAAATGATTGACGACCACCGCGGTAACATCGGAATTTTTAACCTCGGCGATCCATTTGATCAATTCCTTGGCTACTTCCTCCTCTGCCGGACTGTCAAAAACAACCGCTTCCTTGTCATTAATATATATAAGGCCGTTACATTGAAATCTCCCGTAATCCGGAATGTCCAGATAAGAGACGTGCACATAGCTGTTTTCTGAAATAGCGATGATTTTAAGGTGTTCAGAGTTGTAAGCCAACCCTTTTTCTTGGGACTTAACTGCCAGGGGATGGAGAAATAGGATGAGCAAGCCAAGGAAGCGAAGTGTATTTTGCATGTGTTTTGGGAGCTGTCTTTGGGCTATTGTCGCCCATGGTTCCCAAAGATATAGCATATTTAGTTACCTTTCAAAAATGGAAAACCAAGATACCTACAAACTGTTGTTCATTTACAACGCCAACTCTGGCCTGCGCAATGCCTTGCTGGACAGTGCCCACAAAATTCTCAGTCCGGCCACTTACGATTGCAATCTATGTGACATTACCTTTGGCGTTTTCAGTGAAAACACTGGTTGGAAGCAATTCCGGGAAGGCAGTAAGGTGCCCATGGAATTTTTGCACAAAGACGAGTTTACCCAACAATACGCATCCAAATTTGGATACAAGTTCACCTTTCCCGTTGTGTTAGCGGTTACCCATGACAAGCTGGAGGTTCTGGTCGGCACCCAGGTGTTGAACGATTTGAAAAGTGCGGAAGAGCTAATTCAATTGATCGAAGAACACGTTGGTTGGTAGTAGGCAGTGGGCAGTGGGCAGTGAACAACAAAAACGGTTTATTATTAAACCAGAAACCAGAAACCAGAAACCAGAAACCAGAAACCTTAACCAGTGGCAGTGGGCAGTAAGCAGTGTTAGGTGTTAAATGTTGAGTAGTTAATTATGAATGGGCAATGCGCTCGGCGCTTAGCGTATGGCGTGATGCATTATATTCGGTAGTGGACAATAAAAAATGAACAATTAGCAATTAGCAATTAGCAATAAAAAATGGTTCATTCTTAAACCTTAAACCTTAAACCTTAAACCTTAAACCTTAAACCTTAAACCTTAAACCTAACCTTTATTTTCCTTGTGAAATTCGGTGTTAATGTTATGGACGTACCCCAACAATTCCTCCCTTCCCGTTCTATGGGCGGATGAGGTCACAAAATAGGGCGGTACTTCCTCCCAAACCCCTTCCAATAAGGTTTTAAGGTAGGTGTCCACCTGTTTTTCCGTGAGCTGGGGCTTTAGCTTGTCCGCTTTGGTGAAGACAATGCAAAAAGGGATCATATGGGTGCCTAGCCATTCCATGAATTCCATATCCACTTTTTGAGGTTCGTGTCTCACATCTACTAGGACAAAGGCACAAACCAATTGTTTACGCTGTAAAAAATAATCCGTGATGTATTTCTGAAAGGTCTTTTTGTCCTTTTTGGAAGCGCGGGCATAACCGTAGCCCGGTAAATCCACGAGAAACCAGTTATCATTGATCTTAAAATGGTTGATAAGTTGGGTTTTCCCTGGTCTGCCCGAGGTTTTTGCCAGGTTTTTCCGCTGGGTGAGCATATTGATCAAGGAGGACTTGCCCACGTTGGATCGGCCTATGAAAGCGTATTCGGGAAGGAGTTCCTTTGGACACTTCGCCACATTGGAATTGCTCATTACAAAGTCGGCCGACTTTATTTTCATCGGAAGGATTTTAGAAGTTTCGCTTTTCCAACCAAGCGTCCAGGATAGCGTTGAATTCCTTAGGACGTTCCATCATCGGGGCGTGGCCACACTTTTGGATCCAAAAAAGTTCCGAATCCGGGAGTAGTTCGTGAAATTCTTCGGCCACGTTGGGCGGGGTCACTGTATCGTCTTGACCCCAAATGATACAGGTAGGGGTAAGCATATGTGGAAGGTCCTTGGACATATTGTGCCGTATGGCACTTTTGGCAATTGCCAGGGTCTTCACCAATTTCATGCGGTCGTTTACCGTGGCATAGACTTCGTCCACAATCTCCTTAGTGGCTACTTTGGGATTATAAAAAACGTCTTGGGCCTTCTTTTTGATGAATTCATAATCCCCGCGTTTGGGGTACCCATCTCCCATGGCACTTTCGTAAAGTCCCGAACTGCCTGTAATGACCAAGGCCCTCACCATTTCCGGGTAGAGTTTGGTATGCAATAAACCAATATGGCCGCCTAGGGAATTTCCCAAAAGAATAACATCCTTAAGTCCTTTGAACTCGATGAACCGCTCCAAAAACTTGGCAAAGTTCTTTACGTTGGTTCGGATTATGGGCATATCATAGATGGGGAGTTCAGGAACGAGAACCTTATATCCTTTGGAAGGAAAATGGTGCATTACACCCTGAAAATTGCTCAAACCTCCCATGAGCCCATGTAATATAATAATCGGGGTGCCTTCCCCTATCTCTATATACCTGTATTTTCCTTCGGTAATAATCTTTTCTTCCATTCAAGGACAGCTTCTGGTCTCAGTTGGCAAATATAGGCATTTCCCCATAATAGCAATACATTCCCTTTGAAGGGAGCTTGCCCTGAAACTGCTGGGTTTTGACAAAAAAGATGAAATCCTTACCACTTTATTAGTCCACCTATTTTCTAGCACTTTAGCCTCTTTTTGGGCCAAATCACCTAAAAATTATCAACAAAGTGGTAATTTGTGGTATTATGTGGTAATAATTTCTATATATTTGAGTTATAAAAGCAAATAGCCACCAGCTTTGGACATATTTTTTGTTGGAACATATAACTGTAAGGCCGATGCCAAAGGTAGGGTAATGTTACCAGTTACCCTAAAAAACCAGATCACGCCTATCCTTAATGACGGCTTTGTGATAAAGCGGTCCATGTATGCGCCCTGTCTGGAACTCTATCCCATGTACGAATGGAATACGGTGATGCAGGAACTCAATGCCAAAAGCAGGTACGAAAAGGACAATATAGATTTCATCAGAAAATTTACCGCTGGTTTAAAACAGGTGGAAATAGATACTACCGGAAGGTTATTGATTCCCAAGAATTTGACCACGCTGGTGGGTATAACCAAAGATGTGGTATTGGCTTCCATAGGTAAGAATATTGAGATATGGGATAAGGATAGATATGAGCAGGAAATCAATGTGGCCCCTGAAGAAGTGGCCAGCTTGGCGAAAAAGGTAATGGGCGGGAAGGACAAAACGGATGGAGTATCATAACCCGGTACTGTTAAAGGAGTCGGTCAATGGACTCCACATAAAAAAAGATGGGGTTTACGTGGATGTAACTTTCGGTGGCGGAGGACATTCCAAGGAAATCCTAAAACAATTGGGGGAAGATGGCAGATTGATAGCGTTTGATCAGGACGAGGAGGCTTTGCAGAATACGATAGCAGACGAAAGGTTTTTATTGATCAACGAGAATTTTAGGTATATCAAGCAGTTTTTAAAGTTCTATGGCATTCGGAAAGTAGATGGGATCTTGGCAGATTTTGGGGTTTCCTCACATCAATTTGACAAAGCGGAACGTGGATTTTCTACCCGTTTTGATGCGGATCTGGATATGCGCATGAGCAGGAAGAACACCAGCTCTGCCTATGATGTGGTGAATAACTATTCCTATGATGAGTTGCGAAAGGTGCTCTTCCAGTATGGCGATTTGCGGAATGCAAATGCCATGGCAGGGACGTTGATCACGGCTCGGGAAGAAGCGCCCATAAAAACAACGGAACAGCTGAAGCAGGTGTTGCAACGATTTTTGCCCAAGTTTAAGGAACAGAAAATCCTGGCGCAGATATACCAGGCCATACGGATCGAGGTGAACCAGGAAATAGCGGTCATCAAGGAGTTTTTGTTGCAGACCCCAGAGCTACTGGAAAAGGGCGGAAGGCTCAGTGTCATTAGCTATCATTCGCTCGAGGACCGACTGGTAAAACGGTTTATCCGTGCCGGACAGTTTGAAGGAGAGGCCGAAAAGGATTTTTACGGAAACCCTCAGGTACCCTTTAAGAAAGTGGGTGGACTTATAGTTCCGTTACCAGAGGAAATAGCAAAGAATAACAGAGCTAGGAGCGCCAAACTGCGAATAGCTGAAAAAATATAAAAATGAAAAAAGGAATTCTGGACATTTTAAAAGGGAAGTTTTTGGTAAGCGGAGACGCGCCCAAAAACTGGCTTTTTATCATTTTCGCCTCCTTTTTGGCCACCGTAATGATCGCGAGTTCGCACAGCGCGGACCGTAAGGTGCACCAAGTGGCGGCCTTGAACGAGGAAGTAAAGGAATTGAGGAGTGAGTTTGTGGATATCCGCTCGGATGTGCAGCGGCTGAAGTTAGAGTCTACGGTAATGCAGACGGTGGCCGAAGACGGCCTGTATCCGTCAGAAACACCGCCTAAAAAAATAAAAGTTAAATCAGAGGATTAGTGCCTATAACCGAAAGGAACATATTGACCAGATTGTACGCCGTAGCCGGATGCTTGTTCTTGTTTGCCGTCGCAGTGGTCGTGAAACTGGTGAGCATACAGATGGTGCATGGAGACAAATACAAGAAGCTGGCCATGTCCCGCACGGAAAAAATGTTCACCATTGCGCCCAATAGGGGTAACCTATATTCCGATGACGGCAGTTTGTTAGCTACATCAGTATCCAGGTATACTATTCGGTTCGATGCAGTTACGGTTAAGACCGAGGACTTTGAGGCCCATATAAAACCCTTGTCCGATTCCCTTGCCAGTATGTTGGGGAAACCGGCATCGCATTATGAAAACCTATTGAGAAAGGCAAAGGTAAATAAGCACAGGTACAAACTGGTAGCCCGCAACCTCGATTATTCGGATTATATGAGGACCAAAGCCTTTCCACTTTTCGAGAAAGGCCCCAACGAAGGCGGATTGATCGTGGAACAGCGTACGGTACGGGAGCATCCGTTGGGAAAAATTGCGGAACGCAGCGTTGGGTATGAGCGGGTAGATGATAATGGATACTTTACCAGGGTGGGCCTTGAAGGCGCCTTTGGTCAGTATTTAAGGGGTAGCGAGGGGAAAAGACTCAAACAAAAAATTGCCAAGGGTCAATGGAAACCCATTGGGCTGGATAATATCATTGAACCTAAGGATGGTTATGACGTTATATCCACCATAAATATCAACATACAGGATATTGCGCACCACGCGCTGTTGGGCCAATTGGAAAAGTACAAGGCGGATCATGGTTCTGTTATTGTTATGGAAACCAAGACAGGGGAGGTGAAGGCCATTTCCAATCTGGGACGGACTCAGGAAGGGAAGTACTACGAGCGGTTGAACTATGCCGTGGGGGAATCCCATGAACCCGGTTCTACCTTTAAATTGATGTCATTAGTGGCCGCTTTGGAAGATAAGGTGATAGATACCACCACATTGGTAGATACGGAGAAAGGGCGTTGGCGATTGTATGACCGTACAGTCCGTGATTCCAAACCTGGCGGATATGGAAAAATTTCCGTTGCAAAGGCCTTTGAGGTCTCTTCCAACACCGCCTTCGCCAAAATCATACACTACAGTTATAAAGAACGGCCTTCCCGTTTTGTGGACCGCTTGATGAACATGAACCTTCACGAACCCTTGGGACTACCCATCAAGGGAGAGGGAAAACCGGTTATAAGGTACCCTGGTGACAAGGGGTGGTCTGGCATTTCACTGGCCTGGATGTCCCATGGATACGAAGTTTCCCTTACCCCATTGCAGACCCTTGCCTTCTATAATGCCATTGCCAATGATGGCGAAATGATCAAACCAAGATTGATCAAGGAGGTGCGGGAATGGAACAAGACCATTCAAAAATTCAACAAGGAAGTCATAAATCCATCCATCTGCACCCAGGAAACGGCGGCCAAGGTAAGACAATTGTTAAAGAATGTGGTGGAGAAAGAACACGGCACCGGACATGGGTTGTACTCGCCAAATTTCTCTATGGCAGGCAAGACTGGGACCTGCCAGAAAAATTACGTTTCCAAGGACCCGGATAAACTAAGGTATATATCCACCTTCGCCGGATATTTTCCCGCAGACAATCCCAAATATTCCTGTATTGTGGTAATCCATGAACCAGATAAAAGTGTAGGATACTACGGAGCGGACGTATCGGGCCCGGTTTTTAAGTCCATCGCCCAAAAAATCTATGCCACTTCTCCCTTGATAGACGAGTTGGAAACACTAAAACCTGATGATGAACATTTGGAGGAAGCTTATGAAAGTTATTATGCAAAGGCACAGAAAAAATATCAAAAGGTCCCTAATGTTAAAGGAATGAGTGGAATGGATGCGGTTTCCTTACTGGAAAATTTGGGCTTACAGGTTGAAGTCAAAGGAAATGGAAAGGTAAGGGCACAATCGGTATCCCAGGGTACTGATTTGGACAAAGTGGACAAAATTGTTTTGGAACTATCGTGAAGTTGTTAAAGGACATATTATATGGGGTAAGCCTCTCAGCGGTGAGCGGATCAACGACCATTCTGGTCAATGCAATATGCTTTGATTCCAGAAAGGTAGGCCTGGACGATGTCTTTATTGCCATACGAGGAACCCAGACCGACGGACACCAGTATATAGCCAAAGCCATTGACTCTGGTGCCAATGCCATTGTATGTGAGGAACTTCCGGAGCAATTGATCAATGGCGTAACCTACGTGCAGGTAGATAACGGGAACAAGGCCCTGGCCATCATGGCATCAAATTTTTATGACAACCCTTCCAAAAACCTGAAATTGGTAGGGATTACAGGAACCAATGGGAAGACAACGATAAGTAGCTTGTTGTACGAACTGTTCAAAAAAGCAGGCTATAAGGTGGGATTGATATCCACCATCAAGATTATGGTAGATGCCCAAAAGTACAACACGAGCCACACTACTCCGGACGCCTTAACGATCAATAGGCATTTAAGTTTAATGAACGAAGCAGGGGTGGAATTCTGCTTTATGGAAGTTAGTTCGCACGGTATCGCCCAAAAAAGGACAGAAGGATTGGTTTTTACGGGGGCCATTTTTACAAACTTGTCCCATGACCATTTGGACTACCACAAGACGTTTGCCGAATACAGGGACACCAAAAAAGAACTCTTCGATGGCCTTTCAAAAAGCGCTTTTGCCCTGACCAACGTGGACGACAAGAACGGTTTGGTCATGTTGCAGAACACCAAGGCAAGAAAAAATACCTACGCGCTAAAATCATATGCCGATTACAGGGCACAGGTCCTTGAAAACCAGTTCAATGGCCAATTGCTGAAAATTGATGACAATGAACTGTGGACCAAACTTATAGGGCATTTCAATGCCTATAACATCTTGGCCATTTACGCTACCGCGGATTTACTGGGACTGGAAAAACTCGAGATTCTTCGTTTGCTGAGCGAGCTGGAAAACGTGGACGGAAGGTTCCAATACTACATATCGAAAAAGAAAATAACGGCTATTGTTGATTATGCCCATACGCCGGACGCCTTAAAAAATGTACTTGATACTATCAATACATTGAGAACTGGAAATGAAAATGTCATCACCGTAGTGGGGTGTGGTGGTGACAGAGATAGTTCTAAGCGTCCGGTAATGGGACATATCGCTTCGGAGTTGAGCACCAAGGCCATTTTTACCTCTGACAACCCGCGTACCGAGTCGCCCACCGTGATTATTGAAGAAATGGAAGCAGGGGTGGAGGCCCAAAATGTTAAAAAAATACTGTCCATTGAAAACAGGAAGCAGGCCATTAAAACTGCCTGCCAACTGGCCTTGGACAACGATATCATCCTCGTTGCCGGTAAAGGGCATGAGACCTACCAGGAGACTAATGGCAAACGAGTGGATTTTGATGATTTTAAAATAGTGAAGGAAATATTGTCCGAATTGGACAAATAATTTATATGGTCCGGCACAAGCTGGGTCCGTAAGGAACAAGCAAAGAAGATGTTATACTACCTATTTGAATATTTGGAAAAACAGTACCAGTTCCCGGGAGCCAGTCTTTTCCAGTTCCTTACGTTCCGTGCGGCGGTGGCCGTCCTACTTTCCCTAGTTATTGCCACAGCATACGGTAAACGTATAATTCTCTTTCTAAAGCGCAAGCAAATTGGTGAGACCGTACGTGATCTTGGTCTTGAGGGGCAGCAGCAAAAAGCGGGCACACCAACAATGGGCGGACTCATCATCATTATGTCTACCCTTATCCCTGTACTCCTGTTTGCCCGTTTGGACAATATTTATGTATTGCTTTTGATCGTCACTACCGTATGGATGGGGATTATTGGTTTTGTGGATGATTACATCAAGATTTTCAAGAAGGACAAAAAGGGCCTTAAGGGAAGATTTAAAGTGATGGGGCAAGTGGTACTGGGCTTGATCGTTGGATCTACCCTGTACTTTCACCCCGAAGTGACCATGAAAGAGAAGAACAGTACTAGGATTACCGCCCAGTTTACCGTAGAGGAAATTCAGGGTCCAGAGGTAAAATCCACCAAGACCAATGTTCCTTTTTTTAAGGATAACGAGCTGGATTACAGCAATTTTATCTCCTGGGCCGGTGAAGGAGCAAAGGACTATGCCTGGCTGGTTTTTCTTCCGATTATTATTCTGATCGTTACCGCCGTTTCCAATGGTGCCAACCTAACCGATGGCATTGATGGTCTTGCTGCGGGGACATCGGCCATAATTGTGCTTACCCTAGGAATTTTTGCCTGGGTATCCGGTAATATCATTTTTTCGGAATATCTGGACATCTTTTTTATTCCCAGGGCCGGTGAATTGGTCGTCTTTATTGCGGCATTTGTTGGTGCCCTGGTAGGGTTTCTATGGTATAATGCCTTTCCGGCCCAAGTATTTATGGGCGATACGGGAAGTCTTACCATAGGTGGTGTCATAGCGGTCATAGCCATTATCGTGCGTAAGGAACTGCTTATTCCCCTGCTGTGCGGAATCTTCTTTGCAGAGTCTATTTCCGTCATGCTGCAGGTGGGCTATTTTAAGTATACCAAAAAGAGATCGGGCGAAGGGAAACGCATTTTTTTAATGGCTCCCTTGCACCACCATTATCAAAAGAAAGGATATCACGAAAGCAAGATTGTGACCCGATTTTGGATTATTGGAATTCTGTTGGCCATTGTGACCTTCGTGACCTTAAAAGTAAGATAGATGAAGCGGCTCGTGGTACTGGGCGGTGGAGAAAGTGGTGTTGGCACGGCCATCTTGGGGAAGCAGAAAGGATACAAGGTTTTTGTATCGGACAAGGGAAAAATAAACAATACATACAAGGACGTTCTTGAACATTTTGGGATTGATTGGGAGGAGGAGCGGCATACCGAAGCTGAGATTTTAAATGCCGATCTGGTGATGAAAAGCCCGGGTATTCCGGATACGGTACCCTTGGTGGTAAAGTTGATGGGGAAAGGGGTGCCCGTGATTTCGGAGATCGAGTTTGCATCAAAATATACCGATGCCACAATTATAGGGATTACCGGAAGCAACGGCAAGACCACCACCACCATGTTGGCAAACCACCTATTAAAAAAGGGAGGATTGCATGTAGGCATGGCCGGTAATATAGGCGATAGCTATGCTAAAATGGTAGCCGAAAATGATTACAGCTATTATGTGCTGGAAATCAGCAGTTTTCAGTTGGATGGCATCATCGATTTTAAACCGCACATTGCGGTGATCACCAACATTACCCCCGACCATTTGGACCGATATGAGGATCAATTTGACAACTATATCGCTTCAAAATTTAGGATCGCAAAGAACCAGACCAATGAGGATTACCTCATTTATGATGCAGATGACAAGGTCATCCGCGAATGGCTCAAAGCGCATCCCGTTCAATCCAAATTGATGCCCTTCTCCCTTGAAAAGGAAGTATCGGAGGGGGCCTATTTAAAAAATAATGAAATCGTAGTAAAGACTCAAAACAAGACAATAACAATGGCAACGGACACATTAGCTTTAGAAGGAAAGCACAATCTCAAAAATACCATGGCGGCGGCCACAGCCGCTACACTGGTAGATGTTAGAAAGGAATTCATCCGCGAAAGCATAAAAAACTTTCAAGGAGCGGCACATCGCTTGGAAAAGGTGCTAAAAATACACCATGTCCAATATATCAACGATTCCAAGGCCACCAATATCAATGCCACCTACTACGCCTTGGACAGTATGAGCTCGCCTACGGTATGGATCGTTGGTGGAGTGGACAAGGGTAATGATTATAGGGAGTTGATGCCCTTGGTACGGGAAAAGGTAAAAGCAATTGTTTGTTTGGGTCTGGACAATGCTAAAATAAAGGATGCCTTTGGCAATGTGGTAGATCTGTTGGTGGAGACCTATGCCATGGAGGAAGCTGTTAAGGTGGCCTATAAAATTGCCGAGCGAGGAGATAACGTGCTGCTCTCGCCAGCCTGTGCCAGTTTTGATCTTTTTGACAATTATGAGGACCGGGGAAATCAATTTAAGGATGCTATAAAGAACCTATAAACGTGTTGGGAGTTTTACGAAATATCAAAGGAGATAAGGCCATTTGGGGCGTTGTGGCGCTATTGGCCCTTTTTTCCTTTTTACCGGTATACAGTGCCAGTAGCAATTTGGTATATGTGGTGGGGAAAGGAACCACTATGGGGCACTTGGTAAAGCACGGTCTGCTTTTGTTCCTGGGTTTTGGGATCATTTACGGAGTACACCGGATACCCACACATTTTTTCAAGGGCCTTTCCATAATTGCCATGCCCATTGTACTGTTGCTTTTGATATACACCTTGGCCCAAGGTACTATTATAGATGGGGCCAACGCCAGTAGATGGATCCAACTGCCTCTAGTAGGGGTCACTTTTCAGACCTCTAATCTAGCCGCTGTGGTCCTTATGATCTATGTGGCAAGGTATCTGACGAAAATCAAGGACAGGAGCATCACTTTTAAAGAGAGCATTCTGCCCTTATGGCTCCCTGTTTTCCTTGTATTGATATTAATATTGCCTGCCAATTTTTCCACGGCCGCCATCATCTTTTTTATGGTGCTAGTCTTGTGTTTTCTTGGGGGATATCCTATGAAATACCTTCTTGGGATTGTAGGGACCGGCCTGTTGTGTTTAACCTTGTTTGTTCTAACGGCAAAGGCTTTGCCCGATTTGTTTCCAAACCGAGTGGATACATGGATCAGCAGGGTAGAGAGTTTTTGGGATCCAGCAGACACTGAAGGGGATTACCAAATAGAAAAAGCAAAAATCGCGATCGCCAGTGGGGGTATCGTGGGCAAAGGTGCCGGGAAAAGCATTCAGAAGAACTTTTTGCCACAGAGCTCCTCCGATTTTATTTATGCGATCATTATTGAAGAGTATGGCCTGGCCGGTGGTTTTGCGCTAATGTTCTTTTACTTATTGCTATTGTTCCGAATTGTGGTCGTGGCCAATGGTAATAACACGGTTTTTGGAAAACTTTTGGTGGTCGGTGTAGGGCTGCCCATTGTATTTCAGGCATTTATCAATATGGCGGTAGCGGTAGAACTGTTCCCGGTCACGGGACAGACACTGCCCTTGATCAGTAGTGGGGGTACTTCCATTTGGATGACCTGCCTGGCCATAGGAATTGTATTGAGTGCAAGTAATAAAGAGATAGGGCCGGAAAATGAAACTTCCGGTACGGATGAGACCAACCCTTTAGAAGTGTTAAGTGGACAATTATAGGTTCATACTCTCTGGGGGAGGCACTGGCGGACATATTTATCCGGCCATTGCCATAGCCAACGAGCTAAAAAAGAGGCATGCCAATGCCGAATTTCTGTTCGTGGGCGCAAAAGATAAGATGGAAATGGAGAAGGTCCCCCAAGCGGGGTATGCCATCCAGGGATTGTGGATCAGCGGGTTACAACGGAAACTGACCCTTAAAAATGTACTGTTTCCTATAAAATTGATCAGTAGTTTGATAACGGCAAGGAACATCGTAGCAAAGTTTAGGCCCCATGTGGTGATCGGCACGGGCGGGTTCGCTAGCGGACCACTCTTGAGAATGGCTGCTGGGAAAGGGATTCCTTGTGTGGTACAGGAGCAAAATTCCTATGCCGGGATCACCAACAAACTGCTGGCTAAAAGAATGCGGAAGATTTTTGTGGCCTATGAAGGAATGCAACAGTTTTTTCCCGAGGATAAAATTGTAAAAACGGGAAATCCGGTACGTGAAGACCTGGTGGCCATCAAGAGCAATAGGGAAGACGCGTTACGATTTTTTGGGTTGCCCACAACAAAACATACCCTTTTGGTCGTAGGCGGAAGCTTAGGTGCAAGGCGTATCAACCAGTTCGTAGCTCAAAAGCTCGATTTTTTTAAAGATCAGGACGTTCAGGTGATATGGCAGAGCGGGAAACTGTACTATACCGCCTATCAAAATCTGGAATCCGGGCAGGTGAAGGTGTTGGAGTACCTGGATCGAATGGATTTGGCTTATGCTGCCGCGGATATAATTATTTCAAGATCGGGCGCCGGAGCCGTGTCTGAACTCAGCATTGTTGGCAAACCAGTAATCTTTATCCCGTCGCCCAATGTGGCCGAGGACCATCAGACCAAAAATGCACAGGCCCTGGAAAAGGAAGGCGCGGCACTGTTGTTAAGGGAACGGGATCTGGAATCTGATTTCGAAACGGTTTTTTCCCGTTTGATGGCGTCGGAGGACGAAAGACGGGAACTGAGTGTGAATATAAAAAAAATGGCAAGGCCACATGCCACAAAACAAATTGTGGACGAGATAGAAAAATTATTGTAAAAACATGGACTTGAAGGATATACATAGGGTGTATTTTATCGGAATAGGGGGGATAGGTATGTCTGCCCTGGCCCGCTATTTCAGGTTTGTGGAAAAGCAGGTGGCAGGGTATGATAAGACCCGAACGCCCCTGACCCAGGAGTTGGCCGATTTGGATATTGCTGTACACTATTCGGATGATCTGGAGTTGGTCCCTAGGGCATTTTTGGATCCCAAAAACACCCTGATCGTATATACCCCGGCCGTTCCTGCCAGTCATTCAGAGCTTAGCTACTTTGTGGACCACGGTTTCAAAGTAAAAAAACGCTCGGAGGTTCTTGGTATTATTACTCGGGACACCTTTTGTTTTGCGGTGGCGGGTACCCATGGCAAAACTACTACCTCGGGTATCCTTTCACATCTCCTCAAGGAAACGGGCACGCCGCTCACGGCGTTTTTAGGAGGCATATCGGAGGATTTCAATAGCAATTTCCTCTTGGAGGGAACCGAGTTTTCCGTGGTTGAAGCCGATGAATTTGATCGTTCCTTTCTACAACTTTCCCCCAATGTGGCTTGCATTACCTCCATGGATGCGGACCATATGGATATCTATGGGGATAGGGAGACATTAAAAAAGGCGTTCATGGACTTTGCTAAGTGTTTAAAGCCCAACGGAACGCTCTTTGTGAGAAAGGGACTGCCCATAGCGGGAATCACATATGGCATAGAAGACGATTCGGATTATTGCATCCGAAATTTAAAAATAGAACATGGCACCTACATTTTCGACTTGGGAACCCCCGAAATGACCCTAAAGGGGGTGAAATTCAACAAACCGGGCGAGCATAATTTGCTGAACGGTCTAGTGGCTTTTGCAATGGCGATACAAGCAGGTTCCCCCCCGTATCGCCTTGCCGAGGCACTGGAAACCTTTCGAGGGGTACAACGGCGGTTTTCCTATAAAATCAAAGAGGAAAGCTTCGTTTTTATCGATGATTATGCCCATCATCCTACGGAAATCAATGCCGTATACCAGGCGATTTCGGAAATGCATCCCAATAAACGGGTGTTGGCCGTTTTTCAACCCCATTTGTTTTCACGGACACAGGATTTCGCCGAGGATTTTGCCCGTAGTTTGGCCAAATTTGATAGTGTGCTGTTATTGGATATTTATCCCGCACGAGAAAAGCCCATAGCCGGGATTACCTCAAAATGGCTGTTGGAAAAAATACAAAATCCCAACAAGGGTTTTGTCGAAAAGTCGGCCTTGGTGAGCGAAATCAGAAAACAGAACCCTGAGGTGCTGGTCACCATGGGTGCGGGTGATATTGGCCTGGAAGTAGCAAAAATAAAAAGTGAATTGGAACATGCGAATTAACAGAAACCACATTAAAATCACAGCCTTGGGCCTCTTGTGCATTGGCCTGTACGCTTTTGCCGATAAAAGAAGTAAGCAGAAGACAATCAGCAAGTTAAAGATTGAATTTGTTGGAGAGCAGAACCTGTACGTAAATCACGAAACGGTTAATAAATTGTTAATACAAAATTACGGTAGCCTTACGAACGTGCCCCAAGAACATATAGTTTTGAATACTATGGAAAAGGTCATAGAGACCAATGAAATGGTGAAAAGTGCCCAAGTTTATCTTACTGTAAACGGTGAGCTTACATCCAAAATTGTACAAAGGCGACCCATTGGACGAGTAGAAGGGAATACTAAGTTTTATCTGGATGATGAAGGAAAACGCATGCCGTTGTCCGGAAACCACTCGGCCAGGGTTCCTATAATCACAGGCAAGATCACCGGTAAAAGTTTGGAGGACGTCTATACGATTTTAAAGTATATCAATATGGACGATTTTTTACGGAAAAACGTCATCGGAATCCATATTGTGGAGGAAGAAAAGTACCAGTTAAAATTCCGTATGGAAGACTTCGTCGTGAATTTGGGCGGAGTGGACGATCTGGAGGAGAAGTTCAGCAATTTTATGGCTTTTTACACCAAGGCGGCAAAGGACAAAACCTTGGAAAGTTACGATATAGTAAGCTTGGAATATAATAATCAGGTAGTGTGCACCAAAATATAAATTATGGAACAGGATAATTATTCAGTTGGATTGGACATTGGAACCACCAAGATCGTTGCCATCATTGGGAAGGAGAACGAATATGGTAAAATTGAGGTATTGGGTATCGGACGGTCCAAAAGCTTGGGCGTGCATCGCGGGGTGGTCAACAATATTACACAGACCATCAAGTCCATACAGCAGGCCGTGGAACAGGCCGAGGCCAATTCCGGATTAAAGATAGGTTCCGTGGTGGTGGGCATAGCGGGTCAGCATATTAGAAGTCTTCAGCACAGTGATTACATTACCCGGGTTAATTCTGAGGAGGTGATCAATGAAGAGGACTTGGACAAGTTATGCAACCAAGTATACAAGTTGGTAATGCTCCCTGGGGAAGAAATTATACATGTTTTGCCACAAGAATACAAGGTAGACGGGCAGGCGGAGATAAAACAGCCTATTGGAATGTACGGTGGTAGGCTGGAGGCCAATTTTCACGTAGTGGTGGGGCAGGTATCCTCTATTAAGAACATAGGAAGGTGTATTAAGAGTGCCGGTCTGGATTTGGGCAATATCACTTTGGAGCCCCTGGCATCTTCCGACGCGGTTTTGAGCCAAGAAGAGAAAGAAGCAGGGGTAGCGCTGATCGATATAGGTGGGGGCACTACGGATCTGGCCATTTTTAAGGACGGCATCATTAGGCATACCGCGGTAATCCCCTTTGGAGGAAATGTCATTACCGAGGACATAAAGGAGGGCTGCTCCATTATAGAAAAGCAGGCCGAACTCTTAAAAATGAAATTTGGTTCGGCCTGGCCGGGAGAGAACCGAGACAACGAAATTGTTTCCATTCCCGGGCTTAGGGGCAGGGAGCCCAAGGAGATTACCCTTAAGAACCTTTCCAAGATTATTCATGCCAGGGTGGTAGAAATTGTGGAACAGGTGTATGTGGAGATCAAGAACTACGGACACGAGGAACAAAAGAAAAAGTTGATTGCGGGCATCGTCCTTACGGGTGGTGGAAGCCAGTTGAAACACCTGAAGCAGCTTGTGGAGTACATTACGGGCATGGATACCCGAATTGGATATCCCAACGAACATTTGGCCGGTGATTCCGATGCCGAGGTGGCCAGCCCATTGTACGCTACCGCTGTTGGCCTGTTGATGAACGCTGTCAAGAATGAGGCACGTAGCAAGGTACTCCAGGAAGAGGAGGAAGCCCTGCAAGAAGCCATATTGGAAGGCCACGGGGAGAGCATTACCAAAACCGCGGTAAAAAAAGAACGAAAATCAGTTTTTGACAAATGGTCCGAAAAATTGAAGGATTTCTTGGACAACGCAGAATAGTGCGGACCTGATAAATAGATAGAATAAACCAGTAATAGAAAAAAGATGAGCAAGAACACGGAATTAGACAGCATAGCTTTTGATTTACCTAAGAATCAGAGCAACGTAATAAAGGTGATCGGTGTTGGCGGTGGCGGAAGCAACGCTATTAACCACATGTTCCAGGCAGGAATAAACGGAGTCGATTTTGTAATCTGCAATACAGATTCACAGGCCTTGCAAAACAGTTCTGTGCCCAACAAAATACAATTGGGTGTTTCCCTGACCGAAGGGCTCGGCGCCGGGGCCAATCCCGAAGTGGGCGAGCAGGCTGCCATCGAGAGCATGGAGGATATTAAAGGCATGTTGGACCATACCACCAAAATGATATTCATTACTGCAGGTATGGGCGGAGGCACCGGTACTGGAGCGGCGCCTATTATCGCCAAACAGGCCAAAGAAATGGATATTTTGACCGTTGGTATTGTGACCATGCCCTTTCAATTTGAGGGGAAGATGCGTTGCCAACAAGCCCAGATAGGAATAGAAAAGCTACGGGGTAACGTGGATTCCTTGATCGTGATCAACAACAATAAACTCAGGGAGGTATACGGCAACTTAGGTTTTAAGGCCGGTTTCTCCAAAGCGGATGAAGTGCTGGCCACGGCGGCTCGCGGTATTGCCGAGGTCATTACCCATCACTACACACAGAATATTGACCTTCGCGACGCCAAAACGGTACTGTCCAACAGCGGCACGGCCATCATGGGATCTGCAATGGCTTCTGGATCTTCAAGGGCCAATGAAGCCATTATGAAGGCCTTGGATTCTCCATTATTGAACGACAACAAGATCAATGGGGCCAAAAACGTACTCTTGCTCATCGTTTCCGGTTCCCAGGAGATCACTATAGACGAGATTGGTGAAATCAACGACCATATTCAAATAGAGGCGGGTCATGGTGCCAATATCATTATGGGAGTGGGCGAAGACGAAACTTTAGGAGAGGCCATTGCCGTAACCGTTATAGCCACAGGATTCAATGTGGACCAACAGGATGATATTGTGAACACGGAAACCAAAAAGATCATCCATACCCTGGAGGATGAACAAAAAGCGGAGCAGGATCTAAACAATGATACGGTGGTCCATCAATTGGACGAGGATATTTTTGAACCTGTCATAAAACATACACTTAAGGAAGAGGAGGAAGAGTATGAATTCGACCTGATTCCCACTACGAACTACATTAGAAATTTCAATGTGTTCTATGAGGAGGTCGTGGCCGAAGAGGTAGATGAGGATTTTATCATCATAGAGGCCAAGGATACGCTTCACGATATTGAGGTCGTAGATCCCGAGGTGGTCTCTTCCAAAAAGGTGGCCGAGGATCAGTTTGCAATGAGCTTTGACCTGCCCTTGTCCGCGACCGATACCGATCAGGAGGAAGAGCAGGAAAACGTAATCACCTTTAGCTTGGATGATGAGGTCCGGGATATGAGCGTGCAGGACCATATAGAGGTGATTCCGATACTGGAATACAACAAAGAAGGGGAGACGCGCTACAGCCTGGATGACTACATGGAAATGGAGAACAAGCTAACCGGCGCCAAATCCAAGGCCGAGGAGTTTGATCCCAAAATTGTGGAGGACGAACTGGTCTTTGAAAAAAAGACACTTGCACCGAAAGAAACCGACAGTGAAAGTAACGAGGTAGGAAAGATAGATCCTATGAACAGTCCTATAGAGGAAATCTTAAAGGACAGGGCCGATGAACGCAGAAGAACCTTAAAGGATTTCAATTATAAATTTCAAAACAGTCTTGGCAATATAGACGAAATTGAAAAAGAACCCGCATATAAGCGACAAGGCGTGGAGCTCGATGAAAATACGAGGGAGAAGAAAGTTTCCAGGACCACCTTAAGCGAGGATAGCAATGACGAAATACAGTTGCGTTCCAATAACTCATACCTACATGACAATGTAGATTAGGCTTTATTGTTAAACCAAGTTTAAAACCCGGAGATGCATTTTGTTTTCGGGTTTATTTTTTATCTTCACCTACCAAAATTAAAGAAATATGAGCTTACAACAGCAGGTAATGGAGCAAATGAAACAAGCGATGAAAGCCAAGGATACCGTGGCCCTGGAATCCCTGCGAGCCATAAAGTCGGCCGTCTTATTGGCCCTGACCCAAAGCGGTGCGGGAGAAGGCCTTTCCGAAGAAGAAGAGGTAAAGCTAGTGCAGAAATTGGTAAAGCAGCGCAAGGACAGTGCCGCCATCTATAAAGAACAAGGGCGGGACGACCTGGCCGCACCCGAACTGGCACAGGCAGCAGTCATTGAACAATTTTTACCTGAACAGCTCAGTGAGGAGGAAATAGAGAAAGTGGTGGTACAGACCATCGACGCCGTTGGAGCTTCGGGGATGAAGGACATGGGCAAGGTCATGGGCATCGTGTCCAAGGAGTTGGCCGGCCAGGCAGACGGGAAGACCATTTCGGCTATTGTACGCAGTAAGTTGGCCTAAGCCTTAAGCGATGGACACGGAAAAAATACGGTCGCTTTTTGAATCCGAAATCGCCAAAACCACCCAACGGATAGCGCGTTATGAAAGCATGACGGGGCCCATTGCCCCGGACAATGCCATAGGGCGCGTCTCCCGAATGGATGCCATTAACAACAAGGGCGTTATGGATGCGGCCCTGCGCAAGGCCAAGGAGCGTTTAACGGGCCTGCAACGCAATTTGGAGCAGTTGGGCACCAAGAATTTTGGGATTTGCTTAAAATGTGCAACAAAAATCCCTTTAGAGCGAATTTTATTGGCGCCACAAAGTTCTTTTTGCGTAAATTGCGCTCGCTAAAACCAATGGCCCCGTGGCGCAATCCGCCCAAGGCGGACACGCTGAATACGGGCCCGACGACGTCGGGGCGCATCAGACCTGCCTGCCCTCCAAAGGCGGGTAAACCGGCAGGCAGGTTTCGGCAAGGGCTGATTTTTTTGATAGCGTATAATAAAATATAAAATAGTGACAAGGCCCCGTGGCGCAACTGAATAGCGCATCAGATTTCGGCTCTGAGGGTTGCAGGTTTGAATCCTGCCGGGGTCACTAAACCAAGAAGGTCTTGCTTCCAAAAGCAAGGCCTTTTTATATTTTCAGGGGCCATGTACTACGTCTATGTTCTGAAAAGCGGGAAGGATGGCAGGCTTTATAAAGGCCTGACGGATACTTTGGAAAAAAGGATGAAACAGCACAATCTGGGCCAGAACAGGTCAACCAAGGGGTTTTGCCCATGGGAGCTGGTGTATTATGAGGAGTTTCGGACACGGAAAGAAGCCCGGGCCAGGGAAAAGTATTTCAAATCGGGTGCCGGCCGGGAATTTCTGAGGGACCTGCTTAATTTAGGACCATAGATCAGACCTGCCTGCCGGCAGGCAGGTTTCGGCTCTGAGGGTTGCAGGTTTGAATCCTGCCGGGGTCACTACAAGCACAAAACCTGCAATTTTCATTGCAGGTTTTGTTATTTGGAAAAGACAGAAGCAGAGCTTTGGGTCTTTTCCAAATAACAAAAAAGGTAAAGCGATAGCTTTGCCAGTTTTGTATTTGCAAAGGGGAGTTCATTCAGGAAAAGCGTAGCTAATCCTCTAAAAGGCTAACCTCCCAGCCGCACCACCTGGCGCCTCAATAAAAAGGCAAATCGTTGCCTTTTTCTTTCGGCCCTATTTGCAAAGGGGAGCCCATTCAGGAAAAGCGTAGCTAATCCCCGATACTTTGAGAGAAAAGACCCAAGCACTGCTTTTTGAGCAAAGGCATAACGCTCAGTGACCCGGAACGACAAAACCTACCTAGCGTACCAGGACCTCACCGGCGTTAGCGGCCAAAAAGCCACCGATAGCGCCTAATACATTAAGTGTACAATGAATGATAATCCCCAGATACACATTTTTCTTTTTCCATACTACATAACTCAGAATAATGCCCACCCCAATAATCGCTAGATAATTGTGGGGTTGCCAAAAATGATAGAGACCAAATAAGGTACCATTTACGATCGGGGCCCATTGCTTCAAATAAGCCATTCTGGGAAGCAGATACCCCCTAAAGAACAGTTCTTCCACGACAGGCCCAACGATTCCATCAATAAAGATACCGGCAAGAAAGACCTTGGCGACCAAATCTATGCTGGAAGCCCCAAAACCCGGATCGAAGTACCATTCAGGCAGCCAATAAAAGATGGTTTCCTTAAAATACAAGCCAATTGGATAAAGGGGAACGTAGATGAGTGTACATCCTAGAATTCCGATCAAAGACCATTTGAGGTATTGCCCTGTGGACAGTTTTTTGGTATAGGCAATGACATTTTTGAGGCTATGGCTACCATTGAGTCGTTTGGCGTGCCTTCCCAGGTGGAACATCCCGATCGGAGCCAGAACAAACAACTCTGCCAGCAGAAGCCCTGTAAGTCCGGGATACCCCAGATCAACAACGTATTTGGAGATCAGTATATAAAAGATCAGAATTGCAATGCCGGGATAGAAGTGATACCACAGCTGCTTTTTTAAAGTAATTTGATCTTGACTAATGTTGAATGCAGTTTTCATGATAATTGTTTTTAAGATTGTTAGGAATCAAATCTCAAAAACAATAGGGAGCTGTGCGACCGATTACAGGAAGTCGAACGCTTTTTATAAGGTTCGCTTTTTACCTGCGGAAAGTGCTACCTTAGGATTGGAGCCGTAAAAATTCGGAGGGGGTTACCCCGGTCCTGTTCTTGAACTGCGTATTAAAGGAGGATTTGGAATTGAAACCAACCTCGTACATGACTTCCAAAACAGTGAGTTTGGGATCTTTGCGTTCAGTGAAGATTTTCTTTGCAGCCTCTATACGGTACATGTTAATGAGATCAAAAAAATTCTTCCCCATACGTTCATTGATTGTTTGGGATACCTTTCTGCTGGTTGACCCAATAGCACTGGACAGATCTTCCAAGGTAAGTTCAGGATTCAAAAAAAGCTGGTCCTTCTCAAGTACTTGTGTAATTTTCATGGCTAAAGCCTCCGATTCCTGTGATTGCAATAGACTGCCCGAGTATTTTTTGGCCAAATCTTGCTGTATCAAGGGAGAAGACTGATCGAGAGCTTTTAGAATAATACCTCCAATAAATATACCCGTTATCAAGAGCACGACCACTAGGCCTATCTCAAAATAAAATCTATAGCCGGTCAATTGAAGGACACTGTTGACCATGGCTATTAACAATACCACAATCAATGCATTGAGCAGCCTATTTAACCAGGATAGGATGTGGTAGGAATAGTACTGTTTTAGGTTTCTTGTAGCGCTGCGCACCAAGTTTTTGGAAAGATGTATATAGTACAGGAAATGCGCATAGAGCAGAGCGAACACTATGTAGGATCCCCAAAGTTGCTCAAAATTTACGATTGATGTCAGGGTATTGAGCTTAATTTCCCTGGGCTGTACATGATAGATTAGAAGCATTGCAATGAACCCTACTAAAAAAGGGACAAGGTGAAAAAGGTCTATCCATTTGAACTTGGTCCTTGCACCTACCGAATGCGCGGTATACAGATATAGTAAGGGGCCGTACAGAAAAATCGAGGCTTCTGTCCACAAAGCCCAATTGGGATGTTGTAGGTAAAACCCGTTCAACAGCAGGGAACCATCCAAAAAATCGAGGGCCCATAGTAAAAAGAAAACACCCAAAAGCCTATTCACAGGGGTGTTGCCCTTTTTGGACAGGGTCAAAAAAATGCCCAACAATCCAAATAGGGTAATACAAATTACGGACAGAATAAAAATAATATCCACGTGCTAGGGAAATAGTTTTTAGGACACCCTTGCTAGCAAAATACGAACAATTGCTTCAATAGAAAAGCATTTGGTATGCACGGTCCGGTGTAGGATACGATGTTACGTTTATATATCGATGTTAGTGCTTCTGCGCTGTTCGGGATCTTAATTATGGCCCAGTCAATCATCGCACTTCCCCACAAACTGGTCATTACTCAAAAACCACATCGTCCAAATAAATATAATGTGGAGATCCATAGCTGGCCGAAACAACAACCAGGCCGGATCGTATGCAACTCAAATCGAGCTTTTTAAGATCAATGGTATACTTTTTCCATTTGGGGGTCAGTTTGATTTCGATTTCTTTCTTTGCCGTATCCGGGAAGGGTTTGTCCTTGTCGATCAATCCAAAGCCAATTTTGGCGGTTACCCCCCTTTTACTGGCTTTGGCCCAAAAACTGAATGTTTTGGCCCCGGATAGATCATAACCTCCCAAAATTTCACCCCAATCGTTTGGGGGATCTACAAAACCGACACCGTACCAATCTTGGAAGGCCTTATAACCGATCCGGAGGGAGGCGGTTCCTGAATGTACATCGTCCGTGTGCTCGGTATCCACTTCAATGGATCCAATATTCCCCATGTAAGCCGAAGGAATATAGGGATTGCCCGTACCATCTTTATACACATAGAATGGCAAGCTGGTTTTGGCCACGAGGTATTTCCGCTGTTTGGCTTCCTCATCCCTCACAACGACAGCAGTGGAGGCAATGCCTACATTGTTGAACGAGTCCTTTACGTTTACATATACTTTAATGGGGCCGTGCTCCTTGGGCAATTGAATTTCAAAACCCTCCCTGAGGTTACCGCGAAATTGAAGCGTATTGATCTGATTTCTTCGCTTACGGCTTCCGGTTCTCTGATTGTAGTAAAAACTAATATCGAGACGTTCGTTTTCAACATCGGATACCCCTAGGGAGACAGGCATCCAGGTTCCAGAGTCCGCTTCGGAGTCTGGCAACGTAAAGCTTGTTATGACCGGAACGGCATTGATCGGTTTTTGCCCGGTGTAGGCTTCCCGTATGGCCCAATATTGGGGGCGTAGCATTTTCTTGTAGTGGGTGAGCAACCAAGGAGCAATGAAGTCGTTGCCATTGCTGTAGTGGAAAACGTATACCCCTAAACAAGCGGGTTTGTTTTTGATCCAGTTCTGATAGCCCTTTGCTATGGCATCGTACTTTTGTTGGTCATTGGGCTCCACTTCCACACCGTTTTTTTTCTCCTTGATGTCCCATTCCCCGGTTACCCCAAATTCGGTCACGATATAGGGTTTGTCAATACCTCTTTTTTCAAGTTCGTTGGCCAGTAGATCCACGCCCGGGCCATAACTGTTAAGTCCATAAATGTCTATGGAGGGCACAAATTGCTGCCACCACTCCAACCCAAAAGTCCATGCTTCTACCGAGGTAATGGGATGGTTGGGATCCTGTTGCTTAATGGCACTGCATATGCTTTCCAAAAGCTTGGAATAGGCCTCCTTTTCGGCATCGGTCGCCATGTTCAGGTAGACCTCATTGCCAATGCCCCAACTTAGCACGGCGGGATGATCCTTATATTTTTCCACCACCTTGAGGGCATTGTTGTACATAACCTCCATGCCCTTTTTATCCTCTAGATAGTCAAAGCTATCGTCATCTTCCATCCCGGGCCTACCGTGGCGCATCCAAATGCCCACCATAACCTTGATGCCGTAGGTATGTGCAACATCGAGCAGTTTTCCTGTGTTTTTATCCGTGGCCCAGAGCCTGGTGGTATTGACACCGAGAGATTTCAGGTCCTGGAAATAATGATCGTAATTTTCAACGTCCTTAGCATACCCAAAAGTTGCCCCTTTAATTTCAAAGGGCTTTTCCCCTACCATTAATGTCCAATCGTTGTCAATTTTACGCACCGTGGTCTGTGCGGATGCCTGGTAACAAAAAAGGCAGGCCGTTAATAGCTGAAGTATTGGATGTATTTGGTAACTGTTCATATTTCGGAAAATATACAAGGTAGGTCAGCTAATCCATTCAAACAACCTTTGCTTGGTGGATTCCCGGGATTTCATGGGTATGTTCCATATCATGGATCCGATAGGACCCCCTGCTTCACTTTTAAGGCGATGGTCGTATTCACCTCGGCGATATTCTCCAGCGGATTTTGTTCCAGCACCAAAAAACTGGCTTCGTGCCCTTCCTTAAGGTAGCCTATTTTTCTATTGGGGAAGGTGGTTGTCGCGGCATTTTCGCACCACATTTTCAGCAGTTCCAGGTTGCTAAAGACCTTGAGATCGTATAGGAACCTGAATTCACCGACCGAATTGTCATTGTACATATCCGAACCAATAGCCAGTGTAACCCCTTCCTGTTTTAAGAGGCTCAGATTGGCGCGGATATTTTCGACCAAGTTGGTATAGTTCGGTTGCTCTTGATTCTTTTTGATCAGGGAAACCGTGGTCACCACCGTAACCCCCTTTTCCCTGGCCAGCGCGGCGTCTTCCTTGGCGATGGGCTTTCCATTGCGTATCTCGGGCAGGTGCGCGATCTCGTCCACACCGGCGGCGACCGCTACGTGAAAATCATGGGCCGTGGCCACATGGGCACTGACCCTTAGATGGTCTGCATGTGCTTTTTTTACAATTTCCGGCACCAATTCGGGATTCAGGCCTTTACGGCCATAATAGGTGGTATCGTCCTTGCGCTTTGCGTATTCTTCCGAATACAGCAGGTTCAGCTTAATGAAATCCGGTGAAAAAGAGCGTACCTGCTCCCATTTGCTGTTCAGATCATCGAGGTCATCAATGATAAAGTACCCGTGGGACGCCACCTCTTCGATCGAGTTGAACATGCCGTCAAAGTAACCGCGGTCCAGATAGCGCTGTCTTAGGGGAATGGGATGTCCGCCCGTGCCCGTCAAGGGGGCATGGGCCATACTAACGTCCAGCCCATCGGGTTTGTTGTAATGGTGCATCAGGGGGGCTATCCGCTTTTTTATGGTAGAAAGCAACTTTACATAGAAGATGCCATTATTCAAATAGGCATCAATACGTTGCTGTAAGCCGTAATCGCTCTCCAGATTGTGGTTATGGGCCTCTGCAAAGGGCGGAATAACATATTTGTTGGTAAGGTCTATGACCGTATCGTTAGCCGTGGTGGGCTCTTTAAAATGCAAGCTGCCCTCGCGCACCCATGCCGTCCGCTTTACAAAGGTCTGGCCATTGAACCAGTGTCCGTTGACCAATTGCATGCTTAATCCGGTCTGATGGGGGTTTTCCGTATTAGCCTGATTTCCCGTGTGCAGTAGCGGCACCGCGATGAGGAAAAGGATTATATAGAACTTCATACCTCCGTGATTTTTAGTTAAAGATTACGCTCTGTTTATTGAGGCTTTAAGTTACGGCCAAGGTACTGATTTCACTTTTTATATTTTGGTTGATATAATTGTAGAAAGAAATCCCCAGGGACTTTAAAGTAAGTAACCAATCCCCATCCAAGATCCTCAATTTCTCCCTTGAATTCAACACCTTTGCTTTTTAGCTCTTTAACGGTTTCATCAATATTGTCGCAATAAAATGAAATGTGGTGTGTGCCCGAAGGTTTTCCGTGTTGCCCGCTTTCGTCGGAAGACTCTACCCCCATGTCACCGCCTTCAACAATATCAAAAACCAGCCATCCGTCACCTATATCAGTAGCCTTAAACCCAATTTTATCTCTTAAAAATTCGCGGAGTTCTTTAGCTTTTGAACTATAGAACATTGTATTTATCCCCTTTATCATCTTTAATTTAGGTTTTGTTTGTACCTAAGCTAGGAATACGATCATTGATTAAATAGCTATTATATCCTCACTACCGCCACATCCAAGTACGGCGGCATTCCAAATATATGGAATCTTTGCCCTTAAATAGGTATCCCCGTTTTTCGAAGGGTTCTTTGTCCCGTAGACCTCTAGCGGATACAGAACATATCACTGGCAGATGCAAAACACATCTCTGGCAGATGAAGAACACATCTTTGACAGATGCGGAACACATCTCTGGCAGATTCAACATGAATCTTTAGCAGATTTAAGATATATCTCTAGCAGATTCAAAACACATCTCTGGCAGATTTAAAACATATCTCTAGCGGATTTTAAAAAAAGAGCCGGTATTAAAGCTCCCCTCCTTGTTCAAGGAGGGGAATGAATCACGCCCCTGGCGTGAGAAAGGGGAGGTTTTTTCTACCCTTCCGTCCCCGACCGAGCAAAGCGAGCGTCGGGGATTTTATGCGTTCGATCAAGTTGAGCGAATCGCTTTCCTTCATGTCAAAAAGGTCGTTTTTTATTGCAATACAAGATAGCCCCCAAAAAGCACATGGCAGGCAATAAAGGCTAGAACCGCAAGGACGATACCGACCAAAAAAACGGTGAAGGACTTGCGCAACAGCTTAAACTTCCGATCTATGGTCTTGCCCAGATAAAAAGTGTCCTTGGCAATGGTCCTGTACAACTCGTCCCCCTGGTGCATAAGCCCCGTTAGTTCATTGATGTACTCCTGTTCCTGCATATCGTGGAAATTGCCGTAGAACATCAGATTGCCCGTCTCCCGCTTCCCGTGCTTCAGTTCCGGACGGGTGGCAAAGACCGCATAGGCAATGGAGATCAGATTGGTAAGCAACATCATAATGGCCGGGTAAAGTAAATGCGGGTCCCTATCCAGCTGGCTCAATACCGTGCCCAGGATAAGCGAGAGGATCAACGCATTGATCGATATAAGGATGTTGGACTTCCGGTCGATCATCGCATTAAGGGTATACTGGTTCTTGGAGATCAAACGGAAGAGGGTCTCCACACCACGCTCTGGCCTTGGTGCTACTTTGGCCAGTTTTTTCTTGAGCGACTTTAGTTCTTCCCGATTCACGCCCAGCTCCTCCATAAGCTGCTGGTCCATGATCTTGGCCCGTTTCCGGACCTTCTTCTCTTCTGTGTTTTCTGCTTCGGATTCGCTCATGGACTATACCTTAAGGATACAATTTTTTTACCAGTCGGCCTATACTGAGGCCCTGTACGATAATGGAGAACAGCACCACCACATAGGTAATATACAGAATTAAATCGGAAGAGGAATTCTCGCCAAGGCTCAGGGCCAGGGCAATGGAGATGCCGCCCCGCAGGCCGCCCCAGGTCAATATGGTCACCGTTTTCAACGGGCTACGTTCCGAATGTTTTAAGAGCGAATAGGGGAGGAAGACCGAAACAAACCTGGATAGCAGTACAATGACCAGCACAATAATACCCAGCGTAAGGAAGCCCATGTCGAATTTTAAGAGGTGTATGGCCAGGCCGATGAGGACAAACAGGATACCATTGAAGACATCGTCCAGGACTTCCCATATTTCGTTCAGCAATTTTTGGGTAGCTCCCTTGTTGGCTGCGATATTTATCTTATTGCCAATGATCATGCCCGAAACCACCATGGCCAAAGGTCCGGAGACATGGATGATGGAGGCCAGCGCATACCCGCCCATCACCAGGGCCAGACTGATCATGACGGCCAGTTGGGGATTGTCCTTTACCGATTTGATGCAAGCGTAACCTACAAAACCGAGTAGGGCCCCGTATACAATACCGCCTACGGCCTCTTCCAGGAACAAGATGCCGATCTCGGTGCCCAGGGAACTTTCCATGGCATGCCCGCCCATATCGGCCAATAACAATATGCCGGCAAAGACCACCACGCCGATGCCGTCGTTAAAAAGGGACTCCCCTTCGATCTTGATCTGTAGGTTTTTGGCGATGCTCGTCTTTTTGAGAATGGCCAAAACGGCTATGGGGTCCGTAGGGGAGATGAGGGCCCCAAAAAGCAGGGCGTGCAGGAAGGGGAGCTCTACGCCTAAAAGTTGTGCCGCTCCAAAGGTAAGGCCGCCGACCAGGAAGGTAGAGATCAATACGCCCAGGGTAGCAAACAGCAGCACGGACCATTTTTCCTTGGCCAGTTCATCAATATTTACATGCAGGGCCCCTGCAAAGAGCAGGAAACTCAAAAGGCCGTCCAACAGGAGCGTCTTAAAGTCGGAGTTGGTCACCATATCACAAAAGAACATATAGAAGTCCGGGAAGATACTTTTGCTGAGTGTGATCAGGATGATCGTGGCCAGGCTCATCAACATCAACCCGATGGTGGCCGGTAACTTTAGCCATTTATAGTTGATAAAACTAAAGAATGCGGCCATGGAAAAAATGATGCTGAACGATTGTAACATGTCTATGATTTTACATTAATATATTTTCCGACGAATACGGCGATCACAATGGCCAGGTAAAACTGACCAACAATGTTCATGACCAGGGTAAGCGCCTGTGAGGGCTGGGTAAGTGGCGTAACATCGCCATATCCCACGGTGGTTATGCTGATAAAACTGAAATAATAAAAGATATAGCCCGAATAATCGCCCCGCAAATGAAAGGAAGCCGGGTCCATAAAATGGGCAAACTCGAACAAAATACCGCCAATGACCCCCAAATACACAAAACCCAGTATGGGGCCAAGGATAAATTGTAAGTTCATCTCCTTGATCATCCGCAATTGCTTTAAAAGCAGAATACAGAAATACAGGAACAATAGAAAGGAAGAGATAAGCCGTAAGGGTTCCATCATAGACGTGTTTGGATTTGAAAACTCCAGCCAAATACTGCAAAGTGCTATGAAGCCCAAGATATAGGTCCATCTTCTGGATTTGGCATGTGCGGCGATCAAAGAACTGGCCAAAATGACCAGCGTATAGTTTACCACTACAATATGGGCCGCATGACCCCCAATAATACTTACATGGATAGGCGTCAATAGGAAATTAAGTACACTGATCAAAGCGATCAGGTATTTATTGGCACTTAGCGTTTCCCAAAGTTTCTCCATCAGTATACTTTTGAGGGGCTGTCCAAATCCTTGATGTCCTCGGTATTGATCCGCAATTGGTACCAATCTTCCAGTTTTACTACGGTGCCCTTTACCAAGGAGGGTTTTCCCACATAGGGCAGAATGTCCTGGTTGATAGCCTTTCCTTGGCTATCCGTAATCATATAGTATTCCGAGATATTGTTCTCGTCGGTAGTGGCCAAGACCGGAGGAATACCCCCTGCAATGCAGAGCACCGCACAGCTTCGGTGAATTTTTCCCTTGCCGGGTTTCATCACCCCAAAATAACATTTGGGATCTATGATTTCCCCGCTAAGTTCCATATCCGATACCACTAGGTTCGCTTTGGGCAATTCCCTGCCATTGGCCCTCTCCACTAGGGATACTTTTTCATCGGAAGTGAGCTGTAACAGGGTTTTTCCATTGTAATAGACCAGTTCCCCTTCTATACGTAGGGTACTTCCGGAGAGCTGATCCACTTCTGATCGAATCTTGTTCAGATAGGAGTTGGGGCCAAGTTTGCCAAAACCCAGGAGCACGATGTTCTTAAAGGTGTTCTCCTCCGTTTGTACCCGCAACATGGGATAGGGCTGCTCGTGATACGTGCCCGTGACGGCTGTGTCAATGCCAAAATCAAAAGCGCTATTGCTGAGCTTGTTCTGCGTAAGGCCAAAGATGGCCGCCATACCCAAAAGAACCACTAGCGCAAACATTACAAAACGCTTTAGCAGTTTTTTGGTGCCGGGGGACACCTGATCTACATATCCGATATAAAAATCATCCTTTTCTTTCATCATATACAGGTTTACAAGATAATGGGTTCCACGGCAGTGCCTTCGGCCAGGGCCTCTGGATACACATAGATTTCTTCTCCTCTTTTTCGCACCCTATAGGTGGCTATCTTTTCGGTAAAAGGTGGAGGCGACTGCCCATTGTGGGGCAAATATTGGTAACCGTGCCAGGGACAGGTAACACAACCGTCTACCACTTTGCCCTCGCCCAAAGGTCCGCCCTGATGTTTACAGACATTGGAAATGGCAGAAACTTTATCGTCGTATTTAAAAATGGCGATACGTTCCTTGTCCAATACAAAGATTTTTGCCCGATCTTCGGGAATCTCTTCAATTTCGCAAACATACACCCAACCATCTTTTGTTTGGGCGCCTTTTTCTCGATCTACCTTCCCCTCTTTTATTCCCGCGGCCAGGTGAAGCGAGGCAATACCCATAAATCCTAAACTCAATATCCCGATGGACCATAGGGAAGGTTGCTGTTGCAAGGCCCCCAAAAACACGTGCATAAGGATCAATGCATAGGCAACATAGACCGACATATGCAAGCGTTTCCATGTTTTGGGGGAGAGGTTCTTTAGCCAAAAGTCATGGCTCGTTGCGGCCATCAAAAACAAGATGATCAAAGCGAAAAAACCCAGTACCTGAAAGGGAAAGTTGGTCAGGGAACTGTAGTCCATATTGGAAGTAAACAGGGCCTGGAACGCATTTACGTTGCCCAAGGTGTGGAACTGAATGATGGAAAAGGCTCCGTGGACCAAGGCGGCAAGGAACATACTCACCCCCAAATGCCTGCGGTTGTACAATACGGGCAGAAAACGGGGGTTTAATCGGGCCAAGGGCCCTATGGCCAGTACAACATGCAAAAGGGCGATGGCCAGGGTGCCAAAGGCCCTAATGATCAAGGTTTCTGCCGTAATTTCGGCATTGGTTCCCAGGCTTATCCCGATAAAGGCCAACAGGTACAGGAGCACGGAGACCGCGATCCATTTATCGTAGACTTTCTTATGCTTGTTCCAGAGAACGGGTCGGTAATCTAATCCCATGATAATGCAATCTTTGTTATTTCCTCTTTTTTTATAGCATCGTAGATCTTGATTTCCTCTGCTGATCGATCCACGGTAAACTGGTATACCCCCTTCTTATCCAAGGAGCCCAGATAGGTGCCCTCAGGTGTTTTGGAGGAGTTGGCATAGACCAGGGCAGAAGGGTGGGGCAGTGGCTTTTTTAGGAACAACCGCAAGTTTCCCTCCGCACCGTCCTGCTCCAGAAACAGCGTAAGGGACTCGTCTTCATATACGGGCGGTTCTTTATCTACCCCATCATTGACCAACAGATCTTTGTCGTTAAATGCAGGTTTGGGGATGCCCAGTACTGCACTGACCAACAAAATGGGGATCAGGATGGCCAGCACCACCCAAATCATCTTATGTGCTTTTCTAAGGTCCGAGGTCATGCTTTTACTTTTATAATGAGCTTTGCCAGGAGCAGGGGCCATAGGCCGATGCTGCCTGGAATAAGTAACAGGCGTACGGTCCATTTGCTGTCCGAAATCACCGGATCTATTTGGGCGGCGCCCTTAAAAAAGAAATAGAGGCCAAATAACAGGCCCACGCCCGCATAAGCGGCCAGCAATGACAAGAGGATAGTTATGATACTTTCCATGATCAGATCAGGTTTACGTCCGTGATGATTTCCAAAACCCCTGCACTGGGCAGTGCGAACAGCTCCTGCATGGCCGCTTCGAGTTCCGCGTCATTTTCGACCCGTTTGCCCCACGCTCCACAAGATCTGGCGTATTCCGCAAAATTGGGATTGGAAAGGGAGGTCTGCCAGACATCAAACTCGCCGGCACGTTGTTCCTTGGAAATTTTCCCCAGTTCGTGGTTGTTGAGTACAATCAGTTTTACCGGCATGTTGTATTTGACCAAGGTGGTCACCTCTGCCAAATATTGACAAAGTCCACCGTCTCCGGCCACGGCTACCACCGGTCTGCTATCGCCTACTGCTGTCCAGGCACCTATGGCGGCAGGAAGTGCAAATCCTATGGAACCCAAGTACCCAGACATTAGAAAGTCCTGTTGTTCGGGTTCAAAATAACGGCCAAAGGAATAGGCGTTGTTTCCCACATCAACGCACATGACCGCATCCTTGGGAGCCGTTTTGTTCAACGCTTCAAAGACCGCTATGGAACTTAGGCCCTGGTTGGAGGTCTCGGTTAGGCGCTTTGCTTTTTCTTCCTTCCAAATAGCCCATCGTTCAGCAATCTCTTCTTTTTGATCAAGGGTATTTGTTTTTCCCTGCAGTGCATCGGAGAACAGTTCCAGGGTCCGTGAAATTTCCCCCCAAACGGCTACGTCCACCTCGTGGAATTTGCTCAGGGCCAAGGGATCAAAATCTACTTGTATCGTTGGCTTTTTAGGAGTTATGCCCGTATGGTTGGAGAATGAGGCCCCAAAAACGATCAATAGGTCGGCCTCGTTCATAAACCAGGAGGCTATGGGGGTACCGCTTCTTCCCAGCACCCCGCAGCCCAAGGGATGACTGTCCGCTATAAGCCCTTTTCCTTTAAAGGTGGTTACCACCCCGGCGTTTAGGCTTTCGGCAAAAGCTACAATAGCCCTTTTATGGGCCCTGGCACCGTGCCCCATGATAATCAGTGGGCGTTTTGCCTTGGAAATAAGGTCAATGGCCTTGTCCGCCATTTCCTTTGGTGGTGCTATTTGCATCGGCGTTATCCTATTGGTAGGGGTAAGGGCTTTGGCGTTGGGTTTGGCCTTGCGCTCCTGTACTTCATCCGGGAAGGTGAGGTGGGATACATCGCGCTTTAGAATGGCGTGTTTCACTGCAAGCGACATAAGCTCGGCATGCTTGCTATCGCTCTGTACGCGTTGGTTGAACTCCGCTACCGTATTGAATGCCTGCACCAGGTCTACTTCCTGAAAATTTCCGGTTCCTACCACCTGGGTGGCCACTTGTCCGGTGAGTGCCAGAAGGGGCGCCCGGTCTACCTTGGCATCCCACATGCCCGTATACAGATTGGTGGCCCCGGGTCCTGCAATGGTAAAGCAGGCAGCCGGTTTGCCTGTAAGTTTTCCATAGGCCGAGGCTGCAAATGCCGCTGCTCCTTCGTGCCGAATACCGTAGAAATTAAGCTTGCCTTTTTGTTCCTGTCGTTTCATGGCATCGGCAAATCCCAAGTTGGAGTGCCCTACCATACCAAATACCTTGGTGACGCCCCAATTTACCATGGTCTCCACCATAATGTCCGATACCGTGGCCTCATGGGGGACTTCCTCTTCCATCCCTACAAAAACCGCATCGTTTTCTTCTTTTACGGCAAAGGTTTCCACGCCATCATCAAAACCTCCAGGGGGGAGGCCGGTGCAAGGATGAAAATCCCAACCGTGCCAAGGGCAGCGGAGCATTCCGTTTTCAATGGACCCTTCCCCAAGCGGCCCGCCCTGATGGGGACATTTGTTGTCCAGGGCAGAAAATTTCCCCTCAAAATGGGTGAGACAGATGCCTTTGTGATTAACGGTCACAGTTTTTACCCGACCATCGGGCAAGTCTTTCTTATTGTCCAGCACCTTGTGCCATTTTATGTTTTTTGTGGTAGCCATATTTTGCGTTATTTAATTTTCAACAGTTATTGTGGAATTGATCTTGTCTTAGTTTTACGGCCTTGTAGGAGTAAAGAATGAGCAACATAAGCCCTATTAGTGCGCATGCGATACCTGCGATGGTAATATAGATTGAGAAATCAACATGGGTTCCCGCGCTCTGCGCCAATCCGGAAATCAAACCTGAAATCACTAGACAGGCTACAGTAAGGTATAAAAAAACCATGGCATTGTTGAGCAGCCTCAGTTGTTTGAGTTTCCTGGCCATGAGCACCGTTGTGGTAGTTTTGTCCAAAATTAGGTTTTTGATCTCATCACTTAGGGCCACCAAAAGATTGGAGGTCGATAAGATAAGCAGACCAATTCCGGGAATAATCGTAACGGGGACGTACCAGTTTTCCATGAACGTTATTTTTTATAAGCTTCCATTGCTTCCTTAAAGAAATCGACTGCTGTAGTTCGGTTAGTGCCCGTAGCGGGCAGTACCGCGCCCTTAAATCCATTGGAGTGCCATTCCCCTTGTGTTAGTTCGGTGAAATCTGAAGTATCCACGGCATCGTGTCCCTCATAGACACTAATATAAAAATAGAAATCATTGACCATGGTATCGGGAATGGATAGCCCCAATCCTACTGCTCTACCGCTCCCATCATGGAGCGTTGCAAAGGCCCCAGTATCAAAATGGTGTGGCCATATCCTAATCGCGGAGGTCAATTTTTGTTCTTCTAAAAAAGCGCGCAACACCAGCTGGGCCAAAATCCGGAAATGCATAAGTTCCCGGAGCCTGCCTGAGTCCACAAGTTTAAAGGTGAACCCAGGGGTCATAGGGTAGGTGGGTTCGTAGTGAAAGGCATAGGAATAGGCTTTGTCCAGATCACTGTTTTGCGTCATGCGTTCCAGCCAACGAACAACTTCCTCATGGGTACTGCCATCCAACCGAAAGGTCTCGGTGGCATTGGTTCTACGCCATTCCAACGAAAAGGTATTATAGTTCAGCGCCAGGATATCGCCCGAGGCATTTAAGGGTCGTGTGGATAAACAGCCATCCTCAGTCGAAAACCCTAAGTTGGTGTGGCTATCATCGGCTTCTTTTTTTAAGAAGCTGATGCTCGCCGCGGCTAAATACTGTCCTGCCAAATACGTCTGATTTATCATTTTATCTATTTTACTGCGTTATAAGCTCTTCTTTGCATGCTTGCTAAAGGGATTCGTGTTCAGGTTGTGCTGTTGATTTGGACAAAATAAACACGAGCCCAACGGTAACAAACTGGTCTGCCAGTTGCCCGGCGATTCCCTTAAACTCTACAAAGGCAAAAAAATGGTTCAGGTTGTAATGGGCCCCGAAACCATAGTTAAGCCCAAATTCCTTGACCTCCTCTTGTTCGGACGTCATCTCGATGAGGCGTTCTTCCTCTATGGTGTAATTGACCCCCGCAAGGGGATAAATCCCTAGTTTATGTGTAGCTTCAAAGACATAGTGCCCGTTGAAGTTCAACTCCGTGATCCGCATCTCGTATTCCGAATCGACCTCCTGGTAGGGGAAAAACGAAACCTCTGGCCCAAAACAGATGTGAGGATTGGGACCGTAATAAAAGCGCCCGTTAGCCCCCCAAAGTCCTTGGTCGGTCTCCACGGTAGGTCCAATGCCTCCCATAAATCCCTGCTGGGCCATGCCAGTGCCCATATTCAGGAGCAGTCCTGCCGCGATGAGGATATGTCTAAAGAACACCTGCATAGGGTATACCGCTTAGTCGGTGCATATCGTAATCAAAGGTAGACAGGTCATCCTGATTAAATTTTGAGATGTCGTCGTACCCGCAAGCCCTTGCAATCACTTTGATAAGGTTGTTGGTGGCATCAAAATAATTAAAGAGTTGTTTGGCCGAGGATTCAATGATCAACCGGCTACGCAGGGACTCCTTTTGGGTCGCAATGCCTACAGGGCAGTTGTTGCTGCCACACGCTCGCATACCCAGGCAACCAACGGCCTGTATAGCGGCATTGGAAACAGCTATGGCATCTGCCCCCAGCATCATGGCCTTTGAAAAGTCCTCGGCAATACGCAATCCCCCGGTAATGACAAGCGTAACATCGGTCGCCCCCACCTTATCCAGGTACTTTCTTGCCCTGGCCAATGCGGGAATGGTGGGTACGTTGATGTTATCCCTTAAAATGGTCGGGGCCGAGCCCGTACCTCCGCCACGACCGTCTAGGATAATATAATCCACCCCCACATCGAGGGCAAATTGGATGTCCTTTTCAATATGGCTTGCCGCTATCTTAAACCCTATCGGGATGCCACCCGTGCGTTCCCGTACTTTTTCCGCAAAGGCCTTAAAATCCTTTACACCGTGAAAATCGGGAAAGGTGGCCGGGGAAATAGCGGTTTCGCCTTGCTTTAGCCCACGGACCTCAGCGATTTCCGCACTTACCTTATTTCCTGGCAAATGCCCACCGGTACCGGTTTTAGCTCCTTGTCCGCCTTTAAAATGAAAGGCCTGCACCTTGTCCAATTTATCCCAGGAGAACCCGAATTGGGCCGAGGCTAGTTCATAAAAGTATTTGCTGTTGTTCTGCTGTTCTTGGGGGAGCATGCCGCCTTCCCCGGAACAGATGCCGGTACCGGCCATTTCGGCCCCCTTGGACAGGGCTATTTTGGCCTCTCGCGAAAGTGCGCCAAAGCTCATATCGCTTACAAACAAAGGGATGTCCAGGACCAGCGGTTTCTTGGCCTTAGGCCCAATGACCACCTGGGTGGCCACATCCTCATGGTCCAACAGCGGCCTGCTGGCCAGCTGCGCCGGTAAAAATTGGATCTTATCCCATTTGGGCAAGGTGTTCCGATCTACACCCATGGAGGAGGAAAAGCCGTGATGTCCAAGGTTTTTAAGCCCGTTTTTGGCCAATTCCTTAATATAGCCGGTATAGGGCTCGGTATCCTCGGGATGGGTATCGGCGTAGGCGCCAAGGTATTCCTCGCGATCAAAAGGCTGCGGGTGCGCTTCCAAAAAGGCATTGATCTCCGCTTCGTCCACATAGACTTTGTCCCCATCCAAGTTGGTACTGAATTTATGCAGTACTTCGTTGTTGTTGTATTCCGATACACCGGTATCGTAGCGGTAGTCCCAACCATGGACACCGCAGATCAGGTTGTCCCCTACAATGCTGCCATCGGCCATAAGCGCGCCCCGGTGAAGGCACCTCCCATAGAGGACCGAGATTTGGGCATCAAATTTTATTAGGACCAGATCTAGGCCGTTTATCAGGGCATGGGTGGGTTTTCTATCTTCCAATTCGCTTAGCTGTGCGATTAAAATGGGTTTTTTCATATACAGGTGTCTTTTGTTAGTGTTAAGAGATTATTTTTTTAGATAGTCTTTAAAATGATCAGGGACGGGAAAATCAAAAAAGAAGGGCAACGTATAGCGATTCCGCTCCAGCGTTTTGGACACTTCCGTTTCCAAGTAATGTGGCAATAGTTCGTTCTTGCCAGTAAGGATAGTGGCATGCGGACCAAGATAGCCCAGAATCGTAATGGTTTTGGTTGTTGTATTCATTAGTTGTGTATAGTTTGACGCAGATTTGTATCGGCCCTTTCAGTTGGGTTCAAAATACCCTTGCTAGGGGTACTACTGTAGCCGGCTTCTATCCGTACCCCTATTTTTTTTAGATATCCCATGAAGTACCTTTAAACATGGTGATGTATTTGCTGTCATAATAGATCAACCCCTGCTTTCTAAAGGTGCTCAACTGATTGCTGACCGTTTGTCTGGAGGTATTGGTGAGGTTGGCGATATCTTTATGGGACAACAGGTTTTTGGCGACCCATTTGTCCTCTTCTTCTTCCCCGAATTCCCGAATGTAGTCCTGGACAAAGTCCCCAATGCGCGTGGCGCTATCTTTATAAAGCAGATTTTCTAAGCGATGCTCCAATTTTTTGATGCGAAGCCCGTATACCTTTAACACCCCATTTTTAAGGGATTTGTGCTTTTCCATGAGCTCTTCCATGGTATCCGACTCGATGTAACAGACAATACAGTCCTCTAAAGTAACTGCCCGTTCCTTTACGGCGGCTTCCTCATCATAAAGCGATAGCTCGCCAAAAATGTTCCCTTTTTTTACGATGTACTTTACGGTATCGCTATGGGGATGCACAATTTTGACGGTGCCCTTTTTCAGGAAAAAGACACAGCGTTTGTCCCGATTGCCTGTTTCAATAGGATTGCCCTTATCTATATGCTCCATCTCCAGGATTTCGCATAGGCGCATCATGGTAGACATCCCAAGTTTGTGGAAGAGATTAAAGCCTTCCAAAAACCAGTATTTGGTCAGTGTTTTCAAGAATCAATTTTACTATTGGGTGGTACTACCTAAAAGTAATGATTTTTAAAGTGTAAGCAATAGTGGATAATAGCGCAACTTACTTTGGACGACACCTTGCCAATTTTGGGCGGTGCTATTGAGAAGGTTTTGTGGGTCGGTTATGGGTCCTGTATGGCGATCAGGTTCACTTCCACGTCAATGACATTACCCACAAGCATGTCCATGGTCCCGAAATCCAAACCGAAGGAGGCCCGACTGATTTGGGTCCTAAGGGCCAGGGACAGCTCGCCCCCGCTAAGATTGATGCGCATGGGCATGCTAATCTCCTTTGTGATTCCCTTAATTTGAAGCATACCGGTCAGCACCGGCGGGTTGTCCTTGGTTACATCTAAGGCGTGGAAACGGATGTAGGGGTATGTGGAGGCATCGAGATAAGCTTCATCTACCAGACTTTTATCCCGGGCCTGGTCCTGGGTGTCCAGACTAGCCACCACAATCCTGCTCCTGATATCCACAAGAGCGCTGTCCCGGTACACTATGGCTCCTGAAAAGCGGTGAAACTCACCATGAACTGTTAGAAACCCCATGTGGGAAATTTTGAAGGATATCCCCGATCTTTCCGCGTCGACAATGTATTTTACGCTTTGGCACAAAACACATGGCACGCATGCAAGGAAAAGCCCGGTAAGCGCAATGTATCTTTTAAGGGCTCCTATACTATTCGGCAAGGGCAAGGATGAGCAGGGTAATTTTAACATCATTGCCGATGAGGCTAGTGCCGTTGGGCAATTTTCTGTCAAAGGGGATACCGTAGTCGAGCCGGTTAATGGTAATACCCCCTTCAAAGGCGATTGATTGCTTTTTTGTGGGCAGATCGGGTAAAGGCCCCTTTATCGTAAACGGAAGCGCTATTTCCTTGGTTACCCCTTTAATCGTCAGGTTTCCTATCAAATACTGTTTTCCCTCACGCTGGTTTACCCCTATGCTTTGGAAACGTATTTCGGGAAAACTGACCTGATCCAAAAAGGCCTTGCTCTTTACCGCTTCTTCGCCTCCAGGGTTGTTGGCATCATAACTTTCCACTTTAATGACCGCCTGTGCGCTCATAGCCGAAAGATCGTCGGCATCGTAGGTGATACTTCCCTGGACGTCTTTGAATCTTCCCGAAACATCAATTACCCCAAACCGTTCTACCTGTATTTGAACGGCACTGTGTCCGGGATCTATGTTATAGGTCTGAGCAGTAGTGTTAAGGGCACAGATGGCCAGGGCTAAAAAAAGTACGTTGCGTAATTTCATAGGTGTTTTTTTGATGTTGTACAGTGTACAAGTATACCATCTTCACCACATTTTTTCGGCAATAGTTATAGGGGTTGCCCTGATTTTGGGAAATTTTAGGAATTGTCACTCCGCTGCCGGAATTGGGAGGGCGTCATTTTTTCAAATTTTTTAAAGGCATTCACGAAAGAGGTTTTGTTATTGAAACCTGCATCGAAGGTCACCTGTAGCATAGTGAGCCTAGGTTGTGAACGAATGATTTCTTTCGCCTCTTGCACCCTGTACCGATTGATCAGATCAAAGAAGGAACAATCATATGTTTCATTGATGGTCTGTGAGAGGTGATGGGTACTCATTTGGAGTAGGGTAGCGAGTTCCTTCAAGCGAAGATCGTTCTTTAAATAAGGCTTATCCTGCTGCATTAGCCTTTTGATGCGTTCCGCGTAGTCTGCCTTTTCGTCCTCGGTTAAGGAAGAATTTACGTATTTGGCCTCTTTTTGGGTAGGTACCGGCCAATGGATGCCCGCCATGCGATAGCCAACGGAATAGATAAAAAACCCCATGGGCAATACATAGATATAATCCAAGAACCTTCGGTAGAAATCGGAGGCAAAAAGAACGTACAGATAAACCGATGCCAGCATCAGCGTTGCCATCAACAATAGATTCAGAATCTTGAGCCAAATCACCTGGTTAATGTTGGAATATTCACGTTTTAGGCCCTCGGAATAGCTGCTGATCCTTATCTGGTTGTAGACCAGGTAACCTCCTAGATGTACAAATTGAAGGACGAAAAGAACGGAGTATAGGTATTCGAAAGGAGTAACCACCTTTTTTCGATGATCAAAGACCGCCAGCATGCCGTAATGGATTTGTCTGGAACTCAGGGTGTCCGAACTGAGCAGCGGAACGATAAGCACAAAAACCAAAAATGGGAAAAAATGCAAGGCATCTTTTTTAGAGAATTTCCATTGGGTAGTGGTAACGGACCTGAAAAAGAACAGGGTCAAAGGCCCCAAGAGAAACCAGGACCCATATCGGGTTCCGTAGAATAGATCAAAACCGATATCGTATTTAGTGCGTATGGCCAGAAACTCGGACAGGAACCAAAGAAAAGCCAAGATGAGGGCAAACAGGAATATATTCCCTCTTTTCCTGCGCTTTTCGGCCGATACCAATAATATAGACAACAGGAATATTCCTTGGAAAATGATGATTATGATTCCTATGGACCAAATATCCAGTTTCATCTTTTATGCACCTACCCGGGCCGAATTTTTCTTCAGAATGGCTTTGATGATGATCTTGGCATGTACCCTGGAATTCTCAATGAACCATTTATGGGTTTCCATACCTCCACAGATGACACCAGCCAAATAAAGGCCTTCCACATTGGTCTCCATGGTTTCGGGATCGTACTGGGGCAGCTTCTTTTTATCGTCGGACAGGATAATACCCAACTTTTGCAGAAATTCGAAATTGGGCATATAACCGGTAAGGGCAAGTACAAAATCGTTTTCTAGGACAATGTCGCCCTCAGGCGTGTCTATGGTAAGCTCAGTTTCCCTAATTTTGGTGACTTGGGCATTAAAATAGGCTTTAATGCTTCCCTCTTTGATGCGATTGATAATATCGGGCCTTACCCAGTACTTTACGCGTTGTCCTACCTCGGATCCACGGATAATCAAGGTAACATCGGCCCCTTTACGGTAGCATTCCAGAGCAGCGTCAACGGCCGAATTACTGGCGCCGATCACGGCCAATTTTTGACTGGCATAAAAGTGGGGGTCTTTGTAATAGTGCGATACTTTGGGCAGATCTTCTCCAGGCACGTTTATCCTATTGGGGAGGTCGTAAAATCCAGTCGCCACAATGATATGGGCAGCGGTATAACTGTGCTTGTCGGAGATTACCGTAAAACCTGTGCTATTTTTGTGGACCTCGGTCACTTGTTCAAAAAGCTGGATACTGAGTTTGTTCGAGGTAACGATGCGCCTGTAGTATTCCAGTGCCTCGTTCCTTTTGGGTTTCGCCTCCTTGCTTATAAAGGGAATCTCATCGATTTCCAGTTTTTCGGAAGAGGAGAAAAACTGCATATTGATGGGGTAATTGAAAAGTGAGTTTACTATAGGCCCCTTTTCTATGATAACATAGCGCAATCCTTTTTTTTGGGCTTCCAGGCCACAGGCGATACCGATCGGACCACCCCCGATAATGAGAAGATCTAGGTGCTCCATTACCCTATCTGTTTTTTTAAAGTGGCGATGGTATCGGAAGGGCTTTCACTTTTAAAGACAAAACTTCCGGCGACCAAAACATCGGCGCCGGCTGCCACCAATGCAGCTGCGTTTTTGTCATTAACGCCACCATCTATTTCTATAAGGGCCCCGCTGTTTTTTTGTTGGATCATCGCCTTTAACGCCTTTACCTTTTCATAGGTGTTTTCTATAAAGGACTGCCCTCCAAAACCGGGGTTCACGCTCATGACGCAGACAAGGTCTATGTCGGCCAAAGTGTCCTCCAGGAGCTGCACGGATGTGTGCGGGTTTAGGGCCACGCCCGCCTTCATTCCGGCTGCTTTTATGGCCTGCAAGGTCCTATGTAGGTGGGTACAGGCCTCGTAATGCACGGTCAGCACCTCGGCCCCCAGATCGGCGAAGGTTTGGATATAACGATCCGGATCTACGATCATAAGATGCACGTCCAGAGGTTTTTTGGCATGTTTGGCCATGGCCTTCATGACCGGCATTCCAAAGGAAATGTTTGGGACAAAGACCCCATCCATGATATCCAGGTGGAACCAATCTGCCTCGCTTTGGTTTACCATTTCCATATCGCGTTGTAGGTTGGCAAAATCAGCGGCCAGTAGGGAAGGGGCAATTTTATTTGTATTCATTTGACTTTTATAGATTCGAACTGTGGGTAAAAAACCTTATTGCTCTATTTAAAATATTGATTTTCAAGTAATTAATAACTATAAAATAGCTAAACACTTGTGGCTAAAGTTACGGATTTCTATGAGAAATGGGCGATTGGCCCTTGGAATTTGCTTCTTCGGGCAAATTTGTCCCACTTTTGCGAGTTGACCCTGAATCCTTGCTGGAAAATTAAAGGTTCCCCGTACTTCGATCGTGACCTTGCAAGGGTGCTTGGCATTTTAAATAATTTATATTTATTGTAGGAAATAGATTACTTTTTATTTAAATATCTTATATTTATCCTGAATGTGTTTCACCTTATACCCTCATTCTTACCGTTCCTTGATCGCATAGTTTAGTATGCAATTAAGCGGACATAATATTAACTTCAAAAACATGAATAAAATGAAAAAATCAATTTTTGCTTTGCCGGTATTGGCTATGGTGCTGTTGTTTTCCTGCAGCAAAGAAAGTAGTTTGGAGGACCAACTCCAATCCGGTTCCTCGGAAGAACTGAAATCAACTTCCCTTATTTCCTCCTCCAATTGTGATAATGACCTTATAGGCCCTACGGTGCTCAGTGTAGGGTCTACCGTGACCTTCACCTGTGTTGCCAACGCCCCGGACCCCAATCCTTCCAGTATTGTTTGGACCGTGCCTACGGGATTGAGAATTATTAGTGGGCAAGGCACCGCTACCTTAAGGGTAAGTGTGGGCAGCGCCTTTAACGGGGGCCAAATAAGTGTTGACCTTAACCAGGGGCAGTGTGGAAAGTCCATGGGCTTGTCACGCGCAGGGGGAGGTTCGGTTACTTGCCCCAGCAGAAGCAATCTCTTTATCGCTGCTGCGGCCGGAGCCAATGGTTGTGACGATTTTGGTATTTCATTGAACAATGCCAACGATGTAGCATCCGTAAGTTGGACGTATTCCATCCAATCCATCAATAACAGATCCTTTGGTACCTCATCCAACCCCAATGGAAACTATTCTATTTTTAAGCCGCTTTACCTTCCAACGGGTAGTTACAATAACCATTACTTATGGGTAACGGCCAATATTACTTTGACAGATGGTTCAACTTGTACCGTAAGCAATAGTAAATTGTTGAGCTGTAGCGGCTCCGGTGGTGGTGGCAATCCATAATCGGTCCCGGAGCTGGGTAGCCTAACTGAGGAATAGGGGAGACATATGGCCCGCTCCATAAGACAAATAAGGAATAAGGTTACGCTTAGCGGTGTAACCTTATTTTCTTTATAGGATCGCCATGGCCATAAATGAAAAAACTCCGGTAACCAACGAACATATTTGTTTCCCCTCTAGTAAGAGGGGATTAAGGGGTGTGTCATTTGATAATTCCCTTATTTTTATATTCATGAAAATTTGGTATAATCCAAAACTTACACCCTTGGCCAGGCAGCTAAGGAACAATGCCACCAAGTCCGAAATTCGGTTATGGCAGAAGTTAAAGCGCGGGCAGATGTATGGCTATGATTTCCACAGACAAAAGCCCATAGATCAATACATTGTGGACTTCTTTTGCAATAAGCTACAGCTTGCCATTGAACTGGATGGATATTCCCACGAAATTATCGAAGTCTGGGAGAAAGATAAAAAGAAGACGAAAAGGCTGAATAACCTAGGTATTCATGTCTTACGATTTTCGGACCATCAGGTAATGTTTGACATGGACAATGTGCTTAGAGCCATTGTCGACTATATACAAATCTTTGGAGAAAACGACGCTACACCTCCCTCAATCCCTCCTTGTTAGGAGGGAGGTTAACTAGAATTGTCCGTAAAGCCTATAAATGAAAAAACTCCGGTAATCAGCCGGAGTTTATTCATCAATCAAAAAACGAACAGTCATGATAAACTGTTGTTACGTTTCACAAATTACAATTTTAATGCCAAAATTCCAATTTAAAGAAATATTTAACATCGGATTTGTGTTTGGGCACTTAGCCCAAATAGGTCTTTAATATTTTACTTCTAGAGGTGTGTTTTAACCTTCGGATCGCTTTTTCCTTGATCTGACGAACCCTTTCCCTAGTCAGGTCAAAGGTTTCACCAATTTCTTCCAAGGTCATGGAATGCTGTCCTGCAAGGCCAAAATACAAACGGATAACATCTGCTTCCCTGGGCGTCAGGGTTTCCAAAGCTCGCTCTATTTCGGTACGTAAGGATTCGTGCAACAATTCCCTGTCCGGATTGGGCGATTCACCACTGCGCAAAACATCATATAGATTGGAATCTTCCCCATCTATTAAAGGCGCATCCATGGATACATGGCGCCCTGAATTTTTTAAGGACTGTTTTACGTCCTCAACGGTCATATCCAGTTCTTTTGCAATTTCCTCTGCTGAAGGGATACGCTCGTGCGCTTGCTCCAAGAAGGCAAAAGTTTTATTGATCTTGTTAATGGAACCAATTTTGTTCAGTGGCAGGCGTACAATACGCGATTGTTCTGCCAATGCTTGTAATATGGATTGACGAATCCACCATACGGCATAGGAGATAAATTTAAATCCCCTGGTCTCGTCGAAGCGCTGCGCGGCCTTGATCAACCCCAAGTTTCCTTCGTTGATCAGATCGGGCAAAGTAAGTCCTTGGTTCTGGTACTGTTTGGCGACCGATACCACGAATCGAAGATTGGCTTTTGTAAGTTTTTCAAGAGCGATCTGGTCGCCTGCCTTGATACGTTGTGCCAATTCTACCTCCTCGTCAGCGGTAATAAGGTCTACCTTGCCAATTTCTTGCAAGTACTTGTCCAAAGATGCGGTTTCCCTATTGGTAACCTGTTTTGTAATTTTCAGCTGTCTCATCTAACTTTTTCCTTTCTAAATTAAGTTCGTAATATATGGACTGCATATGGTTATACGTAAAAAAGGACCAAATGTTACAACAAGCTTATATAATTTTGATTTTTTGGTTAAAAGCACACAAAAAATCGGTGGAAATAGAATAAGATCGATGAAATGCGGGCAATAAAAAAGCCCCAACGACTGCGCTGGGGCCTATTTTTAAGCTATTCAGGGTATTTTAGTCCCTTCGGGCCTTACGGTCCCTGTTATTCCTGTCATTTCTTCCACGATCGCGGTTGTCCCTCGGCGGCCTTTCCTTATACCCTTCAGGTTTGGGCAATAGGGCTTTGCGCGACACTTTTTCCTTGCGCGTTCTAGGATCGGTGCCGAAATATTTCACATCGAAGACATCACCCATGTTAACGGCATCGGTAACATTTTCTGTACGTTTCCAAGCCAATTCGGACACATGGAGCAACACCTCGTTTCCAGGGGCTTCCACATATTCGACCACTGCTCCAAAATCAAGGATTTTGATGACTTTTACCTCATATACACTGCCAACTTCGGGCTTAAAGGTGATGGAATCGATTTTTGCCAATACGGCATCGATACCGTCCTGATCGGTACCCAAAATTTCCACAAGGCCTTCTTCCGTTACCGGGTCCTCGTTGATAACGATGGTGGTCTTGGTAGTCTTTTGAAGCTCCTGGATTACTTTTCCGCCAGGACCGATCAATGCACCGATATACTCGCCCGGAATGGTGGTAGTCACCATTTTTGGGGCGTGTGCTTTTACATCTACATTGGGTTGTGCAATGGTCTCGGTAAGTTTCCCTAAGATATGCAGGCGACCTGCTTGTGCTTGTTTCAGGGCTTTTACCAGAATTTCATAGGACAGTCCTTTTACCTTAATATCCATCTGGCAGGCGGTAATCCCATCTGCTGTTCCGGTTACTTTAAAGTCCATATCCCCCAAATGGTCCTCATCTCCAAGAATATCGGACAATACAGCGTAATTTCCTGATTCGGCATCGGAAATAAGCCCCATGGCAATACCGGAAACAGGCTTTTTAAGCTGAACACCGGCGTCCATTAGTGCCATGGTACCCGAACAGACCGTTGCCATAGAGGAAGATCCGTTGGATTCCAATACTTCCGATACTACACGTACGGTATACGGGCAATCCTCGGGAATCATTCCCTTTAAAGCACGTTGTGCCAAATTACCGTGTCCTATCTCCCTTCGGGATGTGCCACGAATAGGCCTTGCTTCCCCGGTAGAGAAAGGAGGGAAGTTGTAATGTAAATAAAAAGTTTCCTCACCTTCAAAAGAAGGCATATCTATTTGGTTGGCTTCGCGGGAAGTTCCCAAGGTAACCGTAGCTAATGCCTGGGTTTCCCCTCTGGTAAATATGGACGAACCATGGGTAGAGGGCAGGTAATCCACTTCGCACCAAATAGGGCGGATTTCATCGGTTTTCCTACCGTCGAGTCTTAATCCTTCATTTAGGGTCAGGTTACGTACGGCCTCTTTTTCGGCCTTGTAGTAATATTTGGAGACCAGATCCCCAATTTCCTCCAACTCTTCCTCGGAAAAAGTAGCTTTGATCTCTTCCTTTATTTCGGCAAAGGCAGCACTTCTTTCCTGTTTTGCCGAACCGGCTTTGGCAATGGTATATACTTTGTCATAGGCCATGTCATAAATTTTCTTGGCGAGTTCCTCATCTTCGGGCTCACCCTCATATTCACGCACTTCCTTTCTTCCAAAGGCGTCCGCCAGTCTATCCTGGGCTGCACATTGTACTTTAACGGCTTCATGGGCAAATTTGATGGCCTCTACCATTTCCTCTTCGGAAATTTCTCCCATTTCACCCTCTACCATCATAACGGAATCTGCAGAAGCACCAATAACCATATCAATATCCGACTCTAGCAATTGCGTTCTGGTAGGGTTAATGACGAATTCGCCATCAACTCTTCCCACACGAACCTCCGATATGGTACATTCAAAAGGAAAATCGGAAAGTTGGATAGCAGCAGAAGCAGCCAATCCGGCCATGGCATCTGGCATTACATCCTCGTCATGTGACATGAGTTGGATCATAACCTGTGTTTCTGAGTGATAATCCTTTGGAAAAAGTGGCCGCAATACACGGTCTACCAAACGCATGGTAAGGATTTCTCCATCACTTGGCCTTGCTTCCCGCTTGAAGAAACCTCCGGGATAACGCCCCGAAGCGGCGAATTTTTCACGATAGTCTACCGTAAGGGGTAGAAAATCCAAATCGCTTTGTTTGTAATTGGATACTACCGTACATAACAACATACACTTGCCGGATTGTACAACCACAGAACCATGGGCCTGTTTTGCCAATTTTCCGGTCTCGATAGAGATTTCCCTACCGTCACCGAGGTCTATGACCTCTCTAAAAACTTTTGGAATCATAAATTTTAATTAAGGCCTCTTGTATTAAAGGCCTGTTAAACAATGGTCTTCCGACATACGCGTCGGACAGTGTTGTGTTGTTGTGGTGACCAATGAAAAACTATGTGTAAGCTTTTTGTGTTTGCCCTAGATCCTTGTAGGGGCTTTGTAAAAATTATAAAAGGGGAAGCTTGGCCTCCCCTTTGTTGAATTACTTTCGTAAACCCAATTCTTTAATGATTTCACGGTATCTGGTAATGTCCTTTTTCTTTAAATAGTCCAAGAGACTTTTCCTCTTACCTACCAGCTTTACCAATGACCGTTCCGTGTTGAAATCCTGACGGTTTTTCTTCAAGTGTTCGGTCAAATGATTGATGCGATGTGTGAACAAAGCAATTTGCCCTTCGGCAGATCCCGTGTTCTTTTCAGATTTGCCGTGTTTTTTAAAAATTTCGGCCTTTACTTCCTTGGTTAAATACATTCCAATATTAGTTTAATGATTTTTATGTATTTGATTGATTTTCAATCAGGGCGCAAAGATAGGAATATTTTTATAATCCACAGCCCTGGATCTTTTTTTTATAGGGCATTAAACTATTTGGTTTAACCGCAGTCCTACCTCCACACTTTAAAAACAATTATCTTATGAAAACATGTCTCAAACCCCAGAACATTGCAGCTTTGTTGCTGGTAGCTACAACCGCCTTCACCTCCTGTACCGACGAAAGTAGCTCGGACCCTGAAGAGGTGGTGGGTGAGGAAGTAATCAGTGCGGCCGAATTGAAGGTCAGCGATGAAACCGAAATGATCTCGGAAGAAATTACCGTTATTGGCGAAGATGTATACGCCGCGGATGAGATCTCGTCCACTTCCAAAGCATCCTACACCTCTGATTATTTGCCCGATTGTGTAACCATTACTACGGTAGTGACCAGCACGACCAAGGAAAAGACCATTGATTTTGGCGATGGCTGCGAATTGCCCAATGGCAACGTGCTCAGCGGAATCATTAATTTAAGCTATGCCAAGGATATGGAGCTGGCCCAAAAGACGCTGGCGCTTTCCTTGGAGAATTTTACATTTAATGGGGTGGCTGTTGAGGGCAGTGCCTCTATCCTAAGGATGCGTGCCAATGAGGACGGCAATCCGCAGTCTGATGCCACAGCCTCCTTTAGTGCCACCTGGCCCGATGATAGTACGGCGAGCTTTACCGGAAACAGGACCAGGGAATGGATAGAAGGCTTTGGTACCGGCTTTTGGGGAGACAATGTATTTTTGATCTCTGGGCAGGGCACCTATACCGGAAGATTGGGCAATGTTTTTTCCAAGGAAACCATAACCCCTCTTAGACGTGAATTGGCTTGCCGGTTTATTGTAAGCGGTGTTTTGGAAATTTCCAGAAACGATGCCACCGCCAGTTTGGATTTTGGTGATGGCAGCTGTGATGCCATCGGAATATTGACGTATCCTGATGGTACTTCCGAGGAGATATTTCTGAGGAGGTTCCTTAACTAGGGCACAAGGGATAAAAGGGGTAAGTCCAAAAGCAGATGTCACAGTCACTTCGAGCGCAGTCGAGAACTTTAAGTTGTTAATCTTAAAGGTATTTCGATTGCGCTCAATATGACTTATGGGGCCAAAACTTTTTTGGCCTGCCTTTACCTAAGATCTTAAGGGATTGTTCTGTATAAGGTCTATATACAGGTTGATGTTCTTCTTCAGGTCCCTGCGATGGGTGATAAAATCCAAAAACCCGTGTTCCTGCAGAAACTCCGCAGTCTGAAAACCTTCGGGAAGTTCCTTGCCCGTTGCTTCTTTTACCACTCTGGGTCCGGCAAACCCGATCAAGGCTCCGGGTTCGGAGATATTGATGTCCCCGAGCATGGCATAGGAAGCGGTAGTTCCTCCGGTGGTGGGATCGGTACACAGCGAGATATATGGGATACGTGCTTCGGCGAGCTGAGCCAATTTGGCCGAAGTTTTCGCCAATTGCATCAAGGATAGTGCGGCTTCCATCATACGTGCCCCGCCAGATTTTGAAATCATCAGGAACGGAACCTTCTTTTTAATGGCATAGTCTATTCCACGTGCTATTTTTTCCCCGACTACGCTGCCCATAGAGCCTCCAATAAAGTTGAAGTCCATACAGCAAATAACCAGGTCTTTGCCCAATGATTTTCCTACAGCAGTCCGAACGGCATCCTTTAGGCCTGTTTTTTGTTGGGCGGCCTTAAGGCGATCGGAGTACTTTTTGGTATCCTCAAATTTTAGCGGGTCCTTGGAGTTGAGTTTGGTATCTAACTCTTTAAAGGTATTGTCATCGAAAAGGATTTCAAAATATTCCTTGCTTCCAATGCGTACGTGATAATCATCTTCAGGGCTTACAAAAAAGTTTTTGGCCAGATCTTCCGATTCTACGATCTTTCCGGTGGGCGATTTGTACCAAAGCCCCTTTGGCGTGTCCTTCTTCTGTTCGGTAGCTGTCTGTATCCCTTTTTCCGTTCGTTTAAACCAAGCAGTCATATGTTGCTATTAAATTAGTCCTAGGTTGCAGACCTACAAGGTATCAATATTGTTTAAATCCTCAAAGGCTTTCTTTAATCGTTCCACAAAAGCTTTTTCACCTTCGCGCAACCACACCCTGGGATCATAGAACTTTTTGTTGGGCTCATCGCTTCCCTTGGGATTCCCTATCTGCGACTGCAAATAGGCAGAATTGTCCTGTGTATAGTCCCTTACGCCAGATAGAAAGGCATATTGCAGGTCGGTATCAATGTTCATCTTGATCACTCCATAACTAATTCCTTCCCTGATTTCGGCCACTGTGGAGCCCGATCCACCATGGAACACAAAATCGATATGGTTATGTTCAACCCCATACTTTTCAGAGATGTACTCTTGCGAATTTTTAAGGATTTTTGGCGTCAACTTCACGTTTCCGGGCTTGTATACCCCGTGCACATTGCCAAAAGCCGCAGCAATGGTGAATTTAGGACTTACTTTTGACAGTTCCTCATAGGCATAGGCCACCTCTTCGGGCTGCGTATACAGTTTGGAATCGTCCACATCAGAATTGTCCACTCCGTCTTCTTCGCCCCCGGTAATTCCAAGCTCTATTTCCAGGGTCATATTCATTTTGGCCATTCTGGCGAGATAGGTCTTGCAGATTTCAATATTCTCTTCCAATGGTTCTTCCGATAGATCGATCATATGGGAACTGAACAGGGATTTTCCGGTCTCGGCAAAGTGTTTTTCACTTGCATCCAAAAGTCCGTCGATCCAGGGCAGTAATTTCTTTGCGCAGTGATCGGTGTGCAAAATGACCGTGGCACCATAGGCTTCAGCCAACTGGTGCACGTGTTTGGCACCGGCAACGGCACCCAGAACGGCGGCCCTTTGTCCCTCATTGGACAGGCCCTTGCCCGCATTAAACTGTGCCCCTCCGTTGGAGAATTGTATGATTACGGGAGCATTGAGGTCGGCCGCAGTTTCCAGGACCCCGTTGATGGTATTGGATCCTATAACGTTTACTGCGGGCAACGCAAAGCCCTTTTCCTTAGCGTAGTTAAAAATCTCTTGCACTTCATCTCCGGTAGCTACTCCCGGCTTAATCGTATGGGCCATAATGTTCTTTTGTCTGTTAGTGTTAGAAAAGTTGGCACAAAAGTAATAAAATAATTAGGTCTAAAAAGGATAATTTATCCCGATGTTGAAGACGGCATTGCTAAAATTATAATCCCTGAACCACCTTTTGGACGGCTCCAATGCGGGATTGTAGGTCTTAAATCCGGTATCTAGGCGAAAAACAAAATAGGTGAAGTCGTACCTCAGCCCAAAACCGGTGCCCAGGGCAATATCCGCCAGGGAACTGAAACCGTTGAAGGTAGCGTTGGCATCGTCAATATCATCAAAAACGTTCCAGATATTTCCGGCATCTGCGAAGAAGGCCCCTTTGATATCACCTACAATGGGGAAACGATATTCCAAATTAACCGCCAACTTAAAATTGGCCTCGTTAAAATCATTGATATTGTCAGTACGTCCGGGCCCGAGGGAATAGGCGTTCCATGCCCTGTTGTCATTAGATCCCCCAGCAAAATAACTGCGTACAAAGGGGATGTTGTTCGAGTTGCCATAAGGGACCGCCATACCGGTAAAAGCATGGAAGGCTAGCACATCGGTACTCGATAAGTTCCAATGTTTGATAAAGTCAAATTCCGATTTTACATATTGGGAAAAAGGGACCCCAAAGACCAAACGATCACCATCCTCATTTTCCTCAAAGGGGATGATCCTTGAAACACCGGACAACAAATTACCGGCACTTTCAAAGCTGAGCCTGAACTGGTAAAAATTATCGTCGTTGATTCCCTGTTGGTTGTTCTTTGTATAGGTATAATTACTGGTGAAGATAAGGTTGTTCTCCGTTAACCTTTCCCTGCGTTCTTCCACACTGGCCACTTCCCTGACCACATCGGCACTGGCCACTACACTACCGTTCTGAATGGCCGTTATAAAACCCGTAGTTCCCGCTGGAATGATCAGACTGGGATCTCCAGTGTTGTTGGGATCTTCGTAAAACCCCTGCAAGAGCGGTTCGGCCTCGAAGGCATCGGCGATATCGTCCAATGTTTCGTAGGTGTTCTGGTAGACATTGAAGAACCTATCGGGGTTAACATTACGTACAAATTGGATGTTCAAGAGCTCTAACGAGTTTCGCTTAAAATTGGAAGGCGACCAGTTATAACCCAAAATGGTGTTAAACGTTTGTTTGTCCAGGCCTATGTTCTTTTGAAAACTGGTTCCAATGGACATCCGTGTTTGTGGAAGCATATAATAGGGTATAATCCTTTTGGTATTGATCAAAGGAAACCAAATTCTGGGAAAGGTGAGGTTAATGTCTCCACCAATTTCGGAAACAAAATCCTCATCGGTGACGGAGGCATCGCTCAAAAGACCCAGGGATCCCCGAGCCGAAAGACTCAAGGTCTCGGCTCCTCCAAAAACATTTCTGGAAACAAGGGAGGCACTGAACGCCACTCCTATGGTCTCAATATTGGAGTGTTTTACATCGGTATTCAGTCCCAAGGAATATTTTTGCCTGGGCGCCAAATAGATATTAGACGTCAACTTGGTTCCCGTACTGTCCTCAATAAATTCGATATTGGGGTATTTAAAGGTATTGAGGTTCGTAATCTGCCTATAGGTCCTTAAGCGGTCCAAATCCCTATATATACTGTCTTTCTCCAAGAAAATGGCATCGGTAAGGGCCTTGGGCTTATAGCGCAGTTTGTCCTTAAAATAGATGGTGTAATTTTCAAAATCCACCGATTGCAACTCTTCTGTGTTGCTATTGAAAACGTAGTCCGCGTAGATGTTGATCTTATCAAAACGGTGCACTTTGTATTCCGAGGTGGTAAGGGCAGAATCGTTTCGTTTCCTTAAATTATCAATATTGAGTTCCACATCCATTTTTTGGTCGTCCCTAATCCTTGTGGTATCCCTTAGAATGTCATAGGTAATGGAGCTTTCCTGAAAATTGTAGACCCCAGAATTTCTAAAGAGGGTGGTGAGCCGCTCCCTTTCTTGGTTAAAATCGCTCAGATCAAACTGTTTTTCGGCTTTGATGAACGAGTTTTCCTTATGCAATTCATAGATGGAATCGATGGCCTTGGAATCGATTTTTTTTGAAAGGGAATCGATGATAAAGGGTTTCCCAAGGCTTATCTTGTAATCTATGCTCGCGCGCTGTTTTCTTTTGCCCTCATCTACGGCAAAGGTGGCATCGCTGTTAAAGTATCCCTTGCTGCCGTAATATGCCTTGAGCCGCTCCAATGTTTTTTTGGTCTTTACCGTATCAATAATCGCCGGGACTTCCCCGATTTTCTTCAGCCATTCGCTCGCCCCCTTTACCGCAAAGGACTTGCCCAGGCGATCTACCTGTTTTTTGGATAGGAAGTTTTCGTAACGTTGTTTCCTTTTTTCCTTTTTGTGCAGCCAGGCTTGAAAGGAGGAATCCGGGTCTTTTTTGGCAAGATTGTACAGATTTAGTCTTAGGGGATATCCCAGTACCGTACTGTTCGGCTTTTGAATGATAAGACTTTTGACATCCTCGCTTGCCACTTTTTCGCCATCCGCATATATCGCGTTTTTAGTAAGCAAAAGTTCATCCTCCCCGACCCTCTTAAGCGCATTACAGGAAGTTATTGCGATACCTAACAATAATAAGCCTATTTTTGCTATGCTTTTTTTGAAACGTAAAGGGAATGTCATAGACGCCAAAAATACATTATTTGAATGGTTGTTAAAAACCAAATAAAATTTATAAAAAGCTTACAGCAAAAAAAGTACCGAATTCAATCCGGAATGTTCGTGGCCGAGGGAATCAAGGTAGTTCGGGAACTTTTGGCATCCAATTTTAAACCCTACAGGATTTATACCACCAACACTGAAATTTTGGATCACAAGTCCGAAATCGTGGAGAAAATCCAGGAGGGCGACCTAAAAAAAATCAGCGGATTACAAACCCCCAATACAATTTTGGGCATTTTTTATATGTCCCCACCCGGTGCTGTGGATTTCTCTGATTGGATCTTGGCCCTGGACGATGTTCGCGACCCTGGGAATCTAGGTACGGTGATACGTTTGTGCGATTGGTTCGGAATCAAACATTTGGTGTGCTCCGAGCATACGGTAGATTGTTACAACCCCAAGGTGTTACAGGCAAGCATGGGATCTATAGCGCGGGTAAGCATTACCTATACAGACCTCGCTGATTTTATCAAGAACACGGAGATACCCGTTTATGGGGCCTTTATGGACGGAGAAAACGTATACGGCGAGCCCTTGCCCAAAACAGGTATTCTGGTCATGGGGAACGAAGCCAAGGGCATTTCCGAAAAACTTGAGGGCCTGGTCCAAAAAAAACTGACCATTCCTCCCCATGGGGAAAGAACCGCAGAAAGTTTAAATGTGGCCACCGCCACCGCTATTTTATTAAACGAATTGCGCAGGCCATAACCACGCCGAGCTTACTCAAAAGTAAGGTTGATAAAGATGCCACGGGTACGCAAGGCGTCTATGTTGCCCGTCCATGGGCTATTGGGGTCGTTATCCGGTACCAACTCGTCGCTCAAGGCAAAGACACCACGGATAGAGGGTGAGAATTTAAAGTATTCCAAGTAAAAATCTATTCCAAAGCCCAATTCATACCCATAAACACTTTTTTTCATCCTAAAGGTCCCACTACTGTTGTCGTCTAAGCTATCCTCGTTGCTTCCCAAATTCTGTGAGGCATATACGCCCCCGGTAATGTAGGGTTTCCAATTGCCAAATCTGCGGGCACTTACTTTTAAAAGCAAGGGAAAATTAATGTAGGTGGAGCGCACCTCACGGATGGCCTCACTTGCATCGCTAAATCCCGGAAATCCAAGATCTCTTTGCGTATAAAGCAGTCCAGGTTCGAAGCGGACATCCAAAAATTCGTTGATCCGCAATTCCCCGATCAAACCCACGTTGAATCCAAAGGTGGTATTGACCAAAATATCACTTCCAATATCATCCTTGTAATCAAATTTAAAATCGTATTTATTGAATCCCAGAAAGTAACCCCAGTTTAAAAGGGGTTTGTCTTCATTCTCCAAATTCAAAATGGGATTTTCCTTAAACTGGGCCTGTACCGCATTGCCTAGCAACAGTATTCCCATTAACAGAAAAAAAATGTTCCTCATGTGCTTACTTTGTAGCGATATATATGGAGGCCACCCCAAATGTTTGAGGCCTGTTCTCCATAGCTATAAACCCGATTTTTCCTAAAATATTGTTGAAATCCGCCCCGTGCGGAAAAACGGAGGCAGATTCGCAAAGGTAGGCGTATGCCGCTTTGTCTTTTGAGAAGAGTTTGCCGATGGTGGGTAGTATGTATTTGGTGTACAGGTGGTACCCCTGTTTAAAAGGTGTTTTGGTGGGAACGGAAGTCTCAAGGACTACAAAAGTTCCCGAGGGTTTCAGGACCCGATAGATCTCGGCCAGTCCTTTTTCAAGTGTTTCAAAATTACGCACCCCAAAGGCAACGGTGACCGCATCGAAGCTTTGATCGGGAAAAGGAAGTTTTTCACTGTCGCCCACCACCATTTTCACCATGTCGCTCAATTTTTTTTGGTCTACCTTTTTCTTACCCACCTTGAGCATGCCGGGAGAAATATCCAATCCCACGATTTCCTCGGCACCAGTTTTGACCAATTTAATGGCCAGATCTCCTGTTCCCGTAGCGATATCTAGAATATTGGAAGGCTTTTTCTTCTTGAGTATGGTTACCACCCTGTTCCGCCACTTTACGTCTATCCCGAAGGAAATAACCCTGTTTAGACCATCATAATTGGTAGAAATGGCATCGAACATCTTTTTCACCTGATCTTTTTTTCCAAGCGGGGAATCTTTATAGGGAATTACTTTTTTGGCCATAAGGGCAATTTTTGGGCAAAGATAAGATATAGAACCCATGTGGCATCGGTTTATTTGTATACAGAACATTGGCCTTACACTTTGCACTTTAGCCACTTCCCATGCCTTCCAACCCAATAAATTTATGTAATTTTGTTCCGCATTATTTTGCAAACTTTTCTTGAAATGAGCTTTACGAAGGCTTTTAGATCCCATGGGGATTCAGACAAAAATGTAAGGGTGTGAAGATTATAATTGCAGGGGCGGGGGAAGTAGGTTTTCATTTGGCAAAACTACTCTCTTATGAATCCCAGGATATCACGCTGATAGATTCCAGGAAAGAAAGTCTGACCTATGCAGATAACCATCTTGATATTCGGGTGCTCAAGGGCGATGCCACGTCTATTTCTGTACTGAAGGACGCGCAAGTATCCAACTCGGATTTGGTCATTGGGGTCACCTCCTCGGAAACCACCAACCTCACCCTTTGCCTATTGGCAAAGCAGTTGGGTTGTAAAAGGACCATTGCACGGATCTCAAACACAGAGTTCGTGGACAATAAGGAAGCGATCAAATTCCCGGACCTGGGCATAGACGAGCTTATTTCCCCCGAAAAACTGGCGGCCACGGAAATTCAACTGTTGCTCAACCAATCGGCCTTTAACGATACCTATGAGTTTGAAGAGGGGGCATTGATCATGATCGGGGTATCGTTGCCAAAATCGGCTCCTTTTGTGGGCAAGATGGTAAAGGAAGCGGCCAGGATATTTCCGGAATTACATTTTATGCCCATCGCCATTCAGCGATCCGGCACGCAATATACCCTTATTCCCAGGGGGGATACCGTATTTAAGGAGGAAGATCAGGTCTACTTTATCACGGCCAAAGAAGGGGTAGATGAACTCTATAAGCTTACGGGCAAGGAGAAAAAGGAAATAAAAAACGTAATGATTCTCGGTGGCAGCAAGGTGGGTTTTAATACCGCTAGAGATCTGTGTATCAGCAAGTTCAATGTAAAATTGATCGAAAAGGACAAGGAAAAGGCCTTTGATATTGCCGATAATCTCCCCAATGCCCTTGTTATCAACGGTGATGGAAGAAATGTAGAACTGCTGGAGGAGGAAAGCCTGGAATCCATGGACGCCTTTATAGCGGTGACTGGAAATTCCGAAACCAATATCATGTCGTGCTTGGTCGCCAAATCAAAACGCATCAAAAAGACGATTGCCCTAGTGGAGAATATGGATTATTTCCAATTGTCCCAGTCTATTGGGATAGACACCCTGATCAACAAGAAACTGCTGGCCGCCAATAATATTTTTAGATACATCCGAAAGGGCGAGGTGGTGGCCATGACCCGTTTGAACAACCTAAATGCCGAAATCCTGGAGTTTGAGGTTAAGGCTACCTCAGCGGTTACCGGCAAAATTATCCGGGAGCTCGATTTTCCCAGGGCGGCCACTATTGGTGGGGTCGTTAGGGATGGGGAAGGTATTATTGCCCTGGGCGATTTTGAGATTACCGAGGGCGATAGGGTAGTGGTCTGTTGTCTACCCCGTGCTATCCCTAAAATAGAAAAGTTGTTTCTGTAATATGGGTCTAAACTCCAAAATAATCTTCCACCTTATGGGATTGCTGCTGCTGTTCAATGGCTTTTTTATGCTGTTGGCCGCTTTTGTCAGCGGCATTTATAGGGACGGGGCAACTTTGGACATTACCCTGGCAGCTATTGTTACCATGCTCGTGGGGGTTATGGCCATGTTCTATACCCGTGGGCACGAGAAGGTAGTGAAACGAAAGGAGGGGTACATCATTGTTGCTTTTGGGTGGATCGTGATGTCGGTTTCCGGAGTGCTCCCGTACATTTTTTCCGGAGCTATCCCAGATATCACTAATGCCTTTTTCGAAACCATGTCGGGTTACACCACCACCGGCGCCTCCATTTTGGACGATATAGAATCCTTGCCCGAGGGCATCCTTTTTTGGCGGAGCCTCACCCATTGGATCGGGGGTATGGGAATCATTGTCTTGGCCATAGCCATCCTTCCTCTTTTGGGTATTGGGGGTATGCAGCTGTTTGCTGCGGAGGCTCCTGGCCCCAACGCGGACAAGTTGCACCCAAGAATTACGGACACGGCCAAAAGATTATGGCTCATCTATTTTGGGTATACTGTTGCGGAAACACTGCTGCTGAAACTGGCCGGCATGTCCTTTTTTGATGCGATCAACCATTCCTTGGCCACACTGTCAACAGGCGGCTTTTCTACCAAGAATGCCAGTTTGGCCTTTTGGAACGATCAGCCATTGATACAATATATCATAATATTCTTTATGTTTTTGGCCGGTAGCAATTTTGTACTGAGCTATTTTGCCTTTAAAGGAAAGGTACAACGCATTCTAAGGGACGAAGAATTTAAGTATTATACAAGCTTAATTCTGCTGTTCACCCTGGTCACGGTCCTGGTCATCTACTTTAAAGCCAACGTTCCTGTTTCGGACTACCATCCTATGGTTTTGGGCCCTGGTGAAAGTTCATTTCGGCATGCCCTTTTTCAGATTATCGCTATAGTGACCACCACCGGTTTTGTGACGGCCGATTTTACCAGCTGGACACCCTTTTTAACTGTTTTCTTCTTTGGTTTGATGTTTTTGGGGGGCTCTGCGGGCTCCACGGCAGGAGGTATTAAGGTGATGCGGCATATATTGATCATTAAGAACGGACTGCTAGAATTTAAAAGGACCTTGCACCCCAATGCCATTATCCCCGTGAGATACAATGAAAAAACCGTAAGCGAGCATATCGTTTACAATATCATCGGCTTCTTTGTGCTCTATATGCTGTCCTTTATCATAGGAGCGCTGGTCTTGGGTTTTTTGGGGCTCGATTTTCAATCTGCCATCGGTGGTGCGGCATCCTCGCTTGGAAATGTTGGTCCGGCCTTTGGCAGCCTTAACCCGCTGAGCAATTTTAACGGTCTGCCCGCCTTGGGGAAATGGTGGTGCGGTTTTCTGATGCTACTGGGGCGTCTGGAACTCTTTACGGTACTGATTCTGCTAACGCCTTACTTTTGGAAGAAGACATAGAAAAGGCCCGCATATCGGGCCCGATTTCTTTATTCTTATGGAGTTTACGTAGCTATACCACCGATTTAATCCGGGCTACCGCCTCCCGTAACTCTTTCTCCGAAGCGGCGTAGGAAATACGGATACAGTTGGGATTTCCAAAGGCCTCACCCGTTACCGTGGCCACATTGGCGTTTTCCAATAAGTAGAGCGCAAAATCGGAGGCATTCCCTATGGTGGTCCCGTTCAAAGTCTTCCCAAAGAAGCTGGAAATATCGGGAAAGACGTAGAAAGCTCCCTCAGGAACGTTAAGTTTAAATCCGTCAATTTCCCCCAAAAGCTCCAATAGCATATCGCGTCTCTGATGAAACTCGTCTATCATATGCTTAATCTTGCTTACCGGTGCCTCTAGGGCCGCAATGGTGGCGCGCTGTCCTATGGCATTGGCACCGCTGGTAACCTGTCCCTGGAATTTGGTACAGCCCTTGGCAATCCATTCCGCCGCTCCGATGTACCCAATTCGCCATCCTGTCATGGCAAACGCCTTGGATACCCCGTTCACCGTAATGGTCCGTTCATACATGCCCTCTATTCCGGCGATACTTACATGGCCTCCCACAAAGTTGATGTGTTCGTAAATCTCATCGGAAACGACGTAGATATCTGGGTGTTTTTGCAATACCTTGGCCAAACCTTCCAGTTCCGCTCTACTGTACACGGAACCACTGGGATTGCAGGGCGAACTAAACCACAACATTTTGGTTTTTGGCGTGATCGCCTTTTCCAATTGCTCTGGGGTCATTTTGAAGTCCGTATCGATGCTTGTGGGTACCTGTACCGGAATCCCCTCTGCAATTTTTACGATATCGCTGTAGCTTACCCAAAAAGGTGCTGGTAGGATAACCTCGTCCCCTTTGTTGATCATCACCATGGCCACATTGGCCAAGGACTGTTTGGCCCCAGTGGAGACGACGATCTGTTGAACCCCGTAATCCAGGTTGTTGTCCCGCTTAAATTTATTTGAAATGGCCTGTTTTAGATCGGCATAGCCATCTACCGGGGAATAACTGCTATAGTTGTCGTCGATGGCCTGTTTAGCGGCATCTTTTATGAAATCGGGGATGTTAAAATCGGGTTCTCCCAAGCTAAGACCGATGATGTCCTTTCCCTGGTTGCGTAATTCCCTTGCTTTTGCGGCCATAGCCAAGGTGGCCGAAGTAGACATGTTTTTAATTCTATCGGATAGGTGGTTGCTCATTTGCTATACTGTATTTACTGATATTGCAAAGCGGGTTTTTTGCCCAGCTCCTTTAAATGTTTGAAGTGCGAAATTATAGCTTTTCTGGTAGTTTTGTACTCGTTGTACGGTAAATTGAACTCCTTGGCTGTCTGTTTAACAATTTTGGAGATTTTTGTGTAATGCACGTGGCTTATGTTCGGGAAGATATGATGTTCCACCTGATGGTTCAAACCTCCTGTAAACCAATTGACAATTCGGTTCTTGGTGCCAAAATTTACCGTTGTGAACAACTGATGAACGGCCCAGGTATTTTTCATATTGCCGCCCTCGTCAGGCAAGGGGGTTTCAGCTTCGTCCACCACATGGGCCAATTGGAATACCACGCTTAAAATGACCCCCGCAACGTAGTGCATAATGAAAAAGCCCACAAGAATTTTCCACCAGGCGATATCAACAAAAATAAGGGGTAGCACAATCCATATGGTAATATAGGACACCTTGGTAATGACCAAGGTACTCCAGTTAATAACCGGATTCGGCAGTTTTCCGTAGGAAAGCTTGCGTTTCATGTAGCGGTACATTTGCTGAAAATCCGTAGTGATGGCCCAGTTAAAGGTAAGCAGGCCATAAAGGAAAACGGAGTAGTAATGCTGAAATTTGTGGTACCTATGCCATTTGGCGTGTTTGGAAAAACGAAGAATCCTACCGGCCTCCAAATCTTCATCGTGCTCGTGAATATTTGTATAGGTATGGTGCAGTACATTGTGCTGTACCTGCCAATTGTATACATTTCCGGCAAGAATATAGATACTGCTCCCCATCAATTTATTGATCCATTTCTTATTGGAATAGGAACCATGGTTGCCGTCGTGCATCACGTTCATGCCCACACCGGCCATGCCCACCCCCATGGTAATGGTCAACAACAGATTGGCCCATAACGGAAGGTTTAAAGTAAGAATCAAGAAATAAGGGGTCAGAAAAATGGCGAACATCACGGCTGTTTTCAAGTGGAGTCGCCAGTTGCCCGTTTTCTTTATTTTGTTTTCCTTAAAATAATCATTGACCCTTTTGTTCAAGGTTCTGAAGAACTGGGCGGAATCCCGTCTTGAAAATTTGATGGTGCTTTTATCCATATACCGGAATCTTTTTGTAAATATAACGGAATTATGCACTTTTTAATGCCTTAGCCATTTTAATTGGCCCTTATTTATGAATCAGAAAGTGCTAATTTTGCCGAAATGCAAATATACACATGAAAGCGGACATCGTCTTTAAATATTTCCCAAAATTAACCCAAGTACAAAAGCAGCAATTTATCTTGCTGGAGAAATTTTACCAAGATTGGAACCAAAAGATAAATGTGGTTTCCCGAAAGGACATAGACGAGTTGTATTTGCGACATGTGCTACATTCCCTTGGTATTGCTAAAGTACAGGAATTCCTGCCAACGACTTCTGTCTTGGATGTGGGTACCGGTGGTGGATTTCCGGGCATCCCTTTGGCCATCCTCTTCCCTGACACGCAGTTTGTACTGGTGGATGCCATTGGAAAAAAGATCAAAGTGGTGGAAGAAGTGGTTCAGGGCCTGGACCTTACCAATGTGCAGGCGGTCCATAGCCGTGTGGAGGATTTGGAGATGCGCTTCGATTTTATCGTCAGTAGGGCTGTAGCGGCCATGCCCACCTTTGTCCGTTGGGTAAAGGGCAGGATAAAAAAGGAATCGCTCCATACCCGTAAAAATGGAATCCTTTATCTGAAGGGCGGAGATCTTAGCGAAGAATTGAAGGACTATCGTACCGCGCAGTCCTTTGACTTGGCGGACTACTTTTCGGAAACTTTTTTTGAGACCAAGAAAGTGGTCTACCTCCCTGTTAAGTTTAAGGGTTGACCTATAAGGTGAACATGCCGTAGTACGCTCTTCTGTACTTCCTTGCATAGATGCGCAAATGCGACATCAGGTGAATGTACGCAGAGGTAAAAAACAGCTTTGTTCTGGTGTAAGACTTATGCCATTTCATCGTTGAATGCTTTGGGTTATGCCCTATAAAGGGTAGAATATTACGTTTAATTTACAATTGCTTAACGTTAAATTTACATAAATATTGCGTAACAAGCTTGTTATTTTTTTAAATAGTTGATATTCGGTGAGTTTTCGGAAGGCCTAAGGACCTTGTTTATTGCTGCACTACGCAGCTAAAATCAATAAGGCACGCAAAGTTATCGGGACTCCATACTGTGCAAAAATCACTAAGTTCATTTCGGTCCACAGCGACCCCTACCGCACCTAAAGAAGTCCCTTCGCAATCCAATACGGGAACGACCTTATTGATGAGGGGATTACAATCTTCATACAGAAAAACCGTCTGCCCGTTCCAGGTAGCCTTAGTGATATAACAGTATTGAATGTCCGGGGAAGTGCTCTGTTCCCTATCGGCAATCTCGTCGCGCAACCAATCCAGATCTTCCAAGATGTTCGCAACACCGCAGGCACTACGCTCGTCCTTGGAATCGTCATCATCGGAACAGCAAATTATACAAGATAGGCATACCAAAAGGAAGGCCAGGAAATGTGGTGGTTTCATAGGAATGTTTTTTCATAGATGGGCAAAATCCAAAGGGTTGCTTTACCCTAAGATTCTTACAGGAGGAAACCGTCCAGTACACATTTTGGCTAATCGAGCAAGGCCACCACCCGGGCCGGTGCGGCCGAGGCACCAACAATTTTTAGCGGAAAAACCGCCACCTTAAAGCCTGTATGGGGAAGGGCATCCAGGTTCACCAATTGCTCCATATGGCAGTACTCCTTGTTCCTTCCCACCAAATGCGCTTCCCAGAACAATTCGGGGTTTTGGCTCTCCTTGGCCTTTTTTATCATGTAGGGCAGGGGAAGGTCCCATCCCCAGGAATCTATGCCCATCACCTTTACGCCCTGGTCTATTAACCATTCGGTAGCCGCCGCGCTCATACCGGTACCGATTTTATGAAAATCCTTGGTGCCGTTATAGGTATCCCGCCCGGTTTTGATCAATACGATCATGCCTGCCACTACGGTTAGGTTGTTATTGCTTAAAAAGCTTTGAATATCGTTTACGGTAATCGGGTCAAAATCTGCCTTGTGCTTCATGTCCACGACCAAGCCTTCGCCATAACACCATTCCAACGGTACTTCATCGATTGTTTTGGACCGCTTCCCCTCCGTAGTGGGGGCATAATGCCAGGGCGCATCGATGTGTGTGGTGGCGTGGACGCCCATTTTTTGGATACTGTCATCGGCCCAGCCCACGAAGCCTTTGGGAAACAGCTTAAAGGGCAGGCCAAAAAGACGAATCAGCCATTTTGCCTTTCTATGGGGCTTGTGCTTGATTTTTACGCGCATAAACCAAGGATCGTTGCGGTTGTACCGTATGGGTTTGGACAGATCTATGATAGTCATGGTATTGCTATTTTGGTTCGAGTGACATCACATAATCATAACTTTCATCCAGATAATGGGCAAGGGCATCCAAATCGTCGAGCATGTGTTCGGGGATTAACACATAACCCCTCATGACTGCCCCATACGACCTAAAAAACGTAGTCTGGAATTCTTCCAGATATTTTTCCTGGGCCTCCTTGGAAAAACGGATGCCGATTTCACCGGCTTTGTTCAATTGTGAGAACATATGACCGTTGGCCGAGGTGAAGTGCATGGTCTTGCCCTTTCTTTCAAATCTGGGGCATTTGGCCACCAGTTTGTCATAGATTTCCAGTTTCTCGTTTTTCATGGTGTACAGGTTTATCGATTCATATCCTTTTTTTTATGGACTAGTTGGGTCATCCCTTGGAAAGAGCGGGTGTCCGGAACCCATTTTTTGACATCCTCGAATTTCAGTTCGGACAGCTTTTCCTTAGGGAACAGTCCATGGAAAATGGTAAGGGCCGCCAAAAAGGTACCGGCAGGAGATGGATGAAAACCATCCGGACCGTAGAGCTGAGCGCTAAAGTCGTTTTTCCCATAGGTTTTCCAATGCACACCTACCGGAAAAAGGAGGGCCCTAAGCTCCTTGGCAGCTTGTTCGTGGTTAGCAATTACCTTGTCAAAGGTAAAATAGTACCGTTTAGAGGGCCACACCATGTAATAGGCCAATTGTGCACCGTACTGCGCACAGACATTCTTTATTTTTTTCCCATACTCGAGCAACATCTGTTTCCCCGCTTCTTGGGAGGATGGCCCCTGTTGCACAATGACGTAGTCAAAATTTTGTTCGGCGAGCATTTTTTGGAACAAACCGTCGTTCCAATGATCTTCAAGTGCGTAGTTGGGGAAGCAAAGGGATGTAGTTTCGAGCGATTTATCAAAATTTTTGGCAAGGTAGGCCACTAATTGTGGTAAATCATTGGTGTAGGTGAGACTGTTGCCCATGAAGAGTACTTTTTGGGCGTGCAACGTGGCACTGAAGCACATAAAGGCAAGTAGCAAGCGAATCCCTATCCATAATTTCATATCCTGGTGGTATAGTCGTGCTTAAATATAACCCACTTCCGTTAATGTGGCAAACTGGCCATCACCACGGCCGATTTGCTACTAAGCCGGTCCGGCCGCCTCAATTTCATCAAAATAGCGCATCACTTTTTCTTCCGTTTCGCCCTGAAGGGCAATACTTGGGTCGAACAGTGTGGTTCGCAATTCCCTATAAAGCGACACGGCACTCCTAAGGCTGCGGAGCAGCGCCTGCCTATCGTATTCGGGGAGGGTCTGCCTTAAGGCCTCATAATCCTGTGCTGGTAATTGTGACTCCACTTTTCGGACACCACGTGGGAGCTGACCATTTTTGATATGGGACAAGGGACCCAAGACCACCATCCGCAGAAAACCAAAAAAGTCGAATGCCTCCATATACTCGCCCCGACCTATCTTCAAAAGTGCGTAGTGTACCCAAATCCAAAAACGATCTTCGATCCACTGGTAATCCGGATAGGGAAATTTGGCCGCTGAAACGCTTAGGGCCTTCTCCAATGCCCCTGCTTTGTCCAGAAGGATTGCCGGGGTTTCTACCCGATCATGGAACTCCTGCAGTGTTACAAATTTAATATCCACATGCAATAAGGGCGCATCGTAGAGGCATATCAAAACCCTGGGTTCCCCAACGTGTTCTCCGGTAAACCCCGAGAGTAACCTGCCTAGTTTTGACGCCGCTAACAACATGCTGTCTTTGTCCCCGGAAATACGTTCCTTGGTCACCAAGATCAGGTCCAGATCGGAATAAGGATCTATTTCATCGGTTAACCAGGAGCCTCCAACGGCAAGTCCGTGGATGGTGTCATCCTTTCTAAGGACTTCCGTGGCCCTTGTAACAAAATCGGTATGTGCCCTAAGCATAGCTGATCATTATTTTGGAACGGCTTATCTCAATTTGCACGATTCCACGAACTATTGGGGAATCTATGCTGTTAGGGGATTAAAGGTAGTATATTTCCGGATGAAAAAGTAGTGGAGCTTTTGGTTATTGGTCGGATTCCTTGGCCCCCATGATCAGCAGCCAAAGACAGGTGCCTATTTCTCCAATACTGGCCGGTATAGTGATGTAATCGGCTATGGCCAGTTCGTAGTAATTGGGCAATAGGACACGACCAAAAAAGTCCAGAAGATACCCGATACAACCCAACATTAGGAAGATACCCAGAAATTTGGGCAGTATGCCCGATTTGAAGATTAAATACCCCAATGGGAACAACCAAAGGGCCCAAAAGACTTGGGAGATCAGATGTCCATCGTTATAGAGATCCAAATGTATCATGAGTTGGGACTGCAGCTGTTCCATGGGGATGCCCTGCAGATATTCGGTTCCGTTCACCAGTTTCAACACCGCAAATTTATGTTGTAGATTCAAGAAAGATATGGGTATGCTGACCGCGGCAAAGGCCACCATTAGGATGGCTTGGGTCTTGTGAACATGATGTAGCAGTTTGTAAAGGATCAAGGGCAGGAGCAAAAAGAACACATAACTGACCAATTCGGTAGCTATGCTTACCCTAAACAAGGTTTCCGATGTCCTGATGTTGTTTAAGGTGGTTGTGGGATCGTCCCATACATAGAGTTGGGAGGGCACGTAGAGCAAGCTGAAGATACCGCTGACCACGAGCAGCAGGTAGAGAAAACCTGCGGTCCTCGCTGTTTTTTTATTGGAGATCATCGTTAGTTGTTTTCTCAAGGAGGACGATTGCCGCACATATTTGTTACATGTGCATTGTGAAATATCCATACGATCACAAGGCACTGGACAGGGAGCTTTTTCAGAAAATATGGATACCCCATCTGATGTTTTTTATCGCAATGAATGGTGGCTACCAAATTGAAATCAAGGTTAGGCCTATTCCTGAAAGCCCCACGATTGCGTGAATAATTATGGCCGATTTGGGGCCCAGTTGTCCCTTTTTATGATTGTTCACCAAGTAAAGTCCACCAAAGGCTGCCATGAGCAATAGGCCCAGAGCAATCCATAATTGGGACAACTTCAGTGAGTAGGCGTTATACCCCAACAGCCCAAGCACCAAGAGGCCTATGACGCCATGGATATTGGCCGCGGAAAGCGGCGGTTTTTTGTTGGAAAAGATGCTGTAGGCCAGATAAAGACCACCCAGAATGGCCAATACCATAACCAATGTTAAAAGTACTTTCATGTGTATTGAATTTTATATGGATAAAAAAAGGAGAGCGATTTCCGCTCCCCGTAAATTTGATTTAGGCGGAGTGGAAGCCTATTAAATTGCCCTCGGTGTCTGTGGCCAAAGCAATATTCCCAAAATCACCAATGTTCATTTTGGGCATAACAATGTGGCCGCCGCTTCCTTCCACTCTTTGCAAAACGTCATCCAAACGGCCATCCACGTCAAAATAAATGGTTGCTCCATCGGCACCGGGCTTTTGCTGCGGATTGGAGCCAATGGATCCACTTACACCGCCGTCCTGTGGGTTGGAAAAGAAGGCATTTTCAAATCCGTCCGGACTGGGCATGCGCATCATTTCAATTTCCAACACGCTGCTGTAGAATTTAATAGCTCTGTCAAAATCCGTTGAGGGTAGATTAAACCAATTGATTACGTTACTCATTTTCTTGTTTTTAGATGTTAATAAATAGCTTGTCTACTACTTAGACTGGCCTGCACCCAAAAACGGACGAAAATTATCGTAAGCTTCTATAAATCAGCTAATTTTAGATTTTTTGGCCAATTGCGTCTTGGCCCAATCGGGGGAGTTCTCTATGAGGTAGTTATGCAGATCCATGCCCTCTGCATTTAACGGATCTACGTTTTGGGCCAACTGAAAGCGCAATTGTAGCAACTGCCCATAGTTTTTGTTCCTGGCTTCTTTTACCATCTTGATCCGGTTGAGTTCAATTTGGGTGTCCTGTTTTGGATTAAAGCGCTTGTTAAGCCCTGTGCATTGATGACAGATACCCTTCTTATTGATCAGGGCGCATTTTTTTTCGAAGATGCGGGTCATGTTATTTCGGGCATCTGCCAGGGTATGTTTTACCTTACCTTCGGTAAGTCCAGTAATGACCATGATTTCCCGTACTTTAAAACCGTAGATCTCCTTTAGCAGCAAACAGATCTGATCGGTAAGCAAGAGGGTTTTGGAAATGCAGTTCAAACAATAACTGATATGCTCCCTAATGACAAATTTACCGTGTTCGGAAGTGCGGGAAATCTCGAATTTTTTTTGCAGCAATTGACGGTTCTCCACATGGGCGTCCTTTACCAGTTCCATCCAATCTTCGCCCCATCTTTCACGGGCCCGTAAACTGTCTTTAGCCAAATTGGTGGCAATGGCAAACACCCAGGTTTTAAAGGCCGCATTTTCCTTAAAGGACCCAAGATTCCTAAAGGTTTTAATGTAGGTTTCCTGGGCAATGTCCTCCGTTTCCTGTTTATGGGTCACCAGCCGATAGATGTACGATTTCAGCTCTTCCTGAAATACAATGAACTCCTGTTGATATTTTTCTGTTCTGGACATGGTATTCGTTTAAATAGGGCTTGTTGCCAGCTTCATATTCGATTTCTCTTTACAGCACGCAATCTGCTTCGGTTTCCACGAGCCAGTCTTTTCCTATAAAACCCTTTACTTCCACAAAGGTACAGGCCGGCCCAATCTGCGCAAAAAATTCCCCATGTGCCTTCGCAGCCTGTTCCCATTGCGTTATGTCCTTTAGGTAGATTCTTGTCCGAACAATATTGCCGGCCGCTCCTCCAGCCTTTTGGATGGCATCTATCATGATTTTGATACAAGTCTTGGTCTGACCATAGAGGTCATCGGGATGCGCGGTGGTGCCGCTCGGCAAAATCGGTGCCGTACCCGATACCGCTATGATGTTTCCTAGACGTACCGCTCTAGAGAAGCCTATGGGTCGTTCAAAATTGGACGAGGAAGCAATGTTTTTTCTATCCAAGCTCAGGGGTGTAAATTTCCGTTAGCTAAATGTAAGGATTAATTTCTTTTGGCCCCGCCCGCGCAATTGCCATGGGAACGTCACCATCAGGAAATAATGCTTTTAGGGAGATGCTTGTGATACTACTCGAACTGTGCTTCAGGATAGTTGCGGAGCAAGCTGCTCCAAGTTGCTTTTTTCCGTTTCAGATGCGCATCAAAAAAAGTCAGAAGGATGTCGCTGATTACATAGGTATTCCTAGTGGGATGCAGTTCCCCGGTATTGAAGATGTTATCTTTTCCAGAGAATAAAGGAAGGTCGGTGAAGTCGGAATGTCCCGTGCCTATTATTTTTAGCTGCTTAAATTTTGGTCCGGCAAGGGAATAGACTGCGGTGTTCAAGGCATCGGGTTGCGGATATCCACCCCGTACATATAGGAAGGGTTTCTTGAACCTATGGCCAATTACGACTGGACCAAACTGCCAGCCATCCAGATTTACGGCCACTTTGATCCGGCTGTCCGAAATAAGGGCATTTGCCATGGCCGAACCTCCATACGAATGTCCAAACCCACCAATTTTTCTGGTATTGAGCCGCTTGTGAAAAGGACCTGCCCTGTCCTTATTTAATGTAATGGCCAAATCTATGGCGGAAGCAATGTCAGCGGGCCAAATTTTCATATCACCGGAGGCGGGGAAATCCGAACCGTAGAGGGTTTGTACCTTGGCGCGTTTTGCCTCTAGATCTGCCCCGCTCTTTACAAAGGTCATCATATCTTCCCAGCCCGTGTTGATCGCATCGGTCCAACGCTTGTCAAAATAGGTTCGGTTTGCAGTTACCACACTGCCATCCGGAAATTCCACCGCGATGGAATTGTAGGTGTGCGATACCGCAAAAACAAAATAACCATGGCTCGCCAATTGCAGCATAAAACTGGTGTAGAGCTCCACTGGGGTAGAGGAACCATGGGAAAAGACCAGTACAGGAGCGGCAGGGAGGCCAGGAACCACCTTGGCATTTAAATGGGCATGGGTCTTTAGCTGTTGCATAAACGAAATATCAACGCTATCACCAAGCTTTCTGGAGGCCTTGTAGGCCTGGAATACCTTGGGGTGCATATAGCGCGCTGCGTCCCCGTTGCAAGTTGAGGGATACCAGACATCTACAGCAAGTTTTCTAAAATCGGACGGAGATTCTGTATACTGTTCGGGACGATCACCAATGTTGATCTGGAACTTCATTTTACCCACGCAATGTAGTCCGGACGGTTCCGGTAATTGCGGAAATAAAAACTGGGAGAACAGCAGTGTACAGGTCTGGGCAAATAGGATGATGGATCGTAAGCACATGGCAATGGACAGGTCATTGGGCGACCATTACCGTCAAGATAGTTGAAAAGTGGCTTGCCGGAGTTTAACCGAAATACATTTATGTGCGTTTTGAAGCATTCGTACCTATTGCCATCCTTTAAGGACAACTAAACCCCAATATCCTCGTTCCAGAGTTGGGGATTAGCCGCAATAAATTCGTTCATAAGTGCCTTGCACCTGGCGTTATCGGCCACGACCACTTCTACGCCCCTTTCCTTTAACAGGCTTTCCTCGCCCATAAAAGTTTTGTTCTCACCAATGATTACTTTGGGGATTCCGTATAGTAGAATAGTGCCGGAGCACATGGGACAGGGCGATAGGGTAGTGTACAGGACGCATTCCTGGTAGACCTTTGCCGGTTGTCTTCCCGCTTGCTCCAAGGCGTCCATTTCACCATGCAGGATAACACTGCCTTTTTGTACGCGCCTATTGTGTCCACGACCAATGATCTTTCCATTATGGACCAATACGGAACCAATGGGAATACCACCTTCCCGGAGTCCTTGTTCAGCCTCTTTGATTGCTTCCAAAAGAAATGTATCCATGTTTTCCTGTTTTTGGCTCATCCAGCTATTATTAGGTAGAAAAAGTAGTCAATTCCGGCCAGGAAAGCAACCCTCATGTTATAGGAGCGAACGGATTTCCATCAAAATGCCTCGTCAATAAGTTCTTTGTTCACTACTGCTCCGGCTACGGTTCCTGCGGCTACCGCATTGGATACCGAACGCATAAAGGTAGTATTGTCGCCGCAAGCAAATACCCCGTCAATGGTCGTTTTTTGAAACATATCCACTTCGATATAACCTTCTTCGGTCAACTCGCAGCCCAAAGCTTTTGGAATGTCGGAATGTTGTTCAAAGTCGGTCCTGGCATAGAGCGCTTTCAGCATGGTCTTGGAGCCGTCCTTGAAATGGACAACTTTTATTTGTCCTTGGTGATGTTCGAAGCGGTCGACTTCCGTTTCGATAATGTTTATGTTGTGCTCCCTTAATTTTTCCGTCTGTTCCCCGGTCAAGGTTGATTTTCCATTGGTAAATAGGCTGAGGTCCTCGGTCCAATTATGAATCATTTTTGAAAACTCGAAACCGTATTCTCCGTTTCCGAATACAGCTGTTTTTTGGTGTTTGACTTCGTAACCGTGGCAGTAGGGACAATGAATGATGGAAATGCCCCAACATTGAGCAAAACCTTCTATGTTGGGCATGATGTCTTTGATGCCCGTGGCAAAGATGAGTTTTTTGGCAGTGAACCGATCTCCGGATCGGGTAGCGATCTCAAAACCTTTGTCTATTTTCCTTGCGCTTAAAGCGTAGCCCTCATGAAATCTTATGGTCGGGTAGTTCGCCACCTGCTTTCTCGCTTTAGACGAAATTTCCTGGGGTGTTTGCCCGTCCTGGGTAAGGAAGTTGTGGGAATGGGGCGTTTGGGCATTACAAGGTTTCCCACTGTCTATGATTAAAACCTGTCTGAGTGCCCTGCCCAGGGCCATGCCCGCGGAAAGTCCGGAATAACTTCCGCCGATAATAATCACGTCAAAATCTCTATCATCTATCATTTAATGGTCTTTTGTGCTGCATATAGATTGCAATTTAGTTTGCAAATATAAGAATTAATCGTATTATTGCAACAAAGTCGCAATAAAAATGAAAAGAAGGAACACTGGACCAAAAACAGCGGTTTTGGGCGCCCTAAAGGCCGCAAATGCTGCCTTAAGTCATGACATGCTGCAATCCGAACTGGGAACGGCCATTAATAGGGCAACGATATATCGGGTTTTGAACAGGTTCTGTGAAGATGGCCGGGTACACCGCATCGTAGGGGATGATGGTAAACAGTACTTTGCACTTTGCCTAAATTGTGATGAGCAAAAGGGCGCACACAACCACAATCATTTTCATTTTAAGTGCGTTGCATGTGGAAAGGTAGAGTGCTTGGACCATGAAATTGCCGTTCCCTTGCCCGATGGGTATTCCTTGGAACGTTTTAATGGATGGATATCGGGTCGTTGCAATAGCTGTTGATCAAATCTGCGGCCCCGAAAGGGGCCATCGTCATCATATTGGGCTTACGGTAAAGATTGTACCGCTACCTCGGTTTCCTAATTTATTAGCTTGCGATATACTCTTGAACCGATAGGTTATGTTCCTCAAGGCTGAAGAAACTCTCCAAGCCGGTCGAACACGGAACCCCAACCATTGTAAAAGCCCATTTGCTCCTGTTGTTTGCAGTATTCCTCGGTGGCGTGTACGCAATTAAAGGTAAAATGGGTCTTGTCCCCTTGTTCCTCAAATAGTGCCTGTATTTCCACACCCTCGGTCATAGGTTTGAAGTCGGCCGAGGAGACTATTTTTTTGCGTTCAACGATTTCCAAATAGACACCTTCTGTAGTGAACTCCTTTCCATCGGGCATGGTCATGGCATATTGCCATTTGCCGCCCACCCTGAAGTCGTGCTCAATTACGCGGGTCTCCATGCCTTTTGGTCCCCACCATTGGGCGATATGTTCGGGTTGGGTCCAGGCTTCCCACACCAGTGCAATTGGCGCATTGAAGGTTCTTTTCAAGCTCAGGGTCCTGTTTTTTAAGTCATCGGTTTTACTCATCTTTTTTATTTTTTGCCTGCCCGTCCGGCAAGCGGGTTTGAAGTTTGTTTAGATAGTTCTCGAACGAATCCAGTTTTTCCTCCCACAAACTGCGGTATTGATCGATCCACAGGAAAGCGGGGATGAGGTTTCTCGGCTGAATTTGGCAATAGCGTTCCCTGCCCTGCTGTTTGATATCGATGATTCCGCACTCCTTTAGGATTTTTAGATGTTTGGAGATGGCGGGGCGACTCACATCAAAGCGGTCCGCCACCGCATTGATGGTAAGCGTTTGCTCTGCCAAAAGGCTTATGATATCCCTACGTACGGGATCGGCTATCGCCTGAAAAACATCACGTCTCATGCATTTATGTAACTGAATGGTTACAAACATATGTGTAATCATTCGGTTACGCAAATTTATTTTGATAAAAAAACCGAGGTCATGGTCTTTGTCTTTTCCTGGATAAGGATGGAGTGGGCTTGGGCTAAGTGTTCCGAGATGGGGAGGTCACCTATTTTAAGTTCTCGAAATATTGTATGCCCATGGAAAAGGGAAAAATGGAAGCGGTTTGAATATGTTGTGCTACGGCGGGATCTCCTGCCATAATTTCTTTGGCTTTTTCGAGCGAAGGCGCCTGAATTACGGCTAGGCCGAAAAGGTTTTCATCCCCGGGCTCCAGTTTGGTCCTTCCGGCAAAGACCAATATGCCCATGCGGCCAAGAGCGTCAATAAATTTAGCATGCTCCTCAATAACCTTGAAGGTCTCGTCTGTCCAGTTTTCCGGGATGTTGTACTTAGGTGTCAGCTTTAGGTGGTAGATAAAAAGATCTTTGTTGTTAGCTGTTTTTTTCATTTCTTTTCTATGTGGATGGGCCCTATCTGGAGTTTATCGAGATTTCCGAACCATGGGGCAGGGCTGTTTAAAGATAGAAAACTTGTAGGAATGAAATCAAGGCTATCCCCAACAAAAAAACCACCTTCAATAGAAGATGGTTCTTTACGTGTATTGTACTATTCAAGTTATCCCAAAAACGGATACCTGTAATCCTCCGGGGTCACAAAGGTCTCCTTGATCAGGCGCGGGGACACCCAGCGAAGCAGGTTCTGCGCGGAACCGGCCTTATCATTGGTGCCTGAGGCCCGGGCTCCACCAAAAGGTTGCTGCCCTACCACGGCGCCTGTAGGCTTATCATTGATATAGAAGTTTCCTGCACAGTTCTGAAGGGCTTTTGTGGCCTCTTCTATGGCGTAGCGATCCGTTGCCAGCACGGCGCCCGTTAAGGCATATTCCGAGGTGCTATCCACCAGTTGCAAGGTTTGGGACCAATCCCCGTCCTCGTATACATAGATGGTGACCACCGGTCCGAACAATTCGGTCTCCATAGTGGTGTACTTGGGGTCTGTGGCCAGGATTACCGTAGGCTCTATGAAGTACCCTTTGGATTTATCATATCCACCACCTGCTATAACCTTTGCCGTGGCATCGTTTTTAGCCTGGTCAATATATTTTGCGAGTTTATCAAAGGACCCTTCATGAATCACTGCTGTGATAAAATTGGACATGTCCTCAGGGCTTCCCGGAGGATTAAAAGAGGCGATATCTGCCTTTACCAAGTCCATGATTTCCGATGCTGTGGATTTGGGCAAATACACCCGTGAAGCGGCACTGCATTTTTGTCCCTGGAACTCAAAACCGCCCCGGGTAATGGCCGTGGCCACCTGTTGTGGTTTGGCTGTGGGATGGGCCACAATAAAGTCCTTTCCTCCCGTTTCCCCAACGATCCGTGGATAGGTCTTATAGGTATGGATGTTGTTGCCAATCTGTTTCCACAGTTCCTTGAACACATGGGTAGATCCTGTAAAATGGATGCCCGAAAAATCGGGGCTGGCCAAAACGGTCTCCGTAATCATTACGGGATCGCCATAGACCACGTTGATTACCCCGGCGGGCAGTCCTGCCTCCGCAAAGACATCTACAATGACCTTGGCCGAAAATACCTGACTGTCACTGGGTTTCCACACCACTACATTACCCATCATGGCGGCACTGGTCGGAAGGTTACCGGCAATGGCCGTAAAGTTAAAAGGAGTAATGGCGTAGACAAAACCTTCCAGTGGGCGGTACTCTACGCGGTTCCATATGCCTTCAGCAGAATCGGGTTGCTCTTCATAGATCTGCGACATATACTCCACATTAAAACGCAGGAAATCGATTAATTCGCAAGCCGCATCGATCTCGGCCTGGTGTATGGTTTTGGACTGGGCGATCATGGTAGCGGCATTGATCTTGGCTCTATAGGGGCCTGCAATCAGCTCCGCTGCTTTTAAGAAAATTGCGGCCCGCTGTTCCCAATGGAGTTCAGCCCAAGCGGTCCTTGCCTCCAAGGCGGTTTCAATGGCACTGGATACCTGTTCCTTATCGGCCAGATGGTATTGGCCTACCGCATGTCCATGGTCGTGCGGTGGCGACATGGTCCTGGTATTTCCCGTGCGTATTTCCTTTCCTCCAATGTATAGCGGTATATCCTCGTTTCCATTAAAGTACTGCTTGTATTGTGCCAATACGGCTTCCCGTTCCGGGCTGCCGGGGGCATAACTTTTGATAGGCTCGTTGAATGCCGTGGGGACCTGAAAAAATCCTTTACCCATGATGATCTTTATTTAAAATTAGTCGCCGCAAAGGTAGTGAAACCATGAGGGGAAATAAAACAAAAAAGGGGTGAAGTTCACGCTTGGAAGTTCAAGGTTTAGATTAATTGATAATTGATAACCGTTCTTGATTAAAGGTGTGAGATTCTTCGCTTCGCGATGCTTCGCTCTGAATGACAGTATACATCGATTTGTCATTCCGAGTCTGCGAGGAATCCCTCGTTTCAATCCTTGCTTCCCCTTGATTATTGTTCATTGTTTACTACCCACTGCCCACTGCCCACTGCCAACTGTTCAAAGTTCAAGGTTCAAGGTTTGAAGTTACGGTGAAGGAACATCTAACTTAGAATTTAAAACTTAGCACCTAAAACTGTCTGTTGCTTGCTGTTCACCGTCAACCATCAACGGTCAACTGTTTACTGCCAACTGCCTGCTGATAAAAGGCAATAGGCAAAAGCGATTAGCGACAAGGGGACCGATTCAGAAGTCGGAGGTCAGAAGTCGGAAGTCAGCGCTGAAATCTTATATCTTACCACTGCCAACTGTTCAAAGTTCAAGGTTCAAGGTTTGAAGTTACGGTGAAGGAGCATCTAACTTAGAATTTAAAACTTAGCACCTAAAACTGTCTGTTGCTTGCTGTTCACCGTCAACCATCAACTGTGAACGGTCAACTGTTTACTGCCAACTGCCTGCTGATAAAAGGCAATAGGCAATAGCGATTAGCGACAAGGGGACCGATTCAGAAGTCGGAAGTCGGAGGTCAGAAGTCGGAAGTCAGCGCTGAAATCTTATATCTTACCACTGCCAACCATCAACGGTCAACTGTTTACTGCCTACCGCCCACTGCCCACTGCCCACTGTTCAAAGTTCAAGGTTCAAGGTTCAAGGTTCAAGGTTTGAAGTTACGGTGAAGGAACATCTAACTTAGAATTTAAAACTGCCTGTTGCTTACTGTTCACCGTCAACCATCAACCATCAACTATTCAACCATACCATGGCGAGAGGGAAAAAGAATAAAAAAGAAATGTGAAAACGACCTGCCTTAGTTAAGTGCAAAGGGTGCACTAAACTTAAAGGTAGGGATATAGACCCTGAATTTTTCCGTAGAACTAAAGTTAACCATATTGTAGTGCCCTTTCATAGCCCCAAGGGGCGAGGCCAAGAGGCATCCGGAACTGTAGGTATGTGACTCTCCCGGACGGATTACAGGTTTTTTGCCAATGACACCTTCCCCATCCACGATTTCCATTTCATTCAGGGCATCGTAAATCTGCCAGTGCCTTGAGGTCAACTGTACGGAGTCCTTGCTCTGATTCTCGATGGTAATGGTATAACCAAAGGCAAAGTGCATCTTGTAGTTCTTGAAGAATGTCCCTTCAAAACTAGTATCCACCGAAACTTTGATGCCTTTTGTTACTTGTGTGATCATTGCTCAATATGTAAAAATGCTTCCGGCCAATAAAATGGTTGCGGAAATCGATGCTAAAATAAAAAAAATAGCATTAAGAATAAGGTATTTAACAATAGTTTTAACGCGCCCCTGCTGATAGAAATTTCGCATTGCCTTGTAGAGGTATATCAAGAAAATCAACAAAAAGATCCCACTCGAATCCACTTTGAATGCGGCATCTATCAAGAAGCCAATAATGAGCAAGATAAATAACAGGGATTGATTATGAAAGCTAAAAATAAGATGATCGGTGTAATTGTATTTTTTTCTGATGTACATCAACCAAATGAAGAGTGCAAAGACCGGTAAAAAGAAGAAAATCGCAAACGGAAGTTTGGCGATCATGTCGTTGAGAAAGCTACCTGGCTGCCGCATGGCCCGGGAAGCGCTGCCGGCAGTATTGAAAGCCATTCTGTTCTCCCAAGTCTCCTGGACGGCAAAGGAGTCCCGTGCTTGATCAAAACGATGGATTTGCCTAGCTTCCATAACCGTCTGAAAAAACTCCTGCTTTTGCAGGTACCGGTTAAAAAAACTCGCTTTGTTCAGACTTTTGAAATGGCCTGTAGGATTTGCAAGTATCAAGGAATCCCGATCAAGGGTAGCCTGCTTTACCACCTTGGATATCCCCAGGGAATCCAATTGCCTTAGGGCTTCCTGCTGATCTTCATCGGTCAGTTCGGCTGCATCCGCTGAAAAGGTCAAGCTTTTGCCTTCCGTGTTAAGAAAAGAACCGCTGCCCTCTTCCCCAAAGCGATCCAGCGTCTCAAAATTGCCCGAGAAGTTCAACATCAGAAAGTATATAAAGGCCAGGCTTAACATAAACCGAAAGGGATTGGTATAGGACACACGTTTTCCCGCTACATAGTCTGCCGTAATCCGCCCCGGTCTCAACAAGAGGGCAGCTAGCGTCTTTAACAGTTTGGAGTCGTAATTGATAAGGTTGGAGAAAAACTCGTCAAAAAAGTCCTTTAGGGACAGTTTCTTGGTGCTGTTGGCCTGGGAACAGTTGGGACAATATTTGTCGCTCATATCCAGGGGGTGTTGGCAATTTAAACATTGGGTGCCCCTGTATCTCAGCTTATAGCGTCCTTTTGGTACAATGTTTGGTTTGTTGGTCATGGTCAAAGCTTGAAAGGGAACCGCGATGCCGTGGGTCCGATCCAAGGTAAAGATACATTAATTGGCAATATTTCTGGAGTTTACAGAGCCCACGCCCAAGACACTGTCATAGATATCGCCGAAGTTCCTGTAATAGACCAAAATCGTATAATTGTTTTCCGTAAAGTGAAAATTGCCGCAGACCGTGTTCAGGTCTATAACATCACCCTCTCTTTCAATAACGTATTTGTAATTGTGAAAACCCTGTTTCATTTTGATGGAGGCCTCCATGAGGCCGGTGTCCTCATTGTAGTGCATTTGGTTTTCCTCGTTAAGGGCATAATTGTTGTATTTGCCAAAGACATAGACCTTGTCCAATGCAAGTGCATCGGTATAAGGCAGGCTAAAATGTACATTGGTATATTCTGCCTCACGTGAAACATCCGTACCTTGGAGCGTTCGGATCACAAAATCCCCGTTGATATCCGGGTAAAAGGTATAGGGCCGTTCGGATCGATAACGGTCGGTAAATAAATAGTGGTTATACAGTTTCTTGAACTCGATGCGCGAAATCACCGCACTGGGTGCCCGCAAATCGCTGGTGTCAAAATTTAAGTATTCGTTTCCCCCGTAGAAACTGGTCTCCTGGTCATACTTGTAAACCAGTTCGCTTCCCAGGGTAAATTGAGGTGCAATATTGTAGCGGGCGGTAGGCCAATGGTAGTTTTGCAAGATGGCCACCTTAACCTCCTTTTTCGGATTTACCAGCTGAATACCGGCGGGATTCAGATTAAACTGCACCACCTGTTTTTCGTTGAGGTAGTTAAAATCCCTTGAACGTTTTACAATGGCGCCAACTTTTACCACATCCCTGTAGACCACAAACCTTCGGGAGAACTGCAGCTCATCATAACTGTTGTAGATTTTAATAAGGTAATTTCCGGTCACTTTTAAGCGCACTTGGGCATTGGGAATGCTGAGTTGGTAGTTGGAATAGGGCTGTAAGGTAGTATAGCTGTTTTCGTAATTTACGATACGCTGGTTGTCCATTCCCCTAAGGAATTGGGACTTGAGCAAACGCGAGGGGGTCCAGTCGTAATCGCAATGAACAAAACGGTAGTAATAATCCTGTTCGTTGGCCAAAATGTCATCAAATTCCAAACGAATCGTCTCCCCCAATTGTACAATGGGGAACTGATCTTCCGTAGGTCCCTTAAAGATGATGGATTTGATATTTGAAGGAGGATCAACCTCTTCCTGAACCTGTGCGAACATCGATGAAACAAAAAGCAAACAAACAATTTGTTTAGGATTGAACCGCATTTATTCCGTATTTTTTGGGTAAAGGTAAACAAAAAGTATACCCAAAAAATTTGTATCGATATAATCCCTATTTTTAAGGGTGAATTATTATGATAACTTCCGTTTAAGTACTAAATTTGCTCGAAATTTTGTTAACCTAAGGTCTATCCAATATGTCTAAAGACATCCGAATCAAAAAAGGCTTAAACATTAACCTTGTCGGTGCCGCAGAAAAGACTACCTCCAAAGCCGTTTTAAGTAATGTTTATGCCATAAACCTTCTAGATTTTCATGGGATAACGCCAAAAATGCTGGTAAAACAGGGAGCTGAAATCAAAGCTGGCGAAGCACTTTTCTACAATAAAAATAGGGAGGATATGAGGTTCGTCTCACCGGTAAGCGGCGAACTGATCGAAATTGAACGGGGTGCCCGCAGAAAGATCCTTACCCTAAAGGTTTTGGCCGATAAATCCCAGGAACAACATACCCACCAACCCCTCGATGCCGAACGGGCATCCTCCGAGGAATTGAAGGCCTTGTTATTAAAGGCGGGGTGCTGGCCTTTTATTAAGCAACGGCCCTACGATATTATAGCAGATCCCGATGCCGTGCCCAAGGCAATATTCATTTCGGCCTATGGCACCGCGCCCTTGGCAGCAGATATGGATTACGTACTCCAAGGCAAGGAAGCCGAGCTTCAAGCAGCACTGACCGCCCTTGGGAAGTTTACACCGGGCAAGGTACATGTTTCCGTAGGGAAAACATCGAATTCCCCACTTTCGGGCCTCAACGGTATAACATTGCACAAGGTATCCGGGCCGCATCCTGCCGGTTTGGTAGGGACACAGATCAATAAACTGGATCCCATCAACAAGGGCGAGGTGATCTGGACCGTAGCACCTCAGGATTTAATCATCATTGGGGAGTTATTGCTTACCGGAAAGTTCAATCCTGAACGTATCGTGGCCCTGGCCGGTTCTTCGGTAAAGGCACCTAAGTACTACACGACCAAAATCGGTACCGAGATTTCCACCTTCCTCTATGGAAGCGGGGTAAATGAGGAGAACATTCGCGTCATAAACGGGGATGTACTTACCGGTTCCAAAAGCAGCCCGGATGGTTATCTAGGGTTCTACAATAATACGGTCACCGCCATTCCCGAAGGGGACGATTATGAGTTTTTTGGCTGGAACAAGCCCGTTTTCAACAAAATATCATCCACTAGGGCGTTGACCTTCTCTTGGATGCAGCCCAAAAAGAAATACAAGTTAACTACAAATACCAACGGGGAACACCGCGCCTTTGTGGTTACCGGACGTTATGAGGAAGTCTTTCCCTTGGATATCTATCCGCTACAGCTCTTAAAGGCCTGTATGGTGAAGGATTTGGATGAGATGGAACAATTGGGACTCTATGAAGTGGCGCCGGAAGATTTTTCATTGACGGAATTCATCTGCATTTCCAAACAGCCGCACCAGCAGATTATTAGGGACGGCTTGGATTTATTGTATAAAGAAATAGGATAACAATGGGTTTAAAGACTAAAATGCACCAATTAAAGGAAAGGTATAAGGGCAAGAAAATGGCCCCGGCTTTTAATGCCATCCATACTTTTCTGTACCTCCCCAACGAAACCACCCATTCCGGATCTCACGTACGGGCGGCTGACGATTTAAAGCGCACCATGAATACCGTGATCATGGCCTTGATCCCATGTCTCTTGTTCGGGATTTTCAATACAGGCTATCAACACTATGCCGCGGTGAACGGTTTCCCAACCGATTTTTCGGTCATGGAACACTTCCTCACCTGGGACAATTTTTGGTTGGGTGCCCTTAAAGTAATCCCTTTGGTCATTGTTTCCTATGGGGTAGGCTTGGCCATTGAATTTCTCTTCGCTGTTATTAAGGGGCATGAGGTAGAGGAAGGGTATTTGGTAACCGGGATGCTTGTTCCGCTTATCGTACCTGTAGATATTCCCTTATGGATGTTGGCCGTTGCAATTGCCTTTGGTGTTGTAATCGGAAAGGAAGTGTTTGGCGGAACCGGGATGAACATTCTTAACCCGGCACTGACCATTAGGGCGTTCCTGTTCTTTGCGTATCCTACCTGGATGAGTGGGGACAAAGTGTGGGTGCACGAAGCGGTAAATCTGGCCGGTACTGCTGATGAGATTTCCGGGGAGACGGTTTTGGGCTTTCTGGCCCAGAACAAAGACTTTGCCTATTCACTCTCGGACATGTTCTACGGATTTATTCCGGGGTCGGTAGGGGAGACCTCGGCCTTTTTGATCTTGTTGGGAGGGCTCTTCCTCATCTTTAGTAAAATTGCCAGCTGGCGTATTATGGTCAGTGCGGTTATCGGGGCACTGGTTATGGCTTACATTTTCAATTTTGCGGTAGACCAGGCATGGATTGCCGAAACCAGCAAGTTTTATGGTTTAATGAGTTTGGAGGGGTGGAAACATCTCATTATAGGCGGTTTGGCCTTTGGTATTGTATATATGGCCACGGACCCCGTGACCGGGGCACAGACCAATCGGGGCAAATGGATTTACGGTTTCCTGATCGGATTTATTTCCATCATGATCCGTGCCTTTAATCCGGCCTATCCCGAGGGCGTATTTTTGGCCATCCTTCTTATGAACGTCTTTGCCCCCACCATCGATCACTATGTAGTAAAGGGAAATATCAAACGAAGAATGAAACGTCTTAAACAGGCCACCATCCATCCCAAAACTACAGATGGCAAGGCAGAGCAACTTAAAGCGGAAACAGTATAATTATGGCAATCAATACAGATAAGAACAGTTACACCGTGGCTTTTGCAGCCCTGATGGTAGTGGTTGTGGGATCTATTCTGGCCTATTTGGCCGCCAGTCTCAAGGACAAGATCAGTGAAAACGAACGTTTTGAAAAACAACAGAACATCCTATATGCCATGGGCGTTCATGAGAATGAAGATGAGGGAAGTGTGAATTTCATTCCTACCGATCGGGTGGAAGGCGAATTTTCAAAATACATTACGGAACAACTCGTAATCGAAGGGGACAAGATTACCCAGGATGATGAGGCTTATTTGATCGATCTTCAAAAACAAGAAACCCTTTCCAAAACGGGAGCTCCTCGAAAATTACCCGTTTTTATCGGGGATAAGGATGGAAAAAAATATTACATCCTGCCCATGCGAGGCAAGGGCCTCTGGGATGCCATTTGGGGCTTTGTGGCCCTGGACGAAAGTATGACGGTGCAAGGGGTATACTTTGATCATAAAGGGGAGACCCCGGGTTTGGGCGCCAATATAAAGCAGCGCTATTTTATGGATGATTTTATTGGGGAATCCATACTCAAGGGGAGTCAATATGCCGGCATCAAGGTGGCAAAAGGAAATAACGACCCAGTGAACAATATCAAGGACGACAATGAAGTGGATGCCCTTGCGGGTGCCACCATAACCGGTGATGGTCTTTCGGCCATGATCAGAAAAAGTTTACAACTCTACAGGCCTTATTTGGAAACTATAAAAACAAAAAGCTAGGACCATGGCATTACTCTCAAAAAAAGATGCGAATCTCATATTAGATCCCTTGGCCGATAACAATCCCATTACCATTCAGGTACTGGGCATCTGTTCCGCCTTGGCGATTACCGCAGAATTGAAAGCCTCTATTGTAATGGCTATATCCGTGGTCTTTGTACTAGGGGTGGGAAATGTGGTCATTTCCCTAATGCGGAATATTATTCCGTCCAAAATCCGGATTATTGTACAGCTCGTGGTCGTGGCCACTTTGGTAATCATCGTTGATCAGGTTTTAAAGGCCTTCGCCTATGAGCTGAGCAAGACCTTGGCGGTTTTCGTTGGACTGATCATTACCAACTGTATTATTATGGGGCGCTTTGAGGCTTTTGCACTGGGCAACGGGCCCTGGAAGTCCTTTCTGGACGGTATTGGGAACGCGCTGGGTTACGGGGTTATCCTGATTATTGTAGGTTTTTTTAGAGAGCTCTTTGGTTCGGGGACCCTCATGGGCTTCAAGGTCCTTGGAGATCCCGTTGAAAAAACAGGGCTCTATGCCACAGGTTACGAGAACAACGGTTTTATGATCATACCTCCAGCGGCCCTGATCGTAGTGGGGATTATTATCTGGGTACAACGCTCTAAGAACAGGGCCTTAATCGAAGAGAACTAAAATTGCGACTTTAAAAGAACTATTATGTTAGAGCATACCGAACTATTTTTTAAATCCATATTCATCGATAACATGGTATTTTCCGTGTTTTTGGGAATGTGTTCGTATTTGGCGGTTTCCAAAAAGGTGGCCACAGCGGTCGGACTGGGAGCGGCAGTTATCTTTGTATTGGCCGTGACCGTGCCTTTGAACTGGTTGTTGGATCAGTATCTGTTGCGCGATGGCGCGCTGGCTTGGCTGGGTCCGGAATACGCCGATTACAACCTTAGCTTTTTGTCCTTTATCCTCTTTATCGCCACCATTGCCACCATGGTGCAGTTGGTGGAGATTGTGGTGGAAAAGTTTTCTCCTGCCCTATATAATTCCCTGGGCATCTTCTTGCCACTGATTGCGGTGAACTGTGCCATTTTGGGAGGTTCGTTGTTTATGCAGGCCAGGGATATCCAGACCTTGGGATTGGCGTTCAACTACGGGGTAAGCTCTGGAATTGGTTGGTTCTTGGCCATTTTGGCCATTGCGGCCATCCGCGAGAAAATACGGTATTCCAATGTGCCCGCCCCTTTAAGAGGCCTGGGCATCACCTTTATCATCACCGGCCTAATGGGTATTGGTTTCCAAAGTTTTGGAGGTATGCTCACCGGAGGGGATGAAGCTCCTGAGCCCGTGGAGAACACTACCGTTCAGAAAGTATTGGAAGAAGAAGAAGAAGAAAAAAAGAAGACAGAGAAGGAAATTGATGAAAAAGCAGTTTCCTATAATCACACTATAAAAGAGTAACTATGTTTTTAGCCGCAAGTACGGGAGGAACCATTCTTATTACGGTAGTCGCCTTTATGTTATTGTTATTGGCCCTGGTAGCACTGCTGCTTTTTACCAAGGAAAAATTATCGCCTTCGGGCCCTGTGACCATTACCATAAACGGGGAAAAAGAGGTAGAGGTAGCTTCTGGAAGCTCTTTGTTGTCCACACTGGGCAATCAGAAAATTTTTCTTCCTTCCGCATGTGGGGGAGGGGGTACCTGTATTCAATGCGAGTGCCACGTGCTCTCCGGAGGAGGAGAGGCCCTGCCAACGGAAACCCCCCATTTTTCCAAAAAGGAATTGAACCATGGGGCACGACTGGCCTGCCAGGTAAAGGTGAAGCAGGATATGGAGATTACCATTCCTGAGGAAGTTTTCGGTATCAAGAAATGGGAAGGCACGGTAGTTCGAAATTATAACGTTGCCTCCTTTATCAAGGAGTTTGTAGTGGAGATTCCAGAGGATATGAACTACAAAGCGGGCGGTTACATCCAAATTGAGATACCTCCCTGTGAGATAAAATACCAGGACATCGATATTACTGCCCACCCAGAGGAGCATGAGACACCCGATAAGTTCCAAACCGAGTGGGACAAGTTTGGGTTGTGGCCTTTGGTAATGAAAAACACAGAGACCGTAGAAAGGGCCTACTCTATGGCCTCCTTTCCCGCAGAGGGCAGGGAGATTATGTTAAATGTGAGGATTGCCACTCCGCCCTGGGATCGTTCTATAAACGGTTGGATGGATGTAAATCCAGGTGTGGCCTCTTCCTATATTTTTGCACAAAAACCTGGGGACAAAGTCATCATTTCAGGTCCCTACGGCGAGTTCTTTATCAACGAATCGGAAGCAGAAATGCTCTATGTGGGCGGTGGTGCCGGAATGGCGCCTATGCGTTCGCATCTGTACCATCTGTTCAAGACCTTAAGAACAGGTCGTAAGGTGAGCTATTGGTATGGCGGTCGCTCCAAACGGGAACTTTTCTATTTGGAACATTTTTATGCGTTGGAAAGGGAATTCTCCAATTTTAAGTTCTATCTGGCCCTATCAGAGCCCTTGGAAGAGGACAACTGGAAGGTAAAGGAGAACCTGGACGCGCCTGGCGATGGTTTTGTAGGCTTCATCCACAATTGTGTTATAGATAACTACCTCAACGATCACGATTCGCCCGAGGATATCGAATTGTATTTTTGCGGTCCTCCCTTGATGAACAAGGCCGTTCAGAAAATGGGCGAGGATTTCGGAATCCCGGATGAGAACATCAGATTTGATGATTTTGGTGGGTAGACCGCTAAAATCCATGTAAAACATAAGAACTGTCTATTAAGTTTGCATCGGCTAGACTTTTAGACAGTTTTTTAATTAGGGATAATGAAAGCGTTAACGGAACAGGAACTCCACAATTTGGCCATGAACATTGTGGGCAGGCAATTGGAAGCGGAAGGTTATGAGTTCATGGGAGTGAATAGCACGCTCAAAAAAAACCCCCAGTTTGTATGTCTCAAGGAAAAGCTCCTGCATTTCATTGTGGTCCGTAATGTAAGCTATCCACAGGATCCCAAGCGGTATGATGCCGAACTCATGCAAAAGATCAAGGATCGCGCTCAAAAATTCGAGGCAAAAACCTATTATGCCGGTGTAGGTTTGGCGAATGCCGCCGATACCAAACTCCCGGTGTACTTAAATGAAGATTATATTGTGGACTACGACGGACTTATTGAAATATAGCAAATGAGGAAGATCATACTTTTATCCCTTGCGCTAGCTATGGTGCAGTGCAAGGAAGAAACGCCAAAACCCGTACGGAACGACTACAATGGAGCTGCTTTGGGAACGTCCTATCATATCATATTCTTTAGTTCGGCCGAGCAGCATGTGCAAAAGGAAATAGATTCGGTCTTTACCGTAATTAACCAATCGCTTTCCACCTATATGCCCGATTCCGATATTTCTAGGATTAACAAAGGGGATTCTACCGTGGTCGTGGATGGTATGTTCCGTGATGTCTTTGAACTTTCCCAGACCGTGCACGGGGCCACCAATGGCTATTTTGACCCAACTGTGGGCACTTTGGTAAACGCTTGGGGCTTTGGCCCGGGAGAACAGCTATCGCTCGATAGCACCAAGGTAGATAGTCTGTTGGAGTACGTTGGCTTCCATAAGGTACGCTTAACCGATGAAAACACGGTCAGCAAAGTAAATCCAAATACCTATTTCGATTTTAACGCCATTGCCAAAGGATATGCCATAGACCGTTTGGCGCTGCTACTGGATCAAAAAGGCATTACCGATTATCTGATAGAAGTGGGCGGGGAAATTGTATCCCAAGGGACCAATGTTTTCAAGGAAAAGGAATGGGTCGTAGGGGTAGAGGACCCACTGGCAACAAGAGACAGGACCTCAAAGCTGCTACTGAGGTTAAAGGATCGGGCCTTGGCCTCCTCGGGCAATTATCGGAAGTTCAGGATAGACAGTGTAAGTGGGAAGAAATATGTACATACCATAGACCCTAAAACGGGTTATACCAAAAATTCCAATGTACTGGGCACCACCGTAATCGCCAATAGCTGTGCGGAAGCCGATGCCTATGCCACTGCCTTTATGGCCATGGACCTGGAGGATTCCATCAAATTATTGGTGCAGCAGGAGGCCTTGGACGCCTACATTATTTACTTAGATCAAAAAGGGGAGTTACAGGAATTTATGACCACCGGGTTCAAGGAATTGGTACTGCCTTGATTATTTCCGGACCACAGGAATGATCTCACCTTTGGCAAGGCGGTATTTTTCAATTTCGGCATCGGAGAGCGCCGCCGTGTAATCTGCTTCTACTACCTTAAACCCGATACTTCTAAGTTTGTCAAAATAGTCCCTTCCGTAGATGCGCACATGATCATATTGCCCAAAAATTTTGGCGCGTTCTTTTCGGTCCGTCACCGAATCGTCCTGGAAGGTGGTCTCCCGTTTTAAATCCTGGGGAATTTGAAATATGCCCCAACCACCAGGTTTAAGTATGCGGAATAGTTCATGCATCGCTTTGGTATCGTCCGGAATATGTTCCAACACATGGTTGCACAATATGATATCAAAGGTGTGGTCCTGAAAGGGAAGGTTGCAGATATCGGCCTTTACATCCGCCAAGGGCGAATTTAAATCGGTCGTGGTGTAATCCAAGTGCTGCAATTTCCGAAAGCGTTTATAGAAAGCCTGTTCGGGAGCAAAATGAAGGACTTTGGCCGGAGCAGTAAAAAAATCGGTTTTGTTTTTTAGGTAGAGCCAAAGCAAGCGATGTCTTTCCAACGAAAGGGTAGAGGGAGACAGCACATTTTCCCTGGGATTTTCATAGCCGTAGGGGAGAAAACTTTTAAACTGTTTCTGGTCTATAGGATCGGTATACGTGCTGCCCCGCAAGGAAAGCGCCAGTATTGGCCTAGCTAAATAGCTGAGTTTTATAAGTAAGGGCCTGGGAAGGGTATTTAGGATATACTTAAACAGCTTTTTCATTTAAATACAGGCCTACGCTACCGGTTTCTTTTGTCTAAATTCATCTTCTTCGGTACTCTTGATACCCAGAGCATCATAAATGTATTGAAAAGTGGATAAGAGCTCTGGTTGGCCGTTCACCAGGGCCACATCATGCTCAAAATGGGCACTTGGCTTATTATCGGCGGTGAGGATGGTCCACCCGTCCCTCAATTGTTTTATACGATGGGTTCCCATATTGATCATAGGCTCTATGGCGACCACCATTCCCTCCATGAATTTTTTGCCCTTACCTCTTTTTCCGTAGTTGGGCATTTCCGGACTCTCATGGAGCTTTTTTCCCAAACCGTGCCCCACCAATTCCCGGACGACTCCATAACCGTGATTTTCACAGTGTTTTTGGATAGCGTAGCCAACATCGCCTACACGGTTGCCATGCCTAAATTCCCGGATACCGAGATAGAGCGATTCCTTAGTGACACGCAATAGCTTTTTAACCTCTTCATCCACTTCGCCCACCTCAAAAGTGTAGGCGTGATCTCCGTAGAATCCGTTTTTCAAGGCACCACAGTCTACAGAAATAATATCCCCTTCCCTTAACGGTTCGCCATTGGGAATGCCGTGGACCACTTGGGCATTGGGACTCATATTAAGGGTATTGGGAAAATCATACATGCCCAAAAAACCTGGTTCTGCCCCATGGTCGCGGATAAATTCTTCAGCCAATTTATCCAAATACAGCGCATTGACCCCCGGTTTGATTTCAGCGGCCAACATGCCCAAGGTTTTGGACACCACTAATGCACTTTCGCGCATCAATTCTATTTCTTCCGAAGTTTTGAGCTTTATCATAGGATGCAAAAGTAAAACAATACTTTAAAATATGGAAAACCACAACTAAAAGACGTTCATAAGAAGGGGGGCGCGAATGACCTTTTGCTTAGATCAAAGGTTTTTGGGTCATAAGGCCAGGCTGTGGAATACCCATCAATTTTAGAATGGTAGGTGCTATATCACCCAAAACCCCGTCCTTGATTTCATCTACTTCACCATCGACCAAGATCAGGGGAACCGGATTGGTGGTATGTGCCGTATTGGGCGTGCCATCCGGATTGATCATGGTGTCGCAATTGCCGTGATCGGCAATAACGATAGTGGTGTAACCATGTTCCAATCCTGTGTTGATTACTGCCTCCGCACAGCTATCGACCACTTCGCAGGCTTTGATCGCCGCATCCATATCTCCGGTATGCCCTACCATATCCGGGTTGGCAAAGTTTAGACAGACAAAATCGACCTTCCCCTTTTTTAATTCGGGAACTATGGCATCCCGTATTTCATAGGCGCTCATTTCGGGCTTTAGGTCGTAGGTGGCCACTTTTGGCGAAGGACATAATATGCGTTCTTCACCTTCAAAGGGCACCTCCCGCCCCCCGTTGAAAAAGAAGGTAACATGCGGATATTTTTCGGTCTCCGCAATTCGTATCTGTTTTTTTCCCGCTTTGGCCAACACTTCTCCGAGGGTTTCACGCAGATTTTCCTTGTCGTATACCACATGTACGCCGGTAAAAGAGTCGTCATAATTGGTCATGGTCACGTAGTAAAGGTCCAGTTTGTGCATGTTCTGTTCGTGAAAATCTTCCTGGCTCAACGCCTGAGTCAATTCACGACCGCGGTCTGTCCTAAAATTAAAAAAGATGACCACATCGCCCTGATCGATTTTTGCAAGCGGATTGCCCTCGGCGTCCGTGCCTACGATCGGCTTTATAAATTCATCGGTAATCCCTTGGTCATAGCTCTGCTGGATGGCCGAGGGTATATCCTGGGCAGCGGTGCCCTGGCTGTTCACCAAAAGGTCATAGGCAAGTTTAACGCGCTCCCATCGTTTGTCTCGGTCCATTGCATAATACCGGCCCACCACGGACGCAAGCCGAGTACTTTTATCCTCACAGAAAGCAGAAAGATCTTCCAGGAACGCTTTTCCACTTTTGGGGTCTACATCCCTTCCGTCGGTAAAGGCGTGGACGAACACCTTCTGCAGGCCATGGCTTTCGCTGGCCTCGATAAGTCCTTTGAGATGCTGTATATGGCTGTGCACCCCTCCGTCACTTACCAAACCTAGGAAATGTACGGCCTTGCCCGCTTCTTTGGCATGTAAAAAGGCTGCCTCAAGGACTGCTTCGTCCTTAAGTGTGTTCTCCTTCACGGCAAGGTTTATTTTGGCCAGGTCCTGATAGACTATTCTCCCGGCACCCAAATTCATATGACCCACTTCACTATTGCCCATTTGTCCCTCAGGCAATCCAACGTTCATGCCGTCGGTCAGTAGATTGGCGTCAGGATATTTGGTGTACAGGGAATCTATAAAAGGGGTATGGGCCTGAGCGATGGCCGAGATTTTGGGGTCCGGGGATTTTCCCCATCCGTCCAAAATCATAAGGATTACTTTCTTGTTCATGTCAACTGCTTTGTTCCAGGATCAAAAATAGAACGATCTATGGCGAATAGCTACTAGTGGCAATCAATTTTTGCATTTTTTGCAAGACCTTTGCAAAGTTGTTAAGGAATTCCCATAAAGAGACCCCGGTTGTTAAACTTACGTTATTAAAGTGTTAAAGAATGAAACAAAAATGGATAGAAGTAGTCTATTAGTATATAATTAAAACCTATATCATTAAAATCATTCATCATGAGAAAAACAATTTTAACCGTAGTCGCCGCTTTAATGTTGGTAGCTACCGGCGTTGCCGCCGAGAACAGTGCCGATGTTACTGATGTTACAGTAAACAACACAACCTTAAATGCCGATTTGAGTTCTTTTTGCAAGGCGATAGTAAAAGGGGATTTGGAAATGGTAAAGCGTATGATCGAACTTGGAGAGGATGTCAACAAAAAATCCTTGGGGATGACACCTGCCATTTTTGCTGCGCGTTACAACAAGGCAGAAATACTGGAAGTATTGATTGCTAATGGGGCCAATCTTAAAATTAAAAGCGACAAGGGGTATACCGCCAAGTACTATGCGGAACTTTCTAACGCTAAAGACGCATTAGCGGTTATTGAAGCCGCTATGAAAAGGTAGACAGAAGAGTTTGTTCATCAATTAAAAATCCCCGTCCTAGCAGGACGGGGATTTTGATTTTCACGTATTTACATCAAATAGTGTTCAAGTAAAAGAGTAAATAATACGATCAATAAAAATTGAATCCGGTAACGGCCCGATAAAAGAATGCATATAGGGCCATGGACAACATCAGAAAGCAGAAAAGCGAGTAAATCTTCAAAAGAATCACTACGAATTCCGGCTTGCAATTCCTGAATGCTTCCAGATAAAGGTTCTTAAAATGTACAAGTGTTCCCATTATAGTTTCATTTAAACCAATTATAAAATCATGCTATAAGGGTTAAATCTGAGGCGTTAAAAAGACTGGGAGTGGGTACAAATATAGTAAAATGCAGTCAAACAATGGGGATTTTAGGGAAATTAACGTTACACCTGCCCCTTGTATTTTTTAATGGCCTCCTTGATTTTTTGGATCCTATTCTCCGGATCTGGGTGGGTACTTTGAAATTCGGGAGCTCTATTGGGGCCTGCGGCGGCCTTTAGGATTTCCATGACCCGGATCATTTCCCGTGGCTCATAACCCGATTGGATCATAAACAGCACACCCAACTCATCGCTTTCCAATTCGTCGCCCCTGCCATTTTTTAAAAGCGTATTTTGTCCTATACTGCCTACAATGCTCCCTGCGTCCGCTCCAACGGAGGCACCCATGGAGACCGTTTTCCAAAAATTACTCTCTGCGATGCGCTCGGCAGAATGCCTACCGATCACATGACCGATCTCATGGCCCAGAACGCCTGCAAGCTGCGCCTCGTTCAATTGGGAGAAAAGTGCATAGGTAATGAATATTTGTCCTCCGGGCAAGGCGAAGGCGTTGATGGTCCTATCATCGGCAAGCAGGTGAAATTCGTAGCTGTAAGGGGTTTCCCTGGCAATACTGTTGTTCACCAATTTATCTCCCACCGCATCTACCAAGGCCTGCATCCGCTCATCGGGGTATAAACCGCCATGTTGTTGTGCCATTTCCGGTGCGCTTTGCAGCCCAATGGAAATTTCCTGTTCGGCAGACATATTAATGTTCTGTACCCTACCGGTATAGGGGTTTTCCTCTTTGTTATTGCAGCGTTGTACGAAGGCAAAGGCCACGATGGCCAAGCCTATGAATATCCGTACTTTCCAACTACCTCTTCGCATACTAAGGAGTGTTCAGGTGATTCCCCAAGGTACAAAAAGTGTTATAAAAGTTCCGGGTTTATGTCCAAAATATTGTCCCTGACGTAGGTTTTTAAGAATCCAGCCGTAAAATGCTCACTGCCGTAAAACTCCTCTTTTTGTAATAGCTGTAGGATGTTCTTTTTTCGAAATGCGGTGAGCATGGGAATGGAAAGTGGCGCATAACTGTAATGCCAGGGTTCGTATTTAAACCCCCTTCTTTTGGAATGATCGGTATAGACGAGATAGAAATCAAATTTCTTGGAATTTTCATCCATCCACTTCTTAAAATCGGCAAAAGGACCACCTTCGCGGAATTTTTCAGGGACCAGCACATCGCCCTCGGTTTTTCGATACCCATCAATAATATCGATATCCGTGCCCCAATGGTGGCGACTCGTACCGGGAATGGTCGAATATTCGATGATTTTATCAATGGCATCCAGTGGCTGCATGCCATCGTCTTCGGTAAATCTCAAGTATTTTCTTTCCCAAATGGCTTCCTGCCGATAAAAATCCCTAAAGCTCGATACAATTTTGATATCAATACCGTCGCTATAGGCCGCTTTTTTCATGGCAACGAAGGCCTCGTGGGCCTCCTTTCTCAAATTGATGTCCTTGCCATACAGGGGTATATCCTCCTTGCCCATGAGCTCCAAAATGGTGTATTCTGTCTCGGTAAACGAGATCAAACTGGGTGCCGTGGCCAAGGCGAGGCCCGAAATGCTACTTTTTTTGATGAAAGATCGTCTGTTCATACATCCGTTTTATGTTCGCAGTGCAAAAAAGGAACCCATGTAGGTTCAATTCAAAAACGCGGGCTAGGCAGTTCTATTGTGCATAGCGGGAAACGCTTGCGCATCCACAAGACTGTGCCCAATCCCAAAGTTACTAAGTATTTTACAACAGAAAAATACTTTACTGCGTAATGTACATGTACCCCTGATGTTTTTGACGTAGATCGTTCAGGGCAATGATATAAAAGTATATCCCAGCAGGTAGGCCGGCGTCCTTATCGATAACGCGACTCACATTGGCCCTACCATTGAATTCGTTGGTGTAGTTGTCCTTTTTGTACACTAAGACCCCATATCTGTTAAAGATTTGGAGGGAGTTGTTGGGCGAGTTTTCCAGGCCTTCAATGACCAGAAAATCGTTCTGCCCATCCCCATTGGGGGTTAAGAAATAGTTGCCCAGTTCTATTGTATCCAAGGTTTCCAGGATATCGTTATTGCCGCCAAGGGTAATGATTTCATAATCGTCGGGAACAAAGGTATCCGAGGTAATCGTCCCTGAGTTCATACTGCCTTGTACTGCGGTATTGCCAAGGTTTACCCAAAGCTGCTCGGTCTTGCTCCATCCAACCACTTTCAAATCGTCCAGGGTCTCTCCCAACACAATGATATCGCTTTGGTTGTCCCAGCTAAGGGTCACTGTAGCGGGTAGTTGTCCTTCCAGGCGCCAAAACTCCTGTGTGCTGACTCCCAAAACGTCTACGTCCCTAAGGTCGGTATCGAACCTCGTGGTAAAGGTAGATGGTGCATTTGGGTCCTCGAAGAAATAGGCACATTTGGCCAGGGCGTTTATAGCCGCGGATGTTAGGGTCAACGGGCGTAAGCGGTCATCGTCCCCAACCGGAAAGGTGAAACTTTCCCTGTTGCTTATGGCACCAAAACCGTCAATTTTCGTATTGTCGCCCTCCCCAACGTAAAAAGCATCGCCCAAGAAGTTGAGGTAAATATCGGTTTGATCCCGAGGGGTAATTACATTGCCGGAAATAAAACTTGCGTTGTTGGTGACTCCCATCGTCGTATCCAGGAAAAATCCGTCGTCTGTGGCTATTTCCGTGTCAAAGAATACAGGAGAAAACGCTCCTGAGAGGCTAATAGACCTGTTTTCGCCGTAAAAACCGACGAGTCCCAAATTTTGATCAAAGGTACCGTCGTTGATTACATCGGTATGGAAGCCCACCAAGGCCGTTCCATGCACCTGGATGTTCCCAAAATTGTGGATGGCATCCTGGGCTTGGAGGGCAAGACTCAAAAAGAGCAGGTATGGGAATAGGATTCTTTTCATCTTCTACCTCAATTTATTGATCATAAAACTCGATTCCCCGGAGCCGCTAAAATTAACCGCTGCCGAATTGGCTTCCCTAAAGGTGACTATGGTGATTACATCATTGGCATTCAACTGCAGGATCTCGTTGAGGTGCAGACTGGATTGGGTATGGCCATTGGCAAATCGGATGTAAGCCGAGGCTGCGTTCGCTCCGATTACTGTACCGTTTACCGCAATTCTTGAATTCACATTGGTCCTTTGATCCGTGTTTCCACCTACAGAGACCCCCTGTAAAGATAAATTAGCCCGAATGTCGTACCTGCCGGCTTCTTTTACAACAAGGGTGTTCCCAATTACCTCATAGAGGTTGGTGCCATCGTCCACATAATCCTGTGTGCCGAATATGGGTGCTACGGTATTATTGATGTTTAAGTCGGTGCTGGTATCCGTATTGGTCCAACGCCCACCAAAGTTGATTTTTAAATACGCACCACCATCGGAGCCCACGGAAATGGAATTGTTGGTGTCTGTGGAAACTACATTGGCTGTCTGACTGGCGGCATTTTCGTTGGTATAGGTAAGCTGTCCGGTAGTGGTATTCTGGGAGAGCGAGGTCACCGTTTCATCCACAGAACCTCCGCCATTGCTAAGGGAAATCGTGGTCCCACTTTTGGACAAGGTCTGTATTTCATTGCTGGTACTCGTATCCAAATCGGCCGGCACATCCGTCAGATCATTAAAGCTTCCACTAAAATCGTCGGTGGAGTCCGTATCCAGATTGGCGGGCACGTTGGTAAGGTCGTTGAAGTCGCCGCTAAAGTCGTCCGTGCTGTCGGTATCCAGATTGGCCGGTACGTTGGTGAGGTCGTTGAAGTCCCCGCTGAAATCATCCGTACTATCGGTATCCAGATTGGCGGGTACATTGGTAAGGTCGTTGAAGTCGCCGCTAAAGTCGTCCGTACTATCCGTGTCCAAGTTGACCGGTACATCGGTCAAGTCGTTAAAGCTTCCACTAAAATCATCCGTACTATCCGTATCCAAATCGGCCGGCACATCCGTCAGATCATTAAAGCTTCCACTAAAATCGTCGGTGGAGTCCGTATCCAGATTGGCGGGCACGTTGGTAAGGTCGTTGAAGTCGCCGCTAAAGTCGTCCGTGCTGTCGGTATCCAGATTGGCGGGTACGTTGGTGAGGTCGTTGAAGTCCCCGCTGAAATCATCCGTACTATCGGTATCCAGATTGGCGGGTACATTGGTAAGGTCGTTGAAGTCGCCGCTAAAGTCGTCCGTACTATCCGTGTCCAAGTTGACCGGTACATCGGTCAAGTCGTTAAAGCTTCCACTAAAATCATCCGTACTATCCGTGTCCAAGTTGGTGGGCACGTTGGTTAGGTCGTTGAAGTCGCCGCTAAAATCATCGGTGGAATCTGTATCCAGGTTGGCCGGTACGTTGGTGAGGTCGTTGAAATCACCGCTAAAGTCGTCCGTACTGTCGGTGTCCAGATTGGCGGGCACATTGGTGAGGTCGTTGAAGTCGCCGCTGAAATCATCCGTACTATCGGTATCCAAATTCACTGGGACATCCGTCAAATCGTTAAAGCTACCGCTAAAATCATCTGTGGAATCCGTATCCAGGTTGGCGGGTACGTCCGTCAGATCGTTAAAGCTTCCACTAAAATCGTCCGTACTGTCCGTATCCAGATTTGCAGGAACGTTTGTGAGGTCGTTGAAGTCGCCGCTAAAATCATCGGTACTGTCCGTATCCAGATTCGCTGGCAGATTCGTCAGGTCGTTAAAGCTACCGCTAAAATCATCGGTGCTGTCCGTATCCAAATTGGCCGGTACATTGGTAAGGTCGTTGAAGTCACCGCTAAAATCATCGGTACTGTCCGTATCCAAATTGACGGGCACGTTGGTGAGGTCGTTGAAGTCGCCGCTGAAATCGTCCGTACTATCCGTGTCCAGGTTGGCGGGCACGTTGATTAGGTCGTTGAAGTCCCCGCTAAAATCATCAGTGGAATCCGTATCCAAGTTGACAGGTACATCCGACAAGTCATTGAAGCTTCCACTAAAGTCATCGGTAGCGTCTGTATCCAGATTGGCCGGTACATCCGAAAGGTCGTTAAAGCTACCGCTAAAATCATCGGTACTGTCCGTATCCAAATTGACAGGCACATCAGTCAGGTCGTTAAAGCTACCGCTAAAGTCATCGGTGCTATCGGTATCGAGATTGGCCGGGATGTTGGTAATGTTTGCCCAATCAGGCGCAATGTCCGCATTGTTCACGGCAAACTCGGTCCCTGTTAGGGTAAGTCCGGTTCCGGCTGTATAGGTAGTATCGTTGTCCCCATCGGCAAGTCCAGCAGGCACATTGGTCAGGTCGTTGAAGTCCCCGCTAAAGTCGTCCGTACTGTCCGTATCCAAGTTGGCAGGTACATTGGTCAAATCGTTAAAGTCGCCACTAAAGTCATCCGTGCTGTCCGTGTCCAGGTTGGCGGGGACATCCGTCAAATCGTTAAAGCTGCCGCTAAAATCATCTGTGGAATCCGTATCCAGGTTGGCGGGTACGTCCGTCAGATCGTTAAAGCTTCCACTAAAATCGTCCGTACTGTCCGTATCCAGATTTGCAGGAACGTTTGTGAGGTCGTTGAAGTCGCCGCTAAAATCATCGGTACTGTCCGTATCCAGATTAGCAGGCACATTAGTAAGGTCGTTGAAGTCGCCGCTGAAATCGTCCGTACTATCCGTATCCAGATTGGCGGGCACGTTGGTAAGGTCATTAAAGTCCCCGCTAAAGTCGTCCGTACTGTCCGTATCCAAGTTGGCAGGTACATTGGTCAAATCGTTAAAGTCGCCACTAAAGTCATCCGTGCTGTCCGTGTCCAGGTTGGCGGGGACATCCGTCAAATCGTTAAAGCTGCCGCTAAAATCATCTGTGGAATCCGTATCCAGGTTGGCGGGTACATCCGTCAGGTCATTAAAGCTTCCGCTAAAGTCGTCCGTACTATCCGTGTCCAAATTGGCCGGTACATCGGTCAAGTCGTTAAAGCTTCCGCTAAAGTCGTCCGTGCTGTCCGTGTCCAGATTGGCCGGGATGTTGGTGATGTTTGCCCAATCAGGAGCGATGTCTGCATTGTTCACGGCGAACTCGGTTCCGGTAAGAGTGAGTCCGGTTCCTGCGGTATAGGTAGTATCGTTGTCCCCATCCGCAAGTCCAGCAGGTACATTGGTCAGGTCGTTGAAGTCCCCGCTAAAGTCATCGGTACTGTCCGTGTCCAAGTTGACAGGCACATTGGTGAGGTCGTTGAAATCACCGCTGAAGTCGTCGGTGCTGTCCGTATCCAGATTGGCGGGCACGTTGGTAAGGTCATTAAAGTCCCCGCTAAAATCATCAGTGGAATCCGTATCCAGGTTGGCGGGTACATCCGTCAGGTCATTAAAGCTTCCGCTAAAGTCGTCCGTACTATCCGTGTCCAAATTGGCCGGTACATCGGTCAAGTCGTTAAAGCTTCCGCTAAAGTCGTCCGTGCTGTCCGTGTCCAGATTGGCCGGGATGTTGGTGATGTTTGCCCAATCAGGAGCGATGTCTGCATTGTTCACGGCGAACTCGGTTCCGGTAAGAGTGAGTCCGGTTCCTGCGGTATAGGTAGTATCGTTGTCCCCATCCGCAAGTCCAGCAGGTACATTGGTCAGGTCGTTGAAGTCCCCGCTAAAGTCATCGGTACTGTCCGTGTCCAGATTGGCAGGCACATTAGTAAGGTCGTTAAAGTCCCCGCTAAAATCATCGGTACTGTCGATATCCAGATTGGCAGGAACGTTTGTGAGGTCGTTGAAATCCCCGCTAAAGTCGTCCGTACTGTCGGTATCCAGGTTGGTGGGCACGTTGGTGAGGTCGTTGAAGTCCCCGCTAAAATCGTCCGTACTGTCGGTGTCCAAATTGACGGGCACGTTGGTGAGGTCGTTGAAGTCCCCGCTAAAATCGTCCGTACTGTCGGTGTCCAGGTTGGCGGGTACATTGGTCAAATCGTTGAAGTCGCCGCTAAAGTCGTCCGTACTGTCCGTATCCAAGTTGGCAGGTACATTGGTCAGGTCATTGAAATCCCCGCTAAAGTCGTCGGTGCTGTCGGTATCTAAGTTGGCGGGTACATTGGTCAGGTCGTTGAAGTCACCACTAAAATCATCGGTGGAATCCGTATCCAAATTGACAGGCACGTTGGTGAGGTCGTTAAAGTCCCCACTAAAGTCGTCGGTGCTGTCGGTATCCAGGTTGGCCGGTACATTGGTCAGGTCATTGAAATCACCGCTAAAATCGTCGGTAGAATCGGTATCCAGATTCACTGGCACGTTGGTGAGGTCGTTGAAGTCGCCGCTAAAGTCATCGGTGCTATCGGTATCGAGATTGGCCGGGATGTTGGTAATGTTTGCCCAATCAGGCGCAATGTCTGCATTGTTTACAGCAAATTCGGTCCCTGTAAGGGTAAGTCCCGTTCCTGCGGTATAGGTAGTATCGTCATCCCCATCGGCAAGTCCGGCAGGTACATTGGTCAAATCATTGAAGTCCCCGCTAAAATCGTCCGTACTGTCGGTGTCCAAGTTGGCGGGCACGTTGGTCAGGTCGTTGAAGTCGCCGCTAAAGTCGTCCGAAACATCGGTATCATAGCCATTCAGGTCGATTGTCGTGGCATCGGGATCATTGGTCAAGGAAATGACCCCTGCGTTGAACTGTAAGTCCTGAATTTCATTTTGGTCGTCCGCATCACCATCGTCTACGTTTATGAGGAGGGAGTTTCCATTGGATATCCCAACATTACCCGGACTTCCGTCCGTATTAAGGGTCTGGTTGTCTGTATTGCCAGCAGAAATGGTGGTTTGGGTTCCGGCTTCATTGGTATAGGTGTACGTACCATCCAAATTGTCGGTCAAGGTAGTCAGCGTTTCCGGGGCGCCATTAAAAGTAATGCTATTGCCTGCACCGTCGTTTAAGGTAAAGGTACCGTCGCCGTTGTCGGCAAAGGAAAAGCCGCCTGGCCCTGAAGTATTGCATAGGTTGGTCCACTGGGACCCATTGTAGTAGTGTACGCATTGCGTGTCCGTATTGTATACCAGGGCACCCTGGAGCGGAGCCATGGTCAGCATCTGTACGTTGGTGAGTCGGGTGAGTACCAAGGCCTTGTTGGTACTTTCCAGTTCAATGATGGAGGCCGCATCAATACTGTTGGGATTGTTCCCGATCTTAACCTGTGCCGTGGCAAAGTTTAGGCCTGTAAAAAACAGCAACCATAGTAATTTTTTAGCATTCATGTCCTTATAGATTTGAGGGTAAGGCGTAATCGGGAATAAAAATAGACCATACTTGGGGCGGTTTGATCAAATTGTTGTGTAACGCTGTTGGACTGTTGTGAAATTAAACCTTCACCAAGGAAATCCTATTAATAGTACCATTTAACGACTTTTGGGTTAGCAATTCTTTTAGGGCAAACTACTGAAATAACGTGCCGATTAACAATCTTTGTTGTGAATTTGTAGGAAAAGTATGTAAAAAGATAAAATAACAACTTCTCCACTAAGATACCTACGCAGTTTTAAGGGCAAAAAGATGATTTCATCGGTATTTTAGTGCGTTTCATCGGGTTTTTCGATGCGCTAAGGGAGTTTTTGCTGCTAAGGAATATGGTGGTGGTCTAACGATTCAGATATAGGAAGCCCTGAAATTCGAGATCCAGATCGTCCATGGTGATCAGATAGAAGTATACGCCCTCTGGAAGTCCGGCTTCACGATTGATGACCAGATTGTCCATATTGGAGGTACCGTCAAATTCATTGGTGTAGTTGATCATATCAAAAACCTGCAGGCCGTTACGGTCAAAGATTTTTAAACTGTTATTGGGCGAAAGGTCTATGAGTTCCTGGATGACCAACGCATCGTTTACCCCGTCTCCATTTGGGGTAAGCAGGTAATTGTCTAGGGTGAGGATCTCGGTGGGAACTGCCACGGTGCCAAAGGTGATGATGTCGTACTCATCCGGGGTAAAGGGTTCGGAGGTCACAAAACCCAGGTCGAGGTCGCCCCCAATAGCGGTGTTTCCCAGTTCTAACCATCTGCGGGCCGATTTGTTCCAGCCTACGACGGTGACATTAAGAACGTCGTCGGCTATGGCGGGCAGGTTGCTCCGAGTGTTCCAACTCAGGGTAACGGTAGAGAGTACACTGCCTTCCAGGCGCCAGAACTCGAGCGTACTAATGTTCCCGATGTCCCGTATCTTTCTGGTGGTATCAAAAATTTCAGGAAAGGCGGAGGGATTGTTGGGATCTTCAAAGAAATAGGCACATTTGGCAAAGGCGTTCACGCTTTCCGAATTTAAGATCAAGGGGCGCAGTTGCTGCGCATCGCCTACCGGAAAGGAAAAGGTTTGTTTGTTCGTAAGGGCGGCAAAACCGTCCACTTTGGAATTATCGGCTTCCCCGGTAAAAAAAGCATCCTGGAAAAAGTTGAAATAGACATCCATTTGGTCCTTGGGGGAGATAAAATCGCCCACTACAAAATTGGCGTTGTTGGTAACGCTAAGGCCGGTGCTGAGCAAGACCCCGTTGGGGTTAACGATCTCGGTATCAAAAAAGACGGGCATAAAGGCCCCGGAAACGTTTAGGGTAGTGCTGCCGTAAAAACCCGCCAAACCGACATTTTGATCAAAGGAAGCATTGTTGATCAGGTCGGTGTGAAAACCGAGCTGCCCGTTGGGATGGATCCGGATGTTTCCCGAATTGTACAGGGCCGTTTGGGCCTGTAGGGAACCGACCAGAAGGAAGAATGTTATGTAGAGCTGTTTCTTCATCGATTAAAAATCCGTTACGGTGAAAAACCAATCCGCATCTAAAGGAGCAGGTGTGCTATTCGATATTTGAACCGTAAAACCGGCGGTCGTCTGGGCGGTTACTTCGATAGTGGAACCCGCTCCAGCATTTAAAAGAGTCAATTGTATAATATAGTCGGCAGAACTGGCATTTGTCGTAAAATTCACTTGATAATTTCCTATGCCAAGGTCTGTAATTGAACTTATGTTAGATCCATTAGTTGCAACATTCTGGTTCATTTTTCCCAAAGCATGGAAAGGACTAGCGGGATCAACCCAGGCTACCGTAGTACCTACGGTGGTCAACACTTGACCATCCGTTCCCTCCGATATCTTGTTTGGGGTAACATTGTCATCCAAAATTTTTACGGTAGTTACGGCGTTGTTAGCTATAGCAAGGGTAACATCGTTAAAGGCGGCATCGGTGCCCCCGGTAACGGTTATATCGGTAGAAGTGATGTCCCCATC
>CANLWN010000006.1 GCA_947494825.1 uncultured Flavobacteriaceae bacterium | reverse complement strand
AATAACATAGACAGAAGAAGATTGGTGCCTAAAAGTGACAATAGCTAGTATTGCAAACCGTATATGATGATAAAAAAACCACAATCTCCCAAGTGGGGGTTGTGGTTTTTCTTTTGGAGTTGAGGATGTGGTATATTTGATATGCCACCAGCGTGGACGCTGGCGGTAGCTGGGGTCATATAATCCACCTAAACAGCAATAATTTAATTATGAAATCAAAGCAATTAAACTTTTTTATCACACCCGAGGATAGAGATAGTATCAATATATTTTTGTCAAAAAATAATTGTTATATTTTAGTTGATAAGGGCAATGCTAGTAGTAATGAGTTACCCAAACTAGAAGAAGGGATTTTTCAGGTGTATCTTACTAAGAAAGAGTTCATTAAAAATATTAGAACTCTTGTCACCGATAATGGAGTTGAATATATCGATAATATGATTAGCCCTGTTTTACAATTTAACTTGGGAGGCTTTTATCCATATAACAATAATTTACTCCAAAGGGGTAGGTTTTATTTTATTGCTGGTTACTACAATAACAACGAAAACTTTGTCGATAAATCTTCAGATTTTGTAAATTGGAGTAACACTATAATTAAAAGCTTTAGAAAAGAATTTTTAAAGAAATATACAGAAGAAAGTACTTTTTTATATTCTGAATCCGCAATTACTTGGATAAAAACAAATAATGCTGTTTTAGTAAATGGAGGACAGCAATGGAAAGCAAATTTATAACCTTAGAAGATGTAGATTTATATTCCATTTGAAAAGAAAAAGAGCACCTGTCTAGATGGCCCCCGATGGTGCGGATTTCCATCAAAGGAGGCCAAGTGCCGTCAACGCCATAATGACATATAAGCCACAATCTCCCAAGTGGGGGTTGTGGCTTTTGTAGCTGGGCTACAAGCTATCACTTAAGCCGCTATTGCCTATATTTACCAAAGAAGTTCTTTGAAAAAGTATTACAGAGAAGGCCAACGCGTCGTCTGGCTCCTTGTTGAAAAGGTATGCCATACCTTTCCAACGCGGCCCTGAATTTTTTAACCATGCCGAGGGCTATATAGAACCTGATGGCAGTGGCGGATATGATTATATCTACCAATACAAGGACCATTTGGGGAACATACGTTTGGCCTATCATAACTCGGGCACATCTTCCAGCCCTACCCTTCAAATCAGGGAAGAGAACAATTACTATCCTTTTGGGCTAAAGCACAAGGGGTATAATGATGCGCAGGGAGCTTGGAGAAACCATAAATTTGGATTTGGCGGAAAAGAGGAGCAGGAGGAGCTTGGACTGGAATGGGTGGATATAACCGCTCGGAATTATGACCCTGCGTTGGGAAGATGGTTTTCAATGGATGTTTTAGCAGAATTCTATGCTTTAGCTAGTCCTTACAATTATTCAATAAATAATCCAATAAAATTTACTGACCCAGATGGAATGGCACCTCAAGATGTTATTATTGAGGGTTCTGCAGAGAATAAGAAAGCATTTTTAGAGAAAATAAATAAAGATTCTACAACTCAATTTGGAATAAGGGAAACTACAGGAGAGCTATATGTAACGAATCCAGAGGATTGTGAAGGTATTTTTGCAGGACATTTAGTTGATGCTATAAATTCTGAAAATGTTCAAACATTAAAGCTTGTAGATGCTTCTGAAGATATAATGATAGATGCTTTTAAAAGTGGTGAAGTAGATATGGGAGATATGTTATCTGGTGATGCAAATACATTTAAAGATAATGTACTGCATTTTGTCATGGAGAGGAATGATATTGAAGGTGGATATGACAAGAATAAAGATACCGTATCAAGACAGGATTTTAGCGATGCACATCAAGCTGGAATAGATGCAGAAATTGATTTTCTAAAAGAAACTTTTGGAGAAGATTTAAATATAGAATTTAAAGGAGAAGGCTTTGATACCTCTTCTTTGAAAGTAGGTGGAGATGGAACAGGTTCTATTAACTATACTTTTGATTTTGGTGATGTTAAGTTGAACTTTAATTTAAAAGTTGTCACTGATGAAAATGGAAAAATATCTGTCACAAATGAAGTGTTAAAAAACGAGTTTGTTATAACTAATTAAAAACGTTAAATAATGAAAATAAATATTTTAAGCATTTTATTGCTATTACTGATTTTTTCTTGTAATGCTCAAAAAAGTGATTTAACTGTTAGTCAAAATGGTGATGAAACAATTATTGGAAGCAATAATGAAAAAGGAAATAAAACAGGGAGTTGGACTTCTTACAGTTCATCGAGAAAAGTAAAAAAAATACTTAATTATAAAAATGGCATTTTGGAAGGATGTAGCTATCTGTTTTTTGATAATGGTAAGATAGATAAAGAACTGATTTTTAAAAACGGTAGATTGAATGGTGAAGTGAAATTTTATTCTAAAGAAGGGGAATTATTAGCTGCTTATATATATCACAACGATATTATAAAAGAAGTTAAGAGTTATATTCTAAATGATGAAAGTCCACCAAGAAATCACGACTACATACCAGAATGGTAACAATTTTAATCCCGACGGTGCGGAAATGTTTTCCGTGTCTCGGATAGTCAACAAAAGTGATAGAAAACCACAATCTCCCAAGTGGGGGTTGTGGTTTTTCTTTTGGAATAAAGTATAATGTATATTTGAAATACCACGAGCGTGGACGCTCGCGGCAGCGAGGGGCAAGGAATTACAATCCTGATTTGGGTAGATGGATGAATTTGGATCCGTTGGCGGAGCAGATGAGGAGGCATAGTCCGTATAATTATGCTTTTGATAGTCCTGTGTTTTTCATTGATTATGATGGGATGATGCCGACAGGCCCTTGTGATGATTGTTCACAAGAAGTCTATACAGGACCAGGCGCAGCGATTGGAGACAATGTAGTTAATCAATTGGATGAAGTTGTAGTAACTGCATCAGGAGGCACGACCGCTACCGGAAGTGCTCAAGGATTGCACGTCGAGTCTACGGATACTGGAGATAGAATCTACGGGTATAAGGCCGAAGGACAAGTTGAGGGAGAATATGGGAAAATAAATGGAAGCATTTCTGGTTTTAGCGCTGGATATGACGGATATACGGAGTCGGGTGGAGCCCATGGTAGTGCCAGTATTTATGGAGTTTCTGCTGAAGCTGGGGCTAGGTTAGGAACAGAGGATAACAATATTGCAATTGAAGGAGAGGGAAGTGCTTTTAAAGCTGAAGTACTTGGAGATGCTGGATTATATACGGGAGAAGGTGGTAAGTACGGAGCAGAATTGGGAGGAGAAGCAGGGGCATATGCGCTTGAAGGAGAGTTTACACCATCCATATCAATAGGAGGTTTAAAAATTGGCTTTACTATTGGTGGTTCATTAGGAAGTGCGCATATTGGTGGACGCGCCGCAGGCACTTTTGATAGTAGTACTAATGAAGGAGAGTTAACATTAATGGGGCATGCAGGTCTTGGTGGCGGTTTGAAGTTCGGCTTTTCCATTTCCAATACCGATCAGGAGGTGAATCGAAGAAAGTAAAGGTAGTTTAAGAATATGATTATCACATATATATTATTTTTTGCAGTATTAAATTTTATCATTTTTCACTTCTTAACAGGGAAAGTTGATTTAAGTAATAAGTTGCGTATTGCCTTGATTGTTATTTGTGTAATAATGCTCTTTTTGCATTATTCAAGAGCATTATTCAAGCCACTACCAAACAATTACTTTAATCATCTAATGATTTTTAGCTTGACACTTTTCATACTGCATATTGGTAGTTTCATACCGATTCTGGTTATGAAGAGAATAAACCCAAATTTTGAAAGGCACCTTGCTTTTACTGTATTTAATTTTATGAGGTTCTATGTTATTTATATTTTAATATTTGTATATCAAAGTACTTCATTAATATCGAGTAGCTCTGGGGAGCATTTTAAATCAATATTTTAAGAAGATTTTATTATATGAAATTATTAGTTTACTTACTTGCTGCGCTTAGTACATTAAGTTGTCAAGAAGATAAGATGATAAAATTGGAAAGAAATGGTTTTTCAATATCTTATCCAAACCATTTAACTCTTGATGAAAGTGGACAAGAGGGGACATCTTTTGTTTTGACAACTCAAAAAAGTGGGCAAAATGATGTCTTTGTAGAAAACATCAATCTGGTCATAAAAAATGTGGGCAAAACCAGCTTGGACGAGTTTAGCAAGCGTACTGAAAATGAAATTAGTACGGTAGCAAATATTATTGAAAGCAATAGATTGAAAATAAATGGTAAGGATTGTTTTAAATTGGTTTTGGAAGCTACTCAAAATAACGTTGACCTTACTTTTGTCCAACATTATTATCTAGAAAATCAAAAAGTTTATCTATTAACTTTTTCAAGTGAAACAAAAGTTTACTATGATTACTATAATGATATGAACACGGTTTTAACGAGCTTTGAAATCAAATAGAGGTTAATCCTTCCAGATGGCCCCCGCTACCGCTAGTCTATGACTAGTGGCGAGCATGAGTAAGAAGTAAATATAATGACCCCTCCGGCTACCGCTAGCTTGTAGCTAGTGGTTCCGGCAGAGTAAACAAAAATGACAGGAAAGCCACAATCTCCCAAGTGGGGGTTGTGGTTTTTTATTTTGCAGCCAGCGAAGGTGTATATTTGAAATACCACGAGCGTGGACGCTCGCGGTAACCGGGGAAATCCCTTATGCAGGTCGTCAAATATACAGCGGATTTGATGCTGGGGTTAATATTAGAAATTAATAATACTAAAAACATGAAGAAAATAAAACCAATATTATGGGTTTTGGGATTACTAATAGTCTTATTTTTTGTGATAAAGAACGTATTTCCCGAAATGAAACCAGTTTATCTGATAAAAGAAATAGCGTTTGAAGATTCAAAAGAAAAGGTCTATTTGAAAAAAATGGATAGAGGTTTAAACTATTCTGTTATGTACCTTACTACTAGCTCGGAGGAGAGGGAACCAAATGAAACTTATGATTATATTTTTGAAAACTCAGATGCCGAAATATTCTATAGAATAAAAAAAGATACTTTGGAATTGCTAAGTTATTATGCGGTTAAAAAGCCCAAACATTTCGACTCTAAACTTATTATTGAAATTTCTAATATCACGGATAATTCTAAATATACTGGTTTATTGGACACTTATGAACAACTTGGACTGCACAAGTGGGGTAGTTCTGTGAGCCAAAACAAATAGAGCTATAAAAAATTGCTAAACCACATCTTGACCTGATGGTTTAGGCAAGAGTAAACAAAAATGGTTAAAGCCACAGTCTCCCAAGTGGGGGTTGTGGTTTTTCTTTTGGAGGGAAAGGTTGACTTATATTTGGAAGGCCACCAGCGCGGACGCTGGCGGCAGCGAAAGAAATCTTTGAAGCATTTACAAATGATAATTTCACAACAAAAAACATACCGGTCATTGTTTGTTATGGTTTTAGTTTATCTAACCCTAGCGATTATGAGGTCTTTGGCTATACTTCTTTTATTCTATGTTGATAGTTCTTTTATCGAATTTGATTTTGCAAAAGATCAATTGCTTGAAAAGAATAATATTTTTAATAACTACTATTTCTACGCACCCTATTTAATTGGAATAGGAGCAATAATTTTTATAAACCTTTATTTTAAGTTTAACTGGGGTTTTTATTTAGTTGCAGCAATATTGGGTATTGTAGTTTTTAGATTCTTAGATGCTGATATTGTAAGACCAGTCTTTGGGATTTTTGAGAATACTGTAATTAACGTAGTTTTATCATTGATAGTATTTTTATCGTTAGCATATGTTGCATTAAAAACTTATAGTACTAAAGGGGGAAGCAGTAATCCCCCAAGTTAGAGTCCAATAGCGGAGAATTACGAATCCGTACGGGCATACCATTTTTTAGTCAGCAAAACGTAGCTTACCAGTCCTGCACAAATAGCAATCATAGCTATCAATGCAAGTTTCAGTGCAAGCATTGGATTTTGGGATAATTCATCATAAAACAATCCTATTAGAAGGGAGAGTATTTTAGTTGGGACAAATGCCAGACTGATAAGTATGGCCAAATATTTTGGATTCGCATATTGTGTTAGGACCGAGTGAATAATGGGGGCTATATGAATTTCAGCAAGGCTGAGCAATACCAATGAAATTAGATAAAGCGCGATATGCTGGTCAGCGGGAACCTCGGGAATAAACAAGAGTATTCCAAAGGAAATAGCACCTAAAAGAAATCCAACCGTCAGCTTTACGAATTGGCTGTTATAAAAATAGGACCAGAGAATAATTGCCGCCAGACTAATGGGAACGATGAAAACGGTACTCGTTGAAGCCCAGGAATTTTTAAGGATGTTTAAGGAGGAAAATTCACTAAATGCTATCTGCAGATCAAAAATTCCTATGCTGGATACTTCGTAAATGGCCCAGAACAACCCAACAAGGACAAATGCGATCAATATCTTTACTACCCGTTCGCCCATCCCTGTATCCTTTTCTAGAATTTGGTTAAGGACCATTTCTCTGGACATGAATGGAAAAATGATAGAAAACAGCATTAGGATTCCGGCTATGCTGAATCCTATAGTCCATCCAAATTCATGGCCAAGATAGCCGATGAAGAAGGGGCCGATAAAACCACCGATATTCACGGCCAGATAAAGTATAGTGAATCCGGCATCCAAGAGCTTGGTGTTGTTGAGGTAGAGTTTTCCAAAATGAGAAATAATGTTGGGGGTATATAATCCTCCCCCAAGAACCACAAGAAAAAGTCCGAGGTACAATCCCGTAACAGAGGGAATACAAAAACTGAAAGCACCTATGGCCTGTAAAACACCGCCTATAATTAACGCTCTCTTATTTCCTAAAAGCAAATCGCCCAGTAATGCGCCTATAAGCTGTGAAAAAACAATGGCCCCGGTGAACCACGCATAAACTTTCATAGCCTCAACATCGGACATCTGCAAGCTTTCGCTTACCATGTAGAGCACAATCAGCGCACGCAATCCATAAAAAGCGGCCCTTTCAAGCAATCTTGAACAAGCGTATGTGAAGGTATACTTGGTATGCTTTTGATGTAGTATTCTTTCCATGCAGTTTGGTTCGCAATTTAAGGAATTATGGAAAACAACAACTGCACTGGTTGTTGGTTCTGGGAAGCAGGATTAAAAGGCGGAAAGGTGTAGTCCATGCCTTCTGATGTGATGGTTTTATGCAAAAAAAGTTAATCTTCCTCCACCCGCTTTAAAAACTTCGCCGGATTTCCGGCCACTACGGTATTGGATGCAACATCCTTGGTCACCACCGATCCCGCTGCTACAACGGCATGGTCCCCAATGGATATCCCGGGTAAGATCACAGCGTTGCCGCCGATCCATACCTTATTCCCAATGGCGATGGTTAGGGCGTAACCACTCTTGTTACGGTCTACTGGCTCCAGGGCATGCCCCGCAGTATAGATACCTACATTGGGCCCCAACATGCAATCGTCCCCGATGGTAACCTTGGCGATATCCACAATGACACAATTGTAGCCGGCATAAAAGTTCCTTCCAACTTCTATGTTATGGCCCAGATCGCAGTGAAAATTATGCTCAATGTGTATACCGGGCCCAACTTGCCCCAACAATTTCCTGAGGAGGGTTTCCTGTGCGCTAAGATCGTGGGCAGGGATAGTATTAAACTGTTGGACCAAGCCTTTGGCCTTGAGGCTCTGTCTGCGCAAGTCCGCATCGTCCCTTTGGTAAATGATCTTTTCCGGTTTTTTCATAAAGTATCCTGTACTGATTTAAATTTGGGTGCTATTTCTTCATTTCCTTTATATAGATGTCAAAGAGGGAATCATTGATCTGCCCCAGTTTTTCGATAAGCTTCTTTTCCTGGTCCTTCAGGGTTTCCAATCCTTGTCCCATCTTTCCTTTTTGTTTTTCGGTATCGGACGAGGCCAACTCCTCCAGCATGCTTCTTAGCTTATTCTTGTGCTCGTGCGTAAAAATGGCCATGGATGAATTATCAATACGCGCTTGGGTCTTTTCCAAAAAAAGGAGGGATTGGGAATAGCTGTCTTCCAAACGGACCAATACCTCCTGCAGCTGGGCCTTTTTGACCTTTCGCTTCCGCACCACCCGCTTTTCGATCAGCAAGCGCCCCTCCCGAAGCACGCCCACCAATTCCTGGATGTACCGCAATTCCTGCTGCAGCTTACTTTCCATATGGCTTTGTTCCAGGGCGATAAGCCCCTTGTATTTTTCCAACTTTCTGTTGGTAACGTATACCCATACCAGCGAGATAACGGTAATCCCCAAGGAAACAATGGCTATGATATCTTCGGTTTCCATAATATATCGTATAAATCGTGTTCTTGTTCAAATCGTGTTTTGCACCATTTTAAAAAGCCTGCATCCTGTCTGAAGACATAGCTCTTTTCCGGCTGGTTCAAGTACTCCAGCAAATAAATCAGGTCAGCGTGCAATTTCTTGATCTGCTCCATGGCCCGGACGAAGTCATGCATTTTCAGTTGCAGGGTGAGTCCGTTGTGAAAGGCCAGGATGTTGGGGTTAAACATTGCAATGGCCCGTTTGATGTTGGCGATCATAAGCCGATCTACATCCCTTTTCGGCAGGGCATCATCTGCGGTCAAGGCCAAGAGGTAATACAGATCCACCTTATGGCCGTTGCTTCTCAACTGTTCAACCTTTTCCATTTTTTTTTCGTACTCCGGTCCCTTATTGTACGACCCAAAAAGTACTATACGGTCTTCCATACCTACTGTTTAGCATTAGCAATACCTATTTCCCTCGGTAGTTCGGTTTTTTTTTCCAGCTGTCCCATTCCTCCCTTGGGCGATCCAGAAAGGTAAATTTTATTCCAAATTCCCTGAGTAGGGTAATCAAATGTGCCGCGCCCCTATTACCGCATAGGAACAACACCTCATCCGCCTTTTGACAAATACTGGAATAACCTATCAAAGGTTGGTCCAGGATAATGGTTCCGGGGGCCATACTGTCCGTGCTCCCCGCCATGATACTGCGCTTAAATGCATAGAACGATTGGCTTTGGTGTGCATACCCCGATCGGTCACCCCTGGAGAGGCCATGTGGCGGAATACCCTGGACCGTTGCCAATTTTTTGACGTAGCGGTAATGGTCCCAAAAGGAATAGTATTCGGCATCGAACAGCGCACCTTCATCATTTCTATAGGTAGAAATGGAGGCCTTGATCATCCATTGGAACAAGGCCCTAAGGTCCTCACGGGATAGGGTGTCCAACTGCTGTTTTTCCTGTTCGCTGAGCATAATCGTTTGCTTGGGCCCTTGGGCTTCCTAAAGATAACGATAATTGCCCGTAGCTACGGAATGTACAATGAAGAAGCTATGGCAGCGACAGATTTTGGTCTGGAAAACCAAAAAAATAAAGATGTAAGGGCCAGAACTGTTCTAGAACGGGCGGTAGCTGAATTTTTGTCCGCCTACCGAGGCGTCGGCCATAAGGCCCGCCTTGGGCAGCGCAAAAACGGCCACCCCGTCCTTGTACTTGGCATTCACCGCAATACCCGATTTTACCGCAACGGCAGAGGCTTCCGCGGCAAAGGCGAACTTACCTTCCTTAAAACGTTCCAGGTCCACCGCGGTCTCAAAAAAGATGACCTCTATAATGGCCTGGCCACCGGCCTGCAGGCCTACGTTCAGTTTTTTGAGTCCGGCCATGCCGATTAGGTTTCCACCTTCATAGACGGCCCCGTTTCCAGAGGCGCCCCCAATGATAAAACCGCCCTTTCCCACATTGGGAAAAATAACATAGCCGGCCGAGTTATTGAAAAAACGCTTGAGTCCCGCGTCCGATTTTACCAGGTCCCGTTTTGCCTTTTTGGCATCGTTGATTACTTTGTTTTCCTTCTTGGTCTGTGCGCTGGTGGCAACGGCAAGGAACATAATGCCAACCAGGGTCAATGCTTTTATCACTTTCATATCTGTTGTTTGTTTCAAATGTTAAAGATAATCACTTGAGGGCCTATGAAGCGTGTTCCCGATGATAAAAAAGTGTTAATGCCATATGCTTGTGGTATTTGGGCATTAAAAAACCCCCTATCCGTGTGGAAAGGGGGCAGTTTCTTAAACGGGAAGGGACTATTCCGAAGGCCATTGCGGGCTCTCCATAATTTCTTCCATTTGTTTTACATGGCGCTCCGTATGTCCGGACATGAACAACATGATCTGATAGGCATCTATGGTGCCAAAGGGCAATTGCCCGTAATGGTTGCGCAGATCGTCTTGGGTATCTTTCATGTAGGCAATATGTTCCTTTCGTTTGGAAACAAAGGCCTCCAGGGTTTCTGCATGGGAACCGAATTTTCCGGTGGGCTCAAAAGGTTCCGAGGTCTTCACCTTGTTGGTACGGTCGGTAATAAGGCCCAACAATTGTTCATCGGACATTTTTACTTCGGCCCGTTTGGCCGGATCTGCTGGGGTCTGTAAGGACCCATGGAACATTTGATCAAAGGTATTTTCGGAAATGGCCAGGTGCTCCACGCACTCGGCTATGGACCAGGAGGCCTCCGATGCCTTGTAGTTGAGCTGGGCTTCGCTCAGCCCTTCCACCACGCTCAAAAGATGATCATGCGTCTTGGTCATTTCCTTTACGGCAAATTTCCGTTCCGCATCGGTAAGGCCGGTTTCCATAACTCCAAAACCAAGGAAGGCCAACAAGACGATGGGTAAGATAACTTTTTTCATTTTCAATAAGATTTTTGGTTGCTATTACTTTCAATGGTATGCTTTTATACCAAGGACGAACAAGTTAGAGGAATTTGGACACTTTTTGGAATTTTTTTTCGGAAAGCGGGGCGATTACCCAAAATACGCAGCCGGATTTTTGGCCATCGCCTCAATTTTCTGGAAATACTGCCCTACATGACGGCCATCGGCTACGGCGTGGTGTACCTGCACGGAGAGCGGCATCAGCAGCTTGCCGCCGGACTCATAAAATTTGCCCCAGACCATACGGGGAACGCTGTCCGAGGGTTGATAATGCATGGCATGTTCAAAACCGGTGAAACTTACCCAGGGAATGGTGGACAGGAACAGAAAATCGTCCCGTCCCTCCTCATCCTCCAAGGAAGGCTCGGTCCGCATTTTTTTGCTGATGGCGTCCGCACTTTTAATGAACTTCCCGGCCTCTTCTTCATAAGGTACGGTACAAAAACTGAAGACATCGGCCACTTCGGTATATACCGTAAAGGAGGGTTGCACCGTTTCGTGTTCGTATACCTTCCCTTCCCGGATGCGCCATCGGAATTCCGGAATTTCGTTGGCGGCCCTGGCCACCAGATACACGATACTGGGATTGGTAGGAAGGCTTCTTTGCTTTAGGAAAGCAGGAAGCCCCGTAATATCTACCTGGGCGGTAATGTTAAAGTGTGGGCGCGCCATACTATTGAAGAACTCAAAATGCTTTTGACGATGGCTGCTGTTAAAAATAATTTCTTTCATTGTTCTTGGAACCGCATAATTTGGGCACCTAAAGATATTCCAAATTTATTTTCCGCAAGGTGTCGGGGAACCCGAAAAGGAAGAATTTATGGCCGGGTCAGGCGATGGCCCCGGTACAGCTAGGCCACTTCGGTCCGCACATGATCCAGGTCTTTGGGCGTAAGGGGTTTTAGGACATAATTGCGCACCATTTTATAATCCTTTACCCTATTGAGCTCACGGGGATCCACAGAGGAACTGATGATATAAACGGTGATATGGGCCATATCCTCTTGCAGCAATTGCCCCAGATCGTCCAAAAAATCCCAGCCGTCCATAATGGGCATGTTGAGGTCCAGAAAGATTACACCCGGGAGCTCGGCACCTTGCTCTTTTAGTTCCTTAAACCCCTCCAGGGCGTCCAGGCCATTGGTATAGACCAGGATATGCTCGCAGAAATCCACTTCGTTCATCATACGCTTGGTACCGTAGATAAAAATGGGGTCGTCGTCAATGACACAAGCGGTCTTTATTTTTTTCATGGGGCGGTAAGTATTTGCGCTTTTTCAAAATATAAGGTAAAGGTGGTGCCCTGGTTGACTGTGCTGGCCACCTCAATTTTTCCGTTCATCGCCTCCACCTGGTTTTTGGTAATAAACAAACCAATGCCCCGGGCATCCTTATGCCGATGAAAGGTCTTGTACATGCCAAAGAGTTTTTTTCCGTACTTCTCCAGATCAATGCCCAGACCATTGTCGGTAAAGGTCACCACTACCTGATCCCTCTTTTCCCTGGCCTCTATTTTAATGATCGGTGCTCTTTCCGGAGCGCTGTATTTAATGCTGTTGGTAAAGAGGTTGAGCAGTACGCTGTCCAGATAGGCCGGAATGGCATTAATGGTGATATCCTTATGGACTTTGATCGTTCGTTTGACACCCTTCTCTTTGATGAGTACGCTTAAGTTTTTCTCCACCTGCTTGATCGAGTCGTAAAGCATGACACATTTTAATTTTTCCTGGGCGCTGGTCTTTACCTGCACCACCTCGTTTAGGTGCGATACGGTTTCATTGAGACTTTCGGAGGCATCCCCCAACAGCTTTACCAGACTGGCCTTTTCCGTGGCCCTGCTTTCTTTGGAAAGAAACCCGCTGAGCATGGAAAGGTTACTGGAATGTGAGCGAAGGTTATGGGAAACGATATGGGCAAAGTTCAAAAGACTTTCGTTTTGTGCACTGGTGATTTCGACCAGGTTCTTTAGTTTTTTCTCTGCGTTTTTCTCTGCCGTAATGTCCCAGTTGACGCCAATCATGCGCAAGGGGTTACCATGGGCATCTCGTCTTACCGTAGACTCGGCTTTGATGAACCTTACTTCCTGGTTGGGCCAGATGACCCTAAATTCGGATTTAAACTCCTTTTCCCCGGCAAGTGCCCTTTCTACCTCTTTTTGGCAACGTTCCTTGTCGTCCGGATGTACACTGGCTTCCCAGGCTTCTACCTCACCGCTAAAATCCGCTTTACGGATGCCGTAGATCTTGTACATAAAATCGTCCCAGATAAGCTTGTTCTGGGTTACGTCATAATCCCAGATCCCGATATCCGCGGCTTGGGTGGCTATGGCCAAGCGTTCGGAAACCTTTTGGTATTCCAAGGCGGTTTTCTTTTTTTCATCAATATCCTGCAAGGTACCGAACAAACGTACACATCGGTTGTCTACCATTTCGGCTTCCCCTTTGGCCCGTACCCATAATTCCTTGCCCTTGCCCGTTACAATTTGGAGTTCAGTATCCCAGGGTTTCCCGGACCGAAGCGCTTCACCTACCAGTTCGCTGATCGCGTCCCGATGCTCCCCGGCCCTGTAAAAGTTGATGCCTTCTTCCAAACTGGGGACATAGTCCGGGGACACTTCATGGATTTCCTTGGTAATTGCCGTCCAGGATAATTGGTTACTGATCAGGTCAAATTCCCAACCCCCTATTCGGGCCACGTTCAGGGCCTTTGACAGCAGTTCCTCCTTTCGTTTGTCCTCTGTAATATCCTCAACAATGGTAATCAATCCGCCAATGGCGCCATCGTCATTTTTCCAGGAGTTTATTTTCCACCGAAGCCATTGTACACTTCCGTTGGGGTGTACAAACTTTTGTCCTTTGCTCACACTTGCTCCGCCCTTTAGGCAATGCTGATGAATTTCCCTTAGTTCGTTGGGGGTAGCGGGGAGGACTTCATAATAGGTTTTGCCTATGATATCGGTGTCTGTAATACCAAATTCTTTAAGCCATATCCGGGAATGACTAATAAAACGCATTCCGGTATCCAAAATGGAAACGGCCATAGGGGAATCCTTGATCAAAAAATTAACGGTGAGGGTCTGCAATTGGTGTAGGGTTTTAAGGTTTCGGTCGGTTTCATTCCTTAACGTAGGAAATTACGCTATTATTGTAATGTAAGGCCTACTTTCCCCAAAATTTGGCGGGATGGGAACCCCTGGTCACCTGGATAGAAAAACTTTATCATTTAATAATATTTTAATATGGCCTGTCTATTCCGAGGGTGTTAAATTTTGTATTTTTAGGGATGCTAATCTATCCGTTTTTAACTAAGACAACGGCCTAAATAAATTTATCATGAAGAAAAAATTAACTACCTCTGCAGGAGCACCGGTATCCAACAACCAGCGCTCCCAAACCGCGGGCAACAGAGGTCCCGTATTGATGCAGGACTACAAGCTATTTGAAAAATTGGCCCATCAGAACAGGGAGCGCATCCCGGAACGTGTGGTGCATGCCAAGGGATGGGGCGCCATGGGAACCTTTACGGTGACCAAGGACATTAGCAAGTACACCCGAGCCAAACTCTTCTCCGAAGTAGGGAAGAAAACACCTATTCTTTCAAGATTCTCCACAGTGGCTGGGGAAATGGGTGCGGCAGATACCGAGAGGGACGTACGTGGCTTTTCCTTAAAATTCTATACCGAAGAGGGCAACTGGGACCTGGTAGGGAACAATACCCCGGTCTTCTTTCTAAGAGACGGGTATAAATTCCCCGATTTTATCCACACACAAAAAAGACATCCCAAAACCAATTTACGCTCTCCCGAAGCGATGTGGGACTATTGGTCGCTTTCTCCCGAAAGTTTGCACCAGGTAACCATACTCATGTCGGATCGTGGTATCCCTACCACGCCCATGCACATGAACGGCTATGGATCGCACACCTTCAGTTTTTGGAACAATGACGGGGAACGCTTTTGGGTAAAATTCCACTTTAAGACCCAGCAGGGCCATAAGCACTATACCAACGAGGAAACTGCCGAGGTAATAGGACAGACCCGGGAAAAATATCAGGAAGAACTTTTTGGCGCCATTGAGAAGGGCAACTACCCCAAGTGGACCATGAAGATACAGATCATGCCAGAGGCCGATGCGGAAAAAACCCCGTACAATCCCTTTGACCTCACCAAAGTATGGCCACATGGCGATTATCCCCTAATCGAGGTGGGTGAAATAGAGCTGAACCAGAATCCCGAAAACTATTGGCAGTATATCGAGAACGCGGCTTACTCGCCCTCCAATGTAGTGCCGGGAATAGGATTCTCGCCCGATAAGGTACTGCAGGCGCGCATTTTCTCTTACGCGGATGCACATAGATATCGTTTGGGCACACACTATGAGGCCTTACCGGCCAATGCGCCCAAGAGCGAGGTAAACCACTACCATAAGGATGGGGCCATGCGCTTCTTTACCAATGATTTTGGCAATCCCGATGCTTTTTATGAGCCTAACACCAAAGACGGTGCCGCAGAGGATCCCGGCGTGGAGGAACCGCCAATGAAAATCAATGGTGACATCAGGCGCTATGAGGAAAATGACACCTTTGGGGAATACAAACAACCCGGAGACCTGTTCAGATTGTTCAACGCTGAGCAGAAGGAGCGTTTGTTCAACAACATTGCAGCGGCCATGGAGGGTGTTTCCATGGAGATCATTGAAAGGCAGTTGGCGCATTTTGACAAGGCCGACCCCGAATATGGCAATGGGGTGCGCAAGGCTTTGGGAATTACCGAACTTGCTGAATACTAAATTTGTAAATACATATTTTAACGGAACTGTCACGTCCGGGTTAGCTCGATGTGACAGTTTTTTTTATCTTTAAAAACCTATGCAATTACACGCTATAGAGGATGGGTTATGAATGATGAATTGGCGGTGCGTTCGGCGTATGGCGCGATGCGTTTCATCCGACAGTAGGCAGTGAACAGTTGGCAGTAAGCGGTGAACAATCGGCAATAAACAATAATCAAGTGGAAGAGGTAGTGAAACGAGGGATTCCTCGCAGGCTCGGAATGACAGATCAATGCGTGTTGTCATTAAGAGCGAAGCGAAGAATCTCAAACCTTTCGCCAGAAAACCAGAAACAGTAGGCAATAGTGAGTTAAGAGTTAATGAATGATGAATTGGCGGTGCGTTCGGCGTATGGCGCGATGCGTTTCATCCGACAGTAGGCAGTGAACAATGAACAATAAACAATTAGCAATGAACAATAAAAATGGTTTATTCTTAAACCTTAAACCTTAAACCTTAAACCTCATACAGTCAACCGTAAAACAAACAGATGAAAAATAATTACATGGATGTCTTTTTCGGAGCGATAAGGAACGGCGATGCCGAAGCCTTGGAACAGCTCATAACTGCACATTCGGAATTGGTAAATTCCAAAGACCAGAGAGGATCTACACCCTTGATATTGGCTACCTACTACGACCATCGTGATATTGCACAATTGCTATTGGACCATGGGGCCGAAGTGGATGAAAAGGACGCCTCCGGGAATACGGCACTCATGGGGGTCTGTTTTAAGGGCTATACCGAGTTGGCCAAAAAACTGATCGAGCACGGCGCCAATGTCAACGAAAGCAATGCCATGGGGGCCAGTTGCCTAATTTATGCAGCTACCTTCAATCGCGAGGAAATCGCAAAGCTACTCCTTGCCCATGGGGCCGATATCAATGCCAAGGACGCTCGGGGCAACACGGCGCTGGACCATGCCAAGATGCAAGGCATCCCGTCACTTATAGACCTACTGGAAAAAAATGGCGCATAATAGGATCAACCTGAACCACACCACATGTCCAAAGAACTGAAAATAGCATTGTTGCAAGCACCATTGGTATGGGAGCATCCCGAACAAAACAGGGCGAACTTTTCAAGGAAAATAGAAGAAATCACCAAGGAGGTCGATTTGATCGTACTTCCTGAAATGTTCACTACGGGCTTTACCATGACTCCAGGGCACATAGATGGGGCCGAGGGCCAAAAGACGATCCAATGGATGCAGGAGGAAGCGAACAAAAAGGACGCTGCGATTATAGGAAGCACCGTCTTCCAAGAGGCCGGGGACTATTTTAACCGGCTGTTTTTTGTAAAGCCCGATCAAACGGTATCGTACTATGACAAGCGGCACACCTTCACCTTGGCGGGTGAGGACAAGATATACCGTGCGGGCTCCGAAAAGTTGATCGTTAGCTATCAAGGCTTCGCGATATGCCCCATGGTGTGTTATGATCTACGCTTTCCCGTTTGGGCACGGAACGTTGAAGATTACGATATCCTACTCTATGTGGCCAATTGGCCCAAACCGCGGATTGCGGCTTGGGACACCCTCTTAAAGGCCCGAGCCATTGAGAACATGTGCTATTGCATAGGGGTAAACCGGGTTGGGGAGGACCGTACGGGGCACAGCTATTGCGGACATTCTGCAGTGTACGATACCTTGGGAGAGGAACTGGTGTTTTCCACCCAGGAAACGGTGCTCTATGCAACGCTTCAAAAGGAACATATAGAGGGTACCCGGAACAAACTAAAATTTTTGGACGATAGGGATACCTTTACTCTGGGATGATGAAAGTTTCGATCTGTTCCCAATTGGCCCGCATTTCCAAGACACTGGGATAGTAGCTCACCCGTTCGGGCTGCAGTTTCATGAGATAATTTCCTGTATCCCATTTCCCATTCCCATTGGTATCATGGATTACCCGGATCAGATACTTGGCGGGTTCCAGGTTGTTGAATTCGAACGGCGTGGGCCTAGCGGCGTAGATTTCCCTTTTAACCCCACCCTGCTCATCGGTCAATTGTACGATCAGGGGATAGCTGACATTTCCCGAAAGATTGAGGCTCAGATTGCCAAAGTCCGCGTAGCTTCCGGTGGAGAGTCCGTAGGATAGCGTATCGTTCTCCGTTTCGAAAAAATCCTGGAACGCCCCGGGCAAAAGTTGCAGTCCATAACGCTGGTTAGGGGCCACATCGAACTCAAAATCCATACGGTTCTTAAGGGTGTCCAGAGAGGCCGAAAACGGCACGGGCACGGAATCCGTATCCATGATGCTGATTTTGGCAGTGTCTATCTTTACGATCGGGGTGTTGGCATTGATATGGAAGGGCTCCCCAAACGGAAAGGTGCCTCTATGGCTGGGAGCCAAAATAAGGGAGTCCGTTGCCAACTTTCGCGTCTTTACCGTAAAGGTGTCCACCACCTTTGCCATGGTGTTGCCTACCGTAAAAACGAGGGAGTCGGCCTCAAAGGGCGTAAACCAAAAATTGAGGGTGTCCTTTTCAGGTTCTTTGGCAATGAGGCTCCTTATGGTATCCGGCAAAACGGTAAGGGGCCGTATGGCTATACTGTCGCCCTGACCTTGATAGCCAAAGATAATCTTGTTGCTGGCCGCAAAATTGGGTACGGAAGCACTGTAATCGGGCACTTCCTTAAACAAATTCAATACGTATATGGAATCGGTGGGCAGGGAAACGGTATCCTTGATAAAGGCAATTTTGTCCGTATTCTGATCAAACAGATTGTTTCTGCCTTCATCCTTGATCCCTACCATGGCATATTTTCCTGCTTTTAGGTTCTTAAGCTGAAATATGGTGGTGCTGTCCAAGGTATTGGTGATGTAATAGGGCGGACTTTTATAAATCGTGGAATCGGTATAGGTACTATCCAATTCGTATAGCATAACGCTGATAAAGGCGTCGGCATTCCGGTTAAAAGCGTCCCTGACCACGCCGGAAACGGTTAGTGAATCAATATAGTCTCCCGTGGAAAAGACATAGGTAAGAAAACTGTTGGGATTTCCTTCATTGTTGTCCACAATGCTTTGCCCAAAATTCAGCGTATACGTGGTGTTTTCCCTAAGGGTATCCTTAAGTACAATTTCCACATATTTGCTCGCCAATCCCTGCGGACTTAGTTCCGGGGGGTATTTTAAGGGTGGGGATACAACAAGCTGATTTTGAACATCTTCCAGTTTAATGTACTCATCAAAATACAGCCGTATTTTCTTTTCGTTGAAATTAAGGCTCATATTCTCGGGATCTGCCCTTACCAGTTGGGGAGGCGTAATGTCCTTGGGTCCTCCGGAAGGATTGCCCCGTCTTGCACATTGCAGAAAAGCAAGAATGATCAATATTAGAAAAAAGTACGCTAAAAAACGTCGGACCATAGCAAGGACAAAATTCTTTAGGCAAAGAAACAACTAATTTGCAGAACAGTAAAATTACGGGACCATGGCCATGGTGGCGATATACACTTTAACACCATCGGCCTTTTGCAGGGCCTTCGCACAGGCCTCCAAGGTAGCACCGGTGGTGACCACATCATCTATCAAAAGCACCCTTTTGTTCCTGAAATATGTCATGTCCGATAAGGTATATAAGGCTTTATCGGCATGCCATCTGAACCCGCGTCCCTTTTTGGTCTGTGTCCTTGTATTGGCGGTTTTTAGCAGTAACTGTCCCTCGAAAGACGCATTTAAATGTTGCGCTAAACGTTCACCGAAAAGCGTAAGCTGGTTATAGCCCCTTTTGCGCAATCGATTTTTGTGCAAAGGTACGGGAACAATACAATCTATCCCTTGCAGCACGGGAGATTCCCCAAGTAATTGTCCATACCATTCGCCGAGAAAAGCACCAATTTGTTCCTGGTTTTTATACTTTAAGTAGTGGATTAAACGTTGAACAATACCGTTTTCGGTGTAAATTAGGAAAGAACTGGCCTTTTCAATGGCAATTCTACCGTAAAAAATACGGTCTACCGGGTTTTCATCGATGAAATTGTACTCGGTGAGTGGTAGCTGATTTCGACAAACGGTACACAATAATCGTTCACCTCTGTGCAAGAGTGCATTACAACCAAAACATGCCTCCGGCACTAGGACTGTGTTGATATCATTTAGTATATTTGAAAGCTTGGAATAGAACAAATTTTATTGTAACCTACTTATAAATTACCTTATTGAATGAACCTTCAAGATAACAAATTCAACTATAAGATTATCCTTGCCGCTTTGGTTGCTGTAATCATAGGTATTTTAATAGCCTTTTACTACAGCTATGCGCAATCTACTACCCAAATCAATTTTTTGGAGCAGGAAAAGGGGTTGTTGGTGAAGGATCTTACGTTGATGAAAACGGAGGTAGACCGGCTTTCGGCCTTGAACGAGGTAAATGAGATAGAGCTACAGGACTCCAGGTTTCGTGTACAACAACTTTTGGACTCGGTGGGAAGGTTAAATTTTACGGTAGACAAATTAAGGGAATACAAAAAGGAACTTCGAAAGCTCGAATCTAGGCACGATAGCCTGAAGTTAAAGAACAACTTCCTAAAGTATAACAACATGCTCCTCTCGGACAAGTACGAGGAGACCAACAAGAAAATAGAGGAATTGCGCGGTAAGAGCAGTTCCTTGGCAGAAGCGGAGGCCCAGCTTAGACGAAAGAACAGGGAACTGAGCAAGGAGCTCAGGACCAAGAGTTATCTAAAACTTCGCGATTCCGAGGGCAGTGGTTTCAGACTTCGTAACGGGAAACCCATTAAGACGAACAAGGCATCTACCATTGAGAAGTTAAGAGGATGCGTTACCGTAATTGGCAACCCCAATTCCGGCAGCGAGGAAAAAGTGCTCTATTTTCAATTTCTGGGCCCCAACAAACAGATTATTGAGGATAACGCAAATACCATTTCCGTTAATGGTAATATCTACAGCAAGCGGGTTGAGCTTATCTTTATGGGAGAAGAGGTCAATGTATGTGACGTAATCACCATACCTTCCGGTTCCTTACGGGAAGGAAATTACACGCTCAATGTTTTTGAGGACGAAAAATTACTGGCTTCCTCTGAATTTCAATTGAAATAAATTACTTCGTTTTGGACCAATATTCTATTTTTGCCGCATGGTAAAACAAGAGGACAAGTTCAAGAAGGTCATTTCCCATGCCAAGGAATACGGGTATGTATTCCAATCCAGTGAAATATATGACGGACTCAGTGCGGTGTACGATTACGCACAGAATGGGGCCGAACTCAAAAAAAATATTCGAGAATATTGGTGGAAGGCCATGGTTCAAATGAACGATAACATTGTGGGTATCGATGCTGCCATCTTTATGCATCCCACCACTTGGAAAGCTTCTGGCCATGTTGATGCCTTCAATGACCCCCTAATAGATAACAAGGATTCCAAAAAACGCTACCGGGCCGATGTTTTGATCGAGGACCACGTGGCCAAGATCGAGGCCAAAATAGATAAGGAAGTGGCCAAAGCGGCCAAACGTTTTGGGGATAGCTTCGACAAGGAGCAGTTCCTGACCACCAACCCCAGGGTGGTGGGTTATGCGGAGAAGGCTGCAGCCATCCTAAAGCGCATGGGCCAGTCCTTGGAAAAGGAAGATTTGGCCGATGTCAAGGCCCTGATCGAGGAGCTGGGAATCGTATGTCCGGTATCCGGATCCAAAAACTGGACCGATGTTAAACAGTTTAACCTGATGTTCGGCACCAAACTGGGCGCTTCGGCCGATACGGCCATGGAGCTGTACTTACGCCCCGAAACCGCGCAGGGCATATTTGTCAATTTCCTGAACGTACAAAAATCGGGCCGCATGAAAATCCCTTTTGGAATTGCCCAAGTAGGAAAGGCGTTCCGAAATGAGATCGTGGCCCGCCAATTTATTTTCCGCCAACGCGAGTTTGAACAGATGGAGATGCAGTTCTTTATTCGTCCGGGTTCACAGAAAGAATGGTACGGGAAGTGGAAGGAGAACCGAATGAAATGGCATTTGTCGCTGGGCATGGGGGAAGAGAACTATCGCTTTCACGATCATGAAAAACTGGCCCACTACGCGGATGCTGCAGCCGATATTGAATTTAAGTTCCCTTTTGGATTCAAGGAATTGGAAGGCATCCATTCACGAACGGATTTTGATCTGGGGAGTCACGAAAAATTTTCGGGCAAAAAACTGCAGTATTTTGACCCCGAGCTCAACGAAAGTTATGTCCCCTACGTCGTAGAGACTTCCATAGGTCTGGATCGTATGTTTCTGGCGGTATTTTCCCACGCGCTTCAGGAGGAGGAACTGGAAAATGGAACGGTGCGTACCGTACTCAGGATCCCCGCGGTCCTGGCACCGACCAAGGCAGCGGTCCTGCCCTTGATAAAAAGGGATGGCCTGCCAGAGATTGCCCATGAAATTATTGATGACCTAAAATGGGATTTCAATGTGAGTTACGATGAAAAGGATGCGGTAGGAAGACGTTATCGCAGACAGGATGCTGCAGGCACTCCCTTCTGCATTACCGTGGATCACCAGACCTTGGAAGACAGGACCGTAACCATTCGTCACCGAGATTCCATGGAACAGCAGCGTGTGGCCATCGATGCGGTACGGAATATTATCGCCGAGGAGGTAGACATGAAAAACTGGCTCAAGAAATTGGCGTAGTTCAAAGCCGATAACTAAGGCCCAAGCTGCCGTAATAGTTTCTGGCATCCCCTGGATTAAAAAAACGGGGCTCCGCGCCACCAAAGCCTACTGCATTGATCAGTACGGATCTTGCGTAACGGGTATTCCACAAATTGTTGATGCCCAGATCCAATTGCATACCAAACTTCTTGGAAAACGCCCGTTTGTACCCTAGCCGCGTATTGAAGACCGTATACGGCTCACTGGAAAGGGTGTTGGCATCTGTCAAGGGAATCGCCCCTACGGTAGTGTGCGCCAGGTTCCAATAGAAACCGGCGGTATGATGAAATTGAAGCCCCGAGTTGATACGATGTCGAGGAACTCCGGTCAGCGGGTTGCCCGAAAATACGGTATCGCCATCCACAAAATCCACAAAGCTATGGTCGTTAAGGGTATAGCTGATGAAAGGTGCTATACGCGCTCTGGTACCAAGGGGAATACTGTAGTTCAGCTCGGTTTCCAGACCCTGGTGTTTTGTACTTCCGGCGTTTCTTCCGATAAATTGATCTTCCCCAACGCGTTCTGCCACGAGTAGGTTTTTGACATCCATACGGTAGAGGGCCAGGGTAATCCGTAATCTCCCTTTGTCCAGAAAGAGCCGAGTGCCCAGCTCGTAATTGGTTCCTGTCTCCTGTGAAATATCAGGGTTCAAGGCGCCGTCCGGTGTCAGCGTCTCTTCCAATCCGGGATTGGAGAAGCCGCGACTAATATTGGCGTAAACGAGATGCCCTTTTGAAGCGGTATACCGCAGACTAAAACTGGGAAGAACAATGGGGGGGAAGTCGCGCTCCGCGCTGGTGTTGGCAGCCCCCGTATTAAAGCGATCCCTAAAATCATAAAAGGTATTGTTCAGGCTTAAGCCCGCCTGGGCCTTGAAGCGGGCAGTCAGGGGAACAGTGAGGCCGGCAAACAGATTGTACTGTCTGCGGAACTCCTTGTTGTCCCCGATTTTATCGCCCAGCAAACTGCCATTGCCATCGTTGTCCCGAAATAGGTTTTCAAAGGTTCCCCCATGAAACTCATCCGTATAAAGTTCAGCTCCCAAGTTATATTCCAAAGGGCTGTTACCCGTTCCAAAATTTCCAAAAAAACGTGTCCTTAACCCGTAGCCATTGGTAAACTGGTCCACAATATTGAAGGGTCTGGCCTCAAATTGATCCAAATAGGTGTAGAAGACACTGGTGGTGTTTTCCAATCGACTGGAAAAGACATACGTATGCGAAATCCCCAACAGGGTATATCGATTGCTTTCAAAACCTTGGGCGGCCAACCAGTTGGCGGCAGCCTGACTAGGGTCTTCATCGAAGGCCGATTGGCTTAGGGAACTGGGAATCTGCGCGGTATAGTTAACATGGTTGAGCAACAGGGACATGGAGCTCCGGTCGCTTATGCGATAGGAGGTATGGAGCAAAAAACCATCCCGGTCAAAGCGGCTGTTTTCCCGATACCCGTCGGTCTCCAGATGACCGTAGCGCAAGTTTAAGGTAAGCGGACCTTCCTGATGGTTGAAACCCAGATTGTTTTTGATCAGACCAAAAGAACCTATGGTCAGGTTGTTTTTGAACCGTGTGGCCGCTTCTTCCGGTCTTTGGGTCCTTAGCAATATGGCCCCGCCGAGATTGGTGCCATAAGCCGTGCCCTTGGGACCTTTAATGACCTCGACCTGCCCTAAATTTTCAAGGTCATAGGTCTCTATCGTGGAGAAGCCCGTACCATTGGTGACGGGAATATCATCGTAATACAAGCGGAGCTTATCCGTGCCAAAAGGGGTACGCGCCCCGATGCCACGTATGGTAATTCTATTGGTGTTCAAAGCCCCGGAAAGTATGTATACGCCTGCAATTTGATTGATGGGGGAGATGAGGTCCACGGGACTATAGTTTTGAAAGGCCGTTGGTCCTACTTGGCTAGTCGGTAGGATGCCCAAGGGGTTTCTATGGGCGATGGTATCTAGCAATACTACCTCGTCCAAGGCGGTAATACTGTCGTTTTGGGTTTGCTGTGCACGGCTCATAGTGAGCGCGGCAAGCAAGGCGAGAAAAACTAGGGAGGCCCTGATCATATTCATATACGGGGCCAAAAATAGGGATTAAAACCGAAAACCGACAGATAGGCCTACCCGATACATAAAGGTCTCCTGGAAATCTTCCGGATTCACGTTTCGGCCAAACCCACCGTTGATTTCCAGGGTGAATTTTTCGCTTCGCGTTACCCATTTGTTCCCAAGTCCAAGGCCCAGTGCCACCGTACTGTACTCGTTGTTCCGGGCTCCTGGTACCCCACCGTTCGGGGAGTCGTCCTCACCCGTGTAGTACAGGCCAAAGGCCTCGGCAAAAAAACCGCTCCGAGGGCCATAACCAAAATAGGCCCGGAAGTTGGGGCCTATGCCAAAATCACCGTTATAGTCCAGCGCATCGTTGTCAAAATAAACGGTACCCCCAAAACTGGTGTCCTCGCTAAAAAAATATTCATAGGAAAAATCGAGTGTCGTCGTGGCCAGAAAAAGGCCGGCATTGAATTTTAGCTCATGGTCGTTCTGGTATCGTGGATAGGCTTGGGCCATGCCAAAATGTGCTGCCATAGTGAATAGGACCAAAATGTAAAACTTTTTCATGCTGTCTGTTTTTACTATCCCTGTAATACAAATCCCGTTCCAAAAGTATAAAATCCAATTTTTTATGCGCCAATGCTACCCAGTATATTCCCGATTTTGTTACTTTTAGCTGCTGTAAAGTCCACCTAAAAAAGTACTGATGAAAATCGTCTCCTATAATGTAAACGGTATCAGGGCAGCCCTGAACAAAGGTTTTGTGGCATGGCTGCAAAGTGTAGACCCCGATGTGGTGTGCCTACAGGAAACCAAGGCGCAGAAAGAACAATTGGACCTGTCTATTTTTGATCGGGCAGGGTACCCTTTTAATTACTGGTACAGCGCACAAAAGAAGGGCTACAGTGGGGTGGCCATTTTGGCCAAGCGAGAACCGGATCATGTGGCCTATGGTACGGGCATTGACTATATGGACCACGAGGGAAGAAATCTTAGGGCCGATTTTAATGGCGTCTCCGTTATGAGCATGTACCTCCCTTCGGGCACCAATATGGACCGATTGGAGTTTAAGCTGAAATACATGGCCGATTTTCAGGAATATGCCAACCAGTTGCGGAAAGAACACCCCAATCTAGTTGTTTGTGGGGATTACAACATTTGCCACGAGGCTATTGATATCCATGACCCCATAAGGAACAAGAACGTATCGGGCTTTTTACCGGTTGAACGCGAATGGATCGGAAATTTTATGGCCAGTGGTTTTATAGATAGCTTTAGACACTTCAACAAGGAACCGCATAATTATACCTGGTGGAGCTATAGGGCCAATGCGCGCAATAACAACAAAGGCTGGCGTTTGGATTATGGCATGGTGAGCCAGCCCTTGGAAAGTAGGTTAAAGCGATCCGTAATTCTTTCCGAAGCCAAGCACAGTGACCATTGTCCTATTTTGCTGGAGCTGGAAAAATAGGGGCGGCGAAACCATATCGGACGATAATTTGTACCTTTGCCCGCAAAAATAATTGCTAATCCCTACCTTTTAAATGAAATATACCAAGCTACCGCACACGGATCTTGAAGTAAGCAAAATCTGTTTGGGCACCATGACCTGGGGCCGTCAAAATACCGAAGAAGAGGGCCACCAACAAATGAACTATGCCCTGGACCAAGGCGTGAATTTTTTCGATACGGCAGAACTATATCCGGTTCCAGCAAAAAAGGAGCTGTATGCCGCCACCGAGGAAATTATCGGGAATTGGTTCAAAAAAACAGGAAATAGGGACAAGGTCATTCTGGCCTCCAAGATTGCTGGAAAGGGCGATTACACAAAATTCATTCGAACTACAGGCTTTAGTCGGGATTCCATTATTGAAGCAGTGGAAGGTAGTTTGACCCGTTTGCAGACCGATTATATAGACCTTTACCAGTTGCATTGGCCGGAAAGGGCCACCAACTTCTTTGGGCAACGGGGATATACCCATCAAGTTACCGATTACTGGAAAGACAATATACACCAGGTGTTGGAAACGCTAAGGGATCTGGTCCAAGAAGGAAAAATACGGCATGTGGGCCTATCCAATGAAACTCCCTGGGGCACCATGCGTTTCCTGGAAGAGTCCAAGGTGCATGACAGTTTGCCCAGGATGATCACCATTCAAAACCCCTACAGCTTGTTGAACCGTACCTTTGAGGTAGGGTTGGCCGAAATCGCTATCCGCGAAAATATCGGATTAATTCCGTACTCCCCCATGGGCTTCGGCGTGCTCAGCGGAAAATACCTAGGAGGGAAAATGCCGGAAAACGCCAGGATCACCATCTTTCCGAATTACAGCCGCTACAGTGGGGAGACGGCCGTAGCCGCGACCCAACGTTACTATGATCTGGCCCAGGAGCATCAGATGTCCTTGGCGCAGATGGCCCTGGCCTTTGTGAATACCAGACCCTTTGTTACCAGTACTATCATAGGGGCCACCAGTATGGAACAGTTAAAGGAAAATATTGCCAGTATTGAACTGGACTTGTCCGAAGAGGTACTAAAGGGCATAGAGGAAATCCATGGGGCCATTCCCAATCCGGCACCCTAATCCACTGAGTGCGTATCCACGTCATCGATAAATTGGATAACCCCTTTGAAGTAATTTTCCTGATCATCATATTGGGACAAATGGCTTCCATTGGGGCAAAAAAGATAGGTCCCGTTCTGCACCTGTTTGGACATCCATTCCATATGTGTGGGATCCATGGTATCGTATTTGCTCCCAATGACCAGGGTAGGAACACGTATTTCCTTGAGCCTGTCCTTGATATCCCAGTCCTTTAGGGTGGCGTTGCCCGTTATGCCAAATTCACTATATCCCTGCATGTGCACATAAATTTGGTTGTTGGCGTGCTTTAAGCTGCGCATTACGGCTTCGGGCCATTGGTCGGGCGGACTGCGAAGCACGTGCTCCGTATAGTAGTGTGTGAACAACAGTTCCCCATAGCGCGGGTTTTCATAATCTTCCTTGGCCTCAATGGCCTGTATTTCGGTATACACCTCCGGATCCAATTGGGGCCCCAGGACTTCCTGTGCATAGGCATTGTATTCCGGGATACTGCTCATCATGTTGGAGATGATCAGTCCTTTGAGGTTGTCCTGATATTTTAGCGCATACTCCATGGCCAGCATCCCTCCCCAGGATTGCCCTAGGAGGTAAAAATTGGAAGGGTCCAATTTCAGGGCCTTCCGTACCTGCTCTACCTCTTCTACAAAACGTTCCTTGGTCCAAAGGGAAAGGTCATCTGGTTGATCACTGTAGTACGAACCTAGCTGATCGTAGTAGATATACTCAATGCCCGCTTCCGGGAAATAGCCATCGGCACATTCGTAAAGTTCATGGGTCATCCCGGGGCCTCCATGCAGTAAGAGAACTTTTTTTGTAGGGTTGTTCCCGACCCTTTTGGTCCAAACCTTAAAGGTGCCTTTGTCCGTGCTTATGGGAATCATCTTGATTCCACCCGTGTATTGGTCGTCCCGGTCGGCAAAACTAAAATAGTCAGTGGTGGTGGTGTTCGTTTCTTCCGCCTTTGATGCAGGCTGTTGTTTGCAGGCTATAAGGCATAGAAAAAAGAGGGCGAAGGGAAATAGGTGTCTCATGTTTAGCTGTATTGGATATCCCATAAAGTTAGGGATTATTGTTGATCTTAGCCGAACAATGCCCGTACCACATCCTCTATCTTTGAGGCCAATCGGATTTCTATTTTTGGGTTTTTTAGGGCAATTTTATTGTTTTTGGACACAAAAATGGCGGTAAAACCCAATTTCTCGGCCTCCAGGATGCGTTGATCTACCCGTTGCACCGGGCGTATCTCCCCAGCGAGTCCCACCTCTGCCGCAAAGCATACCCCTTTCTCAACAGGGATATCCGCAGTGCTTGAAAGTATGGCACCAATGACCGCCAGATCAATGGCCGGATCATCTACCGAGATGCCGCCGGTAATATTTAGAAACACGTCCTTGGCTCCCAGTTTAAATCCCGCTCTTTTTTCGAGCACCGCCAGCAACATGTTCAAACGTTTTGCATTATAGCCCGTTGTGGTTCTTTGGGGCGTGCCGTATACCGCGGTGCTTACCAGCGCTTGGATCTCTATCATCAAGGGGCGCATGCCTTCTACTGTAGCAGCTATGGCGGTACCGCTGAGGTCCCCATCGTTCTTTGATATTAAAATTTCAGAAGGGTTGTTCACCTCCCGAAGCCCGCTTCCCTGCATTTCGTAGATACCCAGTTCGGCTGTGGAGCCAAAACGGTTTTTCAAGGCACGTAGAATGCGGTATACATAGTTGCGATCACCTTCGAACTGCAAGACCGTATCTACCATATGTTCCAGAATCTTGGGTCCGGCAATGGTACCATCCTTGGTGATATGCCCGATTAGAATAACCGGGATATTGGTCTCTTTGGCAAATTTGATAAGTTCGGCGGTACATTCACGTATTTGTGAGATGCTACCGGCGGCAGACTCAATATAATCCGAATGCAGGGTCTGGATGGAATCGATAACCACAATGTCCGGGGCCACGGCCTGGATCTGCTGAAAAATATGTTGGGTCTTGGTCTCGGTGAGGACATAACAGGATTCGCTACCGGGATGTACCCTATCGGCCCTCATCTTAATTTGTTTTTGGCTTTCCTCTCCGGACACATACAGGGTCTTGTATGGAAGTTTTAGCGCAATCTGCAGCAAGAGCGTACTTTTGCCAATTCCGGGTTCCCCGCCCAAAAGCACCAGGGAACCGGGCACAAGGCCACCGCCCAAGACCCTGTTAAACTCTTTGTCATGAAGGTCAAGGCGTGTTTCCGTGGCTGTGCTTATCTCATGGACCCTAAGGGATTTAACCGTCTTTTTTGAACCATTGGCACTGGTTTTCCAGGCGGTTTTTTCCTCTTTTTGGATAACTTCCTCCACCACGGTATTCCATTGTTTGCAGGCAGTACATTGTCCCACCCATTTGGCGTACTGCGTACCGCAGTGCTGGCAGAAAAAAGCTGTTTTGGTCTTGGCCATTTCTAGGTTTAAGCTTGCGTCTAAAGATAGAATAAAGTTTAAAAAAAGGGACCGAAAAACTTCAAAAGCTATCGCCGGTGTTTTGGAACAATAAGTACTGCCCCATGCACGTTTCTTCTTTGGGGCATCTTTTAACACATATGATCATGATCAATGGAATTTTGCTTTGGCCCCGTACCTCAAAAATTGTATTTCTTGCTTTTATTTTGGCGATAACAGCCTGCAGTTCCGATAAGGACGCCCCACCGGATCCCGATCCACCGATAGCGTTGTCCGGAGACTGCGCCAGCTTTCCAAAGGCGGATGACAGATTACCAGCCACGATAGCCGCGGAAATACTGGACCTGCATAATGAAAAACGGGCAGAATATTGTCTTCCCCCCTTGGAATGGGACTATAATTTGGCATGCGTGGCCCAATGGTGGGCGGAGACGTCGGGAGCAGATGGTCCCCATAGCGCGATGGCGGACCGATTGGAAAAATACAGGGAATTTTCGGGTTGTGTGGATGACTGCCCTGAATCCATTGGTGAGAATATGCACTGGCGACAACCTTGGGATTTTTTTGATGATAGTTACGTGTCCGGATGGTTGGCCGAGGAACAGGATTCCCCATCGTGCAATAGGGGCGGGGCCCATTATACCCAAATGGTATTTGAATTGGCCACCAAGGTAGGTTGCGCCGCGTTCATCGATGCCGATGGACGGTTACATTTTATCTGCGAATACGATAAATGGCAGGGCGCTTACGACCCGGTCTTTCCAGATGAAAACTGTGGATGTGGTGGAAGGCAATGGGAGAAGGCCAAGCCTTGTGACTAGGCCGGAGTTAAGCCCAGGAGCTATACTGCTGATCAAATGCCAGGGCTGGGAATCTCAAGGATAGAAAGGAATCAATACCCAAAATCGGCCTTTAGGGCGTCCATTTTGTCCAAGGCCATTTCCTTGGTAAGGAAATCTATCTCCTCCATACCAAAGGCTTTTTCAAAGGTACGCAGCGCTTTTTTGGTCTCCCCCATTTCCTCGTAATATTCCCCTTCAAAATAAAAGCCCAACATCGTCTCGGGAAATTCGCGCTTACAGAGATCGGACAGCGGTTTCAAGGACTCAAAATCGTCTTTTTTCCGGCAGCCGGCATAAATGGCCATGATATCGTTCAGTTCTACTTGCTTTCGGAACCCGAACAGTTCTTCGAGTTTGGCGTATTTTTTTTCCAAATAGTCATATACAGGCTCTTCGGAGGCCAAGATGTTTTTCCGGTATTCCTTTGGACTGATGGGCCTGAACATATCAAAAGTCCTGTCCCAGGCCTTGCCGATGCCGTAAGTGGCCACGGATATCTCGTTTGCCGATGGATATTCGTCAAAATAGTAGTTTAGATTTTCTTTATCCAGGACCTTAATGGCCCGATCCATCTGTAAAGTGGCCTTTTTGTTATCGTCGTTGTTGCCCCCTACCACGAGGTGATAGAATATTTGCTGATCTAGGGCACTGAGTCTGGCCGGCACCCTGCTCTCCATTTCCGGCGCCAGGAGCGGCGCAATACTGATATAGGCGTTAAAGAGCGACTTCTCCTTGAATAGGTAGTAATTGCCAAAATTGGCGGTAATATCAAATCCTACGATCATTTTAAAGGGAGCCACGGAATAACTGGTCTCCAAATAAGGAATGATCTCCATGCCCAGAAACTCAAAAAACAGCTTCCCTTTTTCCGTGGGCAGCCCGGTATCCGGTTCGTAATCGCAGTCCTCCAGTCGCAGATCGTTCTTGCTCTGGTGAATACCTACCACGATGGTTTCCGGCATTCCTTGAAACTTACTGTAAAACTTGGAGGTGGCCACTACCTGATCAAATAAGTAATCCCCGTCCAAAACGACTACCAAGGGGTATTTTTTCTCCTCGGAATAATCTTCCGGAAAATAATAGGAAACATCCCTTCTTTCCTGAAGCTTAAAGGATTCAAAGATTTCCTGGGTCACCTGGGCACTCAATCCCAAGGACATGATACATGCTAGAAGGGTCAACAAAGATCTCATAAGCTGTTTTTTGGTGTGGAACACTACCGGTTTCTGTTCAATAACGGTAAGACCAGAAAAGATATTGCACCAAAAACAACGACCATTAAAGTTTGGGCGATCCACATAATCCAGCCAAAGGCGTCCCCGGATACCGCGCTTATTCCAAAAATGGCAAGGGACCCGCTCACGGCAATGGGGTAGAGCCCTATGCCCCCATTGGTAGCGGTCATGGCGAAGGCCCCGGCTACAAAGGCGACCAGGAGTTCGCCCAAGCTAAGGTCCATGGTTTCGGGCACCGTAAATTTTATCACCCAGAACATGGCAATATAGGCAGACCAGATAAACAGGGTATGCAAAATGAACCCCCATTTATTTTTTATTTTAAAAACGCTGAAAACACCATCCAGGAGGCCTTTTACGAAGGCCTTCAATTTAAGGGCAAGATTTGAATTGGATCTGCGCACAAAAACCAGAAACAACAGCGCCCCTAAGATGCCTGCTCCGGCCAATAAGAGTAAGCCATTAAGATCAAACCCCCGGTCCTGGAAAAATTCCAGGATGATATCCGTTTGTAAAAAAAGCGTGATGCCGATGACCAGCATAAGCATGAGCAAATCGATGACACGCTCGGTGACGATAGTCCCAAACCCCTTCTCAAAGGGCACTTTTTCATAGGTAGCCAAGGCAGTGGCCCTGAGTATCTCCCCAGACCTGGGAATGCCCAAGTTGGCAAAATAGGCCAAAAGTATGATCAAAATGGTATTGCTTATTTTGGGCCGGTAGCCCAAGGGCGCCAATAAGTAGTTCCAGCGTATGGCACGCGACACATGGCTGAGGATTCCTATACCTACCGAAAGGCCTACCCAAAACATATCGGCCTCCCGAATATACCGCAGGATTTGTTGCCGGTCTTCCGGAGAGGTGATGGTGTACGAATACCAAACCAGAAAAACCCCCAAACCTATGGGAATCACTGTTTTAAGGATCTTTTTTAAGGAGGCGTTCAAAATTAGTTCAAAAGATTGTTTTCCTCATTGGGGAATACCAAAGCGGGATTGAATTTTTTAGCTTCTTCCAAGGCCATCTGTGCATAGGTGATAAGAATTAGCACATCACCTACCGCCACCTTCCTGGCCGCAGCACCGTTCAAGGTAAGCTCACCACTACCTCTGGGACCTGGAATGGCATAGGTTTCCAAACGCTCCCCATTGTTGTTGTTCACGATTTGTACTTTTTCGCCCCGAACAATGTTTGCAGCATCCATTAGGTCCTGATCAATGGTAATGCTACCTATATAATTTAAATCCGCACCCGTAACCTTTACGCGATGGATCTTTGATTTTAGTACTTCTATTTGCATGGCACAAAGTTAATCAATTACAATGCGATATTATCTATTAGCCGTATGCCCTCGGCATAAACGGCAACAAAGGCTCGGTATTTTTTGCCCTTTTGTTTTCGCGTTAACGGTCTTAGGGTAGTGGCGTCCGCAATTTGAATGTATTCCAAGGTCAATCGAGGGTTCTGTTCAAATTGACGGGTTACCCATTCCTTTACCTTAAAGGCGCTTTTTTTGGCGAACCTTTCCTTTGCCTTCAACAACGTCCGATAAATAAAACCGGCCTCCTGGCGGGCTTCTGTGGACAGTCTTTCATTTCTGGAACTCATGGCCAGCCCGTGCGGCTCCCTGACGATGGGGCAGCCAATGATCTGCACCGGGATTTCTTTCAGTGCCACCAGCTTTTGTATGATCAACAGTTGCTGAAAATCCTTTTCTCCAAAGTAGGCCCTGTCCGGACCTACGGCCTTCAACAATTTCTCTACCACGGTGCCTACCCCGTCAAAGTGCCCTTCCCTGAACCGCCCTTCCATCAACATATCCAAGCCGTTAAAATTAAAAGTCTCGGATTGTGTACCCTCCGGGTAAAGTTCTTTTACGGAAGGAGCAAAAATCAGGATATTGTCCGATATCGCCTCCAGTTGCGCGACATCACTTGCCATGGTCTTGGGGTATTTTAAGAGATCTTCCTCATTATTGAACTGCGTAGGGTTCACGAAAATACTCACCACGACTTGGTCATTTTCCAAGATGGCCTTTTTAACGAGGGAAAGATGCCCCGAGTGCAATGCCCCCATAGTTGGAACCAGACCAATGGTATGGTTTTTGGTGCTGTTTGACCGAAGATGGGAATTTAGTTTCCTTTTCGTGCTGAATACCGGCATAACAATTTTTAAAGCGAGCAAACTTACTATAATTACAGCTAATCTGCATAATTTTTGTAATTTTGCAGCTACGTTTCCGCGATAAATAAAATAAAGTCTTTATGAATGGTAAAAAGATATTGTTTGTATCTTCAGAATTAGTACCCTACCTGCCAGAGAACGAAGTTTCCTTAATGTCTTACGAAGCACCAAGAATGGTCAACAGCAATGGGGGCCAGATAAGGATATTTATGCCCAGATTTGGGAATATCAATGAAAGGAGGCACCAACTCCATGAAGTGATCAGGTTATCGGGGATGAATCTGGTAATCAACGATATGGACATGCCCTTGATTATAAAAGTGGCTTCTATACCAAAGGAACGGATCCAGGTCTATTTTATAGATAACGAAGAGTATTTTAAACGCAAGGCGACCTTTACCAATGAGGAAGGTGCTTTGTTTCCGGACAACGACGAACGGGCCATTTTCTTTGCAAAAGGGGTGGTGGAAACGGTTAAAAAATTAAACTGGTCACCGGACATCATCCATGTACATGGCTGGATGGCTTCTTTGGTCCCGCTTTATCTAAAACAATATTATGCAGATGAACCCTTGTTTGCGGACAGCAAAATAGTTACCTCTGTTTACGGAAGTGGCTTTGACGGCGAATTGGATGCCGAATTACATAAAAAAATCGCTTTTGACGGGATTGCGGAAGAACAGATAAACGTACTGCAGAGCCCTGACTATAATAATTTGTTAAAAGTCGCGGTAGATTTTTCCGATGCTGTTATTTTAGCGGCGGAAGAAATTCCGGAAGAGTTACAACAATATATTTCCAACCTCCAAAAACCTGTGTTGCCATATGTTTCCATACAAGAATTTGAGGAAGCCTATGCGAATTTTTATAACACCGAAGTCTTAAAATAATTTTCATGAGTTTTTTGAATAGAATAAAGCTCCCTGCACTGGCAGGAACCCTTCTTATCATGGTCTTGTTTTCTTGTGAGGAGGAGCTTACCTCCGTGGGCGAAGGTGTAATTGGAGGGGAGCCTTTTGTGACAGACCGTGCCGTTTTTGACGTTTTTGCCTACAACAAAGGAATCCAGGCCGTGCAGACCAATAGATTGCCACTGTATCAATTGGGGCACTTCAATGATCCCGTCTATGGGAATACGGAAGCGCAGATCACTGCCCAAGTGCAACTGTCTGCAGCCAACCCGACTTTTGGGTTATCTACGCAACAGGTGGAGGATGATTCCGATACGGACGACGATGATAGCACTATACGGGAAAATGAGACAGTAAAAGAAGTTTTTTTATACATACCTTTTGAAACCAATAGTTCCGATAGGGACGGGGACGGCGTGGATGATGAATTTGATGCTGACCCTTTGGACGCCAATAGCGATAGCGATGGGGATGGCCTTACCGATTCCCAAGAAGCTATTGATGGCACGGATCCACTGAATACCGATACCGACGGGGACGGAATTACCGATGATGAGGATGAATCTACCTTGGGCCAGCGGTTTCCAAGACGATTCGACCTCGATAGCATTTATGGCAACCGGGAGATGCCCTTTAATCTACGGGTGGCACGTTCTACCTTCTTTTTACGCGATCTGGACCCCAATACCAATTTTGAGGAATCGCAGGAATATTTTTCTACCCAAGAGTTCTCGCCCACCTTCGTTTCCGATGTGCTCTTTGATGGGGAGGTGACCATTAGCAATGAGGAGTTCTTATTTTTGGTAGAAGAAGATGACCCAGATACGGAAGTAAACGAAATAGGTTCCGTGGAAAGCCGACTTGCTCCTGGGATACGAGTACCGTTAGACCCTGCCTTTTTTCAGACCAATGTGCTGGACAAAGAAGGGCAATCCGAGTTGTTGAGCCAGGCCAATTTTGCGGAGTTCTTTAGGGGGATTCATCTGGCAATTACTTCGGGAGATGTTCTGTTGGGACTGGATCTGACGGCGGATGCCGTAACCATAGACATCGTTTATGATTACGATCGGGTGGATACCAATGGGACGGATGATACGGCAGATGATACCACAGAAAAGGTAGAGAGCACCTTTCAGCTCAATTTGTTGACCCTGAACACACAGACCGGGGCCCTAGGAGGAAATGCGGTGAACACCTTCATAAATGATGCATACCCCGCTTCGATCACGGATAATTTGGACACGGAGACCAATGCCTCACGACTTTATATTAAAGGAGGTGCCGGTGCTTTTGCCGAAATAAAATTGTTCGATGAAAATCTAGGACGGGAAACGATCAATGAGATCAAGGCCAACAATTGGATCATCAATGAGGCAAATCTTGTGTTTTATGTAGATCGGACCACCTTGGACAGCGCTCCGGGAACGGTAATAGAGCCTCCAAGACTATATCTCTACAATGCGGAGACCAATGTACCCCTTTACAATCCCTTATTCGATGTTGCCGATCCCAATCCCTTGAACTCGTTTCCCGATTACGATGGTATTTTGGAAGAATCCAATGGGCAGGGTGTTAAGTATACGGTTCGTATCACGGACCATATCAACAACCTGATTGTTAGGGATTCCACCAATGCGATCTTGGGCCTTGCACTTACCTCCAATATTAATGTCATTTCCGCTGCAGGGGCAATGTTGGAGAATGGGGAGGAGAGCAACATTCCGATTATGTCTACCATCAACCCTTTGGGCACTGTGCTTTTTGGCAGCAATGTGGCCCCTGGCGAAGAAGATATGAAACTACAACTGGAGATTTTTTATACCGAGACAAACTAGTCCTTATATACCACTAGTAGGAATTATCCGTTATATATCCAAAACTTTACATGGTTTTTGAATGCATCGCTTAAATTTGCAATGGAAAAAGCGTGAAACCAACCATAAAATACAGTGAATTATGTGTGGAATTGTAGGATATATGGGGCACCGAGAGGCCTACCCCATCATCATAAAGGGTTTACAGCGGTTAGAGTACCGCGGTTATGACAGTGCTGGGATAGCCATTTTTGATGGGGATACCATTAATTTGTCCAAAACCAAGGGTAAGGTCGAAGACCTGAAGAACAAGGCCAAAAGTACCATGTCGCTTAATGGCAATTTGGGCTTGGGTCATACCCGATGGGCCACCCATGGTGTTCCCAATGATATAAATTCCCACCCACATTACTCCAACTCGGGCGATTTGGTCATTATCCATAATGGAATTATAGAGAATTATGAATCCATCAAAAAGGAGTTGACCAAAAGGGGATACACCTTTGAATCGGATACCGACACCGAGGTACTGGTGAACCTGATCGAGGAAATCAAGAACACAGAGGAGGTGAAACTGGGCCAGGCAGTTCAAATTGCCTTAAACCAGGTGGTAGGCGCATACGCCATTGCCGTCTTTGACAGGCAGAAACCCGATGAAATCGTGGTGGCCAAGCTGGGAAGCCCTTTGGCGATTGGGATTGGGGAGAATGAATACTTTGTGGCCTCGGACGCTTCCCCCTTTATTGAGTTCACGAACAATGCCGTCTATTTGGAGGATGAGGAGATGGCCATAATTCGGTTGGGAAAAGAGATCAAACTCCGAAAGATAAAGGACGATGCCATTGCCTATCCCAATATTTTGGAATTGAAGCTCAACCTTGAAGAGATTGAAAAGGGAGGGTACGACCATTTTATGCTCAAGGAAATCTATGAACAGCCCAAGGCCATTTTAGACACCTATCGTGGGCGTTTATTGGCGGATAGAGGTTTAATACGGATGGCGGGAATCGATCAGAACCTCGAGAAGTTTTTGAACGCGGACCGTATAATCATTGTAGCTTGTGGCACGTCTTGGCACGCCGGCCTAGTAGCGGAATACATTTTTGAAGACCTGGCCAGAATCCCGGTAGAAGTAGAATACGCATCGGAATTCAGGTATAGGAACCCGGTGATTACCGATCGCGATGTGCTTATAGCGATATCCCAATCAGGGGAAACTGCAGATACCCTGGCGGCCATAAAGCTTGCCAAACAGAAAGGGGCGTTTGTGTTCGGGGTATGTAATGTGGTAGGGTCGTCCATTGCCAGGGAGACCCATGCAGGGGCTTATACCCATGCCGGTCCGGAAATTGGGGTAGCCTCAACAAAGGCATTTACCACGCAAATAACGGTGCTTACCTTAATCGCCTTAAAACTGGCCAAGGAAAAGGGTGTTTTTTCAGAATCAAAGTTCCATGAGTTTTTAACGGAATTGGAGAATATTCCTTCCAAGGTAGAGCGCGCTTTGGAATTCAACGGTTTGGTAGAGCACATATCGGAGGTGTACAAGGATTCTGCCAATTGCCTGTATCTGGGCAGGGGATACAATTTCCCCGTAGCCCTTGAAGGTGCCCTAAAATTAAAGGAGATAAGTTATATTCATGCAGAGGGCTATCCTGCCGCCGAAATGAAGCACGGGCCAATTGCGCTTATTGATGAACAAATGCCGGTTTTTGTTATAGCGACCAAAAAAGGCCATTATGAGAAGGTGGTAAGCAATATTCAGGAGATAAAGTCGAGAAAGGGAAAAATCATCGCTATCGTAACCGAGGGGGATGAAAGCGTTAAGGCCTTGGCAGACCATGTCATAGAGGTCCCCGAGACCTTGGAAAGCCTTACGCCCTTGTTGACCACTATTCCCCTACAGCTCTTGTCTTATCATATTGCGGTCATGAGGGGTTGTAACGTGGACCAGCCGCGTAATCTGGCAAAGTCGGTCACCGTGGAATAAGAAGGACAATACAACACTATTAGTATGAAAAGTCGTGAAAATATTCACGACTTTTTTTGTATTTTTAAGGATAAGCTACAGTAAGTCCATTTTTTTTGCCAAAATAATATTATGCATGCATAATTTTTTTCTTTTTATTGTTATTGAAATAAAAAAAAATGTAACTTGTCCGGCAAACTAATTTAACTCAAAATTAACATGAGAACACTATTATTTTTATGCTTTCTAATATGCGGCATGATCGGGTTTTCCCAAACCACGGTCAATGGAAAAGTGGTTGATCAGAATGCGGAACCCGTTCCTGGGGCCAATGTTGTTATCATTGGAAAGGCAGTAGGCACGGTCACGGATTTTGATGGTAATTTTGTTTTGGAGACTTCGGAAATCCCCCCTTTCCAACTAAGGATAACCAGTGTAGGGTATTCCGATTTTATAGTGGACGTTACATCCAACAATCAAACCCTGGCGATAACTATTTCAGAAGTACAAACCCTGTTGGACGAGATAGTGGTTTCCGCGTCCAGAACACCTGAACGTATTTTTGAATCCCCGGTTTCGGTAGAGCGCTTTGGCCTAAAGGATATCCAAAGCACCACGGCAGAATCCTTTTACGGCGGCCTGCAAAATCTTAAGGGAGTAGATATAAATACCAATAGTTTAACCTTTCAATCTATCAACACGAGGGGATTTGCCACCTTTGCGAATACCCGTTTTTTGCAGTTGGTAGACGGGATGGACAATTCAGCGCCCGGACTTAATTTTGTGCTCGGTAACCTTGTGGGGATGTCCGAGTTGGAAGTACAGAGCGTAGAGATCCTGCCCGGAGCTTCCTCGGCCCTATACGGTGCAGGTGCCTTTAACGGAATCCTGTTCATGACCAGTAAGAATCCTTTCGATTTTCAGGGTATAAGCGCTTATTTTAAAACGGGGATTACCTCCCAGTTGGCGGCGGGCGATAACGATTATTACGATTTGGGTATACGGGTGGCACATGCCTTTAGCGATAAATTTGCCGTAAAGGCCAATTTTTCCTTTTTAAGGGGAGAGGACTGGCATGCGGTTAGGACAGATGACATCAACAATCCCGGGTTTACCCGTGCCGATCCCGCCTATGACGGTTTAAATATTTATGGCGATGAGGTAAGTACGCTCCTTAATTTTGATGCGGCAGCAGGATTTCCCACGGGAACAGTGGGTAGCGCCGTAGTTTCCAGGACCGGTTATGCCGAAGGCGACCTTACCAATTACAACGCTGAAAGTGTAAAGACCGATTACTCGGTGCACTATAAACCTTTTGGGGATGATTTTGAAATCCTGTACAATGGACGTGTAGGTAGAGGTAATACCATTTACCAAGGGGCCAATAGGTATGCCGTGACGAATTTTATTTTTCAACAACATAAGATAGAGATACGCAACGATAACTTTTTTCTGCGGGGATATATTACCTCTGAAGGTTCGGGGGATTCCTATGACACCCGCTTTACAGGGATTAATATTAACCGGGCATGGAAAGGGGATACCCAATGGTTCACCGAGTATGCCCAAACCTACATCCCTACCTTTTTGGGAGGCTTCCAGGGCGGACTTTCCAGGGAAGATGCAGCGACCCAGGCACATGCCGCAGCACGCGTAGCTGCAGATACGGGGAGGTTTATGCCAGGAACCCCGGAGTTCCAAGCCGCGTTCAACCGCATTACTTCAGATGGGGACTTGAACACCGGATCAAAGTTTATAGACAACACCAAATTCCGTCATGTGGACGCGAATTACAATTTTAGTCACCTTACCAGAGAAGTGGCCGATATACAAATAGGGGGCTCTTTTAGGGAATATGACCTAAGATCCCAGGGGACGATCTTTACCGATATCGATGGTCCTATTACCTATAATGAATTTGGAGCCTATTTGCAGATACAGAAAAAGTTGATGGATGAACGTTTAAAGCTGACCGGTTCTATCCGATATGACAAGAACGAATTCTTTGATGGCTTTTATTCCCCCAGAATTTCGGTGGTATACACGGCCGGCAAAAATAGAAACCAAAACTTCAGGGCCTCGGTACAACAAGGATTTAGAAACCCTACTACCCAGGACTTGTTTATTGGGTTAAATGCCGGTAGGGCCGTACTTGTGGGATCGGCTCCGGACAACTTGGATAGGGATATACGCACGTATACCCTTAGCGATGTAGGTGCCAACACAGTTGGTGCTACCACGGCTACGGTGGTGGGCAGGGCCGCTTATGAAAATGCCTTCTCCCTAAACTCGGTCAATGCGGGTACACCCACAGCTGTCAACACCCCGATCGTACAACCCGAGGAGATTACCGCCTACGAGGTGGGGTACAGGGCACAGTTGGGTAAGGTTACCATTGATTTGAGCGGCTACTACAATAGATATAAGAACTTTATTTCCAATACTACGGTCATCGTTCCTTTTTATGGACAGGCAGGGGATAACGCACTATCATTGCTAGCCTTGCAGAACGGGGACTTTTTCCCATATCAGACCTACACCAACTCGGAGGCCGATATTGAGTCGTACGGAGCCACCTTGGGTGTAGACGTTAAGGTTTTAGGGAATTTTGATTTAGGCGCCAACTATACCTTTGCCGATTTGGATTTCAACCAAGCGGCGTTTCCAGATTTTAGGACCAATTTCAACACACCCAAGCACAAGGCTAAGGCCTCTTTTGGCCATACCGCGCTCTTCGAAAATTTTGGTTTTAATATCAACTACCGATGGAGCGATTCCTATGAATGGCAGGCCACTTTTGCCGATGGCGACATTCCTGCCTACACCGTTTTGGATGCACAGGTCAATTATACCGTTCCTAAGATCAAGTCGGTTTTCAAGGCCGGGGCCTCCAATCTTTTGGGGGACGAATATTTTACCGCTGTAGGTACCGGTTTGATTGGTTCCATATACTATGTCTCCTGGACCATAAACCCTTAAAAAGGGGGAAGAATGAAAATATGGAAGGGCGCCATTTAGGGCGCCCTTTTTTTATGTCCAAAAAAAAAGAAAAGAAGTTTCTATTTAAAAGTGAATACCATATCTTTGCAGCCGGAAAAACGAAGGCGGAATACGTTGTAAGACAGCGTATTTCCAAAATATTATAATCTTCAAAATATATCAGCGTAATGGCTAAAGTTACAGGTAAAGTTTCTCAAATTATTGGACCGGTAATCGATGTGGAATTTCAGTCCGGAGCGGACCTTCCCAAAATTTATGACTCTTTGGAAATCACCAAGGAAGATGGTTCCAAATTAATCTTGGAAGTACAGTCGCATATTGGTGAGAACACCGTTAGGACAATCTCCATGGACTCTACGGATGGGATGAGTAGGGGCGTGGAGGCCGTAGCAACCGGAAACGCCATTCAGATGCCCATTGGAGACGACGTTTATGGTCGTTTGTTCAATGTGATCGGTGATGCCATTGACGGTCTTGGGAACTTGCCCAAAACAGGTAAGGATGGCCTGCCTATACACCGGGAGGCACCTAAGTTTGAAGATTTATCAACTTCCACAGAAGTGTTGTTCACCGGAATCAAGGTAATCGATTTGATCGAGCCCTATGCCAAAGGTGGTAAAATTGGATTGTTCGGAGGTGCCGGTGTTGGTAAAACCGTACTGATCCAAGAGTTGATCAACAACATTGCCAAGGGACACGGGGGACTATCCGTATTCGCCGGTGTAGGAGAGCGTACGCGAGAAGGAAACGACTTGCTTCGCGAGATGTTGGAATCGGGGATTATCAAATACGGGGACGATTTTCTTCATTCCATGGAAGAAGGAGGTTGGGACCTGTCCAAAGTTGACAAGAAGGTTATGAAGGAGTCCAAAGCAACTTTTGTATTCGGACAAATGAACGAACCTCCAGGAGCACGTGCCCGTGTAGCACTTTCCGGGTTGACCATAGCGGAATACTTCCGTGATGGAGCCGGCGAGGGTCAGGGAAAAGACGTTCTTTTCTTCGTGGATAATATATTCCGTTTCACCCAAGCAGGTTCCGAGGTATCGGCCCTTTTGGGACGTATGCCATCGGCGGTAGGATACCAACCTACCCTGGCCACGGAAATGGGTACCATGCAAGAACGTATCACCTCTACCAAAAGAGGTTCCATTACCTCGGTACAGGCGGTATATGTTCCCGCGGATGACTTGACGGATCCCGCGCCGGCAACTACCTTTGCCCACTTGGACGCCACCACGGTATTATCCAGAAAGATTGCGGAATTGGGTATCTATCCAGCCGTAGACCCCTTGGATTCTACTTCCAGGATCCTTACAGCCGATATACTCGGTGCCGAGCATTACGATTGTGCCCAAAGGGTAAAAGAGTTGCTTCAGCGTTATAAAGAATTACAGGATATCATTGCAATCCTTGGTATGGAAGAACTTTCCGAGGAGGATAAATTGGCCGTAGGTAGGGCAAGACGTGTACAGCGTTTCCTATCACAGCCCTTCCACGTGGCCGAACAATTTACGGGTATGCCCGGGGTCTTGGTAGACATCAAGGATACCATCAAAGGATTTAATATGATTATGGATGGTGAACTGGATCGTTTGCCAGAATCGGCCTTTAACCTTAAGGGAACCATTGAAGAGGCTATAGAAGCAGGAGAGAAAATGTTGGCGGAAGCATAACAAGTAGACCGTACCGAATAGGACTGCGAACTACCGAATACTAAAGAATATGTATCTAGAAATTGTTTCACCCGAGGCAACCTTGTTTGCCGGAGAAGTAAGCTCGGTCACCGTACCTGGTGTTGATGGAGAGTTTCAAATGCTCACCAATCACGCCCCTATCGTTTCCCTGTTACAGGCCGGGGAGGTAAAGATCGAAGGAGAGGTATCCATTGATGAAGCCTATGAAAATAAGTTTTCCAAGGATGCCAAAGGAAAAACGGTCCTGACCATTACTAGTGGCACAGTAGAAATGAATGACAACAAGGTCATTGTTCTGGCAGACTAAACAAAATACTGTTATGATGTAAGCCATGCCTTCGGGCGTGGCTTTTTTATTTCAGCACGATCAGGTGCCACTGCCGTCCCCCGGACGTGTAGGTTTTCAAGTCCCGAAACCCCACGGCATAATGTGCCTGCAATGAGCGCACGTTTTCTGCATCCACCTCGGTAACAATACTATCAAATCCAGATCTTGTGGACTTCTGCATGGTCTCGTACAAGGTTCTAAAAATCCCTAGTTTCCGATACGCCTTATCTATGCATACCTGACCCATGACGAGATAGTTTTCCATCTTGGGAAGTATGCTGTCAATTTCGTTGAACATAGGCTTTAAAACAGGAATTTCTGAAGCAAACATGGGATGCATGCAAAGGGTGTACGCTACCACCCGCTCCCGGTCCTTGGCGATGATGTGCGGACAAACACTGTTCATGCGCCCTAAGAGTTCCAAGGTGTGGTTCACCGTTACAAAGCCTTCCCGTTGTTTTTCATCGGACGATACGGCATTGGGTAGATTGGCCTTTTGCAGTTTTAAAATTCCGAGGAGTTCAACCTCTGATTTGGCCGGACCAAATTGCAGTTCCATTTAATCAAGTTTTAACCAATCCTTACGCGCTTGCAACATTTTTTCCGAGGGCATTACTTCATCCTTTTCCATTAGGGAAATGGTATAGTTGGGGCTGGCTTCCAAGATTACCGAAGTCGTTTTTTGTTCCCCAAAGCGCTTAAAATCTACCTCTAGCGTATCACCTACCTTAAATTGCGCCATATAATCGGCCACGGATTGTCCTACCTTGAACGGTGTTTTATTTAGGGTCACTAAGGCGTCCCCTTTGTCCAGACCGGCTTTGTAGGCGGGACTCCCAATTTTTGTGTTCCTACGGATCACCGCGGTGGCATTATGGTCCATAATGGCCAGGTTTGCCCCAAATAATGGTGTGTTCGCATTTTGTTTTAGGACGACACCTACGGAGTTAAATAGGGTCTGGTAATCGGGCATACCGCTGTTATGGATATAGTTGTCAAAAAAAGTATCAGCAAAGGCCTTACCGGCGTATTGACCCAGAGACCTGTGTAAATCCTGAACCGTATAGGGTATCTCTTGGGTTCCATAGGTTTGCCAGACCAGTTTCATAAAGTCGTCCAAATTTAAGTTTTCGCTCCTCAGGGATAGGTCCAGCGCCAGGCCCAACATGCTCCCGTAAGAGTAGTAGGAAATAAAGGTGTTTTCCCGGTTGACCGGGTCAACGGATGTAGCGGCATCCACAAAAGGGGCCTGGTAGCTCATTTCTATAGGATTAAAATACTGTCTCGCCGGGGAGTTCCACACGTAGTTGAAGGTTCCCGCCAAGCCTTCCACATACTGTTCCGGACTAAGGATTCCCGCCCTGCACAGAATTAGATTGGTATAGTAGCTGGTAAAACCTTCGGCAAACCAAAGCGCACCGCTCATATTCGCCTCAGTAAAATCGAAGGGCTCCAAGGAGCGTGGGCGGATCCGTTCCACGTTCCAAGCATGGAAAAATTCATGGGAGACCGTTCCTATATTTCTTTCCATTCCGCCATCGGCTAAGCTGCGGGTGCTCGTTAGCACGGTAGAGTTGCGGTGTTCCATCCCGTCACCAGAGGCATTGGGAATATAACAGGCCAAAAAGGTGTAGCGGCCATGATCAAAATTAGGTAGCACCCCATAAACTTCCTTTTCAGCATGCACCACTTTCTTCACATTTTCGAAATAGGCGTCCAGCTCCGCATCCGTTCCATTATGGTGCAGTACAAATTGAATTTTTTGGGTGCCCGTATCCGATGGAAGCTCAAATTCACGAATACTATAATCGCTTATTTCGGTCGGACTGTCCATAAAATACTGCAGGTCTGGAGCGGAATAGGTGGTTCCCGAAACCTGTTCTAACTGTGTGGCCACCTTCCAATTTAAATCAGTGCGTACCTCAAAAGTCACTTCTATTCCACGTTCAGCAAGCGTGGGAGCAAACATAAAAGTAGCCGGAATGTTCAGATGGGCATGGGTCTCATCCACCTGGGCGTACGTACCCCCGCCCCGATTGGCGAACAAGGTATAGCTAATATGCACTGTGCCATCGTGTCCGGCTACTTCCCATTGATAGGGGTCTGGCCTTTTCACCTGTAGGGGCTGGCCCTTGCTGTCCGTTGCTTTAAAATTGTAGACGTTTTTGGCAAATTCGTGAAGCGCGTACCTACCCGGTGAGGTACGGCTCATCCGAAAGGAAATGGTATCCGCGGAAATGCTTGGAAAACGTGCCATTACTTCCGCTTCATGATGCACCGCATTGGGAAACGAAATGGCATAGGTATTGATCTGTGCGGCCCCGGTTTGGCCCCAAAGCACAATAAGTAACAGGCAAATAAATTTTTTCATGGATCATCGGTTTACGCAAACTAATATACCATTTAAAATTAGGATACATTACATTTGTCCCATGGCCAAATTTCCAAAAAAACTACAATCAAAATTGGATGAAAGGGAAGCCAATGGTTCGCTGAGGAGTTTACCACAGGCTCGGCACCTGGTGGATTTCTCCTCCAATGATTATCTGGGATTGGCCCGGAGCGAAGCAATATTCGAGAGGGCCGAAAACTTGCTTTCCAAAAAGGGATTGTGGCTCAATGGAGCTACCGGATCCCGCTTACTCTCGGGAAATCATCCCCTGTTCCTGGACCTGGAGGGACAACTTGCCAATTTTCATGGCATGGAAACGGCCTTAGTGTTTAATTCGGGCTATGACGCCAATACAGGTTTTTTTGCGGCTGTCCCGCAACGGGGCGATTTCGTTTTTTACGATGAATTGGTACATGCCAGTATTCGTGACGGTATCACTATGGGTCATGCCAAAGGTTATAAATTTGTCCATAATGATCTTGCAAATCTGGAAACAAAAATTTCAAAGACCGTAGGCACCCACTTAAAAAGCACCGATAGCGAGATTTACGTGGTAACCGAATCCGTTTTTTCCATGGATGGGGATTGCCCAGATCTAAAGGCTTTCGCAGACTTTTGCCATAATAATGGCTATCGGTTGGTGGTAGATGAAGCACACGCTATGGGGGTTTATGGCAGGCAGGGTGAAAGCATGTTGGCGACATTGGGACTGCAGCAGCAGGTTTTTGCGGGGATCGTAACCTTTGGAAAGGCACTGGGGTGCCATGGTGCCGCAATTTTGGGAAGTGCCATCTTAAAAAAGTATCTGGTGAACTTCGCCCGAAGTTTTATTTATACTACCGCCATGCCCCCACATACCGCAGCTTCAGTAATAGAGGCCCACAACCTTCTTATGGAGGCCCCGGGAAAGAGCGCCATGAAGGGGCTTTGGGAAAACATCGAATTTTTTAGGAATCAACAGAAGGCCCTAGGTTTAAAAGGGAGCTTTATAGAGAGCGATTCGGCCATACATTGCTGTACGATTCCCGGAAACGAAAACGTAAAACGGGTGTCCGAAAAATTGCAGGAAGCAGGTTTTGATGTAAGGCCCATTCTTTCCCCGACCGTTCCCCAAGCTAGCGAACGACTCCGGTTTTGTCTCCATACGTATAACACGCGGGAGGAAATAAGCAGGGTCTTGGAATTATTGGCTAAATTTATTTAAAAAGAAATGAGCAGGAAGCGTTTTACGATAGCCGCCTTTGAGTACGTAAGTGATGTACAGATTATCAAGGGAAAGTTGGAATCCGAAGGGATTCCCGTTTTTCTAAAGGACGAGAATACCTTGAACTCCGACCCTATGATAAGTCACGCTATCGGAGGGGTTAAACTCGAAGTATACGAAGAGGATAAGGAAAAGGCCTTGGCAATCTACAATGAAATACGCAGCTACGCCCTGAACGATGATGGAACCCCGGTTACCTGCCCCAATTGCAAGGCCCAAAAATCCGAAAGATACTATGATAGAAAAGGACTGTTCTACAAACTTTTTCCGTTTTTTGAGCCCCGGAAATATAAATGTCTTAATTGCAATATGATTACAAGGCCTTAGAACGATGCAGCGAATTTTTGTAACAGGAATATCCACGGATGTGGGAAAGACCGTAGCCGCGGCCATCATTACCGAGGCCTTGGAGGCCGATTACTGGAAACCGGTACAGGCCGGAGACCTCGACCGTTCCGATAGCCATAAAATAAGGGAACTCATATCCAACCCACGAACCGTGGTGCACGGGAACAGTTATGCATTACAAACCCCTATGAGTCCCCATGCGGCCGCCCACCTGGATGGAATTACCATAGATATCAACACCATTGTAGCGCCGGATACGGACAATCATCTGGTCATTGAAGGTGCTGGGGGCCTGTTGGTGCCCCTGAACGATACGGATACCGTTTTGGACATCATACGACCGAATTACAAAGTAGTGGTGGTCTCCCGACATTATTTGGGCAGCATCAACCATTCCCTGCTCACCATCAACTGGCTGCAGCTAAAAGGCTTTGAGGTTTCCGTGCTCTTTAGCGGGGATGAACACCCCACCACGGAAAGCATTATTTTAAAAAAGACAGGTGTTCCTATGATCGGCAGGATCCAGGAGGAAACCTCTTTTGACAAGGCAGTGGTCAAAAAGTATGCGGAGCAATTAAAGCCTGCTTTGCAGTTACTCTAATCGCTGATAGATCTGGGCCCGATCAATGGTTTCGAAAAGCCGGTAATGCCTGGGTAGGTATGCATTGATGTATTCGTTTTCCTCAAGGAGCTTTTTGTCAAAAATGGATTTGTTCTTTCTGATGACCACCGTTTTGGGCCGTATGGTTTCCATAATGAACCGGATCTCCTCCACCCCAGTTGTCCTGGGGTTGTCATAAAAGGGAAACATCTCGGATTTGCAGATATTACTGGGGTGGGTGGCCGCCTTGGTAGGTGGATTTACGCCCAGCACCCAGTACCCAATGTGATATTCCAAAAATAGAATGTCCTTGGTTTCAAGGCCGTTTGCGATAATAAATTTGGGCACATCGATTCCTTCCCCGTTAAAAAAACTGCCCTTGGCACCTTTGTTTTTTACGACCGCTGCATATTCCAAATAGGTTTCCACAGGCAGCAATAGCAACAGGAAAAGAACATAGGGCCTGTAATCGAATCGCTTAAAGTAGGTAAGCTTGCTCACCACTAAGGCGACCAAGAGGATAAGGACCGGGTGCAATTGAATGAGGTAATGCCCGTTGATGCGACCCCCCCGCAGGAAGGATAGCAGCACGCCCAGAACAACGACCAATAGGATTTGCACCGATCGTTCCCTAAAATTCAACAACCTTTTTTTCCATGCGAAAAGAAAAAAAGCGGTCAATATCAAAAACAAGGGTGATATTTTAAGGATAGAATACCGTCTGGCCCCGGCATACTCCAAGGGGGCCTTCACCACCGATTTCCACCAAAGACCGGCATCGCCCTGCAAATAATAGGGCAGCACCGTCAATCCGATAATAACAAGAATACCGGTTCCATAGCCGATGGAACGTAACATGCCCCTTTGGAACTCCTTTTTGCTAAAATGGTCGAAAAGAACAAACAGGCCCACAAAAAGAATGGCATAGGCCATATTCAGTTTGGTCATGACCGCCAGCCCCATGAGGAGTCCCGCCATACCGTAGCGGTATCCCTTTTTTGATGAAATAATAAGGTAGAGCGCTGCCATAAAAAAGGCCATACAGATATGTTCGGACATGACCCCTTGCAGGCTTCCGAACATGCTTTGGAGGTACACACATATGACGGCCGACCAGAATCCCAATTTTTTGGAGCCCATTTTCTCTCCGATCTTATAGGTAAAGAAGGCGGAAATGACCACCATTAGGGTGCCAAAGAAACGGATGGCCAAAAAGCTTTTTCCGAAGCTGTAAATGACACTCGCAAAAAAAAGAAAGGTAATGGGCGGTTTTATGTCCCAGAGTTCCGTGTAGGGCAAATGTCCATTTACCCAGGATTGGGCCACCAGGATAAACGTACTTTCGTCCCGGTCTACATAATCCCTAAAAAAAAAGGGAAACCGGATCAGAAAAGCGGTCAACAACAACAGCAGGAAAGCGGTCCTGTTTTTTAGATGTGTATAGGAAGGGGTAAAGTAATCGATCAGCTTTTTAAGCATGGCCCGGGTTCCGTTTATTGGGGATTAATCCCCATCTTTGCAAGATAGATAAAAAGCTCGTTTTATAAATTCATGGCATCCAAAAATCTTTCGGAAAGGGATAAAAAACATTTATGGCATCCACTTACCCAGCACAAGCTACACCCGGAGATGCTGGGCATCATCAAGGCCAAAGGAGCCATGCTCTACGATGAAAGGGGAAAGGGCTATATAGACGGTATCGCTTCCTGGTATACCTGCATGTACGGGCATTGCAACGACTATATTTTGGAGAAGGTATATGGGCAAATGCAGGAGTTGGATCAGGTGGTCTTTAGCGGGTTCACCCATGAACCTGCCGTAAGGTTGTCAGAGGAACTTATAAAGATACTGCCCCCCAACCAGGAAAAATTGTTCTTTTCCGATAATGGGTCCACGGCCACGGAGATCGGGATTAAAATGGCCTTGCAATACCATTTCAACCAAGGCAAAAAACGCCCTGTGCTGCTCGCTTTTGAAGGGGGGTTCCATGGGGACACCTTCGGTGCGATGTCGGTCTCGGGTCTATCGGTCTACAACGGACCTTTCGAGGAGTTTTTTATAGATGTGGAACGCATTCCGGTACCCACTCCCCATACAATCCATGCCCTTCTGGAACAACTGGAAACCCGCTTACAAAAACAGGACATTGCAGGCTTTGTATATGAGCCCCTGGTCCAGGGAGCGGCGGCCATGCAGATGCACGGAGCCGAGGAACTCGCCCAGCTTTTGGAGCTCATGGGGAAATATAAGGTGCTTACCATTGCCGATGAGGTCATGACGGGCTTTGGAAAGACCGGAACCAATTTTGCATCGGACCAAATTACGTCCAAACCCGATATCATGTGCCTTTCCAAGGCGTTGACCGCAGGCCTTGTTCCCATGGGGGTCACCAGTTGTACGCTGGAGGTATATGATGCCTTTTACAGCGATGAGATTTCCAAGGGCTTGTTCCATGGACATACCTATACGGCAAACCCCTTGGCCTGTACCGCCGCTTTGGCCGGAATAACACTATTGCAATCCGATGAAATACAGTCGAGTATCCGACGCATAATGGCCTCCCATAGACAGTTTGATGCGGAGATCAAAGACCATCCCAAAGTTGCTGCCACACGGCAGACCGGGATTATATATGCCGTGGACCTTAAGGTGGAAATGGAGCGCTACGGACAGCTTAGGGACCGTTTGTTTGAGCATTTTATGGATCAGGGGGTCTTTCTACGCCCGCTGGGGAATACCATTTATATTCTGGCGCCCTACGTCATATCCGAAGAACAACTGAAACGGATATATGGCAGTATAAAGATGATGCTCGAAAAACTATAATCGATACTGCGCACTATTCTTGCGATGCTCCCTCCGTATCAGGAACAGATCATACCACAACCGAAAAAAATAGGCGAGCTTTACCTTGGAATCTCCTTGGTCTATCCATTGCCGCACGGGAATCTCCTCCATTTTGGCCAATGCCACCGGCTTGCCGTAGGCTACCAACAATCTGCTAAAGAGTTCCACATCGAACAACCATTTTGAGATAAACGGGCGCTCGAACAGTATTTGCGAAAGGGAGGCCTTAAATACCTTGCAGCCACACTGGGTATCATAGACCTTCAGGTCCAGAATATTGGAAATAAAGGTGGCAATAACGCGACCAAAAAGAAAACGGGAGAATTTTCGTTCCACCACCGACCCTATTTTTAGGATTCTGGAGGCAAAAACAAATTCCTTGCCGTCAACAAGATAGGAGTTGAGCGCGTAACATTCCTCCAGGGAAGTGGCCAGGTCGGCATCCAAATAGGCGAGTACGGGCGATTGCGTTTTGGCGTTGCCCTCCAATACCCCCTTGCGTACGGATTCTGCCTTTCCCAAGTTCTTTTCATTGTTCAGCACCACGACCTGATGCGGAAAGTCATTTTGTAAAGTATGCAATCTTTGTAGGGTCTTGTCCGTAGAGGCATCATTGACAAAACAAAGTGCCACCTGTGGATGTTGGTTCAGAAAGGCAGAAAAATCGGCGACCGGTAGTCGATAGTATTCGTTAAAACAGGGAACAACAATGGTTAGTTTTTTTTGATCCATTAAGGCGGCTTTGCTTGCATCCGGTATACCAAACCTTCCAGATGCGTCTAATTTACAAATTTGACCAAGGATTTTGTGATATGCCTTAAAAAACCCTCTGAAAATTTTATAAAACCCCTAGATTTGTGCCACTATTACCATATCTCATGGACCAAACCATTTCCATAACCGCCCTAGCCTCGGTATCACCTTTGGGTGCCTCGCCCCAGGCTGTTTGGGAGGCCTATAAACAAGGGGCCCACTGTTTGGAAGAACGGAATTTTGGGGAAATCAAGGCCTGGGTAGCACCCATTTCCAGGGAAATACAACGAGAAATAGATTCGCTGGGGGCATCCAATCCAAAATACGGCAAGTTGGATCGCACCGTACTTTACGCACTCTTCACTGCAAGAAAAGCGGTCGCTCAAGCTGGGTGGAACTCCAAGGACAACTTTGGGATTAATATGGGTTCCTCCAGGGGGGCAACAGCCCTTTTCGAAAAATATCACGAAGAATTTATTCGTAAAAAAAGGACTTCAACCCTTTCTTCGCCAACCACAACCTTGGGAAACATCTCGTCCTGGGTGGCCCATGACCTGCAGACCAAGGGTCCAGAAATATCGCATTCCATTACCTGCTCTACAGCCTTGCATGCGTTGTTGAACGGGGTAGCTTGGATTAAAAGTGGAATGGCCGATAAATTTTTAGTGGGAGGGAGCGAGGCCCCCTTGACGCCATTCACCATAGCGCAAATACAAGCGCTTAAAATTTATGCCAAAGGGAATGGGGCATACCCTTGCCGGGCCTTGGATCTGGAAAAGCGGGAAAACAGCATGGTCCTTGGCGAAGGAGCTGCCGTGGCCTGCTTGGAAAAGGGAAGCCCTAAAAATGCCTTGGCCCGTATTCATGGAATGGGCTACGCCACGGAACCCTTGGAAAGCAACACTTCCATTTCTACGGATGCCGTTTGTTTTCAGCAATCTATGAAAATGGCCTTGGGGACCCTATCACCGGATGAAGTGGACATCATTGTCATGCATGCCCCGGGGACGGTTAAGGGAGACAGCTCCGAAAAAATGGCCATAGATAAAATATTTTGTAACAAATTACCTTTTTTGACTACGAATAAGTGGAAGATAGGACATACGTTCGGAGCTTCAGGCTTGTTGAGCATAGAATTGGCCATCTTTATGCTAAGGTCCCAAACTTGTATACCCGTGCCCTACGTCAACAATCAAAATGTTCCCGAGAACATCCAAAAGATCCTTGTTAATGCTGTTGGCTTTGGAGGAAATGCTGTATCTATCCTGCTCTCAAAAAGCATTTAAACTTAGAAGGGATTACCGAAGAAATCCCTTACTTTTATAACCAACCTAAACTTGAAATATATGGAACAATGGTTTACTGCTTTACCACTTTTTGAAAAAATTTACTGGGTTGTGGCCATACTGGCCTCAATTATTCTTGTAATACTTATCATTTTGACCTTAATTGGCGGGGATGCCGATGGAATGGATGGCGATGTGGATGCGGATATTGATGGAGATACTGGAATAGGGTTTCAATTCCTGTCCTTTAAAAATTTAATGGGTTTCTTCTGCATTTTTGGCTGGTCAGGCATTGCAAGCATCGATGCGGGTTTTTCAAAAGTTATGATTATCCTCATATCCACCGTTTGTGGACTTCTCATGATGTTAGCCATGGCCGCCTTGTTCTACTATCTGGGGAAACTGCAGAGCAGTGGCACCCTAAGGCTCCAAAATGCCATGAATCAGATAGGGGAAGTATATCTTACCATTGGTGCAAATCGATCAAGCATGGGAAAGGTCAGCATTACCGTACAGGGAACGCTCAGGGAATTGAACGCCTTGACCGACGAAGAAAATGACCTTGTCATGGGCAATGTAGTACGTGTAAGGGAAGTCACGGATAACGGAATATTAATTGTAGAACTCTTAAATAAATAACCAAATGTTACTAATACCATTACAACTTGGCGGAAGCGCCTCATTGCTGGCAATTGCCTTTGCAGTACTGTTCTTATTTGTCATTATCATCTCATTTATTAGAAGGTATAAACGCTGTCCTTCCGATCGGATCTTGGTGGTCTACGGCAGGGTGGGTTCCGGAAATTCTGCCAAATGTATCCATGGTGGTGCCGCCTTTGTTTGGCCGGTCATACAAGACTACCAGTTCTTGGACCTTACGCCTATCTCCATCGAAGTGGATCTGGTCAATGCATTGAGCAAGCAGAACATTCGCGTAAATGTACCTTCTAGATTTACCATTGGTATTTCTACGGAACCAGGGATTATGCAGAATGCGGCGGAACGTCTGTTAGGGCTGGGAATGCAAGAGGTGCAAGATTTGGCCAAGGAGATTATTTTTGGTCAACTTCGTTTGGTGGTAGCTTCCATGGACATCGAGGAAATCAATTCAGATAGGGATAAGTTTTTGACCAACATATCACAAAGTGTGGAATCTGAACTGAAAAAGGTGGGCCTAAAGCTTATCAACGTAAATATTACGGATATCGTAGACGAGTCCGGATATATAGAGGCATTGGGTAAGGAAGCTGCGGCCCATGCCATCAATGCGGCCCGTAAGTCGGTAGCCGAAAAGAATAGGGACGGTTCAATTGGGGAAGCCAATGCGGTGCAAGACCAACGAACCCAGGTAGCTGCCGCGAATGCCAAGGCTGTGGAAGGGGAGAACGTTGCCAAGATTGATGTAGCCAATTCTGATTCCCTGAGAAGACAGCGCGAAGCAGAGGCGGAGCGCACTGCGATAGCATCCGAAAAAGTACAATCGGCCAAAGCGTTGGAAGAATCGTACGCGGCAGAGAAGGATGCCGAAATTGCTCGGGCAGAACGCGAGCGGAGTTCCCAAATTGCAGATATTGTAGTACCTGCAGAGATAGATAAGCGGAAAGTAGAAATCGATGCCGAGGCCGAGGCCGAAATGATCCGGAGGAAGGCCAAGGGTGAAGCCGATGCTATTCTTTATAAAGCAGAAGCGGAGGCCAAAGGAATTTTTGAAGTATTGACCAAGCAGGCAGAAGGTCTGGATAAAATTGTAAAGGCAGCCGGCAATGATCCCAAGGACGCCGTCCTGTTGTTAATAGCTGATAAACTCCCAGAATTGGTGCAGACGCAGGCAGAGGCTATAAAGAACATCAAAATTGATAAGGTAACCGTTTGGGATTCCGGGGCAAAGACCGGCGACGGGAAAAATTCTACGGCCAATTTTATTTCAGGGATGTACAAATCCGTGCCTCCCTTACAGGAAATGTTTAACATGGCGGGAATGCAACTGCCGGAATATTTAAAAGGGAAAAACTTGGAAACTCCTGTTGAATCCCAAACGGAGGACACTAAAAAAACCAAACCCCAAAAATCCGATTCCGAAGATTCGTCTGAATGATCGATTGATAATCCAGAAGGTACAAGGAATCCGAGGAAATTATTTTCTTCGGATTCTTTTTGCCCAATCTTGTTATTATCCCAATTCAATTATTGGGAATTGATTTTCAAATGAGCTACTTTTGACCCTTAATTCATTTTCCTTATGAGCGTAGCAAGACACGACTGGACACGGCAGGAAATCCTGGATATTTACAACATGCCCTTAATGCAGTTACTTTACGAAGCCGCAACAGTGCACCGTAAGTACCATGACCCCAATACCGTTCAGGTATCCACACTATTGTCCATTAAGACGGGTGGATGTCCGGAAGATTGTGGGTACTGCCCGCAGGCGGCAAGATACCACACGGATATTGAAGGCAATGATCTCATGACCGTTTCCCATGTAAAGGCACAGGCGCTCCGTGCCAAGGCTTCCGGAAGCTCCAGGGTCTGTATGGGCGCTGCTTGGAGAAACGTAAAGGACGGGCCGGAATTTGATCAGGTGTTGGAGATGGTCCGTACCATCAACAAGTTGGATATGGAGGTATGCTGTACCTTGGGCATGTTGACCGAAAATCAGGCCAAGCGTTTGGCCGAAGCCGGTCTTTATGCCTACAACCATAACCTGGATACCTCGGAGGACTATTACAAGGATGTGATCTCCACTAGGGCCTTCGAAGATCGCTTGGAAACCATAGACAATGTTAGAAAGAGCAACGTTACCGTCTGCAGCGGGGGGATTATTGGCATGGGAGAAAAATTGGAGGACAGGGCCGGCATGCTGGTGGCGCTTTCCACTCTGGACCCCCAACCGGAATCCGTTCCGATCAACGCGCTCGTCGCGGTAGAGGGTACACCCATGGAAGATATGGAACCCATTGCCATTTGGGACATGATCCGTATGGTGGCCACTACCCGTATAGCAATGCCCATGACCCAGGTACGCCTATCTGCCGGACGTACGGAGATGAGCAGGGAAGGGCAGGCCATGTGCTTTTTTGCAGGGGCCAATTCTATCTTTGCGGGAGACAAACTATTGACCACGCCCAATCCGGACGTGAACGAGGACATGGAAATGTTCGAACTATTGGGCCTAGTCCCCCAAAAACCCTTTGTAAAATTACCCAAACCCGAAACCGTTGAAGCGGAAGACTCCAATTTGCAACCGCTTGGGGAAAAACCGAAATGGACCCGACCTGGCCATGTCATAGCTCGTAACGAATCGGCGAAAGGAAAGACCAAACTACAGGACCAATCCCTGGAATAAGAAAATTTTAAGATGTTTTTTGTTGAGGTTGTTTAAATTTGAAGTTTAAATAAGTTAATTCGCCTTGAATCTACAGGAAATAACCAGGGTAACCACCATTAGCAAGGAGGAGTTCATAGAAGACTTCTTTAAGCCGCAGAGACCGGTCGTGATCGAAAGGTTTGTGGAGGACTGGCCGGCGTATTCCAAATGGAATCTCGACTATATGCGAAGTGTGGCTGGAGACAAAACCGTACCGCTCTATGATGACAGGCCCGTAAACCATGAGGAAGGGTTTAATGAGCCACATGCCCAAATGAAGATGTCGGAATACATTGACCTACTGCGTTCCGAACCCACCAAGTATCGTATTTTTTTGTGGAACGTCCTGAAAGAGGTACCCGAGCTTCGCAAGGACTTCAATTTCCCCGATTTTGGCTTAAAGCTCATGAAGGGACTGCCCATGCTCTTTTTTGGTGGGGAAGGCTCCAATACGTTTATGCATTACGATATAGACCTGGCCAATATCTTCCATTTTCATTTTGAAGGGAAAAAGGAGTGCATCCTTTTTCCACAATCGGAGAGCAAGTTTCTCTATAGAGTACCGCACTCCCTCATAACACACGAGAGCATTGATTTTTCGGATCCAGACCTTGACAAATGGCCCGCCTTGAAGCAGGTATCGGGCTATAGGGCCTATCTTGGCCATGGAGAGGTGCTCTACATGCCCGAAGGATATTGGCACCATATGAAGTACATTACCCCTGGCTTTTCTATGAGTCTGCGGGCTATCGCCCGAAATCCAAAAAATTTGGGAAGGGCGCTGTACAATGTATTGGTAATGCGCTATTACGACAACCTCATGCGCAGGCTAAAGGGTCAGGAATGGATCGATTGGAAGAACCAACAAGCTATCGCCAGGACCCACAGGAGCTTAAACGGCGCCATTAGCTGAGCAGTTCATTTAGCTTTTTATAGACCAGATCGGTTTCCCATCCGCGGTACAGGAGATAGTCCGCCAGTTTTTTTCTTCGTTTGGCCCAATCCTTATCGCTCAAGGACGCCAACCTCTTTTTTGCCAGGGTATCAAGGGTTTCCAAATAGGCCCCTTCATTTATTTCGCACAATGCGGAGTTGATGTTGTATTTAGAGATGTTCCGCAATTTCAACTCCCTGACGATTCGGTTTTTGCCCCATTTTTTTATGGAAAACTTGCCCCTTGCAAAACTTTTCGCAAAACGCTCCTCGTTCAGATAATTTTGCTGGATCAAATGTGCCATGATCAGGTCAATGGCCTCAGGAATCATTCCCATATCCCTTAATTTAGCAGTAACCTCTTTATGGCAGCGTTCTTGATAGGCGCAGTAATGTTCTATCCTGTTGGTGGCCTCAGCAACGGTATATGATTTGCTCACTTGCATGGGCCAAAGGTAATGAAACAAAAAAAGCGACCCCGTTTCCGAAGTCGCTTAAAATTTTAGTAAATGGTCTTACCGTCCTTATTCTTAAAACGGTATTCGAGATAATTGTATGCATCCCTAGGTTGTATTTTTACCCACTTTTTGTGTTCCAAAAACCATTTGGAGCGCATGGATGGGAAACCTTTGGTAATGTAGGCCGCTATAAACGGATGTATGTTCAATACAATTCCGTTGTCCTTGGCAGGTCCCTTGAGCAATTTTTCAAGGTCTGCGTTTATTTTGTCCAATAAAACAATTGGGGCTTCTACCTCTTGGCCATTGCTGCCAGGGATTTCCTCGGTTGTTTTAATGTTCATTTCCGGCCTTACCCGTTGTCTTGTAATCTGTATAAGTCCAAACTTGCTTGGAGGCAGTATTTTGTGTTTGGCCCTGTCTTCCTTCATCTCATTTCTAAGATGATCAAAAAGCTTTCTTCTGTGATCGGCCTTTCCCATGTCGATAAAATCGACAACGATAATACCTCCCATATCCCGCAACTGTAATTGTCTTGCAATCTCGGAGGCGGCCAACAAATTTACTTCAAAGGCAGTGTCTTCTTGGTTTTTGGCTTTGTTGGAACGGTTACCGCTGTTCACGTCTATTACGTGCAACGCTTCGGTATGTTCAATAATCAAATACGCACCCTTGCTCATAGAGGCGGTGCGGCCAAAAGAAGTCTTTATTTGCCTTTCTATCCCAAACTTTTCAAATATGGGAACAGAAGAATTATACAACTTTACAATAGATTCTTTCTTGGGTGCAATTTCTAGTACATAATCTCTGATTTGATCATAAAGCGTCTCATCATCAACATGGATACCCGTAAAGCTATCGTTGAAAATATCCCTTAGGATCGAAGAGGCTCTATTGAGCTCTATCAATACCTTGGATGGATGGGGCGCTTTATACAATTTCTTACACATTGCCGACCATTTGTCGAGCAAGTTTTCCAGATCTTTGTCCAGTTCTGCTACTTTTTTGCCTTGTGCTACTGTTCTGATGATAACACCAAATCCTTTTGGCTTAATACTTTTTACAAGTCTTTTTAGCCTGTCTTTTTCTTCCTTGCTCTCTATTTTCTGTGATACGGAGACACGGTCAGAAAAAGGCACCATTACCAAGTAGCGTCCGGCTATGGATAGCTCGGAACTAATTCGAGGTCCCTTGGTAGATATGGGTTCTTTAACAATTTGCACCAATAAGGATTGATTCGCCCTGATAACATCATTGATGCTACCATGCTTATCAATATCTTTTTCGAATGGAAAGTCCTTTAGGGAATAGTTTCTTAATTTTCCCGTACTGACTCTTTTTATGAATTTTAACATGGAAGACAATTGCGGACCAAGGTCATGGTAATGCAGAAAGGCATCTTTTTCATAACCTACATTTACGAAGGCCGCGTTGAGACCGGTTACCGGTTTCCGAACTTTGGCGATCAGAATGTCGCCAACAGAGAAATTGTTGTTGTCCTCTTCTTTATGTAATTCTATAAGTTTTCCATCCTTTAATAAGGCAAAATCGACGGCAGTGGAACTAGATCTTACGATTAATTCTTTATTCACCTGAATCAATTTATGTCCATTCGCATATCGCGATGGATCGATTAAACAATATATATAAACAGGTTGTATAAACCCGTCGAAATCCTATTTTGGAATTTCTATGTCAATGAACGTATAAAACGAAAAAGTAGTTTTAAAAACTACTTTTTCTTATGGCGGTTAGCTCTCCTCCTTTTTTTTCTTTTATGGGTAGCTACCTTATGTCTTTTTCTTTTCTTACCACTCGGCATAGAGTTCTACTTTTTTTAATTAATGGTTTATTTTACTTGTACGTTGCTCTTGACTCCTTCTACAAAAACCTTGGCTGGTTTAAATGCCGGAATGTTGTGGGCTGGTATTTTAATGGTAGTATTCTTGGATATGTTCCTTCCTGTTTTTTCAGCTCGGGTTTTAATGATAAAACTGCCGAAGCCTCTTAGATAAACATTGTCCCCATTTTCCAAGGAGGACTTTACCTCTTCCATAAAAGATTCTACAGTTGCCTGAACATCTCCTTTTTCAATCCCTAGTTTTTCAGAGATTTTCGTTACAATATCCGCTTTCGTCATGTTAAAATATTAATTTTCAGTTTGTTTTTTTCGGGTTGCAAATATATAAATTTAATTCATTCTTTTGTCCTAATAGACTAATTTTAAGTATATAAACTATTACTTTTGCGCTTTAGTATTCCTATTATGCCCTTTTCTGAAAAAATTCTCCTTTGGTATGCCGAAAACAAAAGAGACCTTCCCTGGAGAAATACCACGGACCCTTATAAAATATGGCTTTCGGAAATTATGCTGCAGCAAACAAGGGTTGCTCAGGGTGTTCCGTATTATTTGAAGTTTTTAAGAAATTTTCCGAGGGTCCAGGATCTTGCGCGGGCACCTGAGGAAAAAGTACTGAAATTGTGGCAAGGGCTTGGGTATTACTCCCGTGCCCGAAACTTGCATGCTACGGCGAAGATCATTACGGAACAATACGGGGGCAATTTCCCCAAAACATATAAGGAACTCCTGAATCTAAAAGGAATCGGGGACTACACGGCCAGTGCCATTGCTTCCATATGTTTTGATGAACCGGAACCTGTAGTGGACGGGAACGTTTATCGCGTACTGGCCCGATATTTTGGGGTAGAAACCCCCATCAATAGCAGCAAGGGGGTCAAATATTTCAAAAAGCTCGCCAAGGAGGTAATGGCCTCCACTCAATTGCGGGATTATAACCAGGGCATTATGGAGTTTGGCGCCTTACAATGTGCCCCGAAAAAACCGAATTGTAGGCAATGCCCATTGAACAATGGCTGTGTAGCCCTGAGGGAAAACAAGACGACCCTGCTTCCGGTGAAATTGAAAAAGGCAAAGGTCAGCCATCGGTATTTTAACTACCTGGTCCCGCTGGTAAACGGAAGTGACACCCAATATCGTACCCTCTTGCAACAACGCAAGGGCAAGGGTATTTGGCAGGGCCTGTTCCAGTTTCCCCTACTAGAGTCCGACCGGGAGATCAATATAACCGAGCTACGGAAAAATTTGGACACTATTTTGCCCTTGGAGGATACCCCTGAGGTGTACCTGTATAACGAAGATCAAATCGTCCACAAACTCTCTCACCAGCACTTACACACGAAATTTTGGATCGTAAAAACCGATACACAGTTCGGGGACGCAATCGAAATCACCGAATTGGGGCAATTTCCGGTACCGGTTTTAATCGCCGAGTTTATAAAAACATTTAAAATTTAGTACATTTGATTTAAGATAAGAATTATGAGCGGTACATTGAATAAAGTGATGCTGATTGGGCATTTGGGAGATGAAGTTAAAATACATTATTTTGAGGGAGGGAACTGTATTGCGCGCTTTCCCTTGGCCACGAACGAGACCTATACGAACCGGCAGACCGGTGAAAAAGTCACCAATACGGATTGGCACAATATCGTGGTCCGGAACAAAGCTGCCGAAATATGTGAAAAGTACTTGGGCAAAGGGGATAAAATTTATGTGGAAGGACGTCTAAAGAATAGGCAGTGGCAGGGAGAAGATGGTCAAACACGCTATACGACCGAAGTACACGTACAGGAATTCACCTTCCTTTCCACAAAAAGCGAAAGTGCGGCCCACGCACAGGGCAATCCCCAGCAGGAAGCCCCTCAGGGTAACGCGCCTACCGCTCCCACCAGTGGCCCTAAGGAAACCGTACCACCTGTGGAACCGGAACAGGATGATGATTTGCCATTCTAAATAAATAAACCTTAACTATTGGACCCTGACCCCCTTAGTTTACTTCCCAATCTTTTATCCATAAGTAGTACGTTCGTACTGGAAGTTGTCACAATGGTCATCCTATTGGGTTGTTCCGCCCTTATTTCGGGAGCCGAGGTGGCATTTTTTGGCCTTTCTCCCACGGATATCAATGAGATTACGGAACAGAAGACCAATCGAGGAAAAATTGTGACCAGGCTGCTGGAAAGACCCAAAAAGTTATTGGCTACGATCCTTATAGGCAACAATGCCATAAACATCGGGATCGTTCTACTGTTCAGTTCCATTGGGGATACCTTGTTTGCACGGGTGAATCAAGTGTGGTTCGGATTTGTTTCCGCCCGCTTTATACTGGAAGTGATCGTCGCAACTTTTTTAATATTGATGTTCGGGGAAATATTACCCAAAATCTACGCCAATAGAAACCGAATAAGTTTCTCCCATTTTATGGCCTACCCCTTAAAACTTTTGGATTTTGTATTCACCCCTTTGAGTTCCCCTATGCGGGCCACTACTATTTTTCTGTATGACAAATTGGGGAAACAGAAATCGAGCCTCAGCGTGGACCAACTTTCACAGGCCCTGGAGCTTACCTCTGAAGGCGATACCACAAAGGAGGAACAAAAGATATTGGAGGGCATCGTATCCTTTGGCAATACCGATACCAAACAGGTAATGCGCCCCCGGATCGATATTTTTGCACTCAACGAGGACATGAAGTTTCTGGAGGTGATGGAAGAAATAAAGCAAAACGGATATTCACGTATCCCGGTATTTTCGGAAACGATGGATAATGTGCTTGGGGTGCTGTACGTGAAGGACCTTCTGCCCTATATTGATCGAAAGACCTTTAACTGGATATCCCTGATCCGTGAGCCCTATTTTGTGCCCGAAAACAAAAAACTGGATGATCTACTTGCGGAATTCCAGGAAAAAAAGAACCATTTGGCGGTGGTAGTGGATGAATATGGAGGCACCTCGGGTATCGTTACCCTGGAGGATATCATTGAAGAGATCGTGGGAGACATTAGCGATGAGTTCGACGATGAGGACCTTGTGTACTCCAAATTGGACGACCAGAACTACGTATTCGACGGAAAAACGGCCCTAAAGGATTTTTACCGGGTGGTGAAGATTGAGGACGAGGAAGATTTTGAAGAGCAAAAGGGCGAATCGGAGACCATTGCCGGATTTGTACTGGAAATCGCGGGGAACTTCCCGAAAAGAGGAGAAAAAGTACAATTTAAAAACTATCTTTTTGTAGTGGAGAGTCTGGATAAAAAGCGTTTGAAACAAATTAAAATTACACTTCCCGATGCATAGAACCCTGGTTTATGGCGTATTGGCCCTCTCCTTCATGTTCATGGGTTGTAAAGAAGAAGTACTTCCCAAGCCCAAGGCACAGTTGCGATTGGAGTATCCCGCCCATGCTTCGGAACACCTTGAGATGGAAAACTATCGATTTGAGTACAACCCGCTTTCCCGATTACAGCCCAAGGATGATCAATCATTGACCTTGGACTACCCTAGCATGAAGGGGTCCATATTCATTACCTATAAGAAAGTGGACAACAACCTGGAACAGTTGTTGTCCGACGCGCAAAAGCTCTCGTACGAGCATGTGGTAAGGGCAGACGGCATTGTGGAACAACCGTTTATCAATGAACAGGACAAGGTTTTTGGAATGTTCTACGAAGTATCGGGCAATGCAGCTTCCCAGTCCCAGTTCTACGTTACGGACAGCACCCGCCATTTTGTAACCGGCTCGCTCTATTTTTACGCACGGCCCAATTACGATTCGATCTATCCCGCTGCTGTATATCTGCAAAGGGATATCCGAAAAATCATGGAGAGCTTGCGCTGGAAGGAATAAAGAGCTACTACCTATTCTTCGGATTGCAAAAGTGCCTCAGCATTTTTGATGCTATTGTTGATCTGGTCGCGGACCTCCTTTATTTTGGTTTCCTCCTCGTCCAACCATTTTTGCTTTTCATCGCTGAGTGCCTTCCCGTTCATAATTTCATCTGAATCAAAACGATTTCCAAACCCGACCATCCAATCCATCATGGAGGTATTGGCCTGTTGTAGCTCCTCCATGGCCTGTTGATGCGCCCTTCCGCTGGCCGTAGTGTCTACCTTGCTTTTTAATTGGGCCACCAATTTGCCAAGGGCTCCCATTTTGGGCATTACCTCGTCATGAATGGCCATGACGTGTTGCATTTGGGTGGGTTGCACAGCCTCTTTTTTTTGCTCCTTGCAGGACATAACAGTTGCCAAGGCAAGGGAGATGTAAACAATGATTGCTTTTTTCATTTTATACGTCATATTAGATTAGTTCAAAATTAATACTTGGAACGTAAACGCCCCATTGGTACTCAATAGCTGGTCTCATCAAGGGTAACCTTTCCCCAAAATGTCCTGTACACAAAATAGGTATACCCCAATACCAACGGCCCTCCTATGGCCGTTATCGTTAGCATGATGCCCAAGGATTTCTGGGAAGCGGCAGCGTTGTAAATGTCAATGTTGTACATAGGGTCTATGGTCGATATCAATAAGGTTGGATACAATTCCACCGCTACCAGGGACAGGAGCAGGCTTATGGTAAGGGCAGAAAACAAGAAAGCCAGTTTAAAACGTTTTTTATTGGCCAATCGGGTCACATTGGCAATGCTCAAAAAGGTGAGCAAGGGCAGCACAAATAGGGCCGGGGTGTTTTTAAAATCATCGGAAAGGTGCGGAATGTACAACAAGGTGTACAAGGTTGTTATCCCGAAACTTACCATAAAGGCAATCATAGCTCTTTTCAACAAAAGAGTGAGTTTGGCGAATAGACGGCCTTCGGTCTTTAAGAGTAAATAAATGGCCCCATGCGACATGAAAAGCGTTAGGGTAGTGGCTCCTGTCATTAGGGCGTAGGGGTTTAAAAACTCAAAAAAGCCACTTCCCTGGTATTGGTATTCCGGTCCAAGGGCCAAGCCCTGGAGCACATTGCCCAATACCACGCCCAGGAGGAACGCCAGCATAATACTTGAGATACAGTAGCAAGTGTCCCACAGCTTTTTCCACCATAGCATTTCTTCCTTTCCCCGAAACTCTATGGCAATGGCCCTAAAGATAATAAACACCAAAAACAGCATGAACGGAATATACAGGGAGGAAAAAAAGGTAGCGTACATCACTGGGAACCCTGCAAAAAGGGCACCTCCACCGATAACCAACCACACCTCGTTGCCATCCCAGACCGGGCCAACCGCGTTTAGTGCTATTCGCCTACTTTGTTCTTTTTTGAGGAAAAGGTGCCAAGCCCCGGCACCAAAATCGAAGCCGTCCAAAATGGCATAACCCGAAAATAAGGCGCCTACGACCAAGAACCACCATGTAGGATAATCCAAACCCAATAAAGTCTCCATATTACTTTCCTGTTAAAACGTTAGAAATGTCCTTTTGCAATGGCCTGTCCTCAATATCACTTTCATCATAAGGGCCGTGCCTTATTTTTTTGTTCAAGAGATAAATGAACAAGACGAAGAGTATGGCATAAACAAAAAAGAATAAAATGAGCGAAAAAAGAATCTGATTGGCGGTGACGGCCTGTGAAAAAGCGTCAGAGGTCCGTAATAGACCGTAAACCACCCAGGGTTGTCTTCCCATTTCGGCTGCAAACCAGCCAAATTGATTGGCAATTTGGGGAAGCAGGGCGGTAAAGACAAAGACCCAGAGCAACCATCTTTTGTTAAACAACTTTCCCCTCCACCAGCAAAAGCAAGCGTAAAGGGAAAGAAAGATGAGAAACATACCGATGGCGACCATGATATGATAAAATTGAAAGACCGCGTTGATCTGGGACGGGCGTTCGTCCTCGGGAAAGGCGTTAAGACCGGTAACCGGTGCGTTTACGTCATATTCCATTAAAAAGGAAAGCCCGCCGGGAATCTTGATTCCGGTCACTTCCTGTTTCTCTTTATCCACCCACCCCATGATGTACATATCCGCGGGAGCGCTGAGTGCAAAATGCCCTTCCAGGGCGGCCAGCTTTGCGGGCTGGTTCTCACCCACTCCTTCGGCCGATCGGTGCCCGGTGAAAAGTTGGCCCAAAGAAAAAACAGTGGCCACGACCAAAGCGATCTTAAAGGCTTTTTTGGAAATTTCCACATAGCGCCCCTTAAGGAGGTAATAGGCGTGCACACTAAGCACCAGAAAAGCACCGGCCAAAAGTGCGCCGAGCCAAACGTGACTAATGCGATCCACACTGGAAGGGTTGAACACCATGGCCCAAAAATCCGTGATTTCGGCCCTGGCATTCAGTCCCTCGCCCACAATGTGGAAACCGGCCGGGGTCTGCTGCCAGCTATTGGCCACTACGATCCAAATGGCCGAGAACATGGAGCCCAGGAAAACGCCAATGGTAGAGACCAGATGTACCCAGGGCTTTACCCTGTTCCAACCGAACAGCAGCACCCCTAGAAAGCCACTTTCCAGGGCAAAGGCAAAAATGCCCTCCGCTGCGAGTGCACTACCAAAAACATCGCCTACATAGCGTGAATAAACGGCCCAATTGGTACCAAACTCAAATTCCATAACGATGCCCGTCACCACCCCTATCCCAAAGGTAAGTGCAAAAATACGGGTCCAAAAACGGGCCAAGGTCTCATACTGCTTGTTTCCCGTACGGATATACATGCTTTCGAACAGTACCATGAGCAATCCCAGTCCGATACTTAGCGGGGGATAGATATAATGGAAGGCGATGGTGAAAGCAAATTGAATGCGTGCTAAGATTTCTACATCCATAAGTTATTATTTGTTGATAAACGCCCAAATCTATGGGCAAAACAAAAGTGAAACAGCCATTGGCCGCCTGTAAAGTCCGCTGGTCGTAAAGGCATCGATTTTCTACTGTAAATTTAATCAATACAAGTGTCTTATTGCCATTTTTTGGATCTCATTGGTGCGTCCAAACCTGGACCCAATTCATAGGCCACCTAGGTATTTAGACCTGTTTCAGAGTGGTAGCCGAACATCCGCTCACTTTTTCTGTGCATATGATTGCCATAATGACAAGTGCCTTGCACTAAATTGGAAAGTGAATCAGGAAATTTTACTGGGCGGATGAAAAAAGAAATCGCTGAACAGATAGGAGTAATTATTCAGATAGGAGTGTTCCTCCTCGTATTTTACGTATTGCTTCAAGCGAGGTTTTAGGAAGAGGATATGTACAAACCCGATGGGATAGTCTTCCAGGGCGATCCCAGGCAGGTTTTGTTTTTTGTCCTCATTTTGTTGAGCCAATTTTTGCATAAGATAGCACTTGCCCTTGCATTCCAATGCGACATTGTCCTTGTTGATACACAAAAATTCGGCGATGTAATCTTCGAACAGGATGTATTCGAACAATGGCCCTACAGGCCTTACCATAGCCAATAGGTAAAGGAAAATGAAGCCGTAAGCCAGATATCTTTTCAGGGTTGTTCTCATACGGTGGTGTGCAAAAATACAAAACAATAGGGCAATTCTTTTCAAGAAAAACATCACTTTTGTGTTAAATAAGCCCTATGGACAGCACTACCCAAAAATGGTTCTATTTTAGTCTGTTGTCGGTGGTCTGGGGCTCTTCCTTTATTCTGATCAAAAAGGCCCTCTTAGGGTTAACGCCCTTGCAGTTGGGCGGGGTTCGTATCGTATTTGCTTCGGGCTTACTGTTCCTTATTGGGTACAAAAGTTTAAGGGAAATTGGTAGAGGGGACTGGAAATGGATCCTGATTGCCGGATTTTTAAGCTCCTTTTTCCCTCCTTTTTTGTTTGCGCTGGCGCAAACGGAAATCGATAGTGGTGTCACTTCGATCTTTAATTCCCTGGCCCCTTTGATGACCACCATGGTCGGTGCCGCCCTTTTTGGGATACTCATCACCAGACAACAACTTGTAGGGGTATTGGTTGGCCTGTTGGGAACCGTCGCACTTATAGTGGCCGGTGCCGAATTTAATCCAGATCAAAATTATTGGTACGCCATTTTCATTTTGCTATCCGCATTGGGATATGCCGTTAATATCAATATTATAAAGAAGCGTCTTGCCCATTTGAGCCCCTTGGCCGTTACCACAGGAAGTTTCGGAGTGGTGGTATTGCCCGCACTGTTGCTGGTAGTGTATTCCGGCTTTTTTAATCAGGTATGGGAGAGCGGTCCCATGCAGGAGGCATTGCTATATTTGCTGTTGCTCGCGTTTTTTGGAACGGCTCTGGCCAATGTTTTCTTCAATAAACTCATCCATATGTCCAGCCCGGTCTTTGCTGCTTCGGTGACCTATACCATTCCCTTGGTTGCCGTACTATGGGGCCTTTGGGATGGGGAGAAAATAAATGTGTATCAATTGCTCGGTGGGGGTATTGTATTGTTGGGCGTGTATTTGGTGAACAGGCGTAAAATGGCAAGCTGAATTTTCACGACCTAAAGGGAATCCCAGTGTGTTTAACAAGATTTTGTGGGATTATTGAACAATATTCTGTAATTTAAAGGCACAACCGGAAAACTTTACGAAAATGAAAAGATTTGCACTGCCTATTAGGTTTGGGATTGTAACCAGTGGTTGCCTTATCGCATATTTTTTGATTTTATCGCTCTTTGGTCTACATACCAACGTTTTCTACAGTCTTTTTAACGGGGTCATTACAGGCTTTGGAATCTATGAGGCTATAAAGTACCTTAGAATACAGGACCGTGAAGGCTTTTCCTATAGTAAGGGTTTTTCCGCTGGCATCGTAACGGGCTTTGTGGCTACCCTAATTTTTACGGTTTTCTTCGCCTTTTACGCTACAGAGGTCAACGCTGGTTTTTTGGAAGCACTCTCTTCCGTGTTTTTCAAGGATTTCAAGAATTTTGAAGGCATTGTTTTCTTCACTGTGGCTATCATGGGTTTTGCCACTACACTGGTCCTTACGCTGTCCTTCATGCAACTGTTCAAGTCCTCCAACAATCTCAAAAAGAAATCTGCCTAAATTCCCTAAAAATCGCTTGTGGATTAATGATTTAGCCCTATATTTGCACCCGCCTAGGAAAAAGCGACCCGTTTTTTCTTTGGCAAACAAACCCACCGATAGACGTGGGTCTTATAAAAACTAAATTAATATACACGCTATGTATGCAATTGTAGAGATGGCAGGGCAGCAATTTAAGGTTGCGAAAGACCAAAAAGTGTATGTTCACCGTTTGCAGACAGAGGAAGGGAAAAAAGTTACTTTTGACCAGGTACTCCTGTTGGATGATGGAAAGAACGTTACTGTTGGCGCCCCAGCTATAAGCGGTGCGGCCGTTGAGGCCAAAGTCGTTAAGCACCTCAAGGGTGATAAAGTAATTGTCTTTAAAAAGAAAAGACGTAAGGGATACCGAAAAAAGAACGGTCACCGCCAGTACCTGACCGAAATCGTAGTTGAAAAGATTGTTGCATCTGGCGCTAAAAAGGCGGCTCCCGCCAAAGCAAAAGCGGCTCCTGCTAAAGCCAAAGCAGCTCCGGCAGCAACTAAAGCAGCGCCTAAGAAGGCAGTAGCACCAAAGGCTGTTGAAAAACCAAAGGCAGCTGCTCCCAAAGCAGCACCAAAGAAGGAGGCCAAGGTAGATCTTGCAAAACACACGGTCGCTGAACTAAAGGAGATGGCAAAGGCCAAAGGAATTGAGGGAATCTCTTCCATGAAGAAGGCAGATTTGATTGCCGCATTAAGTAAGTAGTACGAACTAAAATAGTATATCATGGCACATAAAAAAGGTGTAGGTAGTTCAAAAAACGGTAGGGAATCGGAATCGAAACGCTTGGGCGTTAAGATTTTCGGTGGACAGGCCGCTATCGCTGGAAACATCATCGTTAGGCAGCGCGGTACCAGGCACAATCCAGGAGAGAATGTGTATGCCGGAAAAGATCATACATTGCATGCCCGTATAGACGGTATTGTAAAATTTGAAAAGAAAGCAGGCGGAAAATCCTATGTTTCCATAGAGCCTTTTGAGGCTTAGGCATTTCTTTCTAAAATAGTAAAAACCCTTTCTATTCCGGAAGTTTCCGGAGGTTGGGGTTTTTTTATTGCCTTGAGCGTACCTTGCCGGAACTGTTTTCTTCTTCAACACCTCATCACTTTGCTTATCTTTATTGTCCGTGAACCACTAGTCAGTATGAAAACCACGACCCTACTGTTCTTTTGTTTGGCCATAGGTGTTCTTACACCTTTGTACGGTCAAGACAGAATCCACATAGTGGTGCCTACCGCTATGGAAGAAACTGATCAGGTTTGGGGTGCCATCAGCGATATTACATTTTTTGAACAACAGGGATATACCCTAAACTTGCCCAAGGGCAGACTGATCGATACCTTGATCACTAAATCGAAATCCGGTGACTTAACACCGGCAGACTACACGGCACTAAAAAAATTTATGGCCCAGCAGGTGTACAGGCAGGCCAACTACGAAAATGGGGTAAGGCAAATTGAAGCCCAAAAAGAGTTGCTTCATGACATGCTTGGGCAATTGGAAGCCAAGCGGTTGCCATGGGGTTTTAAGGAGTTTCCTGTCTACAAGGTCTTGCTTAGCCTGTATGGTTCCGGGGGAAGTTATAATCCGGATACCGGAGCCATAGTGGTCCTAACTACGGTAGAGGGTGGGTTTAAACAATATAGGAACCCGGCCAATACCTTGATCCACGAAATCGTACACATAGGCTTGGAACACCCTATTATGGAAAAGTACCAGGTACCGCATGGCTTAAAGGAGCGCATCGTAGATCGGTTTGTATACCTGAGTTTTGGGGAACATCTTCCCGAATATAAAGTTCAGGATATGGGAGATCCCAGAATCGATGCCCACTTAAGGAGTATACAGGATTTGGACCGCCTGGATGAAATCGTTACGCAGTTTTTAAGGGAACATTGACTTCTAAAGTCTCGCCTCTGCTTGTTTTAACAGCTCCCGCACCCTTTTTTTTAGACCCTCGGGTTCAACAATTTTGGCAAAATCCCCGAACGTCAAATACCATCGCGGGAAGGTATGTACGATGTCTCGGGTCATAAAGGTCAATTCTACCTCCTTGCCCATGGTCTTTTCCGATACAAAGCCATAGTTTTTTCGTTCCCCCTGTAAATACCGTGCTACCATCTTGTCTACCAGGACCCGCACCTTGGTGGTAGGAACATCCTTGCAGGCCTTGCGGTATTCATCCAAGGTACCGTGTTCCAAGCGAAAAGGCTCCGACGCCCTACGTATGTTCACCATCCGATCTGTACGGAACTGTCTGTAATCCTGACGAAAATGACAATAGCCCAATACGTACCAATGGTTGTTTTCGTGAAATAAGCCTACCGGTTCAATATTGCGTCTGGTAGGTACCTCTTCCCGTAGGGATCTATATTCCAAAGCAACCTGTTTTTTTTCCGCAATACTTTCGAAGAGGATTTCAAGTGCGTCGGGAAGATTTTCGTTGAACAGTTCCTGGGCCGAATTGATCCGAACCTGTGATTCCAGGGCACTTACCCAATCCTTTTCCTTGCCCCGTAAAACGGATTTTATCTTGAACATGGCCGATTTGTGATGGGCACCCAGGCTTTTGTCCGTGAACTGTTGCATGAGTTTTTCCGCAGCCACAAAACTACCGGCCTCCTCGCGTGTAAACATCACAGGCGGCAACCGATAGCCCTCCATAATGGAATACCCAACGCCCGCCTCACTTACTATAGGGACACCGGAGGCTTCCAAGGTGCGGATGTCCCGGTAAACTGTTCTGAGGCTTACCTGAAAACGGTCGGCCAATTCCTGGGCCTTTACAATACGCTTGGATTGCAATTGGATCAGGATGGCAACAATACGGTCAAAACGTTTTATGGTATCTACGCCCATGATGGAAAAAAATATATTCCAAAGATAAGATTTCAAACAAAAGAAGCGGTTAGGATCAAACATAAAGCGTTCCCTTTTTTTGACCCAATTTCTTGGGGCCATACTGCAAAGAAAGGTAGGTGTGGTGACAACCCTATGTCAGCTGAGCGCTTTGATTCAGGACTTTTAACAGCTTTTCAAAAAAAATAACGGCTACTGACAAAGGGCTGTCACTGGTCGGTTTTACCTTTGGATACAGAAAGATATTTCACCTAAACCCATACATTATGAACAAGATGGAAACAGCAGAAAAAGCACAGGTAATCACGGCAGCGGAACTATTGGAACACTGGCAGGGCCATAGAAATCTTACGAGAAAACTCATCGTGGCCTTTCCCGAAAAGGAGTTTTTTGACTTTTCCATTGGAGGGATGCGACCCTTCGCTGAAATGGTATTGGAACTTCTGGCCATAGCGGCTCCCGCTATCCGGGAAATCGCCACAGGAAAACCCGAGGTGTTCAATGAACATCCCGACCACGGCAAGAGCAAGGACAACATACTACAATGGTGGGATAAGGCCACCGAGGAAATCAATGACCATTGGAAAGGGATTCCCGCTTCGCGGTTTCACGAGACGATCAAGACCTTTGGCCGGTGGGACGGTACCGTGCAGTCCTCTATTTTCTATTTTATGGATAATGAGATACACCATCGTGGCCAAGGATATGTTTATCTAAGGGCACTGGGCATTGAACCTCCTCTTTTTTGGGAGCGATAACATCAAAAACACACCTATGAAAACAGTTTTGGTATTTAAGACATCGGTTACCAGAAACAATGAAGTAAGCTTGTTACGGCCTTTGTTGAACGATTTGATCAACAAGGAAGGACGTTGGAATTTTGATTTGGAGGATTGTGATAAGATCCTTCGTGTGGAAACTGTTAAGCCAAAGCCCGAGGCCGTAGTTTCAGCCTTAAAATTTAAAGGATTCCGATGCGAAGAACTGCTATAAAAGGATCTTTTGGGGTCTCTTCGAACGCTGATCGTAAGCCTCCTGGGAAGGGAAAGGCCAAAGAGGTAATTTTGTTTGGTATCGTACGGGCACGTACCAAAAAATTGCGTATTATGTAGGGACAATTTGATATGTCATGAAATTTGAACTAAACAAGGGTATGGCAGTCCTGGAGCGCACTCCGGAGGTCCTGAAAACCATGTTGGCCAGGTTACCCGAGGAATGGACACACAAAAATGAGGGGGGCGACTCCTGGAGTCCCTTTGATGTGGTTGGACATTTGATCCATGGTGAAAAAACGGATTGGATGGTCCGGACCGGGATTATTCTAGGAGCAGGAAGCAACAAAACGTTTGAACCCTACGATCGGTTTGCACAATTTGAAAACAGCCAGGGGAAAACTCTGGACGTAATGCTTGCTGAATTTACGGCACTCCGATCGCAAAATCTCACCACCCTGCGGTCAAAACAATTGTCCCCAGTAGATTTGGAAAAAAAGGGCGTTCACCCCGAACTTGGTCCGGTTAGCTTAAGTCAACTCTTGGCTGCATGGGTAGTGCATGATCTGGGGCATATTGCCCAGGTATCCAGGGTCATGGCCAAGCAATATAGCACCGAAGTGGGCCCATGGACAAAATACCTTACTATTTTAAAACACCGACCTAAGGAATAGGGTGAGTATCCTTGTCCGAAAGGTATAGCGAGGGGTTACAATTTTGGGCAAAGGACCAGAAGATATTTTCTACACTTGAAAATGTTCATTTTCAATACCGTCTTTGCTGGGTGCTGCATTTTTGGTGCTTGGTCATCCCGGCCATAACCATTTGCATGATACGGATCTTGCCCCAACGGGGCATGGTGCGAAGGCCCAACATTAATATTTTGGACAGCCCTCCCGGAAAGACCGTAGCAGTTCTACCCAGTGCTTTGAGTATGGGAACACCTATTTCATCCGGTCTTAGGGCGTTGCCCATCTGCATCTGTGCGATACGGGAAAACCCACTGTTCACTGGTCCTGGTGCCGCAGAGAGTACATCTACCCCATATGGTCTCAGTTCATGGTACAGCGCTTCTCCCAGCGACTGCACATAAGCTTTGGTAGCTGCGTAGTGGGCCGCATGGGGAACACCTTGGAAACCAACCAAGGAGCTCATTAGAATAATGCCGCCCCGTTTGCGTTCCGAAAATTTTCTCGCATAGTAATGCGTCAACATGAGTAAGGCAAAGGAATTCACGCGCAGCATCCGCAACTCCGTATCCAGTTCGGCGTCCACAAAGGAGCCCGAGGTGCCAAAACCTGCAGAGGCTACAAACAAACCTACCTCAACATCGCCTATAGCCTCTACAAGGGAGTATACCTCTTCGGAATAGGACAGATCAGCGATGATAGTTTTGGTCCGTATTCTATACTTGCTTTCCAAGGTTTCTCCCAATGTTTCCAAATACGGTCCCCTGCGTCCCGTAAGAATGAGACTCAGTCCGGCTTCGGCCAAACGCGTTGCCAACTCTTGCCCGATACCTGAGGAAGCCCCAGTAACCAAAGCCCATGGACCATAATTTGCTTTTAGGCGCTTTCTTAGTTTTTTGGAAGTTTTCATACATATGTGTTTGGTTTAGAATTGAAATCGGTAGCCAAAATCGGGGAAGAAACCAATCTGGTCCACCTGGTCCACACGATCGGTCAATCTGTTATAACGGCGAACAAAGACGTTTTCGTTGGCGGTAAGGTTCTGAAGGTCCAAATAGAACTGGTGCGAACGTTTTTTTCCGCTGCTGTTGATTTTAATACCGAACTTAAAGTCCCATCTAAAATAAGCGTCGTACTGCTCGCTAAAGGCCAGATCTTCTTGCAGGACCTCAAAACCTGCCTGTTGGGATGCCTCCAGGTCCACGGGCGTATAGTAGCGCCCCCCGGAAGTGGTGAGTCGGGTATCAAAGAAGAGCACATTCTTATGGGCCTTGCCCACTTTGTATTCCCTTCCCGCCAGGAGGTTTACCACATAACCATTGTTAAAGGGTGAATTGCGCTCCACACCATCACTCCCTGTGTACTTGCTTTCAAAAAAAGAGGCGGTCAATAGTCCATAAAACCCTTTGTTGAAGAACTTTTCAAGGGTGAGTTCAATGCCCTGGTTAAAACCGGTACCCTCATTGACCAAGGAAACACGGTCGTTGTCAAAACCAAAATCTGCACCTTCGGTAAGCGTGGAATAGCTAGAGGAAAAGGCTTCCACCCCTGCTTTGTCAATATCCTGATAGTAGATTTCCACTTTACCGCGCCAGCTTTCGGCAAGCTTTACATCGTACCCCAGTACGTAATGATCGCTACGAACAAAATCGAGCCCTCTATTGGTCTGAACCAGGGCACCATTGACCTGTTCATTTAAAAACAGCAGCGGAAGGGATATAGGTTGGTGGTGCAGGCCGTAGCCAAAATTAAGACGGTGCCTAGGGGCTATGGCATAGGCGATGGCGGCCCTGGGCTCCCATACGAATTGTTCATTGAGGGTACTGTACTGCGCGTGCAATCCCGTGTTCAGCGTTAATTTTCCACTAAGTCGAAACTGCCCTTGCACATAGGGTTGAAAAAGACTAAGGCTTTCGTCGATATTGCGAAAGCTAAAGAGATCGGGATCTCCGTCTCCGTCCAAATCCGCTTGTTCCTCTCGATCGCGCAAGACACTTTTGATGCCGAAATTTTCAATCAAGATCCCTGTTCTCAGGGTGCTTTTATTGCTTAATTTGGAATTGAAAAGGGTAGAAAAGGTAAAGCGGGTTTCGCTGTCGTCGACCTCGGTATAGCGGATGATCCTTTCTTGTGGGGTGTCCTTTTCAATAAAACGGTCAACGGTAAAGTCGTTTCCCGAAAAAGACCCGGAAACAATACTTCGCAAAAAGGAATTCTTCCCGATGGGGAGGCGGTGTTTTAGCCCTACTACCCCGAAACGCGATTCTACAAAAGTGTTCTCGTCCTCTGCGGCAAAAAGATCGGTCTCATCAATATCGTCCCCCAGGAATTCTATATCGGATGTCCCCAAGATACCGAATAAGGAAAAATTTCCCAGTGTACCCCTTCCGAAATTTATATTGAAGGATACGTCGCTGTAGTTTGGTGTTGCGGAGGTGCCTCCAGCGCCCACACCAAGAAGGCCCACCAAGGAATATCTCCCTGCCACGAGAAAGGAGCCGTTGTTTTTGCCCAGGGGGCCTTCGGCCATGGCCTCTACACCTGTAAAGATTCCCGTCTGCAGCGTATATTCGTAGCGGTCCGTGTTTCCCTCACGGAACCCGAGATCGAACACTCCGCCAAGGGCATTCCCGTATTCCGCGGGGAAGGCCGAGGTGATAAAATCCGAGTTTTTCAGCAGATTGGGATTGAGGGCCGAAACAGGTCCGCCGGTTGTTCCCTGGGTAGAGAAATGGTTTGGGCTGGGAATGGGAACCCCCTCTAGGCGCCATAGCAATCCTGTAGGGGAGTTGCCCCGCACTACAATATCGTTTCTGCTATCGTCTGGTGCCGAGACCCCGGCAAAATTAGCCGCTAATCGGCCCACATCACTGCGCCCCCCAGAGAAGCGGGTAACTTCCTCTAGCCCAAATTGGCGGGCCGATACCGTGGCCAGTTTATTTATCGCGCGATCTTTGTTGGTTTCAACACTGAGCACCACCTCGTCCAATTGATCATAGGCTTCGATCAGGGCTACGTTGAGGAACACATCCTTTCCTGTGGTGACCTCTATATTCGGCAGGACCAGAGTTTCATATCCAATATGGCTTATACGTACCATCTGCCTGCCAATGGGGACATCGGTTAAGGTAAACCTGCCTTGGATATCGGTTACCACTCCTGTAACTATGTGCCCATTTAAGAGCGCTACCGTGGCGCCCTCTAGCGGACCTTCAGATTGCTTATCGAGTACAGTGCCTTTTATAAGGCCGGTCTGTGCCAGTGATATCTGAACAATAAAGAGGAAGAAAAAAACAAGGGTTTGTTTCATAACATCGGGATTTTTTTGATTTTCCCAAAGATGGGTCTGGCAGTTGGGTCCCGGGGAGTGCAAAAATCCGAAGTGTAGTTTTTTGGGCTGAACCGTAGTGAAAACCACTGAAGGGCAATTTCCAGGGCATTGTGGAGGGCAACTCAGTCCACCCCCGGATAGCTACGGTTCAAGGGTTATTTTGCCAACTAAATGCCGGCTAACACGGCTCTTTTTTTGTTCTTACGTATCTTTAAACCCATAATTTTGATCATGTTTAAAAGCAAGGCAGTCAAAAAATTTGTTTTCCGTTGGATGGTCGTCAATGTGGTGTACCTCATGGTAAAGCTGACCATTGACCACGAGGAAGAAATGGAAAGTTTTTTTACAGCTACCAGTGCCTTCTACTATTTCAGTGCCTTTTTTCTCTTTATGCTCACCTGGGAGATTAATGACTGGCTGTTAAGAAGGCAAAAAAGAAAAGGAGGGCTCGATTTTAAAAGTAGCCTGAGGATTTTGGGTAAAACCATGGCCATTAGTCTTCCGATGAGTGCACTTGTTTACTATTTGGCGCTGTTCCCTTTTCGAGAGACGATTGGGATTGTCTGTGTAGACCCTGCCCTGGAATTTAGAACGGATTTTTTAAGGGCTGCCTTATTGGGAGCTACCGTCATTTTTTTTAATATGTTCCATTTTTCCATGAACCAAAGGGATGAAATGAAACAGCAAATGGAAGACCTAAAAAAGGAAATGATGGCATCCCGTTACACCTCCTTAAGGAGTCAGATAAGTCCACATTTTTTGTTCAATAGCTTAAACACCCTTACCTCACTCATGTATGAAGACCGGGACCTGGCTTCCGATTTCGTTACCCGCCTGGCATCGAGTTATCGCTATATTTTGGATACTGGGGAAGAGGATTTGATAAGCTTGGAAAAGGAACTGAATTTTCTGGATTCCTTTGTGTTTATGATGAATGTGCGGCATAAGGACGCGGTAATCATAAAAACGGATGTTGACCTACCCTCGGAAAAATACCAAATACCTACCTTGTCCCTTCAAATGTTAGTGGAAAATGCCCTGAAGCACAATCACTATTCCAAGGAGAGGCCCTTGCATATTAGCATTTCCAGTATTGGCAATGAGGCGCTGGTAATAAAAAACAACCTGAGAAAAAGGATCTTAAAGGAGGAAACAACACAAGTGGGCCTTAAGAACATCAAAAAACGATATGCCCACTACACCAATAAATTGGTATTGGTACGGGAGGAAGATGGTATCTTTGAAGTAATCCTTCCCCTATTGGCCAAAGATGTGAAAGAGTTGAACCTGTTATCCGTATCCTGACATGAACGCCGTAATCATCGAGGACGAGGAATTTGCTTCCAAAAGGCTTGCACGGCTTATAGGGGAGTTGGCCCCGGAAATTGAAATTTCCGCACAGCTGAGCTCGGTGGAAAGTGGCAGCGCATGGTTTTCGCAAAATACACCTCCAGATTTAATCTTTTTGGACATTCAACTCAACGATGGCTATGGGTTTGATATTTTGGACAATTTGGAGGACCATCCACCAGTAATTTTCACCACGGCCTATAACGAATATGCGGTACGGGGCTTTAAATATAATGGACTCGACTATTTGTTAAAACCCATCGTCAAAGCCGATCTTCGGACGGCCTTGGACAAGTTCAGGAAAACATCCACCAACAATGAAGGTTTCTCTGAACTGAAGTTCGAACGGATGAAACAATTGTTCCAAAAGGAATACAAACACCGTTTTATGGTGAAGGTCGGCAACCAGTTCCGTTCCTTCGATGTGGACGATATTGCTTATTTTAAATCCAATGAGGGCCTTATATACCTACATACGCATACCGCCCAGAGCTATCCCATTGAGTACTCCATAGATCAGTTGGAGAACATTCTAAATCCTATCCATTTTTTTAGGATCAATCGAAAGTTCATGGTTTCTGTAAAAGCGGTCATTGAAATCCACACGTACTTCAACAGTCGGTTATTGCTAAAATTAAAGCCCAGGGAGGAAACCCAGGTCATTGTGTCCAGGGAACGGACCACCAATTTTAAGCGATGGTTGGATATGTAAGGGATACCAACCCAAAAGAAAACCCTTTGATTCATAACAATGTTACGGTCAAAGGGTCTTTTATCCTTGGTCTAACTTCGCCATGGCGAAGTGGTCTAATTTCTAGTATCTATAGTATTCCGGCTTATACGGGCCTTCTACTTTTACACCAATGTATTCTGCTTGATCTTCCTTAAGCTCCGTAAGTTCGGCGCCCAAACGTGCCAAATGTAGTTTGGCCACTTTCTCATCCAAATGCTTGGGCAGCATATACACCTCATTGTTGTATTTGTCGCTATGCTTCCACAGTTCGATTTGTGCCAGGGTCTGGTTCGTAAAGGAATTGCTCATCACAAAGCTGGGATGTCCCGTAGCACAGCCAAGGTTTACCAAACGGCCTTCGGCCAATATGATGACATCTTTCCCATCCAAGGTGTATTTGTCTACCTGGGGCTTGATTTCATCCTTGGTATCACCGTAGTTATCGTTTAGCCAGGCCATATCTATCTCATTGTCAAAATGTCCGATGTTACAGACGATTGCCTTGTCCTTTAGCGCCTTAAAATGCTCGCCACGGATGATATCCTTGTTTCCTGTGGTGGTAATTACGACATCTGCATGGGAGATTACGGTTTCCAATTTTTTTACCTCGTAACCATCCATACAGGCCTGTAAAGCACAAATGGGGTCAATTTCCGTAACGGTTACTATGGAACCGGCACCCCTAAAAGAAGCGGCGGTACCTTTGCCCACATCCCCGTACCCGGCCACCACTACCCGCTTTCCGGCCAACATGGTATCCGTGGCTCGTCGGATAGCGTCTACAGCACTCTCCCGACAGCCATATTTGTTGTCGAATTTGGATTTGGTCACAGAGTCGTTTACATTGATGGCAGGCATGGGCAAAGTGCCCTTTTGTACACGTTCATATAAACGGTGAACCCCTGTAGTGGTCTCCTCGGACAGGCCTTTGATGCCCGTAGCAAGCTCCGGGAACTGGTCCAGCACCATATTGGTAAGGTCGCCCCCATCGTCCAGGATCATATTCAATGGCTGGCGGTCTTCGCCAAAAAACAGGGTCTGTTCAATACACCAATCAAATTCTTCCTCGGTCATCCCCTTCCATGCATAAACCGGAATACCAGTTGCGGCTATAGCTGCTGCGGCATGGTCCTGGGTAGAAAATATATTGCAGGAACTCCAGGTGACCTCTGCGCCGAGTTCCACCAGGGTTTCGATCAATACTGCTGTCTGAATGGTCATATGGAGACATCCAGCAATACGGGCCCCTTTTAAAGGTTGCTCGTTCTTGTATTCTTCCCTAAGGGACATTAAGCCCGGCATTTCTGCCTCGGCCAATTCAATTTCTTTTCTTCCCCAATCCGCAAGGGAAATATCCTTTACCTTATAGGGCACATAAGACACGGTTTTGGTACTCATATCCTTTTTTATTTTTACTTTAGCCAGACGGCTATATTTATAGCGAATACAAAGGTAGTGATTACTTAAATAAAGCAATGCCTCTTTACAAAACTATAACGGTAAACCCCTCCATAAAGGTTTATATCTGGAAGATCGAGGAGTCAGAATCCGAGCTTTCCAAGGGTATCGAATTGACCAAAAATTGCCAGGAGCGTATGTTGGGAATGAAATCCGAACTGCATCGAAGGGGTTTTTTGAGTATTCGCCATTTAATGGCTCAAGCGGGTTACGAGGACTGCGATCTGTACTACGACGAAGCAGGAAAACCCCATTTAAGGGACAACAGGCACATCTCCATTACCCATTCGCACCAGTTTACGGGGATTATCGTGGGGGCCATGGACGAGGTGGGTATTGACATTGAAAAGAAGCGGGACAAGATTTTACGGATTGCCCACAAATTTACACCTTTGGAAGAGTACCGTACTTTGGCCAATACGGAAGCCATAATTCGCAAACTTACCGTTGTATGGGGCGCCAAGGAATCGCTTTACAAGATTTATGCCACCCATGGACTTAGTTTTTTGCATCATATCCATATTGAGGACTTTTCCCTTTCAGATGCAGTGACCACAGGGGAAATTTTGTACCATGGCAATACGTCCACCTATCAAATTTCTTTTTTGGAATTTGAAGGATTTGCTTGTGTTTATGCTGTAATGGATGATTAGCTGCTTTTGATCCATAGCGGAAACTAGATACTTTGAACCCAAAACTTTGAATCTGAAACCTTGAACCAACATCCAAAATGAACATATCTGTTGAGCTAACCCTTACCCCCTTGCAGGACAATTTTGAGGAACCCATTGTCCATTTTATCCAAAAACTCCGTAAATCGGGCCTTACCGTACTGGAAAACCCTTTGAGCACTCAAGTATATGGAGAATACGACCAGGTAATGAATGTCTTGAATTCAGAAATTAAAGAAGTGTTGGAAGCCATGGAACGGGGTCTCTTATACATGAAAATAGTCAAATCGGACCGAAGCGATTATGAGCCACATTTTTGATTGGATTTTTTCGCAATACCAGGATACCCCGACCCATTTGATTGTCTTGGAAATGATCGGGGTCCTATTCGGATTTTTGAGCGTATGGTACTCCAAAAGGGAAAATATACTGGTCTTTCCAACAGGGATCATAAGCACCGGGATCTTTGTGTATATTCTATTGGTTTTTGGCCTTTTGGGCGATATGTTGATCAACGCCTACTACTTTGTGATGAGTATTTTCGGCTGGTACATATGGACCCGGAAAATAGATGAAACCCATTTTATACCCATCACCCGGACCAACACCAAGGAAAAAAAGTGGTCGGTCTTTTTGTTTGTGACCACCGTTGCCTTCGTTTGTGGTGTTTATTTGATCTTTGATAAGTTCGAAAGCTGGACCGCGTATGTGGATACCCTTACAACGGCAATTTTCTTTGTGGGGATGTGGCTTATGGCCAGGAAAAAACTCGAGAATTGGGTATATTGGATTATTGGCGATGTGATATCCGTGCCCCTGTATTTGTACAAAGGTCTTATCTTTACCTCGCTTCAATATCTGTTGTTCACCGTTATCGCCATATTAGGATACTACGCATGGAGGAAAAGTTTAAACAAGAGCCCTCAGACCTTGTTAAAGTAGTGCTTTTTGGTCCGGAGTCTACCGGTAAAACTACCTTGTCCAAGCAATTGGCAGCACACTACGGCACGCTCTGGGTACCTGAATACGCCAGGGAATATCTCCAAAACAAATGGGACAGGGAGCAAAAAACATGTGAACCTCATGATCTATTGCCCATAGCAGAAGGTCAGATGCGGTCAGAAAACGAACTGGCCAAAAAGGCCAAGGACTTGCTCATTTGCGATACCGATCTTTTGGAGACCAAAGTATATTCCGAGGCCTATTATGTAGGAAACTGTGATCCGGTACTGGAAAAATACGCCTTGGAGAACACCTATGATCTTTACTTCCTCACCTACATCGATATACCATGGATAAAGGACGATCTCCGTGACAAGCCGGATGAACGCCAACGCATGTTTGCTTATTTCAAGGATACTTTAGAGAAATATAACAGGAATTTTGTTATTTTGAAGGGAGATAGGTCCCTCCGCTTACAAACAGCCATCCAGGCAATTAACAAACTGCTTAAATAATGAATAATCTTTCGGAATACGATTTAGGACAACTGGTAAAAAAGGGAGTACCGGAAAGGAAAGTTTTAGATCAAATAGAAACGTTTAAAGAGGGCATTCCGTTCGTTGACCTGGAAAAGGCCGCCACGGTTTCCGATGGTATTTTGAAATTTTCCGAGGAGGAGGAAAAACAATTGATAGCGGAATATGACAAACAGGGCAAAACCCGGTCGCTATTAAAATTTGTACCGGCTTCCGGGGCAGCGTCCAGAATGTTCAAAGCCTTGTTTCATTTTTTGAAAACCTATGACTTTGAAAAGGAAGGTTTTGATGCCTATTTGGAGCGAACCAAGGACCTAGAGGTCAAAGGTTTTTTTGATGGTCTGGAGAAATTTCCGTTTTACAGGGAGGTGCAAGCCAGAATTGCAAATAAAGCCCTGTCCGAGGATCACGGGAAATTTTTGTTCGTCAGGGAGATGTTATTGGAAGACGGACTTAACTTCGGGGACCACCCAAAAGGGTTGTTGCCCTTTCACGATTACGGGGATTATCGCGTTACACCTTTTGAGGAACATCTAAAGGAAGCCGCACTATATGCCCGAACCGATCAGGGTGCCAAACTGCATTTTACCATCTCCGAACAGCACAGCGCCCTATTTAAATTACAATTCGAATCGATCAGGGAACGGGTGGTGGCAGCCATGGGCGCCGAATTTGATATTAGCTACTCCTTTCAGAAGTCCTCTACGGATACCATAGCGGTAACGCTTGAAAACGAACCTTTCAGAAACCCGGATGGTTCCCTTTTGTTTAGGCCCGGAGGCCATGGTGCGCTAATAGAGAATCTTAATGAGCAGGATGCGGATATCATATTCATTAAAAATATTGACAATGTTGTAGTGCCCCAATTTGCCAATGCGATGGCCGATAGCAAAAAAGTATTGGGCGGACTCTTGCTCAGGATACAGAGCAGGGCCTTTGAATATGCCAAAATGCTAGACCTTAGGGACATTACCGCAGAGGAGCTCCAGGGCGCAAAACGTTTTTTGGAAGAAGAACTTAACGCAAGATTTTCGGAGCGTTTCTCAAGTTTTAGCATCGCTGAACAGATAGAGGTACTAAAGGACAAGATCAACAGGCCCATACGTGTTTGCGGCATGGTCAAAAATGAAGGAGAGCCAGGAGGCGGACCGTTTTGGACAAAGGACAGGAGCGATCATGTTTCCCTTCAGATCATAGAATCGGCACAGGTGGATATGTCCAATGCGGAACAAGTGGATATTTTTAAGAACTCAACACATTTTAATCCTGTGGATCTGGTGTGTGGGATAAAAAGTTATGAGGGGAAGAAGTATAATTTGCTCAATTTTGTTGATTTCAAACAAGGCTTCATTACCCAGAAGACCAAAGAGGGAAAAAACCTCAAAGCGCTGGAACTTCCCGGCCTTTGGAACGGTGCCATGGCACACTGGAATACAATTTTTGTAGAGGTCCCACTGATTACATTCAATCCTGTAAAGACGGTAAACGACCTCTTAAAACCAGCGCACCAAGTTAAATAGTCTGCCTCCATGTTAAAGAGGTGTGTAAATCTTATACATATCCAGATATAATTACACAGCTTTATACAAAACAAGGGCAAACTAAAATTCTGTAAACTTCTGATTATCAATAAATTAGTTATTTTTTGGATTATGGCACTGTTTTTCGTATTTATCCCTGGATTCATGCGGGACTTTTATTTATGCCTCACAGGACCTGCATGAAATCCAATTTTATATAGAGTTAGTTTTTGGTTAGTTTGGTTTTAAGAAGCCCCGATGGAAAGAAACCCTCGGGGCTTTTTTTATGGTGCGAAGGGAAGAAGGTGAAAAGTGTGTAAAATGTATACGCTTTCAAAAAGGAATACACATAATTATACAACTACAATTTTCATTGATTTCTATTAAATTATTGATAATCAGCTATATAAAACAATAAAGTGCCCAAATAGGCAATTGGTATCATTTTTTCAAGGGTATGGACAAGTTTAATTATTAAATAAAATAAAAGATAAAGATCATGAAAAAATTATTTTTTGCAGCCGCATTTGCCCTAGTAGGATTAACCGCATTTGCCCAAGATGAGGCGCAGGCCGATGCTACCGAAGTGGTGGTGGCCCAAGACGATTATACAGAAATCGCTGCCAGTGAATTGCCCGAAGCAGTAACCGCTGCTGTAGCCAAGAATTACCCTACGGCTACCATCAATAAGGCGTATATCAATGAAGCCAAGCAGTACAAATTGGAAGTGTCCTTGGAAGACGGGACAACAGGAACATTGTTTGCCGATGCGGAGGGTAACTGGATCGATCAATAATTTAACTTGAGTTATTTGTTTTGTATCAAGTTGGTTTGGTTAGAAAGGGATCATTTAGTTGGTCCCTTTCTTTTTTGTCATTATTTTAAGAATTGTTGCGGCCTTCCCTAGGTATTTTTACGTACATACCTATATAAGTACGTTTTTGATATGCCCAAAATCTTGATTATTGAGGATGACGCCGCCTTTTGTCAAATGCTGCAAAAGTTTTTGACCAAAAAAGGATATGAGGTACAGACCAGCTTTACCGCATCGGATGCCAAAACCAAGTTCGGCCGTGAGGAGTTCCATTTGGTACTTACCGATTTAAGGCTCCCCAACTACGACGGAATTCAGTTATTGTCTGAAATTAAAAAATTAACACCGAGAACCCCGGTAATCGTAATGACCGGATATGCGGAGGTAGGGACCGCCGTAAGGGCCATGAAAAAGGGGGCTCACGATTATATCTCCAAACCCTTTACCCCAGACGAAATGGTCATGGTTATCGCAGCTGCCTTGAAGGATGGCACTGCCACCTTGGACACGCCATCCAAGCCTACCAAGAAGAACCGTGATGGTGTTCAACAAAATAAGACCGTTTCAGGAACCGGGGACGCTTCCAAAAAGCTCAACGATTATGTAAAGTTGGTGGCACCGACAGATATGTCCGTCCTTATTTCCGGGGAGAGCGGTACGGGAAAAGAGGTAACGGCAAGGGCAATACATGAATACAGTAAAAGAAAGGACTTTACTTTTGTAGCAGTAGATTGCGGGGCTATTCCCAAGGAAATTGCCACCAGCGAGTTCTTTGGACATATCAAGGGGAGCTTTACCGGTGCAGTGGAAGATAAAATAGGTCATTTTGAAGCGGCCAACGAGGGCACCTTATTTCTAGATGAAATCGGTAACCTTTCCTATGAAAATCAGATGCAACTGCTACGGGCATTGCAGGAACGAAAGATAAAAAAGTTGGGAAGTACCCAAGAAATTGAGGTAGACCTGCGTATTATTACCGCAACTAATGAAGATCTGGCCGCGGCAGTAGAAAGAGGCACTTTTAGGGAAGACCTGTACCATAGGCTCAACGAGTTTTCCATTGAGATACCCTCCCTGGCAGACCGGTACGAAGACTTGGTGTTGTTTGCCGATTATTTTTTACAGCGCGCCAATGAAACCCTCAATAAGAATGTAGTAGGCTTTACCGAGGAGGTCCTGGAAATTTTTGAACGCTATTCCTGGCCAGGAAACCTAAGAGAGCTGCAAAATGTTATAAAACGCGCCGTATTACTGACTACAACGGATTATGTGGAGCGCGCTGCCCTGGCCAAGGAGCTAGTCCAAGGCTCAGGAAAGGATGTGCTTGTGGAGAACTTTTCCAAAGAGCATTATGAAAAGGACCAAATTATTAAAGCTTTGAAACGGGCCAATTTCAACAAGTCAAAGGCCGCAAAATTGCTACAGGTAACCCGAAAGACCCTTTACAATAAAATTAACCACTATAACTTGGACTTTTAGTCAAATGGGAGTTTACCGCCTGCAAAAGGGTCGCGATCTCTTCACCTAGGGCATCAAAGTTGGCCTTTAGTTTGCTAGCCTCGGGCTCCTTCTCGATCAACTCCAAGCGTTCCAGGATAACAACACTACCCGTAGCTTTGAGCTGACGGAACATGGGCAACATCCTATGTGCCGTTTGGTTGATCTGTGCATAGTTATTTGTGGAAACCCCTGCTTTCAAAAGCTTCATGTTTTTACGGGTATCGGCCCTAAAGGTATACAGCACCTCATTGATCGCTTCCTCCTGATCACCCAGAAAGGAATGGAGTACCTCCAAGCTAAATAGGGAAGATCCAGTTGTGTTTGGAGAGGATGCGGGAACCATTTGCGAAGGTTCCGTTATCGTTTGAGGGAATAGTTGGCCCAGTAACTGCATGAGCTGGTTTTTGGAAAAAGGTTTGGACAGTACTGCGGCAAAACCTGCCTGTTCATATACTTCCTGTTTCAGGTCCTTTCTTCCGGTCATGGCTATGATCGGCTGATCTATGTAATGTGGATAGGCCGTGGAACGCAATTTTTCAAGGACTTCAAATCCGTTGATAAAGGGCATTTGGATATCGGTCAGTACCAAGTCGTAAGTGAGATCCGGGCCGCGGCCTATATCCTTAAAATCGTTAAAAACATGCGCCTTGATCCCTGCGTTATGGCAAACGTCCTCCAACAGTTCCAACATGGCCCTGTCATCGTCCAAAATGAGTATACTAAGCCCAGCGACCGAAAGTTGCGCTGCCTTTTTTTGCGTTTCCGGAGGGCTTGTTGAACGTTCCAAAGGAAGCTGTAGACTAAAGGTGCTGCCTTTGTCTCCCTGGCTTTCGAGACGGATCGACCCGCCTAAAAGATCGGCCAGTTTTTTGGAAATCGTGAGACCAAGACCATAGCCCCCGTATTTTTTTTCGGTACTCTCTTCCGCTTGGGTGAATTCCTTGAAAATAAGTTCCTGTTTTTCCTTTTTGATCCCGATTCCACTATCGGTTACCGTAATTACCGCGGTATAGATATCATTGTCCTTGCGAAGTATGCGGGCACTTATCTTAATGAACCCTTCCTGTGTAAATTTATAGGCATTATCGATAAGGTTGGTAAGTATTTGACGAATTCTAAAGGGATCCGATAATACCGTTTCTTCCAAGCGTTGGTCTATATCCAGTTCCAGTGTTACATTTTTTTTGTGATAGAGCTCCTTGAGATTTTCCGAAGTTTCCCGAATCACATACGCCAGAACAAAGGGAATCCTTTCAATGGTTATCTTGTCGGCCTCCAACTTGGAAAAATCCAGAAGGTCGTTTACCAAGCTGTTCACATAGCTCGAGGCCGATTTTACATTCCTTAAATAACCCACCTGTTTTCCTGTGAGCCCGGTATTCTCCATCAATTCGGAATAGCCCGAAATAGTGTTCAATGGGGTGCGCAGGTCATGGCTTACCGTGGAAATTAACCGCTCCCTGCTTTTTAGGAGGGACTCGGAATACTTTTTTTCCATTTCCAGTTTTTGCCGGTAGGTCTGCACCCGCCAAAAGTCTCGTGTAATCAAAAACGTAAAGATCCCTACCACAATAAATCCCATAAGGGCGGCAAAACCGGCCAAGCGAATACTTCGCTTGAGCGCGGATTGTTTTTTGAGGTTGTCATTGTAGGACCTGATCATGATTTCCCGCTCAAAGGCCGAAATAATACCGCGCAATTGACGGGAAAGCTCCAGGTCGTTTCTGTTCAGCTCCATTTCCTTCCTAGCCAGTGATCTTTGCGTCTCGGTATCGATTTGTTTGGCCCGATCAAGGATTAGTTTGGAAGCGGTAAGGACAGAGTCTAACTGCTTTGAGTTGGACATCCCAGAGGCGCTTTCGGGGATGTTTTCGTTTAAATAGGCCACCCAATCCTCCAGGATCTTTCGTTTGTACGGTTCCAATTTCTCGGGATTTTGGTTGAAATTTTCAACGGTCAGTTTCCCAAAGGAAGCTTCCATTTTACCCAACTCTTCCAAGGCATCGTCAATGGAACTGTTTGAAGCGCTTTTCATCTTCAACCTTCGGAGTTGGTTGCTATTGCTCACCTTCTCCTTCAACAAGACCTGTACACTATCCAATAGGTTTTTCTGATGATCACTCTCGGTAAGTGCCTTTAAAAGGTCTATTTCCAATAACACCGAATCAATTTTTTGGGAATAGGCATCAAAGTTTTTCCTGGTTCTGGTCTGAAGCGCCATTTTGGATAGGCTCTCGGCCTCGTGAAGTTCCGTGAGCAAAGATCCGGCCCGCAACAGTTTAATATCGTTTTCTTCGGCGGTCTCGGAGGAGAGAAAGACCCGTATTTCAGATAATATGAAATAACCTGCAACCAATGCCAAGCACCCCAGGATCAGGTAGCTGAACATTATTTTTAGCGTGAATTTGTTTTTGGATCCGTTCATCTTGCTGTTTGGGGAACAAAGGACATACTGTATTTACGTAAGCGGCCCTTGGAAGGTTTATACCTAAAGGTTAATTGTTGGCCCTTTTGTTATGAAATGTCAGAACCCAAAGCTATCTTTGCGGTATCTCAAAGGGGTGCTCATCCGGACAATGACCGGAATGGGCTGAGATTATACCCAATGAACCTGGGCAGGTAATGCTGCCAAGGGATGGCCACAAGGCCACAATTTGGAATTTTCAAGGTTTCGGAAGAAACAAAAATCAAGTTAAACCAGAATAATAGCCCCTTTTATTCGTAGAAATTTTTTACGGATGAAAACTATATTCACAACTTTGGCCTGCTCAGGGCTGGCCATGGGCGCCATGGCCCAAGAAAGTCCCACGGACTCACTGATGGGCAAAAAAATTGTACTGGACGAGGTGTTGGTTCAGGCGGTAAGGGTAACCAAACAAATGCCGGTTACCTTCTCCAATCTGGATAGGAAGGAGATAGCACCTAGGAATTTGGGCCAGGACATCCCTGTATTAATGAACTTTTTACCTTCCGTGGTTACCACTTCCGATGCGGGAGCGGGTGTGGGCTACACGGGCATACGGGTGCGAGGCAGTGATGCCACACGGGTAAACGTGACCATCAACGGGATTCCCTATAATGATGCCGAATCGCACGGTACCTTTTGGGTAAATATGCCCGATTTTGCGTCCTCCACGGAAAGTTTGCAGTTGCAGCGTGGGGTTGGTGCCTCTACCAATGGGGCGGGCGCTTTTGGAGCCAGTCTCAACCTATTGACCGATGCAGTTTCTGAAGACGGCTATGGAAAAATTTCCTCTTCCATAGGCAGCTTTAACACCCTTAGGAATAATATAAAGTTCAGTACGGGCCTGTTGAACGATCATATCGAAATTTCGGGCCGTTTATCACGGATTACTTCTGACGGATATATAGATCGTGCTTCTTCCGAACTGGATTCCTATTTTTTACAGGGGGCCTATCGTGATGACAATACCTTGATAAAGGCCTTGTTGTTCGGCGGACATGAAATAACGTACCAGTCCTGGTTTGGGATCGATGCTGCCACCTTGGCAACGGATAGGACCTTTAATCCTGCCGGAATATATACCGATGAAAACGGAAATACCCGATTTCATGAAAATCAGGTAGACAATTATAAACAGGACCATGCGCAACTGCTCTGGAACGAACAAATATCGGATACCTGGAGCAGCAACATTGCCTTGCACTACACCAGGGGCAGGGGCTTCTTCGAGGAGTTTAGGGAAGACGACGATTTTGACACCTATGGCATAACGCCAATAACGGTGGACGGTACGCTTGTAAATACAACCGATATTATTCGTAGACGCTGGTTGGATAACGATTTTTATGGCACCGTATTTTCCGCGAATTACAAGAAAGACAAGGTAGACCTAATCCTCGGTGGAGGATGGAACAACTATAAAGGGGATCATTTTGGGGAGGTTATTTGGGCCCGTTTTGCCAACAATGTCAATAGCAGGGATAGGTATTATGAGGACAACTCCACCAAGACCGACCTTAATCTTTTCGCCAAAGCCAATTACAAGTTGAACGATACATGGAGCCTCTATGGAGATCTACAGTATAGAACGGTAACCTACGAGGCAAACGGAGCGGATACGGGATTGGTAGACGACACCTTCAATTTCTTCAATCCCAAGGCCGGGATTACCTATGATTTGGACCCCAACAACAATTTTTATTTTTCCTATGCCGTGGCCCATCGCGAACCCAACAGGAACGATTATGAAAACGGGAGCCCCAGGCAGGAGCGATTAAATGATTTTGAACTGGGCTGGCGGTATGTCTCACCTCGTATACAATTGAATGCCAACCTGTATTACATGGATTACAAAGACCAATTGATAGTAACCGGCAATATTAACGATGTAGGGGCCTATATTAGAGCCAACGTGGCCGACAGCTATCGTGCGGGACTGGAATTGGACGCCAGTATACAGTTTTCGGACAAATTTTCCATGAGGCCAAATTTGGCCCTGAGCAGCAATAAAATAAAGGATTTTGTTCTTGTGCGGGATGGGGTTACTACGAATTTGGGAGATACCAACATTGCCTTTTCACCCTCCATAATTGCTGGAAATGTCATTTCTTATGCACCTTTGAACGATTTTGAACTGGCTTTGTATTCCAAACTTGTCGGGGATCAATATTTGAGCAATACCGATACAGAGGCGTCCATGTTGGAGGGCTATTTTACGACCGATTTTAATATCACCTATGAAATTAGGACGAGACGTATTTTCAAGTCCGTTGTCCTATCCGGATTGGTAAACAATATTTTTGATGAACGATATGTGTCCAATGGATACACCTTCCTGGACAATTTTTCCACCCCTGGAAATTCGTTTGAGGTTCAAGGCTTTTATCCACAGGCAGGCACCAACTTTCTCCTAGGGGCCAGCTTCAATTTTTAGGACCATTACTTAGGAAATCCAGAGCGGTGCCGTACCTTTAAGCTAAGACACATAGGGATCCAAGAATGGGCTTTTACGATTTATCAAAGGAAGCGCGGGCAATACTGGTGGAGGAAATTCATCAAGCTATTGCCCGCAATATCGCGGAAGGGGAAACCCCCGCGATCCTGAGTTATTTTTCCAACGAGGATACCTATATCCGAAAAGCAGGCTATCTCGCCTTGGGTAGGATATACATGGCCCAGGAGGATCAACGGGAAAACATCAAGACCCAATTGCTTAAGTTGTTGAAATCCCATAACGAAAAGGTACGGCAAACCGCAATCAATGCGGCTGGCGAAATAGGAAAGTACCATTTTGAGGCAGTATCCATTTTTTTTGACAAAGGCCTTTTTGATCCACATCATTCCGTTAGGAACGCGGTTATTGGTTCCCTAAAGAAAATGGGCCAAAAAAATCCGGGACCTACCTTGGCATGGGCCAAGGGTTACCTAAATCATCCGGACAAGGAAATCCGACGGGAAGTTTGCCATGGAATCGAACTAAGGGGAAGAACGCACCCGCAGGATGTATTGCCCTTATTGGAGGTTCTGCAAGATGATGCCACCGCGAGGGTGAAAAATACACTGGTTCACGTCTTGGGACAGATTTCCTATAAAAAAGGCTGTTTGGAAACGGTGATAAGGACGTTGGCAGCTTGGGAGAACAAGGAACTGGTGGCCAAGGCCATAGACGAGATTGTGGATGTGCACCACAGGTATAAAAATTTTTCAGCGCTTACGCAGCAGCAGGCCATAAAGTATATTGATGAAAATTATTGGGAAGAACACCAAGGGGCTAACTAAGGGTTTTCCTGCCTACCACAGATGATGTACATGGGGTTTTATAAGGGTGGTGTATATCTCCTCCGCAAGCTTGCGTTCTTCCGGTCCTAAGGAAGGTAGAACAGAAGCGGAGCAATTGGACAGCAGGTGTTCGGGTTTGGAGGCCCCTGGAATAATGCAGCCCACCTCGGGAAAATCCAAGATCCAACGTAGGGCGAGCGGCGCCAAATTGGTGTGGCCCGGGAAGACCGATTTAAGCCTGCGTACCGCTTCAAGACCCATTTCATAGGGAACACCCGAAAAGGTCTCTCCCTTGTCGAACCCAGCACCATCCCGATTAAAAAAGCGATGATCTTCCTTTCCGAATACGGTATCGGCGGTAAATTTTCCTGTTAAAAGCCCGCTGGCCAAGGGCACACGTACCAGAATGCCAATATCCTTCTTTTTGGCCTGTTCAAAAAAGAGTTCCATGGGCCGTTGCCGGAACATATTGAAAATAATCTGAACGGTGCTTACGTTGGGATATTCGATGCCCTTAAGGGCTTCCTCCACCTTTTCCACGCTAATGCCCAGGCTTTTGATCTTGCCTTCGTCCTTCAAACGATCAAAGAGTTCAAAAATCTCCGGCCGGTAGTACACTTCGGTAGGGGGGCAGTGCAGTTGGATCAGGTCCAGACATTCCAGTCCTGTATTCCTTAAACTGGTCTCCACATAGGAACGCAATACCTTTGGCGTATAATTCTCATTGATGTGCGGATTGATTTGTCGCCCGCATTTGGTCGCAACATATACCTGCTCAGATCGCGAGCGGACCACCCTACCTACCGCGGCCTCACTTGCGCCGGCTTCGTAAACATCGGCCGTATCCATAAAGTTAATACCTTGGTCTATGGCCTCATTAATGGTTTTTTCGGCTAAAGTGTCGTCAAAACCGGAGCCCCAGGTGCCGCCTACTTGCCAAGTGCCCAAGGAGATTTCGGAGACCTCAAAATTGGTTTTTCCCAAACGTCTGTACTGCATGGTTTAATTGGATATGGTTACTACATTGCCACTAAAGGTAGCCCGATATTCCAACATATCATAAAAGCGCTCACCCGTATCGGGCCGGTTGAGAAACTGACCGGTAAAAAGGCTGTACTCGTAATCCTCGCAAGGACATATCGCCGTTTGTCCGTTGAGTTCCGTGGTAGAACAGGAATTAGGGGCATGGTTGGGGCAGCTCGCTTCAAAAACCCTGAATTGGTTGAAGCCCGTATTGATTACAAAGGCCCCTCGGGTGCCAACACCGGCGTTGTTCACATAAACGGCATTGCCCGTATTGGTCAAAGGGCTGTACAAGGGAAGGTTCAGATTAAGGTCAAATCGGAAACCAATTTCCTGCAGAAAAGGGTTTCTATTGGATCTATCGCTATCACAGGAAAGTATCAAAATCCCTAAAAAAAAGCCCCATATCAATCTCATATCGTGATGTGCATTTTGGAAAACCTGAACAAAATTGAGCAAAAAATATGTATATTTGCGTTAAATCCTCTCTAAAAAAGGGGATTTTCCTATTTATTAAACGATGACGATATGAGTAACGTATCTTATTACACGGAGGAAGGATTAAAAAAATTACGGGAAGAACTAAATCAACTGAAGGATGTTGAACGCCCCAAGGCTTCACAGGCCATTGCGGAGGCAAGGGACAAGGGAGATTTGTCCGAGAATGCGGAGTATGATGCAGCCAAGGAAGCCCAAGGACTTTTGGAACTAAAAATAGCCAAATTGGAGGAAACCCTGGCCAATGCCAGATTGATAGACGAGTCTCAACTGGACACCAGCAAGGTCTTGGTCCTGTCTACGGTAAAGCTTAAGAATCGGAAGAATGGCATGGAAATGTCCTATACACTTGTGGCCGAAAGCGAAGCGGACCTGAAATCCGGTAAAATCTCGGTAACTTCCCCCATCGGAAAAGGACTGTTGGGAAAAGAGGTAGGTGATGTGGCGGAAATTGTGGTTCCCAACGGCACTCTAAAATTTGATATTTTGGAGATTACGAGGGAATAAAGGCATAAATCTTTATATTTAATCCCATCAAGCCTTTGATGGGATTTTTTATTTTAATCCGTAATTCATGCAGTAATGTCAAGCATCTTTACCAAAATCATCAACGGGGACATCCCGTGCTATAAAATTGCCGAGGATGCCGATTTTTTCGCTTTTTTGGATATTAACCCAAATGCCGAGGGACATACGCTTTGCGTCCCCAAAAAGGAAGTAGATAAAATTATGGACCTCGACGAGGCTACCTATATGGGGCTGATGGCCTTTTCCAGAAAGGTAGGCAGGGCCATTGAAAAGGCGGTGGACTGCAAACGTGTGGGACTAACCGTCATTGGGCTGGAGGTACCCCATGTACATGTGCACTTAATTCCTCTGCACGGGATGGAAAATGCCACCTTTCAGCACAAGGTCTCGCTTAGCCCGGAACAATTTGTGGAAGTGGCCGGGAAAATCAGGGCAGAGATCAAATGATTCCTTCAGTATATAGATAGGCACCCGTCCCCACTAATGCAACGAGCAACAGTAAGGTAATGTAGAACAAAGGGGTAAATCGCAAGCTCGATTTTTCAGGACGCACCATTTTTTGAAAATAATCAAAAACGCGTTCAATGTCCGGGGTCCATTTTATGGGGTAAATGGAAGATCCACATTTTTTGCAGGTAATCTCGTTACTTACTACGCCCGTTGTCCTATGGAACCATCTTCCATAGATGTGTTTCTGATAAAAGGTTAGACGAAGTCCCTGATTAAAACACTCGGGGCAGTTGTTGGTGAGTTCTGCCTCTTTTAGCACTTCCTGTTTTTCCTTTGCCATAACTATAGGTTTACTTTTAGGGAAATTTGCATTATAGTGCCTTCTTTGGAGGAGGAGAGCACTTTTATTTTCCCGTTATGGTATTCCTCCACAATGCGTTTTACCAAAGACAGTCCCAGACCCCAACCTCTTTTTTTGGACGTGAAACCGGGATTAAAAATGGTTTGGAAATCGCTTTTTGCAATTCCATGCCCTGTATCGGAAACCATTATATTTACGTAATTTCCGTCAGGAACGATTTCAATGGCTATATTTCCCTTGCCGCGCATGGCATCAATACCGTTCTTTACCAGGTTTTCAATGGTCCAATTATAGAGCGATCGGTTCAATTGTACCGGTAGATTTTCCACTTTGGAATCGAAAGAAAACTGGATAAGTTTGGAACTTCTCAATTTTAGATAATCATAGGCATTTTTGGTTTCCACAACAATATTATGGCTTTCCAGTATGGGTAGTGAACCTATTTTGGAAAAACGGTCGGTAATGGTCTGCAGGCGTGAAATATCCTTTTCTATTTCCTTGGTAATATCGGGGTTTATTTTTTCGGTCTTTAATAGCTCGTTCCATCCCAACAAGGAGGTCAAGGGGGTGCCGATCTGATGTGCCGTTTCCTTGGCCATCCCGGCCCAAAGCTTGTTCTGCTCCGAAGCCTTGTTGGTCTTAAAGAAGAAGAAAATAACTGCTCCAAACAAGAATATAATGAGCATCAGGGCAATAGGGTAGTATTTCAATTTATTGAGGACTTCCGAGTTTCCATAGTACAGTGTGGCCAAGTGCTCTCCTTTATAGTCTATGGAAACTGGAGTGTTCTCCCCTTGAAACTGCTTAATTTTTTTTTTGATATAAAGCGTGTCCTGGGATAGTTCCGCGGGCATATTGTTAACCTTTATGGAGCCATCATTGTTTACCAGGATCATGGGAGATGAGGTGTTGTTCTGAAAAATGGTCACATGCAGATTTCCCAAATCCCGATCTTCCGAGGACTGCAATAACTCGGATTGTGCGGTGGCCCAAATCTCCATTTTTAGGCGCTCCTCCTCCTTGAATTTCTTAAAGAAGCTGTTGGTGTTCCAAAGGATAAGACTTACTATAACAAAGGATGCTATAAGTAAAATGATGTTCGATGTTTTCTTTTTGGGATTAAATGCCATCAAGGAATTTCTTATGCCTAAATATAACGTAAATTGATAAAAGAAGTATCAATGAAAAGTTGGTAGTTGATGTTTGGTGGGAAAGCATAGGTGGTCGGAAGGAAACAGTTAATACCCATCAATACCCATAGGGGGAAGACAAAAGGAAAAAAGCACAGAAAGAGAAAGGAAAGTGTACAATATAATCTCGCTCGTTGAAACTCCCATCGGCATACAAGCAGACGAATTGAAACGATATGAATCGAGAAATCAGAGTTGGGTACGAGCGTGTTGACTTCTAACGTCCTAATTCCAATTTCCGGGATTCGCCAATGGTCTTATTGTTTCATTTAGGGCACAATTTATGTACCTTTGCACCCTATGGCAAAAATGGTTTCAATTCTTCCTTCCGAGGTCCCAACAGCTAAATTGCATGGCTATCTATTGGGTGCTGTAGGCCCCAGACCCATTGCGTTTGCAAGTACCATGGATGCCGATGGAAGGCCCAACCTGTCGCCCTTTAGTTTTTTTAACGTGTTTAGCGCCAATCCGCCCATAATGATCTTTTCCCCGGCCCGTAGAGTAAGGGACAATACCACCAAACATACCTTGGAAAATGCACTGAATACCAAAGAAGTGGTCATTAATGTGGTGAACTATGACCTGGTGCAACAGGCCTCCCTGGCCAGCACGGAATACAGGGAGGGAGAGAACGAATTTAAAAAGGCCGGACTCACCATGTTGCCTTCCGATCTTGTAAGACCCTTTAGGGTGGCAGAATCCCCGGTGCAATTCGAGTGTAAGGTGCTTAAAGTGGAAGCTTTGGGAAAACAAGGCGGCGCTGGGAATCTTGTTTTTTCAGAAGTTCTAAAAATACATGTAGCTCATGACGTTTTGGACGATTTGGGAAACATTGATCAGCATAAGATAGATTTGGTTGCGCGCATGGGCGGGAATTGGTATAGCAGGGCCAATAAAGGCATGTTTGAGGTGCCAAAACCCCTTTCCACCCGCGGCATTGGAGTTGATAAAATTCCAGATCACATTCGTTTGAGCCGCGTGCTTACAGGAAATGACCTGGGGATGTTGGGGAATGTGGAAACGATCCCTTCGGATGAGCAAGTAGCCGAATTTGTGGCATCGAACATGGGGATAAAAGCCCTTATCAGTGCCGATGATGAAGAGCAACTGCACAACAAGGCCAAAGCGTATTTGGATCAAAAGGATATTCCTGCGGCATGGAAGATATTATTGGCCGGGGCAAAGCAAAATAGGAAGGGATGAAACGTATTCAACTGTTCGAATTTGAGGATTTTCAGTGGTTCCCGTCATGGATGAGGAAGTCCATGACCAATTTGATCGTGGTCTTACATAAAATGGTAGGGGTATCCGAAGTCTTGGCCAAGCTTGTGGCCAAAGTGGTCCAGGACAAGAATCTACATACGATTGTGGATTTGGGTTCGGGATCGGGAGGTGCCATGCCCCAGGTACTTCCTTTGCTTCACAAGAACTACGGTTTAATGGATGTAAACCTGGTCTTAACAGATTTATATCCGGATCCGGGAACGGTTAAGAAATTTAATCAAGGGGCAGAAACCAGTATACGGTATCGTGAAACTCCTGTAGATGCCACTGCAATAGGCACAGCTCCAGATGGACTTAAAACCATGGTCAATAGCTTTCACCACATGCGGCCCGCGGAGGCGAGAAAAATTTTGGAGTCTGCCGCAAAGGACCAACAAGCTTTACTGATTTACGAAATGGGCAAAAACAACATTCCTCTAGTCATTTGGTGGCTACTGTTGCCTATTTCATTGGTCATCTTGATTATCATGGTGTTTTTTATGACGCCATTTGTAAAACCCTTATCTTGGCGGCAAATCGTGTTTACCTATTTAATTCCGATAATTCCCATCTGTTACGCTTGGGACGGACAGGCATCACTACCAAGGATGTACACCCTTAGTGATATGAAAGAGCTGCTCAAGGGTCTGGAATCTGAAAACTACCAATGGGAAATGGGAGACGTTAAAAAGGAAAATAACAAAAACATGGGAACTTTTGTGCTGGGGTGCCCCATACCCGCTTAAGGAAATCAGAAAAACACAGCGCAATAATTATAAAGCAATAACGAAGATGGAAGTACAAGGAAAAATTAAAATGATCGATGAGACCAAGACCTACGGAAACAACGGTTTTAGGAAAAGGGAAGTGGTCATTACAACGGAAGAGCAATATCCACAGCATATTTTGGTGGAATTTATACAGGACAAGTGCGATCTGCTGAACAACTACAGCGAAGGGCAGGCCGTAAAAATAAGCATTAACCTCAGAGGAAGGGAATGGACAAACGCCCAAGGCGAGACCAAGTATTTCAATTCCATCCAGGGCTGGCGTATTGAGAACCTGCAGGCAGAGGAAGGTGATGGAAACATGCCCCCGGTTCCTCCCATGGACGCCTTTGAGCCGGCCGACAACCTCAATGAGGAAGAACACGACGACCTACCGTTCTAAGGACTTAAGAATATACCGTTGGAAACGGATGGAAGGGGAAGGCCCACGTTTTTTTTGACCGAAAAGTTGGAATTTCCTCCAGTGGAAAATACCAATGCTGAAGGCTTATTGGCAGTAGGGGGCGACTTGTCGGAAGCACGTTTGCTGTTGGCCTACCAAAACGGTATTTTTCCTTGGTTCAATGAGGATTCCCTGATTCTTTGGTGGAGCCCAGATCCAAGGATGGTGTTGTTCCCGCATAAGATCCATATCTCTAAAAGTATGGGACGTGTGATGCAAAGCAATCAATTTCAGCTTACAAAGAACACCTGCTTCGAAACGGTCATTGATCAATGTGCCCTGGCAAAAAGAGAAGGACAAGAGGGGACCTGGATTACCGAGGAGATGAAAGAGGCGTATAAAAAACTCTTCAAAAGAGGTGTTGCCAGGTCTTACGAGGTCTGGCGCCACGACAAATTGGTGGGGGGTCTTTACGGGATAGATCTAGGGCATGTGTTCTGCGGGGAAAGCATGTTCAGTTTGGAAAGCAACGCCTCCAAATTCGCCCTTATAAAATTATCGGAGGAATTGGCACGAAAACAGTACAAGCTTATCGATTGTCAATTATACACCGGACATCTGGAACGCATGGGTGCCGAGGAAATTCCCAGGACACGGTTTATGGAATTCTTAAAAGGGGGGTAAGGGGAACAGATAGGAAAGTTGTATTTCCTAAATCAAGGGCAATACCGTATCGCGCTTTTTGCGAAATATCTTTTAATACAATACATGGTCATGGTTGGCTGGAAGCGACTTCCTTATACGGATCAGATTGCCTTGGGCATCAAAAAGAACCTCAAATTCCCCATGGTACATTTCCTTTTTTCCGGTAAAAGTGACCTCGTAGTTCAAGTAGGGCAACAGGAGATTTTGAAAGGCATCAAATAAGACCTTTGCCGGAGGTGTGTCGGGGCTCACCGGATATTGCTGCTGTATCTTTTTAATGCGTATTTTTTTGAAATTACGATTAAGGTAGCCCGCTACATTGTCCCAACTATCACTGGGGATATCAATTTCCTTAATGGTTATCCCCGCAGCTTTCAACGTCCCTGGTTTGCTAAACACAAGGTTGTAATGCAAACGGTCTTTTTTAAACTTTGCCTCGAAACGGGTTTTGGTGCTATCAATTTCCTTGTAAAAACGGATTCTTTTGACGCTCTCCAACTTCTGGGAGATGAACGCCAAAGCCTCGGGTGGAAATTGTTTTTTTAAGATACGGTGCTCCCGTTCGTACTTGTTTTGGGAAAAACAAGTAGTGATGGAGAAGAGCAAAACAAAAAGAGTAACGCTATACCTCATGGTATCTAAAACAACTTACCTCATGATCGTTCACCATCCCCGTGGCCTGCATGTGCGCGTATACCACGGTACTGCCCACAAATTTAAACCCTCTGCCTTTTAAGTCTTTACTCAGGGTATCGGACAGATCGGTTTTGGCCGGAGCTTCTTTGTGATCTTTTAAGGCATTCTTTATGGGTTTTCCGTCAACGAAGCTCCAAATATAGTTGCTAAAACTGCCAAACTCCTCTTGTATCTTTATGAAGGCCTGCGCATTGGACACCGTGGCACGTACTTTTAGCTTGTTCCTTATGATACCGGTATCCTGCAACAAGGCCGCTATTTTGGTCTCATTGTACCTGGCAATTTTTTTGTAGTCAAAATGATCAAAAGCCTTTCTAAAGTTTTCCCGTTTCCTGAGAATGGTTATCCAACTTAAGCCGGCCTGAAAGGTCTCCAATATCAAAAACTCGAACAGGGTGGCATCGTCCCTAACAGGTACTCCCCATTCCCTATCGTGATAGGCTTCGTAAAGTTCATCGCCTACACACCATCCGCATTTGTGTTTTTCCATGGTAAAAACTATAGGTTAAAGATAGGCAAAATTCGATGGAGCGCGAGTTGCGAAAAAAGGCCTGGAATTACGTTTTTAAGGTGCGCTGTAGTAGCTGATCGGCCTGTTCAGGGTCCATATACACAATGGGAAGGGCATAGAGCACCGGCATCTGATCCCCATAGGTTTCACGAAGGCGGTGGTTGATGGGTTGAAAAAGCAGGGATTTCGTTTTTGCGGTAATCAGTACTTGTTGGGTTTCATTTATTTTCCCCGGACCCCGTTTTCGGGTGTACCCAGTGCTTTCCATAACGGTGGCATTCCATATGAGTCGTTCGCCTATAAGTAAGTGTACTATTTTTTTGGCCTCGGTTTGGTCGGCACATATGATATGTATTGCCATCATAATCTACGGTTTTATAGGTTGCTCCATTACACGCACTAATGGCAGTGAGCACTTGGGGCAAAAAAGGCGCCAGCCGGGGAAAACTCAAGACGTTTTGCGAACAGTAACTTTTGAGTTGGCTGGCGCACCAGAGAGCCATAGTAAGATGCTTCGCTTTTGTGCTATGGAGCACTTTCTTTTGGCGAGGCGATCTTTAATTCGCCCGCTTGCAAAGCATTTTCCAGATCGGCCTTCACGCTGGGCAAAAACCTAAAGAATTTACGCCCATCCTTGCGTTTCAAGGTAACCTGTGTATTGTTGTTGTCCTTTGTCATCATATCGGAAACCACCACTTTGCATCCATAAACACGCCCCATATCCGCAATACTCCCTCTTTTTATGATAAAGTTCTTACGCGGAAAATGGATATGCTTAAAAGTGGGACCTGCCGGCTCTTGTATAATTATGATGTCGCCAACAGCGATAGGATTGTCCTTTCCCTGTGCCTGGATGCCCAGAGCAAAAAATAAACTTGTGATAATCAATAGTGCTTTTTTCATGACTTCAAATATTATGTATCGTTGTTCTGTTCTTGCCTTTAGGGAAAAAGACCGGTATTCCCAACGCCTTGCTGCTCCATAGGGGTCAGTTTGGCCCTTATTGTAGGAAACAGGTTGAAAAAGGTACGCCCATCTTCCCTTCTAAGGACTACATGTATTACACCGCTACTACCTCGATCCATGCGCTCCACAATGAGCTTGCTACCGTAAATATTAAGATAGTTTCCTGCACCGTCCAGATCGTTAAGTCCACCCATGAGCACGGCCGTACCTCTATTTGGGAGATTTATTTCTGCACCCTCTGCACCGGATATGTTGTCAATTTTTTGATAATTGTCCCATTCCAAAAAATAACCCTTCTGAGCCCGTAAACCGCTCCAAGCACTTAAAATCAATACACAGAGTACTATTTTCTTCATAGACATAATAGGTTTAATAGCCCAACTCATGGAGGTATGAAATTACGCATATTATATAATATTACAAGTATTACTTTCGTTAAACATTAGTTAAACTATTATATATCGATAGTAATACTGTTATATTTGAGCAAAATTTACCACGATGAAGCATTTACTTCAAACCCTCAAGATTGGGATTAACGAAAATATCTATGTAAAGGACCCTGAATCTTCGGATTTGGGGAAGCGGATCATTGAGAACGGTATTGTAATGATTCATGAAATGGGTTTTGAGAGCTTTACCTTTAAAAAGCTGGGTGATAGGATTGGCTCCAATGAGAGTTCCATATACCGCTATTTTGAGAATAAGCACAAACTGCTGCTATATCTTACCTCCTGGTATTGGGGGTGGCTGGAGTATCAATTGGTTTTTGCCACCAATGGAATTTCAGACCCAGGAACCAAATTGGAAACGGGTATAGCCATCATCACCAAATCTATTGAGGAGGACTCCTCATTTTCCCATATCAATGAAGTACTGCTAAACAAGATTGTCATCAATGAATATTCCAAATCGTACTTGACCAAAGAAGTGGACAAAGAGAACAAGGAAGGCTATTTCGCCATTTATAAACGCTTGGTCCACCGAATTCGCGATATGATCCGTGAGGTTGATGGCACATATTCCTATCCTTCTAGCTTGGCCAGTACGGTCATAGAGGGCGCTTTACACCAAAATTTCCTTTCAGAGCATTTTGCCTCCATGACAGACTGCAATGAAACTGTTGAGACAACACAGTACTTTACAAACTTGGTGTTCAACTCCCTAAACAAAACCTAGATGGCTAAATCAATTTTGACCGCATGGCAGCGGTTAATAGGCCTTTTGCGCCTAGACAAAAGGGACGTGTTACAGGTCTTTTACTATGCTATTTTCGCCGGGTTGGTAAATCTGTCCCTTCCCTTGGGGATACAGGCCATTATAAATCTGATACAAGGGGCCCAGGTAAGCACCTCTTGGATGGTTTTGGTTACCTTGGTTACTTTGGGCGTTGGCTTTGTAGGGGTACTGCAGCTCATGCAGATACGAATCATAGAGAATATCCAGCAGAAGATCTTTACCCGGGCCTCTTTTGAATTTGCCTATCGGTTTCCCAAAATAAAGATGAGCGAACTGCGCAATTATTATCCTCCAGAACTGGCCAATCGCTTTTTCGATACCCTTACCGTTCAGAAGGGACTGGCCAAGATTTTGGTCGATTTTCCGGCGGCCCTGCTACAGATTATTTTTGGTTTAATGCTCTTGTCCTTTTACCATCCTTTTTTTATCATTTATGGCATCTTGCTGTTGCTGCTCATTTATATAGTGTTCAAATTTACAGTGCAGCGCGGATTGGAGACCAGTTTGGACGAATCCAAAAATAAGTATCGGGTGGCACATTGGTTGCAGGAGGTGGCGCGATCAATCGTTGGATTCAAACTATCGGGAAGGACGAACCATGCGCTGGACAAAAACGATACCTTGGTCTCCCGTTACCTAACCGCCCGGGAAAGCCATTTTAAGGTATTGGTCCTCCAATTTGCCCAAATGATCGGGTTCAAGGTATTGGTGACCGCAGGCTTGTTGTTGATTGGGGGGCTTTTGGTGCTCAATCAGGAAATGAATATCGGCCAGTTCGTGGCCGCGGAACTTATTATACTCTTGGTCATCACTTCGGTAGAAAAGCTGATTCTTGGTTTGGAATCCTTCTATGATGTTCTTACTTCCCTGGAAAAATTGGGCCAGGTGGTGGATAAGGAATTGGAGCCCCAAGAAGGAGAGCGACCCTTTAAGCAGGGAGAAGGCTTTACCCTGGAGTTGGACCGTGTGGACTACGAGGTGTCCAAAAGGACGAAGAAAATTTTGGATGATATTTCCCTTACCATTACCCCAAGCTGTAAAATTCTAATGGAGGGCCCTGGTAGTTCTGGGAAGTCTACCCTCTTACGCCTTATTGCTGGAATCATAGAGCCGACCCGTGGAAGTCTTTATGTGAATAATGTATCCCTGAAAGGATTGAACCTTAACGAATATCGGTCGTACCTAGGACAATCCCTAACCGACGAATCGCCTTTTGAGGGAACCTTGGAGGACAATATCACTTTTGGTGACCCCAAGGTTTCGCAGGAGGACATCTATTGGGCCTTGGAAAAAACAGGTCTTTTAAACTTTGTAAAGGAACAAACAAAGGGCATTAAAACAGTTCTTTACCCGGAAGGAAAGCAGATTCCGTATACTGTCTCTAAAAAAATAGTATTGGCCAGAAGCATTGTGAGAAGGCCCAAGCTATTGATTTTGGTTGACCCCCTGGACCATTTTGACCAAGATGAAACCGAGCAAATTATGGATTTTCTTACCGATCCTGTTCACGGGTGGGCACTAATTGTGGTGAGTCAAAACCCTAATTGGAAGAAAGGATGTAACCGGGTAATTACCATGGAAAACGGCAAGATTGTTAACGAAAGCTGATATACTATGCTCAACATATCAAATAATAGGCTTAATCAAAAAGTGGATATCTCTGGATATAAATCGGTCCAAAGGGCCTTTCGGGTAAGACATTATCGGCATTTTAACCGCTTTCTGATCGGATTTGCCCTTGCCTCCCTTGTTATTCTGTTCCTGCCCTGGACACAGAATGTTTCCGGTGAAGGGTTCCTAACCACCCTTAAACCGGATCAAAGGCCACAGACCATACAGTCCCCTATTCCGGGCAGGATCGAAAAGTGGTTTGTGCAGGAAGGCGATTTCGTAAAAAAGGGCGATACCATATTGCATATTTCAGAAGTAAAGAACGAATATTTTGATCCGAATCTGGTAGCGCGTACCGGACAGCAGATCAAGGCCAAATCCATGTCCGTAGACTCTTATGGGGAAAAAGTGAAGGCCTTGAACAATCAAATTTCCGCTTTGAAAAATGAGCGGTCCCTGAAATTGGAACAAGCGGCAAACAAACTCATCCAGGCCAGATTAAAGGTAAAGAGCGACAGCATTGACCTAGAAGCAGCAAGGACGAATATTACCATTGCCCAGCGTCAATACGACCGTACCTCCCAATTGCAGGAGGAAGGCCTTAAAGCGGTGACCGATGTGGAGGAAAAGCGACTGAAATTGCAAGAGACACAGGCCAAACTAATCTCTCAGGAAAACAAATTGTTGGCCAGCAAGAACGAGGTCATCAATGCCCAGGTAGAAATCAATCGGGTACGGGCAGAATATGTAGATAAGATATCCAAATCCCAAAGCGATATGTATACGGCCCAATCCAACCGGTTTGACGCGGAGGCCCAGGTTACCAAATTGGAGAATGAATTTACCAACTACGAAATTCGCAATGATCTTTACTATATCCTTGCGCCCCAAAATGGGTTTATCAACAGGGCGCTTCGTGCCGGGGTGGGGGAAACCTTTAAGGAAGGAGAGCGGTTGGTAGGCATTATGCCCTCAGATTATGAAATGGCGGTAGAGACTTTCGTTAAACCTATAGATCTCCCCCTGATCCACACAGGTGAGAAGGTCCGCATACAGTTCGATGGCTGGCCGGCCATAATCTTTAGCGGTTGGCCCAATATTTCCTACGGTACCTACGGGGGCAAGGTCGTGGCCATAGAAACCTTTATCAGTGAGAATGGAAAATACCGTATACTGCTGGCCCCGGACCTAGATGATCAACCATGGCCCAGTGATATACGTGTGGGCTCCGGCGCCAACACCATAGCCCTCTTGGAAGATGTCCCTATTTGGTTTGAACTATGGCGGCAGCTCAATGGCTTTCCACCCAACTATTATCAAGGGAAAAATACGATATCAAAAGTTGAAAAGAAATGAGGGTAAAATGGTATTTGTTCTGTACATTTTTCGCCATAAGTTTTTTACACCATGCTCAGGAAGCCGACAGCTTGGTGCTGAATTTTAAGGAATACCTCGGTTACGTAAAAAAGTATCATCCTATTGTAAAGCAGGCCCAACTGAACATTGGGATAGGGCAGGCAGAACTCATGAGGTCCAGGGGTGGTTTTGACCCCAAAATAGAAGTAGATTACGAAAGGAAGAAGTTTACCGGTATTGACTATTGGGACAGGCTCAACGCTACCTTTAAAATACCTACCTGGTACGGAATTGAGCTCAAGGCCAACTTTGAACAAAACGAAGGGGATTTCATCAACCCGGACGAAAGTGTTCCCGCCGACGGACTCTACAGTGCAGGCATATCGGTTTCACTGGCTCGTGGATCTTGGATCAATGAGCGTATGGCAACGCTGCGCAAGGCCAAATTCTTTAGGGAGCAGACCAAGGCAGATCGGGATGTTCTGGTCAACCAGACTCTGTTCAATGCCTCCCTGGCCTATTTTGATTGGTTACAGGCGTACAGGGAAAGCCAGATCTATGGCGATTTTCTGAACAATGCCCGAATACGGTTCCAAGGCATTAAACAGAGTGCCCTAGTCGGGGATATCGCTGCCATCGATACGGTAGAAGCAAAAATTGCAGTTCAAAATAGGGCCTTGGGCTTGGAGCAGGCCAAGGTAAAACTTATGAAAAGCGCCCTGGAACTCTCCAACTTTCTCTGGTTGGGAGACAACCTGCCAGTGGAGATACAACCTACAATGGTTCCGGACCTTTATGTAGAGGCCGACATTGATGCCACCTTGGAAATTCAGGGAAAACCTTTGGACAGTTTTACCTTGCAGAACCACCCAAAGCTCAGGTCCTTGGACCTAAAGATTGATGGTCTCCATGTTGAACGAAGATTAAAGGCCAACAAGCTGCTTCCCAGAATAGATTTGGAGTACAATTTCCTGACAGAGACCCCGGATCAAATCGGTACCTTTGAGACACAGGAGTACAAAGGGGGAATAAATTTTTACTTCCCCCTTTTTCTAAGGAAGGAGCGGGGCGATTTGAAACTGGCAAAGTTTAAACTACAGGAGGCACGGTTTGAGTACGATAATGCACAACTCGAAATCCGTAACAAAGTATTGGCCATTTACAGGGAATTGGAGTCCTTTGAAACACAGAATGGCCTAATTGCGGAGGTGGTAAATAATTACCGACGCCTGTTGAACGCTGAGGAACGCAAGTTCAGTTTTGGGGAAAGTTCCCTGTTCCTTATCAATTCCAGGGAAAGCAAGCTTATAGATTCGGAGTTAAAACAGAATGCTTTGCAGAACAGGTTCTTTACCACCAAGGCTATGCTTTTCAGAAGCTTGGCCGTGAACCCTAAAAACCTCTAAACATACCCCAATGAAAAAGCGTACCTCAGACAAGGAACATTCGGGCATCGATTTTAAATTGATGCTAAAGGATGGGTTTTTTATCGTATCTGGCATTCTTATGGCCGCTTTTGGCCTGAACGGCTTTTTATTGCCCAATAGTTTTATAGATGGGGGAGCCATGGGAATTTCCCTTCTAATCACGGAAATCTCTCCCCTTCCATTATATCTGCTCGTGGTCTTGGTCAATATCCCCTTTGTTGCATTGGGCTTTAAGGTAATTGGCCGCGCATTTGCCATAAAAACGATTATAGCCATTCTGGGACTGGCACTGGTATTGGCTACGGTGAGTTTTCCAGAGATAACCCAGGACAAGCTATTGGTAGCGGTTTTTGGCGGTTTCTTTCTGGGAGCTGGCATCGGGCTTTCCATCAGGGGGGGTAGTGTGCTAGACGGTACGGAGGTCCTTGCCATTTTCCTGAGCAGAAAGCTGGGCACTACCATCGGGGATATTATTATCGGAATCAATGTTCTTATTTTCTTGGCCGCTGCCTATCTGCTGTCCGTGGAAACCGCACTGTATTCCCTGCTTACCTATTTGGCCGCTTCCAAAACGCTCGATTTTGTGGTGGAAGGAATCGAAGAGTATATCGGGGTAACCATAATTTCCGATAAAAGTGCGGAGATCCACTCCATGATCATAGAAAAATTAGGGCATGGACTAACCATCTATACGGCACGGGGCGGTTACGGCAAGAAGGGTAACCATAATGAATACGATGTGATCTATACGGTAATCACGCGTTTGGAAATCCGAAAACTGAACATTGAAATCTCCAAAATCGATTCCAAGGCCTTTGTGGTCATGAACAGGGTCAATGATACCAGGGGAGGGATGATCAAGAAACGATCTTTGAAGGAGTGATGATATGGATTACTACATACGTGCCGTTTGCTGTCCCGGGGGTGTTGTAAGTTTTCAGCCGTATTTCCTACCAATGTTACCTAAGTTGCATTAGCATTTATCGGGCGGGCGTAATTTTAGACTCATGAAAACGGAAGTTATGGAAAAATCAGGTCAAACTACAATGGATAGAACAGCTGCGGAGATAATTTCAGAAAGTCTGCCAAAGGCAATAGGGTATGGGATGTACCGCGAGATGGTACATCAACTGGCTTCAGAAGGCAAAACCACAGGGCCGGATCAGACCGCATCCCTGGTCAATTACACCCAATTGAACAATAGGCGTCTAAAGCGTTGGGATAAGACCTTGAGACTTAGTGAGGAGCAGAAGGCACAAATAACCCTAAGCGAAAAAAAGATGACCTGGTTGGTCCTTACGGAAAGTTGGTGCGGTGATGCTGCGCCGTCCATGCCGGTCATGAATAGGATCGCCGAACTGAACCCAAACATTGATTTCAAGATTTTACTGCGTGATGAAAACCTGGAGTTAATGCACAGGTTCAAGACCAAGGGCGCCCTGTCCATTCCAAAATTGATCGCCTTGGACACAGAAAGTGGTGAGGTGATTGCGGATTGGGGACCAAGATCGGTTGGGGCGACCAAAATGGTAGAAGCGTATAAAAAGGAACACGGTAAATTAAGTCCGGAATTTAAAGAAGACCTTCAACTTTGGTACAATAGTGATAAAGGACAGGATATTCTAAAGGACCTTCTGGAGCTACTTGCCCTGAAATAGATAGGTAATGGTGCCCATTTGGGACGGTCTACTGGAGGCATTAAAACGAGCCTTAAGCGCATATTCAATGGCATTGTCCACTAAACAACCGTTGGAGGTATTGGAGCTTTTTTCATTGAAATCTGCTTCTATCACATAGCCAAGGGCATCCACTTTTATGTTCACTACGACCCTTCCCCCTTCAATACAGGTATAAATAGGGGGCGGCAGATCAAAATTGTGCCTGTCTACCAGGGAAAAGGAAACCGAGGTCTTGCGTTTGGCCAGGTTTTGGGTGCGTTCTTCTTTTTGCGCTTCCCGTTCTCCCAACAACTGCTTTTTTTCCTCTCTCTTTTTGGCCAATTCCTTAAGGTTCGCTGCATAACCTGTATCCGAGCTTAGAAAGTCCTTTGCCTCTTCGGCCTCTGCTTTTTCTTCCATGAGTTCCTCCAAGGTCTTGAGGGGTTCGGGTTCCCCGAGGGTGGGTTTGGCGGCTTCATTATAGGCCATATGACTTTTAACGGGGTCTGCCTTGGCAATTTCCTCCATTAATTTTTCCTGTTCCTTTAGCAGTTCCTCCAAGTCCTCATCGGCCAGTACCATTTCAATAACATACTCCTCCTTTTCCTGGCCGCCCAAATGGATATTGTAAAGCAACAATACAATCAGGGACATGGAAAAGAAAGTTATTAAAAAGGATAACTGTCTTCTATTTAAACTCATAGTGCTATAACCACTTTTTTCCAAAAATATTTTAATATTTCGATGAATGAAAGCATAACGCCCAGGTTTTCAAGGGCTAGAGCCCTTTGCCAGCATTATTTTTTCAAAATCCAATGGGGCTAGTGCCTTATCTACGTTGTAATCCCCTATTTTGGTTCTTCTGAGACCGGACAAATGGGCGCCCGAATGTAGGGCCTTCCCAAAATCATGTGCCAACGACCGGATATAGGTTCCCTTGCCACAAACTACCCTAAAGGTCAGTTGGGGCATGTTTATGCTTGTGATTTCAAACTCGTATATCACAACCTTCCGGGATACGATTTCCACAGTTTCCCCTTCACGTGCATATTGGTACAGGCGTTTCCCATTCTTCTTCAGCGCTGAGAAAACGGGAGGCTTTTGCTCAATCTCCCCGATAAATTGACGAGTGGCACCATAAATGTCCTCTGGGCCAATATGGGCGGTTGGGAACGTCTGGTCTATCTCCGTCTCCAAATCGTAGGAAGGAGTCGTGGCACCCAGGGTTATGGTTCCCGTATATTCCTTGGTCTGCCCCTGGAGCTCACTGATCTTTTTGGTGAATTTGCCCGTGCAGATCAATAAAAGTCCCGTTGCCAGCGGATCAAGCGTGCCTGCATGGCCTACCTTTATTTTTTTTAAATCGAACTTTTTGCGAATGGCCCATTTAATGGCATTCACAGCCTGAAACGATGTCCAATTTAGCGGTTTATCTATGCAGAGCAGTTCACCGCTTAAGAAGTCCTCCTTAGTTTTCAATTTTATGTTTTATGATACAGGATTTTTTATACTATCCCCAAAAACTGTACCCAATTGCCAGGAATCCGATTAAGAGACAATATACGGCAAAATACGTAAGCTTGCTTTTCTTTACCAGTTGGATCATCCAGGTACAGGCAGCCAAGCCTGCTATAAATGCTGCAATGAACCCTGCCCCCATAGCGGCGGTCTGTTCACTGGCAAAACTCAATTCCCCACTGAGGACGTCCTTGGCAATTTTTCCTATGATCAATGGAACGACCATTAGGAAAGAGAATCGGGCCGCTTTAGTCTTGTCCACCCCCATGAGCACCGAGGTGGATATGGTGGCCCCACTTCGGGAGATACCGGGTAACATCGCAATGGCCTGTGAGATGCCTATGATAAAGGCACTTTGGTAAGTTACTTTTTTTGTCGTGTTCTTGGCCTTGTCCGCAAAGTAGAGCAGCAGGGCCGTTATAAGCAGCATAAAACCTACAAAGCGGATGTTTCCGCCAAAAAAAGCTTCAAGTTGTGCTTCAAAAAAAAGACCGATAATCACTGCAGGAAGCATAGAAACCACTATTTTCAGGGAAAACTGGCATTCCTCGTTCCATTTGAATTGGAAAAGGCCACGAACAATTTCCCAGACGTCCTTTCTGAAAACCACCAGGGTACTCAAGGCGGTGGCAAAGTGCACCACCACCGTAAACAAAAGACTATCCTCCGGGATGGATTCGTCTCCCAGAAGGGCCTTTCCCAATTCTAAATGCCCGCTAGAGGATACTGGTAAAAATTCGGTCAACCCCTGAACGATTCCCAGGAGAATGGCATCGAGCGTATCCAAATTACTTTTTCTTCTTGTGGGGGTTCAACAAAATGGCATAGATTTCAATACCTAGGCCAATGAGCACCAGAGTGGGTGCCAAACGTATCCTTCTAAAGTTGTAGATTTCCTCATTAAATACATTGGGGTCATCGCCACCGCCACCGCTCATCAGGATAAATCCGAGTGCAATACAGGCCAAACCAATAAACATGAACAGATAGTTCCTTTTTTGGAAGATAAATTCAGGTTTGGGCTTTGCAGCGGGATTGTTTTTTTGCTTCTTGCTCATGCTGCAAATTTAGTAATATAAATCGTCTGTCCTAAGGTTTAAAAAACGCTGTGTGGCAAAATACGTGCTTATCAGGGAAATGAGGGCACCAAATACAAAGACACCTACAAACAATAGGGCCAGGATCGTGAGGTCCTGGAAAAGGTTGAGTTCGGGATAATTCCGGTCTACAAAGTACAATAACAGTCCAAGGGCCAACAGGGCCAACAGGGCCCCTAACATCCCCAGTTTTATGTTGGTCCAGATAAAGGGGCGTCTAATAAACCTTTTAGTAGCACCCACCATTTGCATCGTTTTGATAATAAAGCGTTTGGAATAAATGGACAAGCGGATGGAACTGTTGATCAGCAAGACCGCGATAAAGGTAAAAACGGCACTGGCCACCAGGATCCAAAAGCTTATTTTCTTTACGTTGTCGGTCAGCAGGGGGATAAGAGGCTTAAAGTAGCTCACTTCCTCCACATAGGCCTTTGCGGTCAGATCCCCGGCAATTTCCTCAATTTGTTCGGTAGAGACAAAGTCGGCCTTAAGGGTTACGTCTATCGAATTTTTTAAGGGATTGTATCCCAGGTAATCCATGTAGTTCTCCCCAATATCCTCGCTGTGCTGTTCCGCCGCCTCTTCCTTGGATACATAGATGGCCGATTTGGTATACTCGGCCAGGGCAAGGCTTTTCTGCAACTGATCCACCTCTACAGGTTTGGCATTGTCCTTTAGAAAAACGGTGATGGTGATCTGCTCCTTAAAATGGTCCGCCAGCTTTTTGGTATTCAACACCAAAAGTCCAAGAACACCTAATAAAAAAAGGACAAGACCAATACTAAGTGCCACGGAGAAATAAGAAGATATCAGCTTTCGTTTTTGATAGCGTTCAAAAGATTTGCTCATAACGGACAAAGAATACGTAAAAATAGCAAAGTAAATTTAATAACTCCTTTTTGCGATTTGTTTAACAAAGTTTTGTTTCCGGTAGAATAGATAGGATTGTCTCCCCAGGAAACTTTCCCCTTTCGGGGATTAAACTTATTTTTGCGCGGTATACAAACGAAATACGGGTAATGAACTACAATTTCAGTGAAATTGAGGCCAAATGGCAGAAATTTTGGGCGGCCGACCAGACGTTTAAAGCAGAAAACGGCTCCGAAAAAGAAAAATACTATGTGCTGGATATGTTTCCGTACCCTTCGGGTGCCGGATTGCATGTAGGGCATCCCCTGGGATATATAGCCAGCGATATCTATTCGCGCTATAAACGTCATATGGGTTTCAATGTAATGCATCCCATGGGATACGACTCCTTTGGACTGCCCGCTGAACAATATGCCATACAGACCGGGCAGCATCCTGCCATTACCACGGAGGCCAATATAAAAAGGTATCGGGAACAGTTGGATAAGCTTGGTTTTTCCTTTGATTGGAGCCGTGAGGTACGTACCGCCGACCCCAAATACTATAAATGGACGCAATGGGTCTTTATACAACTCTTTAATTCGTGGTACAATACCGTTGCCGATTCCGCTCAGGGGATCGAAAGCCTGATCGCCATCTTTGAAAAGGAGGGCAATACCAAGGTGCAAGCGGCCTGCGACGATGATGTTCCGCAGTTTTCCGCCTCGGACTGGAACGGTTTTTCCGGAAAACGGCAACAGGAGATCTTGTTGCAATACCGTTTGACCTATCTGGCCGAAACACAAGTGAACTGGTGCCCGGCCTTAGGAACCGTGTTGGCCAATGATGAAGTGGTTAACGGTGTTTCCGAGCGGGGCGGTCATCCGGTAATCCGAAAGAAGATGACGCAATGGAGCATGCGCATTACCGCCTACGCCCAGCGCTTGTTGGACGGACTGGACACAATAGATTGGCCCCAACCCTTGAAGGATTCCCAGACCAATTGGATAGGACGTTCGGAAGGCGCATCGGTTTCCTTCAACCTTGTGGGGCATAAGGAACAAATTGATGTTTTCACCACCCGGCCCGATACGATTTTCGGAGCAAGTTTCATGACCTTGGCCCCCGAACACGAATTGGTTGCCAAAATAACTACGCCCGAACAAAAAAAAGACATAGACCGTTATGTGGAAGCTACGGCCAAACGCTCGGAACGCGATCGTATGGCCGATGTAAAGACCATTAGCGGTGCCTTCACAGGTGCCTACGCGGAACATCCGTTTACCAAGCAAACTATTCCCGTTTGGATTGGAGACTATGTTTTGGCCGGCTATGGTACCGGGGCCGTGATGTCTGTCCCCTGCGGTGATCAGCGTGATTACGATTTTGCGAAGCACTTTGGTATTCCCATACCCAACATTTTTGAAGGAGTGGATATCTCCGAGGAGGCCTTCGCCGATAAGGAAAATACGATTATCGGCAACTCCGATTTCTTGAACGGACTTTCCTATAAGGAGGCTGTTCGCAAGGCCATTGAAGAACTGGAAAAATTGGGCCAGGGCCAGGGCAAGGTAAATTACCGCTTGCGCGATGCCGTCTTCAGTAGACAGCGCTATTGGGGCGAACCCTTTCCGGTCTACTATGTGGACGGAATGCCACAGATGTTGCCGGAGGAACATTTGCCCTTGGAGCTGCCAGAAGTGGAAAAATACCTGCCCACGGAAACTGGGGAACCGCCCCTGGGGAACGCCAAGGTATGGGCTTGGGACAGCAAGCGGAATACCGTGGTGGACATTGATCAAATAGACCATAAACAGATATTTCCGCTGGAATTGAATACCATGCCGGGCTGGGCAGGAAGTTCCCAATACTTTAACCGCTATATGGATCCCCATAACCAAGCGGAAATCTATTCCAAGGAAGCTATTGGGTATTGGCAAGATGTGGACCTCTATATCGGCGGTAGCGAACATGCCACCAGCCATTTGCTGTATGCCCGTTTTTGGCAAAAATTCATGTACGACCTGGGTTGGGCCCCCAAGGACGAGTTTGCCCAAAAATTGATCAACCAAGGGATGATTTTGGGAACAAGTGCTATAGTTTATAGGGTCAGCGGAACCAATTCTTATGTTTCCGAAGGTTTAAAGGAAGATTATGAGGTAGAGGAACTAAGAATTGATGTGGATATGATAAATGCTTCCAACGAACTGGACATAGAAGGACTAAAACGATGGCAGCCACAATATGAGAAGGCCGAATTTATATTGGAGGACGATAAATATATTGTAGGCCGCGAGGTTGAAAAGATGTCAAAACGATGGTACAACGTCGTTAATCCGGATGCCATTTGTGAGGACTTCGGTGCGGATTCCCTGCGCCTCTATGAGATGTTCCTAGGACCTTTGGAACAGTCCAAACCGTGGAACACGGCAGGTATCACAGGGGTGCATTCCTTCCTAAAAAAGTTATGGCGTTTGTACGTGAACGAGACGGGAACACGGGTTGTGGATACCGAGCCCACCAAGGAAAATCTAAAGACGCTTCACAAGACGATTAAGAAAGTAGCGGAGGATATTGAGAATTTCTCTTTCAACACCTCGGTCTCCACCTTTATGATATGTGTAAACGAGCTCGCGGCCCAAAAGTGTGCCAGTAAGGCCATTTTGGAACCTTTGGCGATACTGGTATCTCCCTATGCGCCCCATATTGCGGAAGAGCTGTGGGAAAAATTGGGGCATACCGGTTCCATAGCCAAGGTGCCTTTCCCCGAGTTTGAGGAAAAGTATTTGGTGGAAAACAGCAAGGAATATCCGATTAGCTTTAACGGCAAAATGCGGTTTACCATGGAATTGTCCCTAGACCTGGGGAAAGAAGAAATAGAGGCTGCCGTATTGGCGAACGAAAAGACACAGCAGCAACTGCAGGGACGAACGCCCAAAAAGGTAATTGTGGTCCCTGGGAAGATCGTAAACATCGTTGGATAAACCAAGGGCGGTGCTATCGTTGCTAATTGGGCATAGTATCCTTTGGTCAAAAGTGGATGTGTTGGCCGATTAACCGGGATTCCAAAGAACCACATAAATTGAACACTATGACGAACGGTATAGAAATCTTGGGACTGTTGGCCGCAACTTTGACTACCGCCGCCTTTGTGCCGCAGGCCTATAAGGCTTGGAAATTTAAATCCACTAGGGACATTTCCCTCACCATGTACCTTGTATTGTTTTTGGGACTGTTGTTGTGGTTTGTTTACGGGCTTTATATCGATAGTTTACCGGTAATCCTGGCCAATGCGGTTACCGGCATGCTGGCTTTTTTGGTCATCCTCTTGAAATTGAGATATAAGTAAGGGTTTGGACATTTTGTCAGCATATAGTGTTCAACCCCCTTTCTGGCGAGGTTTTTGCTTTAAAATAGGGTATATTTATATATGAATTAAAAAGACAACGTTATGATGACATATTATATAATGCTCGGAGCAATCGCCTTGGTGAGCTGGTTGGTGAGCAACAAGCTCAAAAGCAAGTTTAAGCATTATTCAAAAGTGCACCTGCGCAACGGGATGAGCGGTGCGGAAATAGCAGAAAAAATGTTGGCCGATCACGGCATAAGGGATGTGAAGGTGGTTTCTACGCCCGGAATGCTTACCGACCATTACAATCCGGCCAATAAAACAGTGAATTTAAGCGAAGGGGTCTATAATCAGCGCAATGCCTCCGCAGCTGCCGTAGCGGCACACGAATGCGGACATGCGGTACAACATGCCACCGCCTATGAGTGGTTGACCATGCGTTCCAAATTGGTGCCTGTGGTGAGTATTACCTCGGGGATGTCTATGTGGGTCGTTTTTGGCGGACTAATGTTGGGGGCGGCTGCCGGGGTAGGTTTCGGATTTTATATTGCCGTTGCGGGCTTGGTGATGATGGGCCTTGCAACCCTGTTCAGTTTTATAACCCTTCCTGTGGAGTACGATGCCAGTAACAGGGCCTTGGCCTGGTTAAAAAATAAAAACATGGTGAGCCAGCAAGAATATGCCGGTGCGGAAGATGCCTTGAAATGGGCGGCCAGAACCTATTTGGTAGCTGCTCTGGGAGCCCTGGCATCCCTGGTCTACTGGGGACTTCAGGTTTTCGGTGGAAGGGATTAATCCTGGTTAAAAATACAAATAGCAAAAAAACTATCCAAAACATGTTTAGATGTCCGTTCGAGCGCCTGCCTCGGGCACGGCGCTCGATATGACAATCCCAGATTTAAGGCTGTCTTCTCTATATCGTTATTTGTCGCTCGATCTGTTGGTTGAGCGAAATAAAGGTTTCCGTGCGGGATACCCCTTCAATGGGTTGGATTTCCCGATTGAGCACATGCATTAAATGCTCATTGTCACGGCACAATACCTTTATCAAGATCGACCAATTGCCGGTCGTATAATGGCACTCCAGCACTTCGGGAACCTTTTCGAGTTGCTTTACGGCAACGGGATTGCTCATGGCCTTGTCCAGATAAATACCAATATAGGCCATGGTAGTGTATCCCAATACCTTGGGATTGATTACAAATTTGGACCCTGCAATAAGCCCCGATGCTTCCAGTTTTCGTAGTCTTTGGTGAATGGCCGCTCCCGAGATACCGATATTCCTCGCAATTTCAAGAATGGGTTTCCGGGCATCTTGCATTAAGAACCTTAGGATTTTCTTGTCTATGCCATCGATTTTTACGTTTTCGTTGCTCGTTTTCATTTCTAGGTTTCAGTTTTGATATAAATATACCAAAAATACTATCGAACCTTAACTTACAACTGAATTGGGGTTGTAACCCATATAGGGTACCTCGTATTCCTGGAACAGCACACCATGTTCCGTGAGTTCTTCTAGGATAGGCTCGTAGACCTCTTTTCGTATAGGTATTTGGACTCCAGGTGTGCTGATTCGTTTATTAAGGATCAATAGGGTAGCGATAGCTACGGGGAGGCCTACGGTCCTTGCCATGGCGGTATGGGTCCTGTTTTTCCCCAGTACCACCATGTTGGCGTCTATTTGTTTCTTTTCGCCCATGAGCTCGTATCCAAATTTATGGTACATGACGATCATATCCTTTTCATTGGCGGCCAAGGTCCAACTATCCTCCAAAATTTGTTGCAGCATTTGGGCCGGGGTGGCATTCTTTAAGGAAATGGTCTTGTTGGCATCAAACAGGTTCAATTCCAAAAGCTTGCCCCACATGATATCGTCCTGGTCTATTTTTAGATAATGTCGAAGTTTCAATTCCACGGAGTCCGTTGGGGAATAGGGCAAAAATAGGTTGGTAAATTCCCTATAGGACATGCCTTCCGAATTTTGCACGGTGTATCCGTCATCGGTCATGCCCAGTTGAACGAACATATTCCAGGCCTTGGAAAAACCAACCCTTCGCATAGTGCCTCGGTACAGCGTGTGCGCATCTTTAAGACCATAGGCCTCCCGGTATTTTAGGGAATCCCGGTTGGCATAGGCCTCAAAGGTTCCGTAGCCCTCAATATCCAAAAATTCCGTTCTCCTAAAAAGCTTGTGATAGGGGATGTACTTGTACGTTCCCTCCTGAATGAATTTGGCAGCGCCACCCTGTCCGGCCAGGACCACATTTCTGGGGTTCCATGTAAATTTATAGTTCCAAAGATTGTTATCGCTCTCGGGTGCTACCAATCCCCCTGTAAAGGATTCAAAGAGGACCACTTTTCCGCCATGGCTTCGGATGGTATCAATGATTTGCATGGCACTCATATGATCAATTCCCGGATCCACTCCAATTTCGTTCATGAATACAAGTCCCTTTGCCTTGGCTTGTTGATCTAGCAATCTTATTTCGGGACTGACATAGGAGGCGGTCACCAAATGTTTGCCGAAAGTGATACAATCTTCGGCTACCTTGATATGAAAGCGCGCAGGGAGCATGGATACCACAATATCCGCGTTTTTGACCACCGTCCTTCGGTCGGCATCCTTAAAGATATCCAGTTGTACCACGGTACAGGCCGGATGCGACGCTATGTTGGCCGAAATGCTTTCCGGATGTATATCCGCTATGGTCAAATGAAGATTTTCGTCCTTTGCTTTGTCCAAAAAATAATCCAACAGATAGGAGGTGGATTTCCCCGCGCCTACAACAAGTATTTTCCGCACCATTTGTTTTGTCTAATTTTATACAATAATAACGGCTGCTAAGGTATCAAATTGTTACATTTATCAATAATATACCCTTTCAAGTTATGAACAAAACAATTTTTGGAACCGGAATCCTGTTCGGGACAACGGCAATTCTCTTGGGCGCCTTTGGCGCGCATGGATTAAAGGAATTGGTGGATGCGGAAGCATTGCGGACTTTTGGTACCGGGGTGAGCTATCAGATGTATCACGCTTTATTTTTATTGATCTTAGGTGCGATGCCACAACTCGGGAATAGAGGCAAAATGATTGTATTTTATCCAATTGTTTTGGGGGTGGTATGCTTTTCTTTTTCCATTTATTTGCTGGCAACCAATGGATTGACCGAATTCGATTATAAAAAAATCGCTCTTTTAACACCTTTGGGCGGAATATTGCTGCTCTTGGGCTGGATTGCTTTGGGATTTCGCATTTTTAACGAAAAACGGATGAATTAGGACGGATTTACCCGGTTTCCGTGTTTAAATTTTTTAGTTTTGTGCAAACAATAAACCATTATTTATGAACGCATCCAGCCCAGTTACGAAATCGATTTCGTTAGAAGGATACGGAATTGAAAATGACCGTATTAATTACCAATTGACCCCAGCGGAACTTCATGACATTACCGTCGCCAAAAAAATGGGAAAAGAGGCCACCTCCGGCGCCTTGGCCGTCAATACCGGTGAGTTCACTGGAAGATCTCCCAAAGATCGCTTTATCGTTGAGGACGAGATATCAAAAGACCGGGTTTGGTGGGGAGAGATCAATATCCCTTTTACGCCCGAAAAGTTTCAAAAACTCTACGATAAGGTAATCTCATACCTGAACACCCAGGAACTTTACGCGAGGGATTGTTATGTCTGTGCTGATGCCGACTACCGAATGAATGTTAGGGTAATCAATGAGTATCCATGGTCCAACATGTTCACCTATAATATGTTTTTACGCCCCACAGAGGACGAACTAAAGGATTTTGAGGCGGAATGGACGGTAATCAACGCTCCTGGTTTTAAGGCCGACCCCGCTGTTGATGGTACACGTCAACATAATTTCGCCATTTTGAATTTTACGAAGAAGATTGTGCTGATAGGAGGTACCGGTTATACCGGGGAAATCAAAAAGGGAATTTTTTCCGCTTTGAACTTTATCCTGCCCGTATTTAAAAACACCCTGCCCATGCATTGTTCCGCCAATGTGGGAAAAGATGGGGATACGGCCATTTTCTTCGGTCTTTCCGGAACCGGAAAGACCACCCTGTCCACCGACCCTCACCGTAAATTGGTAGGTGACGATGAGCACGGATGGACCAAGGAAAACACCGTCTTTAATTTTGAAGGCGGTTGCTATGCCAAGGTCATTGACCTTTCTGCGGAAAAGGAACCCGAAATCCATGCCGCTATAAAAAAAGGGGCTATTCTCGAAAATGTCATTATGGATGGTGATGGGGTCGTTGATTTCAAGGATACCTCCATTACCCAAAATACCAGGGTAAGTTATCCCATCTACCATATTGATAACGTTCAACAACCCTCCATTGGAAAGGATCCAAAACATATTTTCTTTCTTACTGCAGATGCCTTTGGCGTGCTACCACCAATATCCAAATTAACGCCGAGCCAAGCCGCATATCATTTTATTTCCGGATATACGGCGAAAGTTGCCGGTACGGAAGCTGGTGTGGTAGAGCCCATACCGTCGTTTTCGGCCTGTTTTGGGGCGCCCTTTATGCCCTTGCATCCAACCAAATATGCCGAAATGTTGAGTAAAAAAATGAAAGAATCGGGCGTGAATGTTTGGTTGGTCAACACCGGCTGGACCGGCGGCCCCTACGGGGTAGGCACCCGGATGAAATTAGCGTATACCAGGGCCATGATCCATGCGGTTCTCAACGGAGATCTTGGATTGTATACCTATGATACCTATCACCTACATTCCGTTTTCGGTGTGGCCCAGCCCAGACAGTGCCCAGGTGTTCCTACAAGTGTCTTAAGTCCCAGGGCAACCTGGAACAATGATGAGGCGTATTATAAAACGGCCTTTAAGTTGTCCAATGCCTTTCGGGAAAACTTTAAGCGGTTCGAGTCGTATGCCAATGAAGAGATCAGGCGCGGCGGTCCGCAACGCTATGCCTTTTAAAAAAAAAGCCTCCCAAATGGAGGCTTTTTTTTTGCTTTTATTTTTTATTGGCCAGCGTAATATACTTCTGGAGCGCCATGGTCATGGAAGGCGTTTCGGGGGTAGGTGCCTTAATATCTATGCGAAGACCGGCAGTAGTAGCAGCGTTTATGGTAGAATTCCCAAATACGGCTATGCGTGTATCATTTTGTTGAAAATCCGGGAAATTCTTTAGGAGGGACTCAATGCCCGACGGGCTAAAGAATACCAGTACATCATAATATACATCCCTTAGATCGGAAAGATCACTGATCACGGTTTTGTAGAAGATACCTCTTTTCCAATCTACTCCCAACTCGTTCAAGGCCTCAGGGACCGACGCTTTGAGCGCATCCGAGGAGGGCAACAAAAACTTCTCCTCCTTATATTTTTTGAAAAGCGGAACCAAATCACCAAAAGCTCGCTTGCCCACATAGATTTTTCGTTTCCGATAGACCACGTATTTTTGGAGATAATACGCTACGGCTTCGGACTGGCAAAAGTATTTCATGGTATCCGGGACCTTGAATCGCATTTCCTCAGCGATTCTGAAAAAGTGATCTACAGAATTCCTGCTGGTGAGTATAATTGCCGTATAATCGTTCAGATCGATTTTTTGTTGCCTAACCGTTTTCGCATCTACTCCTTCTACATGGATAAAGGGTCTAAAGTCTACTTTTACCTTTTCTTTTTCAATAAGTCGCGAATACGGAGAATTCTCCATTTTCGGTTCTGGCTGTGAAACCAAAATCGTCTTTACTTTCATAAACATCAATCTTTTAAGAGGCTTCCGATTATCACAAAGGGTGAAATTTCGAGTGCGCAAAGGTACAAAATAAAATAGAAAAAATTGCCTGCTATGAATTTTTGATGATTTCTAATGACCGTGACCCAGCCGATACAGTTTATCGAAAGAATCAGGAAGATACTTACATAAACCACAGCTTTTGAGTCTTTTAGCACGTAAGTAAGCATTACATTGGCCAAAAACATGACCATGCCACTATAGTTTAAGTAAGAAATCTTTTTAAAGATAAATTCGGAGATGGTCTTGTTGTTGTTAAAAACGAATCCGTTGCCCAATTGCAGTAAGACCTTAATAATCAAAAATACGATCACCAGACCAAGAATGATAAAATAAATGGCCGGATAGAAGGCATCCTCTGGTCTAAAAAGCACATGTCTGGCCAAATAGATAAAAAGCGAAAAATTAAGCACTTGGAAAATAGTAAAAAAGATATGGAACCAGTTCAGCAGCCTGTCCTTCTTGTTGTACATGAAAATATACTTGTTGTTAAAGGGAAGGATAATGAAGTTAAGAAACCGACCATAAAAAATACCCTTTGCTATGACCACAAACAACAGGCTACTAAAGAGTACCAGGGTAATCCAATCAACGGCATAGGTATTTCGTACTATAGGCTCCATCAATCCAAGGGAATACTTTCACTGTTAAGTCCCAAAGGTAGGCTATTTTCCGAGATCACAATTTTGAAATAACCCGGATCACTCTTCTTGGGAATCGGTAAACGGAAGTTGAAATAGGCCGTGTCCCTTGCAGCCACCTGTGTTACATTCTTGTCCAAGGCCTCCATTTTTAAAGGCAGGACTTCCTTTACCTGCTTGTAATCGTTTAAATAGGCAACACTGAACTTGAGCTTTTCCAGGGCTATTCCAAAGGCGTATGGATTGTAAAGTTTTACCCCTAAGGGTTGCGGTTGATCTACCGAAACAGGTACATCTTCCATATAGCACTGTAATTTTCGAAAGGACTCAAAATTTTCCATGTAGACCCCCCAATGCAATACGCCTTTGGGGTCGTGATATGAAATATCGCCGTTTTTTAAATAGCGGGAGATATAGACCACTTTTTGATGTTGGATCTTGGATTCCGAATCGTCTATATCAAATTGGTTTTTTCTGTAGTAGATATTGTTGAGTGAAAAGGAAGGATTTCCTGTGTAGAAGGTATACATGGGAGCCTGTCTATAGGAATTTTCAAAAACTACGGGAAGATTGCCCACCTTGGATGCCAGAGTCTGCACCAATTCCTTGTTCCCATGTGATTCGTACACGATGGGAAACAAGGGCTCAAAGATTAATCCCAATCGCAGGTAAAACAGTACAAGGAGGTTCACGATGCCCACGCGCCAAATCCACTTTCTTACCGTATCGTTCTGAAGCATATGGTTAAAAACGACCAGGACCATAGGAATGGAGATGACAATGATCCACTGGGTCTGTACCCGTCGGTTAAAACTTGAGATAAAAAAGAAAAGGACGGTCCCATAGATCAAATAGAGGAGGGCCTTGGTGAATTTGTCCTTGGCCCGGGTACGGAACAAACTTAGGTACACCCATGGGAATATCAGACCAAAAATGGCAATTAGACCAATCAGAAAACCCAGGGTAAAATCCCCAAATTCATAGGCACGATTGGGCCGCTCAAACAGATGGTACCGTATGGTCACAAAATCGTTCTGGTACAACCACATAAAGTGGGGGGTATAGCAAAGCAGCGCCACCAAAACAGCAAGCCATGCGTATTTATTGAAGACCAATTTAATATTGGAAAAAAGCACAAATAGGATCACCAAGACCGCATGGTACTTGCTGTACATCAAGGCGGCCATCACTATACCCAATGCAATACTTAATGCCGCAGATGGTTTTTCAATGAACTTTTTGTAACACCACAAAAAGAGCGCGGTAAAAAACAAGAGCGGCGTATCGGGCAAGGTAAAGAATCCATAGGCGTTTAAGAGGGCCATGGACAGAGCGAGGACAAAAAAATGGGGAACAAAGTTCTTTTTTTTGGGATGGTCTACCAACAACCACAGAAGGAGTAAGGTTCCCACGGACAGGACACAGCTTGCAAAGCGCACGCCCAACTCCCCCTTAAAGAAAAAGCTACTGATTTTTATCATCAGGGCCACCATCGGTGGGTGGTCAAAATAACCCCAGGCGAGTTCCTGGGCATAGTGCCAATAGTAGGCTTCGTCAAAAATGAGTCTGGTAAAAATGCTCTGTAGTAGATTCAGTACAAATAGGGCGGCTAGAAGATAAACAAAAAGCCTGGGAAGTTTTGGTATCATCTAAGGTCATTGATTCGCTCCAAAATTACAAATTATATGCATTGGGAAAGCCTTTAAAGAAATGATAAAGTGCTTTTAGGATTTCTTTACAGATTTTAAAATAGTATTTTTGTCCGCATCAGTAGAAGTCAATGACGGACAGCTTAGTTATAATCCCAACATTCAATGAGATCGAAAACATAGAGGCCATTATAGGGGCTGTTTTTGATTTGGACAAGGATTTTCATGTCCTGGTGGTGGACGATAATTCGCCCGATGGAACCAGCGCTAGAGTGCGCGAGCTCGAAGACCGTTACCCGGGCAGGCTGTTTCTTGAGGTGAGAACGGAAAAGTCCGGATTGGGAACCGCATACATCCATGGATTCAAATGGGCCATAAATCGAAAATACGACTATATCTTTGAAATGGATGCCGATTTCTCGCATAGACCGGACGACCTGCCAAGACTGTACAGAGCATGCGTTAACGGGGCCGATGTGGTCGTAGGTTCCCGCTATAAAAAAGGCGTCAATGTGGTCAATTGGCCTTTATACCGGGTTCTTCTGTCCTACGGAGCGTCCTTTTATGTCAAAATTATTACAGGAATGCGCGTGCACGATCCCACGGCGGGTTTTGTCTGTTACCGGCGAAAAGTTTTGGAAGATATTGATCTGGATTCCATACGCTTTATTGGGTATGCATTTCAGATCGAAATGAAGTTTAGGGCCCATCTGAAAAAGTACAAGATCGAAGAGGTCTCCATCATCTTTAGGGATAGAGAGAAGGGCAAGTCCAAAATGAGCTCTGCCATTGTATGGGAGGCTATTTTTGGTGTAATTACAATGAAATTGGGTAGTTTGTTCCGAAAAAGGAAGTTTTAGGATGGGAAAAACACTGATAAAGAACGCTAGGGTAATTAATGAAGGCACCCAACAGCTATGTGATGTACTGATACAGGATAAGCTCATCCAAAAAATAGGAAGGGAGATCAGCGCTAACGGAGCTACGGTGGTAGACCTCAATGGAAATCCCCTCTTGCCCGGACTTATAGATGATCAGGTGCATTTTAGGGAACCCGGACTCACCCATAAGGGGACCATTGCCACGGAAAGCAGAGCTGCAGTGGCAGGTGGTATTACAAGCTTCATGGAACAACCCAATACCGACCCGCAGACCACTACGATCGAAAAACTGGAAGCAAAATTTGCCCTGGCGGCCAATTCGGCCTATGCCAACTATTCCTTTTTGTTCGGAGGCACCAATGACAATCTGGAGGAACTCAAAAAACTGGACAAGAATGCCTGTTCAGGGATAAAACTATTTCTAGGGTCGTCTACTGGAAACATGTTGGTAGATGATGAAGCGGTGATTGAAAGGATATTCAGCAGTACCGAAATGGTCATATCCGCACATTGCGAGGATGAGCAGACCATACGGAAAAATCTGGCCGAATACAGGGAACGGTACGGAGATGATATCCCCATGAAGTACCATCCGGTGATCCGAAGTGAAGAAGCCTGTTACCTGTCGTCATCCAGGGCAGTGGCCCTGGCCAAAAAGACCGGCGCACGTCTGCACGTTTTTCATGTTTCCACCGGGAAGGAGACCCAGCTGTTCAGGAACGACATACCCCTGGAAGAAAAGAAGATTACCGCTGAGGTATGCATCCACCATTTATGGTTTGCCCAGGAGGATTATGAAAGCAAGGGGGCACATATTAAATGGAACCCGGCCGTGAAATCGGCAGATGACAGGGCGCAACTATGGGAAGCGCTATTGGATGATCGCATAGATGTGCTGGCCACGGATCATGCACCACATACGCTCCAAGAAAAGGACAATGTATACACAAAGGCTCCTTCCGGTGGCCCCTTGGTACAACATGCGCTACCCGCCTTGTTGGAAAACTACCATCGAGGGAGGTTGTCATTGGAAAAAATTGTGGAGAAAATGTGCCACAATCCAGCAAAATTGTTCCAAATAAAAAAGCGGGGATTTGTGCGTGAAGGATGCTATGCCGATTTGGTCGCGGTAAATTTGGATGACCCCTGGCAGGTAAAGCGGGAAAATATAGCCTACAAATGTGGATGGTCTCCCTTTGAGGGAAATACCTTCAGGTCTAAAATTACCCATACCTTTGTAAATGGACATTTGGCTTATGAAAACGGAAACTTTTCCGATAAAAGAAATGCCGAAAGATTAACTTTTGATCGCTAGCTATGAAACCTGTCATTTTTCTACTGTTGATGTTTGTGCTCGGCTCCTGTGCGGAAAAGGTGATTGAAAAACCCGATGACCTTATTGGGGAGGACCAAATGACTTCCATACTTTACGACCTGGCCATTATAGGCGCTGCCAAAAAAACAAATGCCACCCTTTTGCAGGAACATCATATAGAGACCATGCCCTACCTCTATAGCAAATATGACATAGACAGTGTGCAATTTGTGGAGAGTGATAGGTACTACGCGTCCCTGCCCGAGGTATACGAGAAAATTTATACCACAGTGGAAGCGAGGTTAAAAAAAGAAGAAAAGGAGGCAACGGAGGCCAAGGAAAGACGCAATGATAGTATAAGTACTGCCAAACAAAAAGCTGCGCTAAAACAGCGGACTAAGGATTCTCTTCCTTAAACCGGGCACAGCAAAAGTGCAGTGTTTCTTCCAAAGGTTCAAATTCAAATCCAAGTGCACCCTTGATTTTTTCTGTGCTGTAAAACTCTTGTTGGCGTAGCGAATCAACGGCAATCTTGGTTAGTACCCTGCCTTTTTTGACAAGGAAATGTCGCAACCAATCCAATCGCCATAAAATTTCCAATTGCCAAAATTTTAAAGCCTGTCGTGGTGGGGCTGCACCCAGAGATTTTGAAAACCGCTGCAGAATTTCCCTATAACCCAGGTTTTCGCTCACCGCGATAAAGCGCTCATTTTTAACCGATGACCGCATCAAAAGAACCATCATTCGCACGGTGTCATGCACGGTAATGGTTCCAGACCCACCTGGAGGATAAAACCTTTGCCCCTTGGCCGCCATTCTGAACAGACGACCGCTACCGTTGTCCCAAAACCCAGGACCTATAATCAGACCGGGGTTTACCATAACCACATCCAAACCTTCCTGTGCACCCCGCCATACTTCCATTTCGGATCTATATTTGGAGAGGGCATAGACATTGGCATCAAGCTCTGTCCATTCATTTTCCTCGGTAGCTGCAGAACCCAGAGGACTTTTTCCGATAGCGGCAATGGAACTCACGTAACACAGTTTCCCCACCTTATTTGAGAGACAGAGATTTACGATATTGGCGGTGCCCTCGATATTGACCTTGCGCATTTTTTCAAAATCGCCGGGATCAAAGGAAATCAATGCCGCACAATGATACACGAAGCTTACATCCGTAAAGGCGAGTTCCAAGGCGGGGATGTCCGTAAGATCCGCTTCTACCCACTGGATTTTTTCAAACAAGGGTTGGACCTCATCACGATAATAGGAAAAAACTTTTTTTACCTTTTCCAAATCGCTTCCCTTTCTGTGGATTGCCCGTACGGAAGGTTCATTTTCCACCAAATGCAGCAAGAGATGCGAACCGACCAATCCTGTACCGCCCGTGACTAAAACCATATACCAAAATTAGGTAATTGCTGGGGATATATCCTCTTTTTGTACGGTGTAAAGCAGTGTATTTCTTTTATATTTGCAGCAATTATTTAAAGGAGATTACCAATGGCTTCAAACTTTGTCGAGGAATTGAAATGGAGGGGAATGCTGCACGATGCAATGCCCGGTACGGAAACGCACTTACAAAGCGGGATGCAATCGGCCTATGTTGGGATCGATCCCACGGCAGATTCCCTGCACATCGGACATTTGGTAGGGGTGATGATGCTACGGCATTTTCAATTGGCGGGCCATAAACCTTATGCCCTTATTGGGGGAGCAACGGGTATGATCGGGGACCCCTCTGGCAAATCCACTGAGCGCAACCTGCTGGACGAGACCACGCTCAGACGTAATGAGGACGCACTGAAGGAGCAATTGTCACGTTTTTTGGATTTTGAAAGTGATTCCGATAATGCCGCCGTTTTGGTGAACAATTACGACTGGATGAAGGACTTTTCCTTTCTGGATTTTATCAGGGATGTTGGGAAGCACATTACCGTAAATTATATGATGGCAAAGGATTCGGTAAAAAAACGTTTGTCTGCCGAGGCCAATGAGGGCATGTCATTTACCGAATTCACTTATCAACTTGTGCAGGGGTACGACTTTCTCTACCTCTTTCAAAACCACAATTGCACCCTACAAATGGGCGGAAGCGATCAATGGGGCAATATTACCACGGGCACGGAACTCATACGAAGAATCGGAGGCGGCAAGGGTTATGCACTTACCTGTCCGTTGATTACCAAGGCCGATGGGTCAAAATTTGGAAAGACGGAAAGCGGCAATGTCTGGTTGGATGCCCAAAAGACATCCCCGTACAAATTTTACCAATATTGGTTGAACACCTCTGACGCGGACGCGGAAAAATATATCAAGATTTTCACTTTTTTACCCAAGACCGAGATAGAGAACCTGGTAGTGGAACACGGGGAGGCGCCCCACCTGAGGGTGTTGCAAAAACGTTTGGCAGAAGAGATTACGGTCATGGTGCATTCCCAGCAGGATCTGGACAACGCCATAAAGGCCAGCAATATCCTTTTTGGAAAATCTACTTCCCAAGACCTCAAGGCCTTGGGCGAAGCTACTTTCTTGGATGTTTTTGAAGGGGTGCCCCAGGCCGAAATACCGAGGGAAGATGTGGAAAACGGACTGGATATGATCGGAGCATTAGCCGCCAAAACGGGATTTTTGGGGTCCAATGGGGAAGCCCGAAGGGAGTTAAAACAGAATTCCATTTCGGTAAACAAGGAAAAGGTAAGGGAAGATTATCGGATTACCACGGCTGATTTGATCAGTGACAAATATGTGCTCCTACAGCGAGGTAGGAAGAATTATTTTGTTTTGGTGGTCCACTGATATACCTGCTAGGTTGCCATACTGAAAAGGACTGCCTTTTTACTTGGTCCCTTAGTGGGCTTTCTGTTTGTAAACCCTAATATTAATTTATACCACATTGATATGAGCGACCTGGAGATTGCTAAAAAAGTAGCCCTAAAACCCATCACCGAAATTGCCGAAAAGTTAGGACTTCAGTCAGACGAAATTGACATGTACGGAAAGTACAAGGCCAAATTGCCCTTGCATAAAATGGATGTGGAAAATTCCACGAATAGTAAGCTAATCTTGGTTTCCGCCACCTCGCCAACCCCAGCTGGCGAAGGAAAGACCACTATGTCCATTGGGCTCTCCGAAGGCCTTAACCGCTTGGGCAAGAAGACTACGGTGGTGCTTAGGGAACCTTCCCTGGGCCCTGTTTTTGGGATAAAGGGCGGGGCCACGGGGGGTGGATATAGCCAAGTACTGCCCATGGAGGACATTAACCTGCATTTTACCGGTGACTTTGCGGCCATTGAAAAGGCGCACAATCTCCTGGCGGCACTTATTGACAACAATGTACAGAGCAAAACCAATTCACTGGGGTTGGATGCGCGCACCATTTCTTGGAAAAGGGTACTGGATATGAACGACAGGGCCCTTAGGCGGATTATCGTGGGCCTTGGCGGCACTGGCTCTGGAATACCAAGGGAAACCGGCTTTGATATTACGGCTGCCTCGGAAATTATGGCCATTCTCTGTCTTGCAGATGACCTGGAAGACCTTAAGAAACGGCTGGGCAATATTTTTATAGGATACACCTTTGACAGGAAACCGATATACGCCAGGGATTTGAAGGCCGAAGGTGCAATGGCAGCCCTGTTGAAAGATGCTATTATGCCCAACCTGGTGCAGACTATTGAAGGTAATCCGGCCATCATACACGGTGGCCCGTTTGCAAATATCGCCCAAGGCACCAACTCGGTAATCGCCACGAGAATGGGCCTGTCCTTTTCCGAATATACGGTCACCGAAGCAGGCTTTGGATTTGATCTGGGCGCAGAAAAGTTCTTTGATATCAAATGCCAGAGCGCAGGATTATCACCAAAGGCCGTGGTATTGACCACTACGGTTAGAGCCCTGAAATATCATGGAGGCGCTTCCTTGGATTCCTTGACCATACCCGATACGGCAGCCTTGGAAAAGGGAATCCCCAATTTGGAGAAACATGTGGAAAATATTCTACGCTTTAAGGTACCTCCTGTAATTGCCATTAATAAGTTCGTAACCGATACCAAGGAAGAGATCGAGTTGATTATTGCTGCGGCCAATAAAATGGGTGTCCCTGTAGCTTTGGCCGAAGTGTGGGCCAAGGGAGGGGAAGGATCTGCAGATCTTGCCCAAAAGGTCATTGCCGCGGCAGAGAACAACAATACCGACTTTACCCCCTTGTACGATTGGGAGATGGACGTGCAAACCAAGATAACTACCATTGCCACAAAAATATACGGTGCAGAACATGTGGATTATACAGCAAAGGCCAAAAAGGACTTAAAAAAAATTGCGGACCTAGGTCTCGAAAAACTCCCTGTTTGTATTGCTAAGACACAGAAGTCACTATCGGATAATCCCGCTTTGTTGGGCCGCCCAAAGGATTTTATCATAACCGTACGGGAAATTGAAATAGCCTCGGGGGCAGGTTTTTTGGTTCCCATTACCGGCGATATCATGAGAATGCCAGGTTTGCCCGCGCACCCGGCTTCGGAAAGAATAGATATTGACCGTGATGGACATATCACCGGACTGTTTTAGTGCCCGATGCACCTTTGCCAAAAAAACTGTTCTAGGCTCGACGCCAAAGACGGTATGGTCGGAAAAGGGCACTGAAAGTCACTTATAACACCATAAGATTACATCCCCGGATGTCCGAATGGTCAAATCTGCCGATTACCTCAAAACTACCATCGGCATATACCCTTCCCAGGTCCTGAGTGGCAATAAAGGAACAGGAGTTTACATTTGCCAGATCGATTACATTGATACCGCCTGTCTTTCCTATTCGCTGTAAGGCAAAGGGGTCTTCGGTATCCCGTACCAGGATTTTCATCCAAGGTGGGCATTTAAAAATTCCGTTGCCCTGAGAGTAGGCCTGCGACAGTAATTCGGTCATCCCGTATTCCGAATGGATAGCGTTGACACCAAACCCTTTCTTGAGCGCCGTGTGCAGCTCCTCACGGATTAATTCCCTGCGCCTGCCTTTCATTCCGCCAGTTTCCATGACCACGGTATGCTTCAGATTCAAGGTGTGCGTTTCCGCCATCTCTAACAGGGCAAAGGAAACCCCGATCAGCAATACCTCTTTTCCATCGGCGTCCAACCGGGAGAGGGTCGCTTTAAGGCCCTTCTGGTCCTTGAGATAAAAACCGCTTTCCGGATGGCCGCTTTGTTCAATAAGGTCGTTCACCATATAAACCAAGGAGGAACCCTCGCGTTCCAGATAGGATGGCAACAAGGCGAGGACACAATAGTCGGAAATGTCGCCGTAAAAAAGCGCAAAGGACCTTTGGTAACTCCGTTCATACAATTTTAGATCGCTCACATGGTGTTGGCTAACCTGGTTGCCCGTAGTGCCACTGCTGGTGAAGGTGATGTTGACAGGTGCATTTCCGGATATCACCTGTTTTGATTTAAAAAATTCTATGGGCAGGAAGGGGATGTCGCTTACCCCCTTTACGTTGGAGGTAGTTTTTCCCAGGTGCTCACAAAACTCTCGGTAGATGGGATTGTTCAGATATTGAAACCTAAAAATTTCCAGGGCCTGGAACTCAAATTTCCCTGGGGTATCGATATCAAAAATTTTGTGGGTGTCCATGCTCAATTTTACTACCGTAAATGTAATAAAATAAAGCCCGGAAGACAGCGCTGGGCAGCGGGCTATTTAACCACCAATTTCCTGGTGATCGTACTGCTGTTCTCCGTAATCTGCATCATGTAAACACCGGGTACCAATTTAGAAATGTTGAGCACATTTGTAATCATACGGTGGCGCAGCACAATCTCACCGAATACGTCATACACCGTGATGTCCTTACTGTCGTTTTTCTTGGAAGTGATGTACACTCGGTCCCCAAATGCAGGGTTGGGATATAATTTGAAGCCCACGATATCCCCGTTCAGGGATACTTGGTTATCCTCTACCTCTTGTCCGGATACTACTAGGGTAAATGCTGCCAATAGCAGGGTCAAGTAGATTTTTTTCATAGGTGTTGATTTGGGAGCAACAGGGTAAATATAGGGAATGCCCTTAGGGGCCGCCACAAAATGTTGTGAACACCTGTTTTTTGTAGGTAAAACCGAACCACAGGTCCGTTCATCGATTTTTTTAATCATTTAGTCGATAACTGAGCTCCTGCTCGGCGAGAGCATGGTGTTATATTTCTCTGAAATGAAAAAAGGAAGGTTTACTTGATGATCAGCTTTCGAGTGGCCACTTTGTCCTTTTCAAAAACCCGGAGTACATATACCCCTTTGTTCAAATCGGTTAGGCTCAATTCTGTGCCCAAAATCGTGGTTTCCAATACCCGAGTGCCCAAAACATCGTAGATCAATATGTTTTTAGGGGCATTCTTTGTGGTGCTGATATATACCTTGCCATTGGTCACCGGATTGGGATAGAGTTTAAATCCATCAATATCACCCGAGCCCTGGGCTTGCTGTCCAAAGGCTAAAGAAGAAACAAAAAGGAATACAATCACGTAAAAGTGCTTCATTCGTAGGTATATACGCCAAAGATAATAATTTTGACCTTTGGCAATCACAATTATTCGATTAACTGCAAAAATTTGGCCAAAAAGCAAAAAAGCCCGCGAAAAGCGGGCTTTTTAAAGAGGTATAGTCGTCTTAATTGATTCCGACGGTCCATCCGGCGCCCCAGGTGGTGACATCGGTTCCCGTACCATTACCGACACCGGTGATAAAATCTGCTTCTGTAAAGGTGAAACCTGTATCGTTTTTAAGAGTGGTTGTAATATTGTTGAAGGTTACGTCCACAACGTTAAGAAGGTCGTCCAGTACGCCCTGTCCGGTAGGGTTGTCGCCTGTATCCCCGTCCAGGTCAAACGCTTCGTCGAAGTCGGTAAGGACAATGTTCGTAAAGGTACCCTGAGTACCTGCCCTTAACCTGATCGCTTCACTGGCATCATTGGCGCCAATAATGCTTGCGTTGACTACCATGGGATTGGAGAAGCTTCCCGACACGTTGCTGAAATCGGTGTTATACCCGTCACATTCAAAGGCCTTATCATGGGAAGTCCCGTGCTGCACATATACATCGGTAATGGTACCCGTGTAACCTTCGGTCCAGTCTATAGAATCGTCTTCTGCATTTACAACGGCCAAATGGCTTGCGTTTACCGTTCCACCAAAGAATTCGAAACCATCATCGGAACCTTCGAATACTTGTACAAAATCGATTGTGGTACCGCTTCCAACAGCGTAGAGCGACACTCCGTTCAACTCGGCGTTACCATCAATGGCGCCACCGGCGTATTCTACCCGTACATATTGTAGGTTTCCAGAACTATCGTCCGGGGTATTTCCACCGTAGGAAAGACCACCTACTTCCGAGGTTGCGGTATCCGTAGAACCGTCGGCGGTGGAATTAATGGGAGCGGAGCCACACAAAACAAGACCTCCCCAGTCCCCTGAGGAAGGCGCTGATGCATTGGAGGTAAGGACAATGGGTTCACTGGCCGTACCTACGGCATTGATCTGCGCCCCTTGCTGAATGGCGATAAATGCGTTTACGCCTACAGGCTGTGCCCTTATGGTCATCCCTGCAGGGATGGTAAGGGTAGTGCCGCTTGCCATAAGGACAGGTCCGGTAATGATGTACGCTACATCTGGATCTAGTGTTAGATCTTCAGTAAATACCCCACTTAAGTTGACCGATGTTTCGGTAGGGTTTCCACCTCCGGTGGTGTTGTTCGTTGTGGTAACACTGTTATCGTTAATAATAATATCCGAGGTATCGTCGCTTTCACAGGAGATAAACAAAGCGGCGGCTATACCTAAAAATAAAAACTTGTTTTTCATTGTTTTGAGTTTAAAAAGTATTAAAATTTATATTTGAGGGTTAGCCCAATGTTAACCCCGAGGGTATATTCACGAATGATTACATCTCCAATTCCGGTACCCTCCCTTACAAAGGAGATATCGGGATCTAAGATGTTCTTGGCAGACAAATTGGCTTCAAAATGTTCACCAAATGAGTTTTTCCATATGAAGTCCAGGGTAGGAACCCCGCTTTCAATAATATTGCCCAAACTACCGGCTCCCAGCGAAAATATCCGATCGGAGAAATATGAAAACACTAGGGTGGCTTTGGGTTTATAGGTGCCGAAAGTAGGGCTGAAATTTAGGTCCGAATTAATGATAAAGGGCGAAGCCCCCTCCAGTTCATCCGATTCCCTGTCAAAGGAGGTCCCAAAGGTGTTGAGTGCTCCGGCAGGGATATCCTTAAGGTCCTGATCCGTATTGGTATACGCAGCATTGAGGCCTATGGAAACTACGGCATTATCATCGGCATCGGTATAGAGGTTTTTTCGGATTTCCAGTTCCAGTCCAATGATATCGGCCTGATCTCCCGTTCTAAAGAAGCGTTGAGTACCTGTTGCGTCTGCGGCAACCACTCGGTTCACAGGATCTTTGATGGTCTTTGCAAACGCTGCCAAGGAGATAATCTCCCCGCGCTCTAGAAACCATTCATATTTTAGGTCAAAGTTGTAGATATCCGAATAGGTGGCCCCGGTTCCGTCCAGTCCTCCTAGAAGATCGGGGTTGCCCCCTATCCTTTGCGTTACCGATTCATATACAAAAGGGGCTACTTCCTTGAATTCGGGAAATGATGCCGTTTTGCTGAAGGCAAACCTCAGATTGGAATTTTCGTTCAGGGCATAACGGACGTTAAGACTGGGCAGATAGATGTTTTCATATACATCCCTAAAGCCGGGGTCATCTGGCCGGATATTGATTACATCGTATGCTACTTTCTGACTGAAAGATTCTACCCTAAAACCGGGCACAAACAACCATTTTTCCCCTAAGGATAATTCGGCAGAGGCGTACACACCATGTACATTCAAATTCCCTTTGTAGGTGTTCTCGGGTAATCCGGGCCTGTTCCTATTGCCAATATCATTGTTTATCGGATTGAGTACCAGGAGGTCGTAAAGCCCACTTCCTGCAGGAATGTTGATGTTGCTTACGTCAAAAATGCTGTTGAAATCATTAATGTCCGTTATAGGGGTATTGTCCCTGTCCTGAATTTCATAACCGTACCGGATACTGTTGAACCTACGCTCCTTGCGCCTACCGTTGTAACCGAAATTGAGCTTCAACTGTTCGGAGGCCTTGTAAGCAAGGTTTACAAAACTGTTGAGTTCATCGTCCTCGATGCTCTGGAAAAAACGCTGGTTGTCAAAAGGGATGTTGGTATAGAAAACCGGGTTGGTATCGGGATCATCATCAAGGGATAACTGAAAATTTTCCAAACTTATCCGTTTCCGATCGGGTTCATCGGAGAAGACCTTATTAAAGCCCGTACCCCAATTCAGGGCGAACTTTTCCTCGAATACATGTTGTCCCGTCAATTGATTGACGAAGATCATGTCCTGGTTAAATTGCACGTTCATAACATAGAATCCTTGATCCGTATCGATGATGGCATCCCTGTTGGTACCCTGACCGTTTATACCATAGAATCCCACCGCGTCTGTGGAACTATTGATGAACAGTGAACTGTATTTTAACTTGTGACGATTGTTGATTCTGTAGGCCACATTTCCAAGGGCCGTGGTAGTGGTCTTATAGGCGAACTCCCGTACATTGGGAAAGTTGGTTTTCAACACATTGGTGAAGTCCCTTGCGGGTCCTTCCCACAACTCATAACCATTACTGAATCCTGTAGAGGCAAAGAAACTAAGCCTGGAATCATCATCAAAATTAAAGGAGTAACCTCCCTCCAAGGATGCGGATAGATTGATGGGATCCCAAGCTGTTTGGGGGTCAACGCCATGGGAGAGTACGATGGCGAAAGGGTCGTTGTCATACCTATTGTAAAAACCATAATTGCTGGGTCCTTCGCTGCGCACAAAATCGGTTCCCGAGGCGTTGGAGTTTGCCCCACTTCCCAAAGAAATATCAAAATAGCCATCCCCCGTATACTCTTTGGAATCAATGTTGACATTACCGGCGGCAAAATCTGCGTAAAAGGTTGCGGTGTAGGCCTTACTGACCGAAATATTTTCGATGATGCTGGAAGAGAAAAGATCTAGGTCGATGTTCTTTTTGTTCACATTGTTGGAAGGCAGGGAGAGTCCGTTCATACTGGTATTCTGGTACCGGTCTCCCAACCCCCTTACATATACGTTACTGGAACCCTGTTGTTTGGAAATTCCCGAAATCTGGGCCACCGCGCCCGCGGCATCATCAATGCCTTTCAGGGTAAGCGCTTCCGCACTAATGGCTTCCTGGATTTCTACCGCTTTCTTTTGCTGCAATAACAGGGCAACTTCGGAATCCCGGGTTGCAGAGGTGGTGAGCACCACCTCATCAAGGCCAACACTGCTAGAGCCCAAGCCGGTGCTTACCTCGGTCACTTTGCCAGCTTCTACAATAACATTAGGGATTTCCAAGGTCTCGTACCCTAAAAAACTGATGACCAAGATGTAGGTTCCCGGTTCCACATTTGCGATTTCGTAGAGCCCATCAAAATCGGACGTAGTCCCTTTAGTAGTTCCCTTGATGATCACATTTGCAAAGGCCAGGGGCTCATTGTTCAATTCCTTATCGGTCAGTTTGCCCACGATGCTTCCAGTAGTTTCTTGGCCATAATTGAAAAAGGAGGAAAGTAGTATCAATACGATAAACAATTGTCTCATGAGTTGGATTTCAATTTCAGCAGCAAAGAACGACAGCTGCCGTTAAGGTCATGTTACTCGTATCTTAAAAATCGGTTTCCTTTATGTTACTATAATGTTATCATATTAAATGAACGTTAACAGCGTTACCTGTAATAGTATTATATTTACATTTGGGAGCGATAAACAAAGCATATTCCCATGAAAAAAAAAGACATCAAGATTCTTTTAGTGGACGACGAGCCCGATATACTGGAGATTGTGAGCTATAATCTGTCCTCCGAGGGCTACCAAGTGTATACCGCTAAGAATGGAATTGAAGGTGTGTCAAAAGCCAAGAAAAAACTGCCCCACCTTATTATATTGGATGTTATGATGCCCGAAATGGACGGGATAGAAGCCTGTGAGATCATGCGTAATACTTCAGGATTGGAAAATACCATAATCACATTTCTGACCGCACGTGGTGAGGACTACTCCCAAGTGGCAGGGTTCGATGCGGGAGCGGATGACTATATTACCAAGCCTATAAAACCCAAGGTGTTGGTAAGCAAGGTGAAGGGCCTGCTGAGAAGGTTAAAGGAAGAGGCTGCCTCCGAAATCGAGGATATTGTGAAAGTGGGGAATATTGTTATCAACCGGGAAGAATACAAGATTATAAACAATGGCAAGGAGATCGTGCTTCCGCGCAAGGAGTTCGAATTGCTTTCCTTGCTTACCTCCAAGCCCAGCAAGGTGTTTAAGCGTGAGGTCATCCTGGACAAGGTTTGGGGCAACGAGGTTGTGGTGGGCGGCCGCACCATAGATGTACATATAAGAAAACTACGTGAAAAAATAGGTGACCATCATTTTAAAACCGTAAAGGGCGTGGGCTATAAGTTTGTGTTGTAATGGCAATACAGGTAAAGAAATCATATAAGTTTGCTTTCCGTTCCTCGCTTTTAATCGCACTTGTTCTTCTAATTCTTATAGGTGGTTTCCTTTGGTATAAGGGCACCATTGACTGGACCTTACTCCTCCTTTTTGGATTGATCGGCTTTACTGTTTCTTTTGTTATCCTACAGATTAGGGTAGAACGGTTCATCTATGGAAGAATAAAACGGATTTATGACGACGTCTCCTTGCTAGAATCCTTTTCCTTTGCATCAAGGCCTGTTACAACCGATATGAGAACACTGACTCAGGAAATTGAAAAATTTGCACAGGACAAAAAAATAGAGATCGATACGCTGAAGATCCGGGAAGAATACCGCAAGGATTTTTTGGGCAATGTTTCCCATGAGCTCAAAACCCCACTGTTTACCGTTCAAGGGTATATCCTAACCCTTTTGGACGGGGCCATGGAAGATAAGAACATTCGCAAAAAATACCTGCAACGCGCCAACAAGGGGGTAGAACGATTGATCTATATTATCAAGGATCTAGATCTGATCACCAAATTGGAGGTGGGCGAACTGCGTTTGGAATGGGACGATTTTGATATTATTGAACTGATCCAGAACGTTTTTGAACTGTTGGAGATGAAAGCGGCCAAAAAGAAGATTACCCTAACGTTTGATATGGATTATCAAACCCCCATCCACGTGCGTGCAGATAGGGAAAAAATACAACAAGTAGTCACCAATTTATTAGTGAACTCCATCAAATACGGCCATGAAAATGGTACGACCGAGGTAAGCGTTGAAGATTTGATCAAGAACAAAGTGATCATTAGGGTCACCGATAACGGGGAAGGAATTCCGCAACAGCATATCCAAAGACTGTTCGAACGTTTTTACCGAGTGGATAAGAGTGGCAGCAGACGTGAGGGGGGATCCGGATTGGGCCTGTCCATAGTAAAGCACATCATAGAGGCCCACGATGAAAAAATCTACGTGGAAAGTGAAGTAGGGATGGGTTCTGAATTCTCCTTTACCTTGGAAAAGGCCGAAAACAAAACTGGGTAGGGTACTGTTTTCTCAAAATTTTATCAGTAAGCAATACAGACCAAACACCTGGTTTTTGCAAAAGGCTGGTGGTAATTTATTCGATTTCATAGGGTTGGGTGGGATACTTGCGACCCTCCTGGAAGGTAGGGAACAACCTCCAAAACATGGTAAGATTTCCTTAGCTTTGTCAAATCATTAAATTTCGGCAGTGGGGAGCAAAAACAAACTGAAACGTTTTACGGAAAATGAGACCTTCAAGAACGTAATCCAACCAAAGAGGGAGGAGATTTTGGCCGGTAACATCGACCTGAAGGGCAATTGGAAGCAGCATTTTGGCAACGACAAACCCTTGGTGCTGGAACTGGGTTGTGGCAAAGGGGAATACACCCTAGGATTGGCAAAGCAACATCCGGAAAAAAATTTTATCGGTGTCGATATAAAGGGCGCCCGATTTTGGCGAGGCGCTAAAACAGCCTTGGAGGCAAATCTGGAAAACGTAGCTTTTCTACGTACACAAATAGAACTGATCGATCTGCTTTTTGATGAAAGTGAGGTGTCCGAGATATGGATTACTTTCCCGGATCCCCAGAAAAAATATAAACGAACCAAGCACAGGCTTACCAATAAGGTCTTTCTTGATAAGTATGCACGCATTCTAAGATCTGGCGGTTTGGTACACTTAAAGACCGATAGCGGCTTTATGCACGGGTATACGTTGGGACTGTTGCACGGTCTGGGATACGAAATTATTTATGCAAATCACGATGTATACAAAAACGAGGGAAGTCCGCCCTCGGTAACAGGGATACAAACATTTTACGAAAATCAGTATCTTGAGGAAGGGAAACCGATTACCTATATCCAATTTAGGATAAGCTAACCATATCATGCATTTACTCATCCTTTTTTTTGTGACCTTTTCAGCAGCTTTCATGGCTACCGTTCCTCCGGGACTGTTAAATATGAATGCGGCCAAGACCAGTGTGGAAAAGGGGAAGCTCAATGGAATAATATTCAGTATCGGTGTTTCCACGATGATCATGATCCAAGCCTATATTGCCGTGATGATCTCCAAGTTCCTGTACAACAACCCTGAGGTTATGGGGCTACTGTTGCGGATCGCCCTCGGCGTCTTTGGTTTTTTGGCGGTCTACTTCTACATCAAGGCCAGGCGCAATGTGAAGCGCAAAATGAAGATTGGAAAGGTGAGTAAAAAAAACAGTTTTTTTAAGGGAATCCTATTGGCTGCCCTGAATTTGCTCACCATACCGTATTATAGCGGACTCAATGTCATGTGGACATCCTCTGGCTGGATCAAATTTGAGCTATGGGATATAGGCATGTTTATTTTGGCCGCAGGTTGTGGGACCTTTGCCGTGCTGTATATGTATACGGTATATTTTAACAAGTTGGAGAACAAGACACGCAAGTTCTCAAAAAATGCCAACTATATTTTAAGCACGTTGATGTTGGTGCTTTTGATCATTACCATTGGAAGAATAGTGTACGAATAGTATGAAGGAAGAAAATCGAAATTTTTTTGAAAAGGTCTATGAAGTTGCCCGAAAGATTCCCTATGGCCGGGTAACCTCCTACGGGGCCATCGCCAAATACCTCGGCGCCGCCAGAAGTGCCCGTATGGTAGGTTGGGCCATGAACGGGGCCGGAGCAAAGGAAGACGTTCCGGCACATAGAGTGGTAAACCGTAAGGGCCTGCTGACCGGGAAACACCATTTTGACGGGACCAATCTTATGCAGCAATTATTGGAAAATGAGGGCATAGTGGTAGAGGACAATCAAATTGTTGATTTGGAACATTTTTTTTGGGATCCAGGGAAGGAATTATAAGGGAGCCCGTAAGCTTTGACCTGGAATAAAACCCTCATAAATTTAGCCTATTCACGTATTTTACTTTTCAATTTGTGCACTTCCTAATCTCGGCACTATGCCCTATCTTTGTAATTTAGAATTAGTTTAATTAAAGCCCAAGGGCTACCCTTTTAAAATGAAGCTGAATAAAAAAGACATCCTTACCGCTCTGGAGGAGATAACCGTTCCCGGGGAAGGGAAAAACATGGTGGAGAGTGGCGCTGTTACCAACGTCATGGTCTTTGGCGATGAGGTAGTCGTGGATATTACCATAAAAAACCCAAGCCTGCAGGCGCGAAAGAAAACCGAGGTAGAGATCCTGAAGGTAATCCACCGAAAGGTCTACGAGAAAGCAAAAATAACGGTAAACGTAAAGGTTGATGCGCCCAGCAAGCCCAAGGTCAACGAGATTAAGGGAAAACCGATTCCGGGCATTCAAAACATCATTGCCGTGGCTTCCGGCAAAGGTGGAGTGGGAAAATCCACGGTAACCGCAAACTTGGCGGTTACCCTGGCAAAAATGGGCTTTAAGGTAGGCCTGCTCGATGCAGATATATACGGGCCTTCGAGTCCCATTATGTTCGATGTTGCCCATGAAAAACCTTTGGCGGTCAATGTAAACGGTAAATCTAAAATGAAACCCGTGGAAAACCACGGGGTAAAATTGTTGTCCATTGGGTTCTTTACCCAGCCCAACCAAGCCGTAATTTGGCGTGGGCCTATGGCGGCTAAGGCTTTGAACCAAATGATCTTTGACGCCCACTGGGGAGAATTGGACTTTATGCTTTTGGACCTTCCTCCAGGCACAGGCGATATTCACCTGAGCATCATGCAATCCTTACCAATTACGGGAGCCGTAGTGGTGAGCACGCCTCAAGAGGTGGCCTTGGCCGATGCCCGAAAGGGGGTAGCCATGTTTCAACAAGAATCGATCAATGTACCAGTCTTGGGAATCGTGGAGAACATGGCCTATTTCACGCCCGAAGAACTACCCAACAACAAATATTATATCTTTGGAAAAGAAGGGGCCAAGCACCTTTCCGAAGATTTAAGCGTACCTTTCTTGGGAGAAATACCCTTGATACAGAGTATTCGGGAGGCCGGTGATGTGGGCAGGCCTGCAGCAATGCAGACGGCTACGCCCATTGAGGCAGCTTTTGAAGACCTTACGCGCAATGTAGTGCAGGAAGTGGTGAACAGAAATAAGAGCCTGCCTCCTACGGAAGCGATAAAAATAACGACAATGGCAGGTTGTTCCGCCGTTAAAAAGAAATAAGTATGACATCGGAGGAGGTAAAAATAAATATCGAGAAAGCATTGGACGAAATCCGTCCATTTCTTCAAAGTGACGGAGGGGATATTTCCTTGATTTCCATAGATAACAACACTTCGGTAAAGGTAAGATTGGAAGGCGCTTGTGTGGGTTGCAGTGTTAATCAGATGACCCTTAGGAGCGGAGTGGAAATGACTATTAAAAAGTATGTTCCACAAATAGAGGAAGTAATCAGTGTTGACTAATAGGCCTGATAAAAATCATGTATTACAATTGGTTGCTTCAATACCTTTGTCCCCGTTTTTCTAGTATCTTTTTTCATGATCAAAACAGACATACTTATTATTGGTGCAGGACCTACGGGTCTTTTTGCAGTTTTTGAGGCCGGTTTGCTGCAACTAAAATGCCATTTGATAGATGCCTTGCCGCAGGCGGGCGGACAATGTTCCGAAATATATCCCAAAAAGCCGATTTATGATATTCCAGGGTTTCCCGAGGTTTTGGCCGGGGAATTAGTGGATAATCTCATGGAGCAGATCAAACCTTTTGAACCTGGATTTACCCTTGGGGAACGTGCAGACCATATTGAGAAGCTTCCCGATGGTTCCTTTGTGGTCACCACCAATAAGGGAACAAAACACAATGCTCCCGTAGTTGCAATAGCCGGGGGGTTGGGAAGTTTTGAACCGAGGAAACCTCTGTTGAAAAATATTGGGGAGTACGAGGACAAGGGCGTTTCCTATATCATAAAGGACCCGGAAATTTACCGAAATAAAAAAGTACTGCTTGCTGGAGGAGGAGATTCCGCATTGGACTGGTGTATCTATCTGGCCGATATTGCGGCCGAAGTGACCTTGGTGCATCGCCGAAACGAATTTAGGGGCGCGCTGGACTCCGTAGAAAAGGTACAACGCTTAAAGGACGCTGGGAAAATAAAACTGATGACCCCTGCCGAGGTGATAGCCTTGGAAGGTGAAGACCAACTCGAGGCCCTGGTGGTGAGAACCGGAAGCACGGAGGAAGTGCGCATCGTGGTAGATCATTTTATTCCGCTGTTCGGGCTTTCACCAAAATTGGGACCCATTGCCGACTGGGGCCTAGAAATTGAAAAAAATGCCATCAAAGTGGATACGTTCGATTATCAGACCAACGTCCCTGGTATCTATGCCATAGGCGATGTAAACACGTATCCTGGAAAGTTAAAACTTATCCTGTGCGGATTCCATGAGGCCACTCTAATGTGCCAAAGTGCCTATCAACGGATATTCCCGGAAAAAAGATATGTAATGAAATATACGACTGTGGGCGGCGTTCATGGTTTTGATGGAAGTAAAAAGGAAGCGCCAAAGGCCGTTGTAAAGAAAATAGAATAAGATCTTGGGGAGTTTATCTGTTAATTTTTATGCGGCCCTACCGACTAAAGGATGGATCTAAAATTTTACGTATGTACCACCGGGCTATCGGAGTACCAACTACTGTTATATGTCAGATATAAAAATCAAGATTAAGGACCGTGAGGGTGTATCGCACGAGGTGGATGCACCTACGGACATGAACATGAACCTTATGGAAGTGGTTCGGTCGTATGAACTTGCTCCGGAAGGAACCATTGGCGTCTGCGGTGGTATGGCCATGTGCGCTTCCTGCCAATGCTATGTGCATTCGGATCATGCGCTTCCCGAAAAATCCGATGACGAGGATGCCATGTTGGCCGAAGCCTTTTACGTAGAGGAAAACAGTCGGTTGGGGTGCCAGATCCATATGACGGAGGATTTGGACGGACTTGAGGTGGAGCTGGCCCCTGAATCCTAAGGGCCCAGCAAAGAATCTGTCCGATTTCTACTAAAAGAGTCCCCACCTTGTTCGGAAAAAAAGATAATAGTTCTCTTAGTTTAAGACGCTATCAAATTCTCGCTTGATAGGTAAACAAGTTATAGTATCGCCCTTCTGCTGCGATAAGTTCATCATGGGTACCCTGTTCCGCAATGCTACCCTTTTCAATGACCAAAATCTGATTGGCCTTACGAATGGTGCTCAGGCGATGTGCAATGACAAAAGTGGTACGCCCTTTGGTCAGCTCTGCCAAACTTTTTTGAATCAGGGCCTCGCTTTCAGTATCCAGGCTGGAGGTGGCTTCGTCCAAGATCAGGATTTTTGGGTCGGCCAAAACGGCCCTGGCAATGGCAATGCGCTGGCGCTGTCCCCCAGAGAGTTTTACACCGCGTTCTCCTATCAGCGTTTCCAAGCCTTCCTCAAAACGATCGGTAAATTCGTCCACATAGGCGGCTTTTACTGCCTTTTGCAGCGCCTCTTCCGAGGCATTGGGCCTTGGGAATAAAATATTTTCCCGGATGGTGCCCTCAAACAAAAACTCATCCTGCAATACCACACCAAGGTACTGTCTGTAGCTGCTTAGGTCTACCTTGGAAAGGTCCGTACCGTCCACGGTGATTTTTCCGGATTGTGGATTTAAAAAAGTGGCCGCCAAGCCTGCTATGGTCGATTTTCCTGAGCCCGAACTCCCCACCAGGGCAACCACCGAACCCGATCTTACCTCAAAGCTTATGTTGTGCAGCACCTCCTTGTCCTCCTCATAGGCAAAGGAAACGTCGTGGAATACGATATCTCCGTCAATATGATCAAGCACCGAGGTCCGGTTGCTTTCATCCAGTTCGGGGGTCATGTTCATAAGTTCCTCGGTACGGTCCAAACCTGCCAAGGCCTCGGTCAGCTGGCTCCCAATATTGCTCATTTGAACAATAGGGGCGATCATAAGGCCCAGGATGAAGGTAAAGGACCAAAATTCACCTTCGGTAATCTCCGAGACAATGATCTTATATCCTCCGATACCCATAACACCGGTGGTGGCCACCCCCAGTAGAAAGGTCGAGGAACTGGTCATAAAGGCCGTGGCCGTTAAACTCTTCTTCACGTTGAGAAATAGCTTTTCTACGCCCGATTCAAAAACACCGTGCTCTTGCCGTTCGGCATTGAAACCTTTGATGACCCGTATACCGCCCAAGGTCTCCGTAAGTCTTCCGGTGACCTCGGCATTTATTTTTCCCCTGTTCCTGAAGACCGGGCGTATGATTTTAAAGGCTTTGAGGGCGATGCCCGCAAATATGGCCAAAGGAATTAACGTAAAAAGGGTCATGGACGGACTTATCCTGATCAACAGCACAAAAGAGACCACTGCCGTGATCGTGCCTCCCACCAACTGTACCAATCCGGTCCCGATCAGATTGCGTACCCCTTCCACATCGGTCATTATGCGGGACACCAGTGCACCTGACTTTGTATTGTCAAAAAATCGGATGGGAAGGGAGAGCACCTTTTTCTGTACCTGTGCCCGCAATTGGGAAATCATGAACTGGGCCTGTACGCTCAGGATCTTGGTCAACAAAAAAGAAGTTATGGCCTGTACCAAAATGGCAAGCCCTACGACCAGTACCAGAATATAGAGCAGGTCCAAGTTTTTATTGGGGAGTACATCGTCCATAAAATACTGGAGCGATATGGGGGCCACAAAACTGGCCGCCTTACTGATGACAATAAGCAGCAGTCCCAGCAGGACAAGGTTTCGTCTGGGCCAAATAATGGTACGGAAGGCTTTGAGGACACTTATTTTTTTATCGGACATAGGGTCTGAACATCATTTTTTGAGAACGCAAGTTACTTTAAAAATGGGAGGGACCATGGGTGTGTGATTTGAAGCGGCTAATTTTTAAGCTAAAATTAGTATTTATACGCCAAGACCTTTAATTTCACATAGCAAACAAAAAAGGGAATGGAAGTAAAGGACAGTAACGGCAATATTTTGGAAGATGGAGATAATGTTCACGTTATCAAGGATTTAAAGGTAAAGGGAATGTCCAAGACCCTAAAGCGGGGCAATGTGATCAAGAATATAAGTCTGACATCGAGTCCTCAAGAAGTAGAGTGCAGGGTAGGAAAGAGCCATATTGTGCTCAAGACCCAATTTTTGAAAAGAGCATAGCTTTAAATCGATATAAAATGAGACAAGTAGCCGCTTTCCTCCTATTATTGACGTTGGGGTGCCAAACCGAAGACCCAAAAACCGAACTGGAACGTTGGCAAGGGTATGCCGAACGCACCACCATCATTCGCGATGACTTTGGTGTTCCCCATATTTACGGCAAGACCGATGCCGATGCCGTTTTTGGATTGCTGTATGCACAGTGCGAGGACGACTTTAACCGGGTAGAACGAAACTACATCTGGGCCACAGGGCGTTTGGCAGAGGTAGATGGTGAAGCTGCTCTTTACAGCGACCTCAGGGCCAAGCTCTTTATGACGGAAGAAGAGGCCAAGGCGAATTACAAAAAAAGCCCGGAATGGCTTAAAAAGCTGTGCGATGCCTTCGCCGATGGCATCAATTATTATCTGCACACCCATCCCGAGGTACAACCCAAATTACTGACCCGTTTTGAGCCTTGGATGCCCATGTATTTCAGTGAGGGCTCCATCGGTGGTGATATTGAACGGATTTCCACAAAAAAAATACAGGCCTTTTATGAAAGCGGCATGGAGATTCCCGAAGCGCAGGAAATCCAGCTCAAAAAGAAGGAGGAGGCCCTGGAACCCCAAGGTTCCAATGGCATTGCAATAGCGGGGAAACTCACCCAATCTGGCAATACCCTGCTGTTGATTAATCCGCATACCTCCTTTTATTTTAGGGGGGAGGTACACGTGGTCAGCGAAGAGGGTCTTAACGCCTATGGTGCGGTTACTTGGGGCCAGTTTTTTGTATATCAAGGCTTTAACGAAAAAACAGGCTGGATGCATACCTCTACCTATACGGATGTTATGGATGAATTTAAGGAAACCCTGCTGCAATTGGACGGGGAACTGCTGTATCAGTATGGGGAGGAGCTTAGACCCGTAACGACTTCCCAAATCACTTTAAAATATCGGGAAGGCGAGAGCTTGAAGGAAAGGAACTTCCCAGCCTATCGCACCCATCACGGACCCATAACCCATGTAGAAGACGGTCAATGGACGGCCTCTGCCATGATGTGGGAACCGGTAAAAGCGCTGGAGCAATCCTACATTAGGACCAAACAAACGGGCTATTCGGGCTTTCGTCAGATGATGGATATACGCACCAACTCTTCCAACAACACCGTATATGCGGATGCCGAGGGTAATATTGCCTATTTTCATGGCAATTTTGTACCGGTTAGGGATACCGTTTTTGACTATACCCAGCCTGTGGACGGAAGTGACCCACGGACCGATTGGAGGGGCCTGCACACCGTAGATGAGAATATCCTGCTTCTGAATCCGGAAAACGGATGGCTGCAGAACTGCAATTCCACTCCCTATACCGCTGCTTTGGAATACAGCCCAAAGAAGAAAGACTACCCCAAGTATATGTCGTTGGACCGGGAAAATTTTCGTGGTGTCCACGCCATTGATTTGCTCAGGGGAAAAGACGGGCTTACCTTGGATAATCTTATTGCATTGGGACACGATTCCTACTTGCCCGCCTTCGAAAAACTGATTCCAGGTTTGGTAGCGGCCTATGATGGATCCCAAAACAAGGACCCCATATTGGCCGAGCCGATCAAGACTCTACGCAATTGGGATTTTAGAACATCCAAGGCCTCTGTGGCCATGTCGTTGGCCCATTTTTACGGTATGCGCTATGGTAGGGAAGGGGTACGGCCAGGTAAAATGAGCGATATGGAACTGATGACCTATTTTGGTTCCCAATCCCCGCTCCAGGAGCGTTTGGCAATATTCACCAAAGTGGTGGAACAACTTGAGTCGGATTTTGGGACCTGGGAAATGCCCTGGGGCGAAATCAACCGCTACCAGAGGATAAATGGGGATATCCGCCAGGCTTTTGATGATAATAAACCCAGTATTCCCGTGGGCTTTGCATCGGGTCGTTGGGGAGCCTTGGCCGCCTATGGCGCCCGATATACCAACAACACCAAAAAAATCTATGGTACGCGAGGGAACAGCTTCGTGGCCGTTGTAGAGTTCGGCGAAAGGGTAAGGGCAAAGACCATTTTGGCGGGCGGACAAAGTGGCGATCCGGCCTCAGCGCATTTTGGGGATCAGGCCCAGCGCTATGCCGATATGCAGTTCAAAGAAGTTGCCTATTACAAGGAGGATGTGCTTAAACGGGCAGAAACCACCTACCATCCCGGGGAACGATAATAGAAATAGAGGATGTGTTGGGGTTCATTACTCCTTTACGATAATCAGGGAAGCCTTGGCACCGGTAGATAAATTCCATCGGTTGGCATAAATGAGCTGGCCCTTGTCATCGTAGACGTTCACTTGGGCCGTATTGGGTCCGGAAGAGCCTTGGTTCAAAGCTTCAAAATCGAGCCGATTAAACCCGCTCTCAAGATTGATGTTGACGCCCTTGAACGTGCCGGACAAGAGTATGTTGGGTTCCACCACCTGACCATTGGCGTAGATTTTTACACGGTCCCCATCCACAAATTCATGATCGCGGCAAACAATGCCCACAAATTTGGCATTGCTCTTTAGATCGCCCAAATATTGATCACCGTAGTGCTTGTCGGAGCCTTTCTTTTCCTTTTCACCAATTTTAGGGTCGATCTTAAGGCCATGACCGGCCTGTACGAGTTTCGTGTCGGGAAGCATTTTAACCTCGCGTTTATTGCGATCCTTTAGGTTCACCTCGGGTTTTTTGTCAAAAGTGGAGGGCATGTTCAATGCCGTACCCTTATTGTCCTTGGTGTCCAGTTTTTTGCCTTCAATCTTTAAAGGTTTTGTTACAGGAATATCCGTTTGGGCCAGCCCCGGAAGGGATAGCAATAACAGAACAGCAAGTGTAACAATAGATCGCATAGCTTTAAAAACAGTCGCAATAACTGTGTAAAAATAACAAATACCGGGCCATAGGGCTCTAAATTGCTGTTAAAATCGACCAGTTACAAGGGATTGTATGTTTCTTAGGGGTGGTTTTGCTCCACTTTTTAGGATGCGGATCATTGTGTAAAACTGACAATTGTCATAGGTAAACTCCTGGTGCTCCCTTAGTTTGGATGGATCATTTTTTATACCTTCCAGGGATTTGAAACTATTGGATATACAAAACAAGTAACGAATATGATGGACGAAACTAAACGCAAATGGGAATTGAAACACAGCATCGCACTGTTACGGGTGGCTATTGGTTGGCATTTTCTATACGAGGGCATCGTAAAGATCTATAACCCGGACTGGAGCTCCTTCGGGTACTTGATTACAGCTCAGGGTCCGCTTAAGCCCCTGTTTTGGGCGCTTACGGATGATGCGGTGATTGGATGGGCCGACACCTTAAACTGGATGGCACTGATGTTTGTGGGCGTTACACTAGTGCTGGGTTTTCTGGAACGATGGGGCGCCCTTGTGGGCATGTTTTTGCTCGCCTTATACTACATGGCACATCCGGCCTTGCCATGGTTGCAACAGCTAAATGTTGAAGGAAGCTATTGGTTTGTCAATAAGAACCTTATAGAACTTATTGCATGTTTGGTCCTTTATCAATTTCCTACCGGACAGGTATTTGGACTAAGCTATCTTTTTCGCAAAAAGCATAAAATTACTAAAACAGAAACCTTATGAAATGGACTAGACGTGACGTGCTCAAGGGCTTGGGCGGAATTCCCATTCTCGGAGCGGTCTGGTGGGCAGGGGCCACATCTGCGGCAAGCAAGAACCGAGAACGTTCGGAAATATTGGAACAATTGAACATACGGCCCTCGTTGCCGCCAGATATGCCAGAAATTACCGGAAGCCCCATAAGGGTGGGGATTGTTGGTTTTGGGATTCGCGGCGAACAGTTGTGCCGGGCGCTAGGTTTTGCCACTAAGGAATGGCTACATGAAATGGCATTGGAAGCGGAAAACGACACAAATCATACAGCCTTGGAGGATTTTCAGCGACAGGAAAAATTGAATGTGAAACTTACGGCAGTTTGTGACGTTTTCGATATCCGGGCAGAAAAAGCGGTCACCTCTTTCTCCACGCCAGACCACCAGGTAAAAAGGTTTAAGACCCATAGCGACATAATCAAGAGTGGAGAAGTGGATGCCGTAATCATTGCAACCCCGGATCACTGGCATGCCCCGATGTCTATTGAAGCTCTGGAACACGGCGTCCATGTCTATGTTGAAAAGCCTATGACCCACACCTTAGGGGAGACCTATAGGTTACGCGAGGCTGCTGAAAAGTCCAAAGCATCTTTTATGGTGGGGCATCAGCACCGGCAGACCTTGAGCTTTAAAACAGCCCAGGATATTGTGGACAAGGGCGTGCTTGGGCATATTTCACTGATCCAGACCAATACGAACCGCAACGATGACAATGGGGCATGGAATTATGATATTCACGAGCAGGCCAGCCCGCAGACCATAGACTGGGACCTTTTCCTGGGTACCGCACCCAAAATACCCTTTAACAAGGAACATTTCTTTAGATGGAGAAAATGGTGGTCGTACGGATCTGGATTATCGGGAGACCTGCTTACCCATGATTATGATCGGCTCAATTGCATCCTGAATATGGGGATTCCCGATTCGGTTACCGCCTCCGGGGGCATTTACACCCACAGGGATGGGCGAAATGTACCCGATGTGCTACAGGTGAATATGGAATTTCCCCATTTCAGCACAGGAAGCAGTCAAACAAATGGGAAGGAAGAGGGAATGACCTTGGTGTACAGTGCCACCCTGGGCAATGGTTTTGGTAGGCCTACGATTTTGATGGGACATGATGCCAGCATGGAATTGGGCAATACGCTGACCATTTGGCCCGATGCATCCTCCACGCGGTATGCCGAGATGATCGAGACCGAAAAAATGAAGCCCCATATTCCAATTTATAGGTATGATCCCGGGGCCAATGTTCCTGATGCAATCTCTTCGGCGACATCCCAATATTTTGCCGATAAGGGCCTTATGTGGACCTACATCAACGGGGCTAGGGTAGACTCTACCTACCTGCACCTTAGGGAATGGTTGGTAAGTACCCGAAACGGAGGAGAAGTAAGCTGTGGGATCAAAGAGGGTTTTGATGAGGCCATTACAGCACATATGGCGGGTCTCTCCTTTAAACTGGGCCGAAAAATTGAATGGAACAAAGGAGATCAAGTGGTTGAGCCCATTGAAGGCACTGATTTTGATGAGGTATTGCTTTCCTAGGTCCGAGGGGGTTTAAGCTGATTTCGGCCTTGTTCCGGACATGATAGATGTCATATTATTCATGGTTTATTGATGTTAACTTTAAGAATAATAATACGTTACGTCATGAAACCAAAAAAGAACCCTAAGGCAGATTTAAACAGAGATAGTGGCCTTTTTTTTGTAATTGGCCTAACTGTTGTGCTCTTTCTTACGTGGAGAGCCCTTGAAATGAAGACTTATGACAAGGACCAACAGATTGTGGAAATGATACAAGTCATTGATGAGTTAAAAAATGAAGAGGCGCCCAAGACGGAAAACGTTAAGGCTCCACCACCACCTCCACCACCTGCTGCACCTGAGATCATAGAAATTGTTGAGGACGAGGCCGAAATAGAGGAAACGGTCATTGAAAGCACGGAGACCAGTCAGGATGCGGTGATTGAAGAACCTATAATTGATGTGGACGACGTAGCCGTGGAAGAAGAGGAGGAAGAAATAAGCGTTCCCTTTGCGGTCATCGAGAACGTGCCCATTTTTCCTGGCTGTGAAGGCGGTACCAACGAGGAACGCAAGACATGTTTTCAAGAAAAGATACAGGAACACATCAATAAAAACTTTAAATACCCTGCTTCTGCCCTGGAAATGGGCACACAAGGAAAGGTTTTTGTGCTTTTTACCATTGACTCCAAAGGGATTGTTTCGCAAATAAAAACGCGTGGCCCGGACAGGGTGCTGGAAAAAGAAGCACATCGCATCATAGCGTCCCTTCCTCAAATGACCCCGGGAAGGCAGCGCGGAAAAAATGTAAGCGTTCCCTATAGCATCCCGATCAATTTTAAAATGCTCTAGTCAAAAACAGGAAGTAGGAACAAAGTGTAGAGGGGCTGTACCAATACTTGGCTAGTCTAGCTCGTAATCCTGTAAACGCTGAGGTCCCTCCAACAAAACCCGTACAATTTGTAGGGTGCCGTCGTCCTTGGTGGCTATCTGCCATTTGATCAAGGATATTTCACCGTTCTCCATCTCAATTCCTGTAATACTTCTGGGATGTACACAGCTCCCATCATTGAAAAATGGGATGTCACCGGGTTCAGGAAAGCGGGGCCTATGGGTGTGCCCTATGACGGTTATCTTAAGTTTGTTCTGCAAAATCCATCGCTTCACCCTTTTTTCCACTTTGATCAATTCCTTATGGTTTTTGGCCGGACTTGTAGGGTCGGCAATACCCCATACCTGCAGGGGCTTCCAGAGGATCCTTACCAAAAACCGGTTAAAGCGCCAGCCGTGGTAGTTCATGAAATCGGCCTGATGCCCATGGGTCAAAAAAACTTCCTGCCGAGTTTCGCGATGTCTTAGCACCAAGGCCTCCTCATAGATCAGATCGGCCAACAAATCCGTCTCACGTTCCTCTTTGGGATCAAAATAGGAATACAGGTGTTTTTTAACATAATCCGGCTTGCGATAGACCATGTCATGGTTTCCGTAGATCATATGCAAACGACCGGCCTTATGGTACTCTTTTAACAACATAAAGATATTTTTATGGGCCTCAAAGATGGGCTCAAAGGACAGGTTTTCCCAGAGTTCGTCCCCATCACCCAATTCGCAATAGGTAAAACCGGTCTTAAAATAGTGCTTTAGAGCGTGATAATAGATATTTCTATTGTTGGCAAAATCATCGGCAAAACTGTTGTCTCCCCTATGACAGTCGCTAAAAAAAATAAATTTAGAGCTATTGTCAAAAGGAATCACCTTGGCCTTTTGATACGCCTTTGTAAGCCTTGAACTGGAGGACATGGTAGAAATTTTCATACAATATCCAAAAAAAGAAGGGAATGCATAAGGTTTCCTTTAACAAAAATATCGGGTTTTCTTTTGTAAATTTGAACTTGGGAAACGGACTAATATAACGTATGGCCAAAGACTACCAAGGAGAATTGCCGCTAACAAGCCTCATAAGTTTCAATAAACTATTGGAGCATTACGATGCTATGGCCAAAAGCAAGGATGCGTTTTTGGCTTCAAAGGCAAAGCACATTTTGGAGGCCCAGGCCCCTTATCCGGAGCTCCGCGAGGGATTCTCCGATCTATCACTGCTTGAAAAGCACAAGGACGTTATTAAGATTATACTTCAGGATACCTTTTCCGAGGTGTTGGGCGAAAATGAGATAAAGGTGGCTTCCCTACCCTATGAGAACATCATTTTCAATTCGTCCAAACGTTTCCAGAATATATTAAAAAATGCAGGAAAGGATTACAAACCCACCATCCGCAACCAGGAGGAGGGGGTAAATTATATCATGGCCAGTACGGTTATCCTGAGTTTCTATTACGGCTTCAAGCTAGATTTTAGACGACCTTATTTTTATGATATCCCTGATGCCAATGGCGTAATGCACTATTATCGCATTCTATACAATGCGGATTTCATGGAGCTTATTCCCACGGACAAAGCCAAGGAACTCACCCAGGCAGATGTGGACGAACTTTTGGAAAGTTCTGACAATTTGGATCTTTGGAAGGAAAAAATACCGCCCAACAGTTTTATATCCAAGGGATTTGTCATTTCCAATATGTTCGATGTCACCGCCGAACATTCCATATCGGAGATCAAATCGAGTTTGATAGAGAATAACAAAAGAGGCAGCGATAACTTTATGGACCATCTCCATGAAACCTTTAAGTCGCTCTTCAATCTGCCCAATATCCAGGTAGGCTTTGTTACCTATAACTCCAAGGAAAACCAATTTGAAAAGGTATACGGTAAGGGCGTGGAGAGTTTTATACTTCAGGGCAAGGATGTGGAAGGATGCAACGATGCCCTGTGCCAGGGTTCCTATAACGCGCTCCTCAAGGATAACAGTTATTTTGCCATATCCAATGTGGACAAATATTTTAAACTTTCGGAAGGTCAGGCACCCTATAGAAGTTTGAAGGAGCAGGGAATAAAAAGCGCCATCTTTGCCCCTATAGCGGATGATGGGGAGCTACTGGGCGTTTTGGAACTAGTGTCCACGACGACGAACGAACTGAACAGTGTCAACGCCACGAAATTGGAAGATGTAATGCCTTATATCGTTTCTGCCGTGTTGCGCTCCAAGGCGGAAGAGGAAAACCTTATTGACGCCATTATCCAAAACGAATGTACTTCGGTCCATTCTTCTGTATATTGGAAGTTTCAGGAGGAGGCCAAACGTTTTATCATTGACGATTTGGAAGGAAGACAGCCTTCCTTTAAGGAAATTGCGTTCAAGGATGTGCATCCGCTCTACGGACAGGTAGATATCAAGGATTCTTCGCAAGCACGGAATACAGCCATACAGCGCGATCTAATGATTCAGCTATCGGAAATCAACGATGTACTCACCGCTGCATGGAAAAAGGACAAATTACCTATCTATGAGGAGCTTATATTTAGGGTCAATAATCATATAGATGGTATAAAGGAAGTACTTTATACCAATAGCGAGCAGGCCATATTTGATTTTGTGCATGAAGAAATAAATCCAGTATTGGAGCACCTCAAAAAAGAGGATACCGAACTGGCTGTACTGGTCTCTGCTTATGAAGCAAATATAGATCCGGAAACGGAATCCTATTATGACCACCGCAGGAATTATGACGAAAGCGTTATGCAGATCAACCAGGAGTTGGTTTCGGTTATCGATTCCATGCAGGTGGAGGCGCAGGAGATGTTTCCCCACTTTTTTGAGCGTTTCAAGACCGATGGGGTGGAGCATAATATGTATATAGGGGATTCCATTTCCGGTGACCGGACCTATAATCCGTTGTACCTTAACAATCTTAGGTTATGGCAGTTGCAGGTAATGTGCGAAATGGAAAATACCTACTACAACCTGAAACCCAAATTGCCCGTACAATTGGATGTTGCTTCCCTAATGTTGGTATACAACACCTCGCTGTCTATTCGATTTCGGATGGATGAAAAGCAGTTCGATGTGGACGGTACGTACAACGCCCGGTACGAAATCATTAAGAAACGTATTGACAAGTCTTTCATTAAAGGAACCAACGAACGGTTGACCCAAAAGGGAAAACTGGCCATTGTATACTCGCAAAAGAAAGATGAATTGGAATACCTTAGGTACATCACTTTCCTTAAGGCCAAGGGCTATTTTACCAACAATATTGAAATCGTGGAATTGGAAGGCTTGCAGGGCGTTACCGGATTAAAGGCGATCAGGGCCGAGATTCTGTACAAAAAAGGCAAGGAATCCGAGAAGACCTATACCTATCAGGACCTGATGGACGAACTAAAAGCCTAGGTTGATACCTCCAACGCATCTAGAAAGTCATACGCTCTGGCCCAAAGAACCTAAACGCAATCCCAAAGGCAATTACGGAAACGATCATTCCTATCATAAAGATGGTGTAGGTCCACCTTAAGATCTTATATTTTCGGTTTAGGACAAGCCCCAGAAAATAAAGGTCCTTGGTCAAGGACGAATACACGTACTCCTTATCCCGTATCAGCTCCTGTATGGCCCATTCGTAGTCGTTCAGGGTCATCTTATGGAAGTTCCCAAAAAATAATAAATTTACTTTCTTGTTGTTCACATCTTCCTTGGTGAACTTTCCACTGGTTACATTGGGACGGGTAGCCAAAACCGCGAGCACCATGGAAATCACACTAAAAATGATAAAGATGATGGTAGGATACAGCAAATATTTATTGGAAGGGTTGTCCAATTTAGGGATGAGGTTCGATAATGCCAGGGAAATAATGATTGCGTTCACCGATAACAGGATATTGGCCTTGGTATCTGCAATGTCACTGAGGGTAAGGTGATTTTTTAAGGTAACCCTAAACAGGGTCTGTATGCCCCTGTCCGGACTTTCGAATTTGTATTTCGCCTTTAAGGCCTCCTTTTTCGCGATTTCTTTTTCCGTTTTTTTATCCTTTATCAATTGTTTTAGGTTTTTGTCCTTTCCTTCTTGCCATTGTTCCTTGGCATAGTCGGTATAAAACTGATGCTCCTTCTTGAACATGGCAATATTGGCATTGCACCATTCTTCCGTGGTATAATCCGCTATCCCCAACAGGGAAAGTTCTTCCCTAAGAAAATCCGAGGTTTCCCAATAGCTTTTTTGGCCAAAGTGAGAGGCATCGGCATCCCTTATAATCTTTTCGGACAGTGTCTGGGGCTCGTAATAGCGTTTGGTGGCCATGATTAAGCCGCATACCTTCTCCTGTGAATCATGGGGATACTCCTGGGCGCCTAAAAATTCCTTGGCAATGGCACAGCTATTTTGTTCATGTTCCGTTGTACCCTTGGTATACCCTGTATCATGGAACCATGTCGCGAGAAGTAAGATCTCCTTTTCTTTATCCGCGAGTTCGTGCGAATTCAATAATTCTTTAGTACTTTTAACTACACGTTGGGTATGTTTTAAATTGTGGTACAGGTAATTGGAGTCTAGGGTATTGGTCAATAAATCCGTAACAAAGTGCTCCGCCTTTTCAATAATTTCCGACATCTCTTGCGTATTAGAAACACCCCAAAGTACGAAATTTTGAATTTTAAATCCCTTAGCATGAGGAAATATTACTCCCTATTCCTTTCACTCTTTCTTTTAACAGGTTGTGCCACCTATACCGCCAAGTATTCTGACCCTGCCACGTCCAACGATAGACCTACGGGCAAGGAAGTGGTGCACACATTTTATTTTATCGGCGATGCCGGGCTTTCGCCTTCTGGACAGCTGAATCCTGCACTTCGGATTTTTAAGGACAGGTTGGACAAGGCCGATAAAAATAGCACCGCGCTCTTTTTGGGCGATAATATTTACCCGGCGGGGATGCCAGACCCGAAAGATGATTTGGGATACAGTGTTGCCAAGAACCATTTGGACGCACAGATTAGTACGCTAGACAACTTTGCGGGAGGTACTGTTTTTATTCCCGGCAACCACGATTGGTATAACGATGGGCTCCAAGGCCTGGAGCGCCAACAAAAATATCTGGAGAAAGAACTCGATAGCAAGGATGTCTTTTTTCCCGAGGATGGATGCCCGCTCAAAAAAATCGATATCAGTGAGGACATAGTAGTCATAGCCATCGACACAGAGTGGTATATGACCAATTGGGACAGGCACCCTACCATGAACGATGAGTGCGAGATCAAGGACAGGGAGAAGTTCTTTCAGGAATTGGAAGGCTTGATCAAGAAAAATCTGGATAAGACTACGATCATTGCGATGCACCATCCAGTATTTACCTACGGTGTGCACGGGGGTCAGTTTGCCTTCAGGCAGTTGGGCATACCAGTGTTGGGTTCTGTGGTAAATCTGTTGCGTAAGACTACCGGTGCTTCTACCACAGATGTGTACAATAAACGGTATACCGAATTGAGAAAGCGGATCGTTACCCTGGCACAGTACTCCGAAAAGGTGGTGTTTGCTTCTGGACATGAACACACTTTACAGTATATCGTTGAGGAAAACACTCCACAGATCGTAAGCGGTTCCGGGGCTAAAAAAGGGGCAACCCGCCTGCTGAATGGGAGTCAGTTCTCTACGGGCAAAATGGGCTATGCCGCCATGGAGGTCTATACCGATGGTTCATCCCATGTTAGATATTATGGGGTCCAAGAAGACAGCAGGGAAGAATTTTTGTTTGGTACAGAGGTACTGCCTCCCGATCTGAAACAGGTGGCAAAACAGTATAGCAACACCTTTCCCTCCCAGGTAAAAGCTTCCATTTATACAAAGGAAGAGGTAGAGAAAACCAATTTTTTTAAATCGGTTTGGGGAGAGCGGTACCGAAGCGTTTATGCCACCGAAGTTTCTGCCCCAACCGTAGACTTGGATACCCTGTTTGGCGGCTTAAAGGTAGTAAGAAAAGGAGGGGGCCATCAATCAAGGTCCTTGCGTCTGGTAAACAAGGAGGGCAAGGAATACGTGATGCGGGCCCTGCGCAAAAGTGCAGAACTCTATTTACAGGCCATTGCCTTTAAAGATCAGTATATTAAAGGCGTCTTTGAAGGTTCCTCCGTCGAAAAATTGCTTTTGGATTTTTATACCGGCGCCCATCCCTACGCTCCTTTCACGGTAGCACCACTGTCCGACGCCGTTGGGGTGTACCATACCAATCCAAAGCTATATTACATTCCCAAGCAGGCCGCTTTGGTGGGTTTTGACGATGAATTTGGGGATGAACTCTATATGATCGAGGAACGAACGACGGACGGGCATGGTGACCTGGCCAGTTTTGGTTATGCCGACAAAATGGAAAGCACGGATGATCTGCTCAAAAACATTAGAAGGGATGAAAAATACACGGTAGACAAGACCGCTTATGTCAGGGCCCGACTGTTCGATATTATGATCGGGGACTGGGACCGGCACGTGGATCAATGGCGTTGGGCAGAATTTAAGGACAAGGAGACAGGAAAGATAACCTATAAACCAATACCACGGGATAGGGACCAGGTCTTTTCCATAATGGGAGACGGTTCGCTGATGAAATTGGCCACGAGGATTGTACCCTCGCTCGGGATATTCGAAGGGTTCAACGAGGAGATCAGAAGCGTTAAGGGCTTTACCGCCTCGCCCATGACCTTTGCCCTGGATATGGCGCTACTTCCGGAAACCGATTTTAAAATGTGGCAGGAACAAGTGACCTATATCCAAAAACAGATTACACCACAAGTAATAGACAGGGCCTTGGAAGAATTTCCTACGGAAGTACGAGATCCCGAGACCATGGCCCGGATCAAAAGGGTGTTGTTGGCCAGGAAGGGCAATTTGGCGGAGACGGCAAGCGCTTACTATGGGATTATCAATAAATTCTCGGTAGTGGCCGGTACGGATAAGGACGATCATTTTACGGTAAGCGGACTACCGGGCGGCAAGACCCGTGTGGTGGCGCATAGGATCAAGGACGGCAAGAAAGCCGACGTCTTCTTCGATAAGACCTATGATCGCGAGGTGACCAAGGAAATATGGATCTATGGCTTGGACGACGATGACTACTTTGAGGTTCGCAATGTAAAACAGGGCGTGAAACGGATAAGGATCGTAGGGGGGCAGAACAACGATATTTACGACGTAGCGGACAGCCGAGGGGTATACCTCTATGACAACCGTGCAAAGAAGAATACGTTCAAAAGCACCCAAGGCGCCAAAGTAAGGCTCACCAACGATTACGAGACTAATACGTACAGGCCTATCCTGATCAAGAACAGCAACAATATGGTTATCCCTACCGTTGGCTTCAACCCGGATGATGGTTTCAGAATAGGCCTTACGGATACCTACACCTTCAACGGCTTTAGACAAAATCCTTTTACCAGCCAGCATACCTTTAACGCTGCGTTCTATTTCGCCACCAGTGGTTTCGATTTTGGATATAAAGGAGAATTCGCCAATGTCTTTGGAAAGGCCAACCTGGAACTTTTGGGAAAATTTACGAGCCCAAACTTCAGTATCAACTTCTTTGGCTTTGGTAACGATACCCCAAATCTTGACGACGATTTGGAGCTCGATTTTAACCGGGTAAAGATCCAAACCATACGCGTGGCCCCATCATTGGTTTGGCGGGGCGATCTGGGGTCTAAGTTTAGGTTAGGTGTTTCCTTTGAGGATATCGAGGTAGAGGAGACCGAGGGTCGTTTTATAGAGACCTTTTTTACGTCCAGTAATCTGGACAACGAAAACAGTTTTGTAGGCGCCGATGCGGAGTACACCTATTCCAACGCGGACAACGATGCCTTTCCTACCGTAGGGATGGCCACCTCGCTCCATATGGGCTTCAAGAGCAGTACGGAAAACAGCGGGCAGAGTTACGGATTTATCATTCCTAGCCTCTCCTTTGATTATAAACTGATACCCAGCGGAAGATTGGTCCTTGCCACCAAGTGGAAGGCGCATTTTAACTTGGGGGACGACTTTGAGTTTTATCAAGCGGCCAGTATTGGTGGGTTCGATGGTCTTCGTGGTTTTAGGAATCAACGGTTTACCGGCAAGACGGCCTACTATCAGAATACGGACTTGAGATTGAGCTTGCGTAAACTACGGGCTGGGATACTTCCGCTGTCCATGGGTATTTATGGTGGGTTTGACTACGGTAGGGTCTGGTTTCCGAACGACAGTTCGGATGTCTGGCACACCTCGTATGGGGGCGGATTTTTCATGAATGTAGTTAATATAACTTCCGTAAATTTAGCCCTCTTCAGCAGCGATGATGGGCTGCGGTTTACCTTTGGGGTAGGTTTTGGATTCTAGTTATTTTAGGGAATAGGAGTAAAGATTCCGCCCGGTACCCGCCCTTTGCTCATCCGATAGGAGCAGGGTTTCATTGTTGAGAAAGCAAACGGATTCCAATTGGGTGGTGGCTTCCAAATCTATGGTTTTCATCTTACCCATATTAAAATCCTTTAGATCAAAACCGGTAAAGACCCATAGTTTGCCATAACCCAAAACGGCGATTTTTTTTCCGTCCGGTGAAATAGCCGCAGAGGTAACCTGGCAAATTTTCTGCTCGGTACAGGGAACAAACTTTCCAAGATAGGTGGCCTCATAATTTCCGGTACTGGCCGGAACCGAATAGATCAGGGCTTCCCCGGTAAAAGGCCTTGTCCTGTTTTTGGTGATGATGAACAAATGGTCCTTGTGGTAGAAAAAGGCTTCGGCATCAAAATACAGGCTGTCCTTTTTGGGCGGGAAACCGGTTTGCTCCGGATACCTAAATCTTATTTTCTCCCCGAGGATTTTCTTCCCCTTTTCAATTTCAGGATTCGGCACCTTATAAATGACAAGATCCGTACGCCGGTTGTCATTATTTCCAAAATCCCCAATATACACGTTTCCCTTATCGTCCTTGGCCAGATCTTCCCAATCCGTGTTTTTGGCGTTCTTGACCTCCAATTCCCTAAGAAGATTGCCCTCCAGATCTATCTGGTACATCTTGTCCGGATTGCCATTGTCCTCTATGACCCAAATCTTTGATTCTGTCAACATAACAATGCCTGAGTTTTCCTTTACTTTTTTCGGGAGCTTGGTCACGAAGGTAAGTTGTCCGTAGTTGGAACAACTCACAAGACAGCCAAATACGAACAAACACAACAATCTAGTCATCGGACTCCTTTAAGGGTAAATAGATTTCGGCTTTCCATTCCAATTCGTTCCCACCGGTCATGGGGTTATGATGGAACAGTTCCACCGGTGTTTCTTCAAGGGCAATATTATTTCGCTTGCCATATTCGTATAGTGCAAACCAGGCCCTGTCCGATATCATATAGTTCCCATTAAATATGGCCTTTATCCCTTTTTTACCGCCATACCTTTTAAACCTGATATCCTTATGTTGGGGCAGGGAATCCGTTTCGGCCACCGGAAACAGAAAGTTGAAAGCAATGGAATCGCGTTGTTTGTCCCAGTGGGTTACTTCCAAAGTGGGTTCGTCAAGGATTTTGATGTTATTTTCCGTGAGCCATCCAACGATTTCGGCATTCTTCGAAATCATAGTCCTGGCCTTTTCCGTCATGCTACTGCTGGCTTCCGCATATGCATAGAACCGTAGGGGAATACTATCCACCCCTACTATTTTAACCTTGTGCTTCCTCAAGTGGTCATCCAGGCCATTTTTAAAGTCCTTAATTTTAGAAAGGAACATGTTTTTTAGCGGTGGATCCGTATACAGATTTTTGATTCTTGTGGCCAAGCTGTTTTCCGTATCCGTAATTCGTACCCTAATGCTCGTAACAGAATCGTTGATCGCTTTAAAATCCCAATCCAGTTGTATTATGCTGTCAGCGACCTTTAGGTTTTGCCGAAAATGGGAAAACGGTTCCTTCTGAATACCCAGTATTTTGATTTTTCCATTTTTTTCCATGGTCAGTCCCCAATTGTTGACCTGATGGAACAGCGTGCCCGGGGCCGTTTTCTCATTAAAACGTATTTGGTAATCGTGGTCCTTGATAAAAAGGTACCAGACCAATGCTGCCAGACCCAGCAGTAAAAGGGAAAGGAAAATTTTCTTGATGCTGCCCATGGGATTAGTGGGTGACTTCGGGGGATTTGTTTTTCATCTGCAGTTTGCCAAGGACAAATTTCCCAAGATCTCGGCCCTGTTTTACCCCAATTTCTACCGCTGCCCGGTAGTGGATTCCGCCGTACATACGGCTAATGGCCGCTTCATCTGCCGCCTGGTTGAAGGAGGAAAAACTTCTAATTGGCAGGCCATAGGCCACTTCGGTATCGTCATCAAAGGCAAAATTGTCTCCAAAAATATCTGTCAAGGCCGTTGCCGCCGCACCGGAAACAACGCTATGGCCACTGGTGTACTCCGGGAAGGGAGGGGTCTGTAAAATGGGCTGCCAGTTTTCGTCCATATGCTGGTTGATGAGGGTTTCCGGACGAATCAAATTACTTCGGTATTTTTCATCCCAGCAACTGATAAAGGCATCGGCAATGGCAATGGACGTCTTGGTATAGGCAAATACCGTCCTGTCAAAATCACTTTTGGTTTTCCTGGCCGCTATTTTGGCTATGCCTATCCAGTGTGCTCCAGGGGTAATCTTCTTGGTGGCGAACATCAAGTGTCCCCGCGTGGTGGACACATATGGATTGCAATCCCAAAACTTTGCTATTTCTACCTCTTCGGAATCATCACCTTTTGAAGTGATTTCAACACTTATATCGTAAACCTCCTTTAATTCCTTATAAAAATCCGAGTCCTTTTCCATGGAAAATGGTGGCGGTGGCAAAGGTTTAAACTGTTCCGCCGAATCCAAGGTAAAGGAGCGAATTTTATTCCAGTGGGGCTCTATTCCGTCCATATAGGAAGGAGGGGTGGGTTGCCAACGGGATACGTCCTCGGTCAGTACCGTAAACTTGGGCATGGTCCGCGTCTGATTGTAATTGTCCTTCGAAAGCCATGCTTTGATATGATCGGCCACTTGGAGGCCATAGGACTTTGAGGCTTCAAATTGTGCCTCATTGACCTCTTTCCAACCTGCATATAGGCTGTCGCGCAGCGCAATCATCCAGTCTTCGGAAAAAATAAGTTCTTTGCTCACTTCCATATGTGCAATAAGCGCGGCCAATTGGGGGTGGATGTTTTTACCGCTTTCCATGGGAGGTATGGGTTCCAGTTCATGTACCTGTCCTGCTAGGGAAACATATGCGTCATTGGCCTGTGCTATAATTTCATAGGCCGCAATATTGGGATAGGCAAAAATTCTACTGGCCACAGGGGGCGAGAAAATATCGTGGATCATGATTTCCGTTACCTTGTCCACCGAACCATGAAAATCCTCTGCGCTTATCTCGATATCCTGTTCCTTGCCCGATTGGCAAGAAAAGACCAATGCGGCCACGATCAAAGGGATTATTGTCTTTTTCATCTCACTGCGGTTTATCGTTTATTGCGTTGTTAATTTATATATCTGTGCGGTGTCATTGTTGATGGTCACTACAAGATAGGGTTGCTTCTTCACGGTAATGAGGTCTAAGTGTCGTACCGATTTTTGAAAAAACTCCAGTCCTATCCGATGTCCCAAAATTACATCTTTTTCATTTTTAATCAAGGCCCCGGTAAAGCCATCAAATCTTCCGTGATAAGGTTTTACCCCAAAGTAATTGCCTCCGGCAAGCACCTCGGTCTTTCCATCTCCATCAAAATCGTAAGGCAGCAATGCAGTAATGGGAGCAATTTGCAGTGCATACGAAAAAGGAACAAACGTAAATTTTCCTCCCTCATTTTTTAAATACCCGGACTCCAGAAAATCCACCTCAAGGAGCTTGGCCTTGGATAGAAGATCTTTGTCGAATATCTCCGCAATGGTTTTTCCAGCAAAATCCTTATAGGTTGTAAATTTTTTGCGGAGACTCACCAATTGCCCAGCCAGTTCATCCAAGCCATCAATGGTATAGTACTTTCCTTTTTTCTCCTGTGCAATGATCGTTTCCGTAGTGCCGTTTTGGTCAAAATCCCCATAGTACATTTTCATAGGATGTTCTGGTGTGGCCTTAAATTTGGTATTGGAACCCCAATTTCCCAGGATATAGTCCATGTCCCCGTCCTGATCAATATCAAAGGGGGCCACACTTTGCCAGAGGCCGTTTAGGCGGTGGGGAAGCAGATTCATTTCGGTAAACGAACCGGCCTTGTTTTTGAAAAATTTGGGTGACATCCATTCGCCCACAACCAGGAGATCTTCAACGCCATCCCCATCAAAATCCGTCCAAAGGGCATCCGTGACCATGCCCGCTTTCCTAAGGGCATCATCTTCCGAAAGGCTAAAAAGGCCCTTGTCGTTTTTCAAGAGATAGGAGTTCGGGATGTTTCCAAAATCCGAGCTAACGGTATGCCCTCCCACAAAAAGATCCAAGTCCCCGTCTGCATCCACATCATGGGGTTCGACCACCGCACTATTCTCAAAATATTCCGGAAGTTGAGCGGCCTGTAGGCCCGTTTCTGCTTGAAGATAGTAACTGTCCAAAAGAGGTTTCGCCCTATGGCCAAAATTTCCTCCGGCAGAACCAGCAAAAAGATCATTGCGATTGTCCCCGTCAAAATCCTGGATGGTGGCACTTACGATTTCCTTGATCGAATCTTGGGCCAAGGACGGAAATTGGTGTTCCGTAAAAATGGAATCTTGTTGGAGGTATACCTTGGAAGGGTAGCGGGTGGATCCGCCAAAAAAGATATCTTCCTTGCCATCATGGTTTAAATCGCCCACCGCCATGGCAGGACCACGGTCCGAAATCCGGTAAGGGATGAGCTTTTGACGGTTAAAATCGAGATACCGATCCTCCTGGTGGGTGAAATCTACGCCCAAATTGTCCTTGGTCCTTTCGAATAAAATTTTATCTCCCGGCCTTTCGGACCCAAAATCGAAAGGTGCCGTATGCTCGGGTTTTACCGTGAGCGTCTGGTTGGCACTGATGTTCCTTAAGGTCTGGTAGCTTTGATCGGGCCATACAATCCGCAACGAATCTACTTGGGAGGTTTGTCCGTATCCAAAATGGATCACAGGTTCCGAGGAAGCCTGAAATCCCCTTACCGTATAGAGTTCCTTATACTGAAGTCTGCCCTTGTCATACGAAAATACCTTGGTCCCTATCCCAAAAGGGTTCCCTTTTTTGTAGTTGAATTTCAGCTTCAGATAATTGGATTTGTCATCGGTCCTGTTAATGTACAAACTGGCCGGACCGTTGATGTTATTGATCACCAGGTCCAAATCTCCATCATTGTCCAAATCTCCCCAGGCCGTTGCCCCGGATATGCTATTGTCCTCTCTTATCCAACTGGCCGATTTATCCAAGAACTGCAGCTTCCCGGCACCCTGGAAAATATAATTGTGAACTGCACCGGTAGGCATGAGCTCCAAGGCCTGCTGATCTACCAATTTGGTGTTGTTGATCTTTTTCTGAATTTGCTCATTCGAGACAAATTTGATAAAATCAAGATCGTTGGGCCGTCTTGGAATACCGTTGGAAACGAACAGATCCTGTTCCCCATCCTGATCATAATCCGCAAAAAGGGCACTCCAGCTCCAATCGGTTGCCGCGATACCACTAAGTAGGGCGGTTTCCATAAACTCGCCATTGGCACGGTTTACATGCAACATGTTACGGGTAAATTGGTAATGGTACCCGTACTGGTTTATCCTGAGGTTGAGCGTTTGCAAATTTTCGTCCCCTTCGGACGATTTCAGGGGAATTTCTTCCTCGGGCAACATATCCAAGGAAATGATATCCGAAAGACCATCATGGTTGATGTCTGCAACATCGTTCCCCATGGAAAAGCGTGTAGCATGACCAAAATATTGCTTTAAGCACTCCGTAAAGGTCCCGTCCCCATTATTGAGATAGTAGTAGTCATCCTCATGGAAGTCGTTGCCCACGTAGATATCGGCATGGCCATCTTGGTTGAAATCGGCTATGGAAATACCCAATCCGTATCCATTGATACCTCCATAAATGCCAGCTGCTTCGCTTACGTCGGTAAAGACCTCACCATCATTGCGCAACAACTTATCACCCGTTGGATAACTTCTTTTGTTCCTAAGATCTGCTTTCCCAAAAGATTCCTGGGTATGGACTGCGTGGTTCAAAAGGTAAAGATCCAGATCTCCATCATTGTCAAAGTCCAAAAAAGCGGCGGAACTGCTGTAGGTGTCAAAATCCAACCCGTATTGGGCACTGCTTTCGGTGAAGGAAGCGTCTCCATTGTTGATATACAGTTCGTTGTGCCCATCAAAACCGTTTAGGCCTACCACCGCACATACGTAAATGTCCAGTAGGCCATCGCCGTTTACATCACCCATAACGGCTCCTGTGTTCCAGGTACTGTTTCCTTGCACTCCGGCCGATTCACTAATATCTTCAAACTTAAGATTACCTTTATTGAGGTAGAGCTTGTTCTCTACTTGGTTTCCCGATAGAAATATATCCTGCAAGCCATCATTGTTGATGTCTCCGATGGCCACGCCGCCCCCGTTGTAGAAATACAGGTAATCCAAGATATTAAGGTTGTTGGATTCATTGAGCAAATTGTTAAATGTTATCCCTGTCTCCTTTGGGTCGGGATTGTAGAACAGTTCCCCTTGCTGTTCTCCACAGCCCAGGACAAAACCTAGGGCGATCATGCAGCAGCTATAATTCTTTAACCGCAACGCGGATGTGGATTTTAGTTTCATCTATATGTTACTTCAAATCAAGTCCTGAAGGGGCTAAAAATAGCGGTGTATCGTTGTTCCTTCCTATGATGTATTGTTCCTTTCCTAGAACATTGATTTTTTCGATGCTCCTTATAGGTCCCGAAATATCCAATGATACCTTGCTGTCCCATGTAAATGCACTCTTGGGGGTGAAACGTAAAAGTATGCCATGTGAGGCATCCATCCTACCCAATTGTGTGCTAATTTCATAATTGTTGCCCAGGAGTAGCACATCCTGGTATCCGTCCCTGTCAAAATCCCAAATGGCCATATCCTGGACCGTGGAAGCCTGTGCCATGACTGGGAGGGTGCTTTTTAGAAAACTACCGTCCCCACGGTTTTCAAAGTAACAGCTTGCCAGTTCGTATACCTTCTTTTTGGAAGCTTCCTGTAGCTTTTTGGAGGAAAACAGGTCTTCCAACCGAGCAGATGCAAAGCGTTTGTACGACAGAAATTCCTTGTTCAAGAAGGGCATTTGCTTTACCAATTCGTCCTTCGAAGCAAAAGGGGTCTCCTTCCCCATGTAAAAATAGGTGACCAAAGGTTCCGTAGATCCATTGCTGTCAAAATCGTAACTGTAAAGCGTAATGGGTTCCTTAGTTGAGGCCTTAAATTTACTGTTAAGGCCCCAGTTTCCTGCTATAAAGTCCAGATCACCATCCTGGTCAAAATCCTCGGCAATTACCGAATTCCACCATCCGTGGGTTTCCTGTAGTCCACCAATATCATTCCGCACCAACACAGCCCCATTATTTTTTAGAATTGTAATGGGCATCCAATAGCCAACGGCGATAAGGTCCATAAAACCATTGCCATCCACGTCGGCCCAAAGAAAATCCTTTACGTTGCCCAGACTTTTGCAATCCGGACAAAATTGATCGGTAACCTCCTCGAAATTTCCTTTTCCATCATTTTTGAAGAGGTATTGGGCCGGGGATTCCCCAAAGCGATGAGGGACTTGATCCGAAGAAATGGCAATGTCCATGGCACCATCCTTGTTGAAGTCGATAGCGGCTACTTTCGAGGCATTTAACTCCAGCGATTGGAATTGGGTGATGTCTTTCTTGAAAATTCCATTAAAATTTAGATACAATCTAGGCCGAAGCTTTTCAGAGGCCCTGAATTCATTGCCTCCGCTTACCACGAGCAAATCCATACTGCCATCCAAATTTGCGTCAAAGAACACCTGCGATACATCCTCGCTCATGGCGTCCAGTTCAAACAATGCTTGCTGCACCTGGGTAAATGCACCTTCGGTATCTTGTATAAACATGGCCGAGGCCTGCCCCTTAGGGCCACCGATGAAGAAATCATCCAGGGCATCCCCGTTTACATCCGCTATCGCTATGGACGGCCCTTCGTGGGTATTGGCAAAGGGAACCAGGGGATTCCGACTGAACTCTATGGTAGCTCCTTCCTTGTGGGCGAAAGCCACGAGGCTATCCCTGACCGTGATTTGGTGCTCGCGGATGGTTTTGGCTTCGGAATAAAAGTTACCCATGGCATCTTGGTACCGAACCGTCAGCTCGCCCGAGGGAACTTGCCTAAGGGTTTGGTGTTTTCCACCAGGCCAAATGACCCTTAGCGAGTCTACTACGGAAGTCTGTCCCAGGCCCAAATGTACGGTCTTCGGGACCGCCGACAGGTAACCCCGGGAAACAAAATTCTCCTGTGTAATAATGGTATTGGGCATATAGGCGATGACTTTGGCCCCAAGACCAAAACCGTTCTGTGCATCTCCCTCGAAATTTACCTTGAGAAAATGGTGTTGCTGTTGCTTATTGGTGGTATTTTCCAGCACAAAGGCAGCCTCATCCACATTGTTGACCACCAGATCCAGATCTCCATCCCCATCCAGATCGGCATAGGTACAGCCATTACTGAAGGAGTCCTCCTTTTGGAACCATGTGGTGGTCATATCGGAGAACGTAAGGTCCCCTTGGTTTCTAAAGAAGTAGTTGGAGACTTTTTTTTCCGGGATTTCATCGATAAAGGCCATTTCCTCACTTGCCATTCCGCGGTTTATACGTTCCTGGATGTTGTCATTGGCGATAAAATTGATAAAATCCATATCGTTGGTCGCCCCCTTGATGCCATTGGTGATAAAAAGATCTTTGAAACCGTCGTTGTCATAGTCTGCCAACAGGGCGCCCCAAGACCATTCGGTTGCTGAAATGCCACTGAGATTTCCAATCTCACTGAAGTTAGCGTCCCCAAGGTTGAGGTGCAGCGTATTTTGCATGTATTGCGGAGCGTATCCGTTTTTCAGGTTGTACTCATAGGTGGGATAGGGATATTCCACTCCGGAGGCCTTGTAGGTTTCCAGGTCTTCGGGAAGCATATCCAGGGAAACCAGGTCCGTAAGCCCATCATTGTTGATATCGGCAATATCATTTCCCATGGAAAAATGTGTGGTATGCCCAAGTTTTGAAGCATCGGAGGAAATAATTTCCTTAAAAGTCCCGTCCTTTTGGTTAAGGTAGAGGTAATCGTTCTCAAAAAAATCGTTCCCTATGTAAATGTCGGGATAGCCATCATTGTTGAGGTCGCTTATTCCCAATCCTAGGCCATAGCCTATTTTTCCCTGAAAAATTCCCGCCTCCTCCGACACATTGGTAAACCGCCCATTTTCGTTCCTGTACAATTTGTCACCGGACCGTGCATCCACCTCCTGCCTTAAACTCCCTTTCCCGTAGTTGCCGCTAGGGTGTACGGAATGGTTCATGAGATACATGTCCAGATCCCCGTCCAGGTCATAGTCAAAAAAAGATGCCTGGGTCGAAAAACCGGAGAAGGCCAACCCATAGGAATCCGCCTCCTCCTTAAAAAAGGGAAGTCCCGCTGCATTGAGGCCTTGATTTACATAGAGTAGATTCTTCCCCTGTATTTCCCCGTAGCCCCCTACTTTGCATACATAGATATCCAAGAGACCGTCGTTGTTAATGTCCACATGGGTCACGCCAGTGGTCCAGTTTCCGGTATTTTTAATGTTTGCTGCCTGGGTAATGTCCTCAAATTCAAAACCACCTCGATTGAGGTATAACTTGTCCTCGCCTTGGTTGGAGGTAAAATAAAGGTCTGCCAGACCGTCATTGTTGAAATCTCCCGCAGCCACCCCAGCTCCATTATAGAAGTAGAGGTAGGTGAGAATATTGAATTGGGGGGTATCCCTAAGCTCGTTTTTGAAGTCAATATTGGTCTGGGAAGAAGGGCGTTTTCTAAACTGCTTTTCTTCTTGTTCGGTAGTGTCGCAAGCTAGTATGCTGATTGTTAAAAAAAAAACTAAAATCCTTTTCATCTACGGGCCAAAGAGAGGTGGCAAGATAAGTAAACTTGATAGAACATTGAAAGGGTAAATCGTTAATATTTTCAAGGGCCCCGCCGCGATTCCCCGCTAAAATAGGGGTATTTGGATTTGTCCGATTTTATCGATTATTTTTCCGATATTGAACGTTTAAAGCATAAACCGGTATATTTAACGCTTACAATCAAACTAATTAAACAAAAATGTTAGGAATTCTCTCTTTTTTGGGCTTCACCGCTTTGGTGGGGGTCATCGCCTATTTGGCTACACGAAAAACCGATGAAAACTCCTCCGATGGTTATTTTTTGGGGGGAAGAAGCCTTACCGCAGGCGTAATAGCGGGATCCTTATTATTGACCAATCTATCCACGGAGCAAATTGTGGGCCTGAACGGAAATGCCTATTCCGAGGGGATATCGGTTATGGCTTGGGAAACCCTGGCGGCCATCGCCATGGTGGTCACCGCGGTTTTTCTTTTGCCCAGATATTTGAAGAGCGGCTTAACCACGGTGCCACAATTCCTTCAGGACCGTTATGATACTACCACCAAGACGATCACTTCGGCCTTGTTTCTTACGGGTTACGTGGTGGTGTTATTGCCCATAATATTGTATTCCGGTTCCCTGGCTATTAGTACCATGTTTGACGTACCTGGGTTGCTAGGGGTTTCCGACGGAGCCGCCTTAAAGATATGCGTCTGGGGTATTGGGATTATCGGTTCGATCTACGCCGTTTTTGGGGGGTTGAAGGCCGTGGCCGTGTCCGATAGCATCAATGCCATTGGCTTGTTACTCGGAGGAATCCTCATCCCCGTTTTCGGATTGATGGCAATCGGGGACGGAAGTCTTTTGGCCGGAATCGATACCTTATATGAAAGCAATCCCGAAAAGTTCAATTCCATTGGCGGGACCACTGCTTCGGTTCCTTTTCACACCATTTTTACTGGAATGATGCTGGTGCAGTTGTTCTATTGGGGGACGAATCAGCAGATTATTCAACGGGCCCTTGGCGCCAAAAATTTGAAGGAAGGACAAAAGGGATTGTTGTTGGGCTCCTTCATCAAAATTTTGGGGCCACTTATTGTGGTATTACCTGGGATTATAGCCTATCATATGTTCGAGGGAAATCTGGAGGTACCTGATCAGGCTTACCCAGCCTTGGTCAATGAGGTGTTACCAGATTATTTGATAGGTTTCTTTGCGGCCGTATTGTTTGGGGCTATCCTAAGTTCTTTTAACAGTGTTCTCAATAGTTCGGTCACCTTGTTCGGTATTGATATCTACAAACAGCACATGAATCCGGAAGCACCGGAAAGGACCGTGGTAAAATATGGAAAAATGTTCGGGATCGTGCTGGCCCTTGCCGCGATGTTCATAGCCCCCCTTATCGCAAACGCAGGTAGCTTGTTTGAGTATCTACAGGAAGTCAACGGCATCTATAGTATTCCCATATTGACCATCATTGTTGTAGGATATCTCACCAAAAAGGTGCCGGCCATAGCGGCCAAGATCGGCATCGTCTCCGGTTCGATCCTCTACATTATTAGCCAGTTCGGTTTGCAACCCTATTTTGTTGGAAGCGCTATGGAAAAAGCCGAAGCCGCCGGAATTACGGATGAGGCGGCACTAGCCCTTATCGAAGCGAAGGCGTACCCACATTTTTTGGATGTTATGGCCATTCTGTTTGTGATGAATATCCTTATCATGTTGGGCATCGGTCTAATAAAACCAAGGGAAATACCCTACGAACAACAGTATACGGAGCAAGTAGATATCTCGCCCTACAAATATGTGAAACAGGTAGGCATAGGAATCTGCGTTATCGTGATAGGCATCTATATCTATTTTGCACAGTAGCGATACTTCATTCATAGTATAAGGTGTGCGAAATGCCTTGTGGTCCGTTCGAACGCCCGCCTGCCTAGGGTACGGCGTTCGATGTAACCGTTTACTTTTTTATCCCGAACCGTAGGTCAAATGTATTGATTGATGATATTCTCGAACAATTCCTGCTTTCCGCTCTGTAGGCTTAACTCCCCATTTTCAAGGGCAATGTCGTAAAGAGCGCTTAAACTGAGTTTTCCCTGTTCAAAGTCTTTTCCCTTTCCGGAATCAAAGGAACTATATCGTTTTGCAATCAGTTCATCGTACGCAGACGAGGTGATGATCCGGTCTGCGATCAACAAGGCCCGTGCAAAAATATCTGCCCCGCCGATATGGGCGTGGAACACATCGTCCATATCCGTGGAATTCCTTCTGATCTTTGCGTCAAAATTGATGCCCCCACCACGCAGCCCTCCGGCCTTTAGAAAAATGAGCATGGCCTCGGTTACTTCGTTGATGTTGTTGGGAAATTGGTCGGTATCCCATCCGTTTTGGTAATCGCCCCGGTTGGCATCTACACTCCCGAGCATGCCGTGGGCGGCTGCAACGGCCATTTCATGTTGCATGGTATGGCTTGCCAGGGTGGCATGGTTCACTTCCAGATTAAGCTTAAAATCGTCCTGTAGTCCATATTGGTGCAGGAAGCCGATCACGGTGGCGGCATCAAAATCATATTGGTGTTTCATGGGCTCCATAGGCTTGGGCTCTATAAAAAAGGTTCCCTTGAATCCCTGGCTTCGGGCATAATCGCGAGCCAATCCCAGAAAGCGCCCCATATGGTCCAATTCCCTTTTCATATCGGTGTTTAGCAAGGACATATAGCCTTCACGTCCGCCCCAAAACACATAGTTTTCGCCCTCAAGGGCAATGGTGGCATCCATGGCCAGTTTTATCTGCCCACCAGCTCGGGCCAGCACATTAAAATCTGGATTTGTGGCCGCTCCGTTCATATACCTGGGATTTGAAAAACAGTTTGCGGTTCCCCACAACAGTTTTACCCCCGAGGCTGCTTTTTTCTCCGCAATAAAATCCACTATGGCCGATAGTCGTTTTTCGGATTCGCCTAAGGTGGTGCCTTCACGTATCAGGTCGAAATCGTGAAAGCAGAAATAATCGAAGCCCATTTTTGTAATGAATTCAAAAGCGGCATCGGCCTTTTCCTTCGCGGCATCCATAGCATCAGTGGGTTGGTCCCAGGGAAAATTCTGGGTACCCGGGCCAAAAGGGTCGGCCCCTGCACCACAGAAGGTATGCCAATAGGCCACGGCAAACTTAAGATGTTCGCGCATGGTCTTTCCTGCTACGACGCGTTCGGAATCGTAGTATTTAAAGGCCAAAGGGTTGTCCGAATCCTTCCCCTCATATTTAATTTCCCCGATTCCCTTATAATATTCCTTATTTCCTATGAGTGCCATTTTAGGTGTTTTTTAGTATTGATTCCAATTCGTTTTTCCATTTCCGATAGGCCGTATGGTACTCCGCTGCATCGTTTAGCGGTGTAAAACTCCTTACGTAATCGTGCTGTGCAAGCTGTTCGCCGAAGCTTTTATAATCCCCTGCATGGAGTGTGCAGGCCCGGGCCGCTCCAATAGCACCGGTAGTATTATAAATCTCTATGTCATGCCCTATAAGTGTAGCTATAGTGGAGGAGAAGATATCCGACCTAAAAAGATTATCGTTTCCCGCACGGATTACACGGGGTTTAATACCGTCAGATTTTAGGATTTCCGCACCATAGACAAATGAAAAGGCAATACCTTCCAGGGCCGCCCTGCAGAGATGTGCCTTGTTATGGTTGTTTAGGTTAAGATGGCCAATGCGCGTACCCAGGTTCCTGTTGTTGAGCATGCGTTCGGCCCCATTTCCAAATGGATGCAAGGTTACCCCGTCTGAACCCACCGGCACTGAAGCGGCGAGCGTATTCATCTGATCATAACCGGAAACCTTCAAATTGTTCATGAGCCATCGGTATTGAATACCCGCACCATTGATACAGAGCAGTTTTCCAATGCGGGGGTTTTGGGCACTGTAATTCACATGGGCAAAATTATTCACTCGTTCGCTCTCCTTTACCGATAGGTTATCCGTTACGGCATACATTACCCCTGATGTGCCCCCGGTGGCTGCAATTTCACCCGGTTGAAATATATTTAATGACAGGGCGTTGTTGGGTTGGTCCCCAGCTCGGTATAGGATCGGGGTGCCAACGGCGAGTCCGGAGGCCGTGGCCCCTTTTTTGGAAACCTGGGCCTGTACCGAAAAGGTCTTCACCAAGGGGGGCAACAACTTCCTGTGCAAGCCATAGTGTTCCAACAACCAACCTGCCGTGTCCTTGGTGCTAAAATCCCAGAAGATACCTTCCGAGAGCCCCGGTATAGTAGTGGCTATGTCGCCGCTGAGTTTATAGGCGATATAATCGCCCGGCAGCATGCACCTGTGAATTTTATCGAATATTTCGGGTTCGTTTTCCTTTACCCACTTCAGTTTTGAGGCAGTGAAGTTGGCCGGGGAATTCAAAAGTTGCGCGGTACACTTTTCCGCACCCATTTCTTCAAAGGCCTTTTCCCCTATTTCCACGGCTCTGCTATCGCACCAAATAATGGAATCCCTAAGCGGTTTCCCTATGTTATCCACAAGTACCAGCCCGTGCATTTGATAGGAAATCCCGATACCATGTATATCTTGGGATGCTATATTGTACCGCGATAGTAGGCTTTGGGTACCCCTGCAGACATGGATCCACCAATCCTCGGGGTCTTGCTCTGCCCAACCGTTTTTCACGGCCCTGATCTCCATCTCTTTTTTGGGCTCGGCCACCACGGCAACGGCCTTTCCAGAGTGTATCTCCACTAGGGCGGTCTTTACGGAAGAACTGCCAATATCATAACCAATAAAGTACATAGTAAGACCTTAAGAAAATAGATGAGTTAAGATATTGTTTTTATAGGTTAGCCGCAAAAAAACCGAAGGGTGAAATTCACGGAAGCTGCAGTTCGTACCATTCAATTTCCCTTAAGTTTTCCCTTCTTCCTTTTTCCTCTGGAGCGTAGTAGGAGGCCAGATAGCTCACAATGATTTCCTCATTGTCGCCCAGATCCCATAAATTCTGGGTTTCCTGCATCCAGCGTATGGTGGACACCCAACCCTCTCGGGTCATTCTGTTTTGGGTGACCAGGGCAGCGGAGTGGCAATTGGTACAGTTCTGGATGACCTGCACTAAGCCCTTGCCTTCCACAAAGCCCGTGCTTAAGTGAATGCCATTCACAATCTCACCTTCCAGTTCGCTGGGTTCCTCTGTGATCAGTTGGTCACTGGGGCCGTCAAAAACAGATAGGGAAGGATCGATCAATAGGTATATAAAACCAGCAGCCAGCAGGCCCAGACCACAAAAAAAGAGAATGAGGTAGCGGTAAACTGTTCTTACCTGTTTTCTAAACGTCTCTTCCTGGGACATGTTACACGACTTTAACAGCTATACGGTGACAGGCATTGTTAAGATAGCCCTTTGGATTCCAACCTGGCAAGAGCATGGGTTGGCCGAGCCCGGCGGAATCTGTTGCCCGTGCCCAAATCTCATAGTATCCCTTTTTGGGGAAATCACTGATTTTGGCAGAAAAATGCTGCCATGCCAGTCGGTTTCGAGGGGCTTCAACAGTACAGGCCGTCCAGCTGGCCCCAAAGTCCAAGGAATATTCCATCTTGGATACCGAGAGCTCCCCGGCCCAAGCATGTCCGCGAATGGGGAGTGTATCGCCCTTTTTGATGATCGCTCCGGTTTTTGGAAAGGTAATCAACGATTTCACCGGCATGGACTCAATGATGCACATGTCCCCATCCGCAACTTTTTCCCCGGGCGCCACAGGTTCGCAAGGGACCCTATACGATGTCCCGGTCATTTTGGCACCGTCATGTACCTTGTTCCGGACACTGATCCGGTTGATCCATTTGCCGGAAGCAGAAGCCGGCCAACCGCCTGCGATGAGGCGTAAGGGATAGCCGTGCACAAGAGGTATGTCCTTTCCGTTCATCTGAAAGGCCAGGAGGGTTTCTTCCTGTAGCGCCTTGGTTATGGGAACACCGCGGGAAATAGGTTCTTTTTCCGGGTTGAGGCTGAGGTGCCTGTCCGTGGCATGGTATCCGATGTAGACCGCATCGGCCTTAATTCCGACATCCTGTAATACATCGCGCAATCGCACCCCGGTCCATTCCGCACAGGAAACGGCGCCTACCGTCCATTGATTTCCCTTTGCAGGGGGATTAAATTCGCTGCGCCCATTGCCCCCACATTCCAGGGTGAGTTGATAGGTATATTGTTTAAAGTTCGATTTTAACTCCTGGAGTGCGTAGGACTTCTGTTGCTGAACGGACTCCCCGTCAAAGGTCAGTTTCCAGTTTTGTACATCGATGTTCTCGGGCACCAAGCCATTGTTCCTAATGAACATATATTTGTTGGGCGTCACTTTGTCGTCCAATAGATGTGCCGTAGCCTCTATGTTCCATGGTTTGGTGTTGAGTACGGACATGCCAGTGTCCTTGTTGAACAATTTGAACGGATCTGGATCTTGCTGGGCCAATAGGCGATACCCGGATGGAAGGGTGTTTGCATAAACAATGTCCGCACCTATTAGGGCGCTCAATGTGCCAAGGGTACCTTTTGTAATGAAATTTCTTCTATCCATTGGCCGTCAATGAAAGATAATATGTAGGGCGATCAAAGAAAGCAACATGCCTATTCCTGCCTTGCCAAGCATGGGGGAAGCGGGTTCGGGGCGCAGTTTGTCCTTTATAAAACCACTTCTGGATCCCAGCCATACCAGTGTAAACCCAATAAGGATAACCCACATGGCCCTGACCAGATAATTCATGTCCGGGAAGGCATAGATAAAGAAAAATTGTAGGGGCACGGTGGCCAAAAATCCAAAGAGGGCCACGCGGTGTTTTGGTGCTATTAGGAAGGCCGCTGCACTGATGAGCACTACGATACCACAATTTACAAAATAGCGTAGTTCATTTAATGTATGGGTAAAGGCCGCACCGGTATCCTCAAATTTTATGATGAGAAGCACGATGCCAATGATGACCCCGGAAATAAACGATATTAAAATGGCCTTCTTTCCAGATTTTACAATTTGCCGGTCGGAAGCCGATTTGTTCACGTATACTTTATAAATATCTATGGACCAGAGCGTGGCCAAGGAGTTAAAAGTGGAATCCACGGTACTCATCAGGGAAGCGAAAAGGGCACATAGAATAAGTCCTTTTAGACCCACTGGCAAATAGGTGTTAACTAAATACGGGAAGGCAGAATCAGGATCGGCCAGCCCGCCATCCCCAAGGATACCCACAAGGGCAATACCCGGTAGTATGATAATAGCTGCCATAAAGTACTTCATTAATCCCCCTACCATCAAACCGATCTGTACATCCTTAAGGCTTTTGGCCGCCAGGGAACGTTGCACTACCGATTGGTTGGCGCACCAATAGTTGATATTTAGCAGAAACGCCCCAAAAACGTGGATCCAGGGCAATTTGGGGTGATCCGCAGGCAAGTGTAGGTGCATAAGATCTTCTGTCTTTACATAAAACTGCGACCAACCTCCGAGATGGTGAACGGCTATGAACAATACTACAATTCCTCCCGATAGCAAAATGGCAAACTGGATCACATCGGTACGTACCACCGCCGCCAATCCTCCAAAATACGTATACGTGGCGGAAAATAGGCCCAAGAACACGATCAGGATGGCAATGCGTATGAGGCGATCTTCATGGATGAAGGACAAATAGTCCCCAAAAACAAGGTCTACGGAATAGGCACCCCAGAACAAAGCCGCTCCTAGGGTAATTGTGGAAAACAACAGAATGTTGGAGGCCGAATACAATAGGGCGACCGTGTTGCCCAGTCTCGTTTTTATGAATTGGGTGATCGTAATGATCCGTTCCCTAAGATACATGGGGACAAAAATGAAAGCTGCCAGGAGGAGCCCTTGAATGGCATTGATTTCAAAATTGGCCTGCGCCAGTCCATAGAGATAGGCAGATCCCATAAAACCTAGAAATTGATACCCTTGGACGTTGGTGGCGATAGTGGAAAAGGCAATGGAGGGCCATCGTAAATTCCGTGAGCTTAAAAAATATTCTTCCGTGGTTGCATCTTTTGAGGTCTTTCCGGTAATGGCGGTTACGAATACGATAACAAAGTACGCGCAAACAATTAACAAATCGATCATGAAGTATCTTATTAAAATTAGTTCATTGCTCCTTCTAACGACCTCCTAGAATAGGCAACGCACAAAATACCGTATAAAATCGTCATTACTTGGTTATTTGGTAGCTCGGTTGGTCATTATTGTCCCTAATATAGGGTTTTGTTCATTAAAAAAACAGTCTTTAAACCCTGATTCCCGCTGCCAAGGGTGTTAAAGGTTCCTCATCGGTAACCTTTCCTTGTGCAATGGGCATTGAAAAGGTCTTAAGCCTGGGTAAAACCAGCTTTGCGAAACGCTCGCATTCCTCTTTGTGCGGATAGCCCGAAAATATGAACGCACGTATCCCCATGTCCATATATCGGTTCAACTTTTCGACGATTTGATCCGGATTGCCAACCAGCGCGGCACCGCAACCGGAACGTCCTTTTCCGATGCCCGTCCACATATGATCCTCTACATAACCGTCATCTTCAGAAATTTCACGCATCACCGCTTGTCTGCTAACACCGTACGATTTTGCGTCCAACGCGCGTTCCCTCATTTCTTTTCCCTGTTCAACACCCAATTTGGAAATGATACTATCCGCATAGGCCCTGGCTTCTTCCTCGGTTTCCCGGACAACAACGTGTACGCGTAGGCCAAAATCTACCTTACGTCCATACGAGGCGGCCTTGGCGCTCATGTTTTGCATCAAAGTCCTTAGGTTTCCCTCGGTTTCGGGCCACATCAAATAGACGTCACAGTGTTCGGCGCACAAATCCACTGCAGGAGGGGAGTAACCGCCAAAATACAGCAGGGGTCCGTTCTTCTGGTAGGATTTACCAGGTAGGGAAGGCAGTTTAAAGTTGTAAAACTGACCTTTATGATCTATCTCGTCCTGTGTCCAGGTTTGTTTCAAAATTTCTATGACCTCCCTTGATCGTTGATATCGGTCGGCCGAAGAAAGATCTTCTCCCGGGAGGTTGGAGGATATAATATTAACGGTGAACCGGCCTTTAAGGATATGATCAATGGTTGCCAAGGTCCTCGCCAACATGGGCGGGTGCACCTCACCGCAACGCACTGCCGCCAATAGATTGATCTGTTTGGTCATGGGCGCTACCGCAGCGGCAAATGGTAAGGTATCCTGCCCTACCTGATAGGAAGAAGGACAGAGAATGTTCCTAAATCCGTTCCTATCTGCCGTTAAAAGAACGCCCGAAGCGTTTTCAAAGGTACTTTTATAGTCCGGATCACGTTCACCCAGATAACGGTCATCCCCGTTGCAGATGGGGGCAAACCAGGAGACTTCCGCACCCTCTAAATGGGGAGATCTGATTTCTATTTTGTCTGTATCCATAATATGTAAAATTTATCGTATAAATGCATTATGCTACTTCTGTTCCAATGGCCGCTTCCCATAACATATACCATTCTTCTTTGGTAATGCTAACGTCAAGTGCCTTATGCGCAGCTTTTATCCGTTCCAATTTTGATGTTCCCAGTACGGGAACAATACCTGCCGGATGCTTGCGCAACCAAGCGTAAAGCAATTGATCTGGCATCAGTCCATATTTTTTGGATAGTTTGCCCAAAACCCGCTGTATGGAACTTAAGCGGGCATCATCCGAATCTTGAAAGAGCGCCCCTCCGCCCAAGGGTGACCAGGCCGAAGGAATGCATCCCGATTTAAGACATTGGTCCAAGGTGCCATCCTCGAAGGCGTTACGCTGCAGAAGTGATATTTCTACCTGATTGGTCACTAAGGGGGTCACTGAATTTAATAGATCAAATTGCGATACCGAAAAGTTAGAGACGCCAAAGGCGAGCACTTTCCCTTCTTCTTTTAGGTCCGAAAAGGCCTCTGCGATTTCGTGCGGATCCAATAGGTAATCCGGGCGGTGCAAGAGCAATACATCCAGACGGTCGGTATGAAGGTTTTTAAGCGATCGTTCAACGGATGCCTTTATGTGGGCCTTGGAGAGGTTGTACGACTTAAGTTGGTGTTCGGGCCTGTTTTTGGCCATCATCTGAATACCACATTTGGTAGTAATTCGCATTTTATCGCGCAGGTCGGGCCTGGTCTTTAAGACCTTCCCAAAATCCTCTTCGGTGGTGTAGTCTCCGTAAATGTCCGCGTGGTCAAAATCAATTAGGTCCAGGTCCAAACAACCTTCAATAAAGGCTTCATATGCTGCGGTGGACAGTTTACTGCCCCAGGAACCCAATCTCATGGTGCCAATGATATAGGGCGATATGTTCTCTTTGGAAAGCTTCACCATTATGGATGGATGTTAGTGATAATGTTCAAATGTAAACAAAAATTGAAGAAATGTAAACGTTTACATTTAAAATTTCACTAATTTTATCCTGTTTTTTGACCTATTTGTCAACATTGATCCAAAATTAAATGATTACGATAGTTTCAGGGTCCAATAGAAAGGATAACAAGACCGTACATTTTGCAAGGTACGTTCATAGGCAACTGCTTAAGGAAGCGGGAACCACGGTGCATTTTTTGGACCTGTCCGGTTTGGAGGGTAACCTTATTACGGAAACCATGTACAAAGACCAACCCCAAACCATACAGCATATTCAGGACCATTACTTTATTCCTTCCACCAAGTTTTGGTTCTTTATTCCGGAATACAATGGAAGTTACCCCGGAATCTTGAAACTCATTCTGGATGCCATTTCCGTGAGGGAGTATGACAAGAGTTTTGTGGATAAGAGGGCATGCATTACCGGAATTGCTTCTGGGCGCGCGGGCAATCTGAGGGGAATGGATCATTTGGCCGAAGTGCTGAACCATCTAGGCATGCACGTGCATCCGAACAAAAATCCCATTTCTTCCATTTATAAACTCCTGGATGCTGAAAACAGCCTCGTGGACAAGGATGCTGAAGCGAGCCTTCAGAAACAGATGCGGCAGTTTTTGAATTTTTAAAAGGGTTATCCCTCTTGAGTTGACTCCCGTAGGACGAGCTGGGGTGACAAAACCTCCTGGGTAAACACGATGTGGTTGCGCTTTAGGTTTTTCATGAGCATCTCGGCGGCCAAGAGGCCCATTTCATTGCACTTTTGATCCACCGTACTGATTTTGGGATCAACCAATCCGCTAAAATCCGTATTACCAAATCCCATCAACTTAATTTGGGAAGGGATGTCCACTTTGAGTGGTTTTAGAACGTTCATGAGATAAAGGCATCCCTCATCCCCATAGGTAAAGAACCCATCAACCTCTGGGTGCCTTAGCAACAGATTCTTTATGGCTACGGTATCCCGGATCATGTCCCATGTCAACTCCAAAATGGTATCCTTGGTTATCGGTAGATGATGTTCTTTTAGTGCCTTTAGGAATCCTTCTTTTCGTTGTTTGAAAATAGAAAGATGTTGGTCTCCCGCAATATGGATCAAGTTACGACAACCTTGGTCAAGAAGATGCTGAGTGGCCATATGGGCACCTATGAAGTCATTGAGCACTACGGAGTTTATCGGGTCCAATTCAGGTACGCGGTCAAAGAACACCATCGGGATTTCCTTTTTCATAACACTTTGTATATAGGAAAAATCAGTGGTCTCCTTGGCCAAGGACATAAGGATGCCATCGGCCTTAAGTTGCACAAATGATTCCAGGGCCTTGGCTTCGTCCTCAGTGGAATCATGGGACTGCGCAATGATGATGTTATACCCAAAGTGCCGTAGTTGAAGTTCTATCCCATTAATAATACTGCTAAAAAAAGGATTGTTCACTTCAGGTACAATGACTCCTATGATTTTACTCTTTCCACTGCGGAGTGCTGCGGCCATCATATTGGGCTGGTAGTCCATTTCCCGTGCGGCCTTAAAGACCTTTTCCCTTGTTTTTGGGGAGACCAGGGGGCTGTTGTTGAACACCCTGGACACCGTAGCCAAGGAGAGGCCTGTCTTTTTTGCTATGTCCTTTATTCCTGCCATTTCAGTTCATTTTGAGAAGTGGGTGCACGGTACTTTTTGTTGTTTTATTAAATACGTAAAGGTTTCTGCCCACCAACTTCTCTAGGTCTAGGTGTAATTTACAATGTACATCAGGGAAAGTAGGGCCAAAACCAGCCAGGTAAGGACCCCAACGATCAAAATATTGAATCCAAGTTTTTTAAGCTGGCCAATATTTATTTGCAACCCGATCAGGAACAGGGTAAAAATTAATAATTTTCTGGAAAACCAAACAATTTTGTCGGCGATAAAATCCAGTTGGGGCAGATAGGAGGTCAATAGCATGGCCGCTAAAAAGGCCAAGATAAACCAGGGGAACGCGGATTTGCCCTGGGTTTGTGTTCCGTTGGAATGTGATCCAAAGGATATGATCAGCACCAGCGGGATAATCCATAGGGTCCGGACCAATTTAGTGGTAGTGGCGATAGACAGCGATTCCTCCCCGAACAGTTCACTTGCGCCTACAACGGAACTGGTATCGTGTATGGCAATGGCGCACCAAAGTCCAAATTGGGATTGACTAAGGTCAAAAAAGTGCCCTATGGTGGGAAAAATGAACAGGGCAATGGCATTCAATAAAAAGACGATGGCCAAAGCAATGGAAGTCTGATGGGAATTGGCTTTTATGCTTGGACTTACCGCTGCAATGGCACTACCACCACAAATAGCGGTACCCGAAGCCACAAGAATGGTGGTTATTTTTTCGGACTTCAACAACTTGGCCAGGCTAAACGCGATAATAAACGTAAACACAATAGCAACCAAGCTTACAAAAAAACTATTGGTCCCCATGACCAACGCTTCCTGAATATGAATGCCAAAGCCGAGGCCCACTACCGATATCTGGAGCAGGGATTTTTGAAACCCAATGTTTCGCTGTACCAAATCCTTGTTCACGAATTGTAGGACCCCAGCGACAACACCTATAAGCAAAGCAATTGCTGGGGAGATGTATCCCAGCAAGGTGCCTAACAGAACTAAGGCAGCTATGGTATATGAAAGTATCCTTGAGCGCATGGTAAGGTAGCGCAAACATACAAAGAATAAATGTAAACGTTTACATTATGATGTAAAAAGATAGCTTTCGAGACCTTAGGCATCCAAATTTAATCGGTATACCCAAAAACCTGGGGGGTATCATTGTTGCGACCTACGATAAGGTATTCCTTTCCTTTATTGTCCTTAAAGGGAAGGAGATGCTTTATTTCACCTTCCACAAAGAAGCCCGAATCCTCATAGGGCTGCCAGTTGAATTCGCCATTTTCTGCCCCTAGAAGAACACTTCCATAACTGGCATCCAATCTGCTGTACTGGGGTTTAAACTCAAAGTTATTGCCCCCCAGCAGAAGGTCTATTTGTCCATCCTTGTTGATATCGGTGCAGCGTATGCCACAAACACAGGAAAATTGCACCTCCTTGGGAAGTGTTTTGATTTCAAAGGTTCCCCCGCCCGTGTTTAGTGCTATAACACTCTCCGAGGTATTTACAGCTTTGATTATGGAATTCTGCAAGACCTCTGGCGGCAAAAGCTCGTCTATGCTTTTTGTAGCATAATCGGAAAATTTTAGGTTTTGTTTTTTTAGGGAGACCAATTGTGCGGTAAGTTCCCGTTTTAACACTACGGGCACGTCGCGATTATCAATGCGTCTGGTGACAATTTGTTCTATGGTTCCGTTATTATCGAAATCATTAATGTATACTTTGGCCGGGGCTTCTTTGGAGGCCTTATAATGTGTGTTGTTTCCTTGGTTTCCCAAGATAAGATCAAGATCACCGTCCTTGTCCAGGTCTTCGGCACTCACCGTATTCCACCACCCTGTAAGACTATCCAAGGCGCTGGGCGAGGGGCGTAGTCGGCGGCCAGAATTGTTGAGGATGATGGGAGCTGTCCAGTCGCCTACCAGTACCAGATCTTTTTTGGTGTCCCCATCCATATCTGCCCACTTGGCATCGGTAATCATCCCAGCATTTTTAAGCTGAAAGGCCTTGTTTTCGGTAACATCGGAAAAGCCACCGGCACCATCGTTTTCCAATAACAAATGTTCCGGATTTACCCCATAAATCCCAGGAACGCTTCTACTGCCTATAAAAAGATCGACATCACCGTCCTGATCAAAGTCGTGGGGTGCAATGACCGAGACATTGTGCCCAGTGGCCGCAACGGGGTTTTTGCTTTTGGAAAAATTGCCTTTCCCATCATTTAGGTACAATCTGTTGGTATAGCTGGCCGGCTGGTTGGGTTGGTTGCCCCCTGAGCCTACGATGAGATCCATATCCCCATCTTGGTCCGCGTCAAAAAAGGCTGCAGCCGTATCCTCGAACTGTCGGTCTTCCCGAAACGCATCGGGTAGCCGGGCAGTGGTCAAGGTTCCGTTTCCCTGATGAAGATATAGGCTGGCTTGCTGCCCCTTGGCCCCTCCGATAAAAACATCCTCATGGCCATCCCCATTAATGTCGGCCACTGCCATGGCCGGTCCTTCCTGAGAGAGTTTTTTGGAGATAAGTCCTTCGTAATCAAAGTCCACGTGCCCGTCCTCCACATGAGCGGTCAATCGGGCCGGGATTTCTTTGAGTAGGGTGGTTTTGTTTTTTGCCTTAGGATGATACTGACTTGTTGCATCGCTTTGTTTTAGGATGTGTAGGGTATTTACAGCTACTTTTTGCACTAGCTGCGTTTTGGCATCGGGCCAAACCACCCGTAACGAATCTATGGTATTGTTTTTTCCAAGGCCCAAGGTCATAACATAATCCACGGATGACTGAAAGCCTCTCGATGGTATAAGCTCTTGTCGCATTATCTGATCCTTTACATAAACCTCCACCACACTTCCCACTGCATAGGAATTGGGCGCATCGCCCTCTAACTTAATTTTAATGTAGCTATGCCCCAGGCGTTCCGAGTTGTTTTTGTAAACGAACAACTGCTGATTTACATTGTTGATGATGAGGTCCAGATCACCGTCATTGTCCAGATCACCATAGGCCCCACCATTGGAGAAGCTGGGCGTGTCCAATCCCCACTCGGCAGTGGCATTGGAGAAGGTAAGGTCTTGATTGTTCCTGAAGGCGTAATTGGGAATGGGGGTAGAAGGCATTTCGTTGATGACCGCCTCCTTCTGCTGTTTGTCACCATAAACGGCGGTTTGCTGCCGGGTAATGTCCTCAAAGAAATCGATAAAATCCTGATTGGTGAGGTCGTGGTAGATTCCGTTGCACACGTAAATATCGCGATAGCCATCATTATCCATATCGAACAAAAGGGCTCCCCAGCTCCAATCCGTGCCGGACACACCGCTGTAATTCGCTATTTCTGAAAAGGAATTTCCCAGATTCAACTGCAGCGTATTCTGCATATATTGGTGATGGTAGTCGTTCCGCAATTTACGTTGGTAGATATCGTAGGTCTCAAAGTTGGTCGTGTTTTTCAGGCGTTGGTCTCCCTCGGGCAGCATATCCGTCACGAAAATATCCGATTTTCCGTCGTTGTTAATGTCGGCCATATCCGCACCCATGGAGAAAAGACTAAGATGCGAGGTCCAGTCCTTTATCGCTTCTGTGAAGGTGCCGTCCTGCTCATTGATGTAGAGGTAATCGTGTTCAAAGAAGTCGTTGGACACGTAGATGTCTGGCCAACTGTCATTATTGACATCCCCTACGGTAACCCCTAGGCCAAAACCAATTAAACTTCCAAAAATATTGGCTTCTTCGCTTACATCGGTGTACACCCCATTGTCATTTCTCAGGAGCCTATCGCCTCCTGGCTTTAGAAAATCGGTCACGTTCCATTTTTCTGCACGCAGATCTCTCTTGTTTTCATAGCCCAAACTGCCCACCGGGATAAAACTATTGTTGAGCATATATACGTCCAGATCACCGTCTTTGTCATAATCGAAAAATGCGGCATGTGTGGTGTATCCGCTATCGGCCAGCTTGTAATCATCGGCCTTTTCGGTAAAACTAAGATCCCCGTTGTTGATGAAAAGTTCATTTTTTTGATCGTCCCCTTCTATGTAGCCTGCATTGCATACGTAAATATCCAGAAGTCCGTCAGCATTGATATCTACCAAGACCACTCCCGTGGACCAAGCTTTGTTCCCTGCAACACCCGCCTTGTCCGTGATATCCTCAAAGCGAAAGTTCCCTTTGTTGAGGTAGAGTCTGTTTTTTTTGCGATTTGCGGTCAAATAGATATCCGGAAGACCGTCGTTGTTGACATCGCCAATGGCAACACCGCCACCATTGTAGAAGTTCCGATAGAGGAAAATATTAAAATCTTCTTCGTTTTCTATTTCATTAATAAAATCGATACCGGTGTTTTCCTTGTCCAACTGCGAGAACAGGGGTTGGGTATTCTGCGAAGCAGAGGTTGCTTTTTCACGGTCTGTACAGGAAGCCAGTACAAAGACCAAAATGTATAGGTAATTAATTCGTTTCAACGTATGCTGTTTTTGACCAAGTTGTTCGGCCGTTATGTGCGGGCCAAGAAAATCTTATTTAAACCTTAAATTGAAAATCCACGGTTGGGATGCTTCTTCGCAACTCCCCGGCACCAGTTTGTATAGTGGTAGAATATCGCTCTTTTATTGAAAGCGTCTAAGCTACCGAATTGTAGATAAATATCATAATCCTTATACAAGATTAACAGCCTTAGGGGCTGTTTTTTTGGCGGAACAAAAAAGAGAGGGCAATTGCCCCCTCTCTTTCTTACTTAAACTTAAAATTAGCTCGTATTAGTAGCCAGGATTCTGAACCAAATTAGGGTTGGTCGCCAAGGCCGTGGAAGGAATCGGGAACAATACCCTAAAATCTTCCTGAACGGTTTTTAACTCCCAGGTGTTCGCGAAAGTGCCAAAACGAATCTGTACGGCCCTTTGTCCAAAGATGTTACTCTCTGTATTCAGTTCCTTACGGATCTCACTTCTCATTTCATCCAAAGTGATGGCGCCCAAAGGAGCAACACCAGCTCTTACCCTGATGGCATTAACATCAGCAACCGCAGTATTGGGCGAACCTGTACCACCTCTTAAAGTGGCCTCGGCACGCATAAGCAGCGCTTCAGCAAAGCGGAAGAAAACAAAGTTGTTACTTGGATCAGGGAATCCATCACCACCTCTTTGGGGGTATTTCACGCAACGGATACCGGTACGCTCGTTGTTTACCTCCAAACTCTGCAATAACTCATCTTCATAAACCAAAGCATTACCTTGTCGATCATTCATAGCAGCACCTGTACCATCTAACTGCTGCCCTCTGATGTATCCTGTAGAAAGACCGTTGAAATCAGGTCCGGCAAGACCTACTCGTGCATCCACAGCAGGATCGTCGGTACCGTGCAATCTAAAGGTTTCGGTAAGTGTTACAAAACCGTTCCATCCTGTCTGGTTGGGATGGATCATGTTGAACATACGTTGACCAGTACTGGTATCCAAAGCCATGATGACCTCGGTATTTCCTGTAGTCAAGTCAAAGATATCGAAGTAGAAAGCACTGGCATCCAAAGCAAAACCAAGACCTTCGATGGCATTTACATCTGCAATAACCGCATCCATGGCTCCCGCTGCAGGAGAACCTAGGAAGGAACCTGAGTTAAGGTTTACCTTGGCCCTGATAAATCGGGCCGAAGCTTCACCAATGGTGAAAAGATCGCCGTCAGGTCCGTCAGTATGCAGGTTACCACTATTGATTGCTGAAGTCAAATCACCTATAATAAGGTCATAGGCCTCCTGTGGGCTTAGAACGGTTGGATCTACATCCACCCCATCATTTACCCCCCTAAAAGGAACCTGACCGAACCAGTTAAGAACCATGGCCACATTAATGGCCCTTATTACTTGGGCCTGGGCAGTTTCACTTGCGTTAGCTCCCGAAGCCGCGTCCAACAACTGGGTAGCGGATAAAATTTGAGAGTTACGGTTATTCCATGAGTTTAATACGTACAATTGCTCAGGATTCCACGTATGATTGTGAAGTTCCCTCCATACGCCATTATCACTCCAGTCAACACCCCTGGTCAAGACCGCGATGTTTTCTGCTGCAACCTCCATAAGCGCATACTCATTGTTTTGACCATTGAGGTTTTCAATGTTGTTGTAAAGCGCCTCCAAGGAGTTGGCTGTACTCGCCACCCCTCCGAAAGAACCTTCCGAGGATTCAATGGACACCGAATCCGTAAAGGTAGGCTCCAAGTCCGTACAGGCCTGCCCAAATACAAGAGCAGAAACTGCTGCCATGCATTGGACAAATCGATTTTTAAAAATTTCTTTTCTCATCATTACTAATTTTTTTTATATTAAAAACTTGCGTTAAAGCCTAATGAAATAGTAGTTGGTCTTGGGAAGGCAGTAAGATCTATACCCAAAGAAGGTACATTTCCAATAGCCCTGTTTACCGAAACTTCTGGATCTTGGCCACTGTAATCGGTGATCACGAACAGGTTCTGCGCATTTGCAAAGAAACGCAGGCTGCTGAAGATACTGTTTTCGGAAAGATCAAAATTATACCCTAAAGTAACGTTTTGCAATCTTACGAAAGAACCATCTTCCAAGAAACGAGTGGATACTTCCGCTGGGTTGAAAGGATTTTCAACACCAATAAAGGGAAGTACATCATCAGTTACGTTCCTGCCTTGTGATAGGTTACCAATGGTAAAGAATGCATTACGGTTATTGCTGTATACCGACTGTCCAAACTGTCCGTTAAAGAACAAGCTTAAGTCCCAATTGTTCAGTTTAAAGTTGGTCGTAAAACCTGCTGTAATATCCGGAAGGGCACTTTCGCCTACAAACACCTGAGAACCATTGTTTCCAAAAATATTGTTCCCAAGATCGTCAAGTCCTTGCCATTCCCTAACAAAGAAACTAAACAAGGGTTGTCCCTCGACAATTTGCTGCGCAAAGGCTCCGGTTAGACCAGGACCATTAATAGCACCTGTGTTGATTGGAGGCCCATCATAGTTATCCACATTGTTGTCGTTGTAACCAAAGTTTAGGTTGAAATCCCATTTGAAGGTATCGGTCTCTACGGGAATAACGTTCAAATTCAATTCAAAACCTTTGTTTACAATATCTCCGTCGATGTTCTGGAAGAAAAAGGGTTGCACTGCTGGCTGCGCACTTTGAATCTGCAAGATGAAATCCGTAGTGGTCCTATTGTAATATTCAACGGAACCGTTGATTTTGCTATCCAGGAAACCAAAGTCGATACCAACGTTCAATTGCTCGTTTTCCTCCCATTTCAAATCAGGATTATCAAAAGCAACGATAAGCGTACCTCCAGGGTTGAACACCCCATTGTTATCAATACCGCCAGTAGCTGGTGGTGGATCAATACCACCTACATTAAATCTTTCGCGCTGCGTAAACTGGTTGGATCCCAAACCTTCCTGGTTACCGGTTACACCGTAAGCAACCCTTAAACGGAAGTTGTCAAAGAAATCTGTGAACCAATCTTCCTCGGAAAGCGCCCAAGAGGCACCTACAGCACCGAAGGTACCGTATTGGTTGTTACCACCAAAACGGGAAGAACCGTCGATCCGTACCGTACCAGAGAAGTTGTATTTTCCTTTGATGGAATAATTTCCTCTTAAGAAAAAGGACTGTAATTCGTCTACCGTCAAACCGGTTTGGCCAGAGAAAACCTGTGCGGAAGCAAGGTTGTTTACCATTTGGATTAGATCCGTAGTCCTAAAATCGGCCGCGGCGATAGAGATGTTTTCCGTGACGAACTCTTGGAACGAATGTCCCAAAGTAACGTCCAATACATTATCGCCAAAACTCTTGTTGTAACTGAAATAGGACTCCCAAGTCGTATTGGTCAAATCAACTTCAAATAAGGTGGCCCGTCCTACGCCCAAGGTCTGTGCCGAGTTGAACAAGGAAGAAGTAGCTGAATTTGCTGAAGAGGTAGACTTGTCCAAACCAATGGAGGTCTTGAACCTTAAATTGTCCGTGAACTTATATTCCACGCCCAAATTAATAAGCGCCCTAAGTGTGCTCGATTTGTTCCTGGTAAGCGCCAATACCGCATTCGGGTTACGCGTCTCAAAGGTAGGCTGATTGAACGTGCCATCCCCATTAAAAATGGGTTGGGTAGGGTTAAAGGCCCATGTTGTGGCCAATAAATCCCCCCGTGCATTCGGGTTATCCGCAATTGGAGGTCTTTGGGCCTCAATATTGGAAATGGTCGCCTGGGTCTCAAATTTTAGTTTATCATCAAAAAACCGTTGCGTAGCATTAATCCTGGCCGTTAACCTTTCAAATGTACTGTCCTCAACTTCACCTTCCTGATCCTGATAACCAAAAGACAATCTAAAGACACCACTTTCATTACCACCACCGTAAGATAAATTATAATTGGAAGTAAAGGAAGTTCTATAAATCTCATCTTGCCAGTCATTTCTTGAACCAAAATCCTGACCGGTAGCTCCCAAATCTGCTTGTGCCTGTAAAAATTGATCTACGTCCAACAAATCCAATTGGTTGGGAACGTAACCTACTGAAAAGGTGGAAGAAAACTCAAGAACTGATTTTCCAGACCTTCCACTTTTCGTGGTAATAAGCACCACCCCGTTTGCACCTCGGGATCCATAAATGGCCGTGGCGGAAGCATCTTTCAAAATATCAATACTTGCAATATCGTTTGGATTCAAAAAGCTTAATGGGTCAAGAGCAGCGGAAGTACCAATGTCCGTGTTTCCACCTCCGGCCACACCGGAACTGTTGCCACCACTTAAGGGAACACCGTCAACCACATAAAGCGGGTTGTTGTTGGCTCTTACGGAAGCCGTACCACGTATCCTAACGTTGACGGCCGCGCCGGGCTCACCACTGGTCGCAGAAATCTGTACCCCTGCAGTCTTACCCTGTATTAACTGCTGTGGGTTTACGATAACTCCTTTGTTAAATTCGTCGGCCTTAACACTTTCAACTGCACCTGTGGTGGTTCTTCTGGTAGCTGTACCATAACCTACCACGACCACTTCGTCCAACTCGCTTGCATCTTCCTGCAAGGTAATGTTGATAGTGGTTTGTCCACCCACCGCGATTTCTTGGGTTCTAAAACCGATGTAGCTAAAAACCAAAGTTGCGTCACTGCCCACATTACTTAAGGTATAATTACCGTCAAAATCTGTTTGTGTACCATTGGTAGTTCCTTTTACAACAACACTGGCCCCGGGCAGCGGACCGTTTGCATCAGAAACTGTACCTGATACCTCTTGAGCCTTTACTAGACCGAAGCACAAAAATACCCCGATAAGCATAAAGCTTTTTAGTAGCGTAATCTTCATAAAAAATTAATTTAAGTTTAGTTAATTTTAATTCAAGGTTTAAACATATGTAAAAAAATTGTTAATTCGCTCCCATACCATATATATTAAACCACGAAACCGTTTTCGTGTTAATAACTTTTAAAAAATACAAGACTCGCAATGTATTACCCGATTAGTTGAGTTATCTTTATAATATGCCATTAAAATTGTGGGATATGACAACTTTTTGGACAAATATAGGGTTTTTTTATTTTATACTATTTTGATACATGATGATATAAATTTGTCAATTCCTGTTTTGCACGGCATTTTGTTGTTAAAAAAAACCAAAATAGTGACTAGTGTCTTATTAATACTTAAATTTCCGTTTTTCAAAACCGCTTAAACTAACCGATTAAAGAGTTGAAAAGAAAAATTACACTTAAACATATAGCACGCGAGCTCGAGGTATCCATTTCGACCGTTTCCAAGGCCCTAAAAAACAGTGAGGAAATAAGTAGAGACACCAAAGAGAAAATACAAGCGTTCGCCAAGCTCTACAATTACAAGCCCAATAATATTGCCATAAGTCTCAAAAACAAGCGCACCAAAAATATTGGGGTCATCATTCCGGATATCGTACATTATTTTTTTACCACGGTAATCAGAGGTATAGAGAAGTATTCCAATGCCAAGGGATACAATGTTATTGTATGCGTTTCCGATGAATCTTTTGACAAGGAAGTCATCAATATGGAACTATTGGCCAACGGCAGTATAGATGGGTTCATTATGGCACTTTCCGCGGAGACCCAATTGAAAAATGATTACAACCATTTGAAGGAAGTTACGGAACAAGGAATCCCTTTGGTCCTGTTTGATCGGGTTACCGATGAGGTGCAGTGCGATAAAGTGATAATCAATGATCGGGAAGGGGCCTATTTTGCGGTAAACAAACTGGCCAAGAACGGTAGGAAGCATATAGCACTGATTACTACAGAGAACTATTTCAGTGTGAGCAGGGCCAGGGCGGCCGGATACAGACAAGCGCTTAGGGATAATGGCCTTGAGGTAAACGAAAACTTGGTCTTGGAACTGCCGAATATGAACGTTGATGAGGAGGCCGTTAATGACTTTTTGGATGGCCAGAAAATCGATGCCGTGTTGTGCGTAAATGAAATTTTTGCAGTACACAGCATGAAACTGGCCAAAAGGAAGGGTTTTAAAATACCTGAGGATATTTCTTTTATTGGGTTTACCGATGGAATTCTGTCAAAATATGCCAGCCCAAGCCTAACCGCAGTAGCACAGCATGGTCAAAAAATGGGAGAAATTGCGGCCCAAATGCTCATAGAAAAAGTGGAAGCCGACACGGACGAAGAAAATTTCAGGACAGAAATCCTCGAAGCCACGCTCATGGAGCGTGAATCTACCATAAATTAGAAATTACACTAACAAACCATAGCACATGAATGAATCCGGATTCATATTCGATTTGGATGGTGTCATCGTGGACACCGCTAAATATCACTACTTGGCCTGGAAAAAATTGGCCGATCAATTGGGCTTCGAATTCACGGAAGAACAGAACGAACGCTTCAAAGGGGTAAGCCGTAGAAGATGTTTGGAGATTTTATTGGAACTGGGAGAAATCACCGTCTCCCAACAGCAATTTGATGCCTGGTTGATAGAGAAGAACGAGGACTACTTAACGTATATCGAAAAGATGGATGAATCGGAAATCCTTCCCGATGTACCCAAGATACTACATTTCTTAAAGGAGAAAAATATCCCTATGGCCCTGGGGTCGGCGAGCAAAAATGCAAGACCTATTTTGGAAAAGGTAAAGTTATTGCCTTATTTTGATGCAATCGTTGATGGAAAACAGGTTACCAAAGCAAAACCGGACCCCGAAGTTTTTTTGATTGCTTCCCAAATGCTCAAGGTGGCCCCAGGAAACTGTGTGGTATTTGAAGATGCTGTAGCAGGAATAGAAGCGGCCAATAGAGCCGGGATGACCAGCATTGGGATAGGGGAACAGGATGTTTTATCCCAGGCAAAGTACAACTTCAAGGATTTTACCGAGATCGATTTGGAATTTATTGAACAACTAATCAGAACAAAATGAATCAGGATTATATTAAACCGAATGAATGGTCCATTATTGAGGAAGGATTTGATAAGGAGCAGGTAAAATCCTCCGAAAGCTTATTCAGTATAGGCAACGGAGCCATGGGCCAAAGGGCCAATTTTGAAGAACAGTATTCGGGCCCTACTTTCCAAGGTAGTTATATTGCCGGGGTATATTACCCGGACAAAACCCGTGTAGGTTGGTGGAAGAACGGCTACCCGGAATATTTTGCCAAGGTCTTGAACGCCCCCAATTGGATAGGGATAGATGTGTTCGTAAACGATTTGGCATTGGACCTTAACACCTGCAAAAAGGTAGCCCATTTTAAGAGAGAACTCAACATGAAGGAAGGTTGGTACCAGCGAAGCTTTGTAGCAACCCTGGCCAATGATGTGGAAATTGGAGTCAAGATAACCAGATTTCTTAGTCTTGATATCGATGAGGTAGGGGCCATTAAATATGAAGTTACTCCTATGGGTTCAGGGGTAGACATTAAATTTAATCCCTACCTGGACAGCGGGATTACCAATGAGGATACCAATTGGGACGACAAGTTCTGGAATACCACCAATGTGGTGGCAGAGGGACAACAGGCCTTTATTGAGGCCCATACCATGAAGACCAATTTTGCCACCTGCACTTTTATGGAATCCTTCCTAACCTATGATGGTGAGCCGGTTGGTACCCAAGCTTCGGCAAGTTCCACCGATATGAGGGTGAGGTTGAGCTACCAACACCATGCAGCTAAGGGAGAAACCTTGGTGCTCTACAAGTTTGGCGGATACACGGTTTCCACAAATCATCAGCCCGACAAGCTGATCCATGCTGCGAAGGAAGTGTTGCAAAAAGCCACCAATATTGGCTTCGAAGCCCTTTTGGATAAACAGAGGGAAGCTTGGGCAAGTATTTGGGAAATGAGCGATATCACCATTGAAGGCGATGTGAAGGCGCAACAAGGGATTCGTTTTAACATTCTTCAATTGAACCATACCTATCTAGGGCGGGATTCCCGATTGAACATTGGACCAAAAGGGTTCACCGGAGAAAAATACGGGGGTAGCACCTATTGGGACACTGAGGCTTATTGTATCCCCTTTTACATGGCGACGAAAGACCAACAAGTGGCTAGAAACCTCCTAAAGTATAGGTACAATCATTTGGAGAAGGCCATAGAGAATGCAAAAAAATTAGGCTTCAGCAATGGCGCGGCCTTATATCCCATGGTAACCATGAACGGTGAGGAATGCCATAACGAATGGGAAATTACTTTTGAGGAAATACATCGTAACGGTGCCATAGCCTTTGCCATTTACAATTACTATAGGTATACAGGAGACTATACCTATATCCCTGAAATGGGCTTGGAGGTGCTGATCGGAATTGCCCGCTTCTGGCACCAAAGAGCCACCTTTTCCAAACCCAAGAACAAGTATGTGATCTTGGGCGTCACCGGACCCAACGAGTACGAAAATAACGTGAACAACAATTGGTATACCAATTATCTGGCCAAGTGGTGCATGGAGTATACCATGGAACAACTGCAAAAAGTGAAGGATGGCTATCCGGAGGATTACAGCCGAATAATTGGCCTTACCCAATTGACCGATCAAGAAACTGACCAGTGGATCGAAACAGCCTCCAATATGTATTTTCCGTATTCTGAAGAGCACGATATTTTCTTACAACAAGACGGTTTTTTGGACAAAGAACTCATTACCGTGGCAGATCTTGACAGAACGCAGCGTCCCATAAATCAAAAATGGAGCTGGGACAGGATCTTGCGCTCGCCCTATATTAAGCAGGCCGATACACTGCAAGGATTTTATCTCTTTGAGGACCACTTTAGCACGGAGGAACTGGAACGACACTTTGATTTTTATGAACCCTTTACGGTTCATGAGTCTTCCCTGTCGCCTTGCGTGCACAGTATCCAAGCGGCAAAACTGGGCCGTATGGAGCAGGCGTACAAATTTTATCTTCGCACCTCCCGATTGGATTTGGACGATTATAACAAAGAGGTGGAAGAAGGCTTGCATATTACTTCCATGGCCGGTACCTGGATGAGTATCGTTGAAGGTTTCGGAGGTATGCGTATCCGGGAGGACAAATTGTCCTTTGCCCCGAAAATACCAGCTCAGTGGAAGGCTTATTCCTTTAAGATCAACTTTAGGAATAGGATCCTCAAGGTGACGGTCACCAATGAACAAACAAGTTTTGAATTGGAGGGAAAGGAAGAAATGTCCATTCGTGTCAATGGCAAGCGGGTAGCAATAGATCCTGCTAAGACAACGACCATAACCCATGTGTAGGTCCAAATGGTATGGCTTACTGGTTGTTTTATTTTTAATCGGGTGTAAATCGGAAAAAAAAGCAGGTGCATCAATGGAAGGGACCGAAAAAAGTGCTAAAAAACAGGTGGTCTATCAAGTTTTTACCAGACTCTTTGGAAACACCAATACGAGTAACAAACCCTGGGGCACGATAGAAGAGAACGGCGTTGGGAAATTTAGCGATTTTAGCAGCAAGGCATTGGAGGAAATCAAAGCACTAGGGGTGACGCATATTTGGTATACCGGGGTGCCCCATCACGCCGTGATAACGGATTATAGCGCTTATGGTATTTCGAACGACGATCCTGATATTGTTAAGGGACGCGCAGGATCACCTTATGCGGTAAAGGATTATTACAACGTAAATCCCGACCTGGCAGAAAATCCGACAAATCGATTGGAGGAATTTAAAGCACTGATTGATCGTACCCACCGGGCAGGTCTAAAATTGTTAATTGATATTGTTCCGAACCACGTAGCAAGAAATTACGAGGGCAAGTCCAGTCCAGAGGGAATATTGCCCTTTGGTGCGGAGGATAACCGGTCCGTGGAATACAAACGCGACAACAATTTCTACTATGTGCCCAACGAAGCTTTTCGTGTACCCCAATGGCAGCATGGCTATGCACCCTTGGGCGGGGAGGCCCGCAAGGATGCAGATGGAAAATTTGAGGAAAATCCGGCGAAATGGACCGGGAACGGTTCGCGCCTGGCCCAGCCCCATTTCAATGATTGGTACGAAACGGTGCGGATAAACTACGGTGTGCGCCCCGATGGGTCTTTGGATTTTGATGAACTGCCGGAAAGTTTTAGGAATAAGGACCATAAAGCACATTATGAATTTTGGCAATCCAAGAGCGTGCCCGATTCCTGGGTGAAGTTTAAGGATATTGCGCTCTACTGGTTAGATATGGGAGTGGATGGCTTTCGTTTTGATATGGCCGAAATGGTACCCGTGGAATTCTGGAGCTATATGAACTCCAACATCAAAATGAAGAACCCGGATGCCTTTTTGTTGGCCGAAGTATATCAACCTCACCTGTACAGGGACTATATACAAAAGGGAAAAATGGACTACCTCTATGATAAAGTGGAACTCTATGACTCTATAAAACACATTATGCAAGGGCATGGTTGGACAGATCATTTGCCCATAGTACAGCAGGGTTTGGCCGATATTGAACACCATATGCTCCATTTCTTGGAAAACCACGATGAACAACGTATTGCCAGCCTCGAATTTGCAGGAGATGCTGAAAGGGGCAGACCGGCAATGGTGGTTTCTGCTACAATTAGCACGGCTCCAACTATGATCTATTTTGGACAGGAGGTAGGGGAACCGGGGGCAGAGGACGCCGGTTTTGGAAAACCCAGCCGTACTTCGATTTTCGATTATATCGGGGTACCACACCATCAACGCTGGATGAACGATAAAAATTTTGATGGGGGACAACTTTCCGAAGCGGAAAAAAAACTCAGGGATTTCTATAAACGGCTGTTGAACTTCACGATAAACAGCGCTGCCTTGATGGGAGAATATCAGGACATCCATTATTACAATCGGGAACATACGGAAAACTACAACCACAGAGTGCTCTCCTATGTACGATGGTCCCCGAATGAAAAATTGGTGGTCGTTTCCAATTTTGATGCCCGTGAAGCGTATGCATTCGAACTTAAAATCCCAAATGAAGTCCTCACAAAATGGGGTTTGGGAGACGGCTCTTACGAACTATCCGATCAACTCTATAATACAAGAAAGGTACAACTTACCGTGGAGGGGGGAATTGGAAGGATGCATGTGGAAATGGCAGCCTTGGAATCCGTTATCTTCAAACTTGTGCAGTAAGATTTTATGATTTAAAACGAATGAGCAAATCCTAAAGGGATAGGATATCCGGACAAGACTCGCCCATTCAATACCTAGGTTTAGGCTGACTTCTCCTTAGCAGCTGTTACTTTATATACCAAAGCAATAACCACTCCTATAATGCCATAGAAGACAATTTCTATAACACCGTTTACCAATTGCCCCGTCATATCAAAAATGTCCGAGGTGGCGTACCAAAGAAGTCCAAGACCAAGTCCGGCAAAGACGCCGATCCAGGCGCCAAATTGAAAACCTTCCTTGGCACTGTGATGACCCCTTGCCCACTTTCCATAAAGGGTGCTGAGTGCGAAAACGGCGATGAGATTGCTAATGGCAATCATCAACATATCCGGTTGGTCCTTCATAACATTGTTTATGGTATGCCCTTCGAAAAAATCGGCGGTAGCAACTCCCCAAATGGCATAGCCAAGCAAAAACATGACGACAAAACCGGCCAAGGTGGCCAGCAAATTAGATTTTGAAAACATAGTTTTGTAATTAATTGGTTACTATAAAAGCAAATATATTAAAGAATTTTTACAAATATCACAAAAATACTTACCAAATAATGTAAATATAACAAATATAGCTCCTGGAACGCTTTGTTCACCTTTTTCCAAGGAAGCCAATAAATCTCGAAATCATATTGTATTTTTAGCAGTATGGTTTTACGAGTGAAAAATTGGCTTATTCTTGTTGTTGTAAGTGTTCAAATTGCATGTACCGATCAAAATTCAGTTCCGATGGTAATAGGACATAGAGGGGCCATGGGCCACGAGACGGAAAATACATTGGCTTCTGTCCAGAAAGCGCTCGATTTGGAAGTGGACATGATGGAAATAGACGTATTCAAAATCAAGAGTGGAGAAATTGTGGTCTTCCATGACAGCACGGTTGACAGATTGACCGATGGCCATGGTCCTGTAGAGTCTTATACCCTTGCGGAGCTAAAACAGCTAACCCTTATCGGGGATCATAAGATCCCGACCCTTTCGGAGGTATTGGAGCTGATCAATAAAAGCGTTCCCCTGAACATAGAGCTCAAGGGCGCTGATACGGCTGTAGGAGTGCAACGGATCATGGAGAAATTTATTAACCGAAACGGATGGACCATGGAACACTTTATCATTTCCAGTTTTTACTGGGAGGAACTCCGCAAAATGAGGCAAATCAACCCAGAGGTTGCCCTTGCCATTCTGATAGAAGGAGAGGATCCCGCCAAGGCCATTCCCATTGCCCGGGAATTGTCGGCCGAGGCCATTAACCCCGATATTGACCAATTGGACCATGTCAGCGCCGATAAGATCAAGGCGTCGGGGTTCAAAATATATACCTGGACGGTGAATGCCGAAGAAGATATTCAAAAGGCAAAACAACTCGCTGTAGATGGTATCATAACCAACTACCCGGAACGTATTAACTAATGCTCGATGTTATTATTATAGGAGGTGGGGCGGCCGGTTTTTATGCCGCCGTGCATCTGGCGGAAATGGCACCTCAAAAAAAAATTGCCATTTTGGAAAGGGGAAAGGAAGTACTGGGCAAGGTAAAGGTTTCCGGTGGTGGCAGGTGCAATGTTACTTATGCTGAATTTGATCCCGCTGCCTTTGTAAAGAACTATCCCAGAGGGGAAAAGGAATTGTTGGGGCCTTTTTATACCCATGGAAGTGCAGATACGGTGGCTTTTTTTGAGGAAAGGAACGTTCCCTTAAAAATAGAGGAGGATGGTAGAATGTTTCCAACGAGCAACGCCTCCCAGACCATTATCGATTTTTTTGTGGGCGAGGCGGAAAAAAAGGGCGTGCAACTGTTTAGAAACAGTTCCGTCACGGACCTCAGACCTCTGGCGCCAAGCAAAGAAAATCCAACAGGTGCCTGGGAAGTGCATTCCATTAGAAAAACATACACTGCCAAAAAAGTACTGCTGGCAACGGGGAGCAATCCCAAGATATGGGGCCTGCTCCAAAAAATGGGACATACCATAGAACCCCCAGTCCCTTCCCTATTCACCTTTAATATTGATGATGACAGAATTCGTGGCATACAGGGAGTGAGCACCTATGCAGAAGTTGAAGTGCTGCCCAAGCGAATCTTTGATTCAAAAATTACCGTGGAACTTAAAAGCAAGGCGGAGCAGCTGTTCAAGTTGATCGCCGAGGGCCCTTTGTTGATTACACACTGGGGTATGAGCGGTCCGGCAGTATTAAAACTATCGGCTTGGGGGGCGAAGACCTTGCACGAACGGAAATATAGATTTAAGATCAAGGTAAATTGGCTACCAGACTACCACGAAACAGCGGTACTGGAACTCTTGAAGCAAATTAAGGAGGTAGAGGCAAAAAAGACGGTACTTAGGACCAACGCCGTAGATGTTCCCAGACGCTTGTGGAGCCGTTTGCTCCAAGCGTCGGGCATACCGGACCAAATGAAATGGGCAGAGATCTCCAAACGGCATTTGCAAAGTTTGGCCGATCAGCTCACAGCTTCCATTTTCACGGTAGAGGGAAAAAGCACCTTTAAGGAGGAATTCGTTACTGCTGGCGGGGTGGATCTAAAAGAAATCGATTTCAAGACTTTTGAAAGTAAACTATTTCCCCATCTTTATTTTGCGGGCGAGATAATGAACGTGGACGCCATAACGGGAGGATTCAATTTTCAAAATGCCTGGACCGGGGCCTATATTGCTGCCAAGTCCATGGCAAAAGGATAGCCATCCAAAGAATTAATCCAATGGCCTAGGATAGCGCCAACATAAGTATGGCAGCTGCTATCGCACCAATGATCGGTCCCAATACAGGAATCCAGGAATAGCCCCAATCGTTTATGCTTTTCTTGCTTATCGGTAAAAGTGCATGCATTATTCGGGGGCCTAAATCCCTTGCCGGGTTTATGGCATAGCCTGTGGTGCCTCCCAGGGACAGGCCAATTCCCCAAACCAAAAAAGCTACCGGGAGTGCGCCCAAAGAGCCCAAACCAACTATGGATCCCGAATCCGTTATACTGGCATTGGTAAAATAAAGTACGGTAAACACCAATACAAAGGTGCCAACAACTTCACTGAACAGGTTTAAGATTGGATTTCGAATGGCGGGAGCGGTACAAAAAACGGCACGTTTGGTGTCTCCCTCCTCCGTGGCTTTGAAATGATCCCTATGCATCAACCAAACAACTGTAGCTCCGATCATGGCTCCAATGAACTGCGCCAATACAAAGGAAGGTACGCTTGCCCAATCAAACTTTCCTGCAAGAGCAAGACCAATACTCACCGCAGGATTAAGATGGGCACCGCTATAAGGAGCAGCTACAACGACTCCTATGTAAACCGCAAGTCCCCAACCTGTGCAAATCACTATCCAACCGCTGTTGTTGCCCTTGGTACCTTTTAAAATTACGTTGGCAACTACCCCGTTGCCCAAAAGGATCAATAACATGGTCCCTATAATCTCGGCGATAAATGGTGTCATCTTAAATCAAATGTTTTCTTTGGTCCAGTATTGGAGGGCGTCAACGGCCTTGTACCAACCTTTGATTCCATCATCTATTGCTTTTCTTTCGGCCGTAGGTTTAAAATGTATATCCGTCTGCCATATTTGTTGAATTTCCTCCATACTATTCCAGTAACCGACTGCCAATCCCGCCAAATAGGCCGCTCCCATAACAGTAGTTTCAATGACTTCGGGCCTAACCGTCACGGTATTGAGCACATCGGATTGAAACTGCATCAACATATTATTGACGGTGGCGCCCCCATCTACTCGAAGTTCTTTGATAGAAATTCCCGAATCGGCCTCCATGGCCGATAAAATATCCATGGTTTGATAGGCGATGGATTCCAATGCGGCCCTAGCAATATGGGCATCCGTGCTACCTCGGGTCAATCCAAAAATGGTCCCCTGTGCCTTTTGATTCCAATGCGGTGCGCCCAATCCCGCAAAGGCCGGTACAAAATACACCCCCTCCGAACTATCTACCGAACCGGCCAGCTTTTCCACGTCCTGGGAACTATCAATAATCTTTAAGCTATCACGCAACCATTGCACCACGGCCCCTGCAACAAAAATACTGCCCTCCAAGGCGTACTGGGTCTTTCCATCTATTTTCCAGGCCACTGTGGTCAACAGGTTGTTTTTTGATATAAGCGGCTTCTCCCCAATATTCATGAGCATAAAACAGCCCGTGCCATAGGTGTTTTTTACCATTCCAGGCTTGGTGCACATCTGTCCAAAAAGGGCCGCCTGCTGATCACCTGCTATCCCGGCAATGGGAATTTTGCTGGCAAAAATCGTGCCTTTGGTGTGCCCATACACCTCACTGGATTGCTTCACCTCGGGTAGCATGCTTTTAGGAATGGAAAAGAGTTCCAAGAGCTCATCGTCCCAGGCCATGGTGTTTATATTGAAAAGCAGTGTTCTGCATGCATTGGTGACGTCCGTAACATGTAGCTCACCATGGGTAAAATTCCAAATAAGCCAAGAATCAATGGTTCCCATGGCAAGTTCCCCGGCCTCGGCCCGTTGTCTTGCTCCATCTACATTGTCCAATATCCATTTAGCCTTAGTGCCGGAAAAATACGCATCGATTACAAGTCCGGTCTTCTCCCGAATCAATTCCGCCTTTCCTTGTTGCTTCAGTTCTTCGCAAAAATCCGCCGTTCTTTTATCCTGCCATACTATGGCGTTATAAACGGGTTCTCCAGTAGTTCGGTCCCATACGACCACGGTTTCGCGCTGGTTGGTTATACCGATTGCCGCAATATCTGTTCCACTCAATCCTTTTTTGGTGGTCGCTTCGGTGGCCATTGCAGCTTGTGTAGACCAAATTTCAGTGGCATCATGTTCCACCCATCCAGGTTTTGGGAAATGTTGGGTAAACTCTTTTTGTGCGGTTGAGACAATGGCACCTTTTTTATCAAAGACAACGGCTCTGCAACTGGTAGTGCCCTGGTCTAAGGCAAGAATGTGTTTTTCCATAATAGAACTGGTAAACTAAAGGTTAATTTTGATGGGTTTAAGGTAGCAAATAAATTTATGTGAAATTATTTTATCTGTTGGCCTATTACACAATTTGATTCTTTTTTGTTAAATAGGTCCGTTCATGCACTGGCATGGGTTTATAACATGATTCCACGACCAAAACAGCTATGATATATTGATTTGCGTTAAAAGTCCCCTTTCTACTTTTAAGCAACAGTTATGATGAGCAGAAACTAGTTCATTTCCCAGATACGGTAATTCAACATCGTGGCAAAACAGACCCATAGAAAATAAGGAATGAGCAAATAAGCGGCCGTTTTGCTGACCACCTTGAACCATTTTATGGTAAGCAAAATCAGAAGGAGCAGTATCAGAATTACGAGAAGCGCCCAGAATGGATTTTTGAAACCAAAAAAGACAATGCTCCAGAGGGCGTTGAACAATAGTTGAAAGCCAAAATGGTACAAGGCGGTCTTTACCCAAATGTGATGAAACCCCTTGGCCCATACAATACCGGCTGCAATCCCCATCATGATATATAACACCGTCCACACAGGGGCAAAAATCCAGTTGGGCGGATTAAAGCTGGGTTTGTTAAGGGTCATGTACCAATCGTTGACGGAACTCTGCGTTGCAAATCCAGACAGAAACCCGATTAGCAGACAGATGCCTACGGCGATACCAATATTGACGACTTTCTTGCTCAACTTTTTTGACTAAGTCAACTAAAATAGTAATTAATTTGTTTTGGCACTACGGCAAAGGGCCTTAAAAACTATCTTTGTGGAAATTGCAGCCTTCATGACGGAAACAGACTTTGTTCCATCTGCCTACCTCGAAGAAAAAGAAGCTGGGAGTACAGTTTGGAAAGCCCCGAGTAACATCGCTTTGGTAAAATATTGGGGAAAAAAGGAAAACCAAATTCCGGCCAATCCTTCCGTAAGCTTTACACTGCAGGCCAGCTGTACGGAAACCAGGTTGGAGTATACGAGATTAGAAAAGGAGTCTCCCGACTTTTCTTTTGACCTGTTATTTGAGGGGGCTCCCAAGGAAAGTTTCAAACCTAAAATAAGCACCTTTCTGTCCCGGGTAGAGAACTACCTTCCCTTTTTAAGAAAATACCATTTTACCATAGAGACGTCCAACTCCTTTCCCCATAGTAGCGGTATCGCATCCTCTGCTAGTGGAATGGCAGCCCTGGCACTTTGCCTTATGGATCTGGAAAAGGAATTGGATCCCAAAATGGAGATGGATTTCTTTTATAGAAAGGCCTCTTTTTTGGCCCGATTGGGATCGGGAAGCGCATGTAGGAGTATCAAAGGTGGTATTGTGCAATGGGGGCGGCATAAAGACATTGAAAACAGTTCCGATCTCTATGGAATTCCATATCCCTACCCTGTACACCCGGTTTTTGAACAGTATCACGATACCATTTTATTAGTGCACGAAGGGGAAAAACAAGTAAGCAGTACCCTTGGACACGACCTGATGCACAACCACCCTTTCGCAAAGCAGCGATTTGAACAAGCAGGGAAAAACCTAAAGGCACTGCAGCCTGTTTTCACCGATGGGAATTTGGTGGAATTTATCAGCTTGGTAGAGAGCGAGGCCTTGAGCCTGCATGCGATGATGATGAGTAGCATGCCCTATTTTATGTTGATGAAACCCAATACCTTGGAGATTATTAATAAAATATGGGAATATCGGAATGCATCAAAGACCCATGTCTGTTTCACCCTGGATGCCGGAGCCAACGTGCATGTGCTCTATCCGGAAAACGAAAAAGACCAGGTTTTGCAATTTATTAAGGATGAGTTGGTTGCATATTGTCAAAACGGGCAGTATATTTGCGATAGAATTGGTTTTGGAGCCAAAAAACTGTAATTTGGAATGTATTGACCAATATAGGATCTTGTCAATACACAGTTTTTTCATAGCCAAATCAGATACAAAACGATGAAAGGACCCTTATTTTATTCTAAAATCCTGCTCTTTGGGGAGTACGGCATTATTAAGGATTCCAAAGGACTTTCCATTCCATATAATTTTTTTAAAGGGGCGTTGAAAACGGATGGGGAAACCTCCGAGGATGTGCTACGGTCCAATATGGCCTTAAAGAATTTTGTGGCTTATCTGGAAAAAATACAGCAAGAAGAACCGGCATTGGTGCGCTTCGATTTCGACACCTTAAAAAGGGATGTTGCCTCCGGAATGTATTTCGACAGTTCTATCCCCCAAGGGTACGGTATAGGAAGTAGTGGTGCTTTGGTTGCAGCCATTTATGATAAGTACGCCTTGGAAAAGATTACTGTTCTAGAGAATCTTACACGGGAGAAACTGTTAAGCTTAAAGGCCATATTCGGAAAAATGGAATCCTTTTTTCACGGAAAATCCTCGGGTTTGGACCCCTTGAACAGTTATTTGAGCCTGCCCATCCTTATCAATTCCAAGGACAACATTGAATCTACAAGCATTCCTTCCCAGAATTTGGAAGGTAAAGGGGCTGTGTTCCTTTTGGACAGTGGGATCACTGGGGAAACGGCTCCCATGGTCCAGATTTTCATGGACAATATGAAACAGGAAGGTTTCCGGAGTATGATAAAGAATCAGTTTATTAAACACACCGACGCCTGTGTAGAGGATTTTATCAACGGCAACGTTAAATCCCTCTTTCGCAATCTTAAACAATTGTCCCATGTGGTCTTGGACAATTTTAAGCCCATGATTCCTTCTGAGTTTCACAAGTTGTGGAAACAGGGAATTGACACCAATGATTATTATCTGAAGCTATGTGGTTCAGGCGGTGGCGGGTACATTTTGGGATTCACCGAAGATATTGACAAGGCAAAAAACGCACTCAAAGGCTACAATTTAGAAGTGGTATATAACTTCTAACCGTTCCATAATGCTTAGCAGAAAAGACAAGCTGGTACTATTAAAGTTCCTGAGCCTGTTTTCTATTGTTAGGGGGTATAATATCCTAATGATCGCCCTGGCCCAGTACTTGGCATCGATCTACATCCTTTCTCCCGACCGCCCCTTGCGCAAAGTAGTTTTTGACCTTAATCTATTGGCCATTGTGATTGCTTCGGGGCTCGTGATCGCCGGGGGCTATATCATCAACAATTTCTACGATGCGGAGAAAGATCTGATCAACAAGCCCAGAAAGAGTATGTTGGACAGGTTGGTAAGCCAGCGCACCAAACTCACCACCTATTTCATTCTTAATTTTTTGTCCGTCCTTTTTGCCAGTTATGTATCCTTTAGGGCGGTCATGTTCTTTTCGGCCTATATTTTTGGTATTTGGTTCTATTCCCATAAACTGAAACGTATACCTTTTGTGGGAAATTTTGTTTCGGCAACCCTGGCGATTGCCCCTTTCTTTGCCGTATTTGTGTACTACAAAAATTTTGAAACGGTCATTTTCGTACATGCCATCTTCCTTTTCTTATTGATTTTAGCCCGTGAAATGATCAAAGATCTGGAAAACATTGCAGGAGACATGGCTCAAAACTACAAGACGGTTCCCATCCTGTACGGGGCTACCCTGTCCAAGACACTGGTCAGTATTTTGGTGCTGCTTACCTTGGCTCCTGCCTTGCTATTGATCTATAATTTTGATGTGGGTTATATGCACATCTATTTTATTGGATGTATTTTTTTATTGATCTTGTTTATGATTTTGTTATGGATATCCAAGGCGAAAAAGCACTATGTTTGGCTTCATAATATTTTAAAGTTGATTATTGTTGTCGGGGTCTTCAGTATCTTACTGATCGATATAGATCTCGTCCTAAATAGAATTTTATAATGCAAAATGAACTTAAGGTGGCCATGGCCCAGATTGCTCCGGTCTGGTTGGATAAGGAGGCAACCCTACAAAAAATTGAAAATACCTTGGAGGAAGCAGCGACACAGCAGGCGGATCTGGTCGTTTTTGGAGAGGCCCTTTTACCGGGATATCCTTTTTGGCTGGCCTTGACCGATGGGGCTTCTTGGGATCTAAAGGTGAACAAGGAAATCCATGCCCACTATGCCCACAATTCCATACAGATCGAAGCAGGGGAGCTGGAAAGAATCCTTCAACTCGCCAAGACCCATAAAATGGCAATTTATCTTGGTCTCATGGAACGGGCCAAAAACAGAGGGGGCCATAGCCTATACTGCTCCTTGGTATATATCAATGAGAAGGGCGAAATAAAATCGGTCCACCGAAAATTACAGCCTACCTACGATGAGCGCCTAACATGGGCACCCGGAGACGGCCATGGTTTGCAGGTACACTCCTTAAAGGAATTTACGGTAGGCGGACTCAATTGCTGGGAAAATTGGATGCCCTTGCCCCGGACCGCGCTATACGGGCAGGGAGAAAATCTCCACGTGGCGGTTTGGCCAGGAAATGACCACAATACCAGGGATATAACGCGCTTCATTGCCCGGGAATCCAGAAGTTTCGTGGTTTCGGTTTCTTCCCTGATGCGTGTGGAGGATTTCCCTGAAAACACCCCCCATCTGGACAAGATCCTTAAGAAAGCACCCAAAACGCTGGCCAACGGGGGCTCCTGCATCGCAGGGCCAAACGGAGAGTGGATCGTGGAGCCCGTACTGCACCAAGAGGGATTGATATTCCAGAGTCTCAACCTGGACCGGGTATATGAGGAACGACAGAATTTTGACCCCGTTGGACACTATTCCCGGCCAGATGTTACCAAACTATCCGTAAATAGGGAGCGACAGTCCACGGTGAACTTCGACACCTAATATTTATGGGCCGATCTGCATGGGCGGAAATCCATTTCCCTACCTTTGCGCAAATTATTGGAGATGGGCAAATCAGACTACAACAAGGATAAAAAACGGTCAACCGGTTCGGGCGGAAATTATAGGAAGAGAATATCTTCCAAGGGCAAGCCCCAGGAATCTACGACTGCCAGGCCCGCATCGGACCCCAACCTGATAAGGCTTAATAGGTATTTGGCCAATTCAGGGGTTTGTTCGCGGCGCGATGCCGATATCTATATCGCAGCGGGAAATGTTACGGTGAATGGAAAGCCTGTAACCGAAATGGGGTATAAGGTAAAGTTAACCGATACGGTGAAGTTCGATGGCCGGGTGCTGAACCCGGAAAAAAAGGCCTATGTACTGCTCAACAAACCCAAGGACTTTGCTACGACCACCAGTGATGAAAGGGGGAAGCGAAGTGCCAATCAGCTAATTTTAAAAGCTTCAAAGGCCAAGTTGTCCCCTGTGGGCAAATTGGACAAGAACACCACCGGTCTGTTGTTATTTACCAACGATGGGGAATTTGCAAAAAGCCTAACACACGCCAAAAATGGGCTTAGAAAGATTTACCACGTGGAATTGAACAAGAATTTAAAGAGTGAAGACCTCAAAAAAATCCAGGACACGCTTACTTTGGACGATGGTCCGGTGAAGGTGCAGGAGATAAGTTACATAGAAAATACTCCCAAGAAGGAGGTCGGCATAGAAATCAGAAGCCAAAAGAACCGTATTGTACGCCGTATTTTTGACCATTTGGGATACGAGGTGATACGTTTGGACCGTGTAGTCTATGGGCCACTTACCAAAAAAGACCTGCCTCGTGGTCACTGGCGGTACCTTACCAAGCAGGAACTCATTAACTTGGGGATGGAAAAATAACGACATCGAAATATTTCACCCAGCAGTTGTTAAAAATACAATCTGAAGGTAGCGTTTGGCGTAAAACCAAGGGACAATTGCTCTATTTGATTGAGTTCGTCCAATCCTGTATTTGGGTCTTGATCTACCCTGTAGAAAATGGATATGGGAACTTGCCTCGAATAAACATTTTGCAAAGAGACACCAAAAGTAGCCTTGGTCCTACCCGATGTGGAGATGCCAAATTTGTAGATCAATGAAGCATCCAAACGATGATAATTTGGTAGGCGCTCACTGTTTACCGGACCAAAATCTATATCGCCAGTGATGGTGCTGAAACTATCTACCGGCGTAAACGGAAGCCCGGTGCGATAATTCCACCCCACGGAAAACTGCCAGTTTCCAGTTTCGTAAGTGTTTGCTATCCTGAAATTGTGGGTAACGTCGTTATTCCCCGGAAAGGGATTGCTCTGTAGCTCCTCAAAACGGTATTCCACATCATTAAAGGTATACCCCAACCAAATGCGGTAGCTCCCTATTTTTTTTCGTAGCAATACATCCAAGCCCACAATATCGCTCTCACCTTGGGACAGCTCTTCCGCGGCATTCGTGAACCCGTTGGTAAAGGAGGTAAGCCCTTTGATTTTCTTAAAATATCCATCTATGTCCAAGGTCCAATCATCCACGTTGAGTAAAAAGCCACCAGAAAACTGGCTGCTTTCCAAAACAGGGATATCGTTTCCGTCAGAAAGGGTCCAGATGTTGTTCTCTAACCGCAGTTGTGTGTCCTCGAACTCGATAAGCTGACTGATGGGTTGATACCTTCTTTCGGCAGTAACTTTGAGCCTGAGCTTATCGGTAATCGGATACTCCACGTTTAGTCTGGGTTCCAGAAAAAAATCGTCCACCAACGAATAATGCGATGCCCTTGCCCCCAAGCTAACAAAGCCTTTGTTGGCCGGTTGATACCGGTATTCCGCATAGACCGTATTGGCCTGATTTACGTTTTGCCGAATTTCATTGAAATCCCTGGTTTCACTGGGTAAGGGAATTTCATCGTCATCCCCGGGCTCAATATCTGCATCGCCCGCCTCGTCACGGAACAATTGAAAGAAGACATCGGAATTGGAATATTGGTAGCCCAACATAATGTTTTGATGCGGCAAAAAGTCGTACGAGATATTTAAATCCATCCCATAGTCCTCCACCGTGTTCTTTCTCAGGTTTTCCTCTTCAACGAGCAGGTCCTCGGATACCGTGTTGTTGTAATCACTGTCAAAGTGCGAATAGTAAGCCTTTAGGGAATGTTGAAATTTTCCCCACCTGGTGCCTTGCCAAGAAAAACTGGCACCTTGGTTCTCAATGATCAAAAGGTCTTGGGTCAGGTCTTCATCGTCACTGGAACTAAAATCAAGGTCGTTTCTGGTAAGAAGTCCGCCTATTGTGATGCGGTCGTTGTTGGAAGGTTCTAGAATGAGCTTCCCGTTGGCATCGTAAAAAAAGAAGTTCTCGTCCCCCACAATTTCGCTGGCATCATCATCGTCCTCCACAACTTGCCCACCAAAATCGGTCACTATCTTGGTATTCTGAAATACCTTTTCGGCCAATGCATCAAAGGTAGGGGTCTGTAGCGCATCGGTATACGACCGTCTGCCGGAAAGCACCAAACCTGCATTTTTGCCCAAAGGCGTTTTTAAAAAGGCATCGGCATGCGTGCCGTTCACCCCAATGCCCGCATACGCCGTATCCGGTACCTGAGTGGCACTACTAATATCGATAACCCCGGAAATGCGATCGCCGTATTTGGGACTGGCACCACCTTTGTAAATTTTGACACTTTCGGTCACGTAGGGGTTTATGGTAGAAATCATTCCGAAGAAATGGCCCGTATTGTACATCTTTATTCCGTCAAAATAAATCAGGTTTTGATCGGGTGATCCGCCCCGTATCTGTATACCCGAAGCGGATTCATCCAAACTGGTAATGCCCGGGATCATTTGTATGCTTTGGAAAACATCGGGTTCTACCAGTCCGGGTAGGATACCCAGAGAAGTGTTTTTTAGGATGAAGGACCCATCCATAGTCTTGTCCAACCCCTTATTTAAATAACCCAGCACCACCACTTCCTGTAGCGATTGCGCTTTGGGCCGTAGATAAATATTTTTACAATTGGTTGTACCGTAGGCTGAGGCTTCCACGGTCTGGTCGGAATAACCCACGTATTGAATGATCAGCTTAGCCGCTTCCTCCACATCCTCCAATTGAAAAAATCCCGTTTCGTCCGTTGATGCGCCCATGGACGTTCCCTTTACCAACACTGTGGCATAAGGCAGGGGTGTATTGCTTTCACTGTCGAACAGATAACCGCAAACGTCCAGTTTGGTCACTGGGACACTAATGATTACTAAGGTTTCCGATATTTTTTCGAACACTAGTCCGGTCTGGTCCGCGAGGGCACCAAGCAAAACCGCCGCTGTAATGTCCGATCCGGTAAAATTTATTTTTTTGTCCTTGATGACCTCTTCCGCATAGGAAAAGGACAAGGCGGTCTTGTTCTGAACATCTAGCAGTACTTGTTTTAATGGGGTGTCCGCATACGCCACCGTAAGGTTTTCCTGGGAAAAGACAAAAGTAGTAAACAGCAGTGTTATGGATTGGAGCAACTTTTTCATGGGCATTTTGGGTATTAGGGCAACTTAAGTACAACTGTTTTCTTGTCCGGGGCCAGTACATAATCTATGCCCATAGGCACAAAAACGCTCTTCAGGGCAATCTCGAGCTCATCATGGACAAAGCTACCCGTAAAATGGTCGGTATTGCCCCCCAAACTGTGCTGGATCTTGATGCCGTACTGAATTTCCAACTCCTCGATAACATGGATCAATAAACTGTTGTTGAAGGTGCTTTTGCCACCAGTCCAGCTCGGTTTTTCCGAATCGGTCCTTTCCCGTTCCAGTTGATCCGCCTCTAGGCGAAGCACATCACCTTCGATCAGGATGGCCTTTTCCTGGATTGAGACGGCATCAAATTGTACCTTGCCTTCATAACAGACCAATTCGAAAGTCGATTTTCTAGCCCTGATATTGAACCGGGTTCCCAATACAGAAACCGTACCCGAAGTGGTCTGCACAGAGAAACCGTCCCCCTTTTCTATAGAAAAGAAAGCCTCACCCTTCAGGCTCACCTTTTTATTGCTGTTCCAAAAAAAACGCTTGTGGGTAAGCACGGATTGGGCATTGAGCTGTACTTGGGACCCATCGGGGAGTACCGCTGACAGCTGTTGACCTGTAGCCGTAGTATAGCTTACCTCGTCAAAGAAAATGCCCAGGACCAACAACAGGGATGCGGCAACCGAACTTACATATAGCAACGGCTTTAAATACCTAACTTTTCCTTTGGATCCATGATCCAGTTTACCTTGTACTTTATCGCGTAGTTGTTCCTTATGAAATGCTGGTTTTTTGAAAGACTCCATACCCCGGGCTATCTGTTGATATTCCCTAAATTCTTCCGATTGCTCGAACTCGGCTAGCTCCTCTGAAGTGAGCTCTCCGGCCAGCCAACGTGCCAATATGGTTTCGTCTTTATCTTCGAACATGGTATGGTACTTCTATAAGGATAACCGGTTACTTTGAATTCACCCCACCCCCTCTTAAATATTTTTAATGGTCTTTCTTAGTTTTTGCAACGCCTTTTGCATTCTTTTTTCAATGGCGGTCTGTGAGACTCCAAGCATTTCGGCCATTTCCTTATAGGTCTTTTTGTCCAAACGGTTCAGTAAAAAAACTTCACGTTGTCCATCGGGCAAGGCGGCTACGGCCGCTTGCAATTGCGACATAAATTCTTCCTCCTCCATTTTATATTCGGGAGTTTCATTGTCCAAATTTTTTTGTGGCCGGGATTTGGCGTATTCCAGCACCACTTTTTTATGGGCTACCTGATTATAAAAAGCGTTTTTGGCCACCGCAAACAGAAAGCCCCTGGCCTTTTCAAAAATCACCTTTTTACAATTGTTCCAAAGTTTAATGAAGGCCTCTTGCACCAAATCTTCGGCCTGTTGCAGGTCGCCACATTGGTAGTACAGATAGTTTCGCAAGGTTTCGGAATTTAGGTCGAATACCTGGTTGTATACTTTCTGATTGCAAACCGATCTGTCAGTGCGCTCCATGAGGCGAAAAAAAATTTAAACCAGGGGTTGGGTGAAACCTATTTCACCTGTTCCATATCAAAAATAACAAAAATAAGTCGTTATGAACACGCCCCAAAAATTTAGAATTGCCATAGGAACCATATTATGCATCGCCCTTGTCTCACTGACCTTTAAAGCGGTACCGATAGCTCAAAATTTGGATGATTTTTTTGCTGAAGAGATGTATAGGGTAACCTATAGATTCTTTTTCAAGACCAATGATGGGCATACATCGGTAAAAACGTATTTGCCCAAGAACAATAGCAGGCAAAGAATTACCCATGAGGTCCAGGATATGGCCAGGACCATGGTATTTGAAAAGAAATCGGATGAGAACAACCTCAAGGGTGTCTGGGTGACCGCTAAGAAAGATAGTTATGAAAGTATTGACTATCAATTTACCTTTGAAGGCAAGGCAAGGGTCTTTGCGCTACCCGAAAGCTTTGGCCGATCTGTCAAAGCGCATTCCAAATATTTAGCGCCGAGCAAATATATCCAGTCGGATCATCCTAAACTCAAAGCCTTGGCAGCACGTCTTACCCAGGATACCGCTTGGGACAGGAAAAGAGTTCAGAACCTATTTAATTTTGTAAGGGAAATACCTTCCGCGCCCATAATCACACTTACCGATGCGCTTACCGTGTTGGAGCGGAACAAGGCTTCCTGTAGTGGAAAAAGTAGGTTGTTGGTGGCCTTGGCGAGAGGCATGGGTTTTCCTGCTCGGATCAAAGGGGGGATAATTTTGCAGGAATCCAACAAGCGTACCTCGCATGTCTGGGCAGAGATCAACATCAATGGACAATGGATTCCCTTTGATGCCTTAAACGGGCACTTTGCCTACTTACCGGCCAATTATTTGGAACTGTACGAGGGCGATGAGTTTCTTATTACCCGCAGCCCTGGATTACAGTTCGATTATAGCTATGAGATAAAGAAAGAAAACAAAATTCCCTTTCTACGCACCAGTGCCTCCCAGTTCAATAGCATATCGCCCATATCCTTGTGGGGACTGGTGGAAAGCAAGCTCATTTCAATGGAATCCCTGCTCCTCCTCCTCATGCTTCCTGTAGGCGGGCTACTTGTAGCCTTTCTTCGGAATGTGGTAGGCCTTAGGACCTTTGGCGTGTTCCTTCCTGTACTGATAGCGTTTTCCCTTTTGGAGACAGGTTTTACCACGGGGATGTTGTTGTTTATGTTCTTGATCTTATTTGTGGGGATTATCTCAAGACCATTTAACCAGATGGGCCTGTTGCACACACCTAAGCTTGTGATTTCGCTTACCCTTATGGTGGTGGTTATGGCAGTTGGCTCTTACTTGGGCGTAATTACCGGAGTTGGATGGTTAACGTCCCTTACCTTTTTTCCCACCATTATTCTTACCATTTCCGCTGAACGTTTTTCTACTTTGATCGTGGAGGACGGTTTTCATAAGGCTACGGGTACCTTGTTCCAAACGCTTATTGCAGTAAGCTTTTGTTTCTTTATGCTATCCAGTAAATGGCTGCCCTCTATCTTGATTCTTTTCCCGGAAATACTTCTTGTCATCATAGCCATGGCCATGCTTTTGGGAAGGTATATAGGCTTGCGGTGGACCGAAATACTTCGTTTTAAACCCTTATTAACCTTTAAGCTGTCCTAAGATGTTGCGAAAACTTTTTCAAATACAGAATGCCACCGGGGTAATGGGGCTCAACAAAAGAAACATTAAACTGATTTACCCTCACAACCGCAGGAAGGATTACACCCTTGCCGATGATAAGGTAAAAACAAAGCAGCTGTTGCATAAGAACAATTTGGCGTGTGCCGAAACCTATACGGTCATTACCAAGGTGAGCGATATCAAAAAGAAGTGGGAGGCCTGTCAAAATTATACTTCCATGGCCATTAAACCAGCTAATGGATGCGGGGGCGAAGGCATCAAAATTCTAAAAAAATCTGTCGAAGGGCAATGGGTCAGCGGTGGAAAATCACTTTCCGAAATGCAAATATTTCAGCATATTACCAGCATTGTCACAGGGATATTTTCTATGGGTTCAACAGATAGCTGCCTCATAGAGGAATGCATTGTTCCACATCCCTTTTTTGCTGAAATCTATGATGAAGGTGTACCGGATTTTAGGATAATTACCCTAAAGGATATCCCTATCATGGCCATGTTACGGATGCCTACGTCCAAATCTGATGGAAAGGCAAACTTGCACCAAAAAGGGGTAGGTATCGGGGTAGATATGGAAAAAGGGACCTTAACCGAAGTCTATGATGGCAGGCAATACCGGAACCATCATCCCGATAATCCCGCTACCGTTTATGAAAAGGCCATTCCTTTCTGGGAAGAAATGTTACAACTGGCGGTAAAAACCTCAAAGGCCTTCCCACTGGATTATTTAGGGATAGATCTGGTAATCGACAAGACCAAAGGGCCACAGATTATGGAGGTAAACGTGCGCCCTGGTCTGGGCATCCAATTGGTAAATCGTTGTGGCTTGGAAAGTGCGATTATAAAACAAAATGCCCTTTAGGGGGTTGGGTGAACGTCAAGATACCTGTTCCCTAACAAAGAAACTTATAATAATAAAATGATGAAAACACCAACAAAGATCCTTTTAGCACTTTTGATAACTACAGGCACTTGGGCACAGGAAAGACAAGGTTTTGAAGTGGAGACCCAAAGCGGATATGAATACAACTATTTTAAGAGCCCTAGGCAGGTGCGACAGGGCACGGTGGTTTTGACCGAGGCAGATCTTATAGCCAGTAGCAGTTACCAGGATATTCTTATGGACTATGACTATCGATATAAATGGAACCGGAACCGTATCCGCTTATCGGTAAGTCCCTTTGCCCGTTTATTCCAGGAGAATTTTGAGGATAGCTATTGGAGTGTTCTGGCCACGGCGAAATATGATTATGATCTCAATAGGAATACGGAGTTCTTGGCAGAGGTGGTCTTTAAGCGAATGAACAGGGAAGGCTTGGACGGTGCCCAGGACGTATTGATAAATCCATTGGGGTATACGGTATACGGAGCAAGTTCCGGGCTAAAATTTGAACTTTTTCCCAAGAATGAAACGGTGTTGGAAGCTTTTTACAATTTCAAGGATTTCGATGCCTTTGGGGTCCGGGACCTTCAATACAATGAATTTGGGGTTAAATTTGGACTACAACAGGAATTTGGAAGCAACGGACTGGACCACAAATATGGTATTACCGGCTATGTAAAAAAACGGCTGTACGACACCTTCAATGCCTCGGACGTTACTACGGAAGGGGAGCGAGATTGGAATTACGTTAAAGTCACAGGCTTCTACACCTACCCGATCAGCGAGACTTTTGAATTAAAACCTAGTTTTGTGTACTACACCCGGACAGATGTGCTGGTAAACCGTTCGGGCTTTGACCAACTTGGACCGGGGCTAGGGTTAAAATTTGATGATGATCGTACACGATTTCGGGCCAAAGTGTCGTACCTAACACGGAACTACACGGATTTTGAAGCAAGGGACACCAATGGACCTTTAGGCGAGAAAATCCGGTATACCTACGCCGATATTTCCCTGAACGCCTCCCACAAATTGGGTAATGGGGGCTTCTCGTTGACTGCAACGGCATATAGTAGGGTACGGGCCACCAACTATACGGATATTGATGCACGGTCCTTTCGAGGATACCGCAACCAGTACGCCGGATTGGGCATAAAATGGGAATTGTAGTTCCGGGCGGCTTGTCGGGAAAGCAAGTTTCGGAATCTAAAATGACCGATGGACCACCCTGTCTCAGGACAAGGCTTGGTCCATTTTTTTACGGATCTCTTTTAAGCACAAATTGCCCAAGCTGCCCTCATGGGTATGCTGAATGTCCCGTTTGGGGACAAAGGAACCTTCTTGGATTTCCCGCCCCATTTTTTTATAAGCGTCCCGAAAAGGCATTCCTTCTTGCACCAGTTCGTTTAAGGTATCCACACTAAAGAGATAATCGTATTTTGGATCTTCCAAAATTTTCGTATTTACCTGTACCTCTTTTAAGCTGAAACTTAGCATTTCCAGACAGGCTTTGATTTCTTGCAGTGCCGGTACAATGACTTCCTTGACCAATTGAAGGTCCCTGTGGTATCCACTGGGAAGGTTGTTGGTGATGAGCGTAAGTTGGTTGGGGACCGCCTGTATCTTGTTGCACTTGGCGCGAATCAGTTCAAAAACATCCGGATTTTTCTTATGCGGCATAATGCTGGAACCCGTAGTGAGTTCATCGGGAAAGGAAATAAAATCAAAATTCTGGCTCATATAGAGACAAATATCCATGGCCATTTTTGAGAGTGTGTTCGCTATGCTACTGATGCCAAAAGCGGTGGCTCTTTCTACTTTACCCCTTCCCATTTGCGCAGCCACCACATTGTACTTGAGGCTCTCAAACCCCATTTCCCTGGTAGTGAATGTCCGGTCTATGGGAAAGGAACTCCCATAACCGGCGGCACTGCCCAACGGATTTTGGTCGGCCACCTTATATGCGGCATTGATAAAATAAAGATCATCCACCAAGCTCTCCGCATAAGCAGAGAACCACAGTCCAAAAGAAGAGGGCATGGCGATCTGCAAATGGGTATACCCTGGCAACAAGACCGATTGATACTTTTCTGCCAGATTCAATAACAGGTCAAAAAGTGTAATGATCTGTTCCTTGATTTCCTCCAATTCGTCCTTCAGGTAAAGGTGCATGGCCACCAATACTTGATCGTTCCGGGAGCGGGCCGTATGGATTTTTTTCCCGGTATCCCCCAATTTTTCGGTGAGCAGGAACTCGATCTTGGAATGCATGTCCTCGAAGCTGTCCTCGATGATAAAATCCCCCTTTGTGATGTCATCTCCTATAGCATCCAATTCCCGGACTAAACTTTCGGTCTCCTCCTTGGTCAACAAGCCTATTTTCCCCAACATTTTTGCATGCGCTTTAGAGGCGATCACATCGTATTTCGCCAAGATCAGATCCAATTCCCGATCGTTGCCAACGGTAAAATGATCAATTTTTTTATCCGTGCTAAATCCTTTGTCCCAGAGTTTCATATCGTTTGCGTTAGGCGTTATCGGTTAGGAGAAAACTACTTAAAATTTTGATATACAGATCGATGCCCTCTTCGATTTCCCGGACATAGATAAATTCATCGGCCGAATGCGATCGAGTGCTATCACCCGGGCCCAATTTTAAAGACTGGCAGCTTAAGGCCGCCTGGTCGGACAGGGTGGGCGACCCGTAGGTTGATCTGCCCAAGGCAATTCCGGATTGTACCAATGCATGGTTCTTGTCTATGGCCGATGAGTTGAGGTGCAAGGAACGTGGCGTGAGTTCACATGGGGCCTCTTTTTGCAAAATTTCGGCAATTTCCCGATTGCTATACTTGTCGTTCACCCGTACATCGATTACCAGATCTACCTGGGCAGGTACAACATTATGCTGATTCCCCGCGTTCACCTGGGTCACCGTGAGCTTCACCTTGCCCAACACATCGGATACCCGATCGAAGTTATATTTTTTAAACCAGTCCAACACGGCAATGCTGTTATAAATGGCATTGTCTTCATTGGGGTGGGCTGCGTGGGAGGGTGTCCCCTTGATAACCGCATCAAAAACGACCAGCCCTTTTTCGGCAATGGCCAAATTCATCAAGGTGGGTTCCCCTACGATGGCCACATCAATTTTTGGCAAGAGGGGTAACATGCTGTTTAGCCCGTTTGGGCCAGAACTCTCTTCTTCGGCAGAGGCAACGAGAATGATATTGTGATTCAGGTTCTCGGCGCTATAGAAGTGTGTAAAGGAGGCTATGAGAGATACCAGACACCCACCCGCATCGTTGCTGCCCAGGCCATACAGTTTCCCATCTTCGACCTGGGCCTCAAAAGGATCCTTGGTATAAGCCGTATTGGGTTGCACCGTGTCGTGGTGGGAGTTCAACAATAGCGTAGGCTTCTGAGCATCAAAGTGCTGATTAAAAGCATACACGTTGTTCTTTTCCCGTTTATGGGGTATATCATGGGAGGCAAACCACTTTTCGATGGCCGTGGCCGTTTTATCTTCTTCCGAAGAAAAAGACCTGGTGGAAATCAGTTCCTTCAACAATTCAATCGCTTTTTTTGTAAGTTGACGTTGGTCCATAATCATAGGGTTATTGTAGTGAACAGTGTGGATGATGGGTTAAGCATGGACATATTTCCAATACATACCTTGTCAACATCCCGTTGAAGGGCATGAAAGCAGTTTTCCAATTTGGGGAGCATGCCGTCCGCAACGATTTTTTTCTCCAATAGCTGTTGATAGCTTTCCATGTCTATGTACGGGATTACCGAATTGTCGTCTTCCCGATTCTTCAAAACCCCCTTTTTTTCGAAACAATAGTACAAGGTGGTCCGATACGCTCCGCTCAGGGCAATGGCGATTTCCGAAGCTATGGTGTCCGCGTTGGTGTTTAACAATTGTCCGTTGCCATCATGGGTCATGGCACAAAAGACAGGTACAAAATTGGCTTGGAGCAATGCGCTAATGGCGCCGGCATTGGCACCCTCCACATCGCCCACAAAACCAAAATCGATTTCCTTCACCGGTCTTTTATGCGCAAGGATGGTATTGGCATCGGCACCACTGAGTCCTATGGCATTGCACTCCTTGGCCTGTAGCTTTGCCACTATATTTTTGTTGACCAATCCGGCGTAGACCATGGTGATGACCTCCAGGCTTTCGGCATCTGTAATTCTACGGCCGCCCACCAATTGCGATGCCACCCCCAATCTTTGCGCCATTTCCGTGGCCAGTTTGCCACCACCATGTACCAGGATCTTCAGCCCTTTATGTTCGGCGAACAGACCCGCAAATTGGGTTAAGGCAGCAAGGTCCTCTATAATGTTGCCTCCTATTTTTACAATTGATAGTTCTGGCTTCATATGCTTTCCAATATTTTTTTTAACACCAGCTGCGCGGCGTAGGTCCGGTTATTGGCCTGTGCAATGACCAAAGATTGTTCGCTGTCCAATACCGCATCTTCCACGACCACATTTCTCCGTACAGGAAGACAGTGCATGAACTGGGCACTTCCCAATTTTTCACGAGTGATCATCCAGTTGGGGTCCTGGGTCAGTACCGCCCCATAGGAGTTATAACTGCTCCAGTTCTTCACATAGACGAAGTCGGCATTTTCCAGCGCTTTTTGCTGATCGTATTCCACCCGAACGTCTCCCACAATGCGCTTATTCAACTCATAGCCCTCAGGATGTGTTACCAGAAACTCCACATCCTGTAATTTCATCATTTCCACAAAGGAATTGGCCACGGCATGCGGAAGTGCTTTGGGATGCGGGGCCCAGGACAGCACCACCTTGGGCCGTGATGTTTTGCGCGCTTCGGCCAGGGTAATGGCATCCGCCAGGGCCTGCAGGGGGTGTCTTATGGAGCTTTCCATATTTATCACGGGAATGCTCGCATGGCGCATAAAGCCGTTCAGTACCTCTTCGGCCTCGTCCTTTTCCTTGTGCTTAAGAGAGGCAAAGGCACGGATCGCCACCATATCGCAGTATTGGGAGATTACCTGGGCCGCTTCCTTGATATGTTCGGACGTTCCTTGGTCCATGACCGTACCATCGGTAAATTCCAGGGCCCAACCCTCATTGCCGAAGTTCATGACCATGACGTTCATACCCAGGTTCAGCGCTGCTTTTTGGGTACTGAGCCGGGTTCTAAGGCTGTTGTTAAAGAACAGGAGCCCTAAGGTCTTATTTTTTCCCAAGCCTTGAAAGCGCGTTGGGTTTTCCTTTAGTTTCAATGCCTCGGCAACTCCCTTTGCCAGTGGCCCAAGATCGGTTATGGATAGATAGTTCTTCATGCCAATTCGTTTTGCAGGGCTTCAAAGAACAGGTCTACCTGTTCCTTGGTAATGGTTAGCGCGGGCAAAATGCGCAATAGCTTTTTATTGTTTGCCCCTCCGGTAAAAATATGTTGGTCATAGATCAGGCGCTTTCGCAGATCGGCCACCTCAAAATCAAATTCGAGCCCAAGCATTAACCCACGGCCCTTGACCTGTTTCACGGCCGGTACCTCAAGGGCCCTTTCCTTAATATAGGCCCCTAAATTTCCTGCGTTTTCCACGAGCTGTTCCCGTTCCAACACTTCTAGGACAGCTAAGGTGGCTGCGCACGCCAGGTGATTGCCACCAAAAGTGGTTCCCAACATGCCATAGGAGGCGGGAATGTGCTCCCGGATCAAGATGCCGCCCACGGGAAAGCCGTTGCCCATGCCCTTGGCTATAGAAATGATATCGGGGGATATACCATGGTGTTGAAAGGCGAAGAAGTTACCGCTCCTACCAAAACCGGACTGAACTTCATCTGCAATGAGGACCGCCTGGTGCTGCTTGCATAGGGTTGCTACGTTCTGATAAAATTCAGTGCTGGGCTCGTCCAGTCCGCCAACTCCTTGGATCGCTTCCAGGATCACGGCACATACGTCTCCTTTTTCGATTTCAGCGGTAAAAGCATTAAGGTCATTAAAGGGTAAAAAACTTACTTTTTGCTGTTTGTTGATCGGGGCATTGATCTTTTCATTATCCGTAGCGGCCACAGCGGCGGAGGTTCTACCATGAAAACTGTTGTTAAAGGCAATAACCCTTGACTTTCCTGTTTGGAAAGAAGCCATTTTTAAGGCATTTTCATTGGCCTCGGCGCCAGAATTGCAAAGAAACAACTGGTAGTCCCCGCACTGGGATAGACGGCCCAATTGGGATGCCAACTCCTGTTGCAAGGGGTTTTTGACCGCATTACTGTAAAACCCGATCTTGTCTAATTGGTCTTTAATGCGCTTTACGTAATGTGGATGGGCATGGCCAATGGATATCACGGCATGCCCGCCATAAAGGTCCAGATAATCCTGTCCGTGTTCATCCGTAACCACCAGGCCCTTGGCGGAAACCGGGGTTACCTCGTAAAGCGGATATACATCAAATAATTTCATAGTCATTGAATTTAATGGACTGTTGTGTTAAGCGTAACATTGTTCTTACTCCACATGGTCTATCCCTTTCGTATCTGACTGATTTTTTCGAAGGAAGCTACAATACCGCGGATCAATGAAGAACTTAAACCTTGGTGTTCCATTTCATTTAGGCCTTCTATGGTGCACCCTTTGGGGGTCGTCACCCTGTCTATTTCTTCCTCAGGATGGCTGCCGGACTCGATTAGTAGACTCGCGGCCCCGTTACAGGTATGCATGGCGAGTTCCTGGGCTTCCCGCGCATCGAAACCGAGTTGAATGGCACCCTGGGTTGTGGCCCGTATCAAACGCATCCAAAAGGCGATACCACTGGCGCAGATAACGGTGGCGGCCTGCATCTGTTCCTCAGGAATTTCCAGGGAATGCCCCATCCTATTAAATATGGCCTTGGCCAGATCAATACGTTTTGCCCCCATGCTGTTACTACAGAGGCAGGTCATGGATTTTCCTACGGAAATGGCCGTATTGGGCATACTACGGATAATATATTGGTCCGCTCCAATGATTTCCTCCATTTTCCCGATGCTGAATCCCGTAATGGTTGAGATCAACACGTGTTTTTCGGTAAGCAGGTCCTTAATATCATGTAGAATCTGCGCAAAATGCCCGGGTTGGACGGCAAAGATCAGCACATCCGATTTTTTCACTGCCTCAGCATTGTCAGTGCTAACGGTGACGTTCCCATACTTTTCATAATCCTTGATACTGTCCACACTTCTTTTGGTAAGGAACATGGTGGTAGCGCCATTGGTGTGCAATATGCCCTTGGCGATGGACAGACCTAGATTTCCGGCTCCGATGATGGCTATTTTCATTTTTATTTTTTTGTCATTCCCGCGAACCTGCCTGTCGGCAGACAAGGGCGGGAATCTATTTACACTAGTTTTTACTTCTTAGACGCTCAAGCTGTTTCTAAAAGACACCTGCCTTGAGCTGTAGGCCCTCGTGCTCGTTAAAACCGAACATAAGGTTCATATTCTGTACCGCCTGTCCCGAGGCTCCTTTTAATAAATTATCTATGGCCGAAGTGACCAGCAAAGTATCCTGATGCTTGTGCAGATGGATATGGCACTGGTTGGTATTTACCACTTGCTTTAAATGAATGGGCTCTTCGGACAGTTGGGTGAATTTCGCATCCGCATAAAAATCCCGGTACAATGCCATGGCTTCATCAAGCGAAGGCTTAAAATGGGTGTAGGCCGTGGCCAAAATACCTCTTGTAAAATTTCCCCGGTTGGGGAGGAACAAGAGTTCCCCGGTGTTTTGCTGGAGCGATTGAAGGCTTTCCCTGATCTCATCCAAATGCTGATGGGTAAAAGGCTTATACCATGAGATGTTGTTGTTCCGCCAGCTAAAATGGGAAGTTCCTGAGGGGCTTACACCCGCACCCGTACTTCCGGTAGTAGCATTTACATGGATTTGCTGCCCTAAATACCCCGCCTGTGCCAAGGGCAATAGGGCCAGTTGGATCGCCGTGGCGAAACATCCCGGATTGGCGATGGCCGTGGCCTGTACAATGTCCGCTTTATGGAGTTCGGGGAGGCCGTAGACAAAGGTTCTATCGTCAAGCGCAGCATCTTTCCCAAGCCTAAAGTCGTTGCTTAGGTCCACAATCTTTGTGTCCTTGGAAAACTCATGGGTTTCTAGGAATTTGGTGGAATTGCCATGTCCAAGACATAAAAAAACAACGTCCACGTCTAAATTCACCTCATTCGTAAATTCAAGCCCTGTCCGCCCTAAAAGGTCAGGGTGGGCGGTGACTACTTTTTTACCGGCCCGGGTAGTGCTGTACACAAAATCTATGGCCACTTCCGAATGGCCCAATAGAATCCTGATGAGTTCCCCACCAGTATATCCGGAACCTCCTATAATACCTGCTTTAATCATGATCTTTGTTTACGTGCGTATATATTTTTCCCGAATTGGAGAGGATCTTGATGAACCCTTTGGCCTCTTCGGCCGTCCATCCCTTGTTCATTTCTCCATAACTGCCAAAGGAAGCATTCATCAAATCGTGTTCGGAGGTGATGCCGTTGAGCTCAAACCGGTAGGGATGCAAGCCCACGGAGACCTCACCGCTAACTTTTTTCTGGGTGTCGCTCAGAAACGCCTCGATGTTGCGCATTACTTCGTCCAAATAATTTCCTTCGTGCAGCAGCATGCCATAAAAGTTTCCTAATTGGTCTTTTTGATATTGTTGCCACTTGCTCAGGGTATGTTTTTCCAGAAGGTGGTGGGCCTTGATAATGATGAGGGAGGCAGGCGCTTCAAAGCCCACCCGTCCTTTTATGCCGATGATAGTGTCCCCCACATGGATATCGCGCCCGATGGCAAATTTGGATGCCATAGCGTTCAACTTTTCTATTAGGTTTACAGCGGTATCGGCTTCACCATCGATTGCCTTAAGTTCACCTTTGGTAAACGTAAGGGTGATGGTTTTTGGGTCCGTTTGCTGAAGCTGACTGGGATAAGCGGTATCCGGCAAGGGCAAATGAGAGGTCAAGGTCTCATCCCCACCTACCGAGGTACCCCAGAGCCCTTTGTTTATGGAATACTTGGCTTTTTCCCAGGCGAAGTCTACCCCGTTCTTTTTTAGGTATTCGATTTCGGCTTCCCGAGAAAGTTTATAGTCCCGGATAGGCGTGATAATCTCAATTTCGGGGGCCAGGATCTGGAAGATCATATCGAATCGTACCTGATCGTTCCCAGCTCCGGTACTGCCATGCGCTATGTAGCCTGCACCTACCTTTTTGGCATAGGTCACTATTTCAATGGCCTGCACGATTCGTTCCGCACTTACCGAAAGGGGATAGGTATTGTTCTTGAGGACGTTGCCAAAGATGAGGTACTTTACCACCTTGTCGTAGAAGGTCTGCACGGCATCTATGGACGTATAGGAGGTGGCTCCCAGTTTTAGTGCCTTTTCCTTGATGACCTCGATCTCCTCCCGGGAAAACCCACCGGTATTCACACTTACCGCATGTACTTCAAAACCTTTTTCCTGGGAGAGGTATTTTGCACAATACGAGGTATCCAATCCGCCGCTATAGGCTAAAACGAGTTTTTTCATTTTTGTTTCTTTTTAAGGAACAACTGTTCTTTTATACTTTTTAGGCGTTTAAATGCCTTTCCGTTTACCTTTTCCCTTTTTCGTTCGTTTTGTTTGGCCTTTGGGTCATGGAGCATTCCCGTACATAGACACATTTTCCGTTCCGTTCGGGTAAGAATATCAAAATTTTTACAGGTCTGGCATCCTTTCCAAAATTCGGGATCATCGGTAAGCTCCGAAAAGGTCACTGGTTTGTACCCCAGTTCGTAGTTGATTTTCATAACCGCCAATCCGGTAGTGATTCCAAATATTTTAGCCTCCGGAAATTTTTTCCTGGAGAGCTCAAAGACTTTCTTCTTGATTTTTTTGGCAAGGCCCTGGCCCCTATAATCGGGATGTACGATAAGACCCGAATTGGCCACGTATTTTTCGTGCCCCCATACCTCTATATAACAAAAGCCCGCAAAGGTATCGCCGTCCAGAGCAATGACCCCGTTACCGTTTTCCAGTTTTCGGAGGATGTATTCCGGCGTACGCTTTGCAATACCCGTGCCCCGTACCTTTGCGGATTCCCCGATGGTATCGCAGATAATCTGGGCGTATCTAAAATGTGCTTCGTTAGCAATAACAATTTCCATTGCCACTTACGTTTAAGGGTAAAAAATAAAATTGAATGTTGAAGAGATTTTGCGGAAATGGACTCACCTATTTCCAAAACAGGAACGCACCCTTACGGGCGACGGCGAGTAGGCACAAAAGAAGTTGACGGAACTGAAGTCCGAAAAGAAAAGTGGGTATGTGCGTTAAAATCCATTAGGAGTCAAATGTACAAATTAAACTCAAACTTCATAAGTTGCACCTCAATTTTTACGAAATAACATATTTTGCCCCCTTAATCTGAATATTTCGTAAAGCAAAAAAGCATACACTACAATATATTCAAGAGCCAATAGTGGTAAACTCTCCTTGTACGCACTGTTGGAGTAGGCCCAATAGCTCAAGATTACGGCGCCAGACCAGACCAGAGGAAACCGATAATCGGTAAATAAGGCCAGCAACAATACGAATACAATGTACCAGGGATGCACAGTGGCCGTCAGGAAATAATAACAGCAAAGTACCCATAACATGGAACCCATGAGGGTGGACAATTGCTGGTTTTTTCTCAGGAAGGTAAATAGCAGCACAAGGGTTATGGTAAGCAAGGTGGTAATCTTACCGTAGACCTTGATAAGCTCCCAGGGTTTTGCATCGAATTGGACTGCGATTTGTTTGACCAGGTTGTAGAGCCCTGCATTGAACTCGAAGTTGGAAAACCACAAGCCTACAGTCTCAGAATAATTGTCCAGGAATTCAGTGGAATAAAAAGGGATTAGCGATACCAGCGTGGTTGTTCCTACAATAAGGTAGAAAAGTACCGAGCGCTTAAACCCTAAATGCTTCAAGAATAAGGGCAGAAACAGCAAGGGTACGAGCTTTACGGATATGGACAGCGCAAATACCACGGCCGCTAGAGCCCATTTGTTTTTGGAGACCAGGTACATGGACCATACAAAAAAGAATAACATGACCCCTTCAAAGTGAAGGTTCCCTGTGAGTTCAATGATGACCAAGGGATTTAGGAAGTACCAAAAAATAAGGTGAGGAGAACGGCTCAGGTTTTGGAGCAATTTTCGCCCAAAATACAGAATACCCAGGTCCGTAAGGATAATGATGCCCCTTAGGGCAATGGTGGCGCCCAGTACGCTCTTACCCGATAGCAGTGCGGCAAGGGCAAAAAGAACCTGATTCAAGGGTGGATAATTGCTAAAATGCTTTGCGCTTAAACTACCCATTCCGTCATAAAGTTCCTGTGCATTGGCAATGACCAAGCCCTCCTGTTCAATTAAGGTATTGGGTAGGTGTAGGTAGGGGTTTATTCCATGGCGCACCAACTCCCCATCCCAAATAAAGCGATAAAAATCTTGGGAAAGATTGGGTTCTGCGATTATGAAACAGATACGAAAAAGGATTCCGGCACATAGGAGGAACTTGAGGTTCCATTTTTCAAATTGTATCAATTTGAAGCTCAAAAAAAATGCGCCCAGGAAAAGGGTCAGTAATTTGATGAAATCGGTACGTTGCAGATCGTAGGCGAAGGCGAGATAGAACGCACTACTGACAAGCACTATCAGAATTGGAATTTTGTGCAGTTTCCAATAAAGGATAAGGTGTTGGTATATGCTTGGCATCAGTTAGGGTATAAGGCCAAGAAAAATAAGAAATTAAAATTAAAAATGACTAGGCTTTTGCCGTAAGGGATTTAAAGAATACAAATCCAAACCCTAAGAACAACATGAAATGGAACGGAAAGAGCCCAAAATCGTTTAAGGGGATGGCGCTGTACATCCCAAAGAGGAAGTAAACCATTAAAGCCGCCTCCAAAATCATATTCGGAGATAGTTTTTTGGCCAGATACTTATTGCCTTTCCAACTGTCTGTAAGGTTGTTGATGTTAAATTTAGGAGTGCGCACAAATTCGCTTCGTTTTCCCATATGGCCTTCCAAAACGGCAACCGTGTTGTGCAGGGAGAATCCGAGCGCCACGGAAAAGAAGGTAAAGAATAGTTTTATATAATCCACAAAGTTGTCAAAACTACTGCCTTGAATACTTCTATAGGTAAACCAATAACAGATGAATAGGATTATGGTGCTAACAATGAAAAAACTGGTTACCTCGAAAACCCATCCCAAATGGCCATACATATTTTTGATGTAGAGCATTGGGATACTCAACAAGGCGACGATGAATACACAGAGGAACATAGAACTGTTCAATAGGTGCATTACTCCGTGGAATTTGGTCTTAAAAGAAATATTCTTGGCGGTGATAACGCTCCAAACGGTTTTCCTAAAGTTCTCTGCTCCGCCTTTGTTCCATCTGAACTGTTGTGATCGGGCCGCACTGATTACAACCGGGAGTTCCGCAGGAGTCTCTACGTCCTCCAAGTACTTGAACTTCCAGTTTTTCAGCTGTGCACGGTAACTGAGGTCCAAATCTTCGGTCAGCGTATCGCCTTCCCAGTTGCCTGCATCCAAAATACATTCCTTGCGCCATATCCCGGCGGTGCCGTTAAAGTTTATGAAATGTCCTTTGGCATTTCTTCCTACCTGTTCCAGGGTAAAATGGGCATCCAAAGCAAAGGCCTGGATTCTGGTTAGCGTTGAATAATCCCTATTGATATGGCCCCATCGGGTCTGTACCACGCCTATTTCCTTATCTTTAAAATAGATTACCGTTTTCTTTAACCAATCGTTATCTGGTAAAAAGTCGGCATCAAAAATGGCCACGAAATCACCCTTGGCTATTTTTAGGCCCTCTTTTAGGGCGCCTGCTTTAAACCCTTCCCTGTTCTCCCGTCGAATATGCTGAATGTCCAGACCGGTGTCCTGCAGGGCCTTAATGCGTTCGGCGGTTTCCTCTATCGAATTATCGGTGGAGTCATCCAGTACCTGGATTTCCAATTTACTGGTAGGGTATTCTATCTTGGCGATATTTTCCAACAGGCGTTCCACCACATACTCCTCATTATAGATGGGAAGTTGGATGGTAACAAAGGGAATTTCCTTGGGATCTAATAGATTGTATTTTGGGGCTTCTTGGTTTTGTCTTTTTTGTCCGAGGTAATTGACCAAAAGATTTAATTGGGCCAGACTATAAAAGAATATCAATACTAATGCAATGCTGTAAATAGCGATGATAATGTAAACAATTGTAAGTCCCATATTATTTGATGCTGTATTTAAATATCCAACCAAGGATTTTTATGCCTGCAAATATACTACCTTTTACGGTACCCGACACCTTGGACATACCAATTCTTTTTTTATAACGCACTGGTACTTCGGTATATGTCAATTTTCTCTTCAGTGCTTTCAGCTGCATTTCCACGGTCCATCCGTAGGTTTTGTCCTCCATTTGCAGTGTTAACAACTTGTCATACTTTATGGCCCTAAACGGTCCTAAGTCCGTAAATGTTGCCCTAAAAAACAACTTCATCAAAAAAGTGGCCAACTTATTGCCAAAAATTTGCTGTGGCGTCATGGAGCCTGGTTCGCGTAACGCGCTTACCCTTGCCCCAACAACAAAATCAACACCGTCCTCAACAATGGGTTTTACAATTTTGGAGAGTTCCTCCGGGTAATCGGAATAATCTCCGTCGATAAATACGATGATATTGGGGGTTTTGGATTGTTTGGCCACATAATCCATGCCGCAGAGGCAGGCGTAGCCATATCCTTTTCGATTCTCGGTTAGGACCGTAGCCCCCGCTTTGCTGGCGTTTTCCACGGTTTGGTCCGTAGAATGGTTATTGACCACGATGATTTCCGAGACGCAGTCCGGAATTTCTGCAATGACCTTGGCAATGGACTCCCCTTCATTGAAGGCAGGAATAATCACTTTGATATCCGTCATTATTTTAAATCGGAAAGCTTGTTTTCCCGCTGGAAACTTCTAAAACTGAACCACTCCTTAATTTTCCTTCCATTGGAATACTTTTCCGCTGAGGTTAATTTTTCATTCATGTATTTAAGACAATAGCCATTTTTTATGCCGTCCTTGAGCTGGCATTTGTGGTTCACTTTTCCCTTGGCGTCATAAAACAACCACCAATCTACTTCTTTCCCTTTGTGATAATGCCCCTGTTTTAGTAATCTCCCACGTGGATCGTAAAAATGCCAGTAATTCTCCCTTTGGTCCCTAAGGTAATGTCCCTGTTCGGATTTTACCCCGTTTTCATGATAAAATTTCCAATATCCCACCTTGTTTTGTCCGTTCTGCCATCCTTCTGATCGCAAGGTTCCGGATTGATAATAATCTTTCTGGTAGACCCTTCCCATTTTGGGGGATATACCTATTAGGAGCAATGTCCAAATCAAAGGGAGCAACTTTGAAGACATAGTTTTTTACTTTTTGTCGGGACAAAGGGAATAGGTTAACACCTTATTTCTGATTTACAAGATCCATGAGGTCCACATCATTGCCCAACAATACCTGATTGCTATCTATACGCCCTTTTAGGGGGCCGTTTTCCAGTTTAAGGACACCCCGCGGACAAACAGCGGAACAAATACCACAGCCCACACAACTAGATCGTACGATGTTCTCCCCTTTTTGGGCGTAGGCCCTTACGTCGATACCCATTTCGCAATAGGTGGAACAATTTCCACAGGAGATGCACTGACCGCCGTTGGTGGTGATCCTGAATCTGGAGAAGAGCCGCTGTTGGAATCCCAGAATGGCCGCCATGGGACAACCAAACCTGCACCAGACCCTATTGCCCAATAAGGGGTAGAATCCGGTTCCGATGACACCAGAAAAAATGCTTCCGATCAAAAAGCCGTAAGATTTTCTAAGGCTTTCCGATTTGAAGAGAAAGATATTGCCGTCACCACTAAAGTAATGTAGCCCGATCAGTGCCATAATGATTACAAAATAACCAATGGCACCATATTGGGCATCCTTTTGGAGCTCTTGTCTTTTAAAGAGCATTACCCATCCAAAGACCAAGGTCAGGATTGCGGTTACCCCCACTAGAAAGGTGGTTTTCGTAAGCCAGTACTTGCTGGTATCGTTGCCAAGATAGGAATAGATTACTGCCGTGGTCATCAGGGTAACAAATACCACCACGCTATGTACCACCCAGCGTTCAACCTTCCAGGCCGATACTTTTTTATCGCTTAATTGCCTAAAGGAATCGCCGGCAGTCTCGGCCAATCCGCCACAGCCACATACCCATGAGCAATACCAGCGCTTACCATACTTAAAGGTGAGGATGGGTGAGATTACAAAAATGGTAAGAATACCAAAAAGGAGCATGGCCATCCCTACGTCTCCGGCATCTATAAAACCATTAATTCGGTAGCGTTCAAAATTATAGTAGTTCAAGGGCCACATATTCTTGAGGTCGTAGTACGGAATCTTGCCGTTGAGCCTGGCCATAATCTCTGGAATGAGAAAGGCAAAGGCTGCTTGAAAAAACATAACGCTAATGGTCCGTAAAACCTCGTAACGGTTATGGCGGTATTTCCAAATGAACTTGACCCCAAAGGCCAAAATGGCCACGGTGTATAAGGTTCCATACACAAACCACTGGCTGGCCGGATTTCCACTGAGCATTTTACTAAGGGGGTCAAATAGAGCAATAACCCCGGTATTATCGCCTTTTGAGGACAATCCCAAATAGGCCGGAAAAAAATAGAGCACAATATAAAATCCTGTCAGAGCTATCCCCGCCAGCCATCCGAAGAGGCCCGCCGAGGAAATGGATTTAAACCATACCCCATCATTTTTGATGCCCTTGTGTTTCTGGCCATAGGCTTCTTTGGAGAACCAGAAGGTTCCCCCAAAAATGGAGAGCAGCGCTAGGGAGAGCCACAGCCCTTTGTTGGGAAAATTTATGTTGAAAGAAGCGAGCAATAAAATGCCAAGACCTGCCATACCCCAAAGGGTAGCCAATTTTTGCCCTTTGCTCAATGACTTGGGGGGTTGGCCGGTAAGCGCCATGCTTTTATCTAAAGTGCTCATAGTCTGTTTCTGGTTTATGTGGTTTGAAAAATTCGTGCCCAACTTTTTTTCTTGGGTTTGATGTTGGCGCCCATTTCCGAATTGTATTTGGATACGATTTCGGTCTCGTAGTGCGAATAGAATTCTGGATCAAAGTTGGCATCCCCTAAATGTTCCATGACATGGTCTACCGATCGTCCCTCGGTAAGCCAACGGTCAAAAATTTCGTGGCGCATACGGATACCAAAGGTATTGATGCCCAAAAACTGTCGGGTTTCCCTATGATAAGCCACCGTGATACAAACTTTCTCTAGGGCATGTCTCCAGTGAAAATGTTGTTCATAGTCCTTTTTGGCCGGCCCGTCGGCAAATACCCAGCCGTAGGTCTGGTATTCTATGTCCAGGAATTTGGCAGAGTTGAACCAGTGCCCGGGCTTGTATTCCAATTTGTTTCCACAGATGGTATGGGCCACGGTCTCGCCCATCATGCGCCCGGTATACCATACTGCTTCTATGGGCCGGCGGTTGCCAATGGCCTCATGCTGTTCGGCGCAGTCGCCTATAGCATATATATCCTGAATATTGGTTTCCAAGTGCCTGTTGACCTTTACACCCCTGCCGAGTTCAATACCGGAATCCTTTAAAAAATCCACATTTGGGGAAACCCCGGCGGTGAGTCCTACCACATCGCATTCGATTGTTTCGCCTTTATCCGTAGTGACCGCTTTTGCCTTGCCATTTTCGTCAGGAATGATTTCAACAAGGTTGGTCCCCAATTTTAGATCGATGTGGTGCTCCAGGATGTGCTCGTTGATCATCTGCGATTCCCCTTCCGGAAGCACACCGTTCCAGAAACTGCTTTCCCTGACCAAAAAGGTCACCGGAATATCCCTGCTTCTAAGCATTTCGGCCAACTCTATTCCTATGAGTCCGCCCCCTACGATCACGGCACGCTTGCAGAGCTCCTTGTTCGGGGCATGGACTTCCAGGAGATCTAGGTCCTGTTTGGAGTACATACCCTGTACCCCATGCAAATCCTGGCCTGGCCAACCAAACTTGTTGGGTTTGGATCCTGTGGCAATAATCAATTTATCATAGCCAATAGTCCTGGAGTTGTCCAATAGCAGCTTTTTCTCTTCGTGATTTACCTTGGTAACATAGCCTCGGACCAATTCTATCCTGTTCTTTTGCCAAAACCAGTTCTCATAGGGTTGAATATGATCAAACTTCATATGGCCCATGTAAACGTACATCAAAGCGGTACGGGAGAAGAAATAATCGGTTTCCGCCGAAACCATAATGATTCTTTTATCGGATAGTTTTCGGATATGTCTGGCTGCGGATACACCAGCGATACCGTTACCGATGATAACGATGTTTTCCATTTGGATTGTGGGTGTTACAATTTTTTAGGTCGTGTCTAAATATAAGAACTTAATTTTCAACTTTAATTTAGAAAGAATTTAAATACGATGTTTTGCTGTAAGGTTTTGGATGAAAAAACGAACACCTAACTCGTTGATTACTAATTTCTTAAATAAATCACAAAATTCCGAATTTTCTGTAGGGTAGTGGGCAATGATTCGACCTAAGCGTCAATCTAGCACAAATAAAACCATGCAAATGAAAAGTACCATAGCACACCTTACAGCTGTTTTTTTATTGACCGTCTCCCTAAGCTATGGGCAGACCAAAGCTGAGTTTTTCTCCAAGGCCGATACTTTTTTTAAGACCTATATAAAACAAGGTAGGGTAGCCTATAGCACAATCAAACAAGATTCGGGCGCACTTGACGAACTGATAAGTATGGCCGAGGGCATTAGTGTGTCCAAATCGGACAGTAAGGAATACCAAGCATTCTGGATCAACGGGTATAATCTTTCGGTAATCAAGGGAATCGTGGACAATTATCCAATAAAGTCGCCCCTGGACAAGGCAGGTTTTTTTGATGCGATCAAATACAATATTGGTGGGCATAGCATCACTTTGAACGACATAGAAAACAAATTGTTGAGGGCCAATTTTCCCAACGAAGCCCGTTTTCATTTCGTTTTGGTCTGTGCCGGTTTAGGCTGTCCCCCCATTATTGACCAGGCATACCTACCCTCTTCCTTGGAGGTGCAACTGCAGAAACAGACCCAATTGGCGCTGAACAATCCGGAGTTCATCAAACTAAATAAGAACAAGGTTGGGCTTTCCCAGATTTTTGAATGGTACAAGGGAGATTTTACGCAGGGTGGAAAGAGTTTGGTCGATTTTGTGAACCTGTACCGAAACGAGAAACTTCCGGAAAAGGCCAAAACCTATTTCTACAGTTACGATTGGACCCTAAATGAAAGTAAATAATAACGACATATAAATAACGACTAAAATGAAATTGTTTAAACACGGTATATTAAGTATTGCATTGTTTTTTGTTGCAGCAACAGCTATTGCGCAGGACGATACAGATCAACAGAAAAGTAACATCCAGACCTTTACTCCTTCCAAATTGGTCGGCAGGGGCCAGTGGGATCTTAAATGGTTCAACAACCTCTATACACAGACAGAGAGTACCTTTAGCGAGGGCAGAGAACCCAGGCAGACCTTTTTTACCTCTACCTTGGAGGTGTATACGGGCGTTGGTGAAAATAAAAGATGGAATGTGGGGGCCATCCTGGAGTTTAGGTCCAACGTGGTGGCCGATAGGGGTGCCCTGGAGGTATTTCAGTTTGACGGTGATGACACCACGGCCCGATCAGGTCTGACTTCCATAGCACCTTCTGTAAAATTTGTGCCTTTTGCTTCTCTGAGCAATTTTTCCATACAAAGCTCCTTTTTTATTCCCTTAGTGGATAACGAAACGGAAAATGGTGTTTTTTTAGATCAAAACGGATTTATTTGGCAGAATCGGTTTTTCTATGATTATACCTTTCCCGGAGATAAGTGGCAGTTGTTCAGCGAGATTAATTCCGAACTGAATTTTGGGGACAAGGACGAGAGTTTTGCCAACAACAGTTTGCGGCTTACGCCAGGCATCTTTTTGAGTTATTTCCCAAGTTCCAAGTTCACCATCCTGGCTTTGGCGCAACATTCCCAATTGATAGACCTGGGCAGCGATTTTGAACAAGACTTTACCGCGCTTGGTGGAGGTCTAAAGTACCAATTGACCAAAGCATTGAACATTGAGTTTCTGTATACAAATTTCGTAAGGGGCAATGACACAGGCCTAGGGGAAACCTTTAACATAGGCTTAAGGGCCATTTTGTAGAAGGAATTCATAAAAATATTATTTTAGAAGCCTTATTCCCGATCATATGAGGAAAATAGGGCTTCTTTTTTTATGTCTGGTGCAACTCTCCTGTACCGGTCAGGTCATGGAAAAAATCAATGGAGTGAGTTTTGTGGGTTCCCGTGAAAAGGTTACCCAGCAACAAGTGGATGCCGTGGTTGGGATCAATGCCGGTTATGCTGCGGTAATGCCGTTCGGGTTTATTCGGGACCTGCATTCCCCGGATATTGTCTTTGACACGGACAGGCAATGGTACGGGGAAACCAGGAGAGGTGCCAAGCAATACATACAATTGCTCCAGAAAAATGGGATCGAGGTGATGCTGAAACCACAAATTTGGATTTGGAGGGGGGAGTTTACCGGCGGATTAAAGATGGGATCGGAAGAGGATTGGAAGGCCCTGGAAGCTTCGTACGATGCGTTTATCCTCACCTATGCCAAACTGGCCGAGGAGACCAATACCAAATTACTTTGCATTGGAACCGAATTGGAACAATTTGTAAAAAACCGGCCCCAGTACTGGAAAGCCCTAATTAAAAAAATTAGAGCGGTATACCAGGGTAAACTAACCTATGCGGCCAATTGGGACGAGTACCCGAGAACCTCTTTTTGGGATGAGCTCGATTATATAGGGATTGATGCTTATTTCCCTTTGTCCGAGGAAAAGACCCCGACAATTGAGCAGCTCAAGGCCGGATGGCGACCCCATAAAGAAAGAATTTCCCTCTTGTCCGAAACCATGAACAAACCGGTGCTGTTTACCGAGTTCGGATACCGAAGTATGGATTATACGGCCAAAAAACCCTGGTTGGTAGATCAAAACCAAATGGCGGTCAATTTTGAGGGTCAGGTGAACGCGAAAAAAGCGATCTTCGAAGAGTTTTGGACTGAGGATTGGTTTGCTGGTGGATTTGTATGGAAGTGGTTCATTGATCATAAAAACGCGGGCGGGGATACCTGCAACCGATTTACCCCTCAAAACAAACCTGCGGAAGACGTACTGCAACAGTATTTTAATAGGTATCGGTAAGGTGTCATGCACCCTCGGTGTCTGCTTTCCCAAGGGTTTTTCCCTCCTTGGTGCATCTGGTACTTTATGGAAGTCCTAATTGAACCAGCGGGTTTGCCCGAAGTTTTTCCAAGGCCCTTAATTATCACAAGACCGTGAACTTTTTTAGGAAGGGATGGGCTATCTTTAAAGCCAAAACCCAAAAATTGCCATGAGGTTTGGTCCATCACTTTTGCTTTTTTTCCTTTTTGCTTGGGGATTTGCGCAACAACCTACCGTAGCCGATGTAAAGGTACAGGGCAATAAGCGGACCAAGGCATCCTTTATCAAAAAAATTGCCAAGGTACGGCCTGGAACCATCTTGGACTCTATGGCCATGGAAGCGGATATCGCCCGCTTAAAACGTCTACCATCGGTGTCGCATGCTTACTTTCAGGTTTTCCCTGCCCAGGAAAACACCTATAATGTATTTTATAATATTGAGGAAAACTTCACTTTGATTCCGTTTGCCAATGTATATACCTCTACCAATGACGATTTTGCCTTCCGGATCGGGCTTCAGGAATTCAACCTTTTGGGTCGGAATATTACCCTGGGCGGGTTTTATCAACGGGATGTGTTTAATTCGTTCGGGCTAAATATCCGGGCGCCCTATTTGTTTACAAATACCTTGGGCCTGGCCGTCAACTATCAAGATTTAACAACCCAGGAACCGGTTTTTTTTGAGAATGCTACAGCAGATTATAAATATAACAATACCTCCTTCGAGGTTTTGGGACTCTACGAATTTAATCTGAAAAACAGGATCGAGTTGGGCATCAACTTTTTTACGGAAGACTACGAGTTCCTATTTGGCGCTACAAGTCCGGATGTGCCTTTAGAACTTGTGGTGGATAAATTATTGTACAAACTCATCTATGAATACAACGGTATAAAATATTATTATCAGTATTTATCGGGATTTAAAAGTACGCTCAACCTGCAATACGTGACCAGTTCGGATGTACGCCTACCGGAGTTTTTGATCGGCTTCAATGATTTTGTCTATTTCAATAGGGTAGGAAAACGAGGCAATTGGGCCAGTCGCTTGCGTTTGGGAGTCGCGAGCAATATAGATTCTCCCTTTGCGCCCTTTGCCGTGGACAACAACTTGAATATACGTGGGGTAGGGAATACCATTGATAGAGGTACTGCTGCCATTGTCCTGAATACGGAATACAGGCATACCTTGATAGACAAGGATTGGTTTGTGCTACAGGGCAATGTTTTCATCGACGGGGGCTCATGGCGAAATCCCGGAGGTGACTTTGGAGATTTTGGGGATGATGAAAATTTGAGGATATATCCCGGTTTTGGTATCCGCTTTATTCATAAGCGTATTTTCAACGCCATTTTTAGGGTCGATTACGGACATGGGATCACTCAGGAAGCCGCAAAGGGCATTGTATTTGGAATTGGTCAGTATTTTTAAATACCTTTGTAGGAAACCATCTTTAGAATGCCTGTTAATAAGGGGATCACGTTTATAGTGCTTATTTTCCTCTTCCTTGGACAGATACGCGCCCAAGATCCCCCGTTGAAAGCTATCGCCGAAGAGGGCGATGGTATTTTTTCCATTCTCCGAAGACAGGGTATTGATCCCATAAAATATTACGCTGATTTTATCGCCTTGAACCGAAGTAGTTTGAAATCGGGAAATGGGTTAAAAAAGGGCAAGGAATATGTTATTCCGCGGGTGCCTGATTCCTTTAAGGCAATGGCGAGACAGATACAATTGTCAGATGGGTCCGAAACTCCGCTGTTTGGTAGGGAAGTGGCAGACTTTGTGCGAAAGGACAGTTCCTTAAACAAGGTGGTCTATTATTTGGTTTCGATACAGGAGAGGCACGAGGCGGCGGAAAAAAACGTTAAGGAACGTCGCTCCGAAAAGGATATAACATTGCAACTGGCGAAGGAACTATTGCTTCGAGGCGCCATGGTGTATTGGTTAAACGATTCCCATGCATCCACCACCAAAACGGATGCCAATAGGAATGATGTCGATGAGACCCTTATGCAGACCAAGGGCATGGACGCCTATATTGATGCAATCAACAAACGCTATTTAAAGCACAACGGCAAATATCAGCGGTTGTTGGTCATCCAAGAACGCATCTCCACTACCGGGCCAGGAATAGACGTTACCTTATACCATCACGAAACCAGCGCGGAAGGAAAAAAATTGGCGAACAACATACGGCGCATGTTCCGGGAACGAAACATTAGAACCAGATATTTTAAGAGTTATTCCGAGGTTTTTAAGGATAAAGGCGGTCTGTACTTGGCCAAGAACATCCTGCCTACCATGACCTATATTGAAATAGACCGAAACCCCAAAGCGCGTAAAAGGACCCTTGCGGATATTATCACCAATGGGGTGTTATTGGACTACTCCGATTTGGACTTTGAGGACAAGGATTGATCAGAGCAAGCGGGGGACTTCCTTGCCTCAATGAAAACCGATGGATTAGTTGGTTTCTTGTTGAGGTAAAACGCAATCTAAGACGCCACTTTACGCCTGTAGTAATCATATAGGGCCCCCGGAGGTGCTCCCATGAACTTCTTTAGGTGAATAACCCCAAAATGGTACTGCAATCTGAGCCATCCATTTTTCTCATATTTACGCGCTGAGGTTTGCACGCGCTGTGGAAGTATCTTAAAGTTGGTTATTTTGTACAGGCGCCCAATAAACTCGTTATCCTCATAAATAATATAGTTTTCGTCAAAACCCAATGATTTTTGGAACAATGATCGGGAAATAAAAAGGGACTGGTCTCCCCCTCTACAAATCCTGTGGTTGACTTTGGTGAACCATGCGAACAATTTCAAGGCCCAATTATTGCTATCGAACCGCATGCGAAAACAGCCCGCATCAAATCCTTCCTCCTTGGCTTTGAGGATAAAGTTGTCAAAATTCTTGGGCGGTAGGGTATCGGCGTGCAAAAAATAGAACAGGTCTCCCCTGGCATGTTGCGCGCCATAATTCATTTGTTTGGCACGCCCCTTTTCGGCAGGTAATATCTTGGCCCCCAAATCAAGGGCTACAGCAGCGGTACGGTCCGTACTTCCTCCGTCCACAATAAGGATTTCCTCGATGTTTCCAGAGGAAGCGCAATTTTTTGCTAAATGGTCCAAGAGCTTCCCGATATGCTCCTCCTCGTTGAGCACCGGAACGATAATGCTGATTGTCCGGGGTTTATTTTGCTTCATTCAGGCTCCAATCATATTTAAGATATGTGATTTTGGTTTGCTTTCCTACCGCGATATTGGTATAGGCTTTAATGTAGTCTATCAAGGAAGTTCCTGTGGTAAAATCCTTTTTGTACCATTTGAAAATATTGGATAACTGTGCGGATGAAGTACTAATGCGATTGCGCTTGGTATCATTGACAAAATCTATGGTCATAGCCTGTAATTGGGCTTCCAATCGGGAGGGTGTATAGGCTTCGTTCAGTAATCTGGGACAGGAGTACGAGGCGCAGTTAATGGCAAAATGGATACGGGGCTCGTCCATTTTTCTTAGAATTTTGTGTTCTATTTCCCCCAAATTGTACCATTTGTCTCCTAGTTTGAAGAAACGGGTACCCCAAGGGTCCTTGATGTCCTTGATACTCTTAATGGGATAGTTGTCTATAATCAGTTTTATGGTAAAGGCATTGTAAGCGTTGATCCAATAGGCCAGTACCTGTTCCCTGGTCCAGCTTTCATCCGGCAGATTAGCTGCCAGGGCGTCCAGATAAACCTGCAGCTTTGCCCTATCGGCTTTAAAACTGCCATAGTCCACATCGCCGTTGACATTTACGTAAGTTTTCAGCAGTTCATTCCAAGCGCTGTGATCAAATGCTGCTTCTACTACCCCCGTTGTTTTTACCGGTTCGGGCTTTGGTATGTTCGTTTCTTGGATAGGCGCTTTGGAAATACTGTCCAAGGAAGGAGTTTCATTTGGAAGATCCTCCCCTGGTGGAGCGTCAGTTTCCATCACGTCCGATTGGGGGGATGCATTTCCCATTACCTCCGTTTCCTGTGCCACAAGCGTTTTGGGACTTCCGCAGGAAACGATAAAGAAAAGTGTGAGGAGTAGAACTATTCTCATCTGCTGCAATTTAGCAATTAAGTCCGCCCATGGCAAGGTTCCTTACATGGGAAGATTATTTTTTCGGTAAAAAGCCTCCTTGTTTAAGTTCACAACCAAAACACACCGCTGCAATAAGGTATTCTAAAAAAACTTCTGCAACAACAAATAGAACAGCCCACTTGCCAGGGCAGCGATCGGCAGCGTCAATACCCATGAGAGTATAATTTTGGACACCATTCCCACGTCCGATTTTTTGGTTACCGTACCAATCCCGAAAATGGAACCTACAGACACATGGGTCGTAGAAACCGGTAAACCATGAACACTGGCCGTGGTAACCAATAGTCCGGTAATGATATTGGCCGTAAAGCCTTGTCCTGCGTTCATAGGGGTAATTTTTTTGCTCATGGTAACCCCTACCTTTTTGGCATTTACAAGACCTCCTATGGCCATTACCGTGGCTACGGCAATCATTCCCCACTGAATATTAAGGGTATTGATGATGAGAAGCAGGCCAACAATTTTTGGAGTGTCGTTGAGGCCCCTGGCAAAACTCACAATTCCAGCGCTTATGTAATGTAAGGTATCCAGGATCTTTTGGGCGGTTATTCCAAAAACATGCCCGTTATACATCCCCATGTCATTATTGCCAATATGTGCCCTAACACCGGTACCGCCTACCATATTCATTTGGTTTCCCGGTGGCGATACCACCTGGGTCTCTGTTTTTTCGAAATAGACACCGTCGGTCTTGGTAAGCTTCAACAGCCTCCTGAAATACCTGAAAATAAGATAAGCGATCAAACTTAGTACCGCGGCCATCAAGGGACTTACAACAAGAGGCACTAGAAAGGTCTTTCCCAGTTTTAAAAAATTAAAATCGCTCCCAACCGCCATAACTCCTGCACCAAAAAGGGCCCCAACAAGACTGTGTGTGGTGGAAATGGGCATTCCGATGCGAGTGGCTGTAAAAACGGTCAGGGCCGCCCCCAAAGCGATTGCAATAGCAAAATTAGGGCTTAGGATAAGATCATTGGGCACCAAGCCTTTTCCGGAGAAATTTTTCACCAGTTCCTTGGCCAAAAAGATAGCAGCCACGGATCCGGCAAATGTAGTAATGGTAGCCCAGCCAATGGCTTTTTTGTAATTGGTGGTGCCACTGCCAAAAAGTGTGGCTACCCCTTTAAAGTTATCATTTGCACCGTTGCTATACGCCAAAAAGCAGGCAGCAAGGAATAGGAGAACAAATATGGCACTCATATATAGTTTTTGTCGACTGTATCTTTCATTCGACGTAACTGCACAAACTTACTTACATCCAATGGAGCACATTAACATATTAGTGCTGCCCCAAGGTCTTGGAAAGGACTTGGGCAACGGAATCAAATGGCACCGAAATCAGTTAGCAGCAGCCGCCACCATCATAGTGCCATGTGCTTTCGCTAACGTGGATCTGGTCGCTGGCCTTGGCAAGGGCGTCAGCAGTCTTATCACATACGGCCAGAGGCTGGTTCTGCATGAGTACATGTCCGTTTTGATCATCAAAATACTCCTCATCCCCGTAGTAGATGGCGGTTTTTCCAGTAAACATACAAGGACCGTCCGCGGGCATGGGATCCTTTATGGCCGCAATTTCGATCGACTCAATATGAACCAATTCGTCGGTGGGATAATGATTTGGGGATAATACCCTATATGACTTTCTTGCGCGTATTTCTATGGTTCCAAAACCGGCATCCGTCAGTACCTTAACATAGTCCTTGATCGGAATACTACCACTAAGGCAGAGTGCCCTAAGTCGGTCGTCATTCCTCAAGGTTTCGTTCATGGGCTGCTCGCAGGTGGGATCGCTCATGACCAAACGGCCATGGGGTTTTAGTACCCGGTACATTTCCGCAACGGCCTTTTTTAAGTCTTCGGTCTTAAAGATATTGAAAAGACAGTTTTGCGCCGCTACATCAATGCTTTCGCTTTCGACCGGAAGATTTAGCGCATCGCCCTTCACCAGATTCACGTATTCACTTTTGAACCAATCATTTTCCTTCTCGGCGATCTTAAAATTGTTCCGGGAAGCCTCCAACATTTCGTCTACCACATCAACACCGGTAACCCCACCTTTTTGACGGGAAAAATAAGCGAATTGCAAGAGTTCCATTCCTCCACCAACGCCTACGTACAATACTTTGGGGTTGTTTACCAGATCTTGTGCAGATACCGTACTGCCACAACCATAGTTCATTTCCTGCATAATCTTGGGGATGGATAGTCCCGGGAACTGCCAAATAGGATTGGTAGTACAGCATAAGCCAACATCTGGCGCTAGGGCCGCTTCCTTGTACAAATCGTTCGTTGCTTCTAAATAACTCATATTTCCTTTATTAGTTCCTTAAATAGTTTGATCATTTTGGGTTCAGCTTCCCCCGCAATCCTTATAATCTCCTCAATATTAATCGGTTGTAGATTGTCGGGGTCGCATTCATCGGTCAACACAGATACTGCTAATATAGGTAGTCGTAAATGATTGGCAACAATTACTTCTGGAACCGTACTCATACCCACGGCATCGGCCCCAATGATCTTCAGCATCCGGTATTCCGCTTTGGTTTCCAATTGTGGCCCTACTACGGAAACGTAGACGCCTTCCTGCAATGAAATGTTCTCCCGTTGTGCAATGGCTCGTATCTTTTCCTGCATGGAACGGTCATAAGGTTCGCCCATATCTACAAATCGGTCACCGAACTCCGCTACGTTTTTAAAGGCCAGGGGCGACCCGCCCTGCAGGTTGATATGGTCTTTGATCAACATAAGATCCCCCTTTTTAAAGCTCAAATCAATGGCCCCAGCCGCATTGGAAATAAATAGCTTTTTTATACCCAGCGCATGCATTACACGTATAGGATAGGTAACATCCAGAAGATCGTATCCTTCGTACAAATGAAACCGTCCCTGCATCACCACCACAGTTTTACCGGCCATGGTACCATAAATGAGCTTTCCCGAGTGAAACTCCACCGTTGCAAGGGGAAAAAAGGGAATATGGTTGTAATGGGCCACAATGGGATTTTCAATTTCATCCACTAATTTGCCAAGGCCGGTTCCCAATACAATCCCTATTTCAGGGGCATCGAATCCCTTTTGCTTTAAATAGGCCGTTGATTCCTCCAATTGCTTAAGCGTCATGGTCATGATCTGTTATGTTTTAAAAAAGGTTGAAACGCTTCAATATGTACAATGTCCTCATACACATCCACATCGTTTTTTGTTTCCAGTAAGATAGTCCGGGCGTCTTTTAAATCGTTCAAGCTGTCCCTGAGTACGGTTTCCCTTCCCCAGTCCTTGTGTTTAAAAAGGGCCGGAGTATGCAATTTCATGCCCAGCAGGTAGTAGCCCCCGTCTTCTGCCGGGCCGATGACATAATCGGAATCGTCCAGAGCGGTGAAAGCCTTTTCCAAATCTGCCGTGTCCAAATCGTACATATCACTTCCAATAATAATAATTTTTTTGAAACCCGATTCAAAACCGCATTGGAATGCCTTGGACATTCTAGCCCCCAAATCGCTACCCTCCTGTAGCTTTTTATCGTAAATCGCCTCGTCCCAAATGTCTTTCTGCCAGATGCTTTCGGAGTAGTATACCCTTTTTTCCGCTTTTAAGTCTTGGGTAATCTTGGCGGTATGGGCCAGCAGAAAACTATAGATCTCCAGCGCCTTTTTATCGCCCAGGGTAGCGGCCAATCTGGTCTTGCATTTTCCCAATTCAGGATTTCGGGTAAAGATAAGCAGCAAATTTTCGGGCTGCTGTGGACCGTCCGTTGTCCGTTGGTCCTCTTTTTTCTTTTTGGGCACTTTACTATCCATGGGTTTCACTATCTATTTATAAACCTTGTTCCCCTTGGTCAGCAGCTTGCCCCATTGCTTACTATAAGCATGTACTTTATGTGTTTTTTTTCCCTCGGCATCAAAAACAGGAAGGCCCTGGTTTTTCCATTCGAAAATACCACCGTACAGGTTTTTGACATTGGTGTACCCCAGCGCCACTAATTTTTCTGCGATGTCCTCGGAACGCACGCCCACCGAGCAGTAGACCACCAAGGCTGTATCTTTGTCCTTTATTTTGCTAAGCACCCTTTTGGGATCAAAGTTGAGATACCCTACCCAAAGGGCATCTTGGAGGTGACTGACATGGAATTCCTTTTTTTCCCTGGCGTCCAGGATTATTTTGCTTTTTGTCCTTGCCAGAGCATTGACCGTAATATAGGGAACGCTATCATCATTGAATTTTTCCAAAGTCTCCGCAATGGAACTTTGCCCATATGCGGTAACGGCAAAAAAAAGCAGCAGCAAGGAAATTTTTAAAAACTTCATTTTTAATGGCTTGGGCCAAAAGGCGATCGCAAAGATACGGCTTTGGCAAAACAACCCTATTTTACCGTTCCAAAAACTTCCGTTTTCCGATTGTGTTTTATTTATTATTTTTAGGGAAACCAGACCGGGATATGATAGAATTGTTGAAATTTGGCAGCTTTTGCCTAGTGGTATTATTTTTAGCTTCCTGTAAGCCAAAAGCCGACCAACGACCAACAATGAAATCGGTCCTTACCTCAGAAGATTACAAGGAGGCATATAGGCCCCAGTATCATTTTTCTCCCCAGGATAAATGGATGAACGACCCCAACGGTTTGGTCTATCACCAGGGCATTTATCATCTTTTCTATCAGTATTATCCAGACGATATTGTTTGGGGCCCAATGCATTGGGGCCATGCCACCAGCACCGATATGTTGCATTGGACCCATAAGCCCATAGCGCTGTTCCCGGACAAGCACGGCTATATTTTTTCAGGTAGTGCGGTAGTGGACAGGAACAACACGTCCGGTTTGGGCACAGCGGATACGCCACCTTTGGTGGCTGTTTTTACCTATCATGACGCGGAAGGGGAAAAGGAGGGCCGGACGGATTTTCAAACGCAGGGTATTGCCTATAGCTTGGATAACGGGGATACCTGGACCAAACATGAGGACAATCCGGTCATTGGAAATGAGGGGATAAAGGATTTTAGGGATCCCAAGGTTTTTTGGAACCACATCGCCGAGCAGTGGACCATGCTTTTGGTGGCCGGGGATCATCTACAAATATGGAATTCCCATGATCTGATACGATGGAAAAAGGAGAGTGAATTTGGCAAGGAACAAGGAGCCCATGGTGGCGTTTGGGAATGCCCAGACCTTTTTTCCTTAACCGTGGAGGGCACGGACATGGAAAAATGGGTCTTGCTAATCAGTATAAATCCCGGGGCACCCAATGGTGGCAGCGGTACCCAATATTTCATCGGAGATTTTGATGGGACTACCTTTAGCTCGGATCAAAAAGAGGACAGGTGGTTAGACTGGGGGACGGACAACTATGCAGGGGTAACCTATAACCATGCCCCAAAAGGAGATCGGATATTTATCGGTTGGATGAGCAATTGGGACTATGCCCGCGATACGCCTACCGAACGTTGGCGAAGCGCCATGACCGTTCCTAGGAACTTGTCCCTAAAACAAACGGGAAAGGAATATAGCTTGTTCAATTACCCCTTGAAAAATTTTGACACCTTAATTCAAAAGAGTCCCAGAAGGGAAATTACCCTGACGGCGAACGAATCGGAGCGTATCCTCTCTGAAAACTTTAATCAAACTGCTATACGGTTTACCACGACAGCAAGGGATTTTGAATTTTCCTTTAAAAACAAGCTCAACGAACATTTAAGGCTGACCATGGACGGCGACCGAAAAATGTTTTCACTGGATCGTACCCAATCGGGGAAGACCGATTTTAAGGAGGAGTTTGGAAACAAGGTCCATCAAATGCCCATAGAATCCTTGCCCGATGGACCTTATGAAGTTATGATATTACTGGATTGGTCCTCTGTTGAGGTTTTTATCAATCAGGGCCAGTATGTGATGACGGCACAGCTTTTTCCCAGTGAACCCTACGAGATCCTTGAGGTAGAAAACACCTCAGCGAAGGCTATGGATTTTATAGACTTTGAGATATCGGGAATAAAGAGCATCTGGTAGTGTTTTTAAAGGGCAACCAATTCCCTTGCCAGTGCTTCCAGATCTAACCCCATTTGCTCTTGGTTTACCCGCAGTACTTCTTCCTTGAGCGCCTTTGGCAGTTTTTCGTACCCTATCTTGGCTCCCAAGATCATTCCGGCTACGGCGGCCACGGTATCATTGTCCCGCCCGTAATTGATGATGAACTGCATGGTCTTTTCAAAATCACCTTCACCAAATTTCAGTGCGGTGAACAGGATTTGCCAAATTTCTGCGGCGTGGAAGGCAATGGCCTTTTCATCCTTTTCCAAGGCCTGGTAGACAAAATCTTGCTGTATCCATTCCAGCGGGGTTCCCGGATAGCCCTTGGGAATCTTAAAACCGAGCGTATCCACAGGGGATAGGATTCCGCTAAGTGAATCTTTTACAGGTACTTGCTCTATTTCCCTGGCCATCAGCACCGTATTTTCCGAAGCATCGGCGATTAGGTAGGAGATACGGCCAACCAAGCGGCTATCCTGATAACGAAAAGGGTCTACAAAGATGGCGGTGTCCAGAATGGAATCGATGTGCTGAGTGCGCATGGCGGTATGGGTCATGGCCGCCGCCAGACCTGCAATGTCCTTGGCATAGCCCAAGTCAAATATGGCATGCTCATATGCCTTGCGGTAGGCGGCGTTGGGAGTTGGCTCGACTAATCCGAACACAGGGGTGTACAACATGCCAGCGCAGGACATTTCGCCCCCGTAAAACCGATGCTGTGCTTCCTGGTACTCCTTCGGGCCAGTTTGGAAGGCGAAGGCAACGCGTGCCCATTCCTTGATCCAATCTATTTTCTCTATCTTTTCGTCCAGTTCATCCGGATTGGTCAAAATTTTAGGTTCCACTAGGTCGGTGGCAACAGTCCTGTAGTAATTGGTTATAAAACGCGCAAAATCCGTGGCGTTCATATCTGCCCGGTGCTTTCGTATATATTTCACCATCAGATACTTCCAACGGGTATCGTCCGTAGTGGTCCCTGCTTCAAGATTGTGGTCCCAGCTTCCCTCGGGCGATTGTTGGCGGATGGCCGGGGTGAGTGCAGTGATGTAACCGTATTTTTGCTGAATGTAGGTCCGGCGGAACATTTCTGTGGAAGCCCCCATGGCATCGCCAATGGCAGATCCCACCAAGGCGCCCAAAACCTTGTCATAATATCGATCTGCGGAGATTGTTAAGGTATCTCCGATGTAGGCAAGCTTGGTGGGTTCGGGAATATGTATGGATTTATCTTCCTTGCAGGAAAATACGAGAAGTGTAATCCAGGTAAGCACCAAAAAGGAATAGCCGTTTTTCACTGTTTTTATGTATTGGGTTGCGATACAAATTTCACGTGAGCACCATTTTCCGTGCCGCCTGTAAAAGATAGTCTTTTTCCGCTATAGTTCGTGTTAAAGGTAGTTGTGCCAGACCAATTAATCTTCGCATAATTTCGATACCCGCCACCTTAGCAATTAACTGCTTCTCGGCCTGGCCCTGATATCTCTGGACAACGGCGTTCAGGTGGGTCACCTTGTGCGTTGCTAGGATGAGGTGGGCCGTTAACACCCCCAGATCAAATTCCGCAAAGCCCACGAAGCTAAATTCAGGATCTAGGACATAAAGCTGTTCGGACCGGGTCATCCAACTTCCCGGATAATAGTCCCCATGCAACAAGACGTTTCCCAGGGCAAGATATTCAAGACCGATTTTCTCCACCACTTTTTTAAGTGCAAGGTCTTTTTTGTAGGGCTGGGATAGCGACTGCAATCCTGGTTGCACCTCGTCCAAGGAAAACCCATTTTCTTCCAGAAAGGGAAGCACAAAGATATGCTGGTGGTTCAACTCACGCAATTCCCGGTTTTCCGGAAAATCCTTTGTATCCTTGGTCTTATGGACCTCCCCGATAATCTGAATAAGTGTATCCAAATAGACAGGGTCAATGGCCCTATTTTGGTAGATATAGGTCATGTCCTCACAGCTCCCCAAGTCTTCCAACAACATCAGATGATGGGAAGGGTCGTAACCAAGGACCCTGGGCATGTGCGGTGCAATTTTACTACTTTGAACATCGGAATAAAACTGGTGTTCCGTAGCGATTCGATCTATTGGTGCTGCAATCTGTTGGTATTTTTGCACGTAAGGCCGAGATTGCTTTAGAACAAAGGTGCGTTGGTCCGTGCTGATCCGAAGCACGACATTCATATTGCCTTCTCCTGGTTTTTCCAAGGAAATAATATGTTCATCCGGGCGGAGCCAGGCTTTGGCGCTAAGAAAATCCTGAAGCTCGGTAATTTCCGTATGGGTATCTATGTTCATGGGCGTATCCGTATTTTATTTTTCCAAAAGACCATAGTGCTTTAGGCTTTCCCAAAAATCCGCTACCATTTCCTCTACCTCAATGGACGTATAGATGTGTATGCTGCGTTCGGTATTTTCCGCAGGTGTGGTAAAGGCCTCTTTTTTTGCCAGTTCCGGATGGGCCAGTGCCTCTATGATGGCCAAGTCCCACATGATCCAACGCTTTTTTTCCGAATCCTTCTGGGTCCACCACCGCTCATAATTTTCCCATCGTTCTACTAGATAGTCGGCAACACCGCCTTTTCCTTTTAGCTGTGCATCAACATCCGTTTTTTCGAAGACCAGATGCTGGCTGGTGGTCGCGCTCATTATATTTAGATCAAGTCCTTTGGTGTTCAACAGGATTTCAACCGCCAAAGGGTCATTTCCGGTATTGAATTCTTTTTTGTTATAGCTATTGGTCTTAACATCGTGCCAGAACCCAATGTAGTGCACCTTGATCTTGGGAACTATGGAGGGGTCCTTGAGCACGGCCGATGCCACGTTGGTACAGGGCCCTAGGACAACCACATGCAGTTGCTTGCCCACGGGCATTTGATGTGCCATCCGTATGATATGGTGCATGGCTTCGGATTCCATGGGGGCGTTACTGTCCAAAATGGGTTTGTTGCTCCCCAAAGGACGCTTGATGTCCTGTCTTTTCATCAAATCCAAGATGTCCTCATTGATCTTTTGGCTTTCCAGAACAGTGGTATCACTGGCCAGCGGTGAGGTATGGAATTGTGCCGAAGTAATTCCCAAAAGATCAAATTTAGGCTCTACCAAGGCCCGTACCAGGGCATAAAGATCGTCCACTTCATTGGCCGTATCGGTGTCTATAAGGATGGGAACCCTATCTTGGATAGACTGACCAAAACCACCAGTGGCGCAAAGGGTGGTAAAGGAGAACACCAGAATCAAAAAATGGGTCTGCAAACAAGTCCTATTCATAGCATTTGGGTTGGCCGGATGATCCCGGAACCGGTGAAGCTACTAAGATAGTGATTGTTTCCAAGTCGAAGGGAGGCAGGTGCGCCGTGAAACAAAACAAAGGCCCCAAAATTTGTCGGGGCCTTTGCATACTAAGTACACGTAATATAAACTAAAAGTTATTGGTTAGGGGTCGCTATATCTTGTCTGTATCCAGTCCTGGTTACAAGGAGCCGTCCAAAAAGGACGGGCTATCCTATGAAACTGGTGGCTTTAACGATTAGAAAAATCATAAAAGAAATATACACACAGCCAAGAGCGACAAAAAAATCGATCAAATCAAATTTGCGTTTCATCTTTTTGGGCTTAAACAATTAAGATGCTTTAGTCAAAAATAAAACCGGTGGATACCCTAAAGATAAAGGCATATAAAACCACTGCAAACATGATAAAACTAAACCATGCAAAGGCTTTAAAATACTCTCTAACAATGAAGTTCCCCAGGTTCTTAAATGCATCCAAATAAATTCCTCTAATAAGTAACATTGTCTTCATACACCTGACATTTAATTTAATGGTTGGAATACAAATTTAGGGCCGCAAGGCCCCCTAGGGCAGATTTTTGGCGCAAGCCAGGGAAAACATCGATGAAATGCACGGTGATGACAAGAGAGCGATTTTAATGGCAGTTCACGGAATTTACTAGGTAGTGTTTTTATAGGCCACTGCCAAAACGCAAAAAAGGGACGGTTTTGCCGTCCCTTTTTGATGGACCTTTTGGGTCCTAAAAGCCTATGATCGCGCGTTTAAGACTGGTCGTCTATGGATGCGCCCGAAGCATTCTTTTTTACAGAAGCGATTCCATTCTCCATAGCGGATGTACTGGAGTACATTTCACTGGAACCGATTACTTGGCCGTTACTGGCCTTAAGATTAAAGTACGGCTGACCGTTTTTGGCGGTCTTTCTTTCATAGTTGCCGTCGTTGCCGGAATTCTTTTTTACGGATTCAATTCCGTTGTCGCAGGCAGATTTGGAGTTGTAGGCCTCACTGCTCAGGATAACTTGCCCATTGGCAGCTTTTAGGTTGAACCTAAGCTTGCCGGCCTTATCCTTTTTGATTTCAAATTTTCCCATGATAAATTTTAATTTTGGTGTATGGCGATAAACATACGAATAATTTCCTTTGTACTCAACTTCCTATTAAAATTTTAAAAGGGCCAGGGACAAACATTTAAGGTAGACCGACCGCTGTTTTCTGGCGAGGGAAACTAGTGCAAAAAAGGAAGTCTTTGATAAATCGACGATAAATAGGGGACAAACAGTGTGATATTCCCGTATTTTTCATAAAAAATTCAAAAAAGATCAAAATAATTCAAATTGTATGAATAATATGTAAAATTTTAACAATTTTGTAGTACATTTAATAGCGCTATTTCTTTCCTACTTTCTACCCATAGATCGATGACGATACTAGATTATTTGGAACTGTCCGACCAAGGACAGTGGGACGAATTATTGGAACACGGCAAAAAGATTGCGGAATACAAAGCAAAGGATCGCAACTTTTCGCTTTTTGTCATGGACAACTTCTTCGTGGAGTTGGAACGGGAGCCCTCTGGGGATGCCTTGGTCTGTTTACATCCTTTTGTAAAGGGGGAAAGGCTCCAAAAATATATCAATGATATGGACGTCAATGAAGGGTATTTCTATTAGCTTCACAAGGGAAATGAAATCGTACATTTTGACGGGAATTCTTTTTAGCCCCGTATTTTAATCGTATATTCAGGGGGTTAAAAATTAGAGACAATGAGACAGATATTACCACTACTAGCGGCGGTCCTTTTGTATGGATTTAACGGATGGGGCCAGAACGGAGCCGGATTCCAACAAGTTTCCCAATTAAGAGGGGGAGGCGCAGGCGGGATGAACCTTGCAGCCATTAGCTACTATAACGAATTGAGCAAGAAGCTTCCTGAAACCACCGATGGGCGCCAATTAACTGCATCCAATATTGAAGGTTCCATGTATTTTACCGACAAATTTGTGCCTGGTACGGTCTATTACCTGGACAAAGTATTTGGAAATTTCCCGATGCGCTACAACGCCTTTACCGATCAGATAGAAATACGCAAGGAAGGAAGCACGGTATTGGAGGCCATGCACCAAAGTCCTGGGCTATCCAGTCAGATATTAAATACCAAGTACACGTTTCTTTCGTACCGCAACAGCAAGGGAGATATGGAAGAGGGCTATCTTGTTCCCTTAACATTGGGCGAGAAATACAGACTGTACGAAAAACGTTCCAAAGCCTTTAAGGAAGGGCAGGCGGCAAAGACCTCTTTTCATAAGACTACGCCACATAAATTTGTGGACAGACAGGCGTTTTATATCGCAAGGGATGCCGAAAATCCAAAGTATTTTAAAGGCTCCAAAAAGGAGCTGATCGCCTTTTTCGGTGCCGATGTGGCAAATACATTAAAGTCTTACATCAAACAAAACAGATTAAACCTAAGCGAGCAAAAAGATATGATCGCTTTGGTGGCCCATGCCAATGGGTTGGAACAGTAGTTCGGTGTAGGCAGGATCCATTCCCTAAATTCAATGGTCTTGTTGTTGCCTATGGCGGGTGAAAACGACCATAGGGCCAAGGACGATTTGTTATTGGGTTTGCTTTTCACTGAACAATAGCCACACCTCAGGATCCAAAACTACCTTATCCGGTTTGGAGCCTACCTTGATCTGGTAGGTTGCCGATGCTTTGTCTATCTCCACGGTGGTTACGGTCATTTCATTGTTATGAACGATACCAACGTCAAGTGGGAATTTAAAGGTATGGTGTTGTTGTAGCTGCGTTGCGGAAAACTCCAAGGTCCCTTTGCTGAATGCCCAGCTCCATGCCAGTTCTGGTTGTCCCTGGGTAAACACCCACTGCTCAAAGAAGTCTGCCAGTTCCTGTCCCGAGGCCGCCTCCATGGCCTGGCGAAAATCTACCGTCATGACATTTGCGTTTTTATGGGCCTCGTAATAGGCCCGTATGCCCTTCCAAAATGTTTCGTCCCCCAGTTTATGCCTTAACATATTAAGCACCCACCCGCCTTTTTGATAGGTGTTGATGCTCAATACCTTCATAGGGTCTTTGATCGAATTGTCCACAATGGGCGATGGGTTCTTAGCGAAATAATCCAGGATTTCCTTTCGGTCTACCAGAAGTTCCTCCTTGCGTTTGTCATTGCCATAAACGGCCTCCTGGTACAGAATGGCAAAGTAGGTGGCAAAGCCCTCGCTAAGCCACACGTGGTTCCAACTGTTTTCCGTGGCCGAATTGCCAAACCACTGGTGTGCAATTTCATGGGCGATCAACCCCTCTACCGTGTTTTTTCCCGTCACCGAGTTTTCAAAGTAGGCAATGGTCCCCGCGTTTTCCAAGCCGCCCCATTGGGTCTTGGCCTGCATATTGGCCAACTTGGCAAAGGGATAAGGGCCTATGTGTGTTACAAAATAATCCAACACTTTGGTGGCCACGGCATAATCGGCGAAACCGTCCAACCTGTTTTCAGGATATACCCAGGCCGTAACCGGAATGTCGCCGACCATGCCCAAGAGCTTGGTGGCGAACTGGGTGACCCCAATGGTGGTCACCTTCATGGCAACCGGGGCCGATTCGCTATAGCTGGTGAGCTTGAACCCGTTTCCAAGATGGCTTTCCTCTATTTTTTTTCCGGTGGCCACCACATCGTAATGATCCGGGGCCGTAATCCGGTATTCTACCGTTGCCTTGTCGTAAGGATGGTCTACGCAGGGAAGCCAATGCCGGGCCAGATTGGGCCAATTGTCACCAAAAAAGGAGCGCTGCCCAAATTTGGTGGTGTCAATGACGAGCCCTCTTTGCGGAATGCCCCGGTACCTTACCTTAAAGGTTCTGGTTGTCGGTCCGTTGGCTGTAGGGGTAATCAAAATTTTGTTCCCGCTGTACACATAATCGGCCTTCGTATCAGCTTCGGACACCCCGATAAGGTCCATACCGTATGTGCCAGATTTACCAATGAGATCCAGAGCAAAGGGTTTTACACCTTCCTTAAAATCTACCGTAATCAGGGCTTCGCCGGTTATTTCATTGTTGTCATCATTTAAGGAAAGTCCAAATACGTAGTGCTGTACATCGGCCGTTTCGTTTCTGTTGTACACGTCCTGTGCATTGATTGAGGTACTGCAAAGACAGGCGATCAGGAGGATTAAAGTATAAATGCTTTTCATAGTAGATATCTTGGTTTTGAAGGTGGAAGCCCTAGGGTTTCCAAGATCATGAAGGTACTATAATTTACAATTTACATGCAAGGGTTTAATGGCCTGGAAAGTGAATTGCTTGACTGGAGTACAATAAATCCTTAATTTGCATCAAAATTAATAATATTGGTTCATTATGGGAATAGTTAGAAAATCCATCACTTTTACGGAAAAGCAGGATCAATGGATAAAGCAACAGATCGAGAAAGGTGATTTCACCAACGACAGCGAATATATCAGACATCTGGTCAGGAACCATCAAGTGACCGAACAACAGCTGCTGGAATTGGATATGGCTTTGGAGGAAGGTCTAAATAGTGGTATAAGCGATAAAAGTGTTGAGGATATTTGGAACGAGGCCGAAATAAGGTTCAAGAAAAAAAATGGCTAAATACCGGTTGAGTCTTAGTGCGGAAAAGGACATATCAAATATTGCCGATTACACCATCGAAAAATTTGGCCCTAACCAAGCTCGCCTTTACCGAAATGGCCTTATCTCCAGTTTCGGTGATCTTGCGCATAGCCCAGAAAGGGGAAGACTCTACTTCCATGGTAAGCAGAAGTTAGTGCAAAGATATCGCTACAAAGCGCATGTGATATTTTATAAAAGGACCAATTATGGAATTCTTATCATTAGGATTTTAGGTGGGAGAATGGATTTTGATCGACATTTATGAAGTATATACAGCAATCTGGTAAAGTCCAATAAATGATACTATGAAAAAGTGGCAAATTATAGTGTTGATCATTCTGGGGTCGATTTTCGGAGTATATCATATTCTTTCTTTTACAGGGGTATTTGCTGTTTACAAAAATGCAACACCGTCGAATGAACCAAACATTAAGGAAGGAGAATTTATTATTACCACAAATCTTTTGTACGCAAAGCCCGGAGATTTTGTCAGTTACAAATTCGAACATCCCGACAGCCTTAACACTCATTATAGAGTTCATCGATTGGTTGCGTTAGAAAATGATATCCTTGAAATTAAGGATGGAATTCTATTTATTAACGGCAAGGACTTTGACAAGAATTATTCACTAGCCCACAAGTATAAGATTTCAATTGAGGAATTAAAAAAGTTTGATCTTGACCAAAATGAAATTGAGGACTATTATTTTTGGTTGAAGTCTGAAGACACCATAACTATGTTTGTTAATGACGAAGTAGCCGAAAACCACAATTTAAAAGATAGAATAGTAACAAAGATTAGAAGTGAGACCGATGAATTGATTAAGGCAGCTTATAATGAAGATTGGAACAAGGACAACTTTGGACCAATTAAAATTCCTTTAGGAAAGGTTTTTGTCATGGGAGATAATCGAGATGCATCAGAAGATTCCAGATATATAGGGCCAGTTGACAAATCCGCTTTAAAAGGAGTGTTAATTAAATAATGTGACTCACAGCCAACATTGCTAATTGCTATGAAAAGTCCAATAAACGATAACCAAATGACAAAAGCTGTATTTGCCGGCGGGATGCAACAAAGGCCATAGCGCATCACGCCTGTGGCGTGCCAAAATCCTGTCAGGGACCGTTAGGCACTATAAAACAACTCAACATATAAATTAACATGAAACCTTATGATATTACAGATTATCAAATTGAAATCGAATCTTCCCGAAGAAGAACTGTTAAAAAGGGCAAGGGAACGGGAGCCTCAATTTAAAGCTATCCCCGGACTTTTGCAGAAATACTACGTAAAAATTGGCCAGTCTGGAGCATATGGAGGAATTTACGTTTGGGATTCTTCGGAATCCCTGCAAGCTTACAAAGAATCTGATTTGGCCAAAAGTATTCCCGGGGCATACGAGATTATTGAAGCACCAAATATTGAAATTATGGATATCCTGTTTCAATTGAGAAACAATTAAAATATGTTGCCAGCAATACCCATGATTCATTGTGGTTTGGTGCCACACCAAAATCATAACAGGGACCGTCGTGCGCCATTTAAAAAATCATCCCCGATCATGAACTATCAAACATTTGAGCCACATCCAGATTTACAATCACTCATTAACTGTTATTGGACCTTGGAGGTTCCTGCTGAAACGGATAAGGGAAAACAGCGGATCGTACCCGATGGTTGTATTGAGATGGCCTTTATCCTAGGAGATGACATAAAACGCTATACGTCCCAAGAAGAATTTATCCTTCAACCTCGTGCCATGGTATTGGGACAAACCATGGAACCGTTTTATATAGAACCCACGGGATATGTCAATACCTTTGCCGTCAGTTTTTACCCTTACGGATTTGCCAACTTTGTAACGGTCCCCATTAAGAACTTGGCCAATAAAGAAACACCAATAGCATCATTGTTTGAGGAAAAAATCGCCAGGGAACTGGAACAAAAAATAATTCGGGCAACAAACGTTGGGCAACGCATTCAAATCATGGAAAGCTTTCTCCTGGAAAGGCTAAATGACAGATCAACCATTGACCATATTGTAAGGACAACCGTTGATGCCCTTTTGTCAACAAAGGGAAACGCACCCATAAACACCATTCTTAAGGAAGACTTGTCCAAAAGAAGGCAATTGGAGCGAAAGTTTGCAAAACAAATTGGAGTTAGCCCCAAACAGTTGGGCAAGGTAATCCGATTGCAGACCGCATTAAAAATGTTGCTCAACAAAGGGTCGGAAAGCCTTACCAATATTGCTTATGAAAGTGAATATTACGACCAGGCACATTTTATTAGGGACTTTAAGGAGTTTACGGGAACTACTCCGACAGCGTTTTTGGACAATGAAACTATGGCCCTTTCCTCGCTTTTCTACAAATAGCTCTTTGTCGCATTTATACAATTTTGACCCTTACAAATAATTGAACTTTGCACCATCATTTTAAACGGGAAAAATGAACAGTATGGTACGAAGTGTTGTGGTAATACTTGCCTTTCATCTTATGGCTTGTAACCATCAAAACAAATCCATTCCAGAAGCAGAAAAAGCAGCTTCCGACCAAGAGCAAAAAACGAATAATATGAACAGTTTTATTTCCCTTTTTGAAATTCCGGCAACGAATATTTCACGGGCGGTCAATTTTTATCAGGCAATTTTGGATATCAGCATTGAGAAAATGGAAATGCCGGGCATGGAAATGGGAATATTTCCGTACGAAGGACAGATGGTTACGGGGGTAATACTAAAAGGAGAAGGGTACAAACCTTCGGCCAATGGGGTAAGCATCTATCTAAATGCCGGGGACGATCTTCAAATGGTTCTGGATAAGGTAGAAAAAAATGGCGGAAAAATAATTGTTCCAAAAACCGCTCACGCGGATGAAAATGGTTTTTTTGCCTTGTTCCTGGATACGGAAGGAAATAAGCTCGGTCTAAATTCCCCAAACTAAAAGGGGGAAAAACGGACATACAACAATAGTATCCTATGAAAAGCCCTGGTCCGGTTCCCTGAAGTTCAAAAGAATGATTGTTTTTTTAATTCCAATAATCATATGAGATTATTCATTTTTTATCATTTTGGAAATAAATTCATCTTCTTGTCCGAATTGATAGTCGATTTTATTTTCTCTCAAAAACTTTAGTATTTCAATAAGTTGAGTCTTATTTATTTGACTTTCCATAGTTACATAAATCCAATAATTCTCTCCATCTTTATTTTTAAGGCTTGGGAGATTTGAGATAATTTCTTTTTTACACGATTCAATGGAGTGAAATTTTAAGTCCTTCATCATTAATCCATCTTCAGAAAAAAGAACGAAGTTATTGACCATTCTTTCCGGGAGTAAATCCGTGTAGAGAGTATCGGTATTCGAAGACTTTAGCCATAGATTAAATTTATCAGCAAAAAGTTGTATTTCAGAATTAGAAGTTGAGTCAATCTTATCACCTTGAATTTCGAAAGTATCATCATGTTGTCCAACCATAAAAATTGGGATTTGAAAAATAAGAAGAATTCCTATGACAGTTTTATTCATTTTATTTTGGATGTTATGTAACATGTCAAGCAGTTTTTTGTTTGAATTTTCATATTCAAGAAGTTTGCGGTCAAAAACAAATCTCTCTAATTTCTATTTTGAATGTCCTCTCTCATTTCCAAATCCATATCAAGTTGGATTTTCCAAAACCCTTCATTGGCGTAAGTCTGATTATCAGCTTTTTTAATAGCATGTTTCAGTTTTTCAAATTGTGAATCTGAAAAATCACAATTTAAATACGCATCTTCTCCATTTTCAACCAAAAGATTGTTTACAAAATCACGGTAAGCCAATAAGGATTTAGCCATTGAGATTATCGAAGTATTGAAAAATCTTGGTGAGAAGTAATCTTCATGGTCCAGATATTCAATTTTTTCATTATCCAAGGTATTGATTACAATGGGATCACCATCACTGCAAGAACCTATGACCACGTATTTGTCAAATCCAGGTTCCAAAAAGTCGTAGATTTTGGTAAGCTTGTGAATACCACGGTACTTGTCATCAGTATTGCTGCCAAATGATAAAAAGGGGGGTGCATCATTCGGAAGCCCAGAAATAGAAATAAACTCGATAATTGGTTTGGACAGGCCAAGGTTAACAAGCCGGCTGGGGCTAATCTTATTAAGATTCCCTTTTTTTGATATCCATTGCTTTTCGAACTCCTTAGGTGTCATTTTAATTTCGCTTGAAATAATGTTTTATCCTTTATTTAAACTTTCACCATACCCTGTTGCGCACCCTTATTCGTTGACCGTTCTTCCAAACCTACCGCCATAGGCCTTGGCACGGTTGCCTCCGGACCATCCCCCAAAGGGGCGGTACCCCACAGGGCTGTAGGGATTAAAATCGTGATAGGCCCTTCCGTAGCCATAAAATCCGCCGCCCCTAAAACCAAAACCGCCGGTCTCTTGCACGCCTTTGGGCCAATCCTCGTTGGTGGCAAAACCGTAATTGGTGAGCACGCCATCGCCATGGGTGCCCAGATAGGCCCTGCCCTTGGGGTGGCCAATGCTGATGACCCGTTCCCAAAGTCCGCCAGACAAATCCATCACCCAGTAAAAGGATGCGGCAAACCATTCCTTGTTTTCATCGGATAATTGAGACTCTGTCAATCCTTCGGCCATGACCAGCACCCCATCATCGGTAACGCTTCTCTGAATATTGCTTTTGGAAGAAGTCCCCCAGGGAAATTCGTTCTTAATCGGTTTGCCCGTACCCCTGGCCGCCTTGGCGAATTCCAGTTCCGTTAGGGGCCTTAGGCCTGCCCAGTCGGCATAGGCCATGGCATCGTCCCAGCTCATATAATTGCAGAGCGCTTCCGGGACCCTGGCCGTGTAGACCCCGTTTTCCAGGACAATAGAACCTCTATTGGCGTAGTAGTCCTTGCCCCCAAAATTGGCACGGTGCTGACTTTGGTCCGGGCTCAGTGCGTTCAAAAAACGGGCATATTGGCCTTGGGTAGGTTCATATTTCATAATGTAAAAGGGGTTGACCCCCTTGGGAAACGCAGCGGGAATGGTTCCTGCCTGATCGCCGCGATAGGCCTCTGGAGCTTGATAATACAGCTTGTTCTCCCCGGGCCCAATTTCTATGACCTGATTTTCGGCCGTAACGGGGAACAGACCTTTGAACTCGCCCGAGGCGTTGGATATGTAGAGTGTGCCCTGGTCCATTTTGGACGTATCCGCTTCGCCAAGGATAAAGCCCCCCTTGGGAATATGGACCATTTCAATGCCATAGGCAGAAAAGTTGCCGTTGTAGGTGTCCGCGTTTTCAAAGCTTTTTTGATCGAGCATGATCTTAAGGGTAGCCTGTATCTTTCCCCGAAAGGGCCTACCTGGTTTAAGGAACAGGCCCACACTGTCCGATGGGACCTCGAAACGGATCAGATCTTTGTCATTCGAGGTAGATACCACCTCATGGCCAGAGGGCAAGACCTTCACGTGCCTGGTATTCCAATTATTGTTCAACAATTTAAAGAACACCCATACGGCATCATGGTTTGTCTTGTTGTGCCAGGCATTGTCCCAACTGATCTGTAGGACGGTATAGGATGTGCCATTTTCCTGGTAGAGTATGGGTCTGGAGATGGTAAGATCGCTAGCAAAGGAGGCCATGCCGATCAATAGGAAAGTGTAGACAAATAGGTGCTTCATGATGTAACGTTTTATTGATTGATTGCCGGTGAAACCCAAAAAAGGCGTTCACCTCCTAAAGATAGGGGAGATTTTTGGTTTATCCATAGCTGTATTGGCGCAGGCGGTCCAGGCCTGTTTTTGCAGGGATGCCGTATATCTGCCAGGGATTTGTTTTAAATCTGCCAGAGATATATACACGATATGCCAAAGATGAGGTTTGCATCTTTCAAAGATGTGATATGCATCTGTTAGAGATGTGCTTTGTGTCTCCTAGATATGTATTTTGCCTCCGCTAAGGATTTATTTTATATCTGTCAAGGATTTTGATGATCTGCACAACATAATTGTGTATCAACCCACGGTAAGGGTATGGTGCAAGGTACCTATGCGCGTTTGGGTCTGCTTGGTATAGCTCCTGCGCACTTCTATGATATATTCCCCAACGGTAAGGGATGGCGGCACCATGAACATGAGTCGCCCTTCGGTATGTATGGAGACCGATGTTACCTTGGTGGCCTGCCCACCGCTTTCGGGCACCAGAAAGATCCCCTCTTCTTCATTGGCCAGATCGTACTTGAGCGCCTGCCCGTTTATTTCGCCAATATTGTCTGGTGTAAGTACACTATCTGCCGTATGGCTTCCGTGGTCCGTGTATTGGATCAGCAAGGGGACCGGGAGGGGTATGGAAATGCGCTCCCCAATGGCGTGGCGCATTCTCCTTTTTACGATCGTGCCTTCGCTCACCGCTGCCCTAAAGTGGTGCCGTTTGGGATCAAACGGGTCCGTGTTGCCGTTAAAGACCCCTTTTATACTGGGCACGTAATTGGCGCGGGGCGTATTTATGGCCCAGCCATCGGCAAGGGCATCGGCGATTTCTTGGGTAAGCAGTGCCAGGGTGGCCTGCATGTCTTGCCGGCTTATTCCCGTGCCCCTTTTGGCCATGCGGTCCAACAGATTCTTTTCCAAAAGGGAGCCCCTTGTATGTACTTTGCCCACTTTGTGCCCCGGTTCCGGACCAATGGGCAGGTCCTGTAGATAATACGGTATGTTCATGGTCTTGTTTTTAAATCCGGTTATGGACCGTAAAACTGTGGAATAAATGCACGGAAAGAAAAACCGGTGTAACCAGTGGGCGTATGGGCGTATAAGTGGGAGATGGGGATGAAAAGGATGATGTTTTTCTATCAGTTGTTGTACCTCCAGGGCTAACTTCGTTGTGCTTGTTGTTCCTTTTGGGACCCCGGCTGCAAATGCAGGACCTGCTGCCTGCGGCAGCGGTTTCCCTATCCCTCTGAAAACAAGAAACCCGCTCTATTGAGCGGGTCCTGTGCTTGATGTGGTACCTCCAGGAATCGAACCAGGGACACACGGATTTTCAGTCCGTTGCTCTACCAACTGAGCTAAGGTACCAGTAAAAAGCGGAGGGCTGCGCCCTCCGTAGCTACACCACAGGTGTGGCGTAGGAGGGTGCAAATATAATTTCAAATTTAGGAACTACAAATAAAAAAAGGAAAAAAGGCTGCTGTTTTTTTACATTTCCTGACCTTTGTGTCATGAACCTCATTATCGATGCCGGAAATACCGCAGTAAAGCTCGCCGTCTTTGAAAAGAACGCGCTGCTTTCCTTTGAAAAAATTGCCCTGGCCGATTTTTCAAAAAAGGCCAAGGCCTTTATAGATAGGTTCCCGGATATAAGGCGTGCCATAGTGTCCTCCGTGGGCTACCTGGATAAAAGGGCCATAGATATGATCTGCATCTTCTGCGAGGTTCACCAACTTAGCCATGCCTCCAAAACACCCTTTAAAAATTCGTATGCCACGCCCCAGACCTTGGGTGTGGATCGTATTGCCCTGGCCACTGCCGCTTTTTATTACAATCCCAAGGGCAACACCTTGGTCATTGATGCCGGTACCTGTGTTACCTATGACATGATCAACGACTATGGGGAATATTTGGGCGGGGCCATTTCCCCGGGCTTGCAAATGCGCTATAGGGCCATGCACGAACAGACTTCAAAATTGCCCTTGTTGGAGCCCGAGGACACGCTGGATTTTATAGGAAACTCTACTGAAAATAGCATGCACAGCGGGGCAATCAACGGACTTTGCCGTGAATTGGACGGGGTTATAGATCAATATCAAGAGCGTTTTACAGATTTAACAGTTATTTTAACAGGCGGTGACGCCCAATTTTTGTCAAAACGATTAAAAAATACCATATTTGCGCATTCCAATTTTCTCCTGGAAGGGTTAAATTATTTGCTGGAATACAACAAACGCTAGATGGTTAAGAAATTCGTAGTTGCAATAATATGCTGTATTGCATACAATACGTATGCGCAAGACGGTACAGTTTCTCCTTATTCTTTTTTTGGTATTGGTGAGTTAAGGTCGGCCACCACGGTGGAGAACCAGATGATGGGCGGGATAGGCCTCTACGCGGACAGCATCCATATCAACCTAAGAAATCCGGCAGCCTACGGAAACCTAAAACTTACAACGTATACAGTAGGTGTGTCCCATAGGGAAGTACGGCTCAAGGACTTTACCACAGAGGAAAAGACCTCGGTGACCAATCTGGACTACCTGGCCATTGGCCTGCCCTTGGGAAAGGGCTTTGGACTTGGTTTTGGCATTTTGCCCCTGTCCTCCACGGGCTATAATATTGTGGCAGAGACCGTGGATCAAAACCAAGACTCGGTCACCACAGTTTTTGGGGGAGAAGGGGGTATCAATAGGGTATACCTGTCATTGGGATACCAATTGGCAAAAAACCTTACCATTGGGGCTACAACGAACCTCAATTTTGGAACCCTGGAAAATAGGGTAATACAGTCCGTACAAAACGTACAGTTCGGGACCTCGGACAGACGCGAATCCAGGGTGAACGGGCTTGACTTTAATTTTGCCGCAAATTACACCCCAACGATCAAGGACAAATACACGCTTTTTACTTCGGTGAGGATAAATACACAGGCCAACCTTACTTCCGAAAATTCTCAGCGTATAGGATCCTTTAATATCACCAACGGCCAGGATATCGAGGTCATCGATATTGACCTGGATGCACAGAACCTGAGAAATACCGAACTGAAGATTCCCACCACCACTACCCTTGGCCTTGGTTTTGGGGAGGATAGGAAATGGTTCCTTGGCGGGGAATACAGCTTTCAGGCCTTGAGTTCCTTTACCAATGCTTTTATCAGTATAGATAACTTGGAATACCAGGACGCAAGTACCATGGCCTTTGGAGGATATTACATTCCAGAATACGGATCGTTTACTTCCTATTTGAAGAGAATAACGTACCGGGCCGGTGTTCGGTATGAAAAAACCGGTATGGTGCTTAATAATAAAGAGGTCAATAATTTTGGCATAACTTTTGGACTTGGTCTACCGTTGGGTGGAAATTTCTCCAATCTCAACATTGGTTTTGAGCTTGGGAGAAGGGGCACCACCGCTGCCGATCTGGTAGAGGAAAGTTACTTAAAAGTGAACCTGGGACTGTCCTTAAACGACAAATGGTTCCAAAAAAGAAAAATAAATTGATAAAAATTTAGTACATTAACCGCTTTAAATACATAGTCAAGATGAAAAAGAAGCTTTACGTAATGGCGATTGCGGTGCTCGGGATGATAGGCGTAGGAAATGCGCAGGCACAAAATCCGGAGTGCATGACCAATCTGTCCATATTCTCGGAACATGCGAAAGTAAAAAATTATGACGCGGCCTATACGCCGTGGAAAATGGTGTTGGAAACCTGTCCTGAACTGAATTGGGCCACCTTTGCCTACGGGAAGAGGATTCTTAAGGATAAAATATCAAAATCCTCGGGAGCAGAGAAGGAAGGCTATATCAGTGATTTGATCACCCTTGGGAACAATAGCTTAAAGTACTTTCCCAAAAAGGCCAAGCCCGGAGTAGTGATGATCGATGAGGCGATGATGAAGTATGACAACAAAATGGCTTCCGATGAGCAGATCTACATTATGTTGCACAAGGCCTTTACCGAGGACCGGGTGAATTTTAAAAACCCTAAGGCGCTCTACCTTTATTTCTCTAGCCTGGTAGATCTTCACAAGGCAGGAAGCAAAGACCTTCAATTGGTCTTTGATACCTATGATGACGTAACCGAAAAAATTGAGGACGAGAACAAAAAACTGACCTCGATCATTACAAAACTTTTGCCCAAGGAAGATGAGGGTACCTTAACGACCAAGGAGAAAAGACGTTTAAAAGTGGCCACCACAAATTCCGAGTCTTTCGGTAAAATTGCCGGAAGTATCGATTCCAAATTGGGTGCCCTGGCCGATTGTGGCAACCTGATTCCCTTGTACAAAAAGAACTTTGATGCCAAGAAAGGCGATGTGGTTTGGGTAAAACGAGCCGTAGGACGTATGTTCAGCAAGGAATGTACGGAAGATCCCTTGTTTGTGGATCTGGTGGAGGCGCAAAACGCGCTTGATCCCTCTTCGGACACCTTTTTCTACCTGGGCCTGTTAAAGCAAAAAGCCGGCAATACACAAGGCGCAGTGGCAGATTTCAACAAGGCGGTGGAATTGGAGACCGACTCATATAAAAAATCGAACATCCTGTACAAGATCGCTACCATATATAGAAGGGGCAGTAAGTCAACTGCCAGGAGCTATGCCCAAAAGGCGATCAATGCCAACTCGTCCAACGGAAAGGCTTATTTGCTGATAGCCGGGTTATATGCAGGCAGTGCCAACCAATGTGGCAGTACACCTTTTGAGAAGCGCGCCGTATATTGGAAAGCCGCGGACATGGCCAGAAAGGCCGGTAGGGTAGATCCTTCCTTAAGTGGTAGGGCCCGCCAGACGGCAGCCAGCTACAGTGCCAAGGCACCTTCCAAAACAGATATTTTTAATTCTGGGAAGGCAGGACAGACCGTAACCTTCAGTTGCTGGGTAGGAGGCAGTGTAAAGGTTCCTGCACTATAAGATGATATTGTATTTTAGAAATAAGTTCAAGCGCATTGCCATAGTATTTTCTATGGCAATGTTTTTTTTAGGCTGCAAAGACACCTACCAGCGTGTAGGGGACGAGGCACCTGCAACTATTTTCCCTCAGGGGGTGGCCCAAAATTTTACCCTTACCTATACCGAGGTGGATGAGGCCTTGGGGACCGAGGAACTTAAAGATTCCAGGGTCATTGCAGTTTTGACCAGCCCTATAAGTGAAGACTTTGACAATCTGCGGTTCCCCTACAGAACTTTTCCCAATGGCCTGCAGGTCGATTTCTTTGATGAGGAGAATCGGAAAAGTGTCGTCAAGGCTGACTATGGGATTATTTATTCTGCGACAAATTTGATAGATTTGCGCGGCAATGTGGTCCTGGAAAGCCATGACGGGAAGAAATTGGAAGCCCCACAATTGTATTGGGACAGGACCAATGAATGGATATTTACCCAACAAAAATTTAGGTTCACCAATCCCGAAGATGGTACCTTGATGGACGGGGAAGGGATGGACTTCAACAAGGACTTTAGTTTTTTCAACGCGCATAAGACCTATGGGCTAATGACGATAAAAGAGGAGTAACATGATAAAGATTTTAAGATATACCGAATACCTGTACCTGGCCGTTTTTGTGTTCTCCCTGCATAGGGTCTATACCGATTGGACACCAGATCGCTCCAGCGCGTATTTGTTTATTTTCTTTGCCGTGGTTTCCCTGGGCATGTTCTTCTTTCGGAGAAATTATAGAAAAAGGTTCCAGAAGCGCAAAAACCAACAATGACCTTGGAAACCTCCCTGCTCATTATAGGTATTTCCCTCCTATTGTCGGCCTTCTTTTCAGGCATGGAAATCGCATTTGTATCCGCCAACAAGATTCATATCGAGATAGAGAAGAAACAGGAAGGTTTTTTGGCCAACATCCTGAGTCTGTTAACGAAAAAGCCATCAAAATTCATAGCCACCATGCTCATTGGCAACAATATTGCCCTGGTGGTCTACGGCCTTTTTATGGGCGATCTTCTAATGGCCTGGTTTACAAGCATGCTGCCCACCTCCAATGGGCTGATCAACGCACTGCTCACCGACTTTAGCCTGTTGTCACAAACACTGATTTCCACACTGATCATTTTACTAACGGCCGAATTTTTGCCCAAGGTCCTATTTCAGATCTATTCCAATACACTGCTAAAGGTACTGGCCATACCCGCCTATTTTTTTTACCTCTTGTTTTGGGTCATTTCCGAATTTGTGATCAAGGTGTCAGACTTTATCCTGAAGACCTTTTTTAAAACCGACGGTGATGAGGTGCAATTGGCCTTTAGCAAAATGGAACTGGGCGACTATATTACGGAACAAATGGAAACGGTAGAGGAAGAAGACGAGGTAGATTCCGAGATACAGATCTTTCAGAATGCCCTTGAGTTTACAGAGGTAAAGGCCAGGGAGGTTATGGTGCCACGTACCGAGATTACCGCGGTGGAAATCCATGAAACCACAAAAAACCTCACCAAGTTATTTACAGACACCGGATATTCAAAGATCCTGATCTATAAGGGCACAATTGACAATATCATAGGGTATGTACATTCCTATGAACTCTTTAGAAAGCCCAAGAGCATAAAAAGTATTTTGCGGCCGGTGGAGTTCGTTCCAGAAACCATGTTGATCCACGACATATTAAATGTACTCACCAAAAAAAGGAAGAGTATTGCCGTGGTACTGGACGAGTATGGAGGAACCTCGGGTATTATGACCGTAGAGGATATCGTGGAGGAACTCTTTGGGGAAATCGAGGATGAACACGATTCTACAGACCTTCACGAGAAGCAGTTGGATCACAGCACCTATACCTTTTCGGCCAGGATGGAAGTGGATTATGTGAACGAAAACTACAAATTGGAACTTCCGGACGGTGAGGAGTACGAGACCCTGGGCGGCCTAATCGTCAACGAGACCGGGGAAATACCCGAACAGGATACGGAAATCAGGGTCGCCAATTTTGTATTCACCATCTTGGAGGTTTCCAGCACCAAGATCGATTTGGTGAAGCTCAGGGTGTTGGAAAAGGAATAGATTCCTGCTCCCGGTATGCTTGCGTTTCCTTTCTCATTATACGTAGCTTGCAATTTTTGATCGGGCACCTAAAATATGTCGGGAGGCAAAATCCGAGCCGTTGGAATGCCAAGGGCGGCCGTATAGGTGTTTCCCCTAATTTTTGTAAGGCAAAAATTTTAAATAGAAGAAAGAAAATGGTAATTTCGCAAACTGATTTTAAACAATCCATAGCATGGCAATTTTAGAGAATATTAGAAAACGGACCACTATCTTGATCTTGATCATTGGTATGGCCCTTTTTGCATTCGTTATATCCGGGATATTTACGAGCAATGATTTTGGTGGGGGAAAAGTGGGTTCCACAGTGGCGGAGATCAACGGGGATGAAATTTCCATCGACCAGTTCAGACAAAAGATAGAAGCAGTTTCACGACAATTTGGCCCCAATACTAGCTCCATGCAATTGGTCAATACCGTTTGGGACCAAGAGGTCAGAAATGCCATTTTGGGACAGCAGTTCGAAAATTTGGGCATCGATATTGAGCAAGATCAAATTATAAATTTTATCAAATCCAATCCGGCCTACGCACAAAGCCCGCAATTTCTAAATGAAAGTGGCGTCTTTGACGAATCCAAATTCAGGGATTTCATTGCAGATCTCAGTGTAAACAATCCTTCACAATACCAACTTTGGCTTCAGGACGAAGCAAGGATTATACAGAGCGCTAAGGAGCAGACCTATTTTAATTTGATCAAAGCTGGCGTGGGGGCTACCCTGAAGGAAGGGGAGTTGGATTATAAGTTGGCCAATGACAAGGTAGACATTCGTTTTGTACGCGTACCCTACACCTCGGTACCCGACAGTGCGGTCACCGTGACCAAGGAAGACATTAAAGCCTATATTGAGGCCCATAAGGACGATTACAAGCAGGAGCAGGCCAGGGACATCCAGTTTGTGTATTTTGAGGAAAAGCCCTCTACCGAAGACGAGGCGGCCATTAGGACGCAAATTACCAACTTGTTGGATGATTCCGTTGAATATTTTGAGGAAAGGGATACTACCGACACCATTCCAGGTTTTAGGACCACCACGGATGTGGCGGCCTTTCTTGACCGGAATTCGGATGTTAAGTTCGATACCATTTACAAGGCCAAGAAAGATCTTCCGGTAAAGTTTGCCGATAGCCTTCTTTCCCTAAAGGAGGGTGAGCTTTTTGGCCCGTATAAGGACGGTGAAGCCTTTAAGGTGTCCAGGATGATAGACCGAAAGGTGAATGGAACAGTGAAGGCAAGTCATATTTTAATTACTTGGGAGGGTGCGGAACGTGCCAATCCGGCAATTAAGAGAAGCAAGGAAGATGCCGAAAAAAAGGCCGAGGAACTTCTAAAGGAAGCGAAAAAGGAAGGTGCTATTTTTACACAACTGGCACGTGATAATTCCGATGGTCCTTCTGCTCCTAGGGGAGGTGATCTAGGGTATTTTCAAGAAGGTGTCATGACCGATAAATTCAACGATTTTGCCTTTGGGAACCCTGTGAACACCATAGATCTTGTAGAGACCGAGTTTGGCTATCACATTGTAAAGGTTGATGACAAGCAGGATATCGTTAAGATAGCGACCCTGGTAAGAGAGATTGAACCCTCGGAGGAAACCATCAATACGCTGTTTACCGATGCTACAAAATTTGAAATGAGCACTACTTCTTCGGAAAAATCGTTTGCCGATTTGGCCAAGGAAAGCGAATACGCCGTACGGCCCGTGAACAAAATAAAGACCATGGACGAAAATTTGCCAGGTCTTTCCGCCCAGCGCAGTATTGTACAATGGGCGTTTAATAACGATACCGAGCTTGGCGACATTAAGCGTTTCAACATCAACAACGGTTATGCTGTTGTACAGCTGACCGGGCAACACCGCGAAGGCGTTAAGTCTGTTGAGGACGCTTCCGCTACAGTGCTTCCCCTCATAAGGAAAGAGCGCAAGGCGGCCCAGATCATTGCGGCCAATACCGGAAAATCGCTCGATGCTTTCGGCAAGGACAACAATATTTCCGTGGCCACGGCCTCTGCTCTAACGGTTAAATCCCCGACGATTCCAGGATCGGGCAGGGAACCCCTGGTGGTTGGTACGGCGTTCTCTTTGCAAGAAGGGGAAACCTCTGCTTTGATCGAGGGAGAAAATGGCATCTTTATGCTGACCGTTACCAAAAAGGAAGAAGGCCCTAAATTGGATAACTACAGCACTTATGCCCAAAACCTGAGATCCTCCGAGGCCAACAGGGTAAGTTCTGCCGTGTACAACGCACTTAAGGAAGAATCCGACATTGAGGATAACAGGGCTACGTTTTATTAAGACACCTGTCTTAAGTTAGAACAGCCAGGCGGTCTGAAAGGTATTCAAACTGAAAATTGTCTCATCGAGCGTCCTCCGCACGAGACTTCGGGAGGCGGACGCTCGAACAGACATCTAAGTACTTTTCAGATAGCCCCTTTTCTTTTCGCCCACCTGGGGAAACATTTAAACTAGCACCATTTCGGAATACGGAATCACAGTATCAAATCCCTTGCCCTTAAAATAGGCCAGGGTTTCTTCACCTGGGCCAACGGCCAGCACAAAATCACCGCCCCAGGCCCCCAAACTTTTAATGGCACCCACGTAATCGGGGAACAGCTCTGCCTTAATGGTTTGAACGCCCAGTGCCTCGGATAACAAGTGTTCGTGTTGCGATATGAGTTGCATAAAATCATCGATACTTTGAGTAGCAACAAGTTTTTCGGTAATCTGGCTAATGCGGTGCACCAATTCCGTTTTATCCAATTGGCGCGTCCTGTATTCGGAAATGGCCTCCCTACTGTTTCTTTTCTTGTTCAAATAGATAAAAAAGAGCCCCTCCTTGAACCGGGGATGAAACGCTATTTCGCGTACCTTGGGATGCCCTTTGTCTATATGGTACAGTATCGGGGTATTGTACAGGGCCGCAGCAATGTCATACCCGCTACCGCCAAACGTTCCCGCTAGTAATCGATAGGGATCTACCTTGGCCCAGCGGGCAATATTGTTAATCAGGGTGGAGGAAGTGCCCAGACCCCAGTTTCTGGGAAAGGTCAAACGGGTTTCTATGGTGCAGCCTTTATCTCCCGATAGGAAATCCGGGTTCAATGCTTTTGCTTCCGAGAGAATTTGCAGCAACCCGTGGGATAGCTTTTTATCGGAACAGGAAATTTCATTGAGACGCTCAATATCATAAACGGCATGGAACCAAGGCTTCCCCTTGTGGTCCAAACTTTTCCAGGACAAGTGGCCCGTATCATTATCTGTTACCTTTAGGTATTGCCCGTACTTCGTGGGAACGGCCCATCCGTAGGCGCCATCCAGGATAGCATACTCCCCGGACAACAGCAGTTTTCCGTTGCTGTAGAATTCCTGCACCATTAGTGGTCCCTAAGTTTATGAAATGCATCTACCACGGCACTATGGGTAGCCGTATCGTTCTTAAAATGGTCTATAAGGATGGCTTTCTCGGAGGCCGTGGCCCCCATTTGATTCAGGATGTTGAGCAAATGCATTTTCATATGCCCCTGCTGTATACCGGTGGTTACCAAGGAACGAAGGGCCGCAAAATTTTGTGCTAAACCCGCTACGGCAACAATTTGCATTAACTCTTGGGCAGAAGGTCGCTGTAGAATGTCCAGGGCCAGTTTTACCAGGGGATGCAGTTTGGTAAGTCCCCCAACCGTTCCCAGGGCCAACGGAATCTCTATCCAAAACCTGAACCGATCGTCCTTTATCTCGGCATGGGTGAGACTGGTATAGTTGCCCGATCTGGAGGCATAAGCATGTACCCCGGCCTCTACCGCCCTAAAATCGTTTCCCGTGGCCAGGACCACGGCATCAACACCGTTCATAATGCCTTTGTTGTGGGTAACGGCCCTGTACGGCTCGGTCTTGGCAATGGCCACGGCCCGTACCATTTTACGGGCAAGTTCCTCAGGAGCTATAGCCGGATCTTCGTTTAAATCGGCCAGAGGACAACTCACTTCCGCCCTGACCAAGCAGTTGGGGACATAGTTGGAGAGAATACTCATGACCACCTCCACATTTTTTTCGGCCTCGGAAAAGTAGTTGACTTTTAGTGCCTCCGTTTTTAATGTTCTGGCAAACTGTTCCAAACAGGAGTTTATAAAATTGGCTCCCATGGCATCCAGTGTGTCAAAAGTGCAATGCAGCTGATAATAGTCCGCCATTTGGTCCGTCCTATTCCGTAGGACAATATCGCGGATGCCCCCGCCACGTTTTTCCATGTTCTTGGTAATCGGTCGGGCATCCGCTATCAACTGCGGCTTGACCGTAACAAAGAACTTTTCCAATTTTTTAGTATCTCCTCGGAACATAAAGTGTACCTGCCCAATTTTTTCGGTCCCAAGTACACTGGCCTTAAATCCGCCCCTGTCCAACCAAAATTTGGCTGCCTTGCTGGCCGCCGCTACCACGGAACTTTCCTCTATTGCCATGGGAATGGCGTACAAATTGCCATTGATTAGAAAATTGGGTGCGATACCCAAAGGAAGGTAATAGTTTGTCAGGGTATTCTCGATAAACTCGTCATGCAATTTTTGAAGCTGGTTATCCGAATTCCAATAGCGTTGCAGGATGTTTTTGGTGACCTGGGGATTATCTGTGTAATTGGCAGCGATCCAATCTATCTTTTCTGCTTTGGTAAGCTTGGAAAATCCTTCAATAGGAGCGATCATATGGTCTGGGTTTCTACTTTCAAAGATAGCACAAAGCAAATAATCGCTAAAGCAGCCCGGCCGGATGTTAAAAGGCACGGATCTTGTAACAATTTGGAACGAAAGTTTACTTTTCTGTTAAATAATTAGTAAACTTGGAAGATTTTAAACATTGCAAAATACAATATGAAAAAAACAGCCTTTCTCGTACTTTTCCTACTTACGTACTTCACCGGCATCGAAGCACAGCAAAAACAAATAAGCTTAGAAGAAATTTGGAGTGGTGCCTTTAGGACCCGGGGCATGGAAGTGCTCCGATCAATGGAAAACGGCAAACAGTATACCGTTTTAAACACGAACGGAGCCGCTGGAACAAGTGCCATAGATATCTATGATTATAAGACCTTGGAGCGAACCGGGACAGTGGTTTCCTCCAGCGCTGAAAAAGTACCCTTGTTCAGTTCCTATGAATTTAGTGCCGACGAATCCAAAATATTGTTGGCCACCGAGGTAGAACCGATTTTTAGACGGTCCCGCTTGGGCATCTATTATATCTATGACATTGAGAGCAAGGAGGTGGTGAAGATTTCCGACCTTAAAATCCAGGAGCCAAGCCTATCACCCAACAACGAACAGGTGGCGTATGTCCGGGAAAACAACATATATATTTTTGATATCGCCTCCAAGGAAACCAAACAGATAAGCAAGGACGGGGTGGAAAATAAAATAATCAATGGGGTGACCGATTGGGTCTACGAGGAGGAATTCGCCTTTGTAAGGGCCTTTGCCTGGAACGCCAATGGATCTAAAATTGCTTTTCTCCGCTTTGATGAGACCAATGTTCCCGAGTTTTCCATGGATGTATATGGCCAGGGCCTCTACCAAAGTCCACACGTGTTCAAATACCCTAAGGCCGGGGAGGAAAATGCAACGGTATCCCTACATATGTATGATGTAAAGAGCGGCGACATATCCAATGTAGATTTGGGCAATCCCTATTATATTCCCCGGATCAAATGGATGAATCGTCCCGATTTCTTGAGTGTTCAGACCACGAACCGTCATCAGAACAGCCTTAAACTACACGCGGTGAACGCCAAGGACAATTCGGTATCCCTAATTTTGGAGGATGCGGATGAGGCCTATGTGGATGTGACCGATAATCTTACCTTTTTGGCCGATGACAGCTTCATATGGACCAGTGAGAAAGATGGGTACAACCATATTTATCTGTACGACAGGGATGGAAACCTAAAAAATCAGATTACAAAGGGGGAATGGGAAGTGACCGATTATTACGGCTATGATCAAAATCAGGACAGGGTCTATTACCAATCCACGGAAAGCGGTTCCATTAATCGTGGTGTATACAGTGTGAATAAGAAGGGGAATAACAAAAAGAGCCTGGCCGCAAACAATGGGAGAAACTCGGCGGCCTTTAGTAGCGACTTCACCTATTTTATCAACACCTTTTCAAGCGCTACCATGCCTCCGGAATATACGCTACACAATGCCTCCACAGGCAAGAAATTAAAAAATATTACCGATAATGGCCCGCTTAAGGAAAAGCTGACGGGGTACGAGCTAAGTCCCAAGGAATTTTCTACCATTTCGATCAACGGCAATGATCTAAACATGTGGATGATCAAGCCCAAGGACTTTGACCCTTCCAAAAAGTATCCGCTCTTAATGTACCAGTACAGCGGACCGGGATCCCAGCAGGTGGCCAACCGATGGATGGGCGCCAACGATTATTGGTACCAGATGCTGGCCTCAGAAGGTTACATTATTGCCTGCGTTGACGGTAGGGGTACCGGTTTTAAAGGGCGCGACTTTAAAAAACTGACCCAAAAGGAATTGGGAAAATATGAGGTGGAAGATCAAATAGCAGCTGCTGAAAAGTTGAGTGCCCTGAGCTATATAGATGAGGACAGGACCGGGATTTGGGGATGGAGCTATGGCGGTTTCATGGCTACCAACAGCCTGCTAAAGGGAAATGATGTTTTTGAAATGGCCATTGCCGTGGCACCCGTGACCTCCTGGCGATTTTATGATACCATCTACACGGAACGGTACATGCAAACGCCCCAGGAAAATCCAAGCGGTTATGACGAAAACTCCCCGCTCAACTACCCCGAACTCTTAAAGGGCAAATACTTGTTGATCCATGGTTCAGGGGACGACAACGTACATGTGCAGAATACCATGCGAATGATCGAAGCACTGGTGCAGGCCAATAAGCAATTTGAATGGCTGGTCTATCCCGACAAAAACCATGGTATTTACGGCGGAAATACCCGATTGCACCTTTTTACAAAAATGACCGACTTTATTCATAAAAACCTGGGTGATCAACGACCCGAAAAGAGCAATGTGCCCCCTAAGGCTATGATTAAGGGCTAAACCAGATAACAAACTAAACTTTTAACATATGGAAACCACATCCCAATTACCCGAGGAGAAACAACTCTTTGGGCACCCCAAGGGCTTATTTTATTTGTTTTTTGCCGAATTATGGGAACGCTTTAGCTTCTATGGCATGCGGGCATTGCTTACCCTTTACATGGTCAAAGTTATTTTTGAAGCTTTGGTGGAGCGTGACTATGCTGCTGCTGCTGTTTATGCCTCCTACGGTTCCCTGGTATACGCCTCTACGGTAATCGGAGGCCGTATATCGGATAAAATATTAGGGATGCGCCAGTCCATTTTTCTGGGAGGTATTCTCATGTCCTTGGGCCATTTTGTACTGGCCATTGAAAACAATGTAACTTTTTTTCTTGCTTTGGCATTTATAGTAGTCGGTAACGGATTTTTTAAACCCAATATTTCCACTTTTGTAGGAACACTGTATAAACACGGAGACCCAAAAAAGGATGTTGGATTTACCATTTTCTATATGGGAATCAATATAGGAGGTTTTGCCGCACCTTTACTTTGTGGTTGGTTGGGTGAGACCTATGGGTGGCATTATGGTTTTGGTCTTGCCGGAATTGGAATGCTGACAGGCTTGATGTTCTTCTGGAGCGGGATCAAAAAAAATGTCTTTGGTGATAGAGGCCTCCCACCAAGCATGGAAATCTATGAGAAGAAGGTATGGGGCATTCCTCAAAAAACCCTTATTCCTATTTTATCATTTTTGGCGGCACCATTGATTGCTTTCCTGCTTTACTCATACAAATCGCTTGGAGAAGAAGGAACTTGGCTGGAAGATCAAAACATTGTGAATGTTATATTTAAGGTAATCGGACTAATGATTTTAGTCTACATGGCCTATGTTATGTATAAGGCCACTTTGGATGAACGGAAGAAGTTGTTTATGGCCATTCTGATTACCTTTTTCATGACCATTTTTTGGGGCTTTCACGAACTGCACGGAAGTGTAATCACCTTGTTTGCAGAGCGAAACGTTAATCTATCCCTGATCAATGCCAGTCAGACCAATTCATTGAATTCCCTTTTTATATTCATATTGGCCATACCGGTGTCTTTACTCTGGACTTTTCTTTCCAAAAAGAATCTTAATCCTCGTACACCCTATAAATTTGGTATGGGTCTAATTTTGGCTGGGATTAGTTTTTATGTGGTTTCACAAAGCGGAGGTAGTGCCGATGAAAACGGCATGGTGCCTTTTTCATATCTGTTGTGGTTATATTTTATCATTTCCGTTGGAGAGTTGTTTATGTCTCCCGTGGGACTGTCAAAAATTACGGATCTCTCACCCAAACGCATCGTAGCCTTTATGATGGGCATCTGGTTTCTCTCCTCGGCCTATGCCTTTCAAATCGTAGGGTTTATTTCCAAGCAATTGGCCATAGAAAGCACAGATAGCAATGTGGGTGGTTTGGAAACCCTGGATGTATATCTGGATGGTTTCAGTCTTATTGCAAAATATTCCTTTGCTGCAGGTGCTGTGGTATTATTATTTTCTCCATTGATGAAACGCCTGATGGGAAAGGTTCACTAATCGTCCCATCGAAAAAAATACGCTCCCTTTTCGCCCGTGTAGTGGAAAGGGAGTTTTTTTTGTATGCAGGTCCGTTTCCATCGGTCAATATAGCTATGATAGTTACTACCGTCCGCAATGATTAGTTCTGGTTTTACGGAGTCGATAAAACGTTCCAAATGTATTTTTGGAGACTGGGTCAGCAGAACGTAGTGCGGTTTTGCCCTAGGTGGGGGATAGTGGCCCTGACTGTCCATGATAAAAAGACGCTCGTTACACAGCCAATACATCGCCGCCACCGCATCGTAGTTAACGGTATCGATACGGTTGGCTATCTGGTAGGTAGCTACGACCTTTTTTACTGCTTCCCGATCTGTACCATGCACCAGGAGCTTATGCCCTTGTTGATGCCATAGCACGGTATTTTTGGTTTGATGTGCCACTAGGAAAACCTCCTTTTGCCCCGTACGGTGGTTGGTGTGCAGTGTCCAGCCTTGAAAACAGCAAATGGCCACTAAAAAGAGGGCTATCCTACGGAAGTTTGATCGAATCGTACACCGTACCAAGGTGATTATAATGCAATAGCTGAGAACAAACTGAGTGCCATCAAAGGGGATTGCTTTAAAAAGGAAGGCCTCCTGCCCGGCTATCCATGCGATGAGTTCGTTCATACTATGGATCAAAACATTGTAGGCCATAGCCAAAAAATCCGGAAGCCTATTGAACAATGCCAGAACGATGATTAAAATCCCTATGCCCAACAAGACCCCCAAAAAGGGCACTAGCAAAAGATTGGAGATAAAAAACAGGCCCGGAAACTGATGAAAGTAGAGCAGGCTAATGGGAAACACCCCCAATTGGGCCGCCATACTTACCGAAAGCAATTGCCAGCCCTTTCGCAAGAACCAGGTTTTGGGCCGCCAGAATTTTTGGAACAGCGGATAGATCCAAACCACGGCGAATACGGCGGCATAGCTCATCTGAAAACCCACCTGGAACAGCAGGGCGGGGTCAAAGACCAATAGTATAAAGAACATGGACAGGGCCATGATGTTAAAGGTGTTGGCCGGTCTATTTAAGTACAAGGCGTAAGCCACAAAGGAGAACATGCCAACAGCCCTGATAACGGAAGCAGATAGGCCTGCAAGGAGGGCAAAGGCCCAAAGAAGGACCACCACGGCCAGGAGTTTTATAGTTTTTCCCTTGGGTAAGCGTTCCAAGGGGCTTAATAGCAGCTGTAACAGCCATAGTATGACACCGATATGGAGTCCCGATACCGCCAAAATGTGCACGGCACCCGCTTTTTTATAAGTGTCGTAGGTGGCTGGGTCTATATCTTGGCGCTGTCCCAAAAGGAGCGCTTGGATGATGCTTAGCTCCCTATCGTCAAAATGGGACTTTCGAAATTTTGAAACGATTTGGTCCCGTGTGGAGGCCGCAAGACCATATAAAGTTTGGGAGGGGTGCTCAAGAACAAGGTACTGTTCCTTATCCGGTCGCATTTGGTGATACACCCCTAAATTTTCCAGATAGTTTTTGTAATTGAACTGACCAGGGTTTAACGGAGGTTTTATTTCCAATACCTGGGCATGGGTGAGCAGTTCGTCATCTACCCTGAGCTTCCTTTCCTTGGACAAGGTCAGTAACAATTTCCCAGAGGTCCTGTGTTGATCCAAGTGACGTACCGTAGCAATGTAGCGGTCCGAAAAGGTGTTGGATTTCATCACTTCCTGGATTTTGATATGCCATTGGTGCGTACCCTTAAAATCCCTTTGCTGATAATGATCCGAATGGTTTTTGGGCTTGGATAGGGAAATGGAGAGCACACCCAGCCCTACGGCAACTGCCATGGCAAGTGCGCCAAAATAAAGGGAACGGGTATGGTTTCTTCCCAAAAACTGTACAGCCAGTCCGATCAAGGGGACTAGTACACAAAGGAGTGAAAAAAAGGAAGGGGGGTCCAGCAAATCGCCCAAAAAAATACCGAGCACCAGGAACAGCGTAAGCTTAATAGGTACGAACTTCAGTAGTTCCATGGTTCCATCAGAGGATCCTGGCGGCCTTCACAAAGGCATAATTCCAGAAGCCCTCACGTAGGGAAGACACAATAACGCCTCTGGAACTGGTAGAATGGATAAATTTAATATCGTCACCTTCCACGGCGACGACCAAACCTACATGGTTGATTCGTTTTCCCTTTCTACTGGTCTTGAAAAAAAGCAAATCGCCTTTTGCCACCTTATTTATTTTAATGCGCTTCCCTCGGTCCGCCATTTCATGGGAGACCCTGGGCAAGGGAACATCGTGTTCGGCGAAGGAAACGTATAGTAGACCGGAGCAATCCATACCTTTTCTGGTAGTGCCCCCAAATCGATAACGCACCCCGGCAAAGGTCAGGGCGGTGCTGATGATGCCATCCGCTTTGCTGAGCGGTACATCTTCAGGGATCGTTTTGGGAGTTTCTTCGGGAGTGGGAACGGTTTCGGGAGATGCTTCAACACGTACAACGCGTTCCTTGCCATAGGTAGTCCTCTTTTTGGAAATACCACAGCTGGCAAGCAAAACGAGTAGGCCAACGGTCAAGATTTTACGAAGCATCCAAGGAATAGTATTTTCTCTTGGATATCAAATTTAGGCATTTTCTACAATACATGTAGCTGTTTTTTCGCTTGCGCCCTTTCCGCCGAGTTTCTGTTCCAACTCATAATAGGCCTCAAAAAGCTTCTTGCGCCGGTCGTCGTCAAGGATTTTTGCCAGTTCGGACCGCAGGTTTTTGGTATTCAAATTACCTTGTATCAATTCCTTTACCACTTCACGGTCCATAATCAGATTTACCAAGGAAATATAGTCTAGGGTAATGATTCTTTTGGCAATTTGATAGGACAACCAATTGCCCTTGTAACAGACCACTTGGGGAATTTTGAAAAGGGCGGTCTCCAGCGTGGCAGTCCCACTTGTGACCAGTGCGGCATAGGACAGGCTCAGTAGGTCGTAGGTTCTGTTGGAAACAAAGCCAACACTGGGCTTCTTCAAAAAGGGAGCGTAGAAATCCCGTTCCAAGCTAGGGGCGCCGGCAATAACGAATTGATAGTCACGAAAGGACTCGGTTACGGAAAGCATCACCGATAACATTTTTTGAACCTCCTGTTTGCGACTGCCCGGTAGCAGGGCAATAATGGGTTTTTTAGGGTCCAGGCCATTTTCTACCCTAAACCCGGTATCATCGGGTTGTGGCCTGTCGCCTATGGCATCGATCAATGGATGCCCTACAAAAGACACTTTGTACCCATGCTTTTTCTCATAAAAATCCTTTTCAAAGGGTAAGATGACATACATGGCATCGATATCGCGCTTTATCTTCTTGATGCGCCCCTCCCTTGAGGCCCAAATTTGAGGTGAAATATAGTAATTGGTCCTAAAGCCATTTTCCCTGGCCCATTGTGCTATTCTGAGGTTAAACCCGGAATAATCGATGAATATGATAACATCCGGACCAAAAGCCTGGATATCTTCCTTGCAAAAGGCAATGTTCTTGAAAATAGTACGCAGGTTCCCCAAAACCTCCAGAAAACCCATAAAGGCCATTTCCTTATAGTGTTTTACCAGGGTTCCCCCGGCCTGCTGCATCAAATCCCCGCCCCAACATCGAACCACCGCTTTGGGGTCTTTTAGCTTTAAGGCTTTAATAAGGTTGGACCCGTGTAGATCTCCCGATGCTTCCCCGGCAATGATGTAGTATCTCATCTTAGAAGAATTTGTAATATAAGATGACCAGGGCGGTAAGCAGGGTGGCGATCATAACACCCCGGGCCCTTTTATCCCTGCGAAGGCGTAAAAAACCAAAAAAGGCAACCAGGTTCAGGATGGCGCCCAAGGCCAACAAACTTCCCACATGGCCCTGTGCAACAGCAGCCCTAAAGGTTTCTAGGATATCCAGATCCGAGAATAGGAGGATGTACAGCAATGTGCCCAACGTATTGGCGATGATCCCTACTACAAAGCCGATCAAAACTTCTTTTTTATCCATGTAAGTTCCAGTTGTTTAGATGTTGAATGGCGTGGTGGGCGGTTAGGTCAAATTGTGTGGGCACCACCGAAATATAGCCATGCGCCAAGGCCCACTCATCGGTATCCTCTCCCTTGTCCAAAAGTTCAAATTGCCCCGTTAGCCAATAGTATTCCTTTCCATTGGGGTTGGTGCGTTTATCAAATTTTTCCTTCCAGTTGGCCCTGGCCTGCCGACAGACTTTTACCCCTTTAATTTCTTCTTCTTTTAGTTTGGGAATGTTCACATTGAGCACCACGCCCCTTGGGATACCATTTTCAAGGGCTTCCATGACAATTTTTTTTATGGCTGCACTGCCCGGTCCAAAATCGGCCGACCAGGAATAATCGCAGAGCGAAAAACCAATGGCGGGAATACCCTCGATACCTGCTTCGATAGCGGCGCTCATGGTACCCGAATAGATGACATTTATGGAGGAATTGGAGCCGTGGTTGATCCCACTGATACAAATGTCCGGTTTTCTGTCCAAAAGCTCCTGAAGTGCCAATTTAACACAGTCTGCCGGAGTACCGCTACAGCTGTATTCCTCTGTGTTCGGCTGGTCCGTTCGCACCTTTTTGGAATAGAGCATATTGTCTAGAGTGATGGCATGCCCCATACCCGATTGTGGGCTGTCCGGGGCAACGACCACTACGTCCCCAATTTCGTTCATCAAACGGACCAAAGCTCTTAATCCGGGAGCAGAAATACCGTCGTCATTGGTCACCAAAATCAAGGGTTTTTGCATTGGATATAATTTATGGGGCAAAAATACGTTTTTCATTAAGAAATGACCCCCTTGCCGTGTTTAACAAAAAATTAATGGCAGCCCTCCAAGCTGGCATGGTTTTTTCACTATATTAGGGAATTCGTATCTTTAGTAGAGGATAGGGAGTCGTTAGTCCAATACTTAGGATTGGAAAATTTAAATCAAAGAAAGAAAAATATGAGAAAGAATTTCGCCCTCGCTTTATCGGTACTACTCGTTGCTGTTGCTTCTTGCAGCTTTACCAATAAATCTTTTGAAACCGATGATAAGGACAAATTGCTGTTGGATCTGATAGCCTACGTGCTGGAACGCGGCCACTATGAGCCCAAAGATATCAATGATGATTTTTCCGCCAATGTTTTTGAGGATTTTATCGACATCATAGACCCCACCAAGCGATACTTTTTGGAAGCGGATATTCTGGAATTTGAAAAATACAAGTTTCAAATAGACGACCAAATCAAGAATACCGATATCAGCTTTTTCAATGTGGTGCATAAAAAACTGATGGAACGTATGAACGACGCCAAGGGTATTTATAAAGAAGTATTGGCCAAACCGTTTGACTATAGCAAGGACGAGATTATTGACATAAAATACGATGGGCAAGCATTTGCGAGCTCAAGAAACGATTTAAAGGAGCGTTGGAGAAAACAGTTAAAATACGCCACCTTGGGTACCTATGATACCAAGCTCACCAATGAAAATAAAAAGAAAGAAGACAACACCTCGGAAAAGGTGTTGAGTGTCAAGGAAGTGGAAATAGCCGCAAGGGAGGCCACGCTGAGTACCCTGGACGAGTTTTTTGATTTTGTGGACGATCTGGAACGTAAGGACTGGTTCGTGCAATATATTAATACCATAGTGGACGAATTTGATCCACATACTTTTTATTTTGCCCCGGACGATAAGGATAAGTTCGATATAAGCATGTCCGGTAAGTTTGAAGGGATAGGCGCACGCCTGCAGAAAAGGCCCGAAGGTGCCAAAATTGTAGAAATTATTTCCGGTGGCCCTGTTTGGAGGGACCAAAAATTGGAAGTAGGTGATGAAATCATCAAAGTTGGCCAGAACGGGGAGACTCCTGTAGATATCGTTGGGATGCGTCTGGACGATGCCATAAAAATGATCAAAGGACCAAAAGGAACGGTCGTGGACCTTACCGTTAGAAAAGTAGACGGTTCCATGGAGATTATATCCATTACCCGGGATGTTGTTGAATTGGAAGAATCCTACGCCAAATCGGCCAGTATCATAAAGGAAAACCAAAAATTTGGACTGATCAATCTTCCAAAATTCTATGTGGATTTTGATGATTACAGCGAAAGAAATGCCGCAACCGATGTTGCCAAGGAAGTAGAACGCCTTAAACAAGCAGGGATAGAGGGATTGGTTTTGGACCTTCGTGACAATGGCGGTGGTTCCTTAAAGACCGTCGTGGAAATGGCAGGCCTTTTTATCAAGGATGGCCCTGTGGTACAAGTACGCTCCTCTGGAAAGGGCAAGGAGGTGTATGATGACAAGGACGAACGCATTCAATGGGACGGTCCGTTAGTGATATTGGTAAACGAACTTTCGGCATCTGCCTCAGAAATATTGGCCGCCGCCATGCAAGATTATAAAAGGGCCGTGGTCATTGGAAGCAAGCAGACCTTCGGCAAGGGAACCGTACAGAATGTTATTCCCTTGGACAACATTGTAAGAAGCAACGAACACGGAGATCTTGGTGCGATAAAACTCACCACCCAGAAATTTTATAGAATCAACGGGGGCTCTACCCAGTTGGAAGGTGTAAAGAGCGATGTGGTGGTCCCGGACAAGTACAGCTATATCGATTTGGGCGAAAGAGACCAGGAAAACCCTTTGGCCTGGGACAAGATTTCAGCGGCCGACTATCAGCCCTGGGACGGTTACATAGATTATGAGCAAACTATAGCCAACAGCGAAAAACGCATGGCCGCAAGCCCTCAGATCAAATTGATCGAAGAGAATGCCAAGTGGTTAAAACAGCAACAGGATGAAACCGTAGTTTCCCTTAACTACGCGGTGTACAAGAAAAAGGAACAAAAGGTAAAGGAACAGTCAGACTATTTTAAATCGCTTTCGGACTACGATTCCAAACTTACCTTTGAATCCTTAAAGTACGAGCAGGAACTGTTTACCAAAGACCCGGTCTTACGAGAAAAGCGTGATCGCTGGCACAAAGACCTCGCCAAGGATGTCTATGTGGAGGAGGCCGTAAATGTCTTGCAGGACCTTAAGATCAGCAACATTAAGAACAATACCAAATTGGCCAGTGTAAACAAGGGCTAATCTTAAAAATACAAAATAGGGAACCCGGCCATGGCCGGGTTTTTTTGTGTGCTGTAGTGGCTGCGAGGCATACACCAAGCTGTTCCAGGCTAAAGAGCGCAAAAAATTCCACAAAAGGACACAGGATTTAACACATTCATGCAGCAAACAAGCGCTGTAGTTGTTAAATTTACCCTAGAACCTAGTAATACAACACGGATGATACCTAAAAGGATTGTTTGGTTCCTATTTCTGTTGTTGGTGTTGGCATCCTGTAAGCAGGACGACAGCGATCCTACTGGAATGAACCCACCACCCGATGCCACGGAAATTTTGGTAAGCGATGAGCTGCGGTTAAATCCAACGGGGTACGCTCCCCTGTCCGCGTCCATTCTTTTGGAAACCAGTGAACCGGTTCGTGTACGTATGCGAGTTGTGGGACGAAGTGGAACTACCTCTGACCTCGTCCGGGATTTCCCGCAAATAGCTACGGACCACAACATTCCCGTTCATGGGCTCTATGGAGGTTTTGACAATACAGTAGTGCTGACTTTTTTTGACGACACCGGAAACGATCTTGGAAGTAAGACCTTTGGGATAGAGACCCTCCCTTTGAGCGACGCTATGCCACTGATTACGATTCAAGAGATGAAACAAGATCAGATGGCCCCTGGTATGACGCTGGTGAGCTACTTTGGCCATAATGGGGAACCCTTTCCACAAAGTCCTTTGATGTTCGATGCTTTTGGGGACATCAGGTGGTATCTCGATTTTAGCTTGCATCCACAGCTTAACCGGCTTTTCTTCGATGACGGTGTGGAGCGTTTGGCCAACGGGAATTTCTACTTTGGATCGGGAGGTGCCGGTTTCGGCGGTAGCGGGGACAACCGAATTTATGAGGTGGATCTCTTTGGCAATGTTGTTGACAGCTGGGATATGCCGGGATATGGTTTTCATCATGAAGTGTCCGAGAAACCCGATGGTAATTTTTTGGTAACGGTGAACAAACTGGGAGCGGCGACCATTGAGGATTACATTATTGAAATAGACAGGAACACCAAGCAGATCGTTCGGGAATGGAACTTAAACGAATCCCTGGACAATACACGCAGGACACTGATCGCTGATCCCGTAGATTGGGTCCATGTAAATGCGGTTACCTATGATCCATCCGATGATACCATTATTGTGTCCGGTCGTACCCAGGGCGTCATCAAATTAGCGGCAAGCAATGAGGTGGTCTGGATTATGGGCCCCCATAAGGAATGGGGCACCGCGGGAAACGGTATAGACCTTAATCAGTTTCTATTACAACCCCTGAATAGTGATGGACAACCTATCCTAGACGTATCCGTTTTGGACGGGGATGCGAATCATCCCGATTTTGAATGGAACTGGTACCAACACGCACCCTTGATACATCCTAATGGAGACATCTTGCTATTTGATAATGGGGACAACCGAAATTTTGTCGGGGGCACTTATAGCAGGGCGGTACAATATCGAGTGAACGAGCAAAACATGACGATCCAGCAGGTCTGGCAATACGGAAAGGAAAGGGACGAGGAGACTTATTCCCGTATCGTTTCGGATGTGGATTATTTGGCAGCGGATGACCATATACTATTTTCTCCTGGAGCCGTAGTGCGCAATGGGGGGCGCTATGGAAAGTCTATAGAGATCAATTTTTCCACCGGAACCGTAATTTTTGAAGCGACCATAACACCTCCGATAGCCTTTTTTGATATCATTACACTGCACCGGACCGAACGTTTACCCTTGTACCCAGACCCATAAACCAGCTAAGTGAAAAATAAAACTATCTATACGGTATTATTGCTGCTCTGTGTAGTGGGCTTTTGGCTGTTCGAAAATTTCTATACTCCGGACACCTATTCCGAGCCGGAAGAGGAAGGTTCTAGACGGGAAATTCCCGAACAGTTGCTGCCGAGCTCCACCACAGGGGTGGTTGTGGATCACCGTCATTTTTCCCTGTCCTATCACGAGGATTACGAGCAGGCAGAATGGGTAGCCTACCTTTTGAAGCAAACCGATCTTACGGATGACGATAGAAAGCGGCCTTATTTTATAGAAGATCCAAAGGTGAGGAGCAAATCGGCCGATTGGCGCAATTACAGAGGTTCAGGATATGACCGCGGACATCTGTGCCCGGCAGGGGACAGGCGTTTTTCGGCCTATGCCTATGACGAAACTTTTTATACGAGCAACATAAGTCCACAGGACAACGCGTTCAATGCGGGTGTTTGGAACAGGCTGGAGCAGCAGGCAAGGTATTGGACCAGGAAATATGGCACTTTGTTCGTAGCTACAGGAGGGGTTTTGGAAAAAGATCTGCCCAGCATAGGGGATGAGGATGTGGCCGTTCCACGTTACTATTACAAGATTATTGCCAAGGGAAACAAGGAGAATCCAAAGGTGGTGGCATTTTTGCTGCCGCACCAAGAAACAACAGCCCCTTTAGAACGTTTTTTAGTGCCGGTGGATAGCATAGAACGGTTAACAGGCATCGATTTTTTTGCCAAGTTGCCAGACGCGATGGAAAACAGGATAGAAGCAAAAGCGGAAATGACGGATTGGAAGTTCTAGACCCATTCGTTCAATCGATTGGAATCCAATTTTAGGAAAATGAAGAGCAAAATGGTAAAACCCAGCAGTCCCGAACCCCCATAACTGAAAAAGGGCAAGGGTATACCTACGGTTGGGAGCACACCGATTACCATACCTACATTGATAAAATAGTGGATCAGAAGGATAGAGATAAGGCCATAGCCATACATGCGACTAAAGGCATTTTTTTGACGTTCTGCCAAATAAACCAGTCTTAAGAACAATACGGTAAAAAGAACAACTACCGTGGCCGTACCTACAAACCCCCACTCTTCCCCCACAGTACTGAAAATGAAATCGGTGTGCTGTTCCGGTACAAAATCGCCTTTGGTTCGCGTTCCCTCCAGAAAACCCTTTCCAAAAAAACCTCCGGATTCGATGGCCTTCTCCGATTGATAGGTATTGTAACCAATAGTTTTCCTGATCTGCTCCAATTTTTGGGGATCCTTCTCCAAACGGAGCCATAGGCTAAACCGATCCCTATGACGCTGTTCAAAAACAGAATTGAAAACAAAATTTACGGACAGGGAAAAAGCCATGGCAATAATAAAGAAGGAAATCAAAGGCAAAATGGGAACCTTAAAGGAACTCCTTTTGAGCAGAAGAAAGAGAATGATCAGTAGGGCCATAACGATGCCCACCCAGGTAGTCCCAAACATCAAGGTGGTAATAAAGATCATAATGGTTATCAGACCAATGCCCAAATAGATTAACGGAAGCCCCTCTCGGAACAATACAAAGATCAGAGCAAAAAACACAAGGGCACTACCCGGATCCGGCTGCGGAATGATCAGAAGGGCGGGAATCAAAATAATCAGAAAAGCGTAGAACTGATCTTTTCTGCGTTTTATATCGGTCTGTATATCACTGAGGTATTTGGCCAGGGCCAGGGCCGTGGCAATCTTTGCGAATTCCGAAGGTTGTAGGTTAAAAAAACCGAGATCATACCAGGAAGTGGCGCCGGCAATCGTTTTTCCGAAAATAAAAAGCCCCAACAAAAGTATCGCGGAAATGATGTACAGAATACTGGAAAAGCGTTCATAAAAATTAGCTTCCAAAGCCAGTACGATCAGAATACTGATTACGCTTACCCCTATAAAGAACAATTGTTTGCCGTACAATTGGCCAAAATCAAAAATGGACGGACTGGCCTCTGAAAATGTACTGGAATAAATATTGATCCATCCAATACCGACCAAAAAAAAGTAGAGTAAAACGGTAAGCCAATCAACCCGTTTTAATACACTTCTACCAGACATACTCGTTTATCTTGAATGGTTGCCCGCTATATGGTTTGGCGTATTCGTGGTCCAGGGTTTTTTCCAGCATACGTTGCTCCAGGTCTTTACGGGTAATTTCTCCCATGAGGTACTTTTCTATCAAGAGGGAGGCCATATGGCCGGCGTAGCGAGCACCGTAGTAGCCGTTCTCTATATAGACGGCAATAGCAATTTTGGGCTTGTCCACGGGAGCAAAGGCTATAAATACTGAATGGTCCGTGAGCTGTGTGCGTACCCCATCAATTTTTGTAAAGTTTTCTACCGTACCCGTCTTACCGGCAATTTCTACGCCGGGTACCTGCAACCACTTTGCGGTCCCTTTTTTGTAGACCTCTGCCATACCCTGTATCACGGGCTCAAAATGTTTCTTGTCTATAGTGGTATGTTTGGCCTCGGTGAACCGGGGGAAACTAATGTTCTCACCACCAATTTTCTTTATTACATGGGGAGTAAAATAATGTCCTCTATTGGCAATGGCCGCAGTCATATTGGCCAACTGTATGGGTGTTGCCGCCACCTCGCCCTGTCCTATAGCGTTCGAAATAATAAAGGAAGATACCCAACGGTTGTCCCCGTAGACCTTGTCGTAGTACTCTTTATTGGGAATTCTACCCCGCCTACCGGTGGGCAGGTCATAACCCAGATAATTTCCGAGACCAAAGCTCTTCATATGCTTTTCCCAAACATCCATCCCCTCGTCCGTGGTGGGGTATTTTTCGTAGATTTTTCTAAAGGTCCCTGCAAAATAGGCGTTACAGGAGCGGTAAATACCGGAGGTCATATTGCGCACTCCGCCCCCGCAATGACACCCCCTTTTTTTTCGGCCCACAAAGAACCCGTTGTAACATCTAAACTTGGTTTCCGGCTGTATAACACCTTCCTGTAGCGCAACTAGGGCATTCAGGGTCTTAAAGGGCGAACCTGGCGAGGGTTCTGCCAAAATAGATCGGTCCCAAGTGGGTTTGGCAATGGTGTCGTAGTATAACTTGGTATAATTTTTAGATCGTTCCCTGCCCACCAGCAATGCCGGATCATAGGTAGGGCCGGAGATCAATGCCAGGATTTCCCCTGAACTGGGTTCAATGGCTACAATGCCGCCCCGTTTTCCACGCATCAATTTCTCCCCGTATTCCTGCAGGGTTTTGTCCAAACTGACCCATATTTCCTTTCCCTGTTCGGGAATGGTATCCAATATGCCGTTTTTATACGGGCCAATATCCCTATTGAAACGGTCCTTTTGGATGTACTTTACCCCTTTTCTTCCGCGGAGCACTTCTTCATATTCCTTTTCAATACCGGTTCGGCCGGTAAGTTCCCCGGCCACATAGTACGGATTTTTCTCCAAGTCCCGTTCGTTTACCTCGCTGATGTACCCCAAAACATTGGCGCCACTATGGGTCACATAACCACGCAGCGATCGCTTTTGGATATAGAAACCCCTGTACTTTCGCATTTTTTCCTGGAGACTGGCATAGTCTACCTTGGAAAGCTGTGGTACCAAAACCGAGGGTAAGCGTGGCGAATACACCCTGGCCTTGTTTAGGGTCTGGATGAACTTTTCCTTGCTGATGCCCAGTAGGGAACAAAACTCCAAGGTATCTAGGGGGACTACCTCTCTGGGAATCACCATAACATCATAGGCCGGTTGGTTGGCAACCATAAGTTTCCCGTTCCTATCGTAGATATATCCTCTTTCTGGGTAATCGTAAATGGCTTTTATCGCAGAATCATCAAGTACTTGATCGGGTGAAAAGCTGAATATCTGCAGATAGGACAGCCTACCGATAAAGGTGATACCGATAATCAAGATAATGGATGATAGAAGAATTTTTTTCATTATTCCTTACTAACGCTAAAAAGGGAACCGAACAATAGGCACAATACCAAGGTAGCGGATCCTGTGAACAACACTTTCTTCAAAATTAATAGCAAATTCGATAAACTAAAAATTTCCAAAAAAAAGAAAATGAGATGATGTGTTAATACTAATAACGCCAAAAAGGTAATTTGTTGTGCCTTGGTCGTATTCGATAATTTAAAACTTTGAAATTCATAGTTCACTCCAAAACAGAACCGCATGATCGTAGGGCGAAGATACGCTATAGTGAGCGTAGCGGCCGTATGCAACGCCATAGTATCCGAAAAAAGATCAATGGCCATGCCCAGTAAAAAACTTACTCCAAGAAAAACGGCCCTGTTTTCCTTAATGGGATACCAATAAAGGAATAGGATATAGACCATGGGATTGATAAAACCAAAAAAGTTCAGCTTGTTAAAGACGAGCACTTGAATGAGAACAAGTAGGGCAAAGCGGATGATATTTATGAAGTAGTAATTATTGGTCATTATCCGTTTCCAATTGTAATTCCAGTATTTCCGGGCGGTTTATATTATTGATGAGGTATACGTTTTTAAGGTTGGCCATATCGTTGAACAACTGAACGTCAATATTGTAAAAACTTTTCGAGGTGTTCAGATCAAATTTCTGAATGGTCCCTATAGGGATATTCTCCGGAAATATGCTGCTATTGCCACCAGTAACAATGGTGTCGCCTACGAACAAGGGGACCAATCTAGGGATTTCCTCCAATTGTACCACATTGTAGTTGGAGGTGTTCCATACCAGGGAGCCAAAATAATCGGTGTTTTTGATCTTGGCGTTGATGCTCGATCGGGTGTTCAGGATGCTCTGTACGGAGGCAAAATTGGACGAAGTATTTTCAACGATTCCCAGAATTCCCTCGCCCGTAATGACTCCCATATCTTGTTCAACGCCTTGTTTTTCGCCTTTGTCTATCGTGATGTAGTTTCTGGGATTGGCGTAACTGTTCTTTATGATTTTCGCTGACAGGACCGTGTAGGTGATGCCAGCGGTATCCAAGGCTACCGAATCGGGCTGCTTTAGGTTAAATAGCAGTTTCCTAAGGCGCATATTCTCTTCCAGGAGCTTTTCATTTTCCTCGTCCAGATTAAAATAAGAAGAAACGCTGCTGGACGCTTCATAGATATTACCGGTAATCCAACTAGAGGAGTTGAGGAACTTAGATCGGTGATAGGAATGGGATTGAACGGTAAAGGACAAGGCTATGAACAACAATAAGAAATAAAGCAGTGAAGTCTTATATCTTATAATGAAGTTAATAATCTGTCGCATTCACCTTTCTATTTGGGTAGTAATACTAGTTTGGTACGGAACGAAGAGGCGCGAGGTTCGGAAATCCTTTCGGACTTCCTGGAATTACTTGATAAGGATACTTTTGTACCGTTCCAAATTCTTCAGTGCAATTCCGGTTCCCCTTACTACGGCCCTTAATGGGTCTTCCGCGATATAAACGGGAAGGTCGGTTTTTTGCGACAATCGCCTGTCGAGTCCTCTAAGCATGGAGCCTCCCCCTGCCAAATAAATCCCCGTATTATAAATATCGGCTGCCAATTCTGGAGGTGTTTGGGACAAGGTCTCCATAACGGCATCCTCAACCCTCAGGATAGATTTGTCCAATGCTTTGGCAATTTCCCGATACGAAATTTGCACTTGTTTTGGCTTTCCGGTCAGCAGGTCGCGCCCTTGTACGGATTTCTCGTCCGGTGGCGATTGCAGGTCCTCGGTGGCCGAGCCAATTTCAATTTTAATATGCTCTGCGGTGCTTTCGCCCACGTACAAATTATGTTGGGTACGCATATAATAAATGATATCGTTAGTGAAGACGTCTCCGGCTATCTTTACCGACTTGTCACAGACGATGCCCCCAAGGGCTATCACCGCTATCTCTGTGGTACCCCCACCTATATCCACGATCATATTTCCTTTGGGCTGCATGATATCCAATCCGATACCAATGGCTGCCGCCATGGGCTCATGGATCAAATACACTTCCTTTCCATTAACGCGTTCCGCAGATTCCTTTACCGCACGCATTTCCACCTCTGTAATACCCGAGGGAATACAAATTACCATTCTCAGCGCAGGTGGGAACCACTTTTTCTTAAGGGCGGGAATGTTCTTGATGAACATATTGATCATCTTTTCAGAAGCATCAAAATCTGCAATTACACCATCCTTAAGCGGCCGTATGGTCTTGATGTTTTCATGGGTTTTTCCTTGCATCATATTGGCCTCCTTGCCCACCGCTATAATTTTACCGGAAATCCTGTCCCGGGCCACAATGGAAGGACTGTCCACAACTACCTTATCCATATGTATGATAAGGGTATTCGCTGTGCCCAAATCGATGGCTATTTCCTCCGTTAAGAAATCAAAAAATCCCATTAGTACTAGTTTGGTTTCGGATTAAAAGTAAGTTTTATCGACAAAAGTAGCAAAATTAATGCTTAAAATGACGCGTGCCTGTCATTACCATGGCCATTCCATTTTCATTACAATAATCAACGCTTAATTGGTCCTTTATGGAGCCCCCTGGTTGTATAACACTACCGATGCCACTGTGATGTGCAATTTCAACGCAATCGGGAAAAGGGAAGAAGGCATCACTGGCCATTACGGCCCCCTCTAAGTTAAACTGAAAGGACCCTGCCTTGTGTATGGCCTGGTTCAGTGCATCTACCCGAGAGGTCTGTCCCGTACCGCTGGCGCACAGCTGTTTGTTTTTGGCCAAAACAATGGTGTTGCTCTTGGTATGCTTGCAAAGTTTGGAAGCAAAAATAAGGTCTTCCAATTCTTGGGCCGTAGGTTTTTTGTCCGTGGCATAGGTGAGATCGGAAAGGGCGTCGGTCCTCTTGTCCTTATCTTGGACCAGCATGCCGTTGAGGCAGGTGCGTACCAAGGTGGTAGGAAGGTCCACTTCCTTTTGGATCAATAGGATCCTATTTTTTTTGCCCTTAAGGATTTCAAGGGCCCGGTCAGAATAGCTGGGTGCAATGACCACTTCGCAGAAAAGCTGGTGTATTTCCTCGGCAGTGGGCTCGTCAATTTCCGTATTGCAGATCAAAATGCCGCCAAAGGCCGAAACCGGATCGCCCGCAAGGGCGTCTACATAGGCCTGGTGCACGGTATCCCTTTGTGCCAGCCCACAAGCATTGTTGTGTTTAAGGATGGCAAAGGTAGGGGCCTCGTTTTTAAATTCGGCCATGAGATTTACAGCGGCATCCACGTCAAGGAGGTTGTTATAGGAAAGCTCTTTCCCGTGCAACTTGGAAAACATGGCATCAAAATCGCCAAAGAAAAATCCTTTTTGATGTGGATTCTCCCCATAGCGCAAAACCTGTCCCCTGGTCTCGCTGATCTTTAAGGCCGGGGTCTGCTGTTGGTTGAAATAATTAAAGATCGCAGTGTCGTAATGTGAGCTAATGTTGAAGGCCTTGGTGGCAAAACGCTTGCGATCTTCAAGAGAGGTATGACCGTCTTCCTGACTAATGAGGTCCAAAAACTCGGTATAGTCCTCCATGGAGGAAACACAGAGCACGTCCTTATAGTTTTTTGCGGCTGCCCGGATGAGCGAAATGCCCCCTATATCTATTTTTTCTATAATATCCTGTTCCGATGCTCCGCTGGCCACTGTTTTTTCAAAGGGATAGAGGTCTACGATGATGATGTCCAATTGGGGAATTTCAAATTCTTCCAATTGAGCCAAATCACTTTCGTTGTCCTGACGGTTTAAGATTCCTCCAAAAACCTTCGGGTGCAGGGTTTTTACCCTCCCCCCAAGAATAGAGGGATAACTGGTTACTTGCTCCACTGGGACCACATCGATTCCCAGCTCCGTAATGAATTTTTCGGTCCCCCCTGTAGAATAGATGGTGATACCCAGTTCCTGAAATTTTCTTACGATGGGCTCTAGGCCATCCTTATGAAATACCGAAATCAGGGCAGAGGTGGCTTTTTTGGTGCTCATTTTTTGTGCTTTGGATTAACGATTTGTGCTTTTGTACAATGGTGTCAGAAGGTTATCGATCGTCCTCTTAAAAGACAAGGAACATCAAGTCCTATGACATGGTCTTAAAAAGCACGATGGACATTGGCACAAATGTAATTTTTTTGCACTTAAAAAATGAGAGGGGTTATTAACAAAAGCGTTAAAGTTTTAAAGAATATGGGCCACTTTTGTATTGATGAACTCCAAAAGCCGTTCGTCTTCCGCTGTAAAGGGATCGGGTGTGTTGGAGTCGATATCGATCTGGCCTACATTTTCGCCGTTGACAAAAAGCGGCACAACGATTTCTGCCTTTACGGAAATGCTACAGGCAATGTAGTTATCCTGTGCCTGTACGTCGGGGACCACAAAATTTTCGTTGGAAACGGCCACCTGTCCGCAAATGCCCTTGCCAAAGGGTATGATGGTATGGTCAGTGGGAGCCCCCGCATAGGGCCCCAACTTAAGCTCTTCCTTGTTCCCGTTTCTGAAATAGAACCCGACCCAATCGTAATGGACAATGGTATCTTTAAGCAGTTGGCACAGCTGTTGTAAACGAGTGTCCACGGGCAGGGTCCCATTGTCCAGTATTGCGGCGATCTTTGGTTCCAGTTCCTTGAGCATGGTGTTCTTTTTGCAAATATATTTAATGCGCAATATTCAGTCGGTCTTTTGATCAAAAATTACATGGGGATGGGTAGACTTTCGTTGCGTTGATAGGACAAGCCCAAGCTTGCCCATGGCCAGGACCATTTTAATTAAGACACCTTTTGGCAGGGGTATCCAACTGCCATTCAAAAGGGATCTATAAAAAAGGCTCTTGGGAATCCAAGAGCCTTTATCTGTTATATAGGTAACTGCTTATTACATCATGCCCGGCATGCCACCGCCGCCCATGGGTGGGGCTGGAGGGGTATCCTCTTTGATATCGGTCAGGGCACATTCTGTTGTCAAGATCATGCCAGCAACGGAAGCCGCATTTTCCAATGCAATTCGCGTTACTTTTTTGGGATCTATAATACCGGCCTTGAGCAGGTCTACGTACTTTTCGGATTTGGCATCATAACCAAAATCGCCTTTGCCATCGTATACCTTGGCAACCACTACGGAACCTTCGCCACCTGCATTTTCCACGATGGTACGTAAGGGAGATTCAATGGCCTTGGCCACGATCTGTAATCCGGTTTCCTCATCCGCATTTTCTACTTCTACTTTGGAAAGTGCCGATTTTGCCCTGATGAAGGCCACACCACCACCAGCAACGATACCTTCTTCCACGGCTGCTCTTGTAGCATGGAGGGCATCGTCCACACGATCTTTTTTCTCTTTCATTTCCACTTCGGAAGCGGCACCTACATAAAGGACTGCTACACCACCCGCCAATTTGGCCAAGCGTTCCTGTAGTTTCTCCTTGTCGTAATCCGAAGTTGTGGTCTCTATCTGGGATTTTATTTGGTTTACCCTGGCCTTGATATTTTTGGCTACTCCGGCACCGTTTACAATGGTAGTGTTGTCCTTATCAATGGTCACTTTTTCACAGCTGCCCAACATGTCCAAGGAAGCATTTTCCAACGAGAAACCTCTTTCTTCCGAAATCACGGTACCATTGGTCAAAATGGCAATATCTTCCAACATGGCCTTTCTGCGATCTCCAAATCCAGGAGCTTTTACTGCAGCTATCTTAAGGGAACCTCTTAATTTGTTGACCACCAAGGTGGCAAGGGCCTCGCCATCCACATCTTCCGCGATGATCAACAAGGGTTTGCCAGATTGTGCCACAGGCTCCAAAACAGGCAAAAGGTCCTTCATTGCCGAGATCTTTTTATCGAACAACAAAATGTATGGACTTTCCAGATCCGCAATCATTTTATCGGAATCGGTAACGAAATAGGGAGATAGATATCCTCTATCAAACTGCATTCCCTCCACAACATCCACGTAGGTGTCCGTTCCTTTGGCTTCTTCCACCGTGATCACACCTTCCTTGCCCACTTTTCCAAAAGCTTGCGCGATAAGTTCGCCAATGGTTTGATCATTGTTGGCGGAGATAGCGGCCACTTGTTTAATTTTCTCTGAGGAATCGCCTACTTTTCTGGATTGTTTTGTCAAATTTCCAACTACGGCATCCACGGCTTTGTCTATGCCTCGCTTTAAATCCATAGGATTGGCACCGGCCGCTACGTTTTTAAGTCCTTCTTTAACGATTGCCTGTGCCAGCACGGTAGCCGTGGTGGTTCCATCACCGGCCAGGTCATTGGTCTTGGAAGCGACCTCTTTTACCATTTGGGCGCCCATATTTTCCAAGGCATCGACCAACTCAATTTCCTTGGCGACCGTAACCCCGTCCTTAGTCACCTGTGGTGCCCCGAACGACTTGCTTATGATTACATTTCTTCCCTTGGGACCTAGGGTCACCTTTACGGCGTTGGCTAAGGCATCTACGCCTTTTCGAAGACCATCGCGCGCATCAATTTCAAATTTTATATCTTTTGCCATAATTGATTTTGTTTGTCGTTCCCGTTACTAAGGGAACTTATTTTACTTATACGATTTAGTTTGTTTTGGATTCCCGTATGCACGGGAATGACATTGTGCCTTTAAATGATTGCTAAGATGTCACTTTCACGCATCATCAGATAATCGGTGCCCTCTAATTTTAGCTCCGTTCCGGCATATTTTCCATAAAGTACAGTATCGCCTATTTTCACGGTGACTTTCTCGTCTTTGGTGCCTGGTCCCACGGCCACAACTTTGCCTTTTTGGGGTTTTTCCTTTGCCGTGTCAGGGATAATAATACCGGAGGCAGTCTTGGTCTCGGCCGCCATAGGGGCTATAAGAACCCTATCCGCGAGTGGTTTGATGTTAACTTTAGCCATATTTTTAATTTTTTAAATTGAAAGTTTGAAATTCTCGTTTATCTAGGCAGAAATTATGCCATTGCCCTAAAACTGACATTTTGTAAAACAAAAATGCCAGCTTGTCATTTGGGCTGGCATTTTAGGGTATGGTCGTTCCAATTTGCTATTGAATGGTATCCAAAGGATTGGCCCCATCCGTTGCGGGAGCCTGCTCCGGGACTACTTCCTCGGGGACCGTGGTCTCTATGTCATCACCTTGGAGCAATTTGGAATCTGCTTCTGAAAAGTTTCCTTTTAACGCTACATTGGACAGTAAGATCAGTACAATTAACAAGGTGGCCAGGGTCCACGTACTTTTATCCAAAAAGTCCCCTGTCTTTTTAACGCCACCAACTACTTGGTTGCCACCACCGCCAAAGGAGGAGGACAATCCGCCGCCCTTGGGATTTTGTACCATAATAACCAACACCAACAATAGACAAACAGCTATTATCAGGATCAGGAATATTGAAAACGTGCTCATTATAAATCAGTATTTTCTTGTTGAATTTTTTCTACCGCCTTAATTCGGTCTGCAAAGAAACCACTTTTTTCCGGATATTTCAAACTTAATATTTTGTAGGCCTGGATGGCTTTTTTGTACTTTTTTTGCTCCAGATATACCTTGGCCAAGGTCTCGGTCATCAATTCGGTTTTATCGAATTTCACCGATTCCTTAATGTCTACCTTGGAGGTGCTTTTTTCGGTAGGCACTATTTTGGGATTGTTTTCGATGAACTTATCGATCAGCTCAAATTTTTTCTTCTTCAGTACATCCTCCTCCAAGGGAAAATGAATTTCGGTCAGGTCATTTTCCTCAGGTGTTTTCGGGGCATGCTTGATGGGTTTGATCGAGGTGAGCTGTAGCCATTCCCCAAAAGAATATTTTTCCTTTTTTGTAAAGGGAAGGGGTTTTCCCAAATCGAGTTCTTTTTCGGCCTTTTTCTTGGCTTCAGCTATGGCCTTGTCCATATCAGGATCCTTGGACTTAAAAAGACCGGGATTCAGAATCTGTTCCGCATCCTTGGCGTTTTGTGGTAGAGGTTTGTCGGAGGAACCCTCTATCAGGGCCTCGGTTTCCATGTTGGGGACCACTTCTTCGGACACAATTTCCTTTTCGTTCAGCGGTGGGGTCTTGCCCGATATGGTATCGGCGATTACGTTTTGCAAAAACTCCTGGGAGGTGATAAAATCAAAGAGAATGTCCCTGTCGGCAGTATAGGCTGCAGTGACCTTTAAGGCATTGTTGTACTTAAAACTGTTTAGGTTCCTGAGCCCTTTTAAATGAATGGCCCTTGCCGCTTGAAAATAAGGATATTCTTCCAGGACATCCTCTAACTGTTTGGTCTGTACGGGAGAGACCACCTTGTGGGGATGCTGCAATAAATATGTAAAATCCGTTACCTTCATGAGGGTTTACCAATCTGCCAAGGAGGCATTAAAAATATCCTGTTGGATCCGTTCAAAAATAGCTGTATGTGCTTCGTCCCTAACACTGGCCAATTGGGAGTTGGCATCGTAATCAAAAAAGAAACTAAAGGTCCTTTCAAAATCCACATCTTCCTTGGTCTTGTTAAAAAAACGTACACGGACCCCTATGGTCAATCTGTTTTGAGCTGCGTTTTGTTCGGCCGTTGCCGTCATGGGCGAGACCCTGTACTCAATAATTTCGCCCTCGTACAAAAGATCTCCGTCCGATTTCACCAGGTCCAGGCTGGTCTGGTTCAGGATAAGGTCTTGCAGCGCCAGTGTAAAATCCCTATCGAGTCCGGGATCAAAGGTAGACCCAGGGCTTTGGGAAGCATAGTTCTGAAAGAAATTTACCTGATAGGTTTTGGCAGTCCCTACATCACCTCCGGTAAAATTATAGGCGCCACAGCCCATAAGGGCAACCATGGTCAAGAAAAAGAAACTATATCTTTTAATCATTTTTATTTTACGCTTTAGTGCAATATATAATTTTATAAGTGTTAAAGTTACCAATTTGTTAGTGACTCATTAAAGATATCCTGTGTCAATCGTTCAAAAATCGCTTTGTGCGCCTCATTTTTTACCGACGCTAGTTGTGAATTGGCATCGTAATCGTAAAAGTGCGAGAACCGTTTTTCAAAGTTCGATCTCTCCAACATGTTGTTGAGAAACCGTACTTGTACACTAATGGTCAATCTGTTTTGTGCGGCTCGTTGATTCGCAGACGCGGTGGTAGGAGATACCCTATATTCAATAATCTCCCCTTCATAAAGCAGGTCTCCACGGGAACGAGTCAAGTTCAGACCTGTTTGGTTCACAATAAGGTCTTGAAGTGCCAAAGTGAAATCCCTATCGAGTCCGGGGTCAAAAGTAGAACCAGGGTTTTGGGAGCTTTTGTTCTGAAAATAATTTACCTGGAAGGTTTTGGCCTCCCCGGACAATCCTGTTAAATTGTATTTGGTTTTAACAGCACAACTAGGGACGGTTATAGTAACGACCAGCAACAGAATTATTTTCCTTGCCATGTCCATTATAGATTGTACTGTTTTATTTTGCGGTAGAGCGTGCGTTCGGAAATGCCCAATTCGGCCGCTGCCGCCTTTCTTTTGCCCCTATTTCGCTCCAGGGATTTTTTGATCAACTCTATTTCCTTCTCCTGTAAAGATAGGGTTTCCTCTATTTCTATCTCCTCCGCAAAATGATATTTGTCTTCTTGTGGTGGTGGCGGACTGCTGTGTTCCGTTACCGGTTCTGGCAGTTGCAATACCTCCACTTCCTTCCCTTTCCCTTCCGTAAATTCCTCATCGCCATTGCCATAGATCTTTCGGATAAGGGTTTCGTTTTCCTCCTGCACTTTTGAGGTGTCCTTGTTCTTTAACAACTCCAGGGTAAGTTTTTTAAGGTCGTTCAAATCGCCCTTCATATCGAACAGGACCTTGTAAAGAATTTCACGTTCGTTGCTAAAATCGCCCTCTTTTTTGGCCTTGCCGATTACAGCGGGCAATTGGGAGTCGCCAGACTGTGGCAAATACCCATTGAGGGTGGTGAGGGAGATGTTCCTTTCCTCTTCCAAGACCGAGATTTGCTCCGCAATATTCCGTAGCTGACGGATGTTTCCGGGCCAGCGATATTTGAGCAGCAATCGTACCGCATCGTCCTGGAGCCGAATGGTGGGCATCTTGTATTTCTGTCCAAAATCCGACGCGAATTTTCGAAACAACAAATGGATATCGTCCTGACGCTCACGAAGCGGGGGGATATTGATTTCCACAGTGCTCAAGCGATAGTACAGGTCTTCCCTGAATTTTTCCCTTTTAATGGCGTCGAACATATTTATATTGGTGGCCGCTACGATACGAACATCGGTCTTTTGTACCTGGGAGGAGCCTACTTTTAGAAATTCTCCATTTTCCAAGACCCGTAAAAGACGTACCTGGGTGGTCAAGGGTAGTTCGCCAACCTCGTCCAGGAAAATGGTACCGCCGTCGGCCACTTCAAAATACCCGCTACGGGTTGAGGTGGCTCCCGTAAAGGCTCCCTTTTCATGGCCAAAGAGTTCGCTGTCTATGGTCCCTTCCGGGATGGCGCCGCAGTTTACCGCTATATATTTGGCATGCTTTCTGTGCGAGAGCGAATGGATTATTTTTGGGACGGCTTCCTTCCCTACGCCACTTTCCCCGGTAACCAGAACGGAAATGTCCGTGGGGGCCACCTGGATGGCTTTTTCAATGGCACGATTGAGTTTTATATCGTTACCGATGATTTCAAAACGCTGTTTTATGGCCTGTACCGATTCCACCTTGCTCTTCTAATTATTGTGGGAATGGCCCACCGCCTTGCCGATTAGCGTAGCGGAGGTGCAATCCTCTATTTTTACATTTACAAATTCTCCAAGGGCATAGTGTTCCTTGGGAAAGACCACTACGGTGTTTTGGGAATTACGGCCCATCCAATGCGCATTGGATTTTTTGGACGTTCCCTCTATGAGCACCTCTTCCTCCTTGCCCAAATGCTGTTGGGTCCTGTATAGTCCATGTGCCCGCTGCAGGTCTATGATTTCCGTTAGGCGTCGTTTTTTGATCGCTTCTGGAATATCGTCCTCCAATTTACGTGCGGCCAGGGTGCCGGGCCGCTCCGAATAGGCAAACATAAAGCCAAAATCGTACTTCACATATTCCATCAGGGAGAGGGTATCCTTGTGGTCCTCCTCGGTCTCCGTGGGAAAGCCGGCTATCATATCCTGTGAAATGGCACAGTCGGGAATAATGCGCCGTATGTTGTCTATCAGTTCAAAATATTCCTCACGGGTGTGCAAACGGTTCATGGCCTTCAGGATCCGGTCACTGCCGCTCTGTACGGGAAGGTGAATGTAGTTGCAGATATTGTTATATTTCGCCATGGTTTCAATAACATCCAAGGTCATATCCTGCGGATTGGAGGTAGAAAAACGAATGCGCATTTTGGGCTGTGCCTTGGCCACCATTTCCAGGAGAAGGGAAAAATTTACCGCTGTTGCCCTTTGCATTTGGGACGCACCATCAAAATCTTTCTTTAAGCCGCCTCCGTACCACAGATAGCTGTCCACATTTTGGCCCAAAAGCGTCACTTCCCGATACCCTTTTTCCCAGAGATCGTTCACTTCCCCTATGATGGACTGTGGGTCTCGACTGCGTTCCCTGCCTCGGGTGAACGGGACCACGCAAAAGGTACACATATTATCACAGCCACGGGTAATGGAAACAAAGGCGGTGACGCCGTTTGAATTTAGACGGACGGGCGCAACATCGCCATAGGTCTCGTCCTTGGACAGGATAACGTTTACAGCGTTCCTGCCTTCATCAATTTCCTGGATCAGGTTGGGAAGGTCCTTATAGGCATCCGGCCCTACCACCATGTCCACAATTTTCTCCTCCTCGAGCAGTTTGCTCTTAAGGCGCTCTGCCATACAGCCCAGTACCCCCACTTTCATATGGGGCTTTTGCTTTTTGATCGCGTTGAATTTTTCCAGGCGTTTGCGCACGGTAAGCTCTGCTTTTTCCCTTATGGAGCAGGTGTTGACCAGTACCAGATCGGCATCGGCCAATTCCTGGGTGGTATTAAACCCTTCCTTGGCCAGAATGGAAGCTACAATTTCGCTGTCCGAAAAATTCATCTGACAGCCGTAACTCTCAATATAAAGTTTGCGGTCGTTGCCTTTGCTATTTTCAAGTGACAGGGCGGTTCCCTGTAAGGATTCATCTATGGTCTTCTCCATTCTTTATTGTATGCAACTTGGGTTCCAATGGGTCTGCAAAGATAGTACTAAATACACAAAAGTGACAATTTGACAGTTAAATATTTATCAAAATTAGGCGCAACACAAAGGCCGTTTTTACATCTAACCGACAACAACTCAATAAAAAACAAACAACAATGAAAAAGAAAACATTATGGTTCGTTCTTATCATTGTCCTGGGCCTGGTCTCCTGTGATGATGATACCCAGGACGATGATAGGTACGCCGAGTATTTGGTGGCCCGGCCATTGACCATGAGCATGACCGAGTTCAAAAATGGGGTGGATATCATAGCCCCACGGCCCATTGATGAATCGGGCAAGATCTACGCCTACAAGGACTATGTCTTTGTCAATGACAAATATCGAGGGGTACATATTATAGACAATAGCAACCCAAGCGCACCCCGGAAATTGGCATTTATTAAAATCGCCGGTAATGTGGATATTTCGGTCAAGGACGATTACCTCTATGCCGATAGCATTACGGATCTTGTAGTACTGGATATTTCGGACATTTCCAATATCAGGAAGGTAACCCGGCTGGACAATGTGCTTCGGGACAATATTGTATTTCCTATTGAGGCCGACTTTTTTGAGTATGGCGATATCGATTATCAGAACGAGATAGTCGTCGGATGGGAAACGGTAACGGAGCGACGATTGATCCAGGAATTTCAGGAGCGCTTTCAAACGGTCGACTTTGCCCTAGCAGAAGCGGCCAATGATGCCGCAGTAGGGCAGGGTGGTTCCTTGGCCCGATTCAAGATCGTAGACGATTATCTATACGCCGTGGACAGCCATACCATCAATGTTTTTGATATCCAGGATCTTGAAAACCCGAAAGATTTGGATGATGTCTATGCCGGTTTTGATATTGAGACCATTTTTAACCGGGGCCAGCACTTGTTCCTGGGCAGCATGCGAGGGATGTATATTTATGACATCTCTAACCCTGCGGTACCTTCCTTTATTTCCGAATTTCAACACGGTACCGCTTGTGACCCTGTGGTCGTGGACGGGGATTATGCCTACGTTACCCTTCGTGGGGGAAATGGTTGTGGGGCCACGGAGAGCGGTCTGTTCATTGTGGATATTTCCGTGATTTCCAATCCGGTGTTGGCGGAAACTTACGCTATGGATGAACCCTACGGCCTGGGCATAAAGGACGAGAAACTGTTTATCTGTGATGGAGCGTCCGGACTAAAGGTCTACGACAAGACCGATATCTCGGATTTGGTATCCCTAAATCACTTTAAGGACATCGTTACCTTTGACGTTATCCCTCTGGAAGAAAATCTTTTGATGGTAGGCGAAGACGTGCTTTATCAATACAAATATCTGGACAATAACATTGAACTGATCAGCAGTTTGGCATTGGATTGAGCAAGCATAAAAAGAAAGAGGAGCACCCCTGAAAACGGGGTGCTTTTTTTATCCGTAACATTATGGTAAAGTGTTAAATAAAAAAATTCAACTACTTTTGTCTCCTCAAAGAAATCATGCATGGCAAAGAATTTAGTAATTGTAGAGTCGCCCGCTAAAGCGAAAACAATAGAGAAATTTCTTGGAAAGGATTTCAAGGTAGAGTCCAGTTTTGGGCACATTGCCGATCTTCCTTCCAAGGAGTTGGGGGTAGATGTGGACAATGGTTTTAAGCCCAAATATATTGTTGATAAAGAGAAAAAGGCCTTGGTGAAAAAGCTAAAGGACCTTGCCAAAAAAGCAGAGACCATATGGCTTGCCAGTGATGAAGACCGTGAAGGGGAAGCCATCTCCTGGCATTTGTCCGAGGAGCTAAAATTGGATAAGGCCAAGACCAAGCGGATTGTTTTCAATTCAATTACAAAATCTGCCATACAACGGGCCATAGAAAACCCAAGGGAAATAAATTACAATCTGGTCAACGCCCAACAAGCGAGGCGCGTTTTGGATAGATTGGTGGGTTACGAACTTTCCCCGATACTCTGGAAGAAAATAAAACCGGGCCTTTCTGCAGGAAGGGTACAATCGGTAGCGGTACGCTTAATCGTAGAGCGCGAGCGGAATATAGAAGCCTTTAAGCCTGAAGCTTCTTTTCGTGTCTCCGCACAGTTCAGGACCGCAAAGGGCGAGGTGTTCACCGCCAAGCTCGGCAAGACCTTCCCCAATAGGGAGGATGCGGAGAAATTCCTGGAACAGAATATAGCGGCGGACTTCGCCGTATCTGACCTTGACAAAAAACCGGCCAAAAAATCCCCGGCCGCACCGTTTACGACCTCTACCCTACAACAGGAAGCGTCCCGAAAGCTGTATTTTTCGGTGGCAAGGACCATGCAGGTAGCACAACGCCTGTACGAGGCGGGATTGATTACCTATATGCGAACGGATAGTGTGAATCTTTCCAAGGAGGCCATAGGGGCCGCCAAAGAGGCTATTGCCGAAAACTATGGGGAGGCCTACAGTACGGTGCGCAACTATACCGGGAAATCCAAAGGGGCACAGGAGGCACATGAGGCCATTCGCCCTACCGATATGAAAAAGCAGTCGCCTTCGCTTGAACGTGACCAATCTAAATTATATGAACTTATTTGGAAACGCACCATTGCTTCCCAAATGAGTGATGCCCGGTTGGAACGCACCAACGTAAAGATCAAGACCACATCCCATAGCGAAATCTTTACCGCTAACGGAGAGGTTATCAAGTTCGATGGTTTTCTAAAGGTGTACATGGAAGGAAGGGATGAAGAGGATATTGTGGAAGAACAGGATGGGATGCTCCCTGCCCTGAAGGTAGGCGATGGACTTCAAAATGACTACATCACCGCTACAGAGCGTTTCACCAGACCACCTTATAGGTATACGGAGGCTTCCCTGGTAAAAAAATTGGAGGAGTTGGGCATCGGAAGACCGTCTACCTACGCACCAACCATTTCTACCATACAAAATAGGGGCTATGTAGAAAAAGGCATGATAGAAGGTACCGAGAGAAAATACCGGCAATTGCTTCTGGAATCCAACAACATCTCGGTAAAACAACTCTCCGAGACCATAGGTTCGGACAAGGGAAAATTGGTCCCCACGGATATAGGAATGATTGTAAACGATTTTTTGGTAAGCCATTTTGCCAATATCCTGGATTATAATTTTACCGCCAGGGTAGAGGAAAATTTTGATGAGATCGCTTCCGGGGATGAGGATTGGCAGCAAGTGATGCGAACGTTTTACCGGGATTTTCATCCAACGGTCCTCGATGTGGAAGAGAATGCCGGCAGAGCTAGTGGGGAACGGGTATTGGGAAGCGACCCTAAGACGGGTCGGCAGGTTGCAGTGAGACTGGGTAGGTTTGGCCCTATGGTACAGATCGGCACGGTAGAGGAGGAAGAGAAACCCTTATTCGCAAGTTTACTACCAGACCAGTCACTGAACACCATTACCTATGAGGAAGCCATGGAGCTCTTTAAACTTCCCAGAAAATTGGGTGTTTACGAGGGCGAGGAAATAGAGGCCAACGTGGGTAGGTTTGGACCCTATGTACGGTTTGGCAAGAAGTTTATCTCCCTAGGCAAAACAGAAAGCGCTATGACCGTGGATTTGGAACGGGCTATAGAACTTATCAAGGAAAAACAAAAGGCCGATGCGCCCATAACCTCCTATGAAGGGAAGGACGTTACCAAGGGAACAGGCCGTTTTGGGCCTTTTATCAAATGGGACGGCATGTTTATCAACGTAAACAAGAAGTACGATTTTGATGCCCTTTCGCAAACAGATATCGAGGAACTTATCGAAGCAAAGAAACAGAAGGAACGGGATAAACTGGTGCAGCAATGGCCAGAGGAAGGCATCCGTATCGAAAAGGCCAGATGGGGAAGGCACACCATCATCAAAGGCAAGATCAAGGTAGAACTTTCCAAGGATGTGGATGCTACCCAGGTTTCGCTCGAAGAGGCCCAGGCCCTTCTGGAGAAGAAAACACCCAAGAAAAAATCAAAGGCGAAAAAATAGCGGGGCCACACATATTTGTTATTCGAATTTGGAAAGTTTATTTTTGAAAAGGAAATGGTCGCTCGACCTTATTCGGAAACGATAAACAACTTTGCAAACCCTCCTTTGAATGGCATTTGATTTTTTAGTCCCTGTTGAAGATAACGTATTGGCACACTGCGAGTTACTTCCGCCACAAGCGCTTGGGAAGAACATCCATAAACACACTTCGAAAAAAGGATTGCCGGTATTGGCCGGTGCCTCCATAGCTATTGTGGGCGTGCACGAATCGCGAAACGCCTTCGAAAAAAAACTGGAACGCCTGGATATTTCCCAGATTAGGATACAATTATACAAGCTCATGTTGGGCAATTGGAATGCCACTATTGTAGATCTTGGTGACATAGAAGAAGGCGAGGAAGTAGCGGATACCTACTTTGTGGTAAAGGAAATCATGGCGGGACTTTTGGAAGAAAATATTGTGCCCGTGCTTATTGGCGCTACACAGGATATTACTTATCCAACCTATAGAGCCTTCGATTCCATCAGGGACATGGTAAACCTGGTGGCTATAGATAGTAGGTTCGATTTTGGGGATGCCGACGAGCTCATTTCCTCCCATTCCTATATGAGCAAGATTATCACGGACAAACCCAATAATCTGTTCAATTTTTCCAATATAGGCTACCAAAGTTATTTCAATGCCCAGGAAGAAATAGACCTCATGGAACGCCTGTTTTTTGATGCCTATCGTTTGGGAGAGATTGTGTCCAACATTTCCCTGGTAGAGCCTGTGTTGAGGAGTGCACATCTGGTAAGTTTGGACGCTAGGGCCATACGGGCCAGTGAAATTGGACTGTCTGACGCCTTTTCCCCCAACGGATTCACGGGCCGTGAGATATGCGCTATTGCGAGGTATGCCGGCATTAGCGATACCGTCTCCCTATTGGGCATTTACGAGAGTGAGAACACCGTACAATCCTTTCAGCTTATCGCACAGATTATTTGGTATTTTATAGAGGGTTTCAACTTCAGGATAAAGGAGTCCCCACACACCAAAAAAGAGGATTTCAACAAGTTCATGGTACCCACGGAAACAGAGGAACTTGTCTTTTATAAAAGCAATCTTACGGACAGATGGTGGGTCGAGGTTCCGTCAATTTTAACTTCACATACTAAAACCAGTTCACCTGCGTTATTACCATGCACCGAAGACGATTATTTGGAAGCATGTAACCAAAATATCCCCGAACGGTGGTTTAAGGCCTATAAGAAAGGCTTTAGCTAGGAAAAAAATAATTTAAAGGATAGGTTGTTCTGTACAATAAATTATTCAAAAATTAGTTTTAGAGAGTAATAATTGTGTTTACAATTTATAATCATAATCGAAATTAACCTATAAGTATGAAGAAGCTATTGTTACCATCTATAGCATTTGTTTTCTTGCTCGCAAGTTGTGGGTCCAAAACAAAGGGAGAACTAGTCGGTGCCCAAGGTAAAAAATGGTATCCGGAGAAACCATATGGAATGGAACTGATCCCTAGGGGATCTTTCATTATGGGAAAGAGTGAGGAGGATATGGCACAGGCCCTCAACGCACCAACAAAAACAGTAACCGTACGCTCCTTCTACATGGACGATACGGAAATTACAAATAGCGAATACCGTCAGTTTGTGGAATGGGTCAAAGATTCCATTACCAGGACCAAGTTGGCCATTTTGGCCGATGAGCTTGGTTTGGGTCCGGAGGATGGTGGTATCGGTGATTACGCATTTAAGGATGCCGACACCACAAAAGCTTCCGCCTATGACAAGTATATGTTGGACAACTATGCAGGTCTGGGAGAGACCGGTTATGAAGGTAGGGCCTTGAATAAGGATGAAGACCTCATTTGGGACACCTCCGAATATCCGGACGAGTACTATACCGAGGTAATGGATTCCCTGTACATCCCGGAAGAAGAATCGTATAACGGACAGCGTACTGTTGACGTAAACGTCTTGAAGTACAAATACAGCTGGATGGACATTGAAGCAGCTGCCCGATCTCGTAACGGTAGAAGAAAAGATTTTATACGACAGGAAGAGTTGGAGGTATATCCCGATACCACAGTTTGGATCCGGGACTTTGAATATTCGTACAACGAGCCTATGCACAATGATTACTTCTGGCACGACGCCTATAGTGATTATCCTGTAGTAGGGGTTTCCTGGATACAGGCCAAAGCGTTTTGTAACTGGAGGACCAAATTCAAGAACGACGATCAGAAAGACCGGGGCAAACAATTCGTGAACCAGTTTAGACTGCCTACGGAAGCCGAATGGGAATATGCGGCCCGTGGTGGCATTGAAGGAGGTACCTACCCTTGGGGAGGTCCTTATGTAATCAGTGACACCGGCTGCTTTATGGCCAACTTTAAACCACAACGTGGGGATTATGCCGCCGATGCCGCACTGTATACGGTAGAGGCCAAGTCCTATGAGCCTAACGATTTTAACTTGTATAACATGGCTGGAAATGTTTCTGAATGGACCAACTCTAGTTTTGACCCAAGTTCATACGATTATGTATCTACCATGAACCCTAATGGAGGCGATGGCTCCAATGCCAGAAAAGTGATTCGCGGAGGTTCCTGGAAAGACGTGGCTTACTTTTTACAGGTGAGCACTAGGGACTACGAGTACAAGGATTCCGCAAGAAGCTATATCGGGTTCCGTACCGTACAGGATTATATGGGAGAAGAAGATTCTACCCAATAAAATAATAATAAGAACACTACATACGAATCAAACGTTAAACCAAATACTTATTATTAACATTAAACTTTAAAATTAAATTTAGAATTATGGCACAGTCAAAATCAACAAAAAAACTATTCAACATGGCCTATGGCCTTGGAGCATCGGTAGTAATTATAGGTGCGTTGTTTAAAATCCTTCACTGGGAATTTGGACCGCTTACGGGTGGACTCCTATTGGCAGTGGGTCTTATTACGGAAGCACTTATTTTTGCGATCAGTGCATTTGAACCGGTAGATGATGAATACGATTGGTCTTTGGTATATCCAGAATTAAGTGGCGGACTATCTAACGGCAAGAATGAGGCCGAAGAAGCCAGGGAAGCCGAAGGACTTTTGTCCAGAAAATTGGACGACCTTTTAAAAGAAGCCAATATCGATGCCCAGTTGTTCGATAGCCTAGGCGACAGTATTAGAAATTTCGAAGGCGCTGCCAAGGGAATTACCCCTACCGTGGATGCCATGGAATCTACTAAGAAATACTCTGAAGAGATGTCGCATGCAGCGGCCCAAATGGAATCTTTGAACAGTCTGTACAAAGTACAATTGGAAAGCGCAAGCAAGCAAGCTTCCGTAAATGAGGAAGTCGTACAGAATGCCAGCGCCCTTAAAGATCAAATGGAATCTTTGGCCACCAACCTTTCTTCCTTGAACGGTGTTTATGGTGGAATGCTGACTGCAATGAATAGAAACTAATTGGATTTAGTGCACAAAACCCAAATCAAATTAACAATTAAATCTAATTAGAAAACATGGCAGGAGGAAAGCTATCACCACGTCAGAAGATGATCAACCTAATGTACTTGATCTTCATTGCAATGCTGGCGTTGAATATGAGTAAAGAAGTTCTAGCGGCGTTCGGATTAATGAACACCAAGCTGGAAGCTTCTAACGAAAAGACCACAGAAAGCAACTTGGCTTTCTTGGGCGGTCTGGAGACCAAGAGTACCGAAAACCCTGAAAAGTATAGCGAGCTATACGAAAAGGCAAAGCAGATCAAAGAGCTTTCCCAGGGGTATTTTGATTACTTGGAAGATCTTAAAGGTAAAATGACCAAGGACATTGAAGATCCTACCGATTATCAGGTAATGGACAAGTCCGATTATTTGGATCAGAAGTTCTTTCAGGGCGATAACCTAGCGCCCGAGGGAAAGAAATTCCTTAAGAATATCACTGACTATCGCGATCAGGTAATCGCCATTTTACCCGAGAAGATGACCGAGGTAAAAGCTTCGGTAAAAGCGAAGTTCCAAACAGGCGATGCCAACGGCAAAGAGGAGAGAAGGGACGGAACCAAAGTAGATTGGATCAATTACCACTACGAAGGTTTTCCATTGATTGCCTCCTTGACCAAGCTTACTGCTCTGCAGTCCGATGTAAAAGCTACTGAGGAAGCAGCGCTTAAAGCCATGTTGGAAGGTCAGTTGACAGGGGAAATCTCTCTTAAGAATTTCCAAACCTTGTTGGATCAGAAAAAATCGGTCTTCTATGCCGGTGAAAAATTCGATGGAAGTATTGTACTCGGTAAAACCGATAAATCCTCTAAACCTGTAAAGGCCGATCTTACACTTGACGGTAGAAAATTGGCCGAAGGAAGGGACTATGCCCTTGAATCCGGGGGTGTAAAGCTGTTGATCAGTGCAGGTAGTGCTGGGGACCATGAGCTTAAAGGTCAGTTGATCTATATGCAGGATGGGGAGGAAATCCCGGTTGAGGTGAACAATATCTTTTCTACCATCAATAAGCCCAATGCTGCGGTAATCGCTGCTGATAAGATGAATGTGGTCTATAGAGGGGTATCCAACCCTATGACCATTTCCATTCCTGGAATTCCTGATAACAAGGTTACTGCCTCTGCACCTGGTCTTTCCAGAAGGAGCGGTAGTAAGTATGTAATGAATCCTGGCAAGGGAAGAACGGTGAGAATCGTTGCCTCCGGTGTACTGCCCGATGGCCAACGTATCTCTACGCCTGCCGAATTTAGGATCAAGGATATTCCTAGACCTTCCGGTACGATCCGTGGGGAAGCCAACAGTGCCAAAATGCCAAGAAGAAACTTGGAGATTGCCACAGTGGGTGCCCTTTTGGAAGACTTTGACTTTGATTTGAATCTTGCCATAAGCGGATTCAAGTTTAAAGTGCCAGGTCAGCCAACGGTGAACGTAAAAGGTGGAAAACTGGATGCCAGGGCCAAGGGTGCGCTAAAACGTGCCAGACGTGGCGATGCTGTGCAAATATTTGACATACAAGCTTATATTACCAATAACAGGACCTATAAACTAAAGAAGGTATCTCCTGTGGTAATTGAGATAACAAACTAAGTAAAGTAAATTTTTAACAAATGAATTGGAAGAATGTTTTATTAATCGGAGCGGTAACCCTGTTACCGGTATCCATGATGGCCCAGGCAAACATATTGAATGCCAAAAAGCCGCAGGATATTGGAAAGAAGACAGAAACGCAGAAAGCAATGGACAATGATGCTCCTTTGGAATATGGGTACGTGGATGATAGGGATATCCTGTGGTCCAAGACCATATGGGAAGTCATTGACTTGGACGAGCGTGTTAACTTTCCCTTGTACTATCCCATAGATACCGTAGATATCGGTTCCGATAGAAGATCGCTCTACGATGTTTTGATCAAAAACATCAAAAGTGGTAAACTAACGGATGTCTATGTGGATTCCTATTTCACTGAAAAAAGAGTGTTCAGTGATTTGGAGGCCACCTTGAAGAAAACCGATACCACCGATTTTGGATACGAACAATACAATGCTGGGGAGCAGATTTCCGCGGAATATATTAACCAAAGGGAACTTACCGCAGCTGATCTTGAGGAGTATCTGATCAAGGGTATCTGGTATTTTGACAAGCGACAAGGTGAACTTAAATACCGTATGTTGGGTATTGCCCCTGTGGCGCCCGATGTGAACTTCATCGATGATGATGCCATGGATCCCGATGAGGCCAAAGTAGCCCTGTTTTGGGTATGGTATCCCGGTGCAAGGCAGATCTTGCACGATGCCAAGGTGTTCAACCAACGCAATTCGGCCCAGCCTATATCCTTCGATATGCTTTTGAACGCCCGTCGTTTTAATGCCACTATCTACAAAGAGGATAATATTCATGGCGACCGTAGGATCAAGGACTATGTTGCTGACAATGCCTTGTTCCAATTACTGGAAGCCAACCGTATCAAGGAAACTATCCGAGATAGGGAACAGGATATGTGGGCGTATTAGTCCCGAGAAGTATTCCAATTCAATACATAAAACGAAAACGCTGCACTTTGGTGCAGCGTTTTTTTATTTTTGCTCCATGATAGATGTATTGGTGGTAGGCTCCGGCTTGGCCGGAATGTCCTTTTGTGAGGTGCTGGAAGAAAATAACAAGACCTTCCTGGTCGTTGCCGATGATTCCCAACGGGCATCGCAGGTAGCAGGGGGCCTCTATAATCCTGTTATTCTAAAGCGTTTTACCTTGGCATGGAATGCAGCGGAGCAACTCAAGGGGGTAGTGCCCTTTTATACCCACTTGGAAGAAAAACTAAAACTGAAACTGCACCATCGGGTACCCGTCTTGCGGCGCTTTGCCTCGATTGAGGAACAGAACCAATGGTTCGAGGCCATGGATACCCCACAATTGCAGACGTTTCTTTCGCCCAAGATCCGTACCAACACCAACACCTCCCTAGAGGCCCCTTATGGGTATGGAGAAGTGATGCATACCGGCAGGGTAGACACCAAAAAACTGTTGGCGGGCTATGGCACTTATCTCGATGATCGTAATCTATGTGTACATGAACCCTTTGATTTTGACGCCTTAAAAATTGGACCAAGCCACTTTGAGTATAAATCCATTCGCGCCAGACATATCGTCTTTGCCACAGGATATGGGCTCAAACAAAACCCCTATTTCAATTACCTCCCATTAACGGGTACCAAGGGCGAGTTGTTGACCATAGAAGCCCCGGAACTAAAGGAGCATGCAGTAATCAAATCTTCCGTATTCCTTATTCCCCTGGGCAGGCATCGTTATTTAGTGGGTGCTACCTATAAATGGAAGGACAAGACCAACACGCCTACCTTGGAGGCTAGGACAGAACTGCTTGAAAAACTGGATACCTTTTTGAACTGCGATTATGAGGTAGTCGCCCATGTGGCCGGTATACGACCTACGGTAACCGATAGGAGGCCTTTGGTAGGACGGCATCCCCAACATGACCAAATGTATGTTTTGAACGGCTTAGGCTCAAGAGGTGTAATGATCGCGCCCTATGCTGCAAAGCTGCTGTATCAAAATATGGAGTACGACTTGCCCTTGCCCAAGGAAATGGATGTGGCCCGGTTCAGTAAAAAATACGTTAAGGGTTAAGGTTCTTCACCGCTTCGTTGTCATACTTAAAGAAAAGGTTGATCCAGATGTTTCGAGATAGCCGAATGATAAGGGGCAAAAAGACAACAAGGGTAAGTACTATGGCAATAAAGGTAGTAATCAAGGTGGCGCCCAAGACCAAAAAGGCCATGACGAATGCAGCGGCGGCAAAAGCAATGCCCACACCATAGCTAACATACATGGAACCGTAAAAAAAGGAAGGCTCTATTTTATATTTGGTGCCGCAATGTGAGCAGCGCTCGTGCATTTTAAAAATATTTCCCAAATGATAGGGATTTTTGTCCTTATACATGAGCTCTTCATGACATGTGGGGCAACTTCCTGTTAAAATACTGTAGAGTTTGTTTCCTTTTTTTAACATTTGCAAAAGTTTTGGCAAAAGTACAGCTTTACCCTAACTTATTGCGTAACCATAGTCACAAAAAATGCTTAATATCCATAACCTTTCCGTTGCTTTTGGAGGAGAATATTTGTTCGAGCAAATTTCGTTTCGGCTCAATTCCGGAGACCGGGTAGGTCTGATCGGCAAGAACGGTGCGGGGAAATCTACCCTATTAAAACTCTTGGCGAAGGAGATGGCCTTGGATTCCGGGACCATCGCTTCCGAAAAGAACATCAAGATCGGTTTTCTAAAACAGGATATCGATTTTGAACAGGGGCGAACGGTGATGGAAGAGGCTTATAGTGCCTTTGCCGAAATCCGGGAAATGGAGCTGCAACTGGATCAGATCAACCACCAGTTGGCCGAGCGCACCGATTACGAAAGTGAAGGCTATAACCAGCTGATCGTAGACCTGAACGATCTTACCCACAGGTATGAGATTTTGGGTGGATACCACTATCAGGGTGAAACGGAAAAAATATTACTGGGCCTTGGATTTAAGCGTTCGGACTTTGAAATGGCCACCGATACCTTTTCAGGAGGTTGGCGTATGCGTATTGAACTGGCCAAATTGTTGTTGCAACATAACGATGTATTGTTATTGGATGAGCCCACCAACCATTTGGATATCGAATCCATTATTTGGCTAGAGCAATTTTTGAAGAATTTCCCCGGGGCTGTGGTCATCGTATCCCATGATAAGATGTTTTTGAACAATGTGACCAACCGCACCATTGAAATTTCGCTAGGGCGCATCTATGACTACAACAAACCCTATTCCAAATTCTTAGAGCTTCGGGCCGAAATAAAAGAGCAACAACTTAACGCACAGAAAAACCAGGAAAAGGAGATTCAGCAGGCGGAACGCTTAATCGAAAAGTTCCGGGCGAAATCCACTAAGGCCTCCATGGCCCAATCGCTGATTAAAAAACTTGACAAGCTAGAACGCATAGAAGTAGATCAGGACGATACCAGTGTTATGAAGCTTCGATTTCCGGTTTCGGTCACCCCGGGCAAGGTGGTGGTAGCATTGGAAAATTTGTCCAAAAGCTATGGTGACAAGCAGGTGCTGGAGAATATAAGTCTACTGATCGAACGTAACAGCAAAACAGCCTTTGTAGGACAGAACGGGCAGGGGAAATCCACTTTGGCCAAGATTATTGTCGGCGAACTGGAGGCCCAAGGGCAAGTGAAGTTGGGGCACAACGTACAAATCGGCTATTTTGCGCAAAACCAGGCGGAGTATCTGGATGGGGAGAAGACCATATTGGATACGATGATCGATGCTGCTAATGAAAGTAACAGAAGCAAGGTAAGAGATATTTTGGGCTCCTTCCTGTTCAGTGGTGATGATGTTGATAAATACGTTAGGGTCCTTTCTGGTGGCGAACGGAATAGGCTGGCCTTGGCCAAGATGCTGTTACAGCCTTTTAACGTGCTGGTCATGGATGAACCAACCAACCATTTGGATATAAAATCCAAAAACGTATTGAAACAGGCCCTGCAAAGTTTTGAGGGCACCCTGGTCCTGGTTTCGCACGACAGGGATTTTCTACAAGGGCTCACCAACAAGGTTTACGAATTCCGAGACCTGAAGATTAAAGAGTATTTAGGCGATATCGATTTTTACTTGGACCAGCGCAAAGCAGAGGATTTCAGGGCCATTGAAAAAAAGGAAACGATGGCCCCAAAAAAGGAGAAGGAGGCCGAGAAGGGTATAGACTATCAGCAACAGAAAAAGATCAAATCCTTAAAGAATAGGCTCAGCGCCGTGGAGAAGAAGATTGCGCTGTTGGAAAAGGATATAGCCCAAACAGACCATGAGCTGTTGATGGACTATGACAAGACCATTGCGCAACCCAACTTTTTTGACCGCTACCAGAGCAAGAAAAAGGAGCTGGAGGAGCTAATGGAAAGTTGGGAACAACTTACCCTCGATTTGGAGAAATAAGGGTTCTCTTACAGCATTGGTGGCTTCCAGAGCCGCCAAACCACAGATTTTCGCCGTTTCACAACAAATATGGACCCTTCATCGATAAATTTTGTCGTTTAGCCGTCAAATTGATTAAATTTGTAGGGTAATTCTTAATTAAACTATAAGCGCCCAAGTCTTACAGCAGTTTTAAAGGATTTACTTATGAGAAAGCTAATAGGTATTGTCATATTGATATTGGTCGCTGGCCAAGTGGCCTTGGCCAAAGTGCCGGATACAGAAAGAAAAGCCTTACTGGAACTCTATCGGACTACCAAGGGCACGGAGTGGATAAAAAAATGGGATGAGGGTGTTCCCGTTTCCCAATGGCACGGGATAACCGTGAAGCAGGGCCACGTGGTGCAGATCAATCTGTTCCGCAACAATCTAAAGGGGTATATCCCGGAAGCTATTGGCCAATTGGAATATCTTACCTCGCTTAATTTGGCTTTTAACACCATTGAGGGCGAGTTGCCTCAAGCCATTGTTCGGCTAAGGAACCTTAAGGTCCTAAAGCTGGAGATGAACAGAATCAAGGGAAAGTTGCCCGAAAGCATAGGTGAATTGCATCACTTGGAGGAGCTTAGTATGTTCAATAATTTCTTGAGCGGCACTATCCCGAAGAGTATAGGGCAGATGAAGAACCTGAAGGTCCTCAACTTGTCCAGCAACAACTTTTTTGGACGCATTCCAAACGCATTGGGAGCGCTTTCAAAGTTGGAAAGCTTAGGGCTTTTTGAGAACAGTCTATACGGCTCCATACCTTCCGAATTGGGAGGCTTGGGAAAACTTAAGGAACTCGTGTTGGCCAATAACCAATTGGACGGAGCAATTCCTGCCGAGTTTGGGCAATTGGCAAGCCTTGAGATATTGCAGTTACAAAATAACAAGTTCGATTCATTCGATAATTTACAGCTGATGGATTCCAAACAGTTTTTGGTCTTTGATTATGACAAAAGCGATGAAAAAGGGCAGTTCAAGAATATCAATTTCAGCAAAACAAGAATGGCCGACACCAAGTTTGAAGACGATGTGGATAATGAGTAGTTAATTATACTTTAGTTAGTTTGGTTGAAAAGAGGATGCTAGTGACATCCTCTTTTTTTGTTCCCAACACTGGAAATTAAGGGAGTTTTATGATATTTTTAACATTAGTTGCATATGCAACTAATTGGTTTTTGCGTAGCTTCGTCCCATGGATTCGGAGGATACCACCATTGATTTTGAAAAGTCCGTCGGTCCCTGGTTGGGAAAGACCATGAAGATTATGGACTACTACCTGCAGGAAGCCTTACAGCGGGAGGGACTGGACTTGAGCAAGGAGCAAATGATAGTGCTGAAAAAGTTGCACGACAAGGACGGGCTCCATCAAAACGAACTGGCCTTTCTTACCCTGCGCAACAAGTCTTCCCTGACCCGTTTGTTGGTGAAGATGGAACGAAAAGACTACATCCGAAGGGAACAGCACGCAGATGACAGAAGAATCAACCAGGTGTTCCTTACCGATTTGGGAAGATCGGTCTTTAAGGATACCCGCCCGGTAATAAAAACCCTTATGACCATCATGGAGAAGGACCTGTCTGCCGAGGAAAAGGACGGGCTTATCAACATATTGAGAAAGATCCAATACAATTTTACTTCTAAAGAAACATCACTGTAACTACTACCTATGAGAAAACTAATTTTATCCATACTTGGCATTGTAATTATCATCGGGGCCATCTTTTTGGGCCAGCGTATCGTTGCAAGTAAAAATAAGCCCAAACCCAAGGTAGAAAAGGTGATTAAGACCGTATTTGCTGAAAAGGTATACAACGGTACCGTGCCCATTGTGGTTCCGGCGAACGGAACGCTCATCGCCAAACGGCGATTGGAGCTTTTTTCCGAGGTACAAGGCGTATTTCGTGGAGGGAGCAAACTTTTTAAAACAGGGCAGGAATACCGTAGGGGGGAAACCATAATCAACATAGATGCTTCCGAATACTACGCCAGCGTACAATCCGCAAAAAGCAATTTGTACAATTTGATTACCTCCATTATGCCCGACCTTCGTTTGGATTATCCCGAGGTATTCCCAAAATGGCAGACTTACCTGACCGGTTTTGACATCAACAGGACCACTCCCAAACTCCCGGAAATGACGTCGGAGAAGGAGAAATTTTTTATCTCCGGAAGGGGCATACTTACCAACTACTACAACGTTAAAAATTTGGAGCAACGTTTGTCCAAATACCGTATAACGGCACCTTACCGAGGAGTTCTTACCGAGGCCTTGGTCACTGAGGGGACCCTGATTCGTTCTGGCCAAAAACTGGGCGAATTTATCGATACCGGTATTTATGAACTGGAAGTTTCCATTAGCAAGACCTATAGCGATCTGTTAAAGCTCGGAGAACAGGTAGAATTGGTAAATCTGAATCGTACAACCACGTATTCGGGCAGGGTGACGCGCATCAATGGCAGGGTTGACCAAACAACCCAGACCATAAAGGCCTTTATTGAAGTAAAGGACGAAAACCTCAAGGAAGGTATGTACTTGGAAGCCAGTCTTAATGCAAAGGAAGAGCCCAACGCCATTGAGATAGATAGGGAACTGTTGTTGGAAAATGACAAAATCTTTGTGGTCAGGGACTCTATACTGGATCTCATAGACGTTAGACCTGTCTATTTTTCGGATAAAAAAGTAGTGCTGAAGGATGTTCCTGATGGCCTTACCATCATCAAAAAACCGGTGGTAGGCGCCTATGCAGGGATGTTGGTAAAGATTTTCGAGCAACAGGAAACTACCGTGAAAGAAGTCACTGAGAATGTAAAAAATAATGGGTCATGAAAAAAGTAATTGAGTATTTTATTAAGTACCATGTCGCGGTAAATGTCATCATTATTGCATTTTTTATCTTTGGAATCGTAGGGGCCCTTTTCTTGAAGTCTTCCTTCTTTCCCTTGACCGATTCCAAGAACGTTTCCATTGCCATTACCTATCCCGGGGCCTCGCCCCAAGAAGTGGAGGAAGGGATCGTACTTAAAATAGAGGACAACCTGAAGGGGCTCGAAGGCGTGGATAGGGTTACCTCTACTTCCCGTGAAAACAGTGGAAGCATCAACGTAGAGATCGAAAAGGGCCGGGATATCGATTTTATGCTCCTGCAGGTCAAAAATGCGGTGGACCGGGTGCCTTCCTTTCCTACGGGCATGGAGCCCCTTATAGTTTCCAAACTGGAGGCCGTACGCCAGACCATAAGTTTTTCCATAAGTGGGGAGGATATTCCATTGGCTACCCTAAAACAGATCGGGAGGCAAATAGAAAATGATATTAGGGCCATAGATGGCATCTCACAGATTAACATTACCGGTTATCCACTGGAGGAGATAGAGATTGCCGTTAACGAAAACAACCTCCTGGCCTATGGCATGTCCTTTTCGGAAGTTAGCCAGGCCGTGGCCAACGCCAATATTTTAGTCACCGGAGGAAATATCAAGACCAGAGCGGAAGAGTATCTGATCCGGGCCAACAACCGATCTTACTATGGGGATGAACTTTCCAATCTGATTGTTCGCGCCGATCCCTCCGGAAGTACCGTCCGACTAAAGGATGTGGCCATTGTTCGGGACCGTTTTTCGGAATCGCCCAACGCCTCTTTCTTCAACGGTCAGCTATCCGTAAATACCACAATTACCAGCACCAATACCGAAGATTTGATAAGCTCCGCCGAAAAGGTAAAGGCCTATATGGAGGAGTTTAACCAAAAGTACAATAACGTGCAGCTCAGCGTAGTGAGGGATTTATCCACTACATTGACACAACGCACCCAATTGCTTACAGAAAACGCCATCATGGGGATGGCTCTGGTCTTGATTTTTTTGTCTTTGTTTCTTAATACCCGCCTGGCTTTTTGGGTTGCGTTTGGCCTTCCTGTGGCCTTTTTGGGCATGTTTGTTTTTGCCGGCATGTTCGATGTTACCATCAATGTACTCTCCCTCTTCGGAATGATCATCGTTATTGGGATCTTGGTAGATGATGGGATAGTGATAGCAGAAAATATTTACCAACATTACGAGAAAGGCAAGTCGCCCATACAAGCGGCCATTGATGGGACCATGGAGGTGATTCCCCCTATTGTTTCCGCCATTATCACCACGGTACTGGCCTTTTCGATCTTCCTCTTCCTCGATGGGCGTATCGGTGATTTTTTTGGAGAGGTTTCCGTCGTCGTGATACTCACCTTAGTGGTCTCCTTGGTAGAGGCCCTGATCATCCTGCCCGCGCATTTGGCGCATTCCAAGGCGCTGCAACCTGAAAACGAAGGGCCCAAAACTGGTTTTGCCCGTGTATTTGCAAAATTACGGATCGTCAATAAGATGGGAGAACGTATTATGGCCTGGCTAAGGGATAAAATGTACAGCCCCACCCTTAAATTTGCCCTGAAGTACAAGCTGCTTACCTTTTCCTTTTTCGTGGTGGCGCTTATCCTCACCTTTGCCTCCATTGGGGGTGGTATTATCCGCACCTCTTTTTTCCCCAGGATAGCCAGTGATCGGGTACAGGTAGAACTCTCAATGCCCAACGGAACCAACGAAGAAGTAACGGATTCCATTATCAGCCTTATAGAGGAAAAGGCCAAGATCGTGAACCAGGAGCTAACAGATACGTATCTGGCCGGGACGGATAAGATGCTTTTTAAAAATATGATCAAGACCTTGGGTCCAGGTTCCTCGGCCGCTACGTTGTCCATTAACCTGCTTCCCGGAGAGGAACGCCCCGATGTTGTGCAGTCGCAATTGGTTTCGAATCGCTTGCGCGAACTGGTAGGGCCTGTAATCGGGGTAGAAAGCCTTATTTACGGATCCGGAGGAAATTTTGGGGGTGATCCTGTCTCGGTCTCCCTTTTGGGCTATAACATTCAGGAACTTAAGGCGGCTAAAAGAGAATTGAAAACGGCTATGGAAAATAACCCTGCGCTCAAGGATGTAGCCGATAATGACCCTGCAGGAATAAAGGAAATACGCTTAGAACTTAAAGAGAATGCCTATCTCTTGGGCTTGGACCTAAGGACCATCATGAACCAGGTGCGTGCCGGTTTTTTTGGCACTCAGGCGCAGCGTTTTCAACGGGGACAGGATGAAATACGGGTATGGGTCCGTTATGATCGTGCCAATCGTTCTTCCATTACCGATTTGGATGAAATGCGGATCGTGACCCCTAACGGCAGCAGGGTACCCTTAAAGGAAATAGCAAACTATACCATAGAACGTGGTGACGTAGCCATAAATCACCTGGACGGGCAACGCGAAATACAGATTTCGGCCGACCTCGAGGACGACAAGACCACTAGTGCCACGGATGTCATGACGCAAATACGTACCGAGATCATGCCCGAGATACAATCCAAATATCCTACGGTGACCGCGTCCTACGAAGGCCAGAACCGCGAAGCGGGCAAATTGTTGGATTCCCTAACCTTTGTAGGCCTCAGTGTACTAGGTCTTATTTATATTACCATAGCCTTTACGTTTAGAAGTTTCAGTCAGCCCTTAATGCTGCTGCTATTGGTTCCCTTTAGTCTTACTGCGGTGGGCTGGGGCCACTGGCTTCATGATTTTCCCATAAATATCCTGTCCATGCTAGGAATTATCGCTTTGATAGGCATCATGGTAAATGACGGACTGGTTCTCATTGGTAAGTTTAACAGTAACCTTAGGAGAGGGATGACCTTTGATGATGCCATCTATGATGCGGGCCGTTCCCGGTTCAGGGCCATATTCCTTACGTCATTGACCACCATTGCAGGTCTTGCTCCCTTGATGTTGGAGCAGAGCCGCCAGGCGCAGTTCCTTATTCCCATGGCCATATCCATTGCCTACGGAATCGGTTTCGCCACCCTGCTGACTCTGTTGATTCTCCCGATATTCCTTGGGTTCAGCAATAATGTAAAAGTAGGCACCAAATGGCTTGCCACAGGGAATGCCGTGACTAAGGAGGAAGTGGAACGTGCTATTAAGGAACAAAAGGAGGAGCAGCATTTACGAACAGAAATTGCCAAACCCCTGAACGAGATCGAAATAAAGGAAAAAGTAGCGGATGCTTCCGAGGTTTATAAGGAAGCACCCAAGGAATTGGAAGAAAAAGAACAATGAGACAAACCTTTTTAATAGCAACCTTTTTGTTTGCGGTTTTCAACGGATTACTGGCCCAGGAAAAATTGTTGTCCAAGGAGGACGCCGTTAGCTTGGCACTGGAAAATAATTTTGGTATCCTGGTGGCCAAAAATCAGGTAGCGATTGCAGAGAACAACAAGAGCATTCTAAATTCCGGGTATTTGCCCACACTTACGGGCACGGCCGGAGCCACCTACAACAGGGACGATTCCACCATTGAATTTCCTGGACAATTGGATGATGATGGCAATCCAAGGGCCGACGTGATTATTGACAAGGCAGAGGCACAACGATACAATACGGGCCTCAGTGTCAACTATACTTTGTTTGATGGTTTGGGAAGATTGTACAACTTTAAACGCTTAAAGGAACAATACCAGTTAAGTGAACTCCAGGCTAGAGAGACTATAGAAAACACCGTGATACAGTTGTTCAGTGTCTATTTTGAAATCGCCCGGCTTACCGAAAACGAAAATGTCTTTCAGGAGGCCCTGCAAATTTCCAGAGATCGTATTAAACGGGCCGAATATGCTTTTGAGTATGGACAAAATACCAAGCTCGATATCCTAAATGCACAGGTAGATGTAACCAATGACAGTATTAACTTATTGAATACCCGGCAACAATTGGCCAATACCAAACGCGATTTAAATGTGGTACTGAGCCAGAATCTCAATGAGGTCTATGAAGTGGATACACTGGTCCGATTTATTCCCCGTCTGCAATTGGAAGGCCTGGTGGCCGAGGCCAAAACAAACAATGTGGCCATCTTACAGACCGAACGCAATTTAACGATCAACGCTTACGACATTAAGGTAAGCCGTTCGGGCTACCTGCCTACCTTGGGGCTTGCGGGCTCCTATGGATGGAATTTGAACCAAAGCGCGGCATCGGCCTTCTTTCCGGGGACCAACAATACCACCAATACGCTGAATCTCGGTGCAACTTTGACCTGGAACCTGTTCGATGGCGGTGGGACCACGGTGCGCCTGAAAAATGCCAAAATAGCCTATGAAAATCAAGAGCTATTGCTAGAACAGGTAGGCCTGGAAGTGGATAGGGATATCCAGAATGCCCTGGCCATTTACGAGAACCGATTGAATATTTTTAGGATCCAGGCGCAGAACGTCATTACCAACCAGAACAATTTTGATCGCTCCAAGGAGCAGTTTCAACTGGGTAGGATAACCTCTATTGAATTTCGCCAGGCACAGATCAACCTATTGAATGCCCAGACCAACAAGAATTTGGCAAAATACGATGCCAAATTGGCCGAGCTGCAATTGTTGCAACTCACCGGGCAATTGCTCAATGTGGATTTCTGATGACCCTTGCCTAAACCTTTTATTATAAATTGGATGTACGAACACTTTTTTCAATGTCCGTATTGCTGGGAAGACATTTCTATGCTGTTGGACCCCTCTGTCCCTGTTCAAAGCTACGTAGAGGACTGTGAGGTGTGCTGCAATCCGATAACGGTCACTCCCCATTTTTCGGACAGTGTACTGGTCCAGTTTGCCGCCGAAGGCCTGGAGCAATAGACCGGACATACTCTGATTTTACCAATTGGGTAGGGTAACCGTCCCTTTTAATTGTGTATTTTTAAAAATGTTAGAAGGACCTATATGAAACTGCCCAACCTTGTTCCATCCAAAATATTTCCCATCCTTCTGGTTAACTTTATTGGGATATTGGGTTATAGCATTGTTATTCCGATCCTCATTTTTATTGTTTCGGATATGGGTGGTAATGGCTTTATCTATGGCATATTGGGGGCTATGTACCCTTTTTTTCAATTCATAGGTGCACCTATACTTGGTAGCCTTTCCGATCGTATTGGACGTAAAAAAGTATTGATCCTTAGTCAGGCCGGGACCTTTGTGGCCTGGATGTTGTTTCTATTGGCCTTTATACTTCCCAAGACCGAGCTCTGGTCACAGGATACGGAACTTACGGGCAGTTACATGATGACACTGCCTTTGCTGGTTATTTTCCTGGCACGGATATTTGACGGCTTTACCGGGGGCAATGTTTCCGTGGCCAATGCCTATTTATCCGATATTTCAACAGATGCGGATCGCAACCGGAATTTTGGCAAAATGGGCGCCTCTACCAGTTTGGGTTTTGTTTTGGGCCCTGCCGTGGCAGGCCTGCTGGCCTCTACCTTGTTGGGTGAGGTATTGCCGCTGATATTGGCCGCTCTGATCTCCTTGGTGGCCATAGCGGTAATAGGTACGCGCCTGAAGGAAAGCAACCCTTGCGTGGTGGACACAGGAGGGTTAAGGACCAGCTCCTTTCGGCGTTTTTTTCAGGTAGAGCACAAGGATTGCTACCAGGATGGGGATATCGAGGCCAATCCGGAGAAAAAGGGATGGGCAAGAGTCTTAAAACAGCCCGGAATACCCTTGTTATATGCCGTATACTTCCTCACGTTTTTGGCCTTCAGCCTGTTTTATGCGGGTTTACCCATTTACGCCAATACCTTACTGGATTGGTCGGCCACCGATTTGGGCTTTTTTTTGGCCTACTCCAGTTTGATCATGATCCTTGTACAGGGCCCCATACTCTCCCGGCTTTCGGACCGGGTACCCAATAGGTCTCTAATTCTTATCGGCTCCCTTTTTTTGGCCGGCAGTTTTTTGTTGTTCTCCATACAAGATCTTATGCTTCTCTATGTGGCCAACACCCTGTTGTCTATTGGCAACGGTCTAATGTGGCCTAGCTTTTTGGCCCTGTTGGCACGCACAGGAAGCCCTCAAATGCAGGGTGCGATTCAGGGTTACGGGAATAGTATGGGCAGTTTTGCGAGCATGCTGGGGCTTATTTTGGGCGGAATACTGTTCGAAACTATTGCAACCACGGTGTTCTTTATCGGAGGCATCATTTTTTTGGTGATCACCCTGTTAATGGGCATTAATTTTTTGCAACGAAAGCGAGCTGTAAAGGTGGGTTCCGAACCTGTCACCGCCCATTAAACCGTCTTGTTTTAGCGTGCATTGCCGTTTTTAACTTGGTTTTTGCGACCTGCTTTCCTGCTTTTAAAATTAAAGGCGGTAGACAGGGTATGTGCACGAAGGCCATCGGACCTTGAGTAATAAAAATACCGTAGTGAAAAGGCGTTTAACCCCTTGTTTTTTCTTACCGCTGGCCAATGCCGCCACCCCAGACCAAATTTGTAGGAACGAAAGGGAGACAGGTCAAAATCTGACGTGTAGTACAGGGCGTCGGGCGAATGCTGTGCAAAGCGGGCAAAATATTTGGCCCCTTTCTGGACATAGAACCGAAAACTGGGCAATAAGGACCATTGCGGGCCCAGTTTAAGCGATGTTTCGTGGTCTACCGAAAATCCTGAAACCCTAAAACTGTCCGTATAGCCGTTCACCGTATTTTTGACCACGACATTTCCGCCCACAAAACTGTTCCATTTTAAGGCCAGGGCGCCTTTGTACCGCTTGCGCGGAAAATTTTCCACCGCGGCCGTGCCATCGGTAAAAAAGACCCGGTGAAAAGGAGTGGCCAACAAGCCCTCCTGCAGGCTCAAAGCGGTGAAAAGACCAAAAGTGTTTCTACGGTTCACAATGCGGGTATATCCCAAATTCAGGTTGTAGGAGTCTCGGTGATAAATATCGTGCCATTCCCGAAACCGCAGCTCCGAAGGATAGATCAATTCTTTGGGACTCGAAAGGAAACCATCTTGCAAACGCCCCCACCTTAGGTCATCATTGAATAGCTGAAATTGGGCCGAAAAGGTCTCCATATCGTCCTTGGTAGTTTTGGAAACCGACAAAAATTTTCCAATCGAAAAATAGTCCGATTCAATGGAGCCGCTGAGTCCAATACTGATAGAGACCTTACTCTTTTCAAAAAAGCGACTATAGTGTAGGTTGGTGTAGGACCTGGCATCGAGCCGTGAGGCCGAGGAAAGGATTTGATCAATGTTATCTGTGGAGGCTGAGGAAATGATATCTGCACCGAGCTGAAAATCCAAGGTATTTTTTCCAAAGGTTTTTTTAAGGCTGAACGAGGGACCGTAGACCGTTAATCGCTCCGTACCGGTACCCCCCGTCACTGCGGAATTGTCACCGGTCTGCAGGTATTGGTTGTAGAGCATCTCTACTTCGGTCTCGTTTACCTGGAATGCGTCCGATTTCTTTTGTTGTGCCTTGGACAGCAGCAATGTAAACGCAAGGCTCCCGGCAAGCATCCATTTCCTGTTCATAGTCCTTTGGTGTTAATTACAACCGCAACCCCCGTTGCCTTTTGCCCCCGAAGCGATCAAAGCCCCTTCACGGATGGCGTGGACGTACTGTTGGAATTTGATACAACTCGAAGCGGACATTGACATTTCCGGATCACTCACATATTGCCGCTCGTAGGATTTTAGTGTTGTACATGAAGATACAGTTGCGCTAAACAACAGCAACACCCCTATGGGCCGAAGAAATTGCTTCATAGTGTAATTTATTTGAAAAATATATCTCGTTTTGGTCATTTATGATAATACCATGGGTCTGCGGTAGCTGATTCAGAAAGGAAAGCCCTTTTTTTACTCCCATGGCGTATATGGCTGTGGCCAGGGCGTCGGACAGTTCTGCGCTGGGGGAAAAGACCGAAACGCTTTTAATGCCCGTAATGGGCATTCCGCTCATGGGGTCTATATTGTGGGAATACCGCTTCCCTTGGTACAGAAAGTGCTGTTCGTAATCTCCGGAGGTGGCCACCGAAGCATTTTTTAAGGGCACCTGAAGCAGGGTGTGGTTTCTATCATCCGGACTGGCTATTCCTATTTTCCATGCTTCGCCCCTGGCATCGCAACCAAAGGTGGTTAAATCCCCGCTGGCATTGATATATCCACCTGCCACTTGGTTTCCTATCCATTTTTTTCGAACGCAATCTGCCGCATAACCTTTACCTATGGCCGCAAAACTCAAGTGCATTCCTGCCTGTCTTAAAAACACGGTCTGTGCCTGTGGATCCAATACGATGTTTTGATAGCCGACCTTTTTTAGGGCTTCCGTTATGTGCTTTCTATCCGGAAAGCGGAATGCCTTGTTCTTGAATTGATATAGTTTTTTTAGCGGGCCTACAGAAATGTCAAAATAGCCTTTGGTAAGTTTTGAAATGGCTTGGCTTCGCTGGAGCAGATCCATGACTTCCTTGTCCACTGAGACTGGTGCTTTGGCCGCTTGGACATTGATAAGGGATGTTTGGGAATGGGAATCAAACTCGGTCAGCAAGCGTTCAATACGTTGTATTTCGGCAACGCCCTGTTCCAAAAAGGGGGTCGCCCCTGCCTCGTTACTTGCAACGATTCCAAGTTCAAAGGAAGAGCCCATTAAGCGACACTTTTGGCTGTAACACTGCATCTTAAGGGGCAATTTTAGATTCAATGGCGGCGATAAACTCACTTACACCCTGATCGCTGTAGTTAATACGGATAACTTCCCCGGTTTCACTTTTGACCAGGAGAAGGGTTGGAAATTTTCCCTTAAAACCGTATTTCTCGGCCATGCTGGCATTGTAATCCCGGGTAAGGGGGTCCAACTTTTTGCGTTGGGGAAAATCAATGCGCTCGATCTCAATCTCCCGACGCTTCATAAAATTGACAAAAGCTTCCTCGGATAGGACATTTTTTTCCAAACGGATGCAGTTAATGCACCAATCGGATCCTTCAAAAAGAATAAGCTTGTGCGTTCCTGGGCCATCTTCCAGGGGAACAAAGGAAAAGAATAGCAGCACCAGAATTAGCAACAGGTGAAATTTTGGTCGCTCCATGGCCTTAAATTACAAATCATTTACTAAATATTTGTATTTTAATCCACAAGGGTATTGAAATCTTCGTTGTTTATCCCCTATGCCTGGAGTTCTGGTTAGTCAAGGGGCGGTTTATTGAAAAGTTTCCCCATACGTCTGCCAACCTCTACTTTTTTGTGTGTAGGACGTTAAACCGCTACTTTAGCGGCCTCCCATCCGATTATTGCCGTTTTTCGAGTACTCCCCCACATATAACCACCTATTTCGCCGGTTGATTTGATAACGCGGTGACAAGGAATCAGGTAAGCCACGGGATTCTGGCCTATAGCCGATCCAATAGCTCTAGCAGCTTGTGGGTTTTCAACCAATTTGGCGATAGTTCCATAGCTTCTCAATTCCCCCATGGGAATCTTTAAAAGGGTTTCCCAGACTTTAATCTGAAAAGGGGTACCATTTAAGTGAAGCTTTATTTGGTTAAGTTTATCCGGGCCATGTTGAAAAACAAACAGTGCATCCTGCTGTATTTTGTCCACCACACGATCATATTGGGCATTTGGGAACCGCGCCCTTAAATGGTTAAAAGCTTCCTCTTGGTCTGTGGTGAACGCCATATGGCAAATGCCTTTGGAGGTCGATGCCACGATGAGATTTCCAAACGGACTTTCGGCATAACTATAATTGATCGCAAGATTTTTTCCGCCATTTTTATATTCCCCCGGGGTCATCCCCTCTATGTTTACAAAGAGGTCATGGAGCCTGCTAGTACCAGACAATCCTGTTTCCATTGCCGCATCGAACAGGGTGGCCTGTTTTTTCCTCAACAGCTGTTTGGCATACTCAATGCTGGTGTATTGTATGAATTTCTTCGGACTTACCCCGGCCCACTCCGTAAACAAGCGTTGAAAATGGAAAGGACTTAAATGTACAATCTCGGCCAGTTCCTCCAGTCCGGGCTGTTTTTTAAAATTCGCTTTGAGATAATCAATGGCCTTGGCTATCCTGTTATAATCAATTTGTTTCTGTACTGTCATCATCTTTATTTTATATAAAAAATGGCCTTTTTGCCTATCAACACCACAAAATAACGGTGTATAAAGTGCGTTGCTTTAAGCTCTTCGAGCAACTTTTTTTTGGTAACCGCGCCATGTTCCAATAGTGCCCCGCTCTCTTTGGCGAAGGTGATCAAAACAACGGAATCTCTTTCCTTCAAATGTTCCAAGGACCTACTTAGGCCTCCCGGTGCATCAAGATACTCGGAAGTTTTGATTAATTGGAGTTTTTGCACTTCGGGGCTTTGGGCCATAAGAGAAAGGTCAATTGTACAAACGGCTATAAATAGTATTAGGGTTTTCATATCAGGGGTATATCTATGTGCAAATTTCAGGGATGCTTCAAGATAATAAAACCCGATTCTTGCTCAATTAAATGGGAGTCTACCTGGTGCGACTTCAACAAGGATTACACCTCCGTTGTCACCAAAATTCGATTTAATCCATAAATCGGTCACGAAATCGTGCTGTCGATGGTCTTGATATTATCGACCGAATCGATATCCACCGACAGCTACATCGGAAGACCCGGTTTTCAATGTGGTCTGTATCGGGAAAAAAGAATAAAACGATTAAAATTGATATACATGGCGTACTTAAAACAAACAGAAAAAACGAATAACTTTTTGGAGGTGTTGGTCAGGGACCATAGGAGATACATGCCCATTATGGAGTACTTGGATAACCTGACCCAGCAGGAGTCAGAGCTAAGTTGGCAGGAAAGGGAACGGATAGCGCTGGAGGTATCCAAGGCCAATGGGGCGGAATTTTGTATAGGGATACACAGGGGTGTGTTACGTGCCTTTGAATCTCAGGAAATTGGGATCGGGGAAGATTCCATGAAACCCATTTTGGCCTTTGTGAACAAATTGGTAAAAGCGTCCAGCCACATTACAAAGGAAGATATTGAAGCGGTCAAAAAAGGTGGATGGAGCGATCAGACCGTTGAAGATATTATTGGTTTGGTGTCTGCGATAACCATATATGATATCCTGGCCAACGGATTTGGTTTCAAAGCGAGCCTGCCGAAGGAGGTATTCGAGGAAATGGGGAAAGGAACCATAGAAGCCGGCGGATTTGTGGCCCAATTCCGATCGTTCATTAAACAATAATCAGTTAATCACAACAGCGCCCGTTTTAAGGCTTGTAAGGCGGGCGCTATATCATATGTTATATGTTGCGAAAAGAAATAATAAAAGTGGTTGCGGACTTCATAAGAGGAGGTGACCAAAGCGATCTAGGAAAACTGGACAGGGTTTTACACCGGGATTTTAGGAATGTTCAGTACGGTTTTTTTGAAAAAAAAGGCGTTGTGATATTGGACAAGAAAAAATATATAGCGCTTGTTGCCGATAAAGTTTTTGGCGGGATTTCCAGGGATATGGAAATAGTATCCATGGATGTCCATGATACGGTCTCCGTGGTGCAATTGAGATTGGAAAGCACAAAAATGATTTTCAATTCTTTTGTTTCCTTGATTAAGGAACACGATAAGTGGAAGGTAATCGGACAGCTCCCCGATATATACTATAAAACGGATGGGCAGTCTTGAAAAAAGAAGGAAATTCCGGTCGGTCTTGATTACATGGGTCGCCATATTCCTTTTCCCTACGGCCTTTTGAGGTCTTCGCTGCCTATGCTTTGCAATTTTTCAATTAAGGGAGATAATTTTTCTCGTAGTTTTTGATTCCCACAATCCGCATAAGATAGAGCAGTGCAAAAAGAACCAGGGTTGCCGAATGAGCTACAATTTTAATGGGAAGGGTGTTTCAGTGCCTTTTTTAGGGTTCTTGGAGGTGTCGGGAATGGTATAGCAGGCTATTGTATTTCTCTTCTTCCCAATCCGTTTTAAAAATCACCCAGCATAAACTGCTCCAATTCCAGCTCCATTTCTGCTATGGGGGTATCGAGTACGAGATAGGAATGATTTGAATTTTTCTTTGGTTTCCAGGTGTTTCCGCCGGTGGCATCCGCTTCACAAAAACCGTCCCCGACCCGATGCCAATAACTGCCAACACCATTTCGAACGGCATAAAGTACTGCAGTTTGATCAAAAGTGGCATTGTCATAGATTTTACCCTTGAATTGGTGTTTCATCCAAGGGGCATATTTGCTAAAGTGATAGAAACCCAGGTAAAGAGGGGAGTCTTTGGGCAACGCATTAAAGACTTCTCCCGTTTTGAGACTGGCGCCCAGTTCGGCGCCCAAAAAGGTAATGGGCAGTTCAAGATGGTCCAGTACATACTTGGTCACCCCTGGCATATCACCGTCAAAATTCCACTCGTTCTCGCTCTTGGGAAAATTCCCTCCCATGATCACAAACTCCTTGACCTTGGCATTGATCAATGCCAAGCCGTCCAATGGGGAATACGCGTCAGGTTTAGAATCGATCAAGTTTTTGATGTTCATCAGAGGCCCCACGGTCACGATGACCAGGCTCTTGTCGTCACTTTCACCCAATAGTTTCCGATAGAGCTGGGTAGCTTCGGGAACATTTTCAAAAGTAGCGTTGTGCGGCAAATTATCGGCTATGGGCTTAGCGTGGTTCCAGTCCGTTATGTGCTGCTTCCCCTTACGAAGCCCTATGGGGATATCCGGGTTGCCGTAGTAAGTGTTTACTGCATCTATGGCACTTACCGCGTATTTTTCCAGGTTCCAACACATAATGGCCAAGAGCTCCATTTCCCCTTTGTTCTGAAAATGGTTCAACATGGCCAATGCGCCCAGATCATCGGCATCCCCTCCGAAGTCGGTATCGAATATGATTTTGGTTGGGGCCTTGGCCTGGGCATATACCGAATGGGAGAGCATAAAGCTCACCGCGAGGCCACACAGTAGGGTGGTTTGAATCAGATATTTCATACAATTGCTTTTCGGTGGACAACTAAGGCACCCACTTTTGGTTAAGAAATATAGTTAAAACAAATGTTCATTTAGTGCTTTAGAGGTGTTTTATTGTGCTTGTTGGTGGTAGCTCTGGGAGCAGGATTGCTTCCTTCGCTTTGCTATGGAATCGGCCTTAAGAGGAAGCTTGTACAAGGAAAGCCATATTGCTCCGCAATAGGTTGCCTTTTTTATTTCCAAAGCTAAAGCGAGCTTCACTTTTCCAATAAAAAAAGCCACCAACTTTCGTTGATGGCTTTCTTTGTAGCGGGAACTGGACTCGAACCAGTGACCTTCGGGTTATGAGCCCGACGAGCTACCTACTGCTCTATCCCGCGATGTATGTTTTATCGCTCTTACGCGTACACTATTTCATTATATCTTCCCAGTTCAAGTAGGTACCCTGTCCTGAGCGTCGTCGAAGGATATTGCTCTATCCCGCGATGTATGTTTTATCGCTCTTACGCGTACATTATTTTATTATATCTGCTCAGTTCAAGTAGGTACCCTGTCCTGAGCGCCGTCGAAGGATACTGCTCTATCCCGCGATGTGGACAGCAAAGATACAACGGTTTCTTTGTTTTATCCAAATGTGGGCCGCATTTATTTTTCGGTTTCGTCCTATTCTTTAAATTCCATACCTTCGGGCCTGATACGTTTTATGGAAGCAATCAACGATTTTTTGTCGGCCGTGCTGCCTTATACCGAATGGGTAATGCTATTTTTGATTATTGGTGGCGGACTGTTCCTTGTGTGCTATTCCAAACTGCTTCCCTATCGATATTTTAGACATGCCATTGGTATTACCTCCGGAAAGTTTGATGACCCGGATGATCCCGGGGAAGTTAGCCATTTACAGGCGCTGTCCTCGGCGGTAGCGGCCACAGTGGGGCTGGGGAATATTTCCGGGGTAGCCATCGCCATTTATTTGGGTGGTCCAGGCGTTGTGTTCTGGATTTGGATTACAGCCCTTGTGGGTATGTGCATCAAATTCTATTCCTGCAGTCTGGCCGTTATGTTCCGGGGTCAGGATAGTGCCGGTAAGCTTCAAGGAGGTCCAATGTACTATATTACCCAGGGCATGGGAAAAAAAGCCAAACCCCTGGCGGTCTTTTTCTGTCTGGCGGGATTGTTCGGCGTACTGCCCGCTTTTACAACGAATCAATTTACCCAAACGCTAATGGGCGTTATACAACCCGATCAAAACCTTTTGGCCCTTGGGGATTTTAATTGGAAATTGGGGATAGGGATTGTTCTATCCATCATCACATCTTTTGTGATTTTTGGCGGCCTTAAGAAAATTGCACGGGTGGCAACGGCCATTGTACCCTTTATGGTCCTTGTTTATCTTTTGGCAGTAATCTTCATTATGATCATGAACGCTGGGGAAATATTACCTTCCCTTAAATTGATATTCGCAGAGGCATTTAACCTTAAGACGGCTGCGCAGGGCGGTTTGTGGGGACTCATCATTATAGGGATACGCCGCGCGGTATTTTCCAACGAGTCAGGAGTAGGTAATGCCCCTATGTACCACGGGCAGTCCAAGACCAAGGAACCCGTTCAGGAAGGTCTGGTGGCCATGTTAGGACCTTTTATAGATACTATAGTGGTCTGTACACTGACCGCCGTGGTCATTATTTTGAGCGGAGCCTATTTGGAGGCCGAGACCAATGGCATTGTCATGACCTTAATCGCCTTTAAAAAATCCCTTTTTGGTTTTGGCGATATACTGCTTATGGTTATTGTAACGGCTTTTGCCCTTTCTACTCTATTCACCTATTCCTATTATGGCACCAAATGCCTGTCCTTTATCACCAATGCCAAAACGGGAGGCTTTTACAACTATATCTACATAGCAAGTATTACCTTTGCAGCGGTCGCCTCGGTGGATCTGGTAGTAAATTTAATCGACCTGTCCTTTGCCCTAATGGTTATCCCTAATATGATCGCGGTATTGTACTTGGCGCCCAAAGTGAACAAGGCGATGAAAACCTATTTTTCAAAACGTACGGATGGCAGAACATAAAGCAGGCTTTGTAAACATTATAGGAAATCCCAACGTGGGAAAGTCCACCCTCATGAACGCTTTCGTAGGGGAGAAACTGTCTATCATTACCTCGAAAGCGCAGACCACCCGGCATCGGATTTTGGGCATAGTCAATGGCGATGATTTTCAGGTCATTCTTTCCGATACCCCCGGAATCATAAAACCGGCCTACGAATTGCAAACCTCCATGATGGACTTCGTAAAATCGGCCTTTGAAGATGCCGATGTGTTGCTCTACATGGTGGAAATTGGCGAAAAGGCCCTGAAGGACGAACAATTTTTTGACAAGATAAAAAAGACCCAGATTCCCGTGCTGCTCTTGCTGAACAAAATAGACACTTCTGAACAGGAAGTTTTGGAAGAACAGGTGCAGTATTGGCAGCAGCAATTGCCAGGGGCAGAGATCCATCCCATTTCGGCCCTGGAGAACTTTAACGTGAAGGAGGTTTTTGATCGCATCCTGCAGTTACTGCCCGAAGCACCCGCTTTTTACCCCAAGGACCAGCTGACGGATAAACCTGAACGTTTTTTTGTAAACGAGACCATTCGGGAGAAAATACTACAGCAATACAAGAAAGAGATTCCGTATGCCGTGGAAATAGAGACCGAGGAGTTTTTTGAGGACGAGAAGATTATCCGCATGCGTTCTGTAATTATGGTAGAGCGCGATTCGCAGAAAGGCATTATTATAGGACATAAGGGAAGTGCGCTAAAACGGGTCGGGGTAGCGGCCCGAAAGGACCTGGAAAAATTCTTTGACAAGCAGGTGCATCTGGAACTCTATGTGAAGGTGAACAAAAATTGGCGTAGCGATCCCCGGCAGTTGAGGCGTTTTGGGTATAACCAAAAAAAATAGGAAGTCCTATACCGGTAGCACCTCTGTCATAAAGCGGTACAATTGTTCCATTTGAGGCCTTCCTTTCCGCTTTCCTTCCCGTCCGGCCACGTACAGCACCACCCAAATAAATACCATGAACACCATGACCCCCAATTGCAGGCCATAGGGTTTGTCAAGGGACCAGTTGGAGTACCCCCAAATACCGAATATGATAAACAGCGTGCCCACGCCAAAGTGTAGGAACATAAAAAAGGTCCAAAGGGTAGGGTTGGGCCCGAACAGTCCGTAAAGTTTGGAACGTTGTTCCCCCTCCTCGTTGATTTCCAAATGCAGTTGGGGGGACCAAAAATGCACTTCTTCCGCCTTAAATTTTATGAAGATGTGGTCATCCAAGCGCTTTACGATGAAAGTTCGCCCCTCTGTTTTTTCGAACGCACTTAAAACGGTTTCCTTAGGTTTCTCCAATTCCAGTTGAAATCTGGGTCTTAATACTATTTCGTTGGGTAAGCTCTTCATAATACGCATTACTGGGAGCTGTTAAGATATTGCTTTTTTATTCAAATGGCGCAAGTTATCGCTCCGCTGTTTACATTTTCATAACGGTCATTTCATGGAAAAAATACGGGATTTCACTAGGTATTCGTAATCTTTGCCTATATTTGAAATATCGATTAAGTGTACAAAATCATCGATAAAATGCAAAATATTGTCATATTTGGAGCCTCAGGCCATGGAGGCGTTGTTTTGGATTGCCTTGAACGAGAAGGCAAATACAATGTGGTCGGATTTGTTGATTCTTTTAAAAAGGAAGGGAGAAAACAGAACGGATACGAAATTTTGGGACGCGAATATGATCTTCCTTTCCTTATGGAGCGCCATAATCTATATGGAGGGATTATTGCTGTAGGGGACAACTGGACTCGGAGCCTATTGGTCAAAAAGATTTTGAGCATAGCACCTAGCTTTAATTTTATATCTGCAGTTCATCCCAGCGCCGTTATCGGAAAGAATGTGGATATTGGAATGGGTACGGCGGTGATGCCCGGAGCCATAATCAATGCGAATTCCATAGTGGGCGATTTTTGTATTATAAACACTAATTCCTCATTGGGGCACGATGGAACCATGGAGAACTATTCGAGCATAGCATCGGGTGTCTGCACCGGTGGTGGCTTTACCCTAGGTGAATTTTCCGCGATTTCCGTCGGGGCCAGAATTATCGAAAACATCACCATTATGGACCATACCTTGGTGGGTGCTGGGGCCTTGGTGGTAAAGGATATCGAAAGCCACGTTGTAGCCTATGGATCCCCTGCGCGCATCATTAGGAAACGAAGCGTTGGGGAACACTATTTATCAGGAAACAAAAGCGAACAAACGCGTACCGAATTCCCACTGATACCCAATAATTTCTAGGGTATGGACTTTCCGGGAAAACGAAAAAATCAAAAACCTTCTCCGTCCACTTTACGGCCGGGCAGTACTCGTATTATTGGGATTAGTGCTACCTTTGTGCCCTAATTCAAAGAAATGAGTGCCATCGTTGCCATTGTAGGAAGACCCAATGTGGGCAAATCCACTTTCTTTAACCGTTTGATCAAACGTAGAGAGGCCATTGTAGATGCCGCTAGCGGGGTTACGCGTGATCGCCATTACGGGAAAAGTGATTGGAACGGGAAGGAATTTTCCCTGATCGATACCGGGGGTTATGTGTTGGGCAGTGACGACATTTTTGAACAGGAAATAGACAAACAAGTAGAGCTGGCCATTGAAGAGGCCGATGCCGTAATATTTATGGTAGATGTGGAAACCGGGATAACCGGTATGGATGAGGATGTGGCCAAATTGTTGCGTCGGGCAGACAAGCCGGTTTTTTTGGCGGTCAATAAGGTAGACAATGCCAAACGTGCCGAGGATGCGGTGGAATTCTACTCCTTGGGCTTGGGGGAATACTACACCCTTTCCAGTATCAATGGTAGCGGTACCGGCGAATTGTTGGACGCCTTGGTAGCGGTGTTGCCGGAACATGAGGAGCAAGGTGAGGATCTGCCCCGTTTTGCCGTGGTAGGTAGGCCCAACGCCGGAAAATCGTCCTTTATCAATGCACTGATCGGGGAAGAACGGTATATTGTGACCGATATAGCGGGAACGACCCGGGATAGTATCGATACCACTTACAATCGCTTTGGATTTGAATTCAATTTGGTGGATACCGCTGGTATACGGCGAAAGGCCAAGGTGAAGGAAGACCTGGAATTTTATTCTGTAATGCGTTCTGTAAGAGCCATTGAACATTGTGATGTATGCCTGCTGGTACTGGATGCCACCAGGGGGTTTGATGGGCAGGTGGAAAATATTTTTTGGTTGGCCCATAGGAACAATAAAGGAATCGTTATTCTGGTGAACAAGTGGGATTTGGTGGACAAGGATACCCATTCGGTAAAGCAGTACACCCAAAAAATCAAAATGGCCATAGAACCCTTTACGGATGTTCCCGTGCTTTTCATTTCGGTGCTTACCAAGCAACGGATCTTTAAGGCGATAGAGACCGCTGTAGAGGTGTATAAGAATCGATCTAAAAGAGTCCCAACCCGAAAGTTGAACGATACCCTGTTACCCATTATTGAGCACACACCTCCCCCGGCATACAAGGGAAAGTTCGTTAAGATCAAATTCTGTACCCAATTGCCCACACCCTATCCCCAGTTCGCTTTTTTCTGTAATCTGCCCCAATATGTAAGGGACCCTTACAAACGGTTTTTGGAGAACAAATTACGGGAGCATTTTGATTTTAACGGGGTGCCCATCACCATTTTTATGAGGAAGAAATAGGTTTGTTGACAGTTGACAGTTGACAGTTGACAGTTGACAGTTGACAGTTGACAGTTGGCAATACCTAACCTTGGATCTTGAACCAGTGGGCAGTGAGTTGTTGACGGCTTACGGGTGATTGTTGTACTTGTATTAAATATCAAGCTCCGTGTTCGCAATTCGCAATTCAACCTTCGTAGTTCCAAGTAGCTCCCTCCCTTTGTTAGGGGAAGGTGACCCCGACCGAAGCGTTAGGGGTGGAAGGATAGAAAAACTTATGTGCCGAAAGTACTTTCCGCCGAGCAAGGCTGGCGTCGGGGATGGAAGGGTAGTTTGCTATTACCTTAATCTGTTGCTAGTTGATGAACTGCAGATATCAATATCCTGCGAAAATGGTAGTATCGGTTAGTCATTCCGCATTTAGTGCGGAATCCATTCCGGTCAAATTGGTGCAGTTGAAAGTAGGCGCCTGCAGTGAACAATTAGCAATAAACAATGCCCAACCTTGAACAATAGGCAGTTCTGATTTCTGACTTCTGACCTCTGCTTTCTGAGTGCTTTCAGAGTTGATTTTTGATCTTTACCAACTCGGCCTTTACGCGTTCCAGCTTTTGAATGACCTCAAAATTGGACAAGGTTTTCAACTTTTCCTCCTTGAGATGTGTCTTGGCCCCTTCCAGGGTAAATCCGCGTTCTTTTACGAGATGGTAAATCAACTGTAGGTTGGTAATGTCCTTGGGCGTGAATTTGCGATTGCCCTTGGCATTCTTTTTAGGCTTCAATACATCGAATTCCTTTTCCCAAAAGCGGATTAACGAAGTGTTTACGCCAAAGGCCTTGGCGACTTCCCCAATTCCGTAATACCTTTTTTCGGGTAATTCTATATGCATTAATCCAAGGATTGGTTTTCCTGAGAGGCGTATTTCAACATATTTTCAAATTCTTCCGCCGTTAAACTTCCATAATAGAAATTAATGGGGTTAATGCGGGCATCGTCCTTCCATACCTCATAATGCAAATGTGGGGCCTCGGAACGTCCGGTACTTCCCACAAAGCCAATGAGATCACCCCGTTTTACCTTTTGTCTTTTCTTCACATTGTATTTGCTCAAATGGGCATACAAGGTCATGTAGCCATAGCCGTGGTCTATTCGAATGTGCTTGCCATAACCCGAAGCGCCATTGTCCGCACGGATAACCTTACCGTCACCGGTAGCGTAGATCGGAATGCCCTTGGGTGCGGTAAAATCCATGCCCCAGTGCATTTTTCTCGCCTTGGTAAAGGGGTCGGAACGCCACCCAAAACCTGAGGCCATACGGGTCAATTTCTCATTGTTTATAGGTTGTATGGCTGGGATGGCCGCCAACAGTTTTTCCTTTTCCTCTGCTAGTTTTGTAATCTCATCCAGCGATTTGGACTGTATCACCATTTGTTTTTGAATGATATCCAAGCGCTTGGTCGTGGATATGATCATTTCGGAATTGTTGAAACCCTCTAGCGATTTGTACCGATTTACCCCTCCAAAGCCTGCTCGGCGCTGCTCTTCCGGAATGGGATTGGCCTCAAAATAAAGTCGGTAAATATTGTTGTCACGATCTTCTATATTGGTAAGTACCTGTTCTATCTGCTCCATTTTTTTATCCAACAGTTCAAATTGGAGCTCGTAGTTCTTTACCTCCCTTTGCAGGGACAGTTCCCTGGGGGTGTTCAACAGGTTGGTGTTCAAGAGCACGGTAAGCCCTAAAAAACCGAATAGAGCGGCCCCCATCAGGAAAAATAGGATATTCCTATATTTTCGCGATTTTTTGGCCTCTATCTTCCGATAGGAAAGCGTATCGGGGTCGTAATAATATTTTACCTTAGACATGAATGGATTTTGTCCTATTTTTGTCCTTTCGTTTTATCAGAACAAACAAATATAAAAATTGTTTTATATAATCTGTTAAATTTATTAAAAGCTTACCTTTTTCGAATGAAATCCCAAGAAATAAGAACCCAATTTCTAGACTTTTTTAAAGAAAAGAAGCATAAAGTGGTTCCTTCCGCGCCTATGGTCATTAAAGATGATCCCACTTTGATGTTCACCAACGCCGGAATGAACCAGTTTAAGGAGTTCTTTCTTGGGAATACCAAGGCCACCGAGCTACGGATAACAGATTCCCAAAAGTGCCTTCGGGTAAGTGGAAAGCACAATGATCTGGAAGAGGTGGGGAAAGACACCTATCACCATACCATGTTCGAAATGTTGGGCAACTGGAGTTTTGGCGATTATTTCAAGAAAGAGGCCATAGGCTGGGCCTGGGAATTGCTTACTAAGGTCTATAAAATTGATAAGGATAGCCTTTATGTCTCCGTTTTCGAAGGAAGCGATGATGCCGATAAGCTACAGATGGATCAGGAGGCCTATAATCTTTGGAAAGCCATTGTCCCTGAAGACCGGATCATCATGGGCAATAAGAAGGACAATTTCTGGGAAATGGGCGATCAGGGACCTTGTGGACCCTGTTCGGAAATCCATGTGGATATCCGGCCCAAGGAAGAGAAGGCCAAGGTTCCCGGAGCTACCCTGGTCAACAAGGACCACCCTTTGGTGGTAGAGATCTGGAATTTGGTCTTTATGCAGTACAACCGCAAGGCCAACGGAACGTTGGAATCACTTCCGGCCAAGCATGTGGATACGGGCCTGGGCTTTGAACGCCTCTGCATGGTATTGCAGGGGGTGGAATCGAACTACGATACCGATCTTTTTACCCCCTTGATCAAGGAAATTGCAGCCATTACAGGAAGCACCTACGGTGTCAGCGATAAGACCAGCCCCCTGACCGATGTGGCCTTTAGGGTAGTAGCGGATCATGTGCGGGCCATTGCCTTTTCCATCGCTGATGGGCAGCTGCCCAGCAATACGGGTGCAGGTTATGTGATCCGGAGGATACTACGGCGTGCCGTCCGATACGGCTACAGCTATTTGGGTATGAACAAACCTTTCATCCATCGTTTGGTAAGGGTGCTCACAGATGTCATGGGCAAGGCTTTCCCAGAATTAAAGGAACAACGCCAGTTGATCGAGAACGTAATCAAGGAAGAGGAACAGTCGTTCCTCAAAACCTTGGAGAACGGTTTGGTCTTGTTAAACACCACTATAAAAGATACCGAGGGGAAGGTAGTGGATGGGAAAAAGGCCTTTGAACTGTATGACACCTACGGTTTCCCTATAGACCTTACGGCCTTGATTTTGGATGAAAAGGGGTATCGCCTTGATGAAACAGGCTTTGAAAAGGCCATGCAGGAGCAGAAGGAGCGATCCAGATCCGCCTCGGAGGTATCCAAGGAGGACTGGACGGTACTGGTGCCGGATGTTACCCCTGAATTTGTTGGCTACGACCTCTTGGAGACCGATGTTAAATTGGTAAAATATCGAAAGATTACCTCCAAAAAGGAAGGAAAGCAATACCAGTTGGTATTGGACCGGACACCCTTTTATCCGGAAGGAGGCGGTCAGGTAGGGGACAAGGGATATTTGGAGGTGCCCAATGGGGATGTGGTCTATATCTTGGATACCAAAAAGGAGAACAACGAAATTGTGCACTTTACCAAGAACCTGCCAAAACATTTGGAGGAAACCCTACACGCTTCTGTTGATGAAAAGCAACGCCAGCGTACAGCTAGCAACCACACGGCTACCCACCTGCTGCACCAAGCGCTTCGCGAAATTCTGGGCCCCCATGTAGAGCAGAAAGGATCTGCCGTACATTCCAAATATCTACGGTTCGATTTTTCCCATTTTGCCAAACTAACGGACGAAGAGCTAAAGGAGGTGGAAAACTTTGTCAACGCCCGTATCGATGGGCGTTTGCCCCTGGAGGAGGATAGGAGCGTATCTATGGAAGATGCCTTAAAGGCCGGGGCCATGGCACTTTTCGGCGAAAAATATGGGGATACGGTACGTACCATACGTTTTGGGCGATCCATTGAATTATGTGGAGGAACCCATGTACAGAATACAAGCGATATCTGGCATTTTAAGATTGTCTCTGAAGGGGCAATCGCTGCCGGGATACGCCGGATTGAAGCCATTACTGGCGATTTGGCCAAGGATTTTTACTTTGAGAACAATAGGAAATTACAGGAAATCAACAGCCTGCTCAACAATACGAAAGACCCGGCAAACGCTGTGCGTACACTGCAGGAAGAGAATGTGAAACTGAGAAAACAGTTAGAACAACTAGTGAGGGATAAGGCCAAAAGTTTAAAAGGCACGCTATTGAATGAACTAACAGAGATCAATGGAGTGCAATTTTTGGCCAAAAAGGTGGATCTGGACGCAGCAGGTATCAAGGACCTGTCCTTTGCCATGGGCCAGGAGCGGGAGGACCTATTTCTGCTATTTGGAGCAGAACAACAGGGAAAAGCGATATTAACGTGTTATATTTCCAAAGCTTTGGCCCAGGAACGCGGTTTGCATGCCGGCACAATCGTACGGGAACTGGGCAGCCATATCAAGGGTGGCGGAGGCGGTCAGCCCTTTTTCGCCACCGCGGGAGGAAAACATCCGGCCGGTATCCCGGAAGCATTGAATGAGGCAAAGACCTATTTGGACACATAATGGGAAGGTTTAAGCTAGGAACGGTCAATTGGAAATACATCGCCGGAGAGGTGCTGTTGATCTTTATTGGCATCAATTTGGCCATATGGTTCAATACGTGGAATACCAACAGGGAAATTGATAAAAAGAAAAACACCGCGCTGCAAATGATCCAGGAGGAGATACGGAACAATTTGGAAGACCTTGCGGATGCGGAAAAAAACAACCAACAGATTCCCTTGTCCATAAGCGCCTATGAGGAAATGACCTCCAATGATACGGGTGTGATCCAGGCTACGTCGCAAACTATCCGGGAATTTCAAGCAAAATTCCCGGGTTTCTATACCGTTACGGACTCTGTACCCCTTGGGGACGATCATTTTGCATATACAGGCGCAACCTTTATCAATTTGGAGTTGACCGAGCTGAGCAAAATTGCTTGGGAAACGGCCAAAGGCACTGCCATAGCCAATGAATTTGCCTATGAGTGCCTTTACGCGCTGGAGGATATGTACAGTCTCCAGGATATGGTACAGCGTGAAATGGGCAAGGCCTCGGAGGCACTACAGGTGGGCAACATTGAACTTTTGCTCAAGATATTGGAATTTATCAATCAGCTGAACCCGCAACTGGTAGCCGATTACAAGAATATGCTCGCCGGATTGGACGACTGTTATTAAACCCTAGGTTTCCAGAAAATGCAATTACAGACCAAGATTCCCCTAAACAGACCGGTCAATCCGATTGACTACCATAGCGAGGTACTCCTATTAGGCTCTTGTTTTGTGGAGAATATGGGCGCCAAACTGAATTATTTTAAATTCAAAACCGAACAAAACCCCTTTGGCATCTTGTTTCACCCAAAGGCCGTTGAAAAGCTCATAGCGGATGCCGTCCTGGAAAACCACTATACGGAAAGCGATATCTTCTTTCATCAGGAACGATGGCACTGTTTTAATGCCCATTCCGATTTGAGTGATGTTTCCAGGGAGGCCTTATTGAACAGATTAAACACCGCCCTCACCACCACCCGGGAGTACCTGCAGCAGGCTTCCCATATCATCATTACCTTAGGTACGGCCTGGGCCTATCGCCTTCTGGATTCTGGGGATCTGGTGGCCAACTGCCATAAGGTTTCCCAGAAATCCTTTGCAAAAGAGCTCCTTTCCATACCCACTATTGTTGAAAGTTTGGAAAAAAGCAGGGCGCTTATTTTGGGAATCAACCCAAAGGCCACGATTCTTTATACCGTGTCCCCTGTAAGACACCTTAAGGATGGCTTTGTGGAAAACCAACAGAGCAAGGCCCATCTGATTGCGGCCATTGGCCAAGTACGGTCAACGAGGGAGGAGTATTTTCCTTCTTATGAGCTTATGATGGACGAACTGCGCGATTACCGTTTTTATGAAGCCGACATGGTCCACCCCAATGCACTGGCCATTGATTATATCTGGGAAAAATTCAGGTCGGTTTGGATTGCGGAAAGTGCCTATCAAACAATGGACCAAATTGAAGAGATACAAAAAGGGTTGGGACACCGGCCGTTCCATCCCGATTCCGAACAGCACAAGCGGTTTTTGACATCGCTCCAGGATAAAATTACGTATCTTAAGAAGGGATATCCCTATATAAAATTCGATTGATATACAAGGTATGAGGAAAGTATTGGTGGGTATGGTGGTTGCGCTGGCGGGGGTCCTGATTTTCCGCTCCTGCGCAAATGACAAACGGGACAAGGAAATATTGGTAGAGAACACCATGCTTATTCAACAAGAGATAACAAAGGTGTCCAAATTGATCGTGACCGAAGGCCATTTTGCAGAAGTATACAATTACAGGGATTCCCAAGAGTTATTTGGTTCAATGATACGGGCAAATAAGAAGGCTTTGGTAGTAGTAAATGCCGAAGTTACCGTGGCCTACGATTTGGGCAAGATCGGGTTCCATGTAGATGAAGCCCACAAGACCCTTAACATTCTGGAAATTCCAGAGCCGGAAGTAAAGATCAATCCCGATTTTGAATACTACGACCTTACTTCTGACTACTTTAATCAGTTCAGCGCAGAGGATCACAATAAAATAAAAGATAATATAAACGCTTCCTTATCTAGAAAGATCGAGGCTTCGTCCCTGAAAACAAACGCGGAAAACCGTTTGTTGAGCGAACTTGCCAAGTTTTATGTCCTTACCAGTTCCATGGGGTGGACCTTGACCTATAAGGAAAATCCCATTTCCGATCTTGATGACTTAAAACTAACGAACCGCAAGCTCATCGACCAGGGTCACACCATCATCGATTAAAGGCCCTAGTTGGGGATTGTTTTGTTTTATAACTGTCAAATGGGCAGCAAGGGAAGCACTAAGGTTTTCTTCGTTGCCTGTCTTGGTCAATTCGTACAGCTCTACAGCGAGGAGCCAATCGTTGGGATGATGTTCCTGTAAGCTTTTAAATAATGCCCTGACTTCATCCCAATCCATTTCACTGCCGATGCGCATGTCCCGTACCTGTTGATAGAGCTGTTCCAAAGCCAATGTCCTTGAGTCTTTCTTGACTTTTACCGTTTTGGTTTTTGAAACCTGATGGAGGTCATCAAAGGACCTAAAGTCTGCCGATCCGGCGTAGGCCGAAATTACGGAGGAACCTATGGCCAGGTCAAACGTACCGTATTCCGGTTTAAACAGCACCTCATCTTTATAGGTCACAGTGCAATCCTCAAATTGGATCAGGATCAGTTTCCCGTTCACGTTCCGTATGCCGGTAATGTTCAATCCTTCTACGGTAATACCGCTTTCATATTCAAAGGAAATGCGCTTGCCGTCGTAGAAATTATAGGCCTTTAGATCCCGCGGACCCATATTTTCGATGGCCAGGTTAATGCCCTTCAATTTCCCGATAGGCGAACTAAACCCATGGGCATGAGCGGCTATACCATGGCCTATAAGTTCCTTTTCCCTGTTGGCCAGAGCCGTAGGTCCCTCGGTTTTGAAGAAAACGACCTGGTTGTCCTCGTCCGTGATCATTTGGGTAAAGACACCTGAAATTTGTAGGCCCGTATTCAATTCTATGGTGCCCAATTTCTTGGAATCGATTAATTTCTGCAGCCCCCTAAAGCCGCCTTTGCGCAGGGCCAGGCCGTTGGAAAATTCCTCCAATACCTCCATCAAATAAGCAAAATCCGGAGTTACATAAAGTTGGGGCTGAGGTTTGGTGATGTCGAATTCCTGCTGGGCCGCTGCCACGGTGTAGGGTATCTTTTGCACTTCATCGGTTAAACACCACTGGCTCTCCCCTATGGAAGATAGTAAACCTGCTCCATAGATTTTTGGGCGCTCCAATGGGCCTATCAACCCGTACTCTACCGTCCACCAGTGTAAGTTTCTAATTTGGGCCATTTCCGAAAGCGGCACTTTTTTGTTTTGGAGCGTGTTTACTTCCTGCTCCGCTGCTTCAATAGCCTTAGGGGTAGCGTTTGGCGCTTCTTTAAGAATGGATAGTTTGCGAACCGCTTCGTAGACCTCGTTGTCATGTGAGGACAATATTGCCTTTGCCCCAATTTCCCCAAATCTTCTCAGGTATTCGGCATAATCGGGATTGGCAATAATAGGGGCATGACCAGCCGCTTCGTGAATGATATCAGGGGCCGGGGTATAGGTAATATGCTCCAACTGCCGAATATCCGAAGCAATGACGAGCACTTTATAGGCTTGGAACTCCATAAAGGCATTAGGTGGGATAAAACCATCTACGGCAACAGCGGCCCAACCGATTTCCTTTAGTATACGGTTCATACCGTACATGCTGGGAATGTTGTCTATGGTAATCCCCGACTTTTGTAAGCCCTCTCGGTACGATTCATGGGCCACACTGCTCAAATAGGAGACATTTTTGCGCATCACATAGCGCCATACCGCCTGATCTATTGGAGAATAATCTTCATAATCCTGGGGTTTAATGAATTGTTTAAGATGAAGAGGGAGCCTGTCCAGTAGTGGATTTGACTCAATTGCTATGCCCATGGAACCTTGCCGTTTTGATCTAAGAGACATCACAAAGCTATGAATTAATCGGGATGTGATGAGCGTTGGCCACGGTATTATTTTATCCACTAAATTTGGGAACACTATAGCGCTATTATGAGAGCAGAAACCAGAAAGGACGAAATTGTAAAAACTTCGGCAAAACTCTTTAAGGAAAAAGGATACAGTGCGGTAACCATGCGGGACATAGCCAAGGCCATGGGCATCAAGGCAGCGAGTCTGTACAACCATATCAGTTCCAAGCAAGATATCCTTATTGCCATCATCATTGCCCTGGCCGAGGAATTTACGGCGGGCATGGGAACCATCAAGAAGGCCAAGGCGAACAGTTTGGAAAAATTGGAGCAAATCGTGGCTCTACATGTGGATATTACCAGTAGAAATACGGATGGTATGGCATCGCTGAACAATGATTGGATGCACCTTGAAGAACAGCAGCAGTACTATTTAAAACTACGGCTCGACTATGAGGATGATTTTAGAAATGTCATTCAGGAGGGAATCAAAAATAAAGAGATTGTAGAGGCCAATGCGGAGATCATGCTGTTTTCCATGCTATCTACCCTACGTTCCCTATATCTGTGGATACCTAAGAAGGAAGATTTGGAAGCTGAAAAATTGGGAACAGAACTGAGCAAGGTATTGATAAATGGAATTAACCCCTGATTTTTTGTAATTTATTTCGTAAATTTGCTACTAAAACTAACAACTGTTAGTTTGAAGATCGTAGGCATAATGGCAAATTTTCATCAGGTAAAAATTGCGGATATTTATAAGGAAACCAAAGACTGTTCCGTGATTACACTGGATATTCCGGAGCATCTCAAGGATGCCTTTGCATTTAAACAGGGACAACACCTCACACTGCGAAAGACCATCGACGGTGAAGACGTGCGCCGCTCCTATTCCCTCTGCTCAAGTCCCCTGGAGGGTCAATGGCGGGTTGCGGTCAAACAAATACCTGGAGGTGTGTTTTCTACCTATGCCAATACGGAGTTGGATGCAGGTGACGCCCTGGAAATTATGGAACCCACCGGACACTTTTATGTGGATATAGAGCCCAAAAGGGCAAGGAACCATATCGCCTTTGCCGCAGGAAGTGGCATTACGCCCATTCTTTCGATAATAAGGACGCACTTGTTACAAGAGCCCCATAGTACGTTCAAATTGTTTTACCTTAACCGAACGGTGCAGTCCATCGTCTTTAAGGAGGAGATAGAACAGCTAAAAAACCATTTTTTTGGAAGGTTCGAAATTTTTTATTTCCTGACCAAGGAGCAAAGGGACATCCCATTTTTTAACGGGCGTTTTACGTCTGAAAAGCTACAGACCTTAACGAAGACTTTTATCGATGTGCCGGATACCGATACCTGTTTTATCTGTGGGCCCCAAGAGATGATTTTTTTGATCCGCGACGAGTTGACCGCTGCGGGTATGCCCGAAGATAGGATACATTACGAGTTGTTTTTCTCCGGGGACAGTCCGGACAAAGATCGGCATATTGCCGAAATATTGGAACATAAGGCCGAAGGTACCGAAGTGACCGTTATTGACGGCGGAAAGGAATTCCATTTTACCATGGATGACACCCATGATACCGTCCTGGATAGCGCACTTGCCGCCGGGGCAGATTTGCCTTTTGCCTGCAAGGGAGGAGTGTGCAGTACCTGCAAATGTAAACTTGTGGAAGGGTCTGTGGAAATGAAGGTCAATTACGCCCTGGAAGAAGATGAGGTAAAGAAAAATTTTATTTTGGGGTGCCAGGCCGTCCCGACCACCAAAAAGCTAATTGTGGATTTTGATGTTTAGTAGAATGATAAGGCCTGGTGATTACCATAAACCGAATTTTGTATAACCATATAGTATGAGTGAAGCGCAGATAAAGGATTTGGAAGCACAGTTTGAAGCACGTATAGCGCGCGATGAAAAAATTGAACCCAAGGATTGGATGCCCGAAAAGTATCGAAAGACGCACATTCGGCAAATATCACAGCACGCACATTCCGAAATTGTGGGCATGTTGCCCGAAGGCAATTGGATTACCCGTGCACCTTCCCTTAGACGCAAGGTAGCCCTTTTGGCCAAGGTACAGGATGAGGCCGGTCATGGCCTATACCTGTACAGTGCTTGCGAGACCTTGGGAATTTCACGTGAGGAACTCTATGAACAACTGCATACCGGCAAGGCAAAATACTCCAGTATTTTTAATTACCCTACCGTTACCTGGGCCGATATCGGCGCCATAGGTTGGTTGGTAGATGGCGCGGCCATTATCAATCAAGTGCCTTTGTGCAATACCTCTTACGGGCCATACGCCAGGGCCATGGTACGGGTATGCAAGGAAGAAAGTTTTCACCAGCGCCAAGGTTTTGAAATTATGATGAAATTGGCACAGGGGTCACCGGATCAAAAAGAAATGGCGCAGGACGCGTTGAACCGCTGGTGGTGGCCATCCCTAATGATGTTTGGGCCAACCGATGCGGAATCGGTCCACACGGAACAGTCCATGAAATGGAAGCTTAAGCGCAAGACCAATGATGAGCTGCGTCAACAATTTATAGATCAGACCGTACCTCAGGCCGAACTGATCGGCTTAACCGTTCCAGATCCCGATTTAAAATGGAATGAGGAGACAGGACACTATGATTTTGGAAAAATCGATTGGGATGAGTTTTGGCAGGTGGTAAAAGGACATGGACCTTGTAACAGGGAGCGCATGAATGCCCGGGTTGGGGCATGGGAACGCGGACAATGGGTCCGGGATGCCGCCATGGCCCATGCAGAGAAAAAGCAAAGTAGAAAAACAAAAAAAGTAGGATAAACAAGACCTTGTGCACATCCGTTTTTCAGAACAGGTGAATGCAGGACAAAAATAAGGTTATGAAGAAAAACTGGCCACTTTGGGAAATATTTGTACGTAGCAAAAATGGATTGGAGCATCGCCATTTTGGTAGCCTCCATGCTGCAGATGCGGAAATGGCATTGGAAAATGCCCGCGATGTCTATACCCGTCGAAATGAAGGGGTGAGTATTTGGGTTGTGGAATCCAAAAACATTACGGCATCCAATCCGGATAACAATGGGGAGCTGTTTGAACCAGCTCAGGACAAAGTATATCGTCATCCAACATTTTACAATTTGCCCGATGAGGTAAAACACATGTAGTTGGACTTGAAACCAAAACATCTCATTATTGAAGTCGTAGTATGAGCAATAATTTTTTATACCAATATATCCTGGGCATTGCGGATAACAGTCTGGTGCTGGGGCAACGCTTGGGCGAGCTATGCGGCCATGGACCCAATTTGGAAACCGATATTGCCTGCACCAACATTTCCTTGGATCTATTGGGACAGGCCAGGAGCTATTTTCAATACGCGGCCCAACTCAAAGGAGGAGATACCAAAGAGGACGATATTGCTTTTTTAAGGACCGAAAGGGAATATGTGAATGTGCTATTGGTAGAGCAACCCAACACCGATTTTGCCTATACCATAGGTCGGCAGTTCTTGTTTGATGCATTTCACCTGCTATTTTTACAGGAACTGCAGCACAGCCACGATATCACCATATCGGCCATTGCCAAGAAAGCGATCAAGGAGGTAAGTTATCATTATCGCTTTTCATCCGATTGGGTGAAACGCTTAGGGGATGGAACCGAGGAAAGCCGCTTAAAAATGCAAAACGCGATCAACGACCTATGGACCTATACGGACGAATTGTTTCATCAAACGGAAGCGGATAAGGCCATGATCGTAGAGGGTATCGGAGTGGATACCGCTAAGTTAAAAGAAGCGTACTACCATGCACTTACCGAAATTTTGAAGGAGGCCACCTTGGACATTCCCGAATCCAAATGGTTTCAAAAAGGAGGGAAGAATGGGGTACATACCGAACATATGGGGTATTTATTGAACGATTTGCAATATATGCAGCGTACCTATCCCAATTTGGAGTGGTAAAGGGAGATGACAGCCGAAAAGGTATACATAGCGGAGCAATTGATTCCAATTCTGGAAAAGGTATCGGATCCCGAAATTCCGGTATTGTCCATTCTGGAGATGGGCGTTGTGCGCTCTGCGCTTATCGAAAATGATAACGTCAAGGTACAGATTACCCCTACCTATAGTGGGTGTCCGGCCATGGATGTTATTGGTGACGATATCATATCGGCTTTGAACAGGGCAGGGTACCAGGCCAAAGTAGAGTTGGTGCTTACCCCGGCCTGGACCACCGACTGGATAACGGAAAAAGGACGTCGGGCCTTGGAAGATTACGGCATAGCGGCACCCTTGGGAGCCGAGGCCGATAAGGAAGCGCTCTTAGGGCATAAAAAAATAGTGAAGTGCACCAATTGCGGTTCCCGGAATACCAGACTGGTAAGCCAGTTTGGATCCACCGCCTGCAAGGCGTTGTTCCAATGTATAGATTGCCAGGAACCGTTTGATTATTTTAAGTGCTTAAAATAACAAAATATGGGGAGTGATTCGATTGAATTTAAAATTGAAAACAACATAGGGTATCTTGCCCTGAACCGGCCAGAAGTATTCAACAGTTTCAATCGTGAAATGGCGTTGAACCTTCAGGATAAAATGGATCTTTGTGAAAAAGATGAGACCGTAAGGGCCATAGTCCTCACCGGAAACGGGAAAGCGTTTTGCGCTGGTCAGGACCTTAAGGAAGTTACAAGCCCTGAGCTAAATCCTGGATTTCAGAAAATATTGGAAGAGCACTATAACCCGATCATTTCCCGAATCAGGACCATTGAAAAACCCATAATCGCGGCGGTAAATGGGGTGGCTGCCGGTGCAGGGGCCAATATTGCCCTGGCCTGTGATGTGGTAGTGGCCCATGAGGGAGCAAGCTTCATTCAGGCGTTCAGCAAAATAGGACTCGTTCCCGATAGCGGGGGTACCTTTCTTCTCCCCCGATTGATTGGCTTTCAAAAAGCTTCGGCCCTGGCCATGCTGGGCGACAAGGTAAGTGCTGAAGAAGCGGAACGTCTGGGGATGGTCTACAAACAGGTGCCTTCAGAGGAATTTCAGGAAGTGGTTGATAAATTGGCCCATAAAATGGCCCAAATGCCCACTAAAGCACTAGGTGCGATAAAAAAACTCTTTAACGAATCCATGACGAACAATTTGCAATCGCAATTGGCCTTGGAGTCCAAATATCAGATAGAAGTGTCCCAAAGTGAAGATTACAGGGAAGGTGTGGCCGCTTTTATGGAAAAAAGAAAACCTGAATTTAAAGGAAAGTAAAAACGGATGAAGGTAGGAATATTAGGTGCTGGGACCATGGGAAGTGGTATTGCGCAGGTAGCGGCCACTTCTGGTTGCCGGGTAAAACTGTACGATACCAATCGTAGCGCTTTGGACAAAAGCCAAAAGGCATTGGAAAAAGTACTTTCCCGACTTATCGACAAGGGACGTATGGATGCTGCGGAAAAATCTAGGATCCAGGGAAATATTTCCTATGTAGATAAGCTAAAGGACTTGGGCGATTCTGAACTGACCATTGAGGCCATCATTGAGGATTTAGGAATAAAACAAAGCGTTTTTGCCGAATTGGAAACCTATGTTTCAGAAAATACCATCATAGCAACAAATACCTCCTCCCTATCGGTAACCTCCATTGCAGCGTCCCTGGAACGACCGGAACGCTGTATAGGCATTCACTTTTTCAATCCCGCACCGCTCATGAAATTGGTAGAGGTGATTCCAGCGGTACAGACCACAACCCCTGTGTTGGATACCACGGTGCAACTTATTACGGATTGGAAGAAGACGGTGGCAGTGGCCAAGGACACGCCCGGCTTTATCGTAAATCGTGTAGCACGGCCTTTTTATGGGGAAGCACTCCGTATCTACGAAGAGGGAATCGCTGATTTTACTACTATAGACCAGAGTATGAAGACTTTGGGCGGATTTCGGATGGGACCTTTTGAACTGATGGATTTTATTGGCAATGATGTCAATTATGTGGTCACGGAGACCGTTTTTAAGGCCTTTTATTCCGACCCACGCTATAAACCGTCGTTTACGCAGAAGCGGCATGCAGAAGCAGGCTATTTGGGAAGAAAAACAGGTCGGGGATATTATCATTACGATGAAAACGGAAAAAGAGTGGACGAATCATCTACCCCGTCGAGCGTAGTCGAGACGGCTTTGAACGAAACTATTTTCAATCGGGTCCTGGTGATGTTGATCAATGAGGCGGCGGATGCGCTGTTCTTAAACGTGGCCTCGGCCGAGGATATTGACAATGCCATGACCAAGGGGGTAAACTATCCGAAGGGATTATTGGCCTGGGCGGACGAAAAGGGAGTGGCTTGGTGTGTTGATAAAATGGACGGCCTCTATAATGAATATCACGAGGATCGCTATAGGTGTAGTCCCTTGCTACGTAAAATGCAACGGGAGGGAAGGCGATTTTTTGAGTAAAACAAACTGGTTGGGATGAAGGGAGAACACATACCGCATAAAATGCTGGGCCTTGACGCCTTTAGCACTTGGTTGGGCATCGAAATTTTGGAGTCCCACATTGGCCGTTGCAGAGTGGGAATGACCGTTAGAAGGGAAATGCTCAACAGTATGGGCAAGGCCCATGGGGGCATCAGCTACGCCCTGGCGGATACCGCCTTTGGCTTTGCGGCAAATTCCCATGGGAAATATGCGGTGTCCATCGAAACTTCAGTGAACCATATCGAGGCTTTGGAGGAGGGCGATTATATTGAAGCGGAATCCGTGATAGAAAAGGTAAATACCAAAGTGGGGTTTAATGTGATCGAGGTAAAGCGGGGCGATGAGCTCGTGGCCTTGTTTAAAGGCGTGGTGTACCGGACCCATAAAGATTGGGAGGAATAGAATATGAAGTAATAGGGAATCCATGGAAAGATTTCCAGCATACAATAGAACAATAAGTAAATAAAAACTGCTTTAGCAGACAGTACATATGAAAGACTCGTTTATAATAGATGGCGTCCGAACGCCAATCGGAAGTTACCACGGTACACTCTCAAAAGTGCGAACGGACGATTTGGGCGCCCTGGTCATCCGGGAGTTGGTGGCGCGTAATCCAAACATCCCAAAGGAAGCCTATGATGATGTGATTATGGGGTGTGCCAATCAGGCCGGCGAGGATAACAGGAACGTGGCAAGGATGAGCCTTTTATTGGCCGGACTGCCCTTTACCGTTCCTGGGGAAACGGTGAACCGGCTCTGTAGCTCCGGTTTGTCCGCTATTATCCATGCCAATAGAGCCATTAAGGCCGGCGATGGGGATATTTTCATCGCAGGAGGGGTAGAGCATATGACCCGGGGGCCCTATGTAATGTCCAAACCTTCCAGTGCCTTTGGCAATGATTCCAAAATGTACGATTCCAGTTTCGGGTGGCGATTCATCAATCCCAGAATGCAAGAGCTTTACGGAACCGACGGGATGGGAAATACAGCTGAAAATCTGGTCGAAAAATACGATATCTCCCGAGAAGACCAGGATGCCTTTGCCCATTGGAGCCAAATGAAGGCTGCCAAGGCCCAGGAAAATGGGCGATTGGACAAGGAAATTGTTACGGTAGAGATTCCCCAACGAAAAAAAGACCCCATTCAGTTTTCTCTGGACGAATTTGTTAAACCCGGGACCACCAAGGAGGTTTTGGCAAAACTACGCCCGGCCTTCAAAAAAGAAGGAGGTAGTGTTACGGCGGGCAACTCATCCGGTTTGAACGATGGCGCAGCCGCTACCATCATCGCCTCGGAAGATGCTGTAAAAAAATATGAGCTAAAACCTATGGCAAGGATCTTAAGCTCTGCTGTAGTGGGTGTGGAACCTAGAATTATGGGCATCGGCCCGGTGCAGGCGGCTAATAATGCTTTGCAAAAGGCAGGCTTGACCATGGATGATATGGATGTGATTGAGCTGAATGAGGCTTTTGCGGCTCAGGCTTTGGCGTGTACGCGGGCATGGGGATTGGCCGATACCGACCCTAGGTTAAACCCCAATGGGGGTGCCATTGCCATAGGACATCCTTTGGGCGTTACGGGCGCGAGAATTTGTTATTCGGCGGCCCTGGAACTGCAGGAGACCCAAAAGAAATACGCCCTGGTGACCATGTGCATCGGGGTAGGGCAGGGCTACGCTGCCGTAATTGAACGTGTTTAATTAAAATAACCCATGAATTCCCGCTGCAATGGATAGTGGGGCAGGGTAGGAATTATGAAAAAAATACAACACTACGTATCAGGAAAATGGACAGAAGGCAAGGACAAAGGCCATCCCGTATATGATGCCATAACAGGTGAGTTGATTGCAAATGTTGCGACCGACGGATTGGATGTTCCGGAAATCCTACAGTACGGCAGAACAAAGGGTGGGGAGGTGCTGCGCAAAATGACTTTTCAGGAACGGGGCAATATGCTCAAAAAACTGGCTTTGCACCTCACTAAAAAGAAAGATGCCTTTTATGAAATTAGCTATCGGACCGGAGCCACCAAAGTGGACAGCTGGATCGATATCGAAGGAGGATTTGGGAATTTGTTTGCCAATGCCTCCTTGCGAAAGTTGTTCCCCAACCAGCCCTATCACGTGGAAGGGGAGCCCATTGATTTATCGCGCGGCGGACGTTTTATGGCCCATCATATCATGGTGCCCAAAAAGGGGGTGGCGGTTCATATAAACGCTTTTAACTTTCCGGTCTGGGGCATGTTAGAAAAATGTGCGGTCAATTGGATGGCTGGGGTTCCAGCGGTCGTATTGCCCGCACCCTCATCGTCCTATTTGGCCGAGGCCGTGGCACGTGAAATTATTAATTCAGGGATTTTACCCGAAGGCGCCTTACAGATCATCAATGGAACGGTAAAGACCATTTTGGATACCGTAGAATCCCAGGATGTAGTGACCTTTACGGGTTCCGCCTCCACCGGCCGATTGCTCAAGGCGCACCCTAGGATCATTCAAGAGGCCGTGCCCTTTACCATGGAGGCCGATTCACTAAATGCCGCCGTTTTGGGGGAAGATGCGGTTCCAGGCACACCGGAATTCGATATTTTCATCAAAGAGGTGCGCAAGGAGATGACCGTGAAATGTGGTCAAAAATGTACCGCGATACGACGCATTATCGTACCCGAAAAACTTATCGAGGATGTTCAGATCGCCCTGGGGCAGCAATTGGATAAAGTTACTATCGGGGACCCCAGGTTAAAGGAGGTCCGGATGGGATCCCTGATCAGTAGGGAGCAGGTGGAAGAGGTAAGGAACAGTGTTAAGGATATCGCCAAGGAGGCGCAGATCGTATACGGCAATCTGGACACCATTGAGACCCTTGGGGCCGATGCCAAAAAGGGGGCTTTTATAAGCCCCATCCTGCTACGCGAGGATAAACCCTTTGCCAACCACGCGGCACACACACGGGAAGCCTTTGGCCCGGTAAGTACCCTGATGCCCTATAAAACTTTGGAAGAGGCCATTACATTGGCACAAATGGGAAAAGGATCCCTTGTGTCTTCCATAATGACCTATGATAACGCCATTGCCAAGGAGTATGTGGTAGAGGCAGCTAGTCACCACGGGCGTATTTTGGTATTGAACCGTGAGAATGCCAAAGAGAGCACAGGACACGGATCACCCTTGCCTACCTTGGTACACGGTGGCCCTGGCCGGGCCGGTGGCGGGGAGGAAATGGGAGGCCTTCGCGGTGTAAAACACTATTTGCAGCGCACGGCAGTGCAGGGATCCCCTACCACCCTAACCGAAATTACTGGAATTTATCAACCTAAATCCGCCTATAAAGAGGCAGCACAACATCCGTTTAAATACCACTGGGAGGATATAGAACCCGGAATGTCCCTAAGGACCCATAAGCGTACCATTACCGATGCGGACATCGTGAATTTTGCCAATCTGACGTGGGACCATTTTTATGCGCATACGGATATCACTTCCTTGGACGGTAGCATTTTCGAAAAAAGAACGGCACACGGGTATTTTATTCTGGCCGCAGCAGCAGGCCTGTTCGTATATCCGAATAAAGGACCTGTAGCGGCAAACTACGGTTTGGAGGATTGTCGTTTTTTACGACCCATCTACCACAACGATACGGTCTATGTGCGGTTGACCTGTAAACAAAAGATAGAACGGGATGTCCGAGGGCCAGAATTGCCCAGCGGCATTGTGAAGTGGTATGTGGAGGTGTTTGATACGGAAGACGAACTGGTGGCCATTGCCACTATTTTGACCATGGTGCAAAAGAAAAATCCTTTTGCCGTCATCAATAAGAAAAGCATACCGGCCTATTTGAAAAAACTTACGGAAGAGGCCAAACCCGAATGGGGCTCGGCCAGTCCGCAGCGTATGGTGGAACATTTGGAATTCTCCCTGAGGATCGCTTCGGGCGAGATTCAGGATTTTGAAATAACGACCCCCGAGGACATCTTGGAAAAGGTGCACGATTCCCTGTACAATCACAGGCCCATGCCCAAACATTACGATTTTCCCTTGGCCGATAGAACAAAGAACCTGATACACCCGGATCTGGAGACCGCCAAAGTAAAATTGTTGGAAGCCTATGATGAATTCGAGGCCTATTTCAAGGAGCATCCGCAAGCTACCACAACGCATGTGGTCTTTGGGGTGCTAAACAAGTTCGAATGGGATTTGGTACATACCAAACATCTGAATCACCATTTTTCCCAGTTTGGGCTTTTAGAGTAGAAAATTAACCAGTTAACAGCTTTGATGGAACCCTACGTAAAACAACATATAGCAAACGGCATCGGATATTTGGAATTCTTTCATCCGGCCCATAACTCCTTACCAGGAGATATTTTGGCGCAGTTGGCCCAGACCATTACAGCCGCCGGAAACAATGCGGAGATTAAGGTAGTGGTGCTAAAAAGCGGGGGTGATCGCACCTTCTGTGCCGGGGCCAGTTTTGAGGAATTGGTCAATATCAATGATGCCGAGACCGGTAAGGTGTTTTTTTCGGGTTTTGCCAATGTGATCAATGCCATGCGCAAATGCCCCAAGTTCATCATAGGGCGTATACAGGGAAAAACCGTGGGCGGAGGTGTTGGTTTGGCTTCGGCAACGGATTATTGCATGGCCACCAAGTTCGCGGCCATCAAATTAAGTGAATTAAACGTGGGCATAGGTCCCTTTGTGGTAGGGCCTGCGGTGGAACGCAAGCTGGGATTGAGCGGTATGTCACAGATCGCTATGGACGCCAATAACTTCTACCCAGCGGAATGGGCCAAGGAAAAAGGCTTGTTTACAGAGGTATATGCAGATATGGAAACGCTGGACGAAGCGGTGGAAGTCTTTGCACAAAGGCTGTGCACCTACAATCCGGAGGCCATGAAAGAAATGAAACAGATGTTCTGGAAAGGCACGGAAGATTGGGACAATTTGTTGGCAGAACGTGCAGCCATAAGCGGACGTTTGGTATTGAGTGCGTTCACCAAGGAGACCCTAAAGAAGTTTAAATAATAGACCATCAAAATTTGATATGCGTATATGATCTACAGCTTTAAAGGATACATCCCGGTGGTACATGAAAGCAGTTTTGTGCATCCCTTGGCCGCGGTCACGGGCAATGTCATTATTGGCCGGGACTGTTACATAGGACCTGGAGCGGCGATTCGGGGCGATTGGGGACAGATTGTACTGGAAGACGGGGTCAATGTACAGGAGAACTGTACGGTACATATGTTTCCTGGAAAGTCTATCGTACTCAGGGAAAGCGCGCATATAGGACACGGAGCCATTATCCATGGAGCGAATATTGGTCGCAACGTTTTGGTGGGGATGAATACGGTGATTATGGACGATGCGCAAATTGGGGACGAATGTATTATCGGTGCCATGACCTTTGTAAAGGCAGAAACCGTAATCCCTGAACGAAGTATGGTGGTAGGTAACCCGGCAAAGGTGATCAAGAAGGTCACGGACGAAATGGTTGCCTGGAAAACCAAGGGCACGGAATTGTATCAGCAATTACCGGCGGACTGTCACGACAGTTTAAGGGAAGTGAAGCCCTTGCGGGAAATCCCGGAAGGAAGGCAAAAGCAAGAAACGTTTTATGAAACCTTGCGCGATTTTATGAAGAAATAAGCAGCTTTGCGAACAAGGAGAGGAATCTTTAAAAGATAATGCACCTCCTTGTTCCTCTATAAACTAACGAACATTAGTTAATACGATGTCATGCATGGAGTTTAAAATGCCCAAAATGGGCGAGAGCATTACAGAGGGCACCATTATCAGCTGGTTGGTCAAGGAGGGGGAGTCCTTCCAGGAAGGTGATATCCTGTTGGAAGTCGCCACCGACAAAGTGGATAATGAAGTGCCGGCATCAAGCTCGGGGATCATGGAGAAGATACTTTTTCAGGCCAGTGATGTGGTTCCGGTAGGGGAAGTGATTGCGCACATAAAAGTGGTGGATGGAGGAGCATCCGTCGGCACGGAGAAGATACCTCAGGAAGAGGTGGGGCACACCAGGGAAAGGGCCACCGATAAGAAACCGTCAAAAAAGCAATCGGCCGTCAAGGCCCAGGTGAACAACAACACCTTTTTTTCGCCCTTGGTGGTCAGCATCGCAAAGGAGCAACATATCAGCTACGAAGAACTGGCTCGTATTCCAGCTACCGGCAAAGAAGGCCGTTTGCGGAAAAGCGACGTATTCCGGTATTTGGATGAAGGGCGACCCTACAGATTTGTGCAACCGGCGGCTGACCCAGATCCCACAGCGTATCGCATTCCCCAATTGAATTTGGATAAGGGCAGCGGCAAGATCGTGGAAATGGACCGCATGCGGCAAATGATCGCCGATCACATGGTGTACTCCAAACATACATCGCCCCACGTTACGGCCTATGTGGAGGCGGACCTTACCGATTTGGTCCAATGGCGTAATGCCAACAAGGCGGAATTTCAGAAAAAATACGGGGAGAAATTGACCTTTACCCCGCTTTTTGTGGAGGCCGTGGCCAAGGCGATCAAGGATTTTCCCATGATCAACGTATCGGTAGATGGTACCCAGATCATTGTAAAGGAGGCCATAAACATTGGTATGGCCACCGCCTTGCCCAATGGAAATTTGATCGTTCCCGTGGTCAGGAATGCCGATCAAAAGAATCTGAAACAACTCGCCTCTGAAGTCAATGTATTGGCTTCTAAGGCAAGGGACAATAAACTCAGCGGAGACGATATCAAGGACAGCACTTTTACCATTTCCAATGTAGGCACTTTCGGGAGCCTTATGGGCACTCCCATCATCAATCAGCCCGAAGTGGCCATTCTGGCCATGGGCATTATCAAAAAACGACCCGAGGTGATAACCACGGAGCAGGGTGATGAAATCGCTATTAGAAGTATGATGTACCTCTCCCTGTCCTTTGATCATCGTGTTGTAGACGGTTACCTGGGAGGTTCGTTCCTAAAGCGTATCGCCGATTATTTAGAAAAATTTGATGTCACTAGAACCTTATAATATCATGTCACAAACGATCAACATAAGCAGAGTAAAAGAATCGAATATAAAGTCGCTCGACTTTAACAACATCCCTTTGGGGACCACCTTTACCGATCACATGTTCATTTGTGATTTTGAAGAGGGACGCTGGGTCAATCCAAGAATAGAGCCCCTGCACCTAATCCCCACCCATCCTGCCGCCATGGCGCTGCACTATGGGCAGGCCATATTTGAAGGCATGAAGGCCACCAAGGATACCGACGGTACACCTATGCTGTTCCGGCCGGAGAAAAATGCCGCCCGCTTAAATTTTAGCGCGGACAGAATGGGAATGCCCGCATTTCCGGAAGACCTTTTTGTAGAGGCACTAAAGCAATTGGTGGCCTTGGAGCAGGACTGGATTCCGCCCTTTGATGGAAGCGCCCTGTATTTGAGGCCCTTTATTTACGCCGATGAACCTTTTATAGGCATGCGCGCGGCCACCCACTACAAGTTCATCATCATTGCATCCCCTTCGGGACCATTTTTTTCCAAACCCATAAAACTGTTGGCAGAGACCAAATACATCAGGGCGGCACACGGTGGCACCGGAGAGGCCAAAGCAGCGGGAAATTATGCGGCCGCTATCAGGCCTACAGAAATAGCCAAGACCAAAGGATATGACCAGGTGCTGTGGTTGGATGCCAAAGAGTTCCATTACATTCAGGAAGTGGGGACCATGAACATCTTTTTTAAAATAGATGGAAAATTTATCACGCCGAGTTTGGATGGAGCTATTCTGCACGGGATTACAAGGATGAGTGTCATAGAATTATTGAGGGATAAGGGCTATGAGGTAACGGAGCGGCCTATCACCATAGAGGAAATCGTGGATGCCTCCCGGAAAGGTACCCTAGAAGAGGCTTTTGGCACCGGTACTGCCGTTGCTATCGCCATGATACAGGAAATAGGATATAAGGATACCAAGATCCATGTTTCAGATGAAAATCCCGTTAGCGAGATGGTTCTGAATACACTCAACGGTATTCGCTCGGGAAAAATGGAAGACCATTTTGGATGGATGGTCAGAATTGAAAAGGAATTGGTGTAAATGGAGGATCAACTGCTAGAAAAGGCGTTTTCGCACCTCTGCACGGCCAAGGCTATGACCGAATTGTACGAGGCCAATTTTAAACAGGTTTCCAAATATGTGCATGCTACCTCTCGGGGGCATGAAGCCGTTCAAATAGCATTGGGGATGCAACTTTTGCCACAAGATTATGCATTTCCCTATTACAGGGATGATGCCATGCTTTTGGCCTTTGGGATGGAACCCTATGATTTAATGTTGCAACTTATGGCGAAGAGGGATGATCCTTTTTCTGGCGGGCGAACCTACTATTGCCATCCGAGTTTACGGGATGACGACAAGCCAAAAATCCCACACCAGTCCTCCGCGACAGGAATGCAGGCCATCCCGGCTACCGGTGTAGCCATGGGCATGCAGTATAAGGAATTACAGGACATAGCCGACGAAGCGGCGGATCGGTCGCCGTATCTGGAGTCCAAGGATTTGAAACCTGTAACGGTATGTTCATTGGGTGATGCATCGGTAACCGAGGGCGAGATTGCGGAAGCCTTTCAGATGGCGGCCCTTAAACAAATGCCCATTTTATACCTGGTACAGGACAACGGCTGGGACATTTCGGCCAATGCGGCAGAAACCAGGGCACAGAACGCTTTTGAGTATGCAAAAGGTTTCAAAGGGCTGGAAGCCGTTTCCATTGACGGAGCAGATTTCATGGAAAGCTATCGGGTCCTGAAAGAGGTTTTGGAAAAAATCCGGGAAGAACGCCGCCCTTTTTTGGTACATGCCAAAGTGCCCTTGTTAAACCATCATACTTCCGGTGTCCGTATGGAATGGTACCGCGATGATCTGGAGGAAGCACGTTCCCGGGACCCCTATCCCGTATTAAAACAGCAGCTACGCGACAATGGGTTTTCTGTCAAAAAAATAAGGCAATTGGAAGACGCTGCCACTACCAAGGTAAAGTCAGATTTTGAACGTGCCCTTTTGGCCGAGGACCCTAAACCTGAAGACCTTTTTACCCATGATTTTGCTCCAACACCCATTACGGAAGAAGTGGGCGAACGTTTTCCCGAACGGGAAGAAAAGGTGGTCATGGTAGACTGTGCCTTGTTCGCCGTGGAGGAACTGATGCGCGAACACAAGGAATGCCTGCTTTATGGACAAGATGTGGGCGGACGGCTTGGAGGTGTATTCCGTGAAGCGGCCACCCTGGCACAAAAATTTGGAGATGATCGGGTGTTCAACACTCCCATACAGGAGGCCTTTATTGTGGGGTCTACCGTTGGGATGAGTGCCGTAGGCCTTAAACCCATTGTGGAGGTACAGTTTGCCGATTATATTTGGCCGGGCCTCAACCAGCTTTTTACGGAAGTGAGCCGAAGTTGTTACCTAACCAATGGAAAATGGCCGGTTTCCATGATTTTGAGAGTGCCCATTGGCGCTTACGGCAGTGGGGGCCCCTATCATTCCTCATCCGTTGAAAGTATTGTGACCAATATCAGGGGCATTAAAATTGCCTATCCAAGTAACGGAGCGGACCTAAAAGGACTCATAAAGGCAGCCTACCATGATCCCAATCCGGTATTGCTCCTGGAACATAAGGGGCTTTATTGGAGCAAAGTCCCGGGAACCAAAGGAGCTACCTCCATTGAGCCTTCGGAAGATTATATCCTTCCCTTCGGAAAGGCCAATGTGCTGCAGGAAATATGGAAGCAGGAAGACCAGGAAACACTGACCCTGGTGAGTTATGGCATGGGGGTACATTGGGCCATGAACGCCACCAAAGGTTTAAGGGATCGGGTAGAGGTCATTGATCTACGTACCTTAAGCCCTTTGGACGAGGACACGGTGATGAATTCGGTCAAAAAAACGGGAAAGTGTATTGTGGTCACGGAAGAGCCTACCAATAATGGTTTTGCCCAGGCATTGGCAGGAAAGATACAGGAAGCCTGCTTCGCCCATTTGGATGCTCCAGTGCTTACCTTGGGCAGTGAGGACTTACCAGCGATTCCATTAAACAGTACCCTGGAGCAGACCATGATACCTTCTACGGAAAAACTACGAAAGAAAATTGAGGAAGTACTCGATTACTAAACACCTAAAACAGCGCGGTGGTCATGTGCTTTGGGGTTAGGGATAAAGAAGCGATCTGAAAAGTGTTTTGATGTCTGTTCGAACGCCCCGCCTACCGAAGTCTTGTACGGGAGGGCAGGCAGTCGAGAACTTTTAAATTCATTGATTTTCAAGACATCTCGACTGCGCTCGATGTGACAACTTTCACATTTGACACTTTTCAGATCGCTCCCTGTATTTTAATTGGATGCGATGGCTGGGGGGTATTCCTTCAATATTTGGGAAACAAACTCCCGAATACGTTGTTCTTTTTTCTCTATACTACGGGTGTTTAAGGTGCCCTTGCCTTTTCCTTGCCATACCAATTCCTTCTTTTTTGTATCGATTAAATCAATATACAAAGATCCTTCCGTGCTGGTACTTACCGTACTTCCGCCCCAACCGGGACCTCCCCAAAACCATGGATTATAGAAGCCTCCGTAGCCGAAACGGCCATATCCAAAACCACCCCAGCCCCAGCCAAAGTTATTATTGTAAACGTCTACCCGCTCGCTCTCCTTGGTGAAAATACTGACCAAAAGATCGGGGGTATTGGATTTTACAAAACCTCGGGAACTCATCTCGGCATCAATGGCCTTTAGAATCCGTTTTTTGTCCAAGTCCGAAATTTGGGCCTTATCAATACCGGTCTTGTAGAAGGCATAGGTTTTGTACGAGTTGAAATTTGCCTCCCTATCGTAGTCCGACGCCACGCGCACCGAAACGCATGAGCTTAAGAATACCAACAGGAGCACCGGTATTGCGAGAAGTTTCATTTTTTTCATAACCAATTTTTTTGAAATTAACACAGTTTTATCTTAAAATACGTCTCAACAATCGTGCCGAACCCCTCTGTTTGTTTAGGTCGAGCCCGTTTTTTTGTTGTACCCGTAGGGACAATGCCTGCACCCGCTCTCACAGCAATACCCTCTTTTAAGGTGGTATTGTTTCGTAAAGACCTTATACCCTTCCTCGGAGAGGTAAAAATCGCCTTCCTCCAAGGGAATCAGTTTCTTCATGTATGTAAAATTAAGGCATTCACTGTTAATAACAGGGCATTTGAACGATTTTAACCCTTGGTTTTGGGCCATTTGTAGGTTTTTTCGTCGTTGGTCGAATTTGTTTGTAACAAAACCAACTTATTGGTTATTTTGGTTTTTTAACAATTATCTTTGATTAGCTTCGTTTACACTGGGAAATGATTTTAGTATTCAAACATTTTTTTTACAAGAACTATGTAGGCCTGTCCCTTTGGCCCTTTATAATACTAAAGAACGATTCCCTTAAAGCCGACAGTGTCCTGATCAATCACGAGAAAATTCATTTAAGGCAACAGCAAGAACTGTTCATTCTACCCTTTTATGGGCTGTATTTGTTGGAATGGTTCGTACGTTCCTTTTTCTATTTTGATAGCTATAAAGGATATCAGAACATCAGTTTTGAACGGGAGGCCTATGAAAACGAAAAAAACATGGATTATCTAGGCCAAAGAAAACCTTTTAGCTTTATTAAATACCTTTGAGGTTGAAAAATCCGACCTGTGAAGGTAGTCAACCAGTCCGTCCATTTACCCGTTCTTGCCAAAAGGAAAGTATCGCTCTCGCTTAAGCGGGAGGATCAAATACACCCTTATGTTTCCGGGAACAAATACCGAAAGCTGAAGTATAACCTCCAGGAGGTCAAGAGACAGGGGCTCAACACAATTTTGACCTTTGGCGGGGCCTATTCCAACCATATTTCTGCTACGGCTTATGCCTGCCGGGCCCATGGTCTGCGGACCATTGGTGTTATCCGCGGGGAAGAGATAGCAGAGCGCTGGGAAAAGAACCCCACCCTGGTTGCGGCAAAACAACAGGGTATGGAATTACATTTTATTTCCAGGGAGCAGTATCAAGAAAAAGCAGAGGCCGATTTTCTTGAGTCCCTGAGAAAGAAATTTGGCGCATTTTATTTAATGCCCGAAGGAGGCACCAATAATCTGGCAGTGAAAGGCTGTGAAGAGATTTTAACTGGGGAAGATGCCCTTTTTGATATCATTACGGGCTGTGTGGGGACGGGAGGTACACTGGCCGGGATCATCAATTCCTCGGGTTTGCAGCAGCAAATTTTGGGCTTCCCCGCACTCAAAGGGAATTTTTTACACAAAGATATTCGTAAATTTGTCCACAAGAACAATTGGGATCTGGTGCTAGACTATCATTTTGGAGGATACGCCAAAGAGAATCGGGAGCTGATAAATTTCATCAATTGGTTTAAACGGGAGACCGGCATCCCTTTAGACCCCATATATACCGGAAAAATGATATTTGGAGTTCTGGATCTGGTCAAAAAAAGTTATTTTCGACCTGGCACTAAAATACTGGCCATACACAGTGGTGGCCTACAGGGCATCGCTGGCATGAACATTGTTTTGAAAAAGAAGAACTTACCATTGATAGACATATGATAAAACGAGTAGTGTTGTTTGTGTTTCTTGGCGTATTCGCATTAGGGTGCGGAACAAAAAAACGAACTACAGCCAGTAAGGGATCACAGGTATCTGTCCGCAGCACAAAATCTAAGGTGCCCGATGAAAATGGACTTTACCCCTTGCCGGAAGATACCGGCAAGTTTGTACGATTTCCCATTTCTTCTATAGAAGAGTACATAGATACTTTTTCGGAAATAGCGCAGTTTGAGATGAAAGCCTATGGTATTCCTGCCAGTATCACCCTAGCCCAGGGAATTTTGGAAAGTGGATTTGGCCGTAGCGAATTGGCACTAAAGACCAACAATCATTTTGGGATTAAATGTCATAGGGGCTGGACGGGTGCTTACGATTTTCACGACGATGATGAAAAAGGGGAATGCTTTAGAAAGTACAACCACCCCATGTACTCTTTCCGGGATCACAGTATTTTTCTTTCCTCCCGTGCCCGATACGCATTTTTGTTCAATCTTAGAAGGGACGATTACAAGAGATGGGCAAAGGGTCTTAGAGAGGCCGGTTATGCAACCGACAAGCGCTATCCCCAAAAGTTGATTTCCTTTATTGAACAATATCAGCTCTATCGCTACGACAACGAGGTGTTGAAGGAGGGGTATGCCGTGCAGCGGCAGCCAAAGGACTATGGCCTTACCACCTACATCGTTAAAAAAGGCGATACACTGTATTCCATTTCGCGACGTTATTTCGTGTCCGTGAGCGAGTTGAGGAAATTGAACAATATGGACGACAATCTACTGTCCATAGGACAGCGGCTTGTCATCAAATCAGAAAAAATCAAAAAATAAGAATGATCTACCAACGAAGTAGCGCCCTCTTCAAGGATGCGAAAAAATATATTCCCGGGGGCGTAAACTCGCCCGTACGCGCATTTAAAGCGGTAGGGGGCGACCCTATCTTTGTCAAGGAGGCCAAAGGTGCCTATCTGTACGATGTGGATGGAAATCGGTTCATAGATTATATAGCATCCTGGGGCCCGTTAATTTTGGGCCATGCTTTTGAGCCCGTAATCAGTGCCGTTGTGGAGAAGGCCAAAAAGGGAACTTCCTTCGGGATGCCCACCGAAATAGAAACGGAACTGGCTAAATTGGCCGTTTCCATGGTACCCCATATCGATAAGATACGCTTTGTAAACAGTGGCACCGAAGCATGTATGAGTGCCGTACGTTTGGCCCGCGGGTTTACGGGAAAGGACAAGATCATAAAATTTGCTGGCTGTTACCACGGACATGCGGACGCTTTCCTAATTCAGGCGGGCAGTGGGGCCATTACCTTTGGAAGCCCCAATAGTCCAGGTGTTACACAGGGCACAGCCAAAGATACCTTGCTCGCAGACTACAATGATCTCCAAGGCGTTAAGGAGCTGGTGAAGGCCAACCAGGGTGAACTGGCCGCCATCATCATTGAACCGGTGGCCGGGAACATGGGCTGCATCATCCCCGATCAGGATTTCATGAAGGGCCTAAGAGATTTGTGTACCCAAGAAGGGGCTCTTTTGATTTTTGATGAGGTGATGACCGGTTTTCGTTTAGGAAAGGGAGGTGCCCAAGAGGCTTTGGGAATTGCTGCGGATATCGTGACCTTTGGAAAGGTTATCGGGGGCGGACTTCCAGTGGGTGCTTTTGCGGCCCGAACCGAAATTATGGATCATCTGGCACCGGATGGCCCAGTGTACCAAGCGGGAACCTTAAGCGGAAACCCGCTGGCCATGAGTGCGGGTCTGGCCATGTTAAGCCAGTTGAACGACAGCCCTGAAATTTTCCAGAGCCTTGGAGACAAAACCGCCTACCTACATAAAGGCATTTCCGAAGTGCTCGTTTCCAAAGGAATAGCACATCAGATCAACCGCTTTGGCAGCATGATTTCCGTGCATTTCACCGAAGAAGTTGTCGTGGATTTTGCCTCTTCGGCAAAGGGCAACAATGAACATTTCAAAACCTATTTCCACGGGATGTTGGAACGTGGAATCTATTTACCGCCCAGTGCCTTTGAAAGCTACTTCCTGAACGATGCCCTTTCCTACGACGACCTGGATCGTACGGTAGCGGCGGTAAAACAGGTATTTTAGGGCGCAACAAGGCAGCTTTTAACCCAAGACTCCTGTGGAAATAAGAGGGTACGCAAGCATCAGGGACAGTATGCACATCATAAGCCCTACCCATTTGAATTTCCAAGCTTTCTCGTTGACACTTCCAATACTGCGGAGCCCAATGGACGGAAAGATTAAGAAAATAAATCCCTTGAGCAGCAGGGCAAGCCCATAGAGGGTAACGAGCACCAAAGGCCAGTTCCAAAGCCAATGAAATGCCAGAATGATGGAACCCATACCAACGGACAACATGGCATTAAAAATGTTCCCTACATGTCCCTTTTGATATAAAAATTGGAAGAATTGGATCCATATCCCGGGTTGCAGGAAATGCGACAGGCCCATGATGAATAAATTCAGGGCCACAAAGAATTGAATGGATTGAACCGGGCTCATTTGTATTGAATTGACTTATATCAAAAATACAAATCTAAGACAAATAGAGGCAGTTATACCGGGATTGGACCAGGGAAATGTATTGGGGCACGGTCGGGAGTGCTAAAGGCCCTAACCGCACCCAAGAATATTTGTAAGTTACTTTCTGCCGTGCTTTTCCCTGGCTCGATGCATTCGGTGCTTGTCCTTGGCAAGCTGCATCTTTTTCCATTGCTCAAACTGCTCCTCATTTAGGATTCGTTTCAGTTCGGACTGCGCTGCAATTTTTTTGTCCAGTCGTTCATTGAGCATCGTAAAGCGTTCATCGGCAGTTGGTTTTTCCCGTTTTCCCGATTCTTTTTTTGTCCGAAGTTCCTCCATTTTTGCTTTTCTCAGTTCGGCATTTTCCAGATTTATTCTTTGGATCTGCTGCTGCTGTTTTGCACTGAGTTCCAAGGCCAAGGTCATCTTTTTGGTCTGTAAAGTTGCCAATTGTTCAGGGGTCATGTCCTTCATGAATCCATGATGCCCTTTACCTTCTCCCTTTTGTGCCATGGCTGTAAGACCTGCCATGACCATTACTGCTAAAATTACTTTTTTCATGTGTTTAAATTTTATGATTTGTACCTAGGACCCAAGGGCAAACCAAAGGTTTAATCACCTTGGGCAGTTTATAGGATTTTTAACACAAAAAAGGCACAACATTTAGTTGCGCCCGGTATGATGGTGAATAGGAAATTTTGAGCTTAAGGTGTTCGCATGGCAGTCTCCTCAGAGGTGGCGGGTAGTTCATTTAAGTCCACCTCGGCCAATTCAACGGCCTGGGTGTCCCCGTCCAACGGAAAATCCTGTTCCATACTGTAATACATGATGGCCGTGGCCAGGAAGCAAACAAAATAGATAAGACTTTTTACTTTATAAGACATGATTCGGGGTTTTTGATTCTTATTCCAAGATATACAGAATATGGGCTTCCGAGGAATAATTGTTGCAAAACGGACTTTTTTTGGTGTAAAACTATCGAAAAGTGTTGCTTGCCATATAAAAGCATGATTTTTTCCAATAAAAAAGCGCACTACATGCAGATGTAGCGCGCTTCTTATGGGATAAAGAGGCCCTATTTAGGGTCTAGGATCAAATCGATACGTTCTGCGGCATCCTGTAAATGATATCTGCTCATGGAATCCGAGGTGATTGCCAAGGCATTGCGAACGGCCCTTTTTAAGGTATTCAGTTCGGCTCGTGCAACCGATCGGATATCGGACTGGCTGGCGTTGACCACCGTAGATTTTTGATAGCCGTTGAACGTCGGCTTTTTCGCTTCGTTCCCAGTGGTCATCAGGTATCCCAAACGGTCAATATGTGCCTTCTGAAGGTTCCTTCGGTAGGTGTCTATCTTTCTTCCGTTGGGCAATTCGGACCAAATACCCCTGCGGAGGTCACGGAGCATGTCCAGCAAACGATAGGCATCTTTGCCATTGGCCGTTTCGTTTTCGATCAAGCGTGCCATTTTCCCTAAGCTCAACATCCGGTTAAGCGTGGTCACCTGTACAGCCCTGATCCTTTCCACGGATCCCGAATATTCCGTTCTACTGAAAATATCCTGATCTAACAACCACTGTGGCGTCTTGAACAATTGTTCCTGTAGAAATTGCATACATTTTTTTTGATGCTCCTTGCTTACCGGAGTGTAAACGCCGCCCTCTTGTTCATAGGTCTTATAATACTCGTATACCCCACCAATGTTATTGGATACGTGGCCCATGTACCTGTTGTATTGGGCAAGTACCTGGCCATAAAGTGTGCCCAGGTCTTTATAGTCCTTTCCATCTTCGGCCGTCCACTCCACTAAATTGGGTATAATTCGTTTTAGGTTCTCAATACCATAGGTACTGGCTTTAACGGCATCGTCCCCTAAATCCTCGGTCTGCGAACTGGGATCCACGATGTCTCCCACTTGTTGGTGGCCAAAACGATATAAAGGATCGCCTGCATGTTCCAAGATCCAAGCATCCAAGGTCTTTTTTTCTTCTTCCGCCGTCTTGTCCAAAATAGGCTTATAGCCCCATTTAATGGCATGTTTGTCATAAATACCAATGTCTGGCATCAGCGCTACACCATAGTCCCCGGGCTGTGCCACATAATTAAAGCGGGCATAGTCCATAATGGAAGGCGCTGTACCGTATTTTTGGGTAAATTTTGCCGAGCGCAAAGAATCTACTGGATAGGCCACACTACTTCCCATATTATGTGGAAGCCCTAGAGTATGCCCCACTTCATGCGCGGAAACAAATCGAATTAAGCGGCCCATGACCTCGTCCTTGAAAGCAGTGCCTTGGGCATCCGGATTAATGGCTGCGGTTTGGACAAAGAACCAATTTCGCAATAGGGTCATTACGTTGTGGTACCAATTGATGTCCGATTCCAAAATCTCCCCGGTCCTTGGGTCACTTACATGGGGCCCATTGGCATTGGGTATGGGAGAGGCCAAATAGCGGACTACGGAATAACGTACGTCTTCGGGGGACCATTCTGGATCTTCTTCCGGGGAAGGGGGATCCATGGCCAATATGGCATTTTTGAACCCGGCACCCTCAAAGGCTTTTTGCCAATCCTCGATGCCTTGTTTTATATAGGGAACCCACTTTTTTGGTGTGGCCCGATCTATGTAATATACAATGGGTTTTTTGGGTTCTACCAATTCCCCGTTCCTGTATTTTTCTAGATCCTCATCCTTCACTTCCAAACGCCATCGATCCAAAAAGCGTATGGTTTTACTTTCTTGCACATCCAATCCGTAATCTACCTGTCCCCGGGCAAACCAGCCGACCCGCTCGTCAAAATAGCGGCGTTTCATTGGATTGTCGGGTAATAATATCATGGAGTTGTTGATCTCTATCGAAATAGAGCCCAGACTGCCATTGGATGGTGGATTATTGGCTAGATAGGTCTTTACGTGCCTGGCCTCAATATTCAAGGGATAACTTTTCAGCGTTTCCACATAACTTCTTTTTTCGTCCAACCGGGTTACCTTGTACTGCTTGCGTCTAAATTCTGGCATTCCCAGGGCCTTAACGTCCTTGACGAACAATTCGTCCACGCCGATCACCGTAGCCGGGTTTAGGGAATCCTTTTTAAGCGCTTTGATATCAAAGGCGTACAATACAGGTTCAAAATTGGAATTGACCACCGCTTCGTGTACCGGAAGGGAATCTGCGGCTACTACGCCGTAGGAAACCACCCGTAGCAACACCTTTTTTGGCTTTTTCTCCCATCGCAATACCTGGGTATTGGTTTTTCCTCCACCAAATCCGATACCATTGGCCGTTTTGGAGATTCGGGTGACCATCAACATTTCTTTGTTGAAAAGAGAATCCGGGATTTCGTAGAAATGTTTGTCGGCTACCATATGAACGTCAAATAACCCCTTGTCCGTTACGGCTTCCTTGGTTATTACTTTTTCATAGGGCTGAATATCCCCTTTCTTTGGTTTCGGTTTTGAATCGGTCTGTTCTGTCTTTTTATTTTTCTTCTTGAAAATCTGGGCCTCTGCTGTGGTATAACAGCCCATTACGAAAAACACCAAAAGTAGTTTTGGCAGTAACTTTTTAGTCATTATTAGTCAGTTTCGGTTTTAAAGTTTTCAAAGAACCGAAAAATAAACTGAAAGTTCTGTTAACAAAATCATAAGCTGATCTGTTGGGTTATTTAAGAAAAACACAAGTTAAGATGTTGGTTTTAAATGATTTAAAGGGATTGATAAAAAACAGGGCATCACCGCTAAGGGGTTTTGGGCATTGTTAAACAAATTCAAATTATGTAACAATTCCCTTTTTGGATAGTCTTATATACAAACGATTTACAACAATCGATCATCAATCATAAAATCAATCAAAAAATGAACAAGTTATTATTAATATGTGGCCTCGTGTTTTTGGGAAATACAGCCACTCCGGAACAAAAAGCGGTCTCCTTGGACTGCGCGGCTCCAGCCAATGTACTGGAAACACCGCAAGAACTCCCTGCTACTCCCTTGCAGGCAAGCGTGACTTCCGAAACGGTGGGATTTTTTCCAAGCCTATCGGAACACCATAGACTCCATATTCCAGTTGAGTTGGATCTCAAGGACATTGTCTATCTAGAGGAAGATCTTAAAATAGATCTTGGGTTTAATGTAGAGGATTATCTCCCTGAAGGCTTTGATCCCCATAAAACCTATGTAGATTTTGGCGCCCTTGCGTTTGTGGAAGACCAGGAAGAGCCGGTATTGGATTTTAACGTAAGCGACTATTTGCCAAAGAATTTTGACGCCTATGCCGAGGCCGTTGGTATTGATGGGCTCACCTATATGGAAGAAGAGGAGAGCCTTGACTTTGACACGGCCGACTACCTTCCCGAGGGTTTTGACCCCTATGGGTTGTATGTTGACCTAACGGGATTGGAATATATTGAGGAAGAGGAGGTCATAGAACTGGATTTTGACGTAAACGAATACCTGCCAGAGGGTTTTAATCCCTATGCAGATCCCTTTGATCTAGATAGCATTATCTATATAGAGGAGGAAGAGACCATTGATTTGGGTTTTAACACAGAGAATTATCTACCCGAGAACTTCAATCCTTACTCAGGGATAAATATTTAAAGCAGATAATTTCATTTATCAATTTTTTGAATTAGTCATTCAATGCAAAACCCCTGTTCTCGGCGGGGGTTTTCTTATATCAACCTGTCATGGACCAAGAGGGTTCCTTGGCAAATTCGTTAACAAAAAAATAACAGTTTTCACCCTCCTTTTTTTAATGCAATAAACCGCTCTTAAAAGTAGCTTTTGTGTAAAAATAGGACTGTTAAAATACGAAGTTGATAGGCTTTCTTCTCCCGGTTTGACAATATGATTTTTGGATCTAAAATACCGATTCGTTAATAAAAATCTAAAGACAATAACGAGCTGAAAACCCTGTTATATCTTTGTCTTAAATTTAACCACTACAGTTATGAACAAAAAGAATTTAGTACTGTCCGCTGCGTTTGGTCTGCTTGTTTCAGGTAGCACTTTTGCCTTGCAAAGGCATGCTGCCCTAGGAGACACAGATCCTTGCTGTGTAACATATATCGAAGAGGAGGAAGTTGTGAATCTGGGTTTTGATACCGCAGACTACCTTCCCGAGAATTTTGACCCTGCCAAGTTTTATGTAGACTTAAATGCCATTGCGTATTTGGAAGAAGAGTGCATTGAGCTAGGTGTTGAAACCAGCGCTTATTTGCCTGAGAATTTTGATGCCTATGCAGCTCCCCAGGGCATTGACGGAATCACATATATCGATGAGAACGATACTATCGTGAGCGATTTTGATGCTTCGGAACATTTGCCTGAAGGATTTGATCCCTATGAGTTTTATTTGGATTTAAATTCCATAGAGTACATCGAGGAAGAGGAAATTGAATTGGATTTCAATGTAAATGAGCATCTTCCCATGGGTTTTGATCCCACGGCAAAATAAGCCTACAGACACGCCGGTTATCCCGGTATGCTAACGCCCTATGACAAACCCTTGCTGAACGCAGGGGTTTTTCTTTAGAACAATTGGGGAATTACAAATTGAAACATTAAAATCAACAGTCCTACTGAAATAAGGTTGAGAAAGATGCCCACGCGCGCCATTTGATGCACCTTTATATAACCGCTTGCAAATACGATGGCATTGGGAGGTGTGGCCATGGGCAGCATAAAAGCACAACTACTGGCCATGGTAACAGGAATCAACAAATAAAGTACCGGGATTCCCAATCCAATGGCAATCCCCGCTACAACGGGGGCCAAAACTGCCACCAAGGCTACATTGCTCATCAATTCTGTCATAAAGAGCATCAGCAAAATAAGTAGGGAGGCCGTAAGCAAAATGCTGATATCGCTGGCTGCGATGGCTGCGGCCACTATATCCACTATACCACTTACCGACATGCCCTTGGCCAACGCTAGGCCGCCTCCGAACAGAATAAGGATTCCCCAGGCCAGGTTTTTGGTATCGTTCCATCCTATAATGAAATCGCCCCGTCTTAGATTGTAGGGCAAGGCGAACAAGGCCACAGCGGCCAATATGCTGATAATGGTATCTGAGAGTCCCAAAGCCGGAAAAATCCCGTTGATGACCGTTCTAAAGACCCATAGGAACACGGTTACACCAAAAATGACCAACACCATTTTTTCTTTTCCAGAGGTCGGCCCCAATTTGTTTAATTCTGTATGGATGACCTGTTTTGACGCATTGAACTTTAGGTGGCCATTCGGAAACATCCATTTGATCATGACCAAATAAATAATGGCTATAAGGGTTATGGAGAAGGGCAGTCCAATGACCATCCACCGTAAAAAGGAAATCTCAATATTGTATTCGTTTTCCAACAAGCCGATTAAGACCGAGTTGGGCGGTGTGCCAATTACCGTGGCAATCCCCCCGGCATTGGCAGAAAAGGCTATGCCCAACATAACGCTCAGGGCAAAGTTACGATCGCTTTTGGTAAAACCGTCGGCATCGTCCACAAGCAATTGGATTACGGAAATGGCAATGGGGAGCATGACCACCGTACTGGCCGTATTGCTTATCCACATACTCAGGGAGGCCGTCGCAATCATGAACCCCAAAATCACCTTGTTGGGAGTTGTCCCCGTTATTTTTATAATATTCAGGGCAATGCGCTTGTGCAGATTCACTTTTTCCAGGGCCAGGGCCATTACAAAGCCACCAAAGAACAGGAAAACGATGGGGCTACCGTAGTTGGCACCTACATCGGCCATGGGCATTACCTTGAGCAAAGGAAAAATAATAAGGGGCAAGAGCGCTGTGACCGATATGGAAACGGTTTCCGTAATCCACCAAATGACCATCCAAGCGGCCACGGCAATGACGATATCCCCTTTTTCGGATACCAAGTCAAACGGTAAGTTTATGAGAACAAGAAACAATATGGGGCCTAGGAAGAGCCCTATTCTTTTGCTGAGGTCCATTCAAAGTTTTTAGACCCCTAAGCTATACTTTTTCCCTTAGTTTTAAAAATAAAAAGGGGGGCCGTAGCCCCCACCTTTCATCGGCACGTATCTTATAAATTCAGGTTGATCGGGTTTAGGTCCATATCCGTCGCACCATAGAAAAGTTTGGAAACGGACATGTCGCCAACACCATCAACCGTGTCCAGGGTATTGTACCCGGCAACAAAGAAAAGTTTGTTGTTGATCGTTATGAATTCCGGGATACAATGGCCATTGTATTTTAATTCCTTGGTCTGATTTCCATTTTGATCGAACTTTTTCAAATAATCGTTCGTGGAAAGAACAAAGGAATCCCCTAATGAAATCAATGCCTGAACGTGATCAGTGCCACTAAAAATCGTAGAAGTGATTTTATTTCCTGTACTATCGGTAACGGTCACTTCCCCATTACCGTAAAAAACCAGGTTTCCATTGGAAAGCTGTTCCAGATGGTACGGCCCATTTAAGTCGTTGATGTCCATGGGCAGGTTGGTCAATGCAGAATCCTCAAATATCTTATGTGAGGTGATATTCAGACCGGCATTAAAGAAAATAAGTGCCGGTTTGTAATCCGTAACATAGGGAGCCACGGCATTTTTCGAAAACACGATACCGTAGGCAATATATCCGGACCCTATCGAAATTAGGTCTCCGATCATGGAATCGGCATCCCCAAGAGCGTTAAAATACGTCTCAAAGGCATCCCCACTGGCGTTTCTCCGTTCTATGGCCGTTTTTTGGATACCGTCTTCCTTCTGTGTTCCAAAATACAGGAAATTGGAGCCATCGGGAAGGTATCCGTAACTGTGTTTTGTGGCCGCGTTGATACCACTTACAAAGCCCCATGTATCGGTCAGTGTCACTTCTTGAGTACCATAAAAATCCGGAAGTGTTCTGGAAAAATGAAAGTTTCTGTTCCCACTGGGCAGCAGGTTCACAAAGGCACTGCCAGATTGAAACGGCCTATCGGCGATATAGTTTGTTGTTGCACTGTAGTTTTCGTCCAATTCGTGGTAATAGAATTTATTCCCTTCGGGCCCAGCTTTGTCCTCCCTGCTCTCAATGTAATAGATGTTGTTGTTCAGAGGGTTTAATCCGGTTTCCAATGGCATCCCCGAAAACCCTAAGGGAATTTCAGGAAAAATATAGTTGACCTCAATGGGTTCGGTGACGGTAAGCGATCTTGAAAAGGTATCCGTGTTATCTTCCGCATCTTTCACAGTAAGGACAATGGTAAATTCCCCAGCTTCCATCAGGAGAACCTCGGGATGCTCCTTGACACTGGTACCGCCATTGCCAAAGTCATAGAAATAGGAGCTTGCTCCCTCGGAGCAGCTCGTAATCTGTATGTATTCGCCTACGGAAACGGAATTTCTGTCCATAGCAAAACATGCTTTTAAGGTTAAACCTTGACCAGTACCCGGGTCGGGACCCGGATCAGATCCAGGGGTATTGGGGTCATCCTTGGAGCAGGAAAATAAAACAAGTAGGCCGATGCCGAGAAGGTATAAAGTTCTCATACGCAAAGATTTGGGTATCACTAAGGTACGGGTTTCCCAAGCGTTTTTTGCTTAAATTCGATAAGATGCGCAAAAATTTAACGAAATGGACTGTTTTTATCGTTAGCTATCTTGTTATCAATAGATTATAATAAAAAATGAACGAAATCACTCCTGTAGTTCGCAAAATAGGGCATCGCCCTCTTTGATCACCTTGGTAAGTCCCAGTTTTGCAAGTCCCTTTAAACCTTTGTCCCAAGCCTTGTTGCTTAGGCCGGAGGCCTCCTTGAGTTCGTTGAGTGGCAAGCGTCCTGCCTCCTTGATAATTTCAAAAATTGCCTTTTCATTGTCTGCAAGTTCCAGCGGTTTCTTTTCCGGGCGCATTTGAGGAAAGAAAAGTACCTCTTGGATGGAGGAATTGTTGGTCAATAACATCACCAGCCGATCTATCCCAATGCCAATGCCACTGGTAGGTGGCATACCGTATTCCAGGGCCCTGATGAAGTCCTGGTCAATGAACATGGCCTCATCATCCCCTTTTTCCGAAAGTTTTAACTGATCTTCAAAGCGCTCGCGTTGGTCAATGGGATCGTTAAGCTCGGAATAGGCGTTGGCCAACTCCTTTCCGTTTACCATGAGCTCAAAACGCTCGGTTAGCGCGGGATTGTCCCGATGTTCCTTGGTCAATGGGCTCATTTCCTTGGGATAATCGATAATGAAGGTGGGTTGCACGTAGTGATGCTCGCATTTCTCCCCAAAAATCTCATCAATAAGTTTGCCCACGCCCATACTGTCGTCTACTACGATATCCAGCTTTTTGGCAGCGGCTTGCAATTGGGCCACATCCATCCCGGCCACGTCTATGCCAGTATGTTTCTTTATGGCCTCAAGAATGGGCACACGGGGATAGGGCGCCCTAAACTCTATTTCATTGTCCCCCACTTGTACCTTGGTGCTCCCATTGGCATCCATGGCAACCTTTTCCAACAATTGTTCGGTGGTATCCATCATCCAATTATAGTCCTTATAGGCTACGTAGAGTTCCATCACGGTAAATTCGGGATTATGGGTACGATCCATACCTTCGTTCCTAAAATCCTTGGAAAATTCATAGACACCGTCAAAGCCACCTACAATCAAGCGTTTTAGGTAGAGTTCATTGGCAATCCTTAGGTAAAGTGGAATATTTAGGGCGTTGTGATGGGTCACGAAGGGCCTTGCTGCCGCACCTCCCGGTATAGGCTGTAAAATGGGAGTCTCTACCTCCAGATACCCTTGATCGTTAAAGAACTGACGGATGCTGTTGGTGATTTTGGTGCGCTTCACAAAAGTTTCCTTAACGGAAGGGTTTACCACGAGATCTACATACCGTTGGCGGTAGCGCAACTCGGGGTCGTTGAACTCGTCAAAAGTGTTTCCATCGGCATCGACTTTGGGCAAGGGCAGGGGTCGTAGGGCCTTGCTCAATAGGGTAAAATCCTTGACCAACACGGTTTTTTCTCCCACTTGGGTGGTAAAGAGCTCACCTTCCAGGCCAATGATATCCCCAATGTCCAAAAGCTTCTTGTATATCTCGTTGTATTGGGTCTTGTCCTCCCCGGGACAGATTTCATCCCTGTTAAAATAGACCTGGATACGACCAGTGCTGTCCTGCAATTCGGCAAAAGAGGCCTTACCCTGAATTCTCCTGGACATAAGCCTGCCGGAAATGATCACGGCCTTGCCTTCGGTGAAGTTTTCCTTACAACTTGCTGTAGTGGCGTTTACTGGAAATAAGGCTGCCGGATAGGGATCGATGCCCAATTCCCTGAGTTTGCCCAATTTTTCCCTCCTGATAACTTCTTGCTCCGAAAGTTGCATAGGTTCTATTTTTGAAGGCCTCCCGGATTTTGGAAGGCAGCAGCAAAATTAGCCTATTTGAACAAATTTTCACACAACTTTTCCAAAAACAAGGTATTATTGCACCTCCTTGGTTTCCAAGGCTCGTATCGCTTTTTTTGCCTTCTCGTTTCCCGGGTCTAAAAGTAGTGCGCTCTTAAATTGGACAAGGGCCTCCGTATTCCGCTCCAGGGCAAGCAACCTGTTCCCTAGGCTGTGATATACCCTGGCATCCTCCGGGTAGAGTTGTACGTTGAGTTCGGCCACGGCCAGGGCCTCTTCTTTTTTGCCCTGGGTAAACAATAAGTAGGAATAAGAGCTTAGCTCATAGGGGCCGTCAACAAGGGCTTTGGTGCGGGCCAAGAGCTGCTTCGACTTTTTCTGAAACTTCTTCAGGCCCATTTCCTCCAATGCGGTATGGATACTGGCCACAGCCTGGTAGTTGGGCCGGTATTCCCCTTTGAGAATGTCACTTATGTCCTCCTCCAAAGTATGTATGGGGCGTTCCACGATCCGGTTGATTTCCTTTCCGTTTCGATAAAAGATAAAGGTGGGTACTCGGTGTACGTTGAGGCCCTCCTGCTCCCCACCGGGACTTTGCTTGTAGTTGTTGGCCTCTCTGCCCACCGCCACGGCAGTAAGTCGTTCCAACGGAAATTGGACGGACTCCAAAATCTTGTAAAAACGCGGTACTTCCCGCTTACTATCACCGCACCACGTTCCCATAAACAGGGTGATGGTATAATCGTTCAATTGCTCCTTTACTACTTTCAAAACCTCTGGTTTAGGCACATAATCGCGCTTGTTCCCCAAAAACCATTGGGCATAACCAGCATTTGAAAGTCCTTCCCGATTTATTTTACCGATTAGGTAGGGATTGTTCTCCCCATGTGCTGCTTCCCTATTGAGGGGTTGTGCCTGGATCAACAGCAAGGAGAAGAAACTCCCGATTGCGCATAATACTGCTTTTTTCATCTTGAAACGATTTTAGTTAGGGTTCCAAAAATGAACATTCTCGAGAGCTGTAAAAAGAAAATCGGGGTGGAAATGGGGACTAGACCTGGGTTGAATTACGAACCTGTGCTTTACATCTTTTTTCCTTCAAGGCCTGCTTTCAACGCTTCCCGTGACCCCACTTTTAGTTTTTTGTACAGATTGTTGATATGCGTTTTCACCGTGCTGACACTAACAAAGAGCTCGGCCGCAATTTCCTTGTTGGTCCGGTCCTGCAATATAAGGTCAAGCGTTTTCCGCTCTTGTTTGGTAAGCTCCGATACGGATATGCCGTTTTGCTTGGCCTGTAGTTTTTTTTGGCGAAAAATCAGATAGATATTGGTAATCAAGGACAATACCAATAATCCGGCAAGGAAGATTTCGAGCTTTAGCCCACCTTCCTTTTCGCTGAAGCTGTAAAGTAGTTTGTCCGAAACGATTTCGGCCTCATAAAGTTGGGTAAATCGGCTGTCTGGATAGGTCGTTTTAAGTCGGTCCAAAAGTTCATCGTAATAGGTATTGGTGCTTAGATCTTTTAGATAATAGGCAAAGGTCTCGTTGCGCTTGTCCGAGAGAAAATCGTAAATGTACAGCTCTGCCAAAGGTTCGTTGAGTTCCCTACCGTATTCCTGTAAGGTCCCAAACCATTTTTGGGAGTTGAGATTACGGTTGGCCTCACTTCTAAAATCGGAAAAATCGAATAACATCCGTTCTTTAAGATCCTCTATTTGAAGAAAGACCGATGCACGGTCGTTGTTGGAGGTGATGGAACAGAAAATTTCCCGGGTAGCGGTTTCCGGAAAATAAATGGTATCTGTGTTTTTTGCTAGAAAAAGAATGCTGTAGCTGTTGTCACAGTTCCCTGGGAAATGCTCAGTGGTCCCTTTTAGGTCCGAACAACCGTCGGTATGGATCCTGTAAATCTGGTTTTTGGGAGAGAGATTATCTCCCTTAAAACTGAAAAACCCAAGGGAATCTGTTTCCGTCCTTCGAATGATCTGACCCACATATATTTTGGACAGTTTGCGGTGGTCATCAATGATGGAGAGGTACACCGTACGTCCCGCATTATTTTTTTCCAATTGACCCTCAAAGCTATACTGCCCTAAGCAGGGAGCAACCGACAGTACGAACAGCAAAAAAATGGTGCATTTCATGGTTTAAAGGTTCGCGACAGCGTTAAAAGTAAGGGTTTTTGTGTAACAATTCACAGGGATTTGGGACATATAAGTAACATCGATCATAAAACCTACTATCATGAGTTTTTTACGCGTACTACTGGCCATTATTTTCCCACCTCTAGCCGTTATTGGGAAAGGCTGTGGGTCTTTTCTCATCGTATTCTTGCTTACCCTCTGTGGATGGGTGCCGGGCGTCATCGCCGCATTGGTGATCCTTAACAATCCAAACTGACGCTTTAGGCCCCTGATAGAAAAAAAGTACAATTTTGTTGGCAATTGCCATGGCATTACCCGTATATTTGGCTAGACAATTTGATGACTTTTCCTCTGTAGATATAATCAACACCATACCCATGAAAAGGATTTCCTTTTTTGCATACCTCTGTATTGCCCTTTTGTTTTCTTCCTGCAATTTTACCGAAGAGATTTATGTAGAAGAAGACGGTTCGGGAAAAATCTCCATAAATTTTGACGGTTCCGAGCTCATGGAAATGGCTGGTGACGAGATGTTGCAAACCAACGAAAAAGCAGTGGATTCCGTAATTTCCTTCAAAGATTTTCTAAGGGAGAAAAAAGATAGTATTGCCACCTTGCCCCTGGAACAGCAGGAGAAACTAAAAAAGCTGGAACCCTTTAAGTTGCATATGGTCATGAATCCGGAAACCAAGGTCATGGCCTTTGACATGTTCAGCGCTTTCCAGGATGTTTCCGAGGTAAGCGATGCCTTTAACGCCTTTCAGAATGCCAGTGCTTTGGGCCCTGGCAATGATAGCGGACAGGCCAATCCGATCATTACCGACGAACAGGCCACCCAAGTAAGGTATTCTTTTGATGAGCGCATCTTTAGGCGCACCACCACCATAGTGGACAGCACCCTGCATCTCAAGAGTTTGGATAGTCTACAAGGCGCAGAAATGTTCTTGTCCGGTTCTACCTATACCCTAAAATATCATTTTCCGAGGCGGGTAAAATCGACCAATGCAGAGGAAGCTACCTTTAGTGCTGATGGCAAAACAGTTATCTATCAGGTCAAGTTTTTGGATTATCTTAAAAACCCGGAAGCCCTTAGTATTGAGGTGGAGCTCGAAGATTAGTTTGTACCCTAAGGTCTTCGTATCTTTGCCATTATGAACAAGCAGGTTGCCATACGGGATTTGGGGCTCAAGGATTATAAGGAGACCTGGGACGTACAGGAGGTGTTGTTCCAGGAAATTTTGGACATCAAAATTGGGAACCGAAGAACCGGCACCAATATACAGACCCCTAACCATTTATTATTTGTGGAGCACCCTCATGTGTACACCTTGGGCAAAAGCGGCGATATGGAAAACCTCCTGGTCCAGACCGATGACCTGGCAAAAAAGGGTGCTACCTTTTACAAAATTAACAGAGGGGGCGATATTACCTATCACGGCCCTGGACAAATTGTGGGTTATCCCATTTTGGATCTGGACAATTTCTTTACCGATATCCATAAATATTTGAGGTTCTTGGAGGAGATGGTCATCCGCACCCTGGCAGACTACGGATTGCAAGGTGAACGTTCTGAAGGGGAAACGGGTGTTTGGTTGGATGTTGGAACCTCTTTAGCACGCAAAATATGCGCTATGGGTGTACGGGCAAGTAGATGGGTCACCATGCACGGTTTTGCCTTGAACGTAAATACCGACCTAGGCTATTTTGACCACATGATACCTTGCGGCATCAAAGACAAAGCGGTCACCTCCTTAAATGTGGAATTGGGCATGCCCAACGTGCCGATGCACGCTGTGCAAGACAAACTGATCAAACATTTCTTAGCGCTTTTCGAGGCAGAGGGCATTAGGGAAGCAACAAAGGCATAACCCTAGGTTTTCCGAATGGTGGTCCCTACACCTAACTTCACGACTTATTGTTTTATGAACTCTACCCTTCTGTTCTGCGCTTTGCCGTCGGTAGTGCCGTTATCGGCCACAGGTTCCGATTCTCCCTTACCCGTGGTCTCCAAACGGTCCGCGGTAACCTTATAGATAGTGATCAATGCATTTTTTACCGCATCCGCCCTTTTTTTGGATAGCGCCATATTTGCGGTGTCATCCCCATCCGAATCGGTGTGTCCAATAATAAGGAGTTTCATGGCGCCGTCTTGTTGCAAGACTTGCGAAATTTGACGGATAATCCCCATGGATCTGGGCTGAATATTGGCAGAGCCGGATTCGAACAAAATACCATTGGTAGATACTTTGCCTTCGGAGAGGAGTTTTCTTCTAAGATCTAGTCCGCCTTTGGCGACTTTCACATTACTAATAAAAAGTTGCTCTTTGCCATCCTTGAAACTGGTAAGCTGAAATTTTAAAGTACTCAGTACACTACCCATAGGAACCGCCCGGGGAATGTCCACATATTTTTTTTCATTGACCCATAGACGGAAACGCTGTTTATTGACCGCGATAGAAATATGGGGCTGATCCACTACGGCGGTCCTTAGGTCTGCATTGACCACGTTATTGATTTCCCCATCTGCCCCCTTGTTGATAAAATTTCGCATACGTATTCCGATGGCGCCGTATTGACAGAAGGGAATATAGGCATGTACCCAATTGTCTCCGCGTTTAAAATTGGGATCATCGCTAAGCGCTATCTGCAAGGTAGCGGTGGAAGAGGTTTTGGCATCCAAACCAATGGCCAGGAGGTCAAATTCTATGGTATACTCTTCCGGAAGGGCGGGAACATCTGGAATGTAATAGGTGTTATAACCCGGTAAGATTCCCAACCAGCGCTGGGGAGATTCGTTTATGGTCACCACCTCTCCACTACCGTTGGTATTCCATTTGGAGGGAAAGTCGCCAATGAAGTCCGTTGAAAAGTCATCGAAGTACAGGATTTTGTCGCCGGGAACAAAGTCGAATTTGCTATAGACGGTAATGGATTTTGGACCTGTGGGATTTTCCCCGCCGGAGTTGGATGATGTGTTGGAGGGATTTTCCCCAGAGGTCGATGGGCTTTTCTTTTTGTCCTTCCCTTTGGCACCAGGTTCCAGAATGCTGTCCAGCGCCTGATCCGTCTTTTTTGTTGTTTCCTTTTCAACCCTTTTTTCTACGGTGCGTTCCGCAGCCTTTTCGGCTTTTTTTGTCAATTTTTTAAGGATTTGACTATTGGCCGTAGGGATAAAAAAGAGAAGGAGTACAAAGGGAAGAACGGAGCGGATTAAGTCATTGGAAGTTTTCATGGTATAGTGTTTTACAGTATCAATAAAAATACAATATTCTTTCGATAGTATTGGTAATCAATGCATTGCATCGAATGGTCGAAAAATCCTTCAAATCGTCCAACATCTAATGCATAAATTTCAAAATAGCGAAAAAGTGCGTTGCCATGACAAGGATCGTGCACGTGGTCCATTATCGTGTATAACCGACCGGGAAGTGGGAGTCAATTCATTTTGTAGATGATCAAGGAATTCTCCAAGTCCTTGGCAACCAACTCCAGTTTGCGGTCATTGTCCATGTCTGCAAGGTCAATTAGGGAATTGCCATATATCGGAAAGTTTTGAATGGGCTTGGCATTGCTATCAAAAAGGTAGATCTTTTGGTTTTGAATGTCCGTTACACTGACATATATTTTATCGTACAGATAGAATATTTTGGGCTTGGTATAGACCCCTAGATCCAACTCCACTTTTTTGCCCTTGATGCTTAAGGTATTGTCATTGATCAGCACAAGTGTCTTACTTGTGGCGTCCATACCGTGGTCCTTATTGAGATTAAAGCTGGACCGGGTTGTTTTACCGGCCTCATCTATTTGAACCAAGGTTCCTTTTTTGTCGGTTGTCGAAAATTTGTTTTTGTAGAGGTACATTTCGTTTTCCGAAAAATCGATTTTCTCAGAAACTTTCGTACGAACGTCCCCTACACGGTTCAGAATCTTTAAACTTTTATTCTCTAGGACAAAGCACAGATAATCACGTTTTCCAATCCTAAAATGCCTGGGCACCTTTATTATTGGACTTTCGGCAGCGGTGTACTTAAAACCGCTTACGATTGCTCCTTGGTTGTTGTACATAAAGACCTTGCTGCCCTGGGTGATGACAAAACGATAGTCTTTTTTGCGCTCGTAGTCAAAAACCGCCAAGGGGTTTAGGTTGCCACCAGAGAACTTTTTGGTAAAAGGAGGTACCTCCTCGCCGTTCCTGTCCAAAATCAAAAATTGATTATCCGTGGTAAAGGCAAGTTGCAATCTGCCGTTCCTGTAAATATCCACTTGTTCAATTTTTCCCTGTATTCTACCTTCCAACTGTTTTTTCCAAAGTACCTTTCCCGCAGTGGAAATGAGGTACACATAATTATCCTTGTCCTGAACTACGATTTCCTTTTTATTGGTTCTGTGGTTTATCACAAACTGGGGAGTAGTGGCAAGGTCACTGTCCAGTTGCACCGTGAATAGGGGAGAGGTGGTATTGAGCTTCGCCTCCCTGCCTATTTTCTTCAGGATCAGATTGGTGTGATAAAACGTATCATCGGTCACCAGTTGTCCGGCAAATGCATATTTGGAAAGCTTCGCGCGTTGCAGATCTTTTAGCAGGTCCGATGAAAAATCCTCTTTCAGGATTTGCTGTAATCCCTTATTGTCCGCTACAAATAGAAGATTGGACTCATCGGCCAATACCGTTTTGGCCGTATCAAAGGATGGCGCCTTGTTATAGGTAGAGCTGTTCTTAAAATTACTGATTACGGTCTGCAAACTTTCCCTGTCGCCAGAAAACACAAAGCTGTTCTCCAAAATGGCATAGTAATTTGCTTCAAAATTTTGAATAAGGGGATTAAAAATTTCGTTCAGGAAGTCGTTGGCGGCCAAGGAGGTTATCTCGGTTCCCTGATAATCAACAGTGCCTTTTTTTAAACCGTCCAAAAACTGGGTTATATTTTCTGAACCATAGGTGTTGAGCACTACGGCCTTTTTGGTGTTAAGGAATATGATGCCCACCTCTTCCACCGTATTGAATACAGTATCCATGGCTATCGATCGATCAAGGTATTTTTGTTGGTTTTTAGCAAAAACATCGTAATCGTCAAAGGTATAGGAGAGGAAACCATCTGCTGTAATGGGTGCAAATGCCGGGGTGGTATGTGGCAATGGGCCGGTGTTCCAGAATAGGTTGGTGAATTTTTTCAAAGAATCATTGGCCATAGCGATTCCATTAAAATTGATGTAGTCCTGTCCCATACTGAGGTCCAAGGACACCCAATCGGAGAATCGGCTCATGGAGATACCAGCATTTTCGTTTAGGATGGATGAAATGAGGGCATCGCCGTTTTGGGTATTGATAAAAAAAGTAGCGGATTTATTGGTGTTGGCAATCTCATATAGCTTTTTTAAAGGCCCCAACGTACTAAGCTCTCCCCTTTTGCGTATTAAATTTTCCAACAAAATGGGTGAAGAACTGATTACGGTTTTGCCGTCCAGGACCGTTCCATAAAAGATCGAACCTTCAATCGTGTATTTTTTAAAAGTATGCTGCTCATAGCTAACGGTTTCTATGGTTTTGTCTGTAATGTCCGTCAATTGCAAAAAATCCGCGCTTTGCGATACCACATAAATAAATTCTAGATTGTCCTTCCCTAATTCGGTAAATGCAATGACGCTTTCGGTATCGGTTTGGACATAATCAAGGCCCTTAAGTTTATCAAAAACTGCTGTGTGCAGTTTAGTCCCGTTCAATTTGGAAAGAAAATCGTTGTTTTTTAGTTCGCTTTTAAAACTGGACAGGTCATTTACTTTTATTATGGCGGAGGCGTTTTGCGGAACATAGGCCAAAAGGGAAGACGAAACCACCTTTTCTTGTTGGCAACCAAAGAACAATAGAAAGGTCAGAACTAGGACGGTGCTGAATTTCATCGGAAATGCTTTCCCGCAAATTTATAATATTTAGATATCAAGTTTCAACTGTTCCGGGACTAATCTGAAACTTTTTCTATGGTATTTGGTGATACCATGGATGCGGATGGCCTCTCTATGGGCCTTGGTGGGATACCCTTTGTTTTTGTCCCAGTGGTACATGGGATACTCCTCGTGTATTTTTTCCATATAAGCATCCCGGTATGTTTTTGCTAGCACGGAGGCTGCGGCTATGCTCATAAATTTACCATCGCCCTTAATGATGCATTCATGGGGAATGTTCTTGTAAGGTCTGAATTTGTTACCATCCACGATGATGAATTTCGGTTTTTTGGTCAATTGGTCCAGAGCTCCGTGCATGGCCAGGATGGAGGCGTTTAGAATGTTGATGTCATCAATTTTTTTTGGCCCTATATGAACCACACCAAAACCGATGGCTTTACTCTCTATAAGGGGTCTTAGCAGATTCCGCTTGGAGACTGATAATATTTTGGAATCGTTCAGCAACTCATTTTCGAAGCTTCTAGGGAGGATTATGGCGGCCGCTGTCACCGGTCCTGCTAGGCAACCCCTGCCTGCCTCATCTGTTCCCGCTTCTTCGAGTTGTTTAAAATAACGCTTGAGCATGTGATAAATATATGGGATTTACATGGATTTAGCCACGACGTTTTCTTTGGGCATCCATGAAATCCATGTTAAAAACATATGGGTATATCAAGCTTTGAAATGAAAGATTAAATATTTCATAAATAATTGAACTTTTTTAACAAAAAACCCCATGAACAGGCACAAATTTTTGGATTATTAACTAATTATTAAGACTTTTGGCGTTGACTAATTCAAAAAATTACTTAAATGAGATCAAAGTTAGCTTGGATGCTAACACCTTTGCTGGTGTTATGCATGAGTTTTTCCTACGGACAGGAGAAAACAATTTCAGGTAATGTGACAGACCAAAACGGTCTGCCGTTGCCTGGCGTATCCATAGTAGTTGTTGGAACTACTTCAGGAGCGCAAACGGATTTTGATGGTAACTACACCATTACGGCCAATGTCGGCCAAGTACTTCGCTTCAGTTATATTGGACAGACGACAGAGCAACGCACCGTTGGTGCTTCCGATGTCATCAATGTACAGATGCTGGAAGATGCGGAGGCCTTGGAAGAAGTGGTCGTTGTAGGTTATGGTAACCAAGAGGAGAAAAAGATTATCCAGAACATCGGTATCGTAAAAGAGGAGGCCATTGAGAACCTCCAGGTGGTATCCGCCGATCAGCTCCTACAGGGGCAGAGCGCCGGTACACAGATCGTGAACGCCTCGGGTGTTCTCGGTTCTGCCGCCGTTATACGTGTACGGGGCGTAAACTCGATCAACTCGGGCAGCCAGCCCCTTATCGTGATCGACGGGGTGCCCATCACCGATACCGCGGGCAACACGCTCAACCGTGGGGGGAACACCGGGATCAACCCGCTCTCCTACGTGAACCCGAACGATATCCAGTCGCTCACCGTACTTAAGGATGCCGGTGCGACCTCGATCTACGGGTCCAGGGGCGCCAACGGGGTAATCCTGATCACCACCAAGAAGGGTAGGAGAAACCAGAAGACGACCCTTACCTTTGACGTGAGCACGCAATATTCGCAGTCCACCGACGTTCCGGACATCCTGACCGCGGACGAGTTCCGACAGTTCAAGTCGGAAGTGGCCACCATACAGAACGGCGGCACCACGGTAACACCGGAGGACCTCAACCTTGGCGCCATTGGTTCCGGGGGGACGGACTGGCTCGGCGGGGTACAGCGCACCGGGGTATCCCAGAACTACAACCTCGGAATACGGGGCGGTGGCGAGAAGACCAGCTTCTTCTTTGGTATGGACTACCAGGACACGCAAGGGTTCATCATAGGCAACGACCAGCAAAGGGCCGGTGCCAGGATCAACATCGACACCCAGGTCACCGACTGGCTCAAGGCCGGGATGAACCTAGGGATCACCAACAACCGCCTCAACAGGGTGGGCGTGGAGAACAACATCAACGCACCCTTCACAACGGCCTTCCTTCAGAGCCCGGTAGTACCGGCCTTTGATGACGAGGGCAACTTTGTGCAGTCGGGCTCCTTTATCCCGAACATCTTTGCACGGGTGGCCCTGAACACGGACGAACTGAAGACCTTCCGTGTGATCGGGAACGCCTTTACCGAGGTGAGCCCCCTACCGGGACTGACCTGGCGATCGGAGTTCGGTATCGACAAGCTGCACCTTGAGGAGTTTGTTAGGGCTGCTGAGTTTAACTCTCCCGGGGGATCGGCCCAACAGATCTTCGTAAACGAGGACCGTTGGCTGACCAACCAGACCTTGAACTATACCGATACCTTTGCGGAGGACCATAGCCTTACCGTACTGCTGGGTCTCAACTACGAGGAAACCTTGCGTACCAGATCTAATGTGTCAGGTACGGGCTTCCTAACAGATGGACTTCGTAACCTACAATCGGCCTCAACGGCAACCGTACTGAACGGGGACCGTTTCCCGAGCCGGTTGTTCGGACTCTTCTCCAGGGTCTCCTATGACTACAAGGGCAAGTACCTAGTGGAGGGCTCGGTAAGACGTGACGGATCGTCACGTTTCGGGGCCAACAACCGCTTCGGGTATTTCTGGTCCGCTGCCGCAGGATGGGTAATCTCTGAGGAATCCTTTATCCAGGACATCGACTTTATCGATTTTCTATCATTACGTGCCAGTTTGGGTACCGTGGGGAACGACAGATTGGGAACTTTCCCTTCTTTGGGACTTTTTGCTGCCGGAGCTATTGCGGACAATAATGGAGATTCCGGATTAATTCCAGATCAGCCAGAGAATCCTGACCTCAAATGGGAGGAGAGTGAAACACTTGACATCGGTATCAAATCGACCTTTTTGAACGGGCGAATCAATTTCAACGCCTCCTATTTCAAGAAGACCACCACTGACCTTTTGTTGGATCAAGTATTACCTCCTCAGACCGGTTTTGCCAATATAAGCAGGAACATTGGCGAGATGGAGAACAAAGGCTGGGAGTTCGAGCTGAGCACGGTGAACGTACGCTCCGAGAACTTCGAGTGGAGGACCAATTTCAACCTGACCACAATCGATAATCAGGTCATCCGTTTGAACGAGGATGCCGCTGTCGATGCGCAGGGCAGGAGGATCATCGACGGGGCCGTACAAAGGGCCATCGAAGGGGAGCCATTGAACAATTTCTTCCTGATCCGTTACGTGGGCATCAACTCCCAGACCGGGGACGCCGAGTGGCTCGATGTTGATGGCAACATCACCACCGCTCCGGGTTCTACGGACCGTGTGGTCACGGGAAGCCCGCTTCCCGATTTCTCAGGGGGTATGACCAATACCTTCAAGTACAGGGACTTTGACCTGTCCGTACTGATGAACTACTCCTACGGGAACGATGTGGTCATAGACGGCCTTCGTTTTGCCGATGGCAACGACGCGATCGGGGGCATTGTAAACATCAGGAGGCAGAACCTGAACATCTGGAGGCAGCCGGGCGACAACGCCTTTTTGCCCAGCCCTACGAGCTCTACCTTTAACGCCTTTAACCAACGTTCTACCCAACAGCAGTTGGACGCCTCTTACCTGAGGATCAAGAACATCACCCTGGGGTACAACCTTCCGGAGAAGGCCCTTGAACGTTTGGGCGGCTTTATCTCGGCACTGCGGTTGTACGCCACGGCCACCAACCTGTTTACCCTCAAAAAGGATGAATTGGATGGAATCGATCCCGAGGTGACCGATGATATCGATCCCCTGTTCCAGGGCGAGTCGTTCTTTACCGCGCCACAGGCCAAGTCGTATTCGTTCGGAGCCCGTTTAACATTTTAAATAAAAAAATATAGCAATGAAAACATATAAAACAATAGCAATGCTCTTCGGCCTTCTCATGATCCTATCGTGCGAGAGCCAATTAAATGTGGTCCCTGAAGACGACGTGGCATCCAGTACAGTATTTACCAGTGCTGCCACAATCAGTGGTCTAGTAACAGGGATCTACAGTAAGAACCAGAGCGGGGATTTGAACGGAAACCCGCAGCTGATGTCGGACTTTATGGCCGATAATGTAGCTTTTGTGGGAAGTTTCCCTTCTTTACAGGAAATCGACCAGTTCGAGACCCTGGCCACCAATGCATCCATCGACAACATCTGGTTGGATGCTAATGAGTTGATTGCAGCGGCAAATAATGTCATTGTAAACCTACCTCAGATAGATGTGAACGAGGTAACGGATCTTAATGCGGCAGACGTAACCCGCTTTGTAGGAGAGGCCAAGTTCCTAAGGGCAGTGACCAATTTCCAATTGGTGAACCTCTTTGCACAGCCCTTCCAGATCAGTGGGGGAACCAATCTTGGAATACCCATCGTGACCGAGTTTTTCACCGGAGATATTGCACCCTTCCAATTGGAGCGTTCCACGGTGAACGAGGTGCACGCTTTTATAGAGCAGGACCTTTTGGACGCCATTGCGGCGCTTCCCGAGGACAACGGCACTAGGGCAGAGGCCGGTGCGGCACGTGCGCTTTTGTCCAGGTTGTACCTCTACAGGGAGGACTGGGCAAGGGCGGCCGATTTCGCCAACCAGGTGATCAGCTCGGGGAACTATGCCCTGGCGGGCGATTTTGATTTCTACGACGATAATCCGGGATCTTCGGAGAATATCTTTGTGGCAATCAACACAGCTACTGATGGTCCACAGGAAGCTGCCGGTTCTGATGAGGTATACGTGAACTTCTACAATCCTTCTCCTGGCGGACGTGGCGATGCGCCCTTTAGCCAGGACCTGATCGATACCTTTGCGGCCGATCCAGGGGACAGAAGGTTCGACGAGCTTTCTCAAGCGGCTTTGGACGCTCAGAACAACGATACCTTCTTTACCACCAAGTACCCGGATGTGGTGAACAATGCCTCCGATGGGATGGTGCTGCGTATCGCGGAGATGTACCTGAACAGGGCCGAGGCCAATTTTAGGGCGGGTACCTCAGTAGGGGCCACTCCCTTGGCGGATGTCAATACCATACGCGCCAGGGCCGGCCTTGCCGCGCTTGGCGCTGTAGATCTTGATGCGATTCTCTTGGAACGAAGGAAGGAATTCTGTTTCGAGGGCCACCGTAGGATGGACCTCTTGAGGAACAACCTGAACCTGCGCCCAGGTGGCGGAGCGGTGTCTGCACCTGGTGCGGACAAGGTGATCTTCCCCATCGTGGACGATGAGATTACCAACAACCCGAACATCACACAGAACCCCGGAAACTTTTAATAGCATACGGGAACTGATATAGAAATGGGACCACCAAGGCACGGTTTTTGGTGGTCCCTATATTTTAACCCTAAACCGATCTAGATATGAAAAGAACGATCCTCCTTGCCCTGTGCCTTGCAGGCCTTTCGGCCCAGGGGCAGATACAGCGGCCCAACAACGAGACCTTCAACGAGCTCGCCTTCTTTGTGGGCACCAACAACCCGCTCTATAACAATGCCGAGGGCTCGCGCTACCTCCTGGAGGAGTTCGTGTCGGCCCGCATAAACGGTATGGAAAAGGTACAGCTGCTGCGCTTCAACGTGGTGGAGAACAGCATCGAGATCAAGAGGGAGAACGGCGAGGTCATGGGACTGGACCGCTCCACCCCCTACCGCATAGCCCTGTTGGACGGCTCCGGCCGCTGGTTCGAGACCAGGCCCTATAGGGACGAGCGCGGAAAACTGCAGACCACCTTCTTCGAAAGGCTGCACCGCGGCGAGGGCTACACGCTCTATTTCAAGGAGAACATCAAGTTCGTGCCCAAGAAGCCCGCCAAGAGCAGCTACGAACAGGACGTGCCCGCCAAGTTCAAGCGCGAGGGCGCCCGTTTCTACCTCCAGGGGCTGGGCCCCGAGGGCGAGGTGGTGGAACTGCCCCGCAAGCGGAAGAACCTGGTGCCCCTGTTCGGGGAACGGGCCGGGGAAATGGAAAAGCACATCAAAAAACAGAAACTGGACCCCTACAAAAGGGAGGACCTGGTAAAACTGCTCGATTTCTATTTCAAGGGAATATAAGGATTCCTTTAAATGAATGATTGATTTGATGAAGGCGATATCACGGGAACTGGGATGTTGCGAAAACTTTCACATTTCATTACGAACAAAAAAATTAACTTTGCCCGAGTAAGTCGCTACAATGAGATATTTATTCCCGGTACTTTTTATTTTTTTTGTTAACTCCCTTGCTGCCCAACAAGATTCCATACCCAATCGAGGAAAAACAGATTCAATAGCGCAACAAAGGCAAAGTGTGCGAAAGCCATTGGCCCAAAAAAAGCCGGTCGATTCCCTGGATATTACGATCGAATTTTACAAAATTATTTCGCATCAAAGGGATACCACCTTTTTAGACACCACCCTGACCATCCAAAAGGAATACAAGTACAACTATCTGAGAAAGGATGATTTTGAATTATTACCCTTTCCCAATGTGGGCCAACCCTATAACCGTCTTGGGGTAAATTTTGACCGTACCACCCTATATCCTGCCCTGGGTGCCAAGGCTAAACATTTTAATTATAGCGAGGTGGCCGATATGAGGTACTTCAATGTGGCGACCCCAATGACCGAACTTATGTTCAAGACCACCTTTGAACAGGGTCAGTTACTGGATGCACTTCTTACTTTCAACACCTCTGAGCGTTTAAATTTTTCCATAGCCTATAAAGGATTCCGTTCTTTGGGAAAATATCAGTTCAATCAGGCCCAGTCCGGAAATTTCAGGACCACTGCCAACTACCAAACAAGAAACCAACGATATTCCATTAGAGCCCATATTGCGGCACAGGATATCGAAAATGAAGAAAATGGGGGCATCCTCAACCGAGTAGACCAGTTTGAATCCGGGGATCCGGAATTTACCGATCGATCCAGAATAGACGTAAACCTTACCGATGTTGAAAATAGGTTGCTGGGAAAGCGGTATTTTTTTGAACACCGGTACAAATTGATCGATCGGGAGAAAGATTCAACCAGTAGAACTTCCTTGACCATTGGCCATCAGTTTTCTTATGAGACCAAATTTTATGAGTTTGGACAGACTTCCCAGAACGCGTTTTTTGGAGATGCCATTTTGGATGATTTAATGGACAGGGCCCGCTTAAAAACGGCCTACAATGAAGTGAGTGCTGAATTTTCCAATTCAACTTTGGGCAGGCTAACAGGATATGCGAGCCTTTACGATTACAGCTATTTTTTCAACAGCATTGTGATTACGGATCAGGGACAAATAGACAATCGGTTAAATGGTGAAGAAATTGTTGTAGGGGGGGATTATTCAAAAAAGATTGGAGGCTTTAACGTAGACGGTGGGCTGCGCTATACCGTTTCAGGGGAGCTTACCAGCAGTCTTGTCAGTGCCAAAGCAGGATACCGTATCGATGACAAGAACCGCTTTGAGTTTGCACTGCACCTGTCTTCCCGAATGCCGGACTTTAATTTTTTGCTCTATCAGAGCGATTACCAAAACTACAATTGGCAGAACACGGCAACTTTTGAGGAACAGACCGTGAACAGCCTCCGATTTAGCCTGGAATCACAAGTATGGGGCAATCTGTCGGCCACGTATACCACTATGGACAACTATTCCTATTTTGCTTCCCAAGCTACCCAGGAACAAATAGACGCGGGCCAGGAAAATGCCTTTGTGAGACCGTTTCAAGAAAACAACAGCATAAATCATTTAAAAATAAAATACAGCAAAGAGCTTAAATTGGGGAGTTTTGCCCTTGCCAATACATTCATGTACCAGAACGTTTCCCAAACGAATGAAGTACTGAACGTCCCTCAATTTGTAACCCGGAACACACTCTACTTTTCCAAGGATATCTTTAAGAAGGCCATGTATTTACAGACGGGCGTGACTTTTAAGTACTTTACCTCGTATAATATGGATGCGTACAACCCGTTGCTTGGAGAATTCTATATACAGAACAACGAGGAATTTGGAGCCTTTCCCCTGCTTGACTTTTTTATCAATGCGAAGGTGAGGCAAACACGTATCTTCCTGAAAGCGGAACATTTCAACTCCTCTTTTACCGGCTATAATTTTTATTCGGCCCCCAATTACCCCTATCGCGATTTTGTAATACGTTTTGGACTGGTCTGGAATTTCTTTTCTTAGCATATTTTGATGGACTTGCGTGGGCCACTTGCGGTTTTGTACGTTTTTGTTGACGGAAAACAAATGGACAAAGGGCTTTGTTGATCAGTTGTTAAAAATATTTTCGCTCTATGATATATTGATTATCAGAGCATTATCATTTTTTTTGACTTCCCTTGATTTTTTTTTGATTTAGGTATTGTGTAAGCTAAAAAACGGTTATATATTTGCACCCGCTTTCGGGCGGAGATTTAAGGTTAGTTCATTGAAATATTGGATCGACAGC
>CANLWN010000005.1 GCA_947494825.1 uncultured Flavobacteriaceae bacterium | reverse complement strand
GGAGACGGTAGCTTTACCTATACCTCTGAGGACGGGACCATCACCACCTTCAACGAGACGACGAGTACCCTTGCCGATAACGGTGACGGGACCCTGACCTATACCAATGAGGACGGTACGGCGACCACCTTTGATGCCCGAAGGGCCACTGTAGTCGATAATGGCGACGGTACCTTTGATATCACCGATGATTCCGGGACCACGGTGACGGTGGACACCAACAACACGGTGACCACGCTCGTGGACAACGGTAACGGCAGTTTTACCTACACCTCTGAGGACGGGACCATAACGACCTTTAACGAGACGACCTCGACCCTTGCCGACAACGGCGACGGGACCTTTACCTATACCAATGAGGATGGTACGGCGACCACCTTCGATGCCCGAAGGGCCACTGTTGTGGACAACGGCGACGGCACCTTCGATATTACGGACGATTCCGGTACCACGATAACGGTGGACACCAACAATACGGTGACCACACTTGTGGACAATGGTAACGGTAGCTTTACCTACACCTCTGAGGACGGGACCATAACGACCTTTAACGAGACGACATCTACCCTTGCCGATAACGGTGATGGGACCCTTACCTATACCAACGAAGATGGCGGAACGACCACCTTCGATGCCCGAAGGGCCACAGTGGTGGACAACGGGGACGGCACCTTTGATATCACGGACGATTCCGGTACCACGGTGACCGTGGACACGAACAATACGGTGACCACTTTGGTGGACAATGGTAACGGCAGTTTTACCTACACCTCTGAGGACGGGACCATCACCACCTTTAACGAAACGACGAGTACCCTGGCCGATAACGGCGACGGGACCCTGACCTATACCAACGAAGATGGCGGAACCACCACCTTCGATGCCCGTAGGGCCACGGTGGTGGACAATGGCGACGGCACCTTCGATATCACGGACGACTCCGGTACCACGGTGACCGTGGACACCAACAACACGGTGACCACACTTGTGGACAACGGCAACGGTAGCTTTACCTATACCTCCGAGGACGGGACCATAACGACCTTTAACGAGACGACGAGTACCCTGGCCGATAACGGTGACGGGACCTTGACCTATACCAACGAGGATGGCACCGCCACCACTTTTGATGCAAGGCGTGCCACTGTGGTGGACAACGGTGACGGGACCTTTGATATCACGGACGATTCAGGTACCACAATAACAGTGGACACGAACAATACGGTGACCACGCTCGTGGACAATGGTAACGGTAGTTTTACCTACACCAGTGAGGACGGGACCATAACGACTTTCAACGAGACGACATCCACTCTGGCCGACAACGGTGACGGTACCTTTACCTATACCAACGAGGACGGAACGGCGACCACCTTCGATGCCCGAAGGGCCACAGTGGTGGACAATGGCGACGGTACCTTTGATATCACGGACGATTCCGGCACCACGGTGACCGTCGATACGAACAATACGGTGACCACACTTGTGGACAATGGTAACGGTAGCTTTACCTACACTAGTGAGGACGGCACCATCACCACCTTCAACGAGACGACATCTACCCTTGCCGACAACGGCGACGGTACCTTTACCTATACCAATGAGGACGGTACGGCGACCACCTTCGATGCCCGCAGGGCCACGGTGGTGGACAACGGCGACGGCACCTTTGATATCACCGACGACTCCGGCACCACGGTAACTGTGGACACCAACAATACGGTGACCACTTTGGTGGACAATGGTAACGGCAGTTTTACCTACACCAGTGAGGACGGGACCATCACCACCTTCAACGAGACGACGAGTACCCTGGCCGATAACGGTGACGGGACCTTGACCTATACCAACGAGGATGGCACCGCCACCACTTTTGATGCAAGGCGTGCCACGGTGGTGGACAATGGCGACGGCACCTTCGATATCACGGACGATTCAGGTACCACAATAACAGTGGACACCAACAATACCGTGACCACACTTGTGGACAACGGTAACGGTAGCTTTACCTACACCTCTGAGGACGGGACCATCACCACCTTTAACGAGACAACATCCACCCTTGCCGATAACGGCGACGGGACCCTGACCTATACCAACGAGGACGGCACCGCCACCACTTTTGATGCCCGAAGGGCCACGGTAGTGGACAACGGCGATGGCACCTTTGATATCACGGACGATTCAGGCACCACGGTGACCGTGGATACCAACAATACGGTGACCACACTTGTGGACAACGGTAACGGTAGTTTTACCTATACCTCTGAGGACGGGACCATAACGACCTTTAACGAAACGACGAGTACCCTGGCCGACAACGGTGACGGGACCCTGACCTATACCAACGAGGACGGTACGGCGACCACCTTCGATGCCCGTAGGGCCACCGTGGTGGACAACGGCGACGGCACCTTCGACATCACGGACGATTCCGGCACCACAATAACGGTGGATACTAATGACACAGTGACCACTTTGGTGGACAATGGCGATGGCAGTTTTACCTATACCTCTGAGGACGGAACGATAACGACCTTTACAGAAACAACATCCACCTTGGCCGATAATGGCGATGGCACCTTTACTTATACTGATGAAAATGCGACAGGGACAACTTTTGCTGGAACGGACGACCAGACCGCTTCTGAAGTGAACTCGGATACTCCGGTCGATGTAGATGGTGATGCCACTACGGAAGCTACTGTAGAAGATGTAATTCAGGACATTGCTCCGATTACCTCAAAAGCGGCACGGATTTTCTATCCGCCGTCCATTGCTGTGGATGCATCTACCAACGGAACAGGATTTACAATTAATCTTTACACCCAGTATACGGCTCAATTTGGATCACCAACGGTAGCCAGTGCTGGCGCTCCGGCAGCGGTTCCGACCTATGCGGCCACAGAATTGTATTATTATGTAACCTATGCGGATCCCACGGTGTTTGATACGGGGACAATGAGCATAGATGCAAATGGTGTACTGACCTACGATATCATTGGTCAGCCTGCGGATTACAATTCCTTGATCAATGTAGTTTTTGTAGTAAAATAAGAGTAATAACCAGATACGCATCCTAGGGATTTGAAATCGACCGACATAAATAAACGTTTACTCATCAGCCTAGTACTTTTGGTGCTAGGTTGTACTGCATCAAATGCCCAGTTTTTGCTACAGGCCCCCAATGGTGGGGGAGAGAGCAATTACAGATGGTATGAGGCATCGGACACCAGCACAGTATTGTCTACAGATTTCTTCTACGAGGCCACTACGCCTGGTGTTTACTTTGCAACTTATGATGGTACCCTTTGCGGTTCCAATGCAACCGGTTATTTCATATTGACCAATTGTACGGCACCTGATAACCAGGTTACCCTGGATATTACGGCAAATGTAAGTGGTAGCGCCACGGTAAGTTGGGCACCGGTCTTATCGGGTGACCAATTGCGTCCTGTTGTTACCGCTACCCAAAGCGTAGTCCGATATACAGCAACCATTACCAAGGCTGGTAATTCAATAGCGCTACCAAATTTTACGGTGGTATGTTTGGACCAAGCAGCTACCTTGGTAGATGATGTGGTTACTGTTGATGAGGACCAATCGGTTGTAGTTCCTATCTATGCCAATGATTCGAACTTACCAACTACGGGTACCCTGACCACCACCAACCCACTCAACGGAACCGTCAATATAAACGATAATGGTACACCGAATGATCCCACAGATGACATTGTAACCTATATACCGGATCCAAATTACAATGGTCCCGATAGTTTTGATTACACAGTTTGTAATACCACGGGAGATTGTAGTACGGCAACAGTGACTGTGGATGTATTGCCTATTGTGGATGCCTTTGATGATGCCGTCGCGACCTTTGAGGACAGGCCTGTGGATATAGATATCCTAGCCAATGACAATGACTTACCTAGTGCTGGAACCTTAACCACAACAAGTCCGGCCAATGGAACTGTGCTTATCAATAATAATGGTACGGCATCAGACCCCTCCGATGACACGGTAACCTATACCCCGGATCCAGGCTTTGTTGGAAACGATACGTTTACCTATACCATTTGTGACAACCTAGGAAATTGTAGTACAGCTACGGTTACCGTAGTGGTCAATCCGATGGGGGCAGATTTGGATAATGATGATGATGGTATTTTAGACAGCTTTGAAGATCTTGATTTGGATGGCGATGGAGATCCATCGACCAACCCTACGGATTCCGATGCAGATGGCTTCCCGGATTACTTGGATATAGATAGTGACAATGATGGTATTCCTGATAATGTGGAGGCTCAGACCACTTCAGGGTATATCGCCCCGAGCGGCATAGATGCCGATGTGAACGGTTTGGACGATGCCTATGAAAATGGGGGCGGCCTAGGTCTGTTCCCTGTGGATACAGACGGTGATAGTCTACCGGATTATTTGGATGACGATAGTGATAACGACAACGTACCCGATTTTATCGAAGCACATGATGCGGACCATGATGGCATCGCGGATATCGTATTCATAGGTTCGGATAAGGACAACGATGGTCTTGATGATGGTTATGAGGGCAATATTGCCATCGATGTTGATGTCAACGACGAAATTGATGACCCCATCAATGATTTGCCCAATACCGATAGCGACAACGAATCCGATTACCGGGATACGGACGATGACGATGATGGTATTGAGACCATTGATGAGGACACGGACGGCGATGGCAACTATGCCAATGATGATGTTGACGGAAATGGCATTCCAAATTATTTGGATCCGGACCTTGTGGTTGCCGAAGATGAAGTGGAGGTCTTTAACGTAATCACCCCGAATGGGGATGGAATTCATGATGTGCTCAATATTCGCGGTTTAGAGAATTTCCCAAACAATACCATTAAGATATTCAACCGCTGGGGCGTGCTGGTCTATGTTACAAGGGCCTATAATACGCAAGGAAATGTCTTTGACGGCACTTCTGAAGGAAGGGCAACAGTTGATAAAGAGAATAAACTGCCCGTGGGTACCTATTTCTATATTCTGGAGTATGAAAATGCAGTAGGGGATATGGTATCACTAAACGGCTACATATATATAAATAGATAATAATGCCATTACGCCACCTACACAAGAAACCCCATAGAAACCGAGCTTTGCAGGTCGGTCTTCTGTTGCTTTTGTTGGCCGGTAGCCTTTACGGGCAGCAAGATGCCCAGTACACCCAATACATGTACAATACCGTAAGTGTAAATCCTGGTTATGCAGGGTCTAGGGGACATATCAGTATTGCCGGTCTACACCGTTCGCAATGGGTAGGCTTGGATGGAGCCCCAAAGACCCAGACCTTTAACATTCACTCACCCATAGGATATAGAGGTGCAGGTGCTGGATTATCGATTGTCAATGATCAAATAGGCCCTACTTCCGAAACCTATTTTGATGTGGATTTGTCCTATACCATACAAACCTCCCTGGATGCCCGTCTAAGCTTTGGTCTCAAAGCAAGTGCCCATTTATTGGATATTCGCTTTTCGGAGTTAAATCAGGACCTTACCAATCCCGGAGGTCCGGACCCCACTTTACAGCAAAATATTGATAATAGATTTTCTCCCAATATTGGTGCTGGGGTGTATTATCACACTGAAAAATTTTATGCCGGTCTGTCCGTTCCTAGATTTTTGGAGACCACGCATTTTGAGGAATCCTCCCTATCTACCGCCAAGGAACAAATGAACTTTTATTTTATTACAGGCTATGTCTTTGATGTTAACCCCTTTCTGAAATTTAAACCTACGGTATTGACCAAGATTGTACAGGGAGCGCCCTTGCAGTTAGACCTATCGGCCAACTTCATGTTTAACGAAAAATTTATTGTAGGAGCGGCCTATCGTTGGGATGCTGCAGTAAGTGGTTTGGCAGGTTTCAGGGTATCCAATGAATTTATGATCGGTATTGCCTATGATAGGGAAGTGACCGAATTGGGAAGCTCACTTTTCAATGATGGTTCCTTCGAGATTATCCTCAGATACGATTTTATCAAGACCCTGGGCAATCTAAAATCCCCACGTTTCTTCTAACGAACACGGAATTCGTTTATTTCCCGATTGATTTTTATGATGGACTTTACCCAAATGATAAAGGTAAAGGTCTTATTTTTGTAGCATGCAGGAAGAACGTGTAATATTGGTAAACCAAGATGACAAACAGTTGGGCACCATGCCCAAAATGGAGGCGCATGAAAAAGGGGTGCTTCACAGGGCTTTTTCGGTTTTTATTATGAACGATAGGGGCGAGACCATGTTACAACAGCGGGCCGCCCAAAAATATCACTCGCCTTTACTATGGACCAATACTTGTTGTAGCCATCAAAGGGAAGGGGAGAGCAACGTGGAAGCCGGTAAAAGGCGTTTGTTGGAAGAAATGGGCTTTAACACGGAGCTTACGGAACTTTTTTCCTTTATCTATAAGGCACCTTTTGATAACGGACTTACGGAACACGAACTGGACCACGTTATGGTGGGAAGCTATAAGGGAGATCCACAGATCAATCCAGACGAGGTGGCGGATTGGAAATGGATGAAACCCGAGACCATTAGGGAGGACATTTCCCAAAGACCGGATGCCTACACCGCCTGGTTCAAGATTATTTTCGATAAATTCTACAACCATCTTATGCAAGAAAAGCTATGAAGGTAAAAGTTAGCAGGAGGGCACATTTTAATGCAGCACATCGCTTATACAGACCCGATTGGAGTACGGAAAAAAACGATGCCACCTTCGGCAAGTGCAACAATCCCAATTTTCACGGCCATAATTATGAATTGGTGGTTAGCGTAACCGGTGAAATTGATGAGGCAACGGGTTATGTAATCGACATTAAGGACCTTAAGGATTTGATACGGTCCGAAGTGGAGTCGGCCTTTGATCATAAAAATCTTAATGTGGAAGTCCCTGAATTTCAAACCCTAAATCCCACGGCGGAAAATATAGCGGTGGTCATTTGGAATAAACTGAGGCCACACATCGATGCGCAGAAGGAACTTGAAGTAGTGCTCTACGAAACGCCAAGAAATTTTGTGACCTATTCGGGCTAAACATCCGGAACTATCGATAAACCCAAAAACAAGGCCCCTATGAGGAAACCCTATCCCTTAAAATTTACCCCTATCCTAAAAGAACGCCTATGGGGAGGAACCAAGTTGGGAGATGTTCTGGGAAAGTCCATTAGCAGTGATACTACCGGCGAGAGTTGGGAACTATCGGCCGTAGATGGCGATGTTTCGGTGATAAGCAATGGGGATTTATCGGGCACTTCCCTGCAGGAATTGATCCATCAATATCCGGAAGAGCTATTGGGAAAGGATGTTTTTCGTCGTTTTGGCAAGGATTTCCCCATTCTCATAAAGTTTATCGATGCCAAGCGGGACCTTTCCATACAATTGCACCCCAATGACGCTTTGGCCAAAGAACGGCACAACTCCTTTGGCAAGACCGAAATGTGGTATGTCATGGATGCGGATAAAGGGGCCAACCTTATTGTTGGATTTAACCGGGATGTGGACAAAGCGGAGTACGTTCAGAGTTTGGAGGAGAATACCCTGCTGGAACTATTAAACTACGAACCGGTCCAGGAAGGGGACACCTTTTTTATCAATACGGGAAAGATACATGCTATTGGTGCGGGCGTACTGTTGGCAGAAATTCAGCAAACCTCTGATATTACCTACCGTGTATTTGACTTTAACAGGAAGGGTAAGGACGGAAAGCTGCGTGAGCTGCATACGGACCAAGCACTGGATGCCATAGATTATGCGCGAAAAGATGACTTTAGGGTAGCCTATCCCACGACGACCAACAGGATCAACCCTATGGTGACGTGCCCGTACTTTAACACCACGTATTTGGAGCTTACCAAAGATTTGGAGCAGGATTTTTCAACACGCGACTCCTTTACTATATACATGTGCGTTGGCGGTTCGGTTTGGATTGAAAACGAAGGCGGCAAGGCACAGATCCAGAAAGGTGAGACCGTTTTACTGCCAGCGAGCAGTCAAAGGGTCCTTCTCCGGACCACTAGGGCAAAACTTTTAGAAGTTACCCTGTAAGGTTTTTACGGCCAAAACCGTACTTTTGTAAAAAAAATATTTAGAATGGCAAGTATAAGGGATTTAAAGAAAGACATCAATTACGTTTTAGGCGATATCATAGAGGCCGTATATCTGGCGGAAGCCGCGAATGACAAGCAAGATTCAAAAGAAGGCAGTGCTATAATAGACAGCGCTATCACCACTTTTGACGAGTTGATCGCGAAGGTGAACCAGAAGGACGTGGAAAACAGGAAGAAACACCTTGATGGCGTTCGGGCCGAATTGGAAAAAAAGGCCAATGGGCTAATAGAAAAATTGAATAAAATGGCCTAGACCTGGCCATGGAACAGCTTTGGGAAACATCCGCTTTTGGCGGATGTTTTTTATTTGTCCGAAGCGGAAATTTCTTTTAGATAATCGCCCAAGGCAAGACCGTATTTGGAATTGGACACTTCGGGGGTCAATGCGTTATAGATAGAGTCCAAATATTTGGGATTGGCATCCGATACCTCATAGAGCGCAATATAGGGAGCAATCTCGGAGTCGGTATTGTTCAGCGCAAAATTGAGCGCAAAGGCATAGCCCAAGCGCGTATTTCTTATACTCAATCTTTCCAGGGAGTCCATCACTAATGAATCTTTTTGTAGTTCCGGATCATAGGCCGCTTGAACAACTTCCAGATTCCTGGTATTGTAGCGGGACATGGTTTTTTTGTATTCCTCAAACTTTTTATGGGTCTTGGAGCCGCTTATTGTAGCGTTGGCATCAAAGGTATTCCAAGCCGTATTGATGGTAATGACCCCCGGTTCCCCAAAAAAACGGATTCGGTCGTTGATATCGTTGTTATCCTCTTTAGCGAGATAGAGATAAAAGATTTCAGGGCTTTCCACTTCGGTCTTAAAGGTAAAATTTCCATCTCCTGCTATTTGTAAGGAATCGATGCCCATTAATAGTGTGTCCTGTATTTTTTGAAGGTAAAGCGTTCCCTTTTTTAGCCCTTTTACATTTCCGGTGACGGTCATGGTGTTTTCGGTATCCCCACCGCAAGATACGATCAGGGTGCTTAGAACGATTAGCGACAGAAGCTTCTTCATGATATAAATTTAGCGCACAAATATCATCAAAGTTGGGAAGAAAACTAAACTTTTGATGCGATTTCCATCAAATAGGCGCAAAGTAGGGCACCCCCGGTACCTACTACATAACCCAGAACGGCCAACAGCACGCCAACCGAGGTCAGGGAGCTGTGAAATTCTGCAGCTACCACTGGAGCGGAAGCAGCTCCACCTACATTGGCCTGGCTCCCTACGGCCAAGAAAAAGTAAGGCGCTTTGATTAGTTTAGCTACCAAGATCAACAATCCGGCATGGATAGAGATCCAGATAAGACCAAGAACCAGTAGTCCGGGGTTTTCCAGTACCCGGCTCAGGTCCATTTTCATGCCAATAGTAGCAACAAGGATATAAATGAACATCCCTCCGATCTTACTGGCACCGGCTCCCTCGTAATTTTTTGCCTTGGTAAAGGACAACAGTACGCCTATAAAAGTGGCAATGACCACCATCCAGAAAAAATTCCCGCCAAGAAAGGAAAGAAAACTTTTGGGATTGCTGATGGTTTCTGAGCTCTGCACCAAAAATTTGCTGAGATGGCCTCCAAAAAAATGCGCGATGCCTACTGCCGTAAACGCAAGGAAAAGCATCATTAAATAATCGTTCAGTGTCGGGACCCGGGTAATCCTTTTGGTGAATTCCGTGACCTTTTCCTTCAGGCTTTCAATGGCCGAAGCATCGGCCTTTAACCAATGGTCTATGCGTTTTGTCTTGCCCACGCCCAAAAGCAGTATGGCCATCCAAATATTGGCCCCAACCACATCGACCAGTATCATTTCACCATACCTATCCGGATTGAACTTGAAGATCTCGAACATGGCCGCTTGGTTGGCGCCACCGCCGATCCAACTGCCTGCAATGGTCGATAGCCCCCTCCATATGGCATCAAAATCGTTGCCTCCAACTGTCTCTGGTGAAAAGATGGATACGATCAAAATGGCTATGGGCCCTCCGATGATAATCCCGAGACTTCCCGTAAGGAACATAATCAGCGCCTTGGAACCCAAATTGGCAATGGCCTTTAAGTCGATGCTCAAGGTCATCAACACCAGCGCTGCAGGAAGCAGGTACCTGCTGGCCATAAAATATAGGTTGGAGGTCTCGTCGGAAACCAGGCCCACACTTGCCATAACACCGGGCAAGAGGTAGCACATCAGTATTGCCGGTACAAAGGAGTAGAATTTTTTCCAGAACCCTTGTTTTCTGGAAGAAGTGTAAAAAATAAAGCCGAGGCAGAGGGTAAGCAGTCCAAAGACGACGGTGTCGTCCGTAATTAAGGGTTGGTTCATAGGTGAAGCATTGTGTACTTCCCAAATATAATCAAATATTGATATGTTGTTCGATAAATTGGGCTACCCCATGTTCGGTATTCTCCAGGGTAATATGGTCCGCTATGCGCTTTACCTCTTCACGTGCGTTGCCCACGGCCACCCCGCATCCTACATGTTGCAACATTTCGATGTCATTGTAGTTGTCCCCAAAGGCGATGACCTCTTCCAAGCTATGGCCACCCGCCATGACCGCACGTATAGCGGAGAGCTTGGAAACGGTTTTTGGGCTTATTTCAATGAGGGTGTCATTGGAACGATAGAGCTGCACTACAGTGCCCAAGTATTCCTGGAGTTCCAGGAAGATGCTATCAATGGTATCTTGGGTCCCCATGAGCATCAGTTTGTGCGCCCCAATATTGCGTTGTCCCCAATCTTCCAGGGTGTCCGGCGTAGGTCTAAAAACGGGAGTGGCCTGGGTATGATGGATTTCCTTCCGTACGCGGGTCGTGTTATCTTCCACATACCACTCATTACTACGGTAAAGTCCAAGGCCAATACCGCGTTTTTCAGCCATCCGGTAAATTTCCGAAACATCGGACAGGGGTATTTCGGTCGATGTGAGTTCCTTGCCGTCTTCCCAAATCAACGCACCGTTGTAACAGATCAGGGGTTCGTGTTCGATTCCCATTCTTCTTTGTAAGTAGGTCATAGATCGTGGCATTCGGGCAGATACCAAAAGTATCCTCATGGCGTGCTTGATCCTGGAAATCTGGGAAACCGTAAAATCCGAGACATCATTTTTTGTGCTCAGCAGTGTACCGTCAAGATCGGAACATAAAACTTTATACCGCATCCTTAAATGTTTAACCAATAGGTAAGCTTAAGATTAATGGAACGGAACCTGGGGGAAAAACTGTTCACAAAATAGTTGTCGTTATAGACCAGGAACAGGTCGGAAAGGGGCGCAAAACGCCATTGCAATCGGGAATTTACCCCTAGGTTATCGCGTTGATTGCTGTATTGGATCAAGGTAGACCAAAAAAGGGATTTACTAAAGGTTATATCAAATCGCGGACTTATTAGCCAAAGCTCGGCACTTGGAAAGGGGTCCGGTAAATCTATCCGGTCATAGTTTAGATTGAGCGTGGCAAAAAAATTGGGCTGTACACGCAGGGACATTCCGGCCTCGACCGAATAAATTTTCCCATTAAAGAAGTCCCCAAAGGAAGGTTCTATCCTATAGGAGAAAATTTTTCTCCGGTCAGAGTTGTACTCCAAGGAGAAATTGGTGTAATAGTACCCTTGGTCCCCGGGAAGCTCCAAGGCCCCATCGGTATCGGTAGGGTCAAAACTCTCCAGTAAGAAGGTAAATCGGTTTTGCATCTCCACTTCCAGTTCTGCCTGGTTCTTGAACTGAACATTCCATGAGCTCATTAGATTGTAGTCCGTGTTCTTCAGATCTCTTTCGGGGCTCCAGGTCACTATGGGGAAGAATTCGAAGCTGTGGCTGTTGATGTTTCCGCGTTTGGGCCAAAAAACACGCTCTATGCCCAGGACACCCTTTAAAATATCGTTCCTTCTGATAAAACCCAGATCCGACCTAAAGTCGTCCTCTACCAGGACCCAGTCCGTAAAAACATTGTAGTTTCTAGTATTGTACTGGAGGTTTGCCCCAAGGGAAAGGTCGTTGCCACTGCTGTTGGGCTGAAAGGACTTGTGGCCGTAAAACCTTCCTACCCAGGTATTGTCTGCGGAGGCCAGGTTGTAATCCATCCCCACAACCCGATTGTAACGATCCTCCTCGGCAACAAAATCATAATCCTTAAACGACTGTCTGTTGATAAAAAAGAAGCCGATATTAGATCGGGCAAATACCCTTTTCTGCAAGGCCAACATGGCGTTGTTGTTCGAGGGGATTTCGTTTGCCAGGTCTTCCTCGGTCTGGACGTTCAAAAAGCCCAACCGCCAATTCTGATTCAGTTTGCCGCTGAGGCGTACGCCTGCTAGAATACGGTTTTCAATGGAATTGTCAGCCGTATCCGTGGCAATTCCGATACGCCTGGAGAAGAAGGGGTTGGCATCCCTACCGCCCCCAAAGCTGGAAAAGAGGTCACTGTTATCTATAAAAAACTGCCGGCGTTCCGGAAGGGATATTTCAAAACGCGTCAGGTTCGTGAAAATATTGTCCACCTCCACATTCGAAAAATCCGGGTTTACGGTAATATCCAGATTTAGCCCATTTCCAATCGAAATTTTGGCATCGCCCCCCACTTTAAAATCCGTTTGATCATCGTCGGTTTCAAAATCCTTTTGGGCTATGGTATTGATATAGGGTATTATGGCCAAGGGCGTTCTCGATTTTCCCAAGGGTCTTTCGAACACCATGTCGCCCATAAAGGCCAAACTAAAAATAAGTTGGTTCCTGGGGATGTTTATCCAGGTGCTCTGCTCGTTGGACTGTGTATCGAAGCGATAACTATTGAAACGCCATTTGGTCTCTCCTTCCCTGAATTTAAAGGAGGTCAGCGGGATGACCATTTCCGAAGTGTAGTACGTATCATAGATTTTTGAATCCCCTTTCCACTTTACGTCCCAAGTGGTATTAAAACCACCGGTGCCTCCACCACCCCCTGAAATTAGTCCTTCTCTCCGTACACCTAAAGGATTGGTGCCGAACATAAAAGCAGTGGTGCCATCGTTAAAGGTGTCAAAAAGCAAGGTGATGTTATCACTATTGCCTGCCCTGAAATCCCTTCTGAGCGACTCGATAGCATAGTTTTTACCGTCCGCATAGACGGTTATCCCGATATAAAGGTTTTTATCATCGTACAACATTTTGATATCGGTCTGTTGCCGTGCCTGAATGGAATCTAGCGGAAAGTACTCCCAAAAATCAGCAGCACTTTCAGCAGTTGCCCAGATAGGCTCGTCCAATACACCATCCGGGGAAATGGGCTCGGAAATATGTTTTACCGTAAATTTTTTGTTTTGTCCTAAGGCGAAGCTCGCCACCAATAAAATAGTAAAGAGGGAAGATATACTCTTCATCAAGTTGGGATTAGTCGGTCAAATTTAAGGGAATATGTCGTTAAAAAAATCCCAAAATTTAGCCAATATATCCACTGGAACCGCCTTATGGAGCGGTATTTTTGAATTTTTTCTTTCGTTTCTTTTTCGGATTTTTGAAGAGGCGCTTAAAAAAACCATCGCGCTTTATCGGCTTACAGTCCAATTTTTCAAGTACGGAGGATGGGGGTGTTTCGAATTTGGCCTTGGTTATCGGGTCAAAATAACGATCCTTGTTCATTTTTTGCAAAAACAGAGCAAATATGGGAAGTGCGGCGTTGGCGCCCTGGCCAAGGGCGGTACTTTTAAATCCGATCTCATGGTGATCGGAACCTACCCAGGTGATATGAACCAGCTTGGGGGTGATGCCTACAAACCAGGCATCCTTGTTGTTTTGGGTGGTACCGGTCTTTCCGGCAATGGCGTTCCTTAAGCCGTATTTTGAACGTATTCTAACGGCAGTACCTTGGTCCACAGTTGCTTTCATCATCTCCAACATGAGCATTCTGTTTTCCTCGGAGAAAGCGCTTTTTTCGCTGAGCTTCGGTTCGAAGGTGGCCAAGATCGAGTCCTTTTCATCAGTTATCCCAGTGATAAGCATGGGTGTTACAGGAACGCCATGGTTCACATAGCTGGCGTAGGCGCCGGCCAGTTCTTTAATTGTGATTTCGCCCGTACCAAGGGCCAAAGAGGGCTGCTCTGGAAGTGGGGTACGGATTCCCATCCGTTGTGCCTGGTCGAGGACGGCGGGAATTCCCGTTTTCTCCATTACCTTCACGGCGACAGTGTTAACGGAATTGCTTAGGGCTTCCTGCATGGAATAGTTGAGATAGGTCTCGTCCTTGTCGTCCGAATTGCCGGGAGACCAACCCTCCATATTCTTATACTCCACTTGTTGCGCGGAGAAATAGGTGCAGGGACTTATTCCCTGCTCCAGGGCGGCGGTATAGAGAATGGGCTTAAAGGTAGAACCCACCTGTCTCTTACTCTGTGAAATGTGGTCGTACTTGAAATGTTTAAAATTGATGCCCCCGATCCAGGTTTTTACTGCCCCTGTCTTTGGGTCCAATCCCAAAGAACCCATATTCAGGAACTTCATATAATGGGCAATACTATCCAAGGTACTGGCCTGCACTGTTTTTTTTTCCTTCCATTCTGAAAGCACCATGGTTTTCTTCAGGTGAAGAGAATCCCAGGCTTGTTTATGACTCAGTCCATCTTGGATCATCCTTTTGTAGGGAGCCGAATTCCGTACCGTCTTTTCGATCAATCGGGTGTTGGCGATCCAGGGAGCGGAGGACCCGAAGCTTTTTTCAAAGCTCTTTTGGAGGGATTTCATATGCACTTCCATAGCACCTTCGGCAAGGAGTTGCATCCGGTGATCCAGAGTGGTATAGATCCTCAACCCGGAGGTATAGATATTGTAATTTTCACCATTTTCATTCTGCTGCTTGCACCATTGTACCAGCTGTTTCCTAACTTCTTCCCTAAAATAGGGCGCCAAACCGGCATGGTAGTCGAAAGTGCGATAGTTGAGTACCAGCGGGAGTTGATTTAGGCTGTCCTTTTGTTTTTCGGAAAGGAACCCTGCAGAGTACATGGATTGTATTACCAGGTTTCGACGGTTTTGGCTGGCCTCTGGAAAGATGCGCGGATTATAACCATAAGTAGCCTTAAGCATTCCTACCAGTACGGCAGCCTCTTCAATGGTAAGTTGTGCTGCGCGCTTATTGAAAAATTTAAGGGAGGCACTTTCTATGCCAAAGGTGTTGTCCCCAAAGGAAACGGTGTTCAGGTACAGATTTATGATTTCTTTTTTGTCGTACCCATCTTCCAATCGGGAGGCGATGATCATTTCCTTTATTTTATCCACAACGAGATTGGACTTTTCCCTGTCCCGACGGGGATACATGTTTTTGGCCAATTGCTGTGTCAGGGTGCTACCTCCACCCGAAGACCTGTCTTGCAAGAGCAAGGTCCTGAAAAACACCCGAAAAAGACTTTTGTAGTCTACCCCTGAATGTTCGTAAAAGCGCTTGTCCTCTATGGCAATCAGGGCATCGACCAAATGTTTTGGAAACGCTTCGTAGGGAATGGGTTGGCGGTCAAACAAATAATATTTCCCGATCAACACACTGTCGGCCGTGTATACCTCAGAAGCCTTTTGATATCTAAAATCGGACAGTTCTTCCCCATTGGGCAGTTTGCCCCAGGCGCCCAGATAGATACTCAGAAAAAACAGCACAGCTGCCGTTCCCACGACCAATAGGGCCCTAAATGCATATTTTAGGTACAAGGACCTATTTTTTTTAAACATGATATGCAGTTACTTGCGAACGCAATATCCAAATTAAAAACAAAAACATGGCATTCCTTAACAATAGATTAAAGTACGTTTTTCTACTTTTGAAAAAATTAAGACCCATGAAAAAACTTACTGTCCTTTTACTGTTTTCAGTTCAAATCTCTTTTGGAAACACTGTGTTTTGGGCCAAAACGGGGCATCGCGTAACCGGAGAAGTGGCAGAGAAGCATCTCAGCGGAAAGGCCAAACGCGCAATCAAAAAATTATTGGATGGAGAAAGTCTGGCTTTGGTATCCACTTTTGCGGACGAAATCAAGGCAGATAGGAGTTTTGCCAAGTTCAGTGCTTGGCATTACGTAAATTTTCCTGCAGACAAGAAATATACCGAGGTGGAACCCAGTGAATATGGCGATGTGGTGATGGGGATAGAAAAATGCATTGCCATTGTAAAGGATGATACCAGCAGTAAAGCGGACAAAGTCTTCTATTTGAAAATGTTGGTACACCTGATGGGCGACCTGCACCAACCCATGCATGTGGGCAGGGCGGCCGATAAAGGGGGCAATGATATCCAGATTCAATGGTTTGGCAAGGGCACCAACCTACACCGTCTTTGGGACCAGGATTTGATCGATTCGTATGGAATGAGCTATTCCGAACTTACGGACAACTTGCCAAAATTATCTAAGGATGAGCAGAAAGCCGTTCAGCAAGGCACAGTCTATGACTGGGTAGAGGAATCCCAGGAACTGGCCAACGAATTGTATGGTTCCTTGGAGGTAGGGGAGCAATTGGGCTACCCGTATGCCTATAAATATACCAATACGGTCCGGGATCAACTATTGAAGGGCGGATTGCGGTTGGCCATGGTCCTCAATGACATTTTTAAATAAAGGCTAGCGAATTATTCGGAAGGTAAGATTGATTCTGGGGCCTACGTCCTTTAAGGTCTTGGGAACCTGATGCAACCAATGGTGCTGTGTTGCTCCCTGCATGATCAGCAAACTTCCGTTTCCGAGAATCATTTTGTGTTTTAAGTTCTTATTTTTTCGATGTTTCAGCTGAAAAGTGCGCTCCTGCCCCAAACTGAGCGAGGCAATGATCGGGTTACGGCCCAATTCTTTTTCATTATCCGCATGCCAACCATTACTGTCCCTGCCATTTCGGTAAAGGTTTAAAAGACAACTTGTAAACCGGGTTTGTACCCGATGTTCCAACTTCTCCTTTAACAAAAGGAGTTCTGGCGTAAATTTATGCGGTCGCATGGTGATATTGGAATAGGAATAGGGCTTGTCATTATCACCGTAAAGTGCTGTTAACCTTGGTTGGGGGTAGGTTTTTCCAAATACGGAGATGGCATCCTGTTGCCAGGGCACGGTTTTCATGAATAGCCCAAAATACCGATTTGCTTCGTCCGAAGACAAAAAATACGGGCAATAGCTGATTTCGCTATCGGGCAGATCCAATCGAAATTCTTCCATATAGCCTGTCGTTATTTTAGAACCGTTTTTAGCTCGTTTCTATATTCAGAGGGATTTTGTCCTGTAAACGTCTTGAACGATTTGTTGAAATGCGAGAAATTATTGAACCCGCTTTCAAAACAAACCTCGGTAATACTGATTGGTTTTTCGGCCAACAATTTGGATGCGTGTACCAGCCTGTACTCGTTTACGAACTTGGTAAAGGTCTTATTGGTGATTTTTTTGAAGTAACGGCAAAAGGAAGGAATGGTCATACTGACGAGATCGGCAATTTCGGCCAGGTGGATTTCTTCCTGGAAATGAGCTTTAACATAATTGAACACCACATTGATGCGGTCATTGTCCTTGACCTCCGTTTCCAGGGAAAAACCCTCGGCGTTCAAGACCTTAAAATCTTGTGAATTGCCCAATTCGTTTAAGATGTTCAGAATGGCCAGGAGCCTTTGAAAATCCGTCTGGTATTCCAGAAACTCTATCTTATCGCCTATTTTTCGTTTGGTATTGCCGTGAAATGCTATTCCGCCCTTGGCTATTTCAAAAAGGCTTTGGATTTTTTTCATTTCGGGGATGTTGAAAAAATCGTTCCCCAGGAAATCCTGTTTCATATGCACCACCGTCTCGCTTTTGTTCCCGGTTAGCTTGTCGGTGAAGCCACAATGGGGCAGATTGGTGCCGATCAGGATAAGGTCCCCATCCGTGTAATAGGATATGTGACTTCCTATTTGGCGTTTTCCACTCCCACCGTTTACGTAGACAAGTTCTATCTCCGGATGATAATGCCAGATATTGTTCTTATCGCTTTTGCTCTCATCGAACTTCTGATAGGTAAATGAATGCCCAAAATCGGGTTCTATTGCTTCAAAAGCGGGTTTTTGTTTGATCATTCTGCAACGTTTGATACCATAAAATTAACTAAGCCAGAAGGCTTAGTTCTTTGCAAAATTACCTAAAATATGTGCAAAATTAACCTAATTGAAAATTTAACAATTTATTTACAGTTAAAATACCATATAAATTGGAAAAATAAGCGGTAGTATGCCATTAGCAACCGGAGTAGGTTTGTAGTGTAAATTATTCATTAATCTAAAATTTAGAAAGTTATGAAAGCAATTTTGAAATTTACCGTCGTAATGGCCTTCATGTTTACTACAGTATTAAGCATGGCCAAGGAACCTAAACTGTATATCGCAGCGGGGAGGGATGCAAAAAGTCTGGTGTTCAGTATGGAAACCCAATCCGATGGGACGTCCATTAAATTTGTGGATGCCAAGAACAACCTGATTTATTCCGAACGTATTGCCGATGCAAACGGGTATACCAAGCGATTTGATATGAGCAAATTGGCCGAGGGCAAGTACATCTTTGAAATGGAAGATGCTGTACGGGTTATCCAATATACCATTGAGGTGGAAGCCACTAATATGGAGATTATCGAAAAAACGGAAAGGACCAAGCCGTATTTCAGACGCAAAGGAGACCGGATATACCTTAATCTTTTGAACCTTGACAAAGGTGGGGTTCAGGTAAAAGTGTACGATGGTGACAACAGGTTGATCTACAAGGAGCTCTTTACCGGGGAACTGGTAGTGGAGAAGGTGTTTAATTTTGAAAAGGCCTTTGAGGACAGCTATACGGTTGTAGTAAAGGACAGTAACGATACCTACTACGAAGCGGTTATTGTGGAATAGTTGGATTAGGTTTAGTTGGTTTTATTCAAGGAAAGGAGGCTCGAAAGAGCCTCTTTTTTTTACCCTTACTAAAATTGCAAATACCAATAGGCCCAGTAGATCAATCCGAACTGAAGGGGTATCCGTAGCACAAGGATCCATTTGGGAATACCGGCCGCCGCTTTTTTACTGGAAAGCATATAGAAATGAACGGCCAAAAACGCAAACAACATGAGGATGATCCCATAGAGGGCAGTATCCTTTACTTGTGGAATGCAGACCCCGATCCCCAATAGAATTTCAAATACCCCACTAAGCCAAACCAGTAGCCGGGGGTTGGGTAAATACCTTGGCATTATCCGCATATAGACCTTCGGATAGATGAAGTGCATGGTTCCGGCCACAACGTACATGCCCGCCATGAAATAGAGGTGCCATGGGAAGGCCATATCAAGATTTGTTAACAATCCAAGCGGTTATTTTGTCTTCCAGCAGTGCCAGGGGCACACATCCCGTTTCCAGGACCTGGTTGTGGAATTCCCTGATATCAAAGGCATCCCCAAGGGCCTCCTCGGCTTTCTTCCGAAGCTCCCGTATTTTTAGCTGCCCGATCTTATAGGAAAGGGCCTGTCCGGGATTGGCCATATAGCGTTCAATTTCGGCGGTAATGCTGGCTTCTGACTCGGCCTCATTGTCCAAGGAATACTGAATGGCCTGTTCGCGCGACCATGCTTTGGCGTGCAATCCCGTATCCACGACCAAACGGATGGCCCGGTGCATCTCTGCGCCCAACATGCCAAAATATTGATAGGGATCTTCGTAAAGCCCTAATTCTTTCCCCAGCGATTCGGTATAGAGCGCCCAACCTTCGCCATAGGCACTGTACCAGAGGGTTTTTCTGAATTTGGGAAGTTTTTCGTTTTCCTGGGTCAATGAAATTTGGAAATGATGGCCCGGTATGGCCTCGTGCAAAAACAAATCTTCATCGGAATAGGTATTGTATTGTGTTACATTGGGTATGGGTACATAAAAAATACCGGGGCGGGTTCCGTCAACGGAGCCGGGATTGTATTCTGCACTGGCAGAAGCCTCCCGAAAGGCTTCGGTACGCCTTACCTCAAATTGGGTTTTTGGTTTTTTGTCGAACAGTTTTTCGATCTGGGGTTTCATTTTTTCATGAATGGCGTTGAAGTTTGCAATAACCTGCTCGGGTTCGGTAAACGGCATCAATTCCTTTTTGTTCCGCACATGGTCGAAGAAGGACTTAAGGTCGCCTTCAAAGCCCACTTCTTGTTTTATTTTCTCCATTTCTGCAGAAATACGGGCTACTTCGTTCAACCCGATTTGATGTATTTCCTCAGCGGTCATATCCGTAGTGGTGTAGCGTTTTATCGCATGTGCATAATATTCATCTCCCCTTGGAACGCCCTGTATACCGCTGGAAGCTCTACCCGCGGCCATATATTCCGAAGTCATAAAATCGTGTAATTTTTGATAGGCTGGAATAACCTTATCCCGAATCGCCCTTGCGTAAGCCTCCTTCAATCGGTCCTGTTCTTCCTGGGGAATAGCTGCCGGCATTTTTCGGATGGGTCCATAGAACAAATGGGTTTCCAGATTGGTCGTGGTCATAGCGGCCAATTGTGGAACCACTTTTTTGATCAGGGATTGTGGGAGTACATATCCCACTGAAATGCCCTCGCGCATCCGGTCCTCTGCCGAAGCCATCCACTCTAGATAGTCATCCAAACGCTTTAACCAATTTTCGTAGTCGGTTACGGTCTTAAAGGGCTGGGCCCCGGACCCACTGGCCAACTGCCCTACGGCCAATTGCCGGGTCCACATCTGGTCTAAGGGCACCAAATCCTGTCTAAAGGAAAGGCGATCCAGGTTCCTATCACACTCCCAGGCAAGAACAGCCTTGCTCATTTTTTGATCCTTGGACAGTTGCCGGTCCTCAAATTCTGCCAAGCGGTCCCGATATCTTTTGAAAAAGGATGTCTCTTTGGTCCTGTACGCCGTACTAAGCTCATTGGGCAGGGTATCATTGTATCGGTAATCCCCTGCGGTAGTGGCATCCAATGGGTGAAGCTTTAAACCTTCCTGATAATAGTCCTCCAAGAAAGTGGCAAAGGCTTTGTTTTCTGAGCCCCCTGCATCCTGGCCAGTTTGCTGTTTAGTACTTTCCTTACAGGACATAAGGGCAATTAGACCCATCAGGAGAAAAGAATATTTTTTCATAGATTTTGAATTAAAAGATAACAGACCTTCAATTAGGCCGAGGGTAGATATTTTTTAAGGCGTTCCCGTTTATGCAATGGAAGTGCGGTATTGTTTACCGCAAGCTGTACCAGGTGGGATTCCTTTTTCCTGGCAAAGAGCAATCCATAAAATTGGCTTATTGTAAGTGGGTTTTCGGAGCGTTCCCGCAATACGAGTTCATCTCCTACGGTCACCGTACCCTCTTCCAAAACCCGTACATAGGTCCCGGGATATCCGTGTGCAATAAATGCTTTTAAGATTCCTTGATCACCAAAACGAATGCCAAGTTTAAAACAGGGCTCCCTGGGTTGGGATACTTGCACCAAAGCACTGCCTATGCTATAGATGTCGCCCACCCGCATCTGTGACTCGTCCATACCCTCAACGGTGAGGTTTTCTCCGAACATACCCCAGTTCCAGTCCAAATTCGGATAAAGATTTTTCCAGTACGGATAGTGTTCGGATGAAAACAGGTAACAGGCCTTATCCTCGCCCCCATGAACCTTGCGGTTGGCAATGGTATCAGACCCAACGGCCTCTTTCTGCAATGTTATGGGTTCCGTGGTTGGGTATTTAAAAATCCCTGTTTGAATTTCACCACCGTTCCATGATACGGTGGTAGATTTCCCTATATTGGTGGCAATAATTTTCATTCCATAAAGATAGAAAACTAGCTGGGAAGTACCTTGCATTTTTTGCTATTTGGGAAAGTGTTCGATGCGATGTGGACCCTGCACAAAAAGATATTTCTTTTTTAGCTAGCTCGCCATTTTCTTGGATTTGCCCAACCACTTGTATTCCACCACACTTATTCTAAGGATACCTTCGCCTACATTCTCCAAATCTCTGGCTGCATCAGGTTCGCTGAGCTCTGAATAGGCCGTATCGCCCTTTGCGAAACGCAGTAAGCTGATTTTGCCGTTGAAATGTCGGGAGATGGCCAGCCCATTTGTTAAGCAGGTCCAGCTGTAAGCACGATTCTGGATTCTAAAGGGGAGACGTTCATTGGGCCATAAGGTAATGTCCCAAAGCCGTATTTCATCATTTTCGAATAGCAGTTCCTGCCCAAGGGATTCACTGATGTCCTTTTTATTCAGTTCGTCCATCTTTTCCGGCTCCCATGGGTCAAAATTTCCCTCTGGATTCAATTCCACACATTTCATATAGCAATCTTTTATCATTTTAAAAAAGGGCTGCAAAGATACGGCCTTGTAACCAAATGCTGCTGCTATGAAATGCTAAAAAAAGCTTAAGGTGGCACTTTCCTATCATATCACCCTGCTTTGGTCCTTTTTTATGAAATTCAGTGGCATAGATCCAATTGTAAATATAGAGGGAGAACTAGGGGCAAAAAGATTGGTTATGATGCATTCTGTGCTTATTTTTGAATCTAAGCCAAATACAAGCTCTTGGAAGACCTAAAGAACAAAATCCGGTCCTATACCCGAATCTCCGATACAGATCTGGACCATGCTTTGCAGTTCTATAAGGAAATGAAAATCAAAAAAGGCGATGTACTCATTAGGCCAGAACAATATGTGAAGCATTTCTATTTTTTGGAGAAGGGCTGTGTGTGTTATTATACAGAGAATGATTCCGGGATAAAAGTGATGGAATTTTTTACTGAAGGGGAGTTTTTCACCGATCTCTACGCTTACATCGAGGAGATTCCATCGGCGAGTTACTTAAGCGCCACTGAAGCTTGCACCATCCATGCCATTTTAAAGGAAGATGTGGAGCGTTCCTTTGATCGTTCACATGATTTGGAACGCTTTGGGCGCCTATCCATGCAGGACGGTTTTGTGCAATTGTTCAGAAGAAATAACCACCTCAAGAACTTATCGCCCCAAGATCGCTACCAACGTCTGCTGCAAAAAAGACCTAACCTTTTTCAACGGGTACCCCAATACTTGATTGCATCCTACCTTGGGCTTACTCCAGTGGGGCTTTCAAAGATCAGAAAGCGATTGGCAAGTTCGTGACCGACTTGGTACGGCCACCTGTTTTAAATGTTTCCATAGCCATCCATTTTTTAGCATTTATTAAACCGGTTTAATAGGAATTCGTTAAATAATCCTTTATTTTATTGGGGTATATTTAAACCTCAAAACTCTAGGAATATGGCTAAGGAATATATGGATATGGATACTCTTAAGTATCTATTGTACAAGGTGCATGATTTGGAAAGTGTACTTTCTTACGAACGTTTTCAGGACCATGACATGGAATCCTTAAACCTCTTTCTAGATTCGGTCAAGGAATTCTCTGACCGCGAACTTTTCCCATATTTTAAGGAAATGGACGAAGCTCCTGCCCATTTTAAGGATGGTACCGTAATGGTACATAAGCAGGTAGAGACCATGATGAAAAAAGGGGGCGAGATGGGATTGATAGCCGCGCCCTTCGATTACGAGGATGGCGGTATGCAGCTGCCCATACTCACTTATACTGCCTATACTTATATCCTGGATGCGGCCAACAATCACCTGCCGGGCTATGCCGGGCTAACCTTGGGAGCAGCCGAATTGATCGTACACTTTGCCAACGAGCAGCTCAATACCACCTATGTTCCGAAAATGCTCTCGGGGGAGTGGGGAGGAACCATGTGTCTTACCGAACCGCAGGCCGGAAGTTCCCTATCCGATATCGTTACCAAAGCCACACCTACCGATGGCGGATATTACAAGATACATGGCCAAAAAATATTCATTTCTGGCGGTGACACTCAATTTGCGGAAAACATCGTTCATTTGGTATTGGCACGGATAGAAGGAGCTCCGGCTGGGACCAAAGGGATTTCCCTTTTTGTGGTTCCCAAGAACCGACCCGATGGCAATGGCGGACTAGAAGGGAACGATGTAATGACAGTGGCCGATTTTCAAAAAATGGGACAACGCGGATATTGTACCACACATTTGGGATTTGGTGATACCGATGATTGCCGCGGATGGCTGGTCGGGGAACCCCATCAAGGACTGCGTTATATGTTCATGATGATGAACGGTGCTAGAATAGCTGTCGGCAGAGGCGCCGCGGCCATCGCCATGGCAGCCTATCAAGCAGCTTTGGAGTATGCCAATGAACGTCCACAGGGACGTAAACTCACCAGCTCAGGAAAAAAGAACCCGGAGGAAGGCCAAAGCCTGATTATAGAACATCCCGATGTACGCCGAATGCTATTGCTGCAAAAAGCCATTTCCGAGGCTTCACTGAGCCTGGTATTATTGGCCTCCAAGTATCAGGATATTAGACAGTCGGCCGCAGACGAGGAGGTGAGGAAAAAGTACCATTTGCTTTTGGAAATGATTATCCCCATAGTGAAGACTTTTCCTTCGGAGGCGGGAGCCGTAGCGGTAAACAACGGGGTTCAGGTGCTCGGTGGTTATGGATTTTGCACGGATTTCATACTGCAACAGTACCATAGGGATATCCGGATCTCATCCATTTATGAGGGCACCACGGGCATACAATCCCAGGACCTACTGGGAAGAAAGGTGCCTATGGAAAATGGTAGGGCTATGGAGTTGTTGGCCAATGAGATGATGGAGACCATTGGGGCGGCCATGCAATATGATGTGTTAAAACCTTACGCCGTTAAATTGGGCGATAAGTTAAAACTCAGTAAGGAGGTGCTGGACTTTCTGCTGCCTTTTGCCGAGAAAGGAGATTATGAGCGTTATCTCTCGGACGCCAATCTTTTTATGGAGTTTTTGAGCCATATCGCAGTGGCATGGCTGTGGTTGGATATTGCAGTGCATGCCAAAACGGGCTTGTTGAACGGGGATACCACATACTCCGAGGATTTTTATGAGAGTAAGATCCACACCATGAAATTCTATTACAAGTATGAACTGCCCAAGACAATAGCACTGGCCGAGTCGCTCATGGACCCGGAAATAGTAACGGTTAAGACGTCAAAGGAAGTCTTTGTATAAGCACACTTTATGAATCAAACCAAGCAGAAGTTTGACCTTCAGGGAAAGGTAGCCATCATCACAGGGTCTAGCAAAGGCATCGGAAAGGCCATAGCTAGGGGTCTGGCAGAACATGGGGCCCATGTGGTCATCAGTAGCAGAGATCAGGAAAGCTGTGACGCCGTAGCTTTGGAATTGCGGCAGGACGATTTACTGGCTTCAGCAATCGCCTGTCACATCGGCAAGGAAGATGAGCGCAAGGCATTGGTAGAGAAAACCACGGCTAGCCTTGGTGGTGTGGATATTTTGGTAAACAATGCGGCCATCAATCCGGTGTTCGGTCCTTTGGAAGATGCAGCGGAAGGAATCTTTGATAAGATAATGGATGTGAATGTAAAGGCACCCTGGATGCTTTCCAATCTGGTGCTGCCCAGTATGCAATCCCGGAAGGGGGGGAGTATTATCAATATTGCCTCGGTGGAAGCATTGACTCCGGGCATGGGGCTGGGACTCTATAGCACCAGCAAGGCAGCGCTGCTAATGCTTACTAAAAACCAGGCCAAGGAATGGGGCAAATACGGAATCCGCTCCAACGCGCTTTGCCCGGGCTTGATAAAGACAAAATTTAGCGCGGCCCTTTGGCAAAATGAAAAGATCCTGCAAAAAGTGGAACGCACCCTGCCCAGTGGACGCATGGGCATGCCGGAAGAAATGGTCGGTATGGTCTGCTTGTTGGCCTCAGATGCGGGATCGTATATGACCGGTGGAGTATATACCGCCGATGGGGGCTACATGATAGCCGGTTAAAACAAAGACCTATGAATTTTGAATATTCCGATAAGTCCAAAACACTTCAAAAAAAACTTACTGCCTTTATGGCCGAGCATATTTTGCCGGTAGAGTATGAGGTATACGCCTTTAATCAAGATCCGAAAACCAGGTGGAGTAGATGGCCGGGCCTTAATGGGCTCAAAGAAAAGGCGAGAAAAGCGGGACTTTGGAATTTGTTCCTTCCCAAAAGCTATGGGGCCCTAAGTCCAGGGCTTACCAATTTGGAATATGCGCCCTTGGCCGAGCTTATGGGACGCGTTATTTGGTCTTCCGAGGTATTTAACTGCAGTGCCCCGGATACCGGTAATATGGAAGTTTTGGCCAAGTATGGGAACAAGCAACAACAGGAACAATGGCTGAAACCCCTGATGAACGGCGAGATTCGATCGGCCTTCTTAATGACGGAACCCCAAGTAGCTTCTTCCGATGCCACCAATATAGAAACCTCCATTCGTGCCGATGGGGATACCTATGTGATCAATGGTCGTAAATGGTGGTCGTCCGGTGGGATGGATCCCCACTGTAAAATTGCCATCATAATGGGAAAGACCGATCCCGAAGCCCCTAGGCATCAACAGCAGAGTATGATTCTAGTGCCTATGGATAGCCCAGGGCTTAACATAGAAAGACCCCTGTCCGTTTTTGGATACTACGATTCTCCCGAAGGGCATGCAGAAATTACGCTGAACAATGTTAGGGTGCCCAAAGAGAACCTGATATTGGGAGAGGGCAGAGGTTTCGAGATAGCACAGGGCCGATTGGGCCCCGGTAGGATACATCATTGCATGCGGCTTACGGGAATGGCCCAACGTTCCTTGGAATTGATGTCGCAAAGAGCGGCCGAGCGCATTGCATTTGGAAAAACATTCAAGGATTACAGCAGCATCAGGCAAGAGATTGCCAAATCCCAGTGCGAAGTGGAACAGGCACGCTTGCTTACCTTGTCCGCAGCCGATAAAATGGATAAAACAGGAAATAAAGAGGCGATGGACCTCATAGCCATGATCAAGATCGTAGCGCCACAAATGGCCTTAAAGGTGATCGATCGGGCCATTCAGATCCATGGAGGGAAGGGTGTGGGGCCGGATACGCCCTTGGCCCACTATTTTACTGCGGCGCGCATGCTCCGTTTGGCCGATGGGCCGGATGAGGTGCATATGTACCAACTGGGGAAACGGATCATCCATAAGCACAGCAAGTTATAATCAGGTTCTATGGTCAACGGAAGCACACAGCAAGTCAGGACGGGTGAGGAACTACAAGAGAAACCCCTTAAAAAGTTTCTTTATGAACAAGGACTAATTACCGATGAAAATGTGGATTTACAGGTGATACAATTCACCCAGGGTTACTCCAATCTAACGTATTTGTTGACGCTCGGCGAACAGGAATTTGTACTTCGGAGACCCCCTTTTGGTGCCATAAAACGCGGGCACGACATGGGGCGTGAATACCGGGTACAGCAGGGTCTTGCACGAGTGTTTTCCAAGGTTCCCAAAATGTTGGCCTATACCGAGAACCTAGACCTTATCGGTGCGCCTTTCTATATTATGGAACGGGTAGAAGGTGTTATTCTAAGTTATCGTGAGGCAGAGCGCCTAAAAATAGCAGAAGAACAATATCCCATTATTGCCGAATCTTGGTTGGATACCTTTATCGCTTTGCATGAAGTGGATTATGTAGCGGCAGGTCTGGAGACCCTGGGAAGACCTGAAGCTTATGTGGAGCGCCAAGTACACAATTGGGGCAAACAATATGTAAAAGCGGCAACGGATGACGTGCCCGCTGCCGAAAAAGTGATGCAATGGATGGAAACACATCAGCCCAGGGAATATCGACATAGTTTAATACACAACGACTACAAATACGATAATGTGGTCTTCAAAGATACTTCCTGGAAGGAGATAAGGGCCATTCTGGATTGGGAAATGGCCACTTTGGGAGATCCACTGATGGATTTGGGAACTTCCCTTGGTTATTGGACTATGGCCAACGACCATGATTTTGTAAAACAGGGGATACCTTCACCCACCGTTTTTAAGGGAAATCCCGGGAGAAGTGAGCTCGTGGAAATGTATGCCAAAAAGAGCGGTAAGCCTGTGGATCATATGGTATTTTATTATGCATACGGACTCTTCAAGATAGCCGTAATTGCCCAACAGATCTACTATAGATTTAAACATGGGTATACGGCCGACCCCCGCTTTGCACAGTTGAATAAAGCCGCAGAACTCTGTTGCAACCTGGCGTTAAGGGCCATTCAAACCAATAAAATAGACTAATATGGATGATGCATTGTATGTCGATATCAACCCTGAGGCCTTAAAGGAACTTGCCACTTTTCCGGCAGACCGTCCGCTGTATATGGTCAACCTGTTAAAATATAAGGAATGCGATGAAGCAAGCGGAAAATCGGGCAAGGAAATGTATAGGGAATATATCGAGAAAGCAACCCCTTTCTTTGAACATATCAATGCCAGGATCAGTTTTAAGGCCACACCCGAATTGATGGTCATTGGACCGAGTGAAGAGCAACTCTGGGACGAATTGTTGATCGTCACTTACGATACCAAGGACGATTTTTTTAAACTGATACAAATGGAGGGATATCCCCGCCATATCAGGAAGCAAGCGTTAAAAGATTCACGCATCATTTTTTGTAAATAGGATAACATGCAAGTAAAGGATAAAATAGTCATTGTTACCGGCGCGGGCTCTGGAATAGGGGCCGCTACGGCGAAGCATTTTGCCCATCACGGGGCCAAGGTGGTCGTTTCTGATATTAAGGTAGGGACGGCGAGATCCGTAGCCGATGAGATTATTGCCTCCGGTGGTGTAGCCGTAGTGATAACGGCCAATGTGGCCAGGTTTGATGAAGTAGAGGCACTTATTGACGAAACGATAAAGCAATTTGGCCAATTGGACATTATGGTGAACAATGCCGGTATTGGGCCACGAAATTTGTTGAAGACCGCGGAACATACGTTGGAAGACTGGGACAGCGTCATAGCCGTGAATCAGACCGGGGTCTTTTATTGTATGAAATTGGCCTTGGTACAAATGCTGAAACAGGGGTATGGAAATATTGTCAATGTGGCCTCGCTGGCCGGCTTAAAGGCTTCTCTGAATAATCTTTCCTATAGTGCCAGCAAATTTGCAGTGGTTGGGATGACCAAGTCGGCGGCCTTGGAATACGCCACCAAAAATATTCGTATAAATGCAGTTTGCCCAGGCTATACGGAATCGGCACTTTTGGATAAATTATTGGATGCCAGACCGGATATGGATGATATGCTCAAAAGCGTCATTCCCATGAAACGGTACGGAAATGTAACGGAGATAGCGGAGGCCATCGTATGGCTGGCCTCTGACGGCACCAAATTTATTACCGGGCAAACCATTACCTTGGACGGAGGAACGTCCTTATAACTGTTTGAAAACGATATAAATCAAAAAAATGAAGGCATTTCCACATAGCCTTTAACAGAAAGAATAAAAAATAGAAAAATGAACAAGCAATTGATTTTTAAAAAACGCCCGGTGGGGATGCCCGATGGGGAAACCTGGTCACTGGAATCGAATCCCATTCCGGAACCAGCCGAAGGGGAAGTGTTGATCCAACACCACTACATTTCCCTAGATCCTGCCATGAGAGGGTGGCTAAATGACAGGAAATCCTATATTCCGCCAGTGCAGATCGGAGAGGTCATGCGCGCCGGTTCCATTGGTACGGTAACAAAGTCCAACAAACACCCAAAGTTTAAGGAAGGGGACTGCCTTACCGGCTGGGGAGGGGTACAGCAATATGTCGTGTCCAATGGGGAGAATTGGTATAAGGTAGACCCTACATTGGCACCTATGACCACCTATATAGGAACCTTGGGGATGCCTGGGATGACCGCGTATTTTGGTATTCTTGAAGTGGGTAAACTCAAAGAAGGGGATATTGTTCTGGTGTCCGGGGCCGCTGGTGCCGTAGGGAGTATTGTAGGACAAATAGCCAAAATCAAAGGCTGCAGGGTGGTAGGAATTGCCGGAGGTACGGATAAATGCCGCTATATCAAGGAAGAGCTGGGTTTTGATGGAGCCATAGACTACAAATCAGAAAAACTCTCCGACGCGTTAAAACGCGAATGCCCAAAGGGAATAGATGTGTATTTTGACAATGTGGGGGGCGAAATATTGGATGCGGCCCTGACACGTTTGCGAATGCATGCGCGGATTGTTATTTGTGGCGCCATTTCCCAATACAACAATAAAACCGCAGTTAAAGGCCCCAGCAATTACTTGTCCCTTTTGGTAAATAGGGCCAGCATGCAGGGCATGGTGGTGATGGATTACGCCAAGGACTACGGTAGAGCAGCCCAAGAAATGGGTATGTGGATGATGCAAGGGAAACTTAAGAGCAAAGAGGACGTATACGAGGGCATCGAAAATTTTCAGGAAACCTTTCAACGCCTGTTTACGGGTGATAAAATGGGAAAATTGGTGTTGAAGGTTATTGAGGATTAAGGGTAAAAGCATTTGGATGAAAGCAATAGTTTGCGAACAATACGGGCCGCCATCGGACCTAAGATTAAAGGAGATAGCCAATTTAAACCCTAGGGAGGGAGAAGTTTTGGTTGCTGTGAAAGCCTGTGGGGTTAATTTCCCGGATACCCTGATCATACAGGGATTGTATCAGTTTAAACCCGAATTACCCTTTACCCCAGGAAGTGATGTTGCAGGTATTGTCAAAGCGGTAGGACCTGGAGTAACCCATGTAAAACCTGGGGATGCCGTGTTTGGATTTGTGGTCAACGGCGGGTTCGCCGAGGAAGTCCTCGTGCCGGCCAGCGCATGTTTTCCAAAACCGCCCCAAATGGATTTTCCGGTGGCCGCCTCTTTTATGATGGCGTACGGAACGTCCTATCATGCCCTAAAGGATCGGGGCCTTTTGGCAAAAGGAGAAACACTGTTGGTGCTTGGGGCATCGGGCGGAGTGGGACTTGCCGCTGTGGAATTGGGCAAGTTGATGGGCGCAAAGGTAATTGCTGCCGCTTCCTCCACCGATAAACTGGAATTGTGCAAGGCTTACGGCGCAGATGAAGTACTGAACTATTCCAAAGAGAATGTAAAGGAACGAATAAAGGAACTCACCGGGGGTAAAGGAGTGGATGTAGTGTACGACCCGGTAGGAGGGGACTATTCCGAAGCGGCACTTAGAGGCATGAATTGGGAAGGCAGGTACCTCGTAGTAGGTTTTGCAGCGGGGAATATTCCCAAAATACCCTTGAACCTACCGCTGTTAAAAGGGTGTTCCATAGTAGGGGTTTTTTGGGGAAGTTTTGCCATGAAGATGCCCAAAAGGAATATGGAAAATACCATGCAGTTGATGCAATGGTACGCCGCAGGCAGGCTTAAACCCCACCTTCATGCAGTGTATTCCTTGGCCGAAACACCCAAGGCCTTGCAGGAAATGATGAACAGAAAAGTAATGGGAAAGGTGGTCATAGGGGTTTAGCCTGCTGTATTTCAAGGTGGGCCTTCCTAATGGATGTAAAACAAATTAAAAATGAAATACAAGATATGCGATTAAAAAACAAGGTGGCCATCGTAACCGGTGGAGCGCGGGGTATAGGAAAAGCAATTTCGGACCTCTTTGCCCGGGAAGGGGCCACCGTAATAATCTGGGATGTGTTGGATATAGGTATGGAGACAGCCAAAACAATCAATGCCGGAGTAGGACAGGCAGAGTTCCTCAATATATCGGTGACCGATAGGGAAGCGGTACAAGCTGCTGTGGCCGATATCCATTCCCGTTATGGGAAAATCGACATTTTGATTAACAATGCGGGTATAACCCGGGACAAGACCCTTCAGAAAATGAGCATGGAGGAGTGGGATGCGGTAATCGATGTGAACCTAAAGGGCGTGTTCCTGTGCACGCAAGCTGTGGTACCCTATATGAAGGAAGCCGGCTACGGTCGTATTGTTTCAGCCGCTTCCAACGTCGGGCTTCGCGGAAATTTTGGACAAACCAACTATGCGGCCACCAAGGCAGGGGTAATTGCCATGTCCAAGACCTGGACCATGGAACTGGGAAAATATGGCATTACCGCCAACGCGGTAGCCCCCGGTTTTACGCTTACCGAAATGGTGGAAAAAATCCCGGCTGAGCACATGGCGCAAATGAAAAAACAGATACCCCTGCAAAAGGCGGCTATGCCCATGGACATTGCCTATGGGTACCTTTACCTGGCGTCAGATGAGGCACAGTACGTATCGGGGATTTGTTTAACCATCGATGGGGGAATTTCTAGATAACGGTCCATGGAAAAGTTGATATGTAAGAATTTTGAGGAGTTTCGCGAACTGAAGGGCAAAGAACTGCCCCTGGGCAACTGGATACAGGTCACCCAGGACATGATCAATGCCTTTGCCCAGGCTACCCTGGATTTTCAGTGGATCCATGTGGATGTGGAAAAAGCGAAAAAACATTCCCCGTTCAAGGCACCGGTGGCCCATGGATTCATGTCCGTTTCCTTGCTCTCCAAGATGCTCGAGGATCTCATCACGGTAGAAAGTATGCAGATGGGGGTAAACTATGGATTGAACAAAGTACGTTTTCCGCACCCGGTGGTGGTGGATAGTAAATTGAGGTTGAAGGGAAAGATACTGGACATAGAGGACTATGGGGATACCGGTCTTAAGGTTGCCTGGGATTGTATGGTGGAAATTAATGGCGTGGAGAAACCTGCCTGTGTAGCAGAGTTTGTGTCCCTGATGTTTGAATAAGCGAATGTAAAAAATAATCAAAATGAAAGTTCTAAGAACCCCGGAATCCTGTTTTGAAGGCCTGGCCGACTATCCTTTTAGGCCCCATTATCATGAGGTGGCGAAAGGATTGCGAATGCATTATGTAGACGAGGGCGAGGGCCCTATTGTGCTCCTTTTGCATGGGGAACCCAGTTGGTCGTACCTCTATCGAAAGATGATACCCATCTTGGTAGAAGCCGGATTTCGGACCATTGCGCCCGATCTGATCGGCTTTGGAAAATCGGATAAACCGGTACGGCAGGAAGACTATAGCTATCAAAGCCACGTTGATTGGCTCAAGGCGCTCATTTCTGGACTAAACCTATCCGATATCCATCTTTTTTGCCAGGATTGGGGCGGCCTTACCGGCCTTCGGATCGCTGCCGAAGAAGAAGCCTTGTTCAGCAGTATCATAGCGTCCAATACCTTATTGACCCGGACGGGCGTGTATGCCAATGACGCTTTTAAGCAATGGCGCGATTTTTCACAAAAAACCCCGCATTTTTCCGCTGGCAAGGTGCTACAGCTCGGGACGGTCTCCAACCTGTCCGAGCAGGTAATAGCTGCCTATGACGCCCCTTTTCCGGACGATTCCTTTAAGGCCGGCGCCCGTGTTTTTCCCAAATTGGTCCCTTTTGACGGTGAAGACCCATATGGAGCCATTCCCGCCTGCGATGCGGCCTGGAAAGTACTGGAGCGTTGGGAAAAGCCCTTTCTGACCCTTTTCGGGGATTCCGACCCCATTATGAGGGGAGGTGACCTATTTTTTCAGGCAAAGGTTCCCGGGACAAAAGGGCAACCGCATCAAACGATTACAGATGCCGGACATTTTATTCAAGAGGAAAAAGGGGAGGAGTTGGCCCAACGGATGGTAGTATTTTTGAAGCACTCCAAATAGGATAGACACATAAAGCTCCCCACAGGAAGCTTCATGTATCTAAATAAGGGTAGGATTCGTGTTACACATCTTCCTTGTCGAGCTTTTTGGTCAGGAAAAAGCCCACCAAAAGGCCAGAACCTGCCATGAAGAATATGGTGCCTGGATAGGCTACTTCGTCGTCCATGCCCAGTGTGTGCACGAATGCGGCGGCCAGAAAAATGGCGAGGCCTATACCCATGAGAAGAAGTGCCAGGTTAAGAACAAGTACCTTCCAAAAAGGTGCTGTCCTTTCCCGTTTGCCCTTTACAAAAATACTGGCGTCCGCTCCTTTCTCAATTAGCGCCATGCGCTCCCTATTCCTTGTGGAAAAATAGAGATAGGTTATTGCTAATACGACTAGAAAAAAACTTACGGGGATTATAATTGCTGCTGCCATCTTATAATTTTTAATGGATTATTTATTTTGTTCATAGGGTATGACGATCATTTTTGAACCCCGGTTACAGGAATAGTCAATATTTTTCTAAATTGTGTAACCTAGGCGCTTCATATATCGTCTTATTACTTAGATGAGCCTTCAAGAAGACCAACACTATATAGAAAGGACCCTCGCAGGGGATACGCATGCATTTGCATCCCTTGTTGACCGTTATAAGCATATGGTATATACTTTGGCCTTGCGAATGGTAAAGAATAGGGAGGAAGCGGAGGAAGTGGCCCAGGATGTTTTTTTTAAGGTATTTCAGGGGCTGGACCGATTTAAAGGCGATGCCAAATTTTCGACCTGGCTCTATAAGATTGCCTATAACAGAAGTTTGGACTATGTGAAGAAACAAAGCAGAGATTTGGATACAAGCCCTATAGATGCCTTTACCGAACGCTATGTGCGGTCCATGGAAAACACCTTGGAAGGCCTGGAACGTGAAGAGCGCAGCAAGACCATAAAAGAGGCGATGCAAGAACTATCACCAGACGATAGCTTTTTAATTACGCTGCATTATTATGAAGAGTTATCACTGAGCGAGATAGCGGCAATTATGGACGAAAATGCAAATACTGTTAAGGTACGTTTGTTCCGGAGCAGAAAACGACTGGCAGAAATTTTAAAAAACCGATTGGAACCAGAAACGATACGCAGTTATGGAAGAAAATAAAGAAAAAGAACTGGATGCCCTTCTCAAAAAAACGGTGAAGGAAGCGGGATTGGAACAACCTTCAATGGATTTCACTGCTACGGTCCTTTCCAAAATCTCCGAAACGGCCCCAACAACGGCTAAGGTATATCGCCCACTGATTTCCAAGGGCGCCTGGTTGCTATTGCTTCTCGCTGTACTCGGAGTTTTTGCCTATTCCCTTCTGGGGAATGGCGACCTGAGTTTTATGGGCCTATCCGATGTGCAGTGGAGCGAACGTTTAAATTTCGACTTTTTGGAACAATGGACGCAGTGGAAGATTTCCAACATCTTCGTTTACGGCGCCTTGGGGCTCACGCTTTTTGTTTGCCTACAGGTGGTCCTGTTAAAGAGGCATTTGGACAATCGTTATGTTTTGGAGTAATTAATTCTTAGGAGATTTCCAATCCGCCTACCAAGCTATATTATGCTTATTTTTACCGGTAATGGCCTTGATTACTTTTCTCTTGTTTACCGGTTTTGTGGCTTTTTATGCTACGTGGAAACTCCGACGGGATAGATTGGATACCCGCGACGGGTATTTTCTGGGCGGACGTTCCCTTACCGGAATCGTAATTGCCGGTTCGCTCTTACTGACCAATATTTCTACCGAACACCTTGTTGGGATGAACGGTTCCGCCTATAGAAATGGTGCAATTATCGTAGCTTGGGAGGTTACGTCCGCTTTAGCCTTGGTGATCGCTGCCCTATATTTTGCACCACGATACCTGAAAATGGGGTTAACGACCATTCCCGAGTTTTTGGAAAAACGGTTCGATGGTCTTACCCGTACCTTGGTGGCCCTGCTCTTGATCATTTCCTTTGTGGCCACCTTACTTCCCATAGTACTGTATACAGGAGCCCTGAATATTGAGGCCATTTTTGAAATATCCCAACTTTTGAATGTAAGTCAGGCCGAAGGGATATGGATCACCATTCTGGTGGTGGGGAGTATAGGAGCCGTATATGCTATATTTGGGGGGCTTAAGATGGTGGCCTATACCGATACCATCAATGGATTTGGCTTGCTTGTAGCAGGGCTTTTGGTGCCTATTCTTGCCTTGCTTGCCATAGGCGATGGTAACCCTTTTGAGGGGATGGGCAAGGTGTTTCGGCATAGCCCCGAAAAGTTCAACGTGGTCAGTCGTGAATCGGGCGTGGGTGCCGGGGCACGCTCGGCGATATTACCTTTTGAAGTCTTGTTTACCGGCCTTATGATCAATCAAATTTATTTCTGGACCATGCACCAGTCTATAATCCAAAGGGTCTTGGGGGCGGTAAATTTAAAGGAAGCACAAAAAGGATTGCTCTTTACCGGCCTATTGAAAATTTTGGTCCCCTTGGTCATCGTACTACCGGGTTTGATAGGATTTTATTATTTTGGGGAAAGTTTATACGATAACCCGGACAGTGTCTATCCCTTGTTGGTAAAGAAAGTACTTCCGCAATGGCTTACCGGTTTTTTTGTCGCCGTGATGATGGGTGCCATCCTAACCACCTTTAACAGTGCACTCAATAGTGCGGCTACGGTATTTAGTCTTGGCATCTTTAAGCGATATATTCAAAAGCAGGCGAGCGAAAAAAAGTTGGTCGTCATAGGAAAATGGACTTCGGCCCTTTTGGCAGTGTTTGCAATTGGGATCGCTCCCTTTGTCGCCAATGCACCAGAAGGCCTGTATCAGTTGTTGCAGCAATTAAACGGTATCTTCTTTGTACCCATCGCAAGTGTGATCATAGCCGGTTTTCTTTTTCCACGAGTATCTGCCAGAGGTGCTAAGATCGGTCTTTTGTTCGGGCTGTTGTTTTATGTGACCACCTATTACATCCTGGAATTGGAGTTGCATTTTGTTCATATTTGGGGAATAGAATTTGTACTGAACCTGTTGGTGATGCACTTGGTTTCCTATCTATCACCGAAAGGGGATATTTTTGAAATGAAAGATGCAGGAATCCTAGATTTAAGACCGTGGAAATACGCTAAGCCCTTCAGCCTCTTTTTGGTGTTATCTACGATTATTTTGTACCTTTTACTAGGAAATGTATAGTTATGGAAAAAACGTTTAGAAATTACACCGAGTTCGACGTGACCGATGCGGTATATGAACATTACCGAAAAATGAGACAAAATCAGACTTTGGATTATGTACAGCGGATGCATAAAAAGTACCTGACTTTTGACAAACCCATGACCCTTAGGGATGCCATGGGCCATCTCAATGACTTGATCGATGTTAGCGATCCGGATCTGGACTTACCCAATGTACAGCACCTTATTCAAAGTGCCGAGGCCATGCGGGCAGATAAGAGACCCGATTGGATGCAATTGACCGGGCTTATTCACGATTTGGGCAAGGTGATGTTTCTGTGGGGCTGCGATGAGGACGGTACCAGCCAATTAGAACAATGGGGTATGGTGGGTGATGTATTTGTGGTAGGCTGCGCCCTGCCCGGCAGCTGTGTGTTTCCGGAATTCAATACGTTGAATCCCGATATGAAGGACGATCGATACAACACTGCGCTAGGAGTCTATAAAGAGGGCTGCGGCCTGGACAATTTAGAATTGGCATGGGGGCATGACGAATACCTATTTCAGGTGTTGTCCCATCATAAAAAAAATACCCTTCCCGAAGCGGCCATGGTCATGATCCGATACCATTCGTTTTACCCATGGCATACGGGGGGAAGTTATGCCCGACTACTAAATGAAAAGGACCAGCAGTATTTGGAATGGATTCGGGACTTTAATAGATACGACCTCTACACGAAAAGTACCAAAACCTATGAATTGGAGGAACTATGGGATTACTACCGGCCTATTGCCGAGAAGTATTTAGGGGATGGTCCCATATACTGGTAAATGGGCCTGGGTATAGCTGAAATAAAAAGAGGCTGTCTAAAAAGTATTTGAAAAAATGTCATATCGAGCGCCCGCCTTCCAAAGCCTTGTACGGAGGACAGGCAGTCGAGATATCTTAAAATTTAATCCTCAAGGAGTTCTCGACTGCGCTCGAACGGACATCTATGTTTTTTAGACAGCCTTTTATAATAAATAAGCTGAACTACTTGATCATATCATAACTTCTATTGATGAAGTTGGTGAGTTCCTCCCCTTTGAGGAGTCCCTTGGACAGACGTGCCAAATCCAAGGATTGATTGATCAAGCGTTCCCGCTTTTTCGCTGTTTTGGTGTTCAGGATTTCACCGACCAGTTCATGGTTGGTATTTACGATGAGGTTGTACATTTCCGGCATGTTGCCCATACCGAACATACCGCCACCGCCGGTCTGCTGCATTTCCTTCATACGGCGCATAAACTCGGGTTCCGTAATAATAAAGGGAGAAGCAGCGCTGTCCATAGCCTCTAGCTGTACGGTATAGCCTTTGTCCTTGATGACCTCCTCCAAATTGGTCTTGAGGTTTTCTTTTTCCTCATCGGACAATTTGGAAATTTGGGTGTCGTCCTTTTGGATAAGGTTGTCCAAATGGTCGGCATCTACCCGGGCAAAGGAAAGTTTCTCCTTGCTGGTCTCCAACTTTTGCATCAAATGGGAAATAATGGGCGAATCCAATAATAAGACCTCATATCCCTTGGCCTTGGCCGCCTCAATATAACTGTGCTGCGCTTCTTTGTCGGAGGCGTAGAGCACCACCAATTTATCGTCCTTGTCCGTTTGGTTGTCCTTTATCTTTTCCTGCAATTCGGAAAAGGTAAAATAGGAACCGTCCACCGTGGGATACAGTGCAAATTTGTCCGCTTTTTCAAAGAACTTTTCCTCGGACAACATGCCGTATTCAATCACGATTTTGATATCGTTCCACTTGGCCTCAAAATCCTCCCGATTATTTTTAAAGAGGGAAGCGAGCTTATCCGCAACCTTCCTGGTGATGTAGGACGAAATTTTCTTTACCGCACCGTCTGCCTGTAAATAGGATCGGGACACATTCAATGGAATATCCGGAGAATCTATCACACCTCTCAGCATGGTCAAAAATTCAGGTACTATCCCTTCTACATTATCGGTAACAAAGACCTGGTTTTGGTACAGTTGTATCCGGTCTTTCTGAATGTTGAGGTCATTGGTCAATTTTGGGAAGTAAAGAATCCCGGTAAGGTTAAAGGGATAATCTACGTTCAGGTGAATATTAAATAGGGGTTCCTCGAACTGTGTGGGATAGAGTTCCCTATAGAAACTCTTGTAATCTTCCTCTTTTAGATCCTTGGGCTGTTTTGTCCAAGCCGGTGTGGGATTGTTGATAATATTATCTACCTCTTGGGTGGGTGCGGGATCTTCTTCTTTTGCACCCTCGGGTTTAGGAAGTGTTTCGGTCTTGGTGCCAAACTTGATCGGAATGGGCATGAACTTATTGTACTTACGCAACAGTTCATTGATCCTGTTTTCTTCAAGAAATTCAGTGGAGTCGTCCGCGATATGCAGAATGATCTCGGTTCCCCGATCTTCTTTTTTGCCCTTTTTCAAGGTAAACTTGGGCGATCCGTCACAGCTCCAATGCGCCGCAGGTTCGTCCGTATAACTTTTGGTAATGATCTCTACCTTGTCCGATACCATGAAGGCCGAATAGAAACCCAATCCGAAATGCCCTATGATTCCCGCGTCCTTTCCAGAATCTTCATATTTGTTCAAAAACTCCTCGGCGCCCGAGAAGGCCACCTCATTGATGTATTTTTTTACTTCTTCCTCGGTCATCCCGATGCCCTGATCTATAATGTGGAGTTTTTTTCCTTCCTTATCCACCTTTAATTCGATCATGGGATTGCCATAATCTACCTTGGCCTCTCCTATGGATGCCAGATGCTTAAGCTTTAAAGTAGCATCCGTAGCGTTGGAGATAAGCTCGCGAAGAAATATTTCATGGTCGCTATAGAGGAATTTCTTTATTAATGGAAATATGTTTTCTACCGAAACATTGATTTTGCCAGTTGCCATATATGATATTTTTTAATGGTTCCAGAACCCAAGGACAAAAAAAGTACCAATATGCCCAATCGTGACAAACTGGCACCATTATGGAGCATCTGCCAATCGGTGTCAAAAGTTTAACATATTTTTTGTTTAATTTATTTTTAAATTAATTAAACATTTTGTAAATTTACGCTATCCGTTGCAGAAGTAAAATTGCTATGATTAAGTTTTGTTCTGTAATAAGTTTGTTTATTTATTGGTTAGGTTGTTGAAGACGTGCTTTCTGCCAGGAAAGCACGTTTTTATTTTGCATCTATCCGTTATTCTTAATTCCTTAACATAATATGTGTTCATAGTATCGTATTTTTACATGAACAAAAAAATATTGACACATGGGAGCAAAAACAACGAGGGAAAAAATTACCGATGACATCATCATAGGCATGTATATGGACTATGTGCTAGCGCATGAAACGGCCCCAAAATCGGTTTATAAATTTTGCCAGTCCAACCAATTGGAAGAAGCGGACTTTTACGAACATTTTGGCTCCTTTGAAAACCTTCAGAGGGCCATTTGGGCCAAGTTTTATAGCAATACCGAAACCCTGATCCAAAAGAACAAAGGGTATGAAGGTTTCTCCAACAAGGATAAAATGCTCACGTTTTTCTTCTCTTTTTTTGAACTGCTGTCATTGAACCGAAGTTATGTGCTCTTTGCATTGAAAGAGCAACGAAATGTGCTCAAAAATTTGAAGCAGCTTACCTATTTGAGAAAGCACTTTAAAGGTTTTGCTACGGCCTTGATCGAGGAGGCCAACAGTGACAAATCCATTCGTATTACAAAATATAATCCACAGTTGTTCTCAGAAGGGGCTTGGATGCAGCTGATGTTTCTACTTAAATTTTGGATGGACGACTCCTCTCCGGGCTTCGAAAAGACCGATATGGCTATAGAGAAGTCGGTGAAGACCGTTTTTGACGTTTTTGACAATACCCCACTCGAAAGTATTATTGACCTGGGTAAGTTTTTGTACAAAGAGAACTTTGCTTAAAATTTAATGCTTTCCCTTGCTTTGAAGGCACAACTGTTATATGAAGACACTCGATAGGATACCCACTGGAAAAATAGAACGGGCCAGTAAACTGGTCAGGACTGGAGCAAAAATAGGGGGCAATTACGTGAAGTATTACGGTAAGAAATTAGTGAACCCGGAACTTACCAAGGACGAGCTCAATGAAAATAATGCAGAGGATATCTATGACGGCCTAAAAAGCCTAAAGGGAAGTGCATTAAAGGTGGCCCAAATGTTGAGTATGGAGAAAAATCTGCTCCCACGGGCCTACGTGGAAAAATTTTCGCTTTCCCAATTTTCAGTACCCCCCTTGTCAGCACCCTTGGTCAGAAAGACCTTTAAACGATATTTGGGGAAGTATCCTGAAGAGCTATACGATACTTTTGAGCAGGACTCGATTAATGCCGCCAGTATTGGACAGGTGCACAAGGCTACCAAAAATGGGAAATCGCTTGCAGTCAAGATACAGTACCCTGGTGTGGCACAGAGCATCAGTAGCGATCTTGCACTGGTAAAACCTATAGCTATCCGGATGTTCAATATTCAGGGCAAGGATTCGGACAAGTATTTCAAGGAAGTGGAGGACAAGCTGATCGAAGAAACCGACTACACTTTGGAGATTGCGCAAAGCAAGGAGATTACCCAGGCGTGTATGCATATCCAGAATATGGAGTTTCCGGACTATTATGAGGAGCTATCCAATGAGCGGATCATCACCATGGATTGGATGCACGGACTGCACCTAAGCGAGTTTACCAAAAACGATTTTTCACCTGCTTTGGGAAATACCCTGGGGCAGGCCTTGTGGGATTTTTATATGTTCCAGATACACGGCTTAAGAAAGGTGCATGCCGACCCCCATCCGGGGAACTTCCTTGTCAGCGAAAAAGCAACGTTGATCGCCATCGATTTCGGTTGCATCAAGGAAATCCCAGATGAGTTCTATGTACCCTATTTTGAACTGGCCAAACGGGAAAACATAGAAAACGACAGGGTTTTTATGGAGAAACTGTACGAATTGGAAATATTGAACCCTACGGACTCCCCGGAGGAACTACGTTTTTTTAAGGAACTGTTCAAGGAAATGCTTACGCTTTTTACCTCTCCTTTCAACGAAGAACAATTTGATTTTGGAGCGGAAGTATTTTGGAACCGGATAGCGAACCTGAGCGAACGCTATTCCAAGGACGAACAGATCAGAAAGATGAACGGGAATAGGGGATCCAAGCATTTTTTGTACATGAACAGAACCTTCTTCGGGCTGTACAATCTCTTGCACGATCTTAGGGCCAGGGTAGTCGTTGATAACTTTAAAAAATATCTGGCTTAGACCGGCCCAAGGGCACTGCAACATCTATTATTTTTTACCTATATTAGTTTGTGTAAACCAACAATAATAGAACTTCCAATAAACATGTACAACTCAAAAATTGCTGGATTAGGATACTATGTACCAGAAAATGTGGTCACCAATGAAGATCTGTCCAAGGTGATGGAGACGAGTGATAGCTGGATTCAGGAACGCACAGGGATAAAGGAACGAAGGCATGTGGCCAAGAATGAAGGGGACACGACAACTTCTATGGGCGTAAAAGCGGCCAAAATAGCGATAGAACGCGCCGGTATTGATGCCAATGATATCGATTTTATTGTATTTGCCACCCTAAGTCCCGACTATTATTTTCCAGGACCGGGAGTCTTGGTCCAACGAGATCTGGGCATCGGAACGGTAGGTGCCCTGGACGTTAGGAACCAATGCTCGGGTTTTGTATATGGCGTATCCGTTGCCGACCAATATGTCAAAAGCGGAATGTACCAAAATGTGCTGGTCATCGGGTCCGAAGTACATTCCAGAGGCTTGGACATGAGCACTCGGGGAAGGGGAGTTTCCGTGATTTTCGGTGATGGCGCGGGAGCTGCCGTGGTGAGCCGGGAAACAGATTCCTCCAAAGGCATACTTTCCACACATCTGCACTCCGAAGGACAGCATGCAGAGGAACTCTCTGTGATTGCGCCCGGTATGGGGAAGCGATGGGTCACGGACATCCTTGCCGACAATGACCCCAATGACGAATCCTATTTCCCTTATATGAATGGCCAGTTCGTGTTCAAGAATGCCGTGGTCCGGTTTAGCGAGGTCATTATGGAAGGACTTCAGACCAATGGTTTGGGCCCTACGGATATAGATATGCTCATTCCCCATCAGGCCAACCTACGCATCTCCCAATTTGTTCAGAAGAAGTTTGGTCTAAGTGATGACCAAGTGTTCAACAATATCATGAGTTATGGAAACACTACCGCGGCATCTATCCCCATTGCCTTGACCGAGGCTTGGGAACAAGGCAAAATAAAAGAAGGAGATTTAGTGGTCCTAGCCGCCTTTGGCAGTGGATTTACCTGGGGCAGTGCCATTATAAGATGGTAAATTTCAAATCATTGGATGTACGATTATGGGAAAGCGCTTGGAAAAATTAACGCCCGAACTAATTGATTTTATAGGGAATCAAAAACTTTTTTTTGTGGCCACAGCCATGGAAGACGGCCGAGTGAATCTGTCTCCCAAAGGCATGGACGCCCTTAGGGTCATTGATGGGAACAGGGTAATTTGGTTGAATCTTACAGGGAGTGGCAATGAAACCGCAGCGCATCTGCAATACAACAATCGCATGACGTTGATGTTCTGTGCTTTTGAGGGCAAGCCTATGATTTTGCGTTTGTACGGTATCGCGAAGGCCTATCATGAGCACGATCCCTTTTGGAAGGCCCACATTCACAGGTTTTCCGAAATTGAGGGAAGCCGGCAATTAATCGATATGGAATTTGATTTGGTGCAGATCTCATGTGGGATGGGGGTACCCTATATGGACTATACGGCCGATCGGGAAGGTCTTAAACTTTGGGCGAAAAAGCAGGGGAAAGATCGGATTATCGAATACCGGAAGAAAAAAAATAGCATCAGCCTGGACGGTCGCCCAACGGGATTGCCCGAGGCCTAAGGTGTCCAAGCAGAAAAACAAAAACCCCGGGTCAAGACCGGGGTTTTTTATTGATAGATCGTAAGAGAAAACCAACCAACCCTCTGTGCTACGACCTAATCAATACATATATTATAGTATACCGCCGCTACCCTGCTTGGTATTGTCATCCCTTCGTTTTCGTTTTGAAGCGCGATTTTTACCACTTCCGAATCTATAGGACAGGCCCAGGTAGGCGTTCTGGCTTTCCCAATTGAAGCGGCCATTTTGAACAAAGGGACGATCTCCATCGAACTGGAACCGCATCGTATTAAAGACATCATTGAAATTAAAACTCAAGGTTCCCTTCCCTTGCGCAAAACTGTAACGCGCCCCCGTATTGATAAAGTACATCGGCTTTACCGTGAATTGGATGTTCTGGTTTCTGCCCCTGTAAAAGGCGAAAAGCTGGAGCGTTAATTTTTTGGTTACTGTAAAGCTGTTGTTCATCCTTAGGTTCCAGGCGGTATTTTCAACTTCCACCTCTTCCACAACGATATCGTCCACCGTGGCCGAACCATTATCTACCGGTAAACTTTCGGTTATGCCGCGCTGTGTCTGGGAGAAGAAATCAAAACTCGCATTGATTCCCCACCATTTAACGGGTTTGTAATTGGTGGAAACTTCCACTCCGTAAGCCGAGGTGTTGTCGAAATTATCGAATGTCAAGATCAATTTGTTCAGATCCAGGCGGTCCACATAGACCGCTCTGTTGATTTCATCTTCAATGCTCCTGTAAAAGACCCCTGCGGTAATGCTTCCATTTTTGATCCTTCTGGTATAATTGGTTTCGACCGAATTGGTGAACTGCGGCACCAGACTTGGATTCCCAAAGGAAGAGATCAAGGGTGTGGCCCATTCCCGAATAGGATTTACCTGCTGCAGCCCGGGTCGGTCTACCCGTCGACTATAGCTCAATTGAAACTGATTCTTTTCGTTGGGCGAATAGGTCAGGAAGGCCGATGGGTAAAGTTGGGTGTAATTATCCGTAAAGGCCCGTACGGTATTCGTATCGGCTTTTACCTCTACGTCTTCTATCCGTACGCCTACCTGATAGGACCATTTTTTGTAATTCTGTGCAAAGGTCACATAGGCCGAATAGATATCCATGTCATAGACAAAGTCCGTACTGGGGGTGGGTATCAAATTTCCATTGGAATTAAAGGAAAGTCCGGTAGAGGAGTAGTCCACATCGGTCTCAAAGATCCTGGCCTCGACGCCCACTTCCAATTTGGAAATGGAATCCAAGGGGTTCACATAGTCCAAGTTTGCTATGGTCTGGGTACGTTCGGTATCCACAAAATCCATATAATCGGGGAATAGGGTGGTACCGGTGGATCGGAAATCCGCGTCCTCATCGCTCGTAAACCTATTGTAATCTACCTCCAATTCAATATTGTGCCCTTCCTTTTTAAAATCCGCCTTATAATCAAAATTATATTGTTCGCTCAGATTGTCATTGATATTGTTGAAAAACTGGGTGGTGTTCCGAAACGACTCCTCATTATAGACCACATCGGTAATTCCCAGGCCCTTGCCATCAAAGAGGTTTTGATTGGTGAAGAACGAAATGGTGTTCTTGTCGTTCAGAAAAAAATCTACCCCTAGCTTGTAGATATGGGATTTGTTGTTGTTGAAAAAATCAAAGATTTGCTCGGAATTCTCCTCCTGTCGTCGAATAAACCCGTCATTCACGTACTTCCCAATATTATTGCCATAATTGCCATAGAGGTTGAATTTTCCATTGCGGTAATTTAGATCGATACTGCTGTTGAACTTGGCCTCTATGGCGACCGTAAGGCCCAGATTTACATTACCGTTAAACCCGATGTTCGCATTTTTATGCAGTACGATGTTGATGAGTCCGCTCATACCCTCTGGATTGTATTTCGCCGAAGGATTGGTGATGAGCTCAATGGATTTTATGGATGTGGACGGAATTTGGCGTAGCAATTGCGCTACGGGTACATTGGACAGCTTTCCATCTACCATGACCCTAACATTGGAATTCCCCCTTAAGGTCAATTCCCCGGTTTGTTGGTCCACATTAACAGAGGGAATATTGTTCATAATGTCAGAAGCCGTGGCTCCGGCTGTCGTGAGATCTTTCCCCACATTGATGACCTTGCGGTCTATTCGTTGTTCTATGGTGGTGCGCTCCGCAACCACCTCCACACCGGAGAGTTCTTGGGTCTCTTCCTCCAGGGCAATGGTGCCGAGGTCTAGCTTGCGCTTGCCCCTTGAGATGCTTATCTGTTGGGAATGCGTCTTGTAACCGATGAACTGGATTTCAAAGATCATGGGGCCAATTGGCAGTCCCTTGACCTCAAAGGTACCATCTTCCTTGGTAATGCCACCGGTGATGGTGCTGCTACCATCTTCGGCCTTGATCACAATAGCGGCATAGGCCACGGGTTGTTTCAGTTTGACATCGATAACCTTACCGGAAACACTTCCAATCTTTAGGTCCGATGTGGGGGGGAGGGTGTTCGCTAAATTTGCAGCACAGAAAAGCAAAGCCAAAAGTATGCTTACTTTTTTCATCTGATGTTCGTTTTTTGATTGATGGATTGATGTTACCTACTAGACGATAAAAGAGGCGAGATGTTACCGTTTGAATTTCTTTTAACATATTTTAACACTAAATAAAAATGGGAAGCAAAGGGCTTAAGGGCCATGACGTATCTTTGCGGTATCTGTATGGTCAATGGTTGCCAGTTTCAAAGAAGGGCTTAAAAATAAAACCCCGACGGTACCGCCGGGGTTTCTTTCATTGATAAGCTATACTAAACACTAACCATTAACTATAAAAAAATATAGCAAAATCAATGACTAACTTTTAGCATCAAACAATAGACGAATTTTTTTTTAAAACGTTACACACCTTAACACAGTTTAACATCCAAATTAACAGATGAAAAAAACGCTTGTTTTTGGAGCTTCCCTAAAACCGAATCGCTATAGTAATTTAGTTGTGAACCGACTCCTTGCCCATGCAATTGAAACCGAAGCTTTTGGGCTTAGGGCGGGAGAAATTTCAGGGATACAAATTAAGACCAATTTAGAGGATTTTCAAAATTTGGATACCATAACTTTGTATATCAATCCCAGGCGTCAGCCTGCGTATTACGATCTTATCATTGGCCTGGGGCCACGTAGGGTAATTTTTAATCCAGGGACCGAGAACCCTGCCTTTTACAGTTTGTTGGAACAAGCCGAGATCAAAGTGGAAGTGGCCTGCACCCTGGCGTTGCTTGCAACAGATCAATACTGAGTCCATCATGTTAAAAAAACAATTGTTTCTTGTCTTATTTGTATACCTCCACTGGGCGGTGGGGCAGGACAAACAGACAGCGACGTATATCAAGACCTTGGATACCCTTGTAGCCCATTTGGATGAACAAGAGCATTGGACCAAGGTAGACAGCTTCCAAATTGAGAATTTCAGTTCCAAAATGGCGATTCTAAAAGTGTACTATGAAGATCAAACGCTGCGAAAAATGGTCTTGAAGGGTAGGGGCAGCAGCTTTGAACTGGAAAAGCGGTTTTATCTGGAAAACGATAGCCTTCGCTATGCCCGGGAGCAACATATTCAGTATGTAAAACCCATGGACGGGGCTTACGATACCGAGCAGGATGAAGTGGAATTGAATGAGATAAAAAGCTACTTTAAGCAAGATAAGCTGCTGTATCAATTGGACAACACGATCCATGGCGATCCGTCCTTATCGGAAGCGTATCTGAAAGCAACGGGAGCATCCATTTTGGATGAACTCAGGGTGCTGCGGGCTCTTTTGGACAATACCGATTGATATTCAACCCTTGTTGCGTATCAGGAAAAGGCCTATAAAGGTGAACAAACCGTTAATCGGCAACAATTCGTAGCCCACGACATAACCGCCTAGCCAATCCGAAGGGATATTTGCAATCATAACGATCAGGGCCACGGAAATTAGGGCCACGACCCAGGAATAAGCGTCACGGATCTTGTACTTGGTGAAAATTCCGAAGGCAAACAGCCCCAAAAGGGGACCATAGGTATAGGTGGCCACGGTAAGCAACCCATCTATAACGTTCCTGTCCAGCACATATTTAAAGATGATGATGACCACAACAAGCAAGGCGCTCATGCCAATGTGGGTCTTTTTGCGCAGTTTTTTTTGGTTGGGTTCCGGGCGTTTTTCTATACCGAGGAAATCTACACAAAAGGAAGTGGTCAAAGCGGTTAATGCACTGTCCGCACTGCTGTATGCGGCAGCTATAAGTCCTAGCATAAAGGTTGCGGCCACTGCAATGCCCAAACCGCTGTTCAGGGCAATTTCAGGAAAAAGCAGGTCGGCTTTTGCCTCGCCATCCATAAGTGGGATTGCAATATCAAATTTGGCCGCATAGATGAACAAAAGTGCCCCTAACAACAAGAAAAAGAAATTAACCACCACCAGCACCAAACTAAAGGAGACCATATTCGTTTGGGCATCCTTTAACGTCTTACAGGTAAGGTTTTTTTGCATCATGTCCTGATCCAGGCCGGTCATGCAAATCGTTATGAACATTCCCCCAAAAAAAGATTTCAGAAAGTGGTTCCTCGCAAAGAAATCCTCGGTAAACAAGATGGTGTTGTATTGCTTTAACTCGTCCGAGGCCAAAAATTCGGAAAAGCTCCAATCCAATTTTTCATTGATAAAATAAATAGAAAGCCCTACGGACAACAACATAAACAGCGTTTGCAACGTGTCTGTCCACACAATGGTCTTTATCCCGCCCCTGAAGGTATAGATCCAAATGAGCACAATGGAGAGGATTACCGTAACCTCAAAAGGTACGTTCCAGGCGTCAAAAACAAATTGCTGTAGCACAATGGCTACCAAAAATAGGCGGAAGGAAGCACCCAGCACCCTAGAGATAAAGAAGAAAAAAGATCCGGTCTTATAACTTGTTGGGCCAAACCGTTGGCCCAAATATTCATAGATTGAGGTAACATTTAATCGGTAATAAATCGGCATCAATAGATAGGCGATTACAAAATAGCCGACCAAATAACCGAACACGACCTGCATATACCCAAATTCCGAACTTTCCACCCAACCGGGAACGGAAATGAAAGTGACCCCTGACAGGGAGGTGCCGATCATTCCAAAGGCCACCAAATACCAAGGGGATTGTTTTCCTGCTCTGAAAAAGTCGGCGTTGGAATCGTTTTTTCCGGTGAAGTAGGAAATGAGAAGGAGTAATAAAAAATATCCGCCGATCAAGAGCAGAATATGGGAAGCTGTCATAAAAATAAATTTCAAATGCAAAGTACAAAAACTTAAAACATAAATCTAAAATCGTAATTTTACGGCTATGGAATTTTCTTCGAAACTCTTGGAAAATGCGGTTTATGAAATGTCGCAATTACCTGGTATAGGTAAGCGTACGGCCTTGCGCCTGGTACTGCACCTATTGAAACAGCCGGCCGATCAAACCAGCAGATTATCCAAAGCTTTGCTCCATTTGCGCGAGGACATCAAGTTTTGTAGCAACTGCCACAATATCTCGGATGTAGCACTGTGTGAAATTTGCGCCAACCCCAAAAGGGATGGCAGACTTATTTGCGTGGTGGAGGATATTAGGGATGTAATGGCCATTGAAAATACGGGACAGTACAGAGGAATGTACCACGTCCTTGGGGGCAAGATCTCACCCATGGAGGGCATTGGGCCGCAAGACCTTACCATAGCATCTTTGGTAAACAAAGCCAAACAAGGGAAGGTAAAGGAACTTATTTTTGCCCTTAGTTCCACCATGGAAGGCGATACCACCAATTTCTATATTTACAAACAGCTCGAGGAACTGCCACTGAAAACGTCCACCATAGCAAGGGGAATCGCAGTGGGAGACGAGTTGGAGTATGCAGATGAGGTTACACTAGGGCGAAGTATTTTGAACAGGATACCTTTTGTGAATTCCATAAAAGCCTCGTAGAAGGGAAGTCAAAAAATGAGTTAAACATAATGATTGGGCGTTTTTTTTAGTATTTTTGCAAAATAGTAGTCCAAAAAAGCACTTTAACTAATAATATGTCAAAATTTGAATTAAAATTACCGCAAATGGGAGAGAGCGTTGCAGAGGCAACCCTCACTTCTTGGCTGAAGGAAGTTGGTGATACGATTGAAATGGATGAGGCCGTTTTCGAAATTGCCACGGATAAGGTAGATTCGGAGGTTCCCAGTGAGGTAGACGGTGTTTTACTGGAAAAGCGCTTTGATGTGGATGATGTTATTTCGGTAGGACAGACCGTTGCGATCATTGAGGTCAATGGCAGTTTGCCAAGTGCATCGGACAATGGTTCTTCGGAAGTGGAAGCTCAGGTCGATGCTCCGGAAGAGGCCGTTGTAGCACTGGAAAATAAGGTGCAGGAGGTAAAGGAAACCATAGCGTCCCCCGTTCTGGAGACAGCGAGTACACCAACCAGTACAGACCGATTCTATTCCCCCTTGGTAAAAAACATTGCGAAGCAGGAAGGCATTTCCATAGCCGAACTGGATGGAATAGCCGGCACGGGTAAAGAAGGCAGGGTAACCAAAAACGATATTTTGGACTATGTGGCAGGCCGCAAGGAGGGGAGGGCCGCAGGTGTAGAGGAAAGTCCTAAACCTCAGGCGGAACAGGCGGTCCCCAAAGCGGATACGCAAGCTCCTGTGGAGAAACCCAAACCTAGTGCCGCACCGGTCCACGCCGATGACGAAGTAATTCCCATGACCCGTATGGGTAAGCTTATTGCCCATCATATGTCCCATAGCATTTCCACTTCCGCTCATGTTCAGAGTTTCGTGGAGGTAGACGTGACCAATGTGGTAAATTGGAGAAATAAGGTGAAAAAGGCGTTCGAGGAAAGGGAGGGAGAGAAATTGACCTTTACCCCGATATTCATGGAGGCCGTGGCCAAAGCCTTAAAGAACTTCCCCATGGTGAATATTTCGGTAGATGGGGATACCGTAATCAAGAAAAAGAACATCAATATAGGTATGGCAGCGGCCCTTCCTGACGGCAATCTGATCGTACCCGTCATCAAAAATGCAGACCAGTTGAATTTGGTGGGTATGGCCAAGGTGGTCAATGATTTGGCCCACAGGTCTAGGAACAACGCCTTAAAGCCAGACGAGGTAAAGGACGGTACCTACACCGTGACCAATGTAGGGACTTTTGGCAGTGTATTTGGAACGCCGATAATCAATCAGCCCCAAGTAGGCATATTGGCCTTGGGCGCCATCCGTAAGCTCCCCGCCGTGATAGAGACCCCGGAGGGTGATTTTATCGGGGTCAGGAGTAAAATGTTTCTATCGCACAGCTACGACCACCGTGTGGTGAACGGAGCTTTAGGTGGTATGTTCGTAAAAGCGGTGGCAGATTACCTTGAGGCCTGGGACCCCAATAGGGAAATTTAGGGATACCCCGTATTTAATCGTATAAAAGCCCTGATTTCACAGGGCTTTTTTTATTTTTGGTCCTAGTTATTCCAGACAAAAATGAAAACCATTTCCATCTTACTTACCATAATCTGCACGATATCCCTTTCCAAGCTTTGCGCCCAAGATCGATCGGTCTTTGCGAAGAAAGTTTTTAAAAAGGGCAAGTATAGCATGCCCTATCGGATTTTGCTGCCCCAGGACTACAATGCTGAAAAAGCCTATCCCTTAATCCTGTTCCTGCATGGCTCAGGGGAACGGGGTAAGGACAATGAACTGCAATTGGTGCATGGGGCCGATCTGTTTCTTAAAAATGAGATAAAGGAGCATTACCCTGCCATCGTGGTCTTTCCGCAATGTCCAAAGGAAAGCGCCTGGAGCAATGTGGGGGCAAAAGAAGGGGGTAAGAACCTTAGGTTTGTCTTTCAGGAAAAGGGCAAGCCCACCTATGCCATGATAGCCCTACAAAAATTGCTAAGGGCTTTGTTAAAGGAACATTCGGTAGATAGGGACCGCATGTACATCGGCGGGCTTTCCATGGGTGGAATGGGGACCTTTGAAATGGTCCGTAGAAACCCCAAAACCTTTGCAGCCGCCTTTCCCATTTGCGGGGGGGCACATCCCGGCACGGCTGTAAAACTGACCGGCCCGTCTTGGTGGGTGTTCCATGGGGACAACGATGGGGCGGTGCACCATAGCTATTCCCAACATATGGTGACGGCCTTGGAAACAGCGGGAGCGGAGGTAAAATTCTCCCTCTATCCCGGGGTAGGCCACAACAGTTGGGACAACGCCTTCCAGGAGCCTGATCTGCTGCCTTGGTTGTTTGCCAAATCCAAAAAATAATTCCTTGTCCTTACCCAGATAGCGGGCTAAAAACTATCTTTGCACAAACCAAAGAACGGTATGCAATTAAAGCTAACCAAACCCATTTGTTTTTTTGACCTTGAAACCACAGGCACTAATGTGGCCAAGGATAGGATTGTGGAAATTTCCATTCTAAAGGTCTTTCCCAACGGAAATAAAGAAAGCAAAACCTGGCTGATAAATCCAGAGATGCTCATTCCGGAAGACGTGATAGCAGTACATGGCATCACCAATGAGAAAGTGGCCAAGGAACCTACTTTCAAGGAACTTTCCAAAGAAATATACAGCATGATCAAGGACAGTGACCTGGCAGGGTTCAACTCCGATCGTTTTGACATTCCCTTACTGGCCGAAGAGATGCTACGAGCCGATTTGGATTTTGATATGAAACACATGGTTTCCGTGGATGTCCAGACCATCTTTCACAAAATGGAAAAACGGACCTTGGGGGCGGCCTATAAGTTCTATTGTGATAAGGAACTGACCGATGCGCACAGTGCCGAGGCGGATACCCATGCCACCTATGAGGTGCTGTTATCCCAATTGGAACGTTATCCGGAATTGGAGAACAACGTAAAAAAACTGTCCCAGTTCTCGACCCGTAGGCAATCGGTTGATTTGGCAGGATTCATTGTCCTGGATGAGGAAGGCGATGCCATTTTTTCCTTTGGAAAGCACAAGGGCAAAAAAGTGCATGAGGTATTGGAAAAGGAACCGGGGTATTTTGGGTGGATCCTCAATGCTGACTTTCCCTTATATACCAAAAAGGTATTGACCCAAATTAAATTAAGTAAGTTGAACAATAAACTGGGCTAGGAAGCATCCTTAGTATTTCCTGCCTTTAGCAAAATCCCATACCTAAATATGAAGCTGATCTGTATAGGGCGAAATTACGCCGATCACATCGAGGAATTGGCCAACGAAAGACCTACGGACCCTGTGGTATTCATTAAACCGGACTCGGCCGTACTGCCCAAGGAACAGGATTTTTATATCCCCGATTTTTCCGAGGACGTGCATTATGAAGTAGAGGTCCTTGTGAAAATAAAGAAAGTAGGGAAGCATATCGATGAAAAATTTGCACACAAGTATTACGATGAGGTAGGTCTGGGCATTGATTTTACGGCCAGGGACCTGCAATCCAAGTTAAAGGAAAAGGGCCTTCCATGGGAAAAAGCCAAGGGCTTTGACGGTGCCGCCGTTATAGGGAAGTGGCTTCCGAAATCGGATTTTGAAGACCTGAACAATTTGAATTTTTCCTTGCTAAAAAACACAGTTCCGGTCCAGCAGGGCAATACCGGTCTGATGCTTTGGAAGATAGATGAACTGATTTCTTATGTTTCCAGGTATTTTATGTTGAAAAAAGGGGACATAATTTTTACGGGAACGCCTGCGGGGGTTGGAAGAATACAGACAAATGATTATCTTTCCGGCGTACTTGAGGGCAAAGAGCTCTTTTCGGTTAAAATCAAGTAAATGATATACAATCTCGATAAAATAAATGAAATGGCGGAGGGAGATGAGGATTTCGTCAATTCCGTGATTTCGGTCTTTTTGGAAGAAGTACCACAGGATCTGTTTGCACTGGAAGCGGCCATTTCAGAAGGGGATTATGAAAACGTGTACAAACTCGCCCATAAAATCAAACCCAATGTAGACCTGTTGGGCATGGAACAGACGCGCGCAACCGCCCTGGAAATTGAGACCTTGGGCAAGAATGCTGACAATAGTACCGAAATCGAGAAAAGATTTCCGATACTCAAAAAGGACATCCATCAGGTAATTTCCGAGTTAAAAAAAGATTTTAACTTCTAATGTTCGCAGAGATAATTACTATTGGGGATGAGATCCTGATAGGTCAGATTGTCGATTCCAATGCTACGTTCATCGCTCAAGAGCTAACTAAAATAGGCGTTTCTGTCTATCAAATAACATCGGTTCAGGACGAAAGGGCACATATCTTGCGTGCCTTAAAAGAGGCTAGATCCCGAGCCCAGGTAATCTTGATTACAGGCGGATTGGGCCCAACCAAGGATGATATTACCAAGCACACACTTTGTGAATATTTTGGAGATACTTTGATAGAGGACAAACAAGTACTGTATCATGTAGAGCAGCTATTCAAAAAGTTCATTGCAACACCCATTTCGGATGTCAATAGAAGACAGGCGCTCGTACCCTCCAAGGCCGTGGTATTGCACAATGCCTATGGTACCGCCCCTGGAATGTGGATTATGGAAAAGGGTACGGCTTTTGTTTCCATGCCCGGAGTTCCCTTTGAGATGAAAAACCTAATGCAAAGGGAGGTAATCCCAAAAATTGTCAAGGAATTTAAACGTCCGTTTATTTTACACAAGACCATTGTTACCTACGGCATGGGAGAAAGCGCCATTGCAGCAATCATCGCCGATTGGGAGGAAAATCTTCCTTCTTTTATTAAACTGGCGTATCTACCTAGTTTAGGGAAGGTACGCTTAAGACTAACAGCGAAGGGCACCGATAATACCCTTATTTCGGCTGCGATGGAGGAAGCGTCCAACAAACTCTACAACCTCATAGGTGAAATTATCTATGGGGAGGAAGATGGGGAAACCATTGAACATACCCTTGCCAAACTGCTGACCGCCAAAAAGATGACCCTGGCCACCGCTGAAAGCTTTACCGGCGGCAAAATAGCCCAGCAAATCACTGCTCAACCGGGGGCCTCGGCCTATTTTAAGGGCAGTGTGGTAAGTTATGCCACCCAGGCCAAAATAGAAGTGCTCGGGGTGCCCGAGAAACTGGTAGATGCCCATTCCGTGGTGAGTGCCCCGGTAGCCGAGGCTATGGCCAAAAATGTGCGGCGGTTGATGGACACCGACTTTGGTGTGGCCACCACAGGCAATGCAGGTCCCACCAAGGGTGATTCCGACGCTGACATTGGCACGGTATTCATCGCTATTGCCTCCCCAAAGGGCGTGTTTTCCCAAAAATTTATTATGGGCAATCACAGGGAAAGAATCGTTCAAAAAGCCGTGCACAAAGCTTTTGAACTGCTGCAAAAAGAAATTTTAAATTTCTGAACAAGAATTTTGCCCGTCCCGCAAAAATGACATAAATTTGCACCCTGTTTAAAATCACATTAAAACTAGCGTAATGTCAAAAGTTTGTGAACTTACTGGAAAGCGGGCGATGTTCGGAAATAACGTTTCATTTTCGGTCAACAAGACGAGGAGAAGGTTCGACGTAAATCTTTCCAAAAAACGTTTCTACATTCCTGAAGAGGACCGTTGGATTACTTTGAAAGTTTCCACCAGGGCCCTAAAGAGTATTAACAAAAAGGGAATCTCCGCAGTCCTTAAGGAAGCAAGGGCGAAAGGATTGGTCAAGTAATCCTGGCAAATTAGATAGCGATGGCAAAGAAAGGAAATAGAATTCAGGTTATTTTGGAATGTACAGAGCATAAGGAATCGGGTATGCCAGGTACATCACGGTATATTACTACCAAGAACAAAAAGAACACCCCGGATAGGATGGAAATCAAAAAGTTTAATCCTATCCTTAAACGTATGACAATCCATAAGGAGATAAAATAGGAAATCATGGCAAAGAAGACAGTAGCCTCATTACAATCCAGTTCAAAACGATTGACCAAGGCCATTAAGATGGTAAAATCCCCTAAAACGGGAGCATACACTTTTGTGGAATCTGTTATGCCGCCAGAATTCGTAAACGAATGGTTGGCAAAGAAATAGACTAACAAACTCACCAAAATAGAGCAGAGCTACTTTCCAAAAGAAAGTAGCTTTTTTATTTCATTTGATTTTGAATTTTGTTGGGGCTCATTTCATATATTTGGTGAAAAGATTTTTACTAGATGAGTTTATTCAAGAAGATATTTTCTTCCCAGAAAAAGGAGGCTTTGGACAAGGGGTTGGAGAAGACCAAGACCGGCTTTTTTTCCAAATTGAGCAAGGCCGTCGCCGGAAAGTCCAAGGTAGATGATGAGGTATTGGACAATCTGGAAGAAGTGCTGGTGTCTTCCGATGTGGGGGTAGATACCACCCTTAAAATCATAGATCGTATTGAGGCCAGGGTTTCCAAGGACAAGTATATGGGTACGGACGAATTGAACACCATTTTACGGGAAGAGATAGCCGGCCTTCTCTCGGAAACCCATGTAGGCGAAGAAGCTGAGTTTAGTGTACCACCCGATAAAAAACCCTATGTAATCATGGTGGTCGGTGTCAATGGGGTAGGAAAGACCACGACCATTGGGAAACTGGCCCATCAATTTAAGAATCAGGGGTTAAAGGTGGTGTTGGGCGCGGCCGATACCTTTCGGGCCGCAGCAATCGACCAGCTGCAAATTTGGGCCGATCGCGTGGATGTTCCCATCGTAAAACAGAAAATGGGCAGCGATCCGGCTTCTGTGGCCTTTGATACCTTGAGCTCCGCCCTCACCCAGGATGCCGATGTGGTGATAATAGATACGGCAGGACGTCTTCACAACAAGGTGAACCTAATGAACGAGCTGACCAAGATAAAGCGCGTCATGCAAAAGGTAGTGGCAGATACGCCCAATGATGTGCTACTGGTCCTGGATGGTTCTACCGGACAAAACGCCTTTGAACAGGCAAAACAATTCACCAAAGCCACGGAGGTAACCTCCCTGGCGGTCACCAAACTGGATGGCACGGCCAAAGGGGGCGTAGTCATTGGAATATCCGATCAATTTCAGATTCCCGTAAAATATATTGGAGTGGGCGAGGGCATTGATGACCTACAGGTTTTTAACAAGCACGAGTTCGTGGATTCCTTTTTTAGCGCAACGGATTGAAGATAGCCTGGACCATAGCGTTCGTTTTGACCCTGTCCATATCCTGGGCACAGTTAACGCACCCCAAAGCGAGTCCGTACTCCAAAGTGCTCCAGGAAGTGGGCCTTTCCACGCTTACCGTTGAATATTCCAGGCCTGCAATGCGCGGGCGTACCATCTTCGGGGACCTGGTGCCTTATGGACGCATTTGGCGGGTAGGGGCCAATGCCTCCACCAAATTTACAGTAGATACCAAGGTGACCGTGATGGACAACGTTTTGCCCAAAGGGACCTATGCGCTCTACGCTTTTCCGAATGTGGATTCCTGGGAAGTAGTCTTTCATACGAATACCGGCCATTGGGGTGATGGAAGAACTGCCTATGACCCAAAGGAAGATGCCTTTCGGTTTGAGGTGGTGCCCGAAAGCATCCCGTATCCGCAGGAAAATTTCCTGATCAGCTTTGAGGACATTACCCACAATACCGTCAACATGCTATGGACCTGGGAAAACACCAGGATACGGATACCGATACAGATGGATACCCATAGCATAATGTTGAAAGAAATCAGCGACAAACTGGAAAAGCACCCAACCGCACAGACCTATTACGAGGCGGCCCGCTACCTTCAGGAGCAGGAAATGGAGTATTCCCGGGCATTGGGCTATGTGAACAAGGCCCTGGAACTGGGTGGGGATACCTACTATTTTTATAGGGTAAGGTCCTTAATACAGGCGGCCCTGAACGATTACAAAGGGGCCATTGCCTCGGCCGAAAAGTCCATGGCACTTGCCAATGGGGAAGGGAAGGACGAGTTTGTTCGCATGAACCAAAAAAATATCACACTTTGGAAAAACCATTTGAAAAAAGATAAAAAATGAAAAGACTTTTTGTTGTATTCGTATTGCTGTTGAGCATTTCCTGCAAGGAAAACAAGGAAGCCAAAGAGGAAATCGTGCTTTGGGAAGCCTACAACGATTCCGCCGAGGTGGCCGCCAATCAGGATCATGAGGTTGGCCGCATGCGCTATAAGCTAATTCAGTCCAAGGTATTGGATAAGAATGAGGTTTTCCGTCCGTTGTATGACGAGGTGAGCCAGTTTTCCAAGGAGGATTATGAAGCCTTGAAACCGCTTATTTTGGAGCAGGATATTCCCACTATCCAAACGCATATCATCGAGGGAGCGTTGAGCTACGAAAAATTGGTATTGTTCTACCTGTATCGCATATATCACTATGAACTGGACAATGCCACTACGCTCAACACCGTTATCGCCCTAAACCCAAACGTGGTCAAGGAGGCGCAACAGTTGGATGCCGACCTAAAAAAGTCCCCTACGGCCTATCGCCATTCTATTCATGGCATGCCCATTTTGCTCAAGGACAATATCAACACCGAGGGTATGAAAACCACGGCGGGTGCCATCGCCCTAAGGGAAAACGAGGTGGACGATGCGTTCATCGTACAACAACTGAAGAAAAATGGCGCTTTGATCCTGGGCAAGGTAAATCTCAGCGAGTGGGCCTATTTTCTGTGCTCCGGCTGTCCGGTGGGCTATAGCGCCGTTGGCGGACAGACGCTGAACCCCTACGGCAGGCGTGTTTTTGAGACGGGGGGATCTAGTTCGGGAAGTGGCACCTCCGTTGCCGCCAATTATGCCGTAGCCGCGGTAGGCACAGAAACTTCGGGATCCATTTTGTCCCCCTCGAGCCAAAATTCCGTGGTAGGGCTTAAACCTACCATCGGTCTGCTGAGCAGATCGGGCATTGTGCCTATTTCCAGTACCTTGGACACGCCCGGGCCCATGACCAAAAATGTCGTGGACAACGCTATACTATTAGATGCCCTATTTGGATATGATGCCGAGGACAAAGCTTCCATAGAGACCAAATGGGGAACCAGTTTTTATGCTAGCAGGACATGGGACGACAGTTTAAAGGGCAAGCGTTTTGGAGCTTTTAAAAATTTGATCGAATCCGACTCCATCTACCGGAGTACCATTGAAAAAATTAAGGCGGCGGGTGCGGAAGTAATCGAATTTACACCTCCGGAAGTGAATATGGACGGTTTTATCAGCATTCTAAACATTGATATGAAAAACGACCTGCCCCAATACCTTCAAGGACATGTGAAGCGTAAAGAGGCCGTGACAATACGTTCCATAGCCGATGCCGTAGATTTCAATGCCGCGGATTCCACCGTTCGAATTCCATACGGACAAGCCCTATTTGAAGGTATTTTGGCAGACTCTACCACAGCGGAACAGCTTCAAGGGATAAAGGAGAAACTGGAAACGAACGGGAGAACTTTCTTTGACACTGCAATGGATGCCCACAATTTGGACGCCATTCTATCCATCAATAACTACCATGCAGGTTATGCGGCAGTGGCCAAGTATCCCGCGTTAACCGTCCCCATGGGGTATAAAGACACAGGGGAGCCGATCAGTCTTACCTTTATCGGAAAAACGTTGTATGAGTCAACGTTACTGGGCTTGGGCCATGCCTTTGAACAGGCGACCAAAGCGCGCAAAATGCCCCCGGGATATCAGTAAGATTGCCGTATGGCAGGGCTGTATGATCGGGATTTCATGGTAACAAAGCTTTGGGGATAGGGGCTATGCGTTAAAAATCAAAGAAATGGTTCCAAAAGGGGCTTCTTCCGTGACCTTGTTGTATTTTTGCACTCCATAATTCGTAAGATGCGGACAAAATCATTAAAAAAGAATACCATCAACGTGGTTACCCTGGGTTGCTCTAAAAACGTGTACGATTCCGAAGTACTGATGGGGCAGCTACGGGCCAATAACAAAGAAGTGGTACATGAGCAGGAAGGCAATGTGGTGGTGATCAACACCTGTGGATTTATTGCCAATGCCAAGGAGGAGAGTGTCAATACGATACTGGAGTACGTTCAAAAAAAGGAGGCTGGTGAAGTGGACAAGGTTTTTGTTACCGGCTGCCTCAGTGAACGCTACAAACCAGATCTTCAAAAGGAGATCCCCGATGTGGATGAATATTTCGGGACCAGCGAATTACCCAATTTGTTACGGGCTCTGGGGGCCGACTACAAACACGAACTGGTCGGGGAGCGTTTGACTACCACTCCAAAGAACTATGCCTATCTTAAAATAGCGGAAGGCTGTGACAGGCCCTGCTCTTTTTGTGCTATTCCCATAATGAGGGGAAAACACAGGAGCAAGCCCATCGAAGAACTGATCGTAGAGGCGGAAAAACTGGCGATCAAGGGGGTAAAGGAACTGATTTTGATTGCACAGGACCTTACCTACTATGGACTGGACCTGTATCAAAAGAGGAACCTGGCCGAGCTACTTCAGGCCTTGGTACAGGTAGAAGGTATAGATTGGATTCGGTTGCATTATGCCTTTCCTACGGGCTTTCCCATGGATGTGCTACAGGTGATGCGCTCGGAACCCAAGATTTGTAATTATATCGATATCCCCTTACAACACATTTCCGATTCGATTCTGAAGAGCATGAAACGGGGTACCACCCAGGAAAAAACGACCAAATTACTTCAGGAGTTTCGACAAGCGGTACCGGGTATGACCATTAGAACTACCTTGATTGTGGGCTACCCCGGAGAGACCGAAGAAGATTTCAAGACCTTAAAGCAATGGGTAGGGGACATGCGTTTTGAACGCCTGGGCTGTTTTACGTATAGTCATGAGGAAAATACCCATGCCTACAATTTGGAGGACGATGTGCCCGAGGAGACCAAACAGCGGCGTGCCAACGAAATTATGGAACTACAGTCCCAGATTTCCTGGGAGCTGAACCAAGAGAAAGTGGACAAGACTTTTCGTTGCATCATTGACCGAAAAGAGGGGAACCATTTTATAGGACGTACCGAATTTGATTCCCCCGATGTGGACAATGAGGTTTTGGTGGATGCCACGCAGTATTATCTAAAGCAGGGCGATTTTGTGGACCTAAAGATTACCGAAGCGTCCGATTTTGATTTGTACGCCGTGCCCGCATAGTTCCTAAGCTGCCCCTTCATAGGCTTCCTTCAACCATTCCAGAAGCTCCTGGTCTACTTCAGATACCGTCGTGAGCCGTACCCTATGGGTGCACATGCTCCCAAAGGGACCCGAATTTTCCAGCCTACCGGTTATGGGTTTTCCACGGAGTTTAAGGCCCAGGTCGATCCGGGTTTTGGTCGCCGGTTTTATCAGGGCGAACTGTTTTTTTCTAATAATGCTTACACTATCCTTTTTGGGTACCCTGGAAATATCCTTGCCCAGGGTGTTTATGCTGGACAACAACTTTTCGTAAATGGGTTTGAGGTCTTCCTTTCCCGTGTATTGATTGTTCAACAAATCTGCGGCATCCTGGGAAGCGGCATCCGTTTTTTTTGATTTAAGGGCCACAAAATTGGCGTAGCCGTAGGTGAAACCGTGTTGGGACTTTAAAAAATCGATAATCTCCCTGTGTTTCTCAATCTTACTGGCCTTTACCACTTTGATCCAATGATCAAGGGGCTTTCCTGTTTTCTCCAATAGTCCTTTTTCCATTACATATGATTTTACATAGCCCCAAGAACGGCCCCCATGATGGTTAATGATACCACGCAATAGCCCGCGTTGACCAAATAGGCCCTGAGCGTTTGCATTTCAAAGACGTACAATATGCCCACAAAGGTCGCTACCCAACCCAGTCCCGCAAAGAATCCGGCCAAGGTGCCAAATAGGGTATCGCTTTCCGGACCAATGAACATGTCCAGTATTAAGGCGGCAATAAAGGCTAGGACAATCGCCACACCAAAAGTTTTGGAGACACTTCGTTGTTTTAATTTTTCTTCCGTGAAGCCAAATTCCTTCATCCATATTTTTCCAAAGAGGGGACCGTACCATAGTCCGCCCAGAAAAAAGGACGAAATAGTGGCCAGGGCCACGGATAACCAATTGATGTTTGTAAATGCTGTTGCTAGATCCATAAGTTGTTCGGTTTTAAGCGACAAGTTTAGCAAAGCATTCGTTATGAGTATAGTAAAAAATTAACCTGGTCTACATATACACTGGCAATAGTCCATGGAAAATGTTTCTACTTCCATCTAATTTGATAAGGGTATCTCTCGTAGAGACTATTGTCTTCGTTTATGGTATTTCCCTTTCTACCATTTATTTCACCCAAGATTTGTAGTTCATTGGCTTCTTCTGAATTTCCAAGACGTCGAAGACAGTCAGCTTTAAAAATTTGGACTTCGGAAAAGTTAGGATAAATTCCAAGCGCTAAATCAAAAAGTTCAATAGCCTCATGATATTTCTTCTGTTCATACTTGCTTATTCCATAGTAGAACAAATCTAAATGGTGGAGCCAGCCTTTACCATTATTTTTTATGGTCAAATCAAAATCAGATTCGAATATTCTTTCAGCTTTTTTGAACTCATTAAGTTGTAAGTAGGAAAGTCCGATATAAAAATTATATGAATGATCCATTACATATCCATTCCCAAATCTAGCTTTACAGTCTTCAAAGTCTTTTATGGCTTCACGGTACGTGTTAATAAAAATACATTTTATGAATGCTCTATAATCCTGCCATTTTTGCCTATCATATTTAATTGCTTTATTGAGATAACCCATCCCAATTTCATATTTCCCTTGTTTAAACAAAGGCATTGCTTTCTGTTGCCATAAATAGGCAATAGTAGAATCTTTCGCTAAACCCAAGTCAATTTCTTCCTGCCATTCTCTCGAATATAATTGGTGTTTCCAGGCACCGTTATTTAAATGTTCTTTTATGATTTCTTCCTGTTTTTTCTTATCAGCTAAATATGCGATTTGAGTTTTTTCTGTAATCCTTTTTTGGGTTTGTGGTTTCTTGTCACATCCTATTACAATAGCAAGTAGCATAATGAGGATAATCTTAGTTTGTTGTTTCAAGGTTTGGTTCTTTAAATAATTTTCGTTTGCTATTTGAATTAGAAGTAAAATGGAATTAAAGTTTTTAATGTGAAATTCCACTTTTATAGTAAAACAGTACCCAACATTGGGAGTAAATTATAAATTGAATGTAGAAAGACACCATAAAAAAAACCATACTTTACTCGGACGTATCCATTAAATATACCTCCTATCATTTGCGGTAGGGTTAAAATTGGAAGTAATAGTATATCATGTGAAGTATCATAATTAAACATATGCATCAGTCCAAAAAGTAGGACAGAGAAATAATACACCCATCTAAATTTTTTTCCCCAAAGTGGTCTGATATGGTCAGAAAAACTTCTTGCAACGAAATAAAAAATAAGACCGACCGACACAGCAATAGATAGTCTCACTGTTAATCCGTCTCTGATATTTATAATTCCTGTTTGGTAAAAGACCTTGGAAAGAACTAAATATGAAAAAAGTGTAATGGAAATACCCAAGTACAACGGCTTGAAAACTAACCACAACCTAAAGACTAATTCTTCAAAAATTGGCACAAAAGTAATACCAAATAGTAGTATTTCTAATGGGTTGAACTCATTCTTCATTCCTGTAAGTCCTGAACTTTCAACTTCTAAAAATTGTCGAATTAGAACGCTTAGAACAATCACTATTAAGAAATCAAAAATGTATAGGACGAAAATATCCCGGAATTTGTCTTTAGTTTTTATTTCTTCATTAAAGTTGTATTGTGGATTCCCCAAATATTTTAAAACATCTTTCAGTTTTCCGACAAAACTATTAACCCTCATGTGTAGTCTTACTGTAGTCTTACCCTTTTTAGGGAAGGCTACAGTTAGGTGTTTCTAAAAACACGTCAATGAAATTTTCTAAGAAGATTATCAAAAGTAAACTTTAGAAAAGTTGTCATTTATGAATTTCAAGATTTGTAGCCAAAAACAGAAAGACTGCCTATTTAACCAAGACAGTCTTTATTTTAATAAAATCAAAACAATTTGAATTATTTTGATTAATGGTAAGCATTCATGGCTTCAGCTATCTGCAAAGCTAACTTATGAGCTTGGCCCCAAAAACCATGGCAGTCACCTTGACCCCCACCTTGGACTTTTTCAAGGACATCACTAGCTTGGATTTTTTCAGCTTTGGTCTTAAACTCAGCCAGACATAATCTTGTAGTTTGCATAATTCAAAGTTTTAAAATTAGTAACCTTACCAAATGACTATACAAAATACGGTGCATAAATACTCTTCATTAGGTTTGTATATAGTAATTGATATTTAATTAAGTAAATATAGCTATAGAAGGAGAGGTTTGCTGACACAATGTAACAGTCGTAGTGTTTTTTGTAATAACCGATAAAAAATTTCACTTCGATACCCCACATGAAGTAACTCTATTACGACTTCACAAAATAGTTAATGCGGTCTTACTCATAGAAATTTTCAAAAATCAATTGGAGCGACTGTTTGTCAAGTGTGAATTCAATTAAGATTTTCTTAATTCATTTTTGAAATCAGCTGCTCTTTTAGGGGCTCGTCAGCATCTTTCTCCCATGGTCCTTTTCCGCCTTTTGGTCATTTTTACGGTCCCTAGGACAATCCCCACGAGTGTTAACGTCATCACGAGGTAGCGTGTATTAACTTGTTCGGTTTTAAGCGACAAGTTTAGCAAAGCATTCGTTATGAGTATAGTAAAAAATTAACCTGGCCGGTCTAGAGGAAAAAAATTGGGATCGTCCTGGTTAAACTCCTGCGCTATAAACTCCTGCGGATTGAAGCCCGAAAAGTGTTTGAATTCCTTGATAAAATGCGATTGGTCTGCATAACCACATTGATAGGCTACATGGGACCAAACAATTTTCTCCTTTTTTTGGATCTGTTGCAAAATTTCGTTGAACCTAAGGATCCGTTGATAGTATTTTGGGGTTAGCCCGATATACTTTTTACATTGATCGATGAGGTGTTTCTGGGTATGTGGATAGGTATCCATAATATCTTGATAGCTGCTGGTCGACTCTCTTTGCAGGCGGCCCATTAGATTGAGCAACTCCACCGGTGGCGCCAAGTTCTCGTTAAATCGCGCCTTTAACCAACGATCACCGCATTCAAATTTTTCTACCGAGCTTTCCTTTTCCAAAAGAAGCTGCCTGAGTTCCAACAACTCCTGGTCAAAGATTGCTTCGGCAGGAAGAATCTTTTCGTTCAACTCCTCGATAGGAAAATGGAAAAAGGGGTAGGCCCCAAACGCTTTAAATTGAATAACGAACATTTCGGATTGCTGATGGGCCGATATGGAAATATAATTTCTGTGCATTCCCGATATCCAGACCTTGGTGAATTCGGCATTGGGTTTTAGCGTGGTATTGTCAAAAGTGTTCCGTTTTATGCCATCTAACTCAAAAATGATAAAAATATGTCCGGTGGGAATAACACGCTCTATGGAATGATCTGGAATAAAGTCCTTAAAATGGAATACGGATTCAACATATTGATCAAAGGGAGGTGAAAGGGTATGAGTTTCAAATAACATTCACATAGTTTTTATGGTTATGGAAAAACAAATCAACTTTTGTGCCCGGGCTTTTCAAATGTAAATAACATCTCCTGCCCATTCAATTGTTTGAAATTCAGAAAACCGGGCAAAAAATACGTTTAAGCTAGCCTTTTTTCAAAGCAGATGCTGTTTTCAACACCTTCATAGGGACTGTAATTCAAAATAATCCGATACCCGTTCTTTCTGTACAGACCAATGGCTTCCGGTTGTTTTTTACCGGTTTCCAAGATACATTTTTCATAGGAGAGTTCGCTGGCCCAAGCCTCGAGCGCTTCAAGCATCTTGGTAGCAATGCCTTTTCCCCTACCTTGTGGCGTGGTATACATTCGCTTTATTTCCACAATACCAGGCGCGTACTCCTTTAATGACCCACAACCTACGGCTTTGCCTTTTTCATAGGCTACAATGGCGTATTTTATTTGATCAATTTTATTGAATTGGTCATAAAATGGATGGTCATCGCCGTCCCTAATGGCCAAATCGGCATCCAGCTGTTTTACTAGGGCCACAAAATCAGCATTGGAGGCATCAGCGCGTACTATTTTTATCATTTCCTTAGGCACAAGATCAAGATGGTTTTAGGGAGTCTTTTCCGCAAAGGTCTTAAAATTGTCCAGCCATTTTTGTACCTGTTTTTTGAACATCCCTGGAAAAAGAAAGGCCATGGCTTTTGGAACGAATCCCCGAAAGGCGGTATACTCAATCTCCGATTCATACCTGGTCCTCGAATCACTTAAGGGAACAAACCTGCACTCCATGCTATTGTCCATGTGTTTGTGGTGGTAATGGGCCAAGAATCTATCGGGAAGGCTATTGTCCATAATGGTTTCGGTAAGTTCCATTTCTCCCTTGCCCATTTTATAGCGCATTTTGGAAATGGCACCATTCTCACCAGCGGTGCCCTCTAAGAGGGTCTTGTCCAAAAAACCTTCTTGATATTCCCCTAAATATTGGGGGTCGCCAAATAATTGGGCCACTTCGTCCCGTGGTCGATCAATTTCAATGGTACAGGTAAATTTCATGTCACTTTTTATCTATTGGTCTTTATTACTTAGATGTTGTTTTTTTCGATTTAGAATTGCATCGCGTAAGATTACATATTCACAAATTCATATCCGGCCAAGGGAATATTTCGCAGATCAAATTCTGTCTCGTTCAACAGGATACCATGTTCCAAATAGGCCTTGAGATTGGCTAACCAAAAGGTCCATCCATTGCTGCAACCATGATGGATGTTAAGTCTGCTTTCCTCATCGGTAGGGATTTCGTATTGTCTTAGCGATACTAGCACCGCATTGCCCTTATCCTCCAAAGTGATGGATACTTTGCTTACCCCCGCAAAGGAAAGTTCCAAAAAATCTGTTCCATTGGCCTGCAAAACCATACCTTTTTCCTGTCCGTCCCAGTTGTGCCATTCCCAGATATAGGTATCGCCTGCCGCTATGGCCTCGGAGCTGTCCCGTTGTCTCCCATCTTCCTCGCTATATTCGGCATTCCTTAAGAACCAAGAGGTGATTCCTTCCGTGGTGCCCCAGCACCAGTACAATTTTTTCATAGGTGCCTTTATATGGATTTTTTTGGTAAAGGCATCGAAGCTTAGGTTGCTCATTTTTTTACTTTTTTCGTTTTAACTCGTAGTTGTATATTTCCCTACCCAATGCAGCCAAAAAGGGTATTCCCAGGTCGTCGTATTCATAGACATCATCATTAAAAATGCCGTCTTTGTTGACCAAAATGGTCGCGGTCAGCAAAAATTCAATATGGTTTTTGGTGTCACTAATATAGGCACAGTCCGTTAAGGTACCATACGCATAACCTACCTTATTGTATATCTTGATATGGGGGGGTATGTCTGCCTCTTCATCCCCGTACATAAAGAACTTTACATAGCTGTCATAGTAGGTTTCGGGATCATAGCCTATTGCCTTGGGCAGGGTATGCATTGCATTCAATAAGAACTTGTGTTGTTCCCCGCTAAGGTCAAATCGCTCCATCTCCGAATATTTTTCGGGGAAAAGGGTACGCTTCAGTACCTCATGTTGGGCGTCTATGGGATAATAGTTTTTTAAACTAAAGTCAAAAGGTTCATGCTGTAGCATATCATCCTCGTAATAACCACTGCCCTTTTTGATCCCGTTCATTTGCAAGGCCTTGGCCGAGGTGTTTATTATTGGCTCCGTGGGCGCTGTAGTACTGTCATTGAGATAGATGATAAGCGGTTTGGTTGTAATTTCATCGGCATTGGGTGTAGAGAGCCTATGGGCAATACGCATAGGGGTAATCCCTTTGCTTGCCAATTGCCGATTGATGTAGTCCTGACCCATAAACTCGAAGAGACGGTTATAGGCTTGGTTATCGCTAACCGCGAATATTTTTGAAATTTCTTCTGCGAATGTGGTTTCCAGGGTGTCTCCTTCTACATAAAAAAGGGTGTTTCGGGATAGGGAGTCCACCTGATTCAATTTTTCCAGGCTTAAAACGGCGATTGGAAATTTTACAGTACTTGCGGGATAGAAATAGGAGTTCTCATCTACCTGAAAATCCAGGTCAGTAAAGAAAATGCTGTCATTTTTTCTATCGATTTGGGTATACCGTACCTGCAGCTCGTGCACTTCCACATGGTCCATCACTCTTTTTATATTGGGGTCTTGCGAGGAAAGGGCGAGCTTCAGTGGATTTGCTGACTTGGTTTGTGGCGTACAACTCCCTAACACCAATACGGTAAGTAGGCATAACTGCCTCCAGGTTTTACATTGCATGACCTGTAATTGTATCATTATTGCTGCAGCTTATATGGTGTCAACCCTCATAAATCTCTCCTCTATGGGGTGCCAAGGCGTCCCGTACGGGTATCATTGCGTCTTCCTCGACCACCATAAACGCTATGCTGTGCATCGTGCTGTGTGCCTTATGGCCGGTAATATTCAGATGTAACGCCTGCAACGCTATGTATTCCTTTAGGTGTTTTTCATGATGCTCGGCTGTCTTATGGGCATCAGGCCCCCTAAAATCCCAAATCAGTTTAATTTTTCTATTCACTGTATAGGCTTATATCCAAAAAATCAGCTTATTTTCTACTCACTGTCCTGTACAGAAACCCCTTTCTCGGCAAAGGCCTTAAAGTCCTGTAAATATTTCAACGATTGTTTTTTAAATGCACCTGGCATAAAGAATGCCATTGCCTTCATCATAAAACCGGAAAAATGGAACTCGGTTTCCGAAACCCATTCGGTCTGCTGTTCATTTATTTCCTTAAAATAGTTCTTCTGTATATTGTGCACCCCCTTGGTGTCATAGGTTGCATGGAACTCTTCGGGGAAATTACGTGCCATAATGGTCTCTATCAACACCAATTCGCGCTTTCCCATTTTATAATGCAATTCGGTTTTAGCGCCATCTTCTCCTGGATTTCCTGACAGAAGCTCATATTTCACCAGCCCGCGTTGCCAATGTTTCATATTTTCGGGATTGTCAAGTTTTGCGATAAGCGCATCACGGGATAGGTCAATTGTAATTCGTGTAGTGTATTTCATATAGTTTTGGTTTGCGAAATCAAAATGGGACGCCGGTCGGTGTCTGGGAAAGGTAGCGTGTGTGTGATTTCATTTTGATTAGGTTTGTTCCACTAATGTACTAAATTATCAGTTTTGCACCCTGGTAAAAATGTGTTAATCAATGTCCATAAGTCTTGTTCAACCTAACGGATTTGTTATTTTTGCGGAATGCGGTTTTTGAAAAAATTCGGTTTTCGGTCACAATATCCCCTAAGCGCCATCGCCCTGCTGGTTTTTTTGGCATCCTGCGATTCGCTCTTTAACAAAAATGAAGACAAGGAACCTATTGCTAGGGTGGGCGATACCTATCTGTATAAAGAGGATATTGCCTCACTTTTGGAAAGCAACATATCCAAACAGGACAGTGCGTACTTTGTAACCAACTATATTAATAATTGGGCCTCCAAGCAATTACTGCTTTCCAAAGCGAAAATAAACTTACCGGAAGATAAGTTATCCGAGTTTGAACAGTTGGTGAACGACTACCGCACGGACCTCTACACAAGGGCCTACAAGGAAGCCCTGGTACAACAGGGGCAGGATACCACCATAAGCCCTTCCCAATTGCGACTATTTTATGAACGGGAAAAGGAAAATTTTAAGCTTAAGGAAAAACTGGTGAAACTACGCTTTATTGAACTTCCCAAGCAGTTCTTGAACAAGGAGGAGGTAAGCAGACGCATAAAGCGCTTCAATGCGGAAGATGTGGAATACTTGGATTCCATTGGCGTGCAATTCACAAAACTCAATTTTAACGACTCACTTTGGATAAGGGCTTCCCGGGTCATCGAGGAAGTTCCGCCACTGACTTTCGAAAACCAGGAGAGATACTTAAAAAAATCACAATTTTTTGAATTGGAGGATTCATTAGGGGTATATTTGGCTAAGGTTATCAATGTTTTAGAAGTCAACGATATAGCTCCACTTTCGTATATAGAACCCAATATTAAACAAGTGTTGCTCAATAGAAGAAAACTAAACTATATTCGAAAACTGGAAACCGAAATTATTGATGAAGCTATTAAAGAAAAAGATTTTGAAGTGTATGGACAAGATGAATAAAATAGGACTTTCGCTTTGTTTTTTATTATGGGGAAGCCTATCCGCAATGGCGCAAATAGATTCCATTCCCGATACCCAGATCGAACCGACAGAAGAGGTTTTGTTAGCGAGTGCAGACATTAAAAAGGATTCCACCAAGAGCCCAAATAGGGTAAAGTTGGATGGTATTTCGGCGGTTGTGGGCGATTATGTTATCCTGGATTCGGATATTGAGAAAACCTTGATCGACCTACGGAGTCAAGGTGCTTCAACGGCCGATATCACGAGATGTGGCCTTTTGGGGAAACTCATGGAAGACCGTTTATATGCGCACCAGGCCGTACAGGACAGTATCTTGGTTTCCGATGACGAGGTAAATGCCACCAGTGATAGACAAATACAGCAATTGGTGGCACAGGTAGGGAGTATGAAGAAGGTACTTAAATTCTACAAAAAGGAGGATGAGGTAAGCTTTAGGAAAGAACTTTTTGAAATAAACAAACTTCGAATCCTGTCCGAAAAAATGCAGCAAAAGATTGTTGGCGATATAGAGATTACCCCGGAAGAGGTGAGACAGTTCTTCAACAAGATTCCAGAGGCCGAACGTCCGGTATTCGGTGCGGAACTGGAAATTGCCCAGATCGTGAAGGAGCCCGAGATTCCGGAAACCGAAAAGCAAAAAGTCATAGACAAGTTAAATACGATTAAAGCCGATGTGGAGGAAAACAATGCGAGTTTTAGCGTAAAGGCTATTTTGTATTCGCAGGACCCAGGTTCCAAATCCAAAGGCGGTTTTTATAGTATGACAAGGGAAACCCCATTTGTAAAGGAGTTCAAGGATGTTGCGTTTAGCCTTCAGCAAGGGGAAATTTCCGAACCATTTGAAACTACCTTTGGGTATCATATTATCTATATCGAAAAAATAAGGGGCCAGGAATTGGATTTGCGCCATATCCTGATTTCGCCCGAAATCCCACAAAGTGCTATAGAAAAGGCAACGGCCCAGTTAGACAGTGTACGGCAAATGGTCTTGGACGGCGAGCTTACGTTTGCCGAAGCGGCCTTGAAATATTCCGATCAAAAAGAAACGAAATTCGATGGGGGAAAATTGCGGAATCCGATAAACTTTGATTCCCGCTTTGAGCTCACCAATATGGATCCCACGCTGTACAACCAGGTCCGTAACCTAAAGGATGATGAAATCTCGAGACCGCTTTTGGAAGATGATCAACGGGGAGGCGCACCGAAGTATAAAATATTGAAGATTACCAATAGATATGATGAACATGTGGCCGATTTTGCCAAGGATTATATCAAGATACAGGAATTGGCCCTGCGCGAAAAACAGTTCAATGCCATTAAGGAATGGATGAACAAGCATATAAAGGATACCTATGTAAGCGTAAACGAGGGTAATAAGAGTTGCAATTTTGCTAACAATTGGGTAAAGGAATAATTGCATGTCAGACGTTGCCGCTATCAAGAGCTTAGTAGAAAAACACCATGCCCTAAAGACAGAGATCGCCAAAGTCATCATTGGTCAGGACGCAGTGATCGATCAAATCCTGATTTCCATTTACACGGGCGGGCATTCACTCCTAATAGGGGTTCCCGGTCTTGCAAAAACCTTGATGGTAAACACCATAGCACAGGCCCTGGGCTTGGATTTTAAGCGTATACAATTTACACCAGATCTTATGCCCAGCGACATTCTGGGCAGTGAGGTTTTGGATCAAAACCGAAATTTCAAATTTATCAAAGGCCCGGTGTTCTCCAATATTATTTTGGCGGATGAGATCAACCGTACCCCGCCGAAGACGCAAGCCGCACTTTTGGAGGCCATGCAGGAACGTGCCGTTACCATCGCGGGTCAACGCCACAAACTAGCTTTGCCCTATTTTGTATTGGCCACCCAGAATCCTATTGAACAGGAAGGGACCTACCCTTTGCCCGAGGCCCAGCTGGATCGTTTTATGTTTGCCATAGAGCTTAAATACCCCTCTGTAGCCGAAGAAATCCAAGTGGTAAAGGCAACAACTTCAGATGATGAGGTAACGGTAAACGCTCTCTTTACGGCCGAGGAAATTTTAGCCGTGCAGCATTTGGTGCGGCGGATTCCGGTGCCCGACAATGTGGTGGAATATGCGGTAAATCTGGTGAACAGTACACGCCCAGTCCTGGAGACCACTTCTGATTTTGTGCGACAGTATATTGACTGGGGAGCGGGACCAAGAGCATCACAGAATTTGATTTTGGGCGCCAAGGCCCATGCCGCCATCCATGGAAAATACTCTCCGGACATAGAAGATGTACAGGCCATCGCCATGGGCATCCTCCGGCATAGGATCATTAAGAACTATAAGGCCGAAGCCGAAGGGATATCCGAAGAGGATATCATTTTGAAACTGCTGTAAGTTTTCCCGACTTTCCCACACTTATTGTAGGTACGCGCTATTTTGGCCAAAAAAATGCGTTTGTATATCGTTTCATGGAACTATTTTCAGAATTTCTGAAAATTCATTGAATCGTGCACCAAAAATTTTAACAACGCCTTGGATTTTCTTAAATTTGAGGATTGCATAACCCATAAAAACACAAGATAATGGCATTTGATATCGACATGATAAAAGAGGTTTACGCGAACATGGCCGAACGGGTCGACAAGGCACGTGAGATTGTTGGCAGACCGCTTACCCTTTCCGAGAAAGTTTTGTACGCCCATTTGTGGGACGGCAATCCAACAAGGGCATTTACAAGAGGTAAGGACTATGTCGATTTTGCACCAGATCGCATCGCTTGTCAAGACGCGACTGCACAGATGGCCCTATTGCAGTTCATGCAGGCGGGCAAGTCAAAGGTGGCCGTGCCCACCACCGTGCATTGCGATCATTTGATACAGGCAAAAAGTGGTGCCGTGGCAGATCTGAAGACGGCTAACAGCACCAGCGCAGAGGTATTCGATTTTTTGGAATCCGTGTCCAATAAATACGGCATCGGTTTTTGGAAACCCGGGGCCGGGATTATCCATCAAGTAGTATTGGAAAATTACGCCTTTCCGGGAGGAATGATGATCGGTACGGACTCCCATACCGTAAATGCAGGCGGATTGGGCATGGTGGCCATAGGTGTAGGGGGTGCAGATGCGGTAGATGTTATGGCCGGAATGGCCTGGGAATTAAAGTTCCCCAAACTCATAGGGGTGAAACTGACCGGAAAAATTTCCGGGTGGACCTCCGCCAAGGATGTCATCCTAAAAGTGGCGGGTATCCTTACTGTAAAAGGGGGTACGGGCGCCATTATCGAATATTTTGGAGAAGGGGCCAAAAATTTGTCCTGTACAGGAAAAGGGACTATCTGTAACATGGGTGCGGAAGTGGGTGCAACTACTTCTACTTTTGGGTACGATGATTCCATGGAACGCTATTTAAGGGCTACCGATAGGAACGGTGTTGCGGATGCCGCCAATGAGGTGAAGGAGCATTTAACCGCCGATCCTGAGGTGTACGCCAATCCGGAGCCTTATTTTGATGAACTCATTGAAATTAATCTGGATGAGTTAAGACCGCATTTGAATGGCCCATTTACGCCTGATCTGGCCACTCCGGTCGGGGAATTGGGCGCCAAGGCCAGGGAGAACGATTGGCCCATAAACGTAGACTGGGGACTTATCGGTTCCTGCACCAACTCCTCTTATGAGGACCTTACAAGGGCAGCCTCCATTGCAGAACAGGCCGTGGCAAAGAAAATCAAACCAAAATCCGATTTTGGTATCAATCCAGGATCCGAACAAATACGTTATACCGCTGAGCGCGATGGCTTATTACAGATATTTGAGAATCTAGGGGCCACCATTTTTACCAACGCATGTGGACCTTGCATCGGCCAATGGGACCGTAGTGATTTAAAAGGTGAAGAAAAAAACACCATTGTGCATTCCTTTAACCGTAATTTCTCCAAAAGGGCAGACGGCAACCCAAATACACACGCTTTTGTGGGATCTCCCGAAATGGTCGCGGCCATTGCAATTTCCGGAAAACTGGATTTTGATCCCATGAACGATACTTTGATCAATGAAGAGGGCGAAGCGGTAAAACTCGATGAACCAATGGGCATAGAACTTCCACCAAAGGGGTTTGAAGTAGAGGATGCCGGTTATTTGGAACCCATGGAAGATGGCAGCGGTGTTGTGGTAAAGGTAAGTCCGTCTTCAGAGCGCTTACAGTTGTTGGAACCTTTTGTTCCCATGTCGCCGGAAAGTCTACAAGGAATGAAACTGCTGATCAAAGCTTTTGGCAAGTGTACTACGGACCATATTTCCATGGCGGGCCCGTGGTTGCGTTTCCGGGGCCATTTGGACAATATAGCCAACAATACCCTGATAGGCGCCGTAAATGCTTTTAACAAGAAGACCAATTTCGTGAAGAACCAACTTACCGGGGAATACGGCGGTGTACCCGATACCCAGCGTGCTTATAAAGCAGCGGGTATAAAATCGATTGTCGTTGGAGATCACAATTACGGGGAAGGGTCTTCCCGTGAGCATGCGGCAATGCAACCCAGGCACTTGGGAGTGGCCGCGGTCTTGGTCAAGTCCTTTGCCAGAATCCATGAGACCAACCTTAAAAAGCAAGGGATGCTGGGACTGACATTTGCGAATGAAAGTGATTACGACCTGATCCAGGAAGACGATACCTTCAATTTTGTGGATATCGCCAACTTTGCACCGAACATCCCGTTAACCATAGAGGTGGTACATTCGGATGGTAGTAAAGACCTTATAAAAGCAAACCATACCTATAATGGATCACAAATTGAATGGTTCATGGAAGGTTCGGCGCTGAACGTCATAAAAAGGGAAAATGCCGTTTAGGCCCCAGATGAAATAGTTGATAAAAACTCCTGATTGTCCTCAGGAGTTTTTAGTTTATAACAAACTCCCGAAAAATGAAAATCAGTAAAAAAACGGTTTTAAATATCTTGCTCATCGGCTTTGTGGTGTCTTTTTTTGTTACCCCTTTAGGCTATTACGGCAAGGTTTGGTTAAATAAGTTGTTCTCATTCAGTCCGGCCCCTACCTCAGAGGTGAACAGGTCGCAGATTACGGATTACGACTGGAAGCTCAAGGATGCAGAATGGAATTTCTTTAACTTTGAAAGGTCCAGGGGCAAGGTAGTCTTCATTAACCTATGGGCCTCATGGCGACTGCCCTGTGTGGCAGAGCTGCAGAGCATACAGGAGTTCTATAATGCCTATGGCGATAAGATTGATTTTTATATCATCACAAACGAGGAGAGGCCACCGGTGGAGGCCTTCATGGAAGAGCACAAATTTACCTTTCCGGTAACCTACCTTATTATCGGGGAGAAAATGCCCATAAACCCGGAAGAGGTACCTTCGTCCTACCTGATCGATAAAAATGGGGCCATTGTGATCCACAAGGAAAAGGGTATTGCCGATTGGGACAACGGGAAGATCTACGACTTGGTAGACAGCTTATTGGCAACACAATGACGATAACACGAAACAAGCTGTTGGATGGCCTGTTAATCCTGTTGCTCATCCTTTTTCTTTTTACTCCGGTAGGATTTCATGTAAAGGTACAAGTAAACAAATGGTTTTCCTTTAGCCCTACACAGCTTGCCCAAAAAGATCAGAAAAGCCTTGCCTCCTATGATTGGCAACTTTTGGATATGGAGGGAAGCCGGTTTAATTTTGGGGAAACGCGGGGAAAAGTTGTGATAGTCAATTTTTGGGCCACCTGGTGCCCGCCCTGTGTAGCGGAAATGCCTTCCTTTCAACAGCTTTATGAGGTCTATGGGAACAAGGTGCAGTTTATCTTTTATGCGAATGACGAGGCAGCTCGGGTACAATCGTTCTTGAACAAAAAAAAGTACAGCTTTCCGGTATACCTGTCCGGTACCAGGACTCCGATCGAACTGGAACACCCCAGTATTCCTACCACGTATATCATAGATGCTCATGGGAACATTGTACTGAAGGAGGTGGGTGCCGCCGACTGGGACAGTCAAACGGTCTATGAGCTGTTGGATCGTTTACTGATGGAACAGGGCATCTGATCAGCGCTGCTTAAAATATTTGAACGGGACAAAGAGCATACCAAAGCATTCCCCGTCTTTTTTTCCAAGTTTTTTGTGATGTATTTTGTGTGCCCTTCGTACACCACGGGCATACCAATTATTGGCATTTCTGAATAGTTTAAAACGTTGGTGGATAAAGATGTCGTGCACTGTAAAATAAGCGGCCCCATAGGCCATAATTCCAAAACCTAAGGGCCATCCATACCAAAAATCAGTATTTGCCCCCGCATAGAAAAACGACATGCTGACCACCGCGTAGAAAATAAAAAAGGCATCGTTTCGCTCAAACCAAGAGTCATGGTCCTTTTTGTGGTGGTCCTTGTGCAGGTTCCAAAGAAAACCGTGCATGATATATTTATGGGTGAACCAGGCCATGAACTCCATGAAGCAGAATACCCCGATAAAAATAGCGATCCAAAGAAAAACCTTCATATTATACCAATTGTAGTTTATAATTCACATAGGACTTGGCGAGCAGTCCAAATTTTTGGTAATTCGGTACCCGAATACGAGTGTTCCTAATTTCCAAGGGCGGGGTGTTCTTTAGTTTTTGCAATAATTTTGAGTAGTACTTATAGGCGGTATACACGCCAAATTTGGCTTCATTTGGCAACTTTACTATCCCGGAATAGCCCAATGCAAAATCGGACTCAATTTCGTCTACAATCCTTTTTTTGGAAGCTTCATCGAGTTCCATTAGGTTGGTGTTGGGGAAATAGGTGCGATTCAGATCCTCGAAATCCTCCTTAAGATCTCTCAAGAAGTTCACCTTTTGGAAGGCAGATCCCAAGGCCATGGCAGCATCCTTAAGTTCACCATATTTTTTGGTATCACCTTTAACAAAGACCCGTAAGCACATTAGGCCCACTACATCCGCGGAGCCGTAGATATATTCCTTGTACTCCTCCTCGGTCTTGTAGACCGTTTTAACCAAATCCAGTCGCATACTTTTCATAAAAGAGGCCACGAGATGGTGTGGGATATCGTATTTGTGATAAGTGTGCTGAAAGGCGTTCAGAATCGGATTGAGACTGATCTTGGCCTCCAGCGCTTTCTCCATGTCTTTTTCAAAATTGTTGAAGAGGGTGGTTTTATCATAGGCATGGAAAGTATCCACGATTTCATCGGCAAAGCGCACAAAGCCATATATATTATATACATCGTTCCGTATGGAAGCATCCAACATTCTTGTGGCAAGGGCAAAGGAGGTACTGTAGGATTCTGTGACAATTCTGCTACAGTTCTGGGAAACAGTATCAAAAATAGCTTTCATCTCTTAAGTATTAATGGTTTTTGCAATTAACCCTGACACCAATTTTCCAGAAATCAATGAAGGGGGAACTCCGGGACCCGGTACGGTCAGTTGTCCGGTAAAGAAGAGATTCTTTACTTTCTTACTTTGTAATTTGGGCCTAAGAAATGCGGTCTGGGATAGGGTGTTGGCCATACCGTATGCATTCCCTTTATAGGAGTTGTACTGTTCTACAAAGTCATTTACACAGAAGGACTCCTTAAATATAATACTATTTCTTACATCCTGGCCCGTTCTTTTCTCGAATCTTTCCAAAATCATAGCGAAATATTGGTCCCTAAGTTCATCGGTATCGGCAAGCCCTGGAGCTATGGGAATTAAGAAAAACCCTGTTTCACAACCGTTTGGGGCCATGGTGGAATCGGTGATGGAAGGAAAATTAGCATAAAAAAGTGGGTTTTTAGGCCATTGGGGATTGTCATATATTTCTTGGGCGTGTAGGTCAAAATCGGTGTCGAAGAACAGATTATGATGCTCAATATTTTTCAACTTCCTGTCAAAACCTACGTAGAACAGTAGGGAGGAGGGAGCAAAGGTCTTCTTTTCCCAATAGGCAGGTGAATGTTGCCTATATTTTTGGTCCAATAAGGTCTCGGTATGGTGATAATCGGCCCCGCTAAGCACCGCATCGGCAGTTATTCTTTCCCCATTGCAAACAACACCTATGGCCTCGCCATCTTCAATAAGGACTTTTTCTACCGGGCTATGGGTATGCAACTGTACTCCCAGTTCTTTGGACAGATTACCCATGGCCTCTACGATCCGATACATTCCACCACGGGGATGCCAAGTACCCAGTCCAAAATCTGCAAAGTTCATAAAGCTGTAGAATGCCGGGGTTTTACTGGGTTTGGCTCCTAAAAAAAGCACGGGAAACTCCAATATGGAAATCAACTTCGGATTGTTGAATTTTTTGCGTACCTCCGAACTAATGGTCCTAAAAAATTGACCCAGTTGCAGCACAGTTTCCTTTGTGACCAGTTCAAAAGGTGAAATTCCTGGCCTTAGCACAATTTTGTTCATGGCAATGGCATAGTTCTTCTGTGCCCTCAGGATAAACTTTCTTAAATAAGCAGAACTCCCTTTTTCTATTCGCTCAAACTCCTCACAAATTTTGTCCATACTATCGCCTATGGTGACCACCTCATCAGAAAAGACAATTTTATAGGCCGGGTTAAGTTTGTCCAATAGGTAGTAATCCGAACGTGTTTTTCCGAAATCATGGAAAAACCTCTCAAAAATATCGGGCATCCAATACCAGCTGGGGCCCATATCAAAGGTAAAACCGTTTCTTTTTAATTGTCGTGCCCTACCACCAAGCGTACCGTTTTTTTCATAGAGGGAAACCTGGTATCCCATTTTTGCCAGATAGCAGGAAGCGGACAAAGAGGAAAATCCGGAGCCGATTACGATGATTTTTTTATTCATAGTGCATATTAGGTATGGGTTGGGGCGTATACAAACTTGCTAATCACAGCGCGGATACCAGCTCGCCAATGGAATCAAAGGTCCTAATGGAGGAGGGGAGGCCGTTCTGGGAAAAATGTTGCACCTGATGCCCCAAGACCCAAAGCTTGTAATCTCCATTGCTATTGATGGATGTGGTAAAATCCTTGACATATCGATCCAATTTATCCTTGCTGGGCTCTACCGTAAAATAGGACAGGAAATGAAGGCGGTCATAGTATTTTCTTAAGTCCACTAAACTTTCTATAGGGACGGTCTGGCCAAGATATATGGTTTTATACCCTCTAAGGATAATTTCGTAATTTACGAACAGCAGACCTATTTCGTGGATTTCATTCTCCGGGAGGAATAATACAAAAGTCTTCTCTTTTTTTGTAGGTTCCAGTATCTGCAGCTTTTCCGTGTTGATTACTATTTTTTGCTTAATGAGCCCTGTAATAAAATGTTCATGGGCCGGACTTATGGTATCTGTTTGCCATAAAAGGCCCAATTCGTTGAGCAAGGGAACAAAAACATCGGTAAAAATATCCCGAAACGAATATTCCGACAGCAGGCCGTTATAGGTGTTGAAGAACAGGGTCTGATCAAAATTGATCATGGCCAGTTTAAAGGCGTTTATCGCATGGTTTTTTACACTGTGCTTGGCCACAATCTCACGAACCATAAGGGGAATGTCCTTTTCCGGAATCTTGGCAATTTTGGAAATTTTGTACCCGTTGTTGTAGAGCAGGGTTACGTTCAAAAGTTTCTGCAGACTGCTAATACTGTAGGTCCTTATGTTGGTAGCTGTTCTTTCGGGTGATAGGAGATTGTATCTTTTTTCCCAAATTCGTATGGTATGGGCTTTGATTCCGGACAGGTTTTCCAAGTCCCTAATGCTGAAAATTTTTTTTACATTGTTCATCTTTTTCACGAATATGTTAAACGAATCTACAATTTTAATTGCGGAAGGAAAAAAAACCGGACATCAAATTTCAGGAAAAATTATAGCATTCTTTATTTTTTGATAGAGAACGGCCAAGTTGGTACAAAGAGGTTAGGAGATATTTTGATATCTTTAGGTATCCAAGGATTTTACCTCTTTAGGGTAGAACGAACCAAGCGGAGGGAAAAGCTATCCCTAAAGACCTCAGATGGCGTTTCATACACCTTGCCCACAATGATAGCCGTTCTGGGGACAGTGCTGTAGATAGAACCTCGGATAAGATGAAAAAATTTAGTAAAATGAGAAAAATTTTAATGCTGGCAGGGATAATCCTATGGATTACCGCGTGCAAACAGGAAAAGAAAAGAGATGTGGAGGCTTTAAGTACTCCGGAAGCCGAAACCGTGGAGGCCGATTGGGTTACCCTGACCGATGTTTCGCAATGGCGCGGCTATAACCTGGATTCCCTTCCAAGCAATTGGTCCATAAAGGATGGGATTATTGAGTGTTATGGAAAAGCCGGTGATGTGGGCGGTGATATTATTTCCACCGAACAATATGACAATTTTGAACTTAGTTTGGAGTGGAAGATAAGTAAGGGGGGCAATAGCGGTATTTTTTATCACGTGGTAGAAGATACCATCTATCATTCTCCCTACCAGACCGGGCCGGAATACCAACTGTTGGACGATGAGGGTTCTGAAGAACCTGCGGAGGACTGGCAGAAGGCAGGTGCCAATTATGCCATGCATGAGACCAATGAAAAGAAAAGTCTAAACCCTGTGGGCGAGTGGAATACCAGCAAGATCATTTTTGATAATGGCAAGGTGGAACATTGGCTTAATGGCCAAAAAATAGTAGTCTTTGACAAGTTTTCGGAAGATTGGAAGTTAAAAAGGAACAGTGGTAAATGGAACGATTATCCCGATTACGGCAAGTCCAATGTAGGCTATTTGGCCTTACAGGACCATGGTGCGGGCGTATGGTTCAGAAATGTAAGAGTTCGTCGGTTATAGGTCAAAACCTTCTTTCGGGATGAAACCCGTTGATGTTCATGGACAGTTTCTTACCGGAGATAATTTCCGAAACCAATTTGCCGGTGGCGGGACCAAGGCTCCATCCCATCATGGCATGCCCGGTGGCAATGGTCAGGTTTTCAAGTTTTGAGGTCCTCCCGATATACGGTAATCCATCGGGGGAAACGGGCCGCAGGCCACAGAGGGCCTTTGATTGTTCCTGGGCCGTAATTTTGAGCTCTTCGTAGTAACTGCCCGCAGCCTTGGCAATGGCGGCCACTCTTTCCTTTCTAATTTTATGATTGATGCCCGATAGTTCCATAGTGCCTGCGAACCTGGTAAAACCCTTCATTGGGGTAACGGCTACCTTAGCCTCCATTAGAATAGCCGGAAGCCTTACCGGTGTGGGTCTGCTTACGTTTATCCGATACCCCTTCCCCGCCTGTACATTGAGTCGTAGGTTTAGCCTTTTGGCCAGGTGCTGGCTCCATGAACCTGCTGCCAGGATCACTTCATCTGCCTTGTAGCTTCCTTTGTTGGACACTACATCCGAGATTTTTGTTCCCTTGAGCTGAAAATCGACCACTTCCTCATTGGTTTTAAATACAACACCTTGCATGGCCAGATAATGCTTCAAATTTTGCATGATTTCATTTGGCGAAGTATGGGCGTCGCATTGATAGTGTACCGCCCCCAGGATTTCCTGGTTCAAATTGGGTTGTAGTTCATTCAATTCCTTCACCGACAATTCCCGAACCTCCAAGCCTTCTTCCATGGCCCTGTTGGCCACTTCCTTTTCGTGTTTTCCCTCTTTGATCGTCTTATAGAGCATCAACAGGCCCTTTTTTTCCAATTGAAATTCTCCGAGTTTCCCCGAGTGGCGCATATCAAAATAAAGATCTTTGCTTAGCAGGTTGATGTCCTTGATCAAGGGAATGGCCTTTTCCACCTTCGCTTGGGTAGCGGAGGTATTGAAATACCAGGCCCACTTCAGAAAATCGAGACTGAGGCGTGGTTTCATATAGAAAGGACTGCTGCTGCTAAACATCCATTTGATTCCCTTGGCCATCATTCCCGGGGAGGCCAATGGGATAATATGGCTAGGGGTTAGGTAACCTGCATTGACATAGGACGCGCCTCCATCCATGTTGGACATGTCCACTACGGTAACGCGATAACCTTCCTCAAGCAAATAATAAGCTGCGCTTAGGCCTATAATGCCCCCGCCGATTACGATACAATGTTTTCCCATAAAACCTCTTTAAATAGGGTACTGCTTAGCGGATTCTAAGTTACGTATAAAGTAAATAGATAAGCAAAAAGAGACTGTCCGAAAAAGAATTAGAAACTAAAGATTGTTGCATCCAATACCACCGCCCTCTCCGTTCTGTTGTTGTGCCTACGGAGCCTGTCGTGCAGATCGGCGGTCTGCCCGATATAGTACCTGCTGTTTTTGGCCGAGTATAGGATATAAACGTAGTACATAGCGATAAAAAAATGACCCCAGTCCCTGTTGGGAGCTGGGGCCTTGGTGCCCACGACTGGAGTCGAACCAGCACGTCCTTGCGAACACTACCCCCTCAAGGTAGCGCGTCTACCAATTCCGCCACGTGGGCATGACCATAATTTGGAAAACTGGTGCGCAAATATAAACAAGTTTTACAACACGCGTTCATTTTATCGCTACTTAAAATAAATTTTAAGAAAGGGGGGATTAGTATAATTTTATGCACTTTATTTCTTGTAAAAACCATCTGGTAAGGCGATGTTAGAGCTTATGGTATGTGGATCATGGCGTATATGGATGTCCACGGTTCCTAGCAACTTGAACTAGGGATTGCCCTGTTTCATAAACTCCCTTGGAGTCATGCCCAACTGTTTTTTAAAGGCGGCATTAAAGCTCGATTTGGAACGAAAACCAGCCTGATTGGCAATAGCTTCTATGGTGAGGTTGCGATTGCTTCCGTCTGCCAATCTTTTTTTGATATCCTCAATGCGATACTCGTTAATAAAGTCGTAAAAGTTCTTTCCCAGGGAATTGTTGAGCATCATGCTCAGATATTTAGGGTTGATATCCAAGGCCAGCGCCAGTGTATTTAGGCTTAGGTTGGGATCGGTATATAACTTTTGATCCACCATCAACCCTTTGAGCCCATTTTTTAAATTGGAAAGTTCCTCCACGGACATGACCCTGTTTCCGTTCACCAGATTCGTGCTTTTGTTCAATAAAAAGAATTTAGGATTCGATGCAATCTCTACCCCCAGCCACAGCAGGGTAATGCCCATGACCAACCACAACGGATTATAGGAAACGGTGGCGACACCAAAATCGTAAATCCATAGATTCACTAGGATCATGATGCCCCAAAATCCGAGCAGTAGGGCAAGGCCCAATAAAAACCTGAATACCCAGGATGCCAGTTTCCTATTAAGGACCGGATGGTCCGCCTTCCAATGGTTATAGTTCTTAACGGCAAAGTAGAGATAAACACCCCCAAGTAGTACAGCTGCTATTTGTTCCGAATGGCTGAACAAGACTTCAAAGGGCGAAAACATAAACTGTAGCTTAATTTCTTCCGGTAGTAGGGCGAGAATCCCATAATACAGGAAAACCAGTATGCCTGGAACAAAATGGTATAGGTACATTCTATGCCATTTGAAGGAGCTAACCGTAAGGCTTTTGATGTAAAAAAAGAGTAAGGGGCCCAATACTACGATAAAAGAAATGGGAGTGAACAAACTCTTATAGGTATTCGTAAGGCTATAATTCACGGCATACAACTGGTTCTTAAAGCCATAGAGCGAAAGGACCAGGATAATTCCCGTGAGAAAAACATTTAGAGATCGGCCCCGTATGCCTTTTAAAAGTAAAAATAGGGACAGCAATATCCCAACAGCGAATATGGGATAAATCAATTTGGTGTATATAGCGCCCAACATCCCGGTTTCCAGATATGGTGCCAATTGATGGTCTATGGTTTTAGTGATACCCGTTGGAACCGCCACAAGTTGCATGTTACAGGAAGGACATTTTCCTGGGTAGGCAAATGCGATGGCATCCTGATTGCACCCACATGGAGGGCAACGGTACTCGGTAGATTCCGATGCATCCCGTGCATGGACCAGATGGGTGGATGCCAAGACGGTAAGCAATGCCGACAAGGCAATAGTACAAAGCGTAACGCTCTTCATCATCTCATAAGATATCTATAGCTTTTTCACCTGGGACGATTCTTGAGGACCAAAGTAGCCATTTTACATTCCTAGGTAGCTGTCCAAAATAGGCTTGGATACATCGGAGTCAAACTCCCCTAAGTGGCGTGCTCTGATAAAAGTAGTAAATAGAATTCTAAAGATTCTGTTAAATATCATGGACGATAAAGAGAATATTTGTCAGCTGGGAAGGGAGATATGCAGAAATGTACGTTTGGATGCATTCATACAAAAGGCCTATTGATTTTGGAAGGACCAATAATCAATATCCGTAATTTAAGCCAGCAATCCTTTATTACCCACCATCCTTTGTTGACCTCCAAAGACCATCATTTAAGACCAAGACGATAACCCTTTAAATTTCAGGTAATGGGAGCACTGATTGTCCTTTTGACAACACTTTTTCTTCAAACCAGTTTTGGTCCCATTGCTGTGACCTATGAGCCCACATTGCCTGCAATTGTTGTAGAAGGGCTGGAAATAGGGCAAGGGGATAGTATTGATCAACGGATATCCGTTTATTTTGGAGAACTTAATGAATCTGTTCTAATGCCCGAGCTTATCGGGGACTACCGGAAGGAGGGTCATAAAATCCTATTTCGTCCTAAATATGGGTTTGTGAATGGCGCAGAATATACCGTTGTGATCGGTTCAACTTTGGGAAGATCAGGTCGATATAAGGTTAGCGTTCCAGCTGCAAGGAACGATCCATCCGCCTATGTGGCAAACATATACCCCAGTACCTCGGCACTCCCTATGAACCAACTCAAGTTTTATATAGAATTTTCCAAGCCCATGCGCTTCGGGGGAGCGGCCCAATATATAAAACTCTATCGAATGCCGGAAAAAGTGCTGGAAACAGAAGCTTTTTTGGCGATGTCCGAGGAACTTTGGGACCCAGAAGGAAAACGGCTTACGGTATTCCTAGATCCAGGCCGGATCAAACGGGGCGTGCAGCCCAACCTACAATTAGGTCTGCCTTTGGTGGAAGGCCGGCGATATAGACTGGTCATTGATAAGAAATGGACAGATTACAAAGGTGCCACCCTGACCCATGATTTTGTAAAGGAGTTTACGGTAGTAGCAGTGGATCGGGAATCGCCCGTTCCCGATGACTGGCATGTACAGTTACCGGATGCGGGTACCAAAGAACCGCTTCAAATAACCTTTAATGAGGTGATGGACTACGGTCTTTTGCATAGCACCATCGTAGTCGTAAACATGGAAAACAAAAGGGTAAATGGCACAATACAGCTGGCCCGTAACGAACAGGACTGGCTTTTTACCCCAAATCGGCCTTGGGGCGAGGGCAAGCACCTTATTATAATCAACGCCTGGTTGGAAGACCTGGCGGGAAACAATCTCAGGAGAAAATTTGATGTGGACCTAAATAATCCCAACGATACCCCCAAAACCTTTAAGGAACTAAAAATTCCTTTTGTACCCATAAAACAAAAACTATAAACCATTTGATTATGAAAAGAATAACAATCGTTCTGGGCGTACTTGCTTGTACATCGCTTTCCTTCCTTTCGGGAGATGCCTTGGAAAAAGAAGCCCATGAAGGGACGTTCATCTATGGGACGCCCAATATCCGATCCATGTCCAAACTAACCTTTGGCCCCGATGGTATTCTTTTTCTCGGGGATTCCAAAGGAGCATCGGTCTACGCCTTTGATTTTAAGGATGATAAGAAACCCTCGTCTGCTGCGCCCATTGACATCAGGGATATTGACCAAAAGATCGGTGCCCTCTTGGGAAGACCCCGTAAGGATATCCTGATCCATGACCTGGCGGTGAACCCAATATCCCAGAATATTTATTGTACGGTGTCCTACGGAGGGTCAAACAGCAGGGAGCGTGATATTTTTGACCCCAACTATCTCAATGACGCCACCCTCCTAATGAAGATCAGCCCCCAGGGAAAGATAAGTGAGGTATCCCTGGAGGGCGTGTATTATAATCAATTAAAGCTTTCAGGTGCATTTACACCCAGCGCCAAATGGCGTAGCGGCAGGTCTAAAAATACTGCCACTATTCGTTACTTAGTATATGATAACGGACAGCTATATATTTCGGGGCTTTCCAATGAGGAATTTTCATCCACCTTTAGAGTGGCCCAATTTCCCTTTGACCAGCAACATTCCACCACTGGGGTCGAGTTCTACCATGGGGCCCACGGGCAGTACGAAACGAGTTCTCCCATCAATACCTTCATCAAATATCAAATCAACGGACAGCAACATTTATTGGCGGCGTATTCCTGTACGCCGCTAATTACCATTCCCTTGGTGGATTTACGGGATGGTGGGAAGATCCGTGCCCGTACGGTAGCGGAAATTGGCCCAGGCAGTCATCCCATTGATATCCGTACGTATAGAAAGAAAGGGGAAGAGTATATCTTGATCGCCAACTCCAAAAGGGGACTCATACAAATGCGACCTGCCGATCTTGCGGCACAACGAAAGTCCATCAATTATCCAACTTCAAGGGCCGGGGTACATTATAAGACCCTGATACCCGGGAGTCACATTAGGCAAATGGACAACCTCAATGAAAACTATGTGGTGCTCTTGACCAAAAATAAAAGGGAAGGTTTTGACCTGACTTCCCTAAATGTGAATACACTTTAAAATCAAAGACCTATGCGAAATATACTAATGACACTGTTGCCATTTTTAGCCTGTAGCTTCGCTTGTGCCCAGGTTTGGTCCCCAAACGGGGAAAAGATTGCTTTTTTTTACATCCATTCCATAGAGGACATCTATACGGTAAACCTGGACGGAAGCGATTTCCAAATTTTGGAAGGACATCCGGAACGGGATTTTGCTCCCCGATGGTCTCCCGATGGTAAGCATATCATGTTTACTACGGTAAGGGATGGCCACCACGAAATATATCGGTTCAATCCCCAGGGCAAGGAAGTGAAAAAACTAACGGAAGGGGACTACGATAGCGAGGACGGGGACTATTCTCCCGATGGCAGGTCCATTGTATTTTCAAGCAATAGAACAGGCAATAACGAGCTCTATATCATGAACAGTGAGGGCAAACATACACGACGGCTCACCAATACCGAAGCTATTGAAAGTACGCCAAGATGGTCACCCGATGGGAGCAAGATACTTTTCCGAAGAGCTGTTGATGAGGAGAGCGAGCCCGATTTGTATACGATCAATCCTGATGGGACAGATTTAAAACAGCTCACGGACACACCCAAGGGCGAGTTTCATCAGAGCTGGTCTTCCGACGGACAGCAAATAAGTTATATCACAGTTGTTGACGGAGCCTTCGAAATGCGCATCATTCCAGCTGAGGGAGGAGAGAGTAAGGTTCTGGTGCGTAAGAAAGGGTATCAGGCTTTCTATCCCCATTGGTCTCCGGACAACAAATACATCGCCTTTACCAGGGATGTGATGGAGGGTACACAAGAGGGACTGCCCGCACTATTTATTGTTGATATGAAGGGCAATGAAAGAATGGTATCGGACAAAAACAGTTTTTAAGACAGCTTTATAAACCTTAATGCACAGATATGAAACTAAAAAAAACAATTGTAACGCTGCTAGGTGTGGTCTTTGCGCTCAGCACCAATGCGGAAGAACCTGGAAATTTAAAAACCGGCTTTACCTATGGGAATCCGGGAATCAAATCGATCAAGGCCATCGCCTTTGGACCTGAGAACATTCTTTTTATCGGTGATAACACGGGAATGACCGTATATGCTGTTGACGTTCAGGACACACAGGAAATGGTAATCCATGAATTGACTCTCGAGGGACTGGACAAAAAGCTGGCAGCGGCCATGGGCGCATCTACAAAAGATATCACCATACTGGATATGGCGGTTAACCCGGCTTCCAAAAACGTATTCTTTGCGGTAAGCAAAAAAAACGGGGAGGAAACCAGTTATGCCCTTTTTCGTTTGGGAAAGGACGGGCTAGGTGAATTTCCCCTGGAAAATGTAAGCCACTCCAAAAAGGAAATCACCAACGCCCCGGCGGCCGATCACAAGACCTGGAAAAGACCCTCCAGGACCTATACCGTTACCGATATGCACTATGTCAATGGAGAACTCATTATCTCGGGCCTGTCCAATGAAGAGTTTTCATCCGGACTGCGCAGGGTGGCATTTCCGTTTGACCAAAAAATGCTGACCACTAACGTACAGGTATATCACGTTTCCCATGGACGAAACGAAACCCACGCCCCCATCTATAGATTCTTGCCCGTTCAGTTGGAAAATCAATGGCACGTAGTGGCGGGCTATATGTGTACCCCCTTGGTCACCTTTAAATTAAGCGAATTGAACGGGAACAAAAAATTGGTCGGAAAAACGGTTGCCGAAATCGGTGCCGGGAACACACCCACCGGTATTATTTCCTATACACATAAGGGAAAGGATTATGTACTGGTAGGCAATAATGTGCATCCTTTGACGAAAATCAGCGGAAAGGACCTGTTTAACGCCAAGGCCATTACAGCACCGTCCAGGGAGCGGGGTGTAAAACGGGAGAACATAAAATTGGGCAGTATTTCCCATATTTCGGACTATGACAGCACGTATATACTCGTGATGTTACGGGATAAAAAATCGGACTCCTATAACCTTAAATTGATTTCCAAGGATGAGGTTTAAGTAGGAAGGCCAAGTAGATTTATATCTTTGGAATAATTTTGTTTTATGAGCTTGTTAAGCGCTTTTACTACTAAACAAGTGTTAACAACGGTACTCCGATGCAGGAAATTCGGTATTTTGAATGTCCGATGAAGCTACAAGGTAAAAAATCGGAAGCGTAAAAAATGATTGATGGGTAAAACGGGTTTTTTCAGGGGATGGGTATTGTCCTGCCTATGTATACTGACAGTCGTTCCACTGACCGGGCAGCAAGAGGACTACTTTCCCAAGAGCCAGTGGCGCCAAGGTAAGGCTGGAGAGCAAGGTTTGGACCAGGAGAAGATCGATGCTTTTATAGCCTTGCTCAAACAGAAGAAAATTCTTGAACCGATAAGTTCCTTTACGGTAATTAAGAACGGTTATTTGGTTGTTGATGAAACTTTTGGGAGCTATAAGGGAACAACACCACATACGCTGCAATCCGTGACCAAAAGTATTACTTCTACCTTGGTTGGTGTGGCCATTCAAAATGGATTCATCAAAAATCTGGATCAACCTGTGCTCCACTTTTTCCCGGAGTATACCCAAATTGATTATTTGGATGAAAATAAGCGGGCCATGACCCTCAAGCACGCCCTCACCATGAGAACGGGGCAAGCATGGACCGGGGAACGGCATTTGGGCGCGCTTAACCGTTATTCCGGCGATCGCATGAAATACGTGTTGGATTACAAAATGGAAACCCGACCGGGGAAACAATGGTATTACAACAGCGGCATTGCCATTCTCTTAGGAGGTTTGTTGCAAAATGCCTCGGGCATGCCTACCCAGAGTTTTGCAAAGCACTATCTTTTTGAACCATTGAACATCACAAAGGCCAAGTGGAGTTGGGGCCATAGGGGGATTCCCCATACCGGGGGCGGACTTTTTCTCCGGCCAAAGGACATGGCTAGAATAGGATACCTCTATCTTCGAAAAGGCAAATGGGAGGGCAAACAAGTCCTTCCGGAATGGTGGGTAAGGGAGGCTACCCGACCCCATGTTCCACATGCCGAAAGTATCGCTGGGGTTTCCAATACCGGGTACGGCTATATGTGGTGGCTCTTGCCCTTGGATAAAAAGAAAAAGGTAACGGACCCGCCGGCAATGTATATGGCCTATGGCCATTGGGGCCAGTTTATTTTTGTCATCCCAAGATACGATATGGTGGTTGTTTTTACCAATGATAGTACGGCCTCATACCAAGAAGAGCTAAAACCTATTTCCTTACTCTACAGCCATGTTTTACCTGCTGTGGTAAACTAATACGGTTCAGGGAGCTATTACCGTGCCGTCCTGAGGAACCCATTTGTCGTATTCCATATATTCAGCCGTGGACCTTGCCGTCTCGGGATTGATCCACCTACCTACAATATGTAGGGCGCCATCAATTCCGGCAGATACTCCGGCTGTGGTGACAATATTCCCATGATCTACATAGCGGGTGTTTTCCCGGACTTCCGTTTCCGGATAGGCATTTTTGAACCGTTCTATGGCCCCGTACCATGTAGTGGCCGTTTTATTCTTTAAAAGGCCGGCATCACCCAAGAGGAAAGCTCCGGTACAGACCGACATCATGATCTTTGCCTTTTTGGAACTGTTTTTGACCCATTCCATTACCTCCGGCGTTCTACGTGAATTTCCGGTTGCCCCTCCTGGCAATACAACGATATCGGCGGTGGGCGCATTGGCAACGGAATAGTCCGGAACCACTCGTAGAAAACCCTGGCTCAGTATGGGTTCGGTGTTTTTTGCCACGGTATACACCTTAAACGGTCTGCGGTATTGTCCCTGTTCATCCCTAAATGCGGTTGCGGCAAAGACTTCTGCCGGACCACTAAAATCCAAAAGTTCTACCCCATTGTAAAGAAATATGGCCACGTTAACTGTTTTGATTTCCTCCCTTGGGCGTTCTCTTTCGGTAGCGCCCAGTAAAATGCCGCTCAAAACCACGAGTACAATGGAAACATATTTCATAGGACAGCAGTTTGTGTTTTTGTCAAAGGTATCCTTAAACAGCTGGGGATGGTCCGTTTTAAAACCCAAAAACGTGCAGGTGGAAGCATTCGGACAAAGTAGCCTATCCAAAAGGTCCTGGGAGCGGAACTACCCGATATCTTGTTTTGGAATTAGGCCCCTAACTGTGGCCTTCCAATTCCAAACCATGATACGCAAATATCTACTCGTATTTTTCATACCCCTACTTTCCAACGCCCAACAAATTGAAAATCGTTTGTTCCATATTAAAAAGGTGCAGGTCGAGGAAATTAAGTTGGATGCCCGCCTTGATGAGACCTTTTGGTCACAGGCAGACCAAGTGCCCATAGCCTTTGAGACCGATCCAGGAAACAATACCAAAGCAGAGGTGGCCACCACGCTGCGGTTGGCCTACAATTCGGAATATTTATATTTCTCCTTCGAGGCCAAAGATTCGAATACCAAGGCAATTAGGGCAATTATCAATGATAGGGACAAATTGGACGACAATGATTTTGTATCCCTTTTTATTGACCCCTTTAACGATTCGCGCAGAGCCTTCTTTTTTACGGTAAACCCTTTTGGGGTGCAGCAAGATGGCATCTTTGATGAGCAGGTTGGCGATGGAGATCTTAGCTGGGACGCCATTTGGAAGTCGTCTGGCAGGATTACGGGGGACGGATATATCGTGGAAGGCGCCATTCCCTTTAAATCTTTGCGATTCCCCGCAAGCGAAAAGGTACAGACCTGGCGCTTTTTTGGGTTTCGAACCTATCCCCGAAGCTTAAAAAAATCCTTTCATTCCATGCCAATCGACCAGGGAAACAACTGTCTATTATGCCAGGCCAACCTGATGACTGGTCTGCAGGGAATAAGACCTGGGGTAAATTTGGAGTTCACACCTACCTTTACCCTGAACAGGTTTGATGAAAGGGAGGACTTTCCCGAGGGCTCACTGACTGAAGGACAGATTGCCAGCAACCTTGGCCTGGATGCACGCTGGGGCATTACATCGGACCTTACCCTGAACCTGGCGTTTAACCCCGATTTTTCCCAAGTGGAGGCAGATGCCGCTCAATTGGACGTCAACAACCGCTTTGCCCTGCAATTCCCCGAAAAACGCCCCTTTTTTTTGGAGGGAGCGGATTTTTTCAACACCCCGCTACAAGCTTTTTTTACCAGGACTATTACAGATCCGTCTTACGGGGTTAAAATAAGCGGTAAAATAAACAAAAATGCTGTGGGACTATTGCTTGCACAGGATCGTGTCAATAACCTGATATTGCCGGGTTTTCAAGGCTCGGAGAGTGTTTCCTTGGATCAGGAAGTCACCAATGTTATTGCCCGATACCGCAGGGATATAGGCAACAACTCCAACATAGGCCTACTGTATACGGGTAGGGAGGGAGGCAATTATTTCAATCACGTGGGCGGCCTGGATGCTTTTGTAAGACCCTGGAAACCGCTTACCTTGAGAGCACAATATCTTCATACGGAAACAAAGTACGATAGCATTGTAGTGGCCGAAAATAACCTAAGGAGTACTACGTTTAGTGGGAATTCGATCAACTTTCAGGCAGATTTCGATACCCGTAACTGGGAGGGAACCTTTATCTACGAAAGCAGACCTTCAGGTTTTCGGGCCGATGCAGGTTTTGTACCCCAGGTAGATTTCCGTAGGTACCGCGCATTTGTTGAAAGGCGGTTTTGGCCAAAGGAAACCACCTGGTACAGCAATGTGGGTTGGAATGCGGGTGGTTTTAGACGGGAATCCATGGATGGGATATTGGACTTGGAAGGTATTTGGACCAGTGCCTATTTCAACGGGCCCTTACAGTTGAATTATTGGATCAATCCGGATATTATTTGGCAACGGACCGAAGGGGAAACCTTCAAGTTGGTACGCCTTTGGACCGGGTTTGATATACAGCCATTGGGCAATCTGGGGATCAACGGATGGATCAACCTAGGCCCCGCGGTCGATTTTGAAAATACGCGCAAGACCGATAACCTGCAGTTTCGATTGGAGTCGGACATCCGGATTGGAAAACATATTGATATGACGGTGAATCATCGCTTTTTAAGGCTCCATCTCTCCGGGGAGACCATTTTTACCGCCAATTTGACCCAACTACAAGCGGCGTACAACTTTAATCCCCGTATGTTCTTTAGGGTGGTGATGCAATACCGTCATACGCTGCGGAACCCTGAGCTTTTTGCTGACAATACGGTTAACCGCATCGATCAATCGGTATTTGCCCAGCTCCTGTTGTCCTATAAACTGAATCCACAGTCCGTCATCTTTTTGGGTTATGTGGATAATCTTGAAGGTTTTGAAAACACGGTCAACGTTCAAGATATATCCCTGCGACAGCTTAACCAAACACTCTTCTTTAAAATCGGGTACGCTTGGCGGCCCTAAAAACCTCGGGGACCTACTCAAAATTTTCAAGGCCTCTTGGCGAAATAAACCCAAAAGGGGAATAAAAATTACCGCTTAATTGGTTATATTAACAAAATCTTTTGTTAATAGGAGAAGGTAGCCCCTGTAATACAAAGCTCTTAGGGAGCTTCCACACGCCAATATAAAAGGAAGAAAATTACCGGACCATTCCGATTGGGTAGGGCGCTTGTGCCAAGATATCGGTCCCTAAGCAATATATGCTACTGGGAAGGTGTCGTGTGCTACATTCGAAACGGGACGACTCTTAAAAATTGATGAAAAAAGAACACCAATGAAAAAATATTATGCCACTGCCATCGTATTGCTTTTTAGCTCGTTAGTCTTTGCCCAGACCAAAAAAAGCTATAACATAGGGATGCTTCTCGATTTCCGTACCGAGGAGGTACAACCCTTGCTGGACCGTCTTGAGTCCGAAATTAGCGCGGTTGTGGGAGAAGATGCCGTCCTTAACTTTAGCGAGGACAACATCCTGGTCAATGGCTATGATTTACAGAAAGCCCAGGCAAACTATAATCGCCTACTGGCCAATGATACAGATATCATTTTGGCCTTTGGTCCCATTAACAATCAAATTATCAATCAAACGCCTGTACACCAAAAACCAACCATACTTTTTGGCGCGGTAAACCAGGATTTGAATGGGATTGATCTGTCAAAAAAAACCTCTGGAATAGCTAACCTCACCTATTTGATCGAATCCGAGTCCTATAAAGAAGACTTTATAACCTTTAAGGAACTGACCAATTTTGAAAACCTGGGTATTGTCATAGAAGCGGGTTTGGTGGATATTCTCCCCTTGAAGGAAACATTTGATAGGGAGTTTGAAGAGCTTGGAGCAAATTACAAGCTTATTCCGTTTGAAAACGTAGACGATATCCTTTCCAATTTGGAAGGCATTGATGCGGTATATATTGCTGGCGGATTTTTTCTTACCCACGCAGAAAACAGGGTCCTGGCCAATACCTTTATCGAAAAAAAACTGCCTTCCTTTACCATTAATGGTACTGATGATGTAGCCGATGGTATCCTGGCCACCAATCAATCGGACGACAATATCGATCAATTTTTTCGCCGTGTGGCCTTGAGTATTGAAGCCTATATCAGCGGTACTCCCTTGGCCGATCTACCGGTTTACATTGATTATACTCCTAGACTGACGCTTAATTACAACACGGCAGAACTTATAGGGGTTCCGATCAAATACAGTTTAATAGCGCGAATCGATTTTATTGGGGAATTTAAAAATGTGCTGTCCGAGAAACAATATAATGTACTGACCGTTATCGATGATGCCTTAAAAAACAACCTATCCATACGGTCCACCCAAAAGGACGTGGAGCTGAGCACCCAGGATTTAAAATCTGCCAAGAGCAACTATTTGCCTTCCTTGACCGCGTCCGGGACCGGTACCTACATTGATCCGGATTTGGCGGAAATCAGTAACGGACAAAATCCTGAGTTTTCTACAGCGGGTAACATCACTTTAAACCAAACGCTGTTTTCCGAAGCGGCCAATGCCAATATCGCCATTCAAAGAAATTTACAAAAGGCGCAGGAAGAGTCCTTTAACGCGGCCGAGTTGGACCTTATTTTTGAGGCCTCCAATACCTATTTCAACACCTTGATTTTAAAGGCCAATACCCAGATACAGGTACGGAACCAGCAACTCACCAAACGCAACCTCCAAATTGCGGAGCAGAATTTTGAGGCCGGCCAAGCGGGAAAATCCGATGTACTTCGGTTTAGAAGTGAAATGGCACAAAATACACAGGCCATGGTAGAGGCGATCAACCAGTTAGAGCAGGGCTTTGTGTTCTTAAATCAGGTGTTGAACAATCCCACAGATTTGGAAATCGATGTGGAGGAGGTGGAACTAAACGAAGGTATTTTTGAGCGGTACAATTACGATCAAATATTCTCCCTTTTGGATGACCCCGCCCTTAGGGAACCTTTTATAGATTTCCTGATTGAGGAAGCCAACCGAAACGCACCGGAACTAAGGTCCTTGGGCTATAACTTAGCCGCTACGGAGCGCAATATTAAACTCAACGCTTACGGCAGGTTCTTACCTACTTTGGCACTTCAGGGGCAATACAACAGGACTTTTAGCCGGTCTGGAGCGGGCAGTACTGCCCCACAGGGGTTTAACTTGGTGGACAACAACTACAATGCAGGGCTCAGCCTTTCCATACCTATTGTAAATCAAAACCTTTCCAATATCAACAAACAGACCGCGATGATCCAAAGGGAACAATTGGAAATCAACAAGGAGAATACGGAGTTGACCATAGCCACCAATGTGAGAAACGGCGTGCTGGACCTGGTCAACCAAATTTCCAATATTGCCCTGTCCAAAATATCCGAGGAAGCGGCCTTTGAGGCCCTGGAATTGACCCGTGCTTCCTATGCCAATGGCGCAGTGAATATCGTGCAGCTTTTGGATGCCCAGAATAATTATTTGAGCGCCCAGTTGGCTCGTGCCACCGCCACCTATAATTATTTGATCAGCTCCTTACAATTGGAACGCAACCTCGGTTATTATTTTTTACTGAATTCAGATCAGGAAAATGAGGCGTTCAAGCAACGCTTTTTCGAATTTTTAAACAATAGAAACTAACACCTCTAAACAAAGGAACCTATGAAACGTATAAACCAGATGCTCTCGATTATTTTTTTCGCAGTACTGCTGTGTGCCTGCGGAAGCGAGGAAAAAGCACAAAAACAAGTCCTTAGGCCTGTAAAATATCAAGAAGTGGGCTTTTTGGGCGGTGAAAAGGTACGAACGTTCAGTGGTACGGCCCGCACCGATAAGATTATTAACCTGAGCTTTAGAAATTCGGGCATCATCACCGTATTTGATATGCGGTTGGGGCAAAGGGTGAAAAAAGGAGAATTATTGGCCAAATTGGACAATGTAGCCTCCCGTTTGTCCTATGAGCAATCGGTCACCCAAGTAAACAGCGCCGAATCGCAAATGAATACGGCAAAATTGAACCTGAACCGGATACGGTCCTTGTACGAGAAGGGCAGTACATCGCTCAGTGATTTTGAAGCGGCTAAAAACTCCTTTAAAAATGCAGAGGAAAGCTACAAATCTGCCAAACGGGGTGTGGATATTCAGCAGGAGCAAATACGGTATGGCTATATCTACGCACCGGAGGACGGTATCATCGCCTCGGTATCGGCCGAGTTGGATGAAAATGTGCAGCCTGGGCAGTCGGTGGCCATTTTAAATTCCGGTACGGATATGGAAATTTCCTTGGGAATTCCCGAAAGTGCCATTAACGGGATAAAAGAAGATATGGAAGTACAGGTAAGCTTCCCGTCCTTGCAGGGCGAGCAATTTAAGGCAAAGGTTACCGAAGTTTCCCCTGCAGTTGATGCAAATACGGCCACCTATCCGGTGCGTGTTACCGTGGTCCAACCCAATACTACCATTAAAAGTGGTATGGCCGCCAATGTTACTTTCGATTTTGGGGATTATTCAACCAACGGCAATGTATTGGTAGTCCCTGCCCATGCCGTTGGAGAGGACGGCAATGGCCGTTTTGTTTTTGTGGTCGAGGGCGAAGGGGATAAGGCAAGGGTGAAGAAACAACAAATAGCCGTAGGAAGCTTGAATGCTGATGGCTTCGAGGTTAGGTCCGGTTTGGAAGCGGGGCAAAAAATTGCCACGGCAGGACTGCAGACCCTATTGGACGGCCAAGAAGTAAAATTGCAATAAAGACAAATCGGGTTTGAATACAACCGCCACAATAGTGTCGATCAGAAGAAAAACAAAAGTGCATTACGACCGGAATACTAAAACATAACACGCCAACCGCATGAACCTAGCAAAATTCTCCATCGAAAAAAACCGGATTACCTTTATGGTGCTGGCCACTATCGTCCTTTTAGGAGTTTCCATATATTTTGATTTGTCACGGGATAGTATGCCCCCATATACCATACGGGTAGCCACGGTTGTTTCTAACTTTCCCGGGGCGAGTCCGGAAAGGGTAGAGCAATTGGTGACCGATAAGATTGAAAAGAAAGCCCAGGAACTTCCGGAATTGGATGAGGTGACCAGCACCTCCAGGACCGGCCTTTCCGTGGTGAGTGTCACCTTAAAAGATGAAGTAAGCGAACGAAAAATGCAAGCGGTTTGGGATCGATTGCGTAGAAAACTGGATGATATAGAGGGCTTGCCCGAAGGGGTTGTACCCGATTTGAACGATGACGGGATTGGTGATGTATATGGTATTGTAATCGGTTTGACCTCGGATGGGTTCACCTACGCTGAAATGAAAGCCTATGCCGATGATATCAAGGATGATTTGATCAAGTTGCCCGATGCCGCCAAGGTAGAACTGGGTGGCGTTCAGAACGAACGTGTGTTTGTGGAGTTCGACAATACCCGCTTAAAGGAGTATGGCCTATCGGCCTCAAAGTTGCAGCAAAGTATTGCTTCTACCAATATCCTTAATTCGGGAGGGCAGGTAAACGTTGGCGATGAGCGGATTATCCTGGAACCCACTGGCAACTTTGATTCGGTCCAGGATATTCGCGATATGTTGATTACCGTGGGCGATGGCTCACAACTCGTAAAATTGGGAGATATTACCACCGTCACCAAGGGCTATATAGATCCGCCAGACCAGATTGTAAGTGTAAATGGCTCAAATGCCATTTCCCTCCATGTGAACCTTAAGGAGAATGCCAATGTGGTGGCCTTAGGGGAGGCAGTTAATCTGGTGGTGGCCGACTGGCAGGAAAGACTTCCTGTGGGATTGGAACTAACCCGCGTGTCATCGCTAGATGATTACATAGATGTAAAAGTAAGCGATTTCATCGTCAACCTCATGCAGTCCATCAGTATTGTGCTTGCGGTGATGCTTATTTTTCTGGGCTTTCGTACGGGTTTCGTCATCGCCAGCCTTATTCCTATAGTTACCATCATGACCCTTATGATCATGGGCTTAATGAACATAGGATTAAATCAGGTCACCTTGGCCGCACTGATTATGGCCCTTGGCATGTTGGTAGACAATGCCATTGTAGTGGCCGAGACCATTATGGTAAAATTGGAACAAGGCGTTGAGAAAAAGAAGGCGGCCGTTGATGCGTTTTCGGAGTTATGGATGCCCTTGTTGATTTCCACGCTTACCACTTCTGCGGCCTTCCTGGCCTTTTTCCTATCGCCAACGATAATGGGCGATATTGTGGGGCCCATTTTTGTGGTCATCACCATTGCCTTAACATCTTCCTGGCTTATTGCACTAACAGTGATTACCATGTTCTGCTATCTCTTCCTAAAAGTCTCCCCCAAAGGAGAGAAAAAACCGAGTCTGGTAGACCGCATAATCAATAATCTAAAGCGCTATTACAAGGATTTGATCCTTATCGCCCTGGGGAACAAGTACAAGGTGATCATCCTAATTTTTGTTGCCTTTTTCTTTTCCCTATGGGGTTTTACCAAGATTCCCTTTATTTTCTTTCCCGATAGCGACCGAAATATGATAACCGTAGATATTAACCTGCCTCAGGGGAATAGGATCGAGCGTACCACCGAAGTAGTAAAAAAAATAGAACAATACATGACAGATTCCCTAAAAACAAATACATCGCGCACCTTGGGGATCGTAAATTGGTCCTCTTATATTGGAGAAGGACCGGAATCTTACGATTTGGGCTATTCTCCGGACGAGGCAAACTCCAACTACGCGCATATTCTGGTGAATACTTCCTCGTTCAACGAGAACAACGCAATGATTGCCAAACTGGATGGTTTTACCTTTAGTAATTTTCCCAATGCAGATATCAAGGTGGGTGCTCTGGGAGCCGGAGGCGGCGGAACACCGATCGAAATAAAAGTGTCCGGAAGTAGTCCGGACGAACTTTCCAAAATTTCGGAAAGCATCAAATTAAAACTATCCAGCATTAATGGAACAAAGAACGTAAAGGACGATTGGGGCCCCAAGACTAAAAAGTTTCTCATAGAGATCGATCAAAACAGGGCACAATCGGCAGGGATTAGCAGCCAGGATATTGCTACTTCCCTGCGTACCGTGTTAGATGGCTTTACAACAGGCGAATACCGGGAAGAGGATAAATCGATTCCCATCCTAATGCGCAGTGACGATAACCAGCAACAGTCCCTGGCCTCGCTGGAAACCATGAACATTTATTCACAGCAATCCGGAAGAAGTGTCCCGCTTTTACAGGTCGCTTCCATCGTGCCACAGTGGCAGTATGCCAAGATAAAACGTTTGGATCTGCGCAGGACGATCAATATCAGTAGCGAGTTACGGGAAAATGCAAATGCCAGTGCCATTACCGCCGAAATTACCCCTTGGTTGGAGGAACAATTGCAAAACTGGCCCGAAAGGTATACCTATAAGTTTGGGGGCGATGCCGAGAGTACTGCCGAAAGTATGGGCTCGGTCATTGGGTACTTGCCCATTTCCGGCTTTCTCATAGTGCTCTTGCTCATCATTCAATTCAATTCGGTCCGTAAAATGACGATGGTGGTACTCACCATCCCTTTGGCGGTGATCGGCGTGGTTATTGGCCTATTGACCTTTCAGGAAGCTTTTGGGTTCATGCCCTTTTTGGGGGTTATTTCCCTTGCAGGAATCGTCATCAACAACGCTATAGTACTGATTGACCGCATGGAGGTGGAACAACGGCTGGGCCGCACCGAACAGGATGCGGTAATCGCTGCCTGTCTGCAACGGTTCAGACCCATTTTGTTGGCCACTTTTACCACCGTATTGGGATTGATCCCCCTGTACTTAAGCGGCGGTGAAATGTGGGAAGGAATGGCCGTAAGTATTATGGTGGGCTTGTTATTTGGCACCATCATTACCCTAGTGTTTATTCCCGCTTTGTACAGTGCATTGTTCAAGGTACATTACAAGGATTATGAATTTGATTCAAAATTGTTGGAGGAATGAAACTGAAGAACTTATATCTGCACCGGTTTGAGTTCTTCTTGATCACACAGGCGTTCATCCTTTTTGGATCGCTGTTCGTTCCCTATGATTTTCACGAAAATATTCTGCTGCCTATTCTTTTCCTGTTGAACACCTGTGCCGGTATTTTGCTGATTTCAAAAAAAAAGAAGCTCATGTGGTTTCTTATCCTACTGATTCTTGCTTCTTTGGTGGTTTTCGGTTCCAGCATGATTACCAGGACAACTGAAGGAAACCTGTTGGCGCGGATGTCCATTTATTTTGTCTTTTACATTATCGTAACCTGGAATATTGTGCAACAGGTATGGGGAGCCCAATATGTGAACAAGAATGTGATCATGGGCCTTATGAGTGGTTACATTGCCTTGGGATTTTTGGCCTTCTTCCTATTCCTGTCCATAGAATTGGTAGCGCCAGGCTCTTTTGAGGGAGTGTTGATGTCGCAGCATGACTTTGACCTGCGAGCGGACAGTATTATGTACTATGCCTATATTACCTTGCTGACCATAGGATACGGTGAAATTATCCCGGTAACATCCATCGCGCAGAAAGCCGCTATTTTGGTAGGTCTGCTGGGCCAGTTCTACATGGTCATCATTACTGCTGTGGTGGTGGAAAAGTATATCAGGCACAGCACCAAAGACAAGACCTAAAGGGCCTTACCTTTGCATGGTATAGCAGCTTTACATGCTTACACTCCTGTTTGTGGCACAGTCGAGCCCACGACGTCAAAAATGTTATTTATTTCGTATTCATGAATTCGATCCAGTCTACAGCGGTGACCATGGTACTAGCCTCCTCATCCTCCGTTTTAAAAACAAAGTACAGGTCGTTTTTGCCGTTTACCGCTTGTGGTAGGTCCAGTACAAATTCCTTCATGCCAAAATCCGTGAGGCCCACTTTTATAACAAACTTACCTATCAGCTCTCCCTCTTTGGTGCCCAATCTCAACTCTACTTCTCCACCTTTCATGATTCCTTTTGCCACGGCGAATCTTCCTTTTACTCCGGTCACCCCGGTAAGATCCAAGTCCTTGAACATAAAATAGGCGTCTTTCTGGCCAATGGCAATGCCCATGTCCTCCTCCAATCCGGGTGCGGAACCGGCTTTGAGGTTCATTTTATTGGAGGAGCCCTCGTCAAAGTTTTCCCCTTGCAATTTGGGATATTTAAGTACAAAGGATTGTTTGGCGGTCAAGGGCTCTATTTTTCCGCCGCCCAAATCGGTGTAACTGGCCGTTAGAATATAGGTCCCTTTTGTATCGGTCTCCATATGCTCGCGGTTGGTATAGTTGCCTTTTGTAGGGTATTTGGAGACGGTGGATTCGGTGGTTTCCGAAAGGGAAAGAATGTATTCTACCATTTGTTTTGCCTCGGCCGGACTAAGATCCGGATGGGCGGCCATTGCCGTTTCACCCCAATTTCCTCCACCACCATTGATTATTTTACCGACAAGCATTTCCGGCGCGCCCTCATCTTGTGCATACCGCTCCGAAATATCCATATAGGAGGGCCCTATGGATTTGTCCTTTTCCTTATGGCAAGCAATACAGTCGGTGTTGTTGACCAGGTTTTTACCAATAGAGGCATAGGCTTCATCTGCCATTTGCGCATGGTCCTTGGCGGCGAGCACTTTATCGCTACCCTGGGCAAGGTAATTGAAGGAAACCGCTACCCGCGAAGCATCCAATGATCCATCGGCCAGGTTACCATCCTCAGCATCGCTGACATTTACCCTATAAGCAATGTTAACAGGCTGATTGGGCCAGTAAAAACTACTGTTCCCCTCTGTTATTTCCCAGGAGAGCTCCGGCAATTCGTTGCCTACCAGGATTTCGGTCTCCGCACTGGCGCTATTACCTTCCTCGTCCTTGATGATAAGGGTAACTTTATATTTCCCAGATTCGGTAAAGGTGTAGGTGGGTTCCGATTCTGTAGATTCCTCCCCATCCTCACCGAAGGTCCATGCATAGGTTAGGGCATCACCGTCATAATCTATGGAGTTCCTGCCCGAAAACTTGACAGTCAAGGGATCGGCACCAATAATTTTGTCGGAAGCGATATGGGGGACCGGAACGCGGTTGCCCTGGATAAAATCGATTCGGGAAAGCGTGGCATCCACGTTTTGGGAAAACCAGCCCGTGCCATATTCCAAAATGTACAACGCACCATCGGGCCCAAAGGCCATATCAATGATGTTGTGAAAGTCCATATTGGGCACGATCTGGGTAAGTTTTTCCAAAGACCCATCCGTATGTAACGAGGCGGCAAATATCCATCCTCGCATCCAGTCGTAGATTAATGGTTTTCCATCGAAATAATCGGGAAAATTACGGCCGCTGTTGGGATAATCCTCACTATAATAGATAGGACCTGCCATAGCATTGCGCGCTCCCGTTCCCAAGGCAGGAAATTCCTCCGAAGCGCCATAAGGGTAATAGACCATGGCCGGTTGCGCAGGGGGCAATTGCATCATCCCTGTGTTGTTGGGGGAATTGTTGATCGGTGCCAGGGAATCAAAGACAGCACCGGCAGTGTTACTGGTAAAATCAAAGTCGTTATAGGCCTTGTTGTCCGCAATAAAATAGGGCCAGCCATAATTTCCTGCGGTTTTCGCCTGATTGATCTCATCATAACCCTTGATACCTACCGCTACGGAGTCCTTACTGGCGTCTGGCCCAACCTCTCCCCAATACAGATAGCCTGTTCGGGAATCTATGGAAATACGGAATGGGTTGCGGTTGCCCATAATATATATTTCCGGGCGCCCTTTCTCTTCATTATTAGCGAAAAGGTTTCCTTCAGGAATACTATAGGTACCGTCTATTTCGGGTTTAATGCGAAGGATCTTACCTCGTAGGTCGTTGGTGTTGGCAGATGATTTTTGGGCGTCCCAGGGTGATCGGCCGGAGCGTTCATCAATAGGGGCAAAACCGTTGGATCCATGTGGGTTGGTATTATCCCCTACGGATAGGAACAGGTTCCCCTCTGGGCCAAACTCCAAAGAACCCCCGGAGTGGCAGCATTCTTTCCTTTGTGTACCTACTTGAAGCAATATTTTTTCTGAAGCCAGGTCCAGGCTGTCGTTTTTGAGTTCAAAACGGGACAGGTTTTGTTGGTCCGCTCCGCGGTTTTCGGAATAATAGAGATAAATCCAATGGTTTTCCTGGTACTTTGGATCTACAGCTACGCCCAATAATCCATCCTCAAGCTCTGAGAACACATCCAATTGGGCTATGGTCTTATCGCTGCCCGTTTCCAGGTCGTACACATGTACGGCCCCTTTTCGCTCTACAAAGATGATTTTGTTTTCGCTCAGAAAATCGAGCTCCATAGGCTCGGCCAAGTTTTGGATAAAAACCTGCTTGTTAAATCGATTTTCCTCGGGAACCACTTCTGCATAAGCCAAACTGTAATCTATCGGCACCCCTACACCGATGGCGTATTTAATGCCGCCCAGTAAATGATTTAGAAAGAGGGGGTCGGTGAATTGTGCTATGGTATGGCCCATTCCCGTATAAAAAGCGCGGCCGCCATCGAAGTCTTTGTACCAGGATATTGGATGAAAGGCCCCGTTGGTGCCTTCCTTATACGTAGTCTCATCCACAGTGATCAACACCTGGTTTTCTGGATTGATCGACTTAAAGTTGTACCACTCATCCTCGGTCTTCCATAGAGCAGGCAATGAATCCGTTGCCAGGTGGTTTGCATTAATAACACTTAGTTCACCTTCCTGAACATTGGGATTTAAAGGATGGCTTTCAAAATACGCGCCTACCAGTTCTCCATACCACGGCCATCCGTACTCGGTGTCGGTAGCCGAATGAATCCCAACAAAACCCCCACCGGCCTGGATAAAACGCTCCATTTGGATCTGTTGTGCCTGGTCTAGCACATCGCCAGTGGTGTTTAAGAAAACAACGGTCTGAAAACCTTTTAGGTAGTTTTCGTTAAAACTGGAGCTGTCTTCGGTGGTTTCCACAGTAAAACCATGTTGCGCACCTAACTTTTGGATGGCCTCGATACCTGCTTCTATGGAATCATGGCGGTATTCTTCTGTTTTCGAAAAAACCAACACTTTTATTTCTACGGGACGGAACATATAAAAGGCAACGGCTGCCAAAATGGCAAGCAACACCAATACACCGATAAGGATCTTTTTTTTCATGACTACGTGCTTATTTGATTGAAGGATACAAGGAATTCATTTAAATGAGTGAAACTCACTCAAATGTATGAAAAAAATCCAAACTTCTAGATTTAATACCTTATATTTAAGTTGATAACCTAAAAACGCTCGGATAAAAAGGGATGACTAAATTCACACAGGAAGCCATGGTTGCCATGCTCAGCGATTTTAAGAGGTTCATTCCACAGTTGTCCATAAACTGTGTGATTTTTAGATTTAACGGGCAGGAGTTACAGGTTCCTATCGTTCAGCCTATACAGGATGAGATTTGGGTTATTCCTGGCGGGTTCGTCTATCAGGATGAGGATATCGATGACGCGGCCAAACGTATTCTTTATGAACAGACCCAGATTGACCTTCCCATTTTGGGTCAATTCGGGACTTATGGCCCGGCCGATCGTAATTTTGCCAGCGAACTCAGTGCCTTTAAAAATTCCATACTTCCCAGCGATATCATTGATTGGATTTCCCAACGGTTTGTGACCATAGGGTATTATAGTATCTTGAACCGCCAGCCTGTAGACCTAAAAACAGGCCCGCTTTTTAAGAACGGGCGATGGGTAAATGTGAAGGAGACGGATACCTTGGCATTGGACCATTCCTTGCTGGTATCGGAAGCTCGAAAAGTACTGGGTTCGGAATTACTCAGCAAACCATTGTTATTAAGCTTTATGCCCCCCACCTTTACAATCCCGGAATTACAAAAGCTCTATGAGGCCATTTTGGATAGGCCCATAGACCGTGGAAATTTCCGACAGCGGATCTTAAAATCAGATATACTGACCAAGGTAGGTGTCAGTAAGGAAAAAACCAAAAGTCGGCCTCCTATTCTCTATAGCCTTGATGAGCAGCGCTACTTAAATTCCCTAACGCAGAACATTAAACTGGGGTTTTAGGGCGATAGCGTTCAACACAAGTTTTTCCCCTGCGTATGCCCCGTGGCAATGTGTTAAAATCCTACATCCAAGCGGCTTTTCCTTTTTCAAATTCCTACTTGTCTTTTGATCGAAAATTCCTTCATGGGATATCAGAAACCACATTTTTGGAACCCTTTACCATTAGGAACCAGTAGTTTACAACAAAGTTTTCTTTTTAAAACGAAGCTTGCATACATTGTAACAAGAAATTCTAAATCAAAAAGCGATGTATTCGGAAATTTATTTAATAGATGACATGGAAATGGTGAATGTACTACACCAGGTGTTGATAAGGCAACTTGGTTTAGAGGATAGGGTCAAATCCTTTACCGACCCGGAAGAGGCCTTGGACGATTTGCGTTTTAAGATGGGGAAAACAGAACCCATACTGGTATTGCTCGATATAAACATGCCGGTGATGACGGGATTTGAGTTTTTGGAGTTTATGGTGCTGGAATCCTTTCCGACCAACATCGATATTCTGGTGGTCACCTCATCCGATTCGGAGGAAGATAAAGTTTTGGCCGAACAATATCCACAATTCGTACGTGGTTTTGTTACCAAGCCCTTGAAAATCGAAGATTTACGGAAGCATATTGTCCAGGCCCATAGTGCTTAAACCAAAACTACCCAATTTGGGCATAGCTACGGAAGTAGGATCAGAACCTGTACGTTTCACAGGATAACCCAATGCATGCAAGCTCCTTGTGGGTTTGTGGCTTAATACCCTTGTTTATTGGATGAATCCGGTCCACATGGTATTGGGTCGCGAGATTTCAGTTGTACCATACCGCATACCGCTTCCGCCTTAATTCCAAGGCCAGTTGCTCTTCCATGCGTAGTGCCTCGGTGCGTGTCAGTGCCCCTATGTGATTGTAAAGGCTGGGACGTAGATACATCCCATATTTCTGCACAATGTTAGAGGAGAGTTTGTGGCCTTTTTTATTGCGGTATCCCGTCTTGTGCTGCACAAATCGTTCTTTGGGTGTTTTGCTGGTCATACCTACATACAGGCACTCCAATACCCCATTAAACTGTGGGTTGGCCTCACGAAATTTGGTATTTTCCGTGAATATCCGTTTAGATAGTTCTATGACGTAAACCCTGTACACAACTTTAGGCATGGATGGCTAAGCATATTTTAAAAAGGAATACCGTAAAATTAGCACCATTAATCCGTTTCCTCAAATTCAATTTTTAAGGTCCAGGCGTACAAACAGGGTATTTTATCAATAGTCAATTTGGGGATTTCGATAATCAACGTATCATTTTCACCCAGTTTCCATTTTAGTTTTCCATCGTACCCCAGCATGCTTACATCCTTTATCTGCTCACCCTTCAAAAGACTTACTTGGATGGTATCCTTCCATTGGGTAAAAATGCAAAATAATGCGTTCGTTTTGCGCGTAAAATAAACCGCCTCCCGTGTCCTTTTTTGGATATCCACGGCCATCTTTCGGGTTTCATAGATACCTTCGCCATTGACCTTTAACCAGCTACCTATATCCTTTAATCGTTCCTGCATAATCACAGGTATTCTGCCATCGGCCGTCGGCCCTACATTCAACAGTAAATTTCCCCCGCGGCTCACAATGTCTATCAATTCATGGATAAGCTCCTCCGAACTGTTGTAGTCTTCAATGCCCTCGGCCCTATTAAAGCCATAAGATCCGCCAATTCCCCTACTTTCTTCCCAGGGATGGTCCAGTCTACTTTCATCCACATCCTTGTATTCGCTCGAAAAATAATCTCCGTGATTGCCGGGCATATTTTTGGCAAATCTGTCATTTACCACCACTTCGTTCTTAACCGGGGATTCACTGTACAACCAGGAAAGGAACTCCTTGGTTTTCCAGTATTCTTCCTTTCCGTCCCATTCGCCCCCGTCTGAAAAAATCAAGGAAGGCTCATAGGTTTCCACCAGTTCTTTTAATTGTGGCATCAAATGCCTGTCCACATATTCGTCCTCGGGTATTTTATGGCGATCCACTATTTTTTTTGGCAAGTAATAGCCCGATGCTGTCCTATGGGTCCAACTGCTTTCCCATTCAATAATGGAATAATACAATCCCATCTTGAGTCCGGCCGATTTTACCGCCGTGGACAATTCGCCCAAGAGATCCCGTTTGGGACCGATATCCATGGCATTCCAATTTTTTTTATAGGGACTTTTAGTTGGCCAGAGGCAATAGCCATCATGATGCTTGCTGGTCAGCACCACATATTTTGCCCCTGATTTCTTGAATAAGTTGGCCCATGCTTCGGGATGGAACAGCTCTGCCTTAAAAAGCGGGGCAAAGTCGCGATATTCAAAGTCTTCCCCATAATTTTTGCGGTGAAAGGCCACCCCACCATTATCCGGGTTGTACATTACCTTGGCATAGTACCATTCCGCATAAGAGGCATACAGGCCCGGTTCCAATTTTCTCCAAGCAGGTACGGAATATACGCCCCAGTGTATAAATATTCCGAATTTGGCATCTTCGAACCATGTGGGAATCGGCCTGGCATCCAGTGCTTCCCAGGAATTTTGATAGGTCTGTGCACCTGCTATGGTGATTTGTAAGGAGAGAATTAATAATAATAGCGTTGTTCTCATAGTCTACACTTAAGTTTTGCTGTTTTTGGTGCTGGACAGGGCGACCTGCTCAAGGCAATTCCCTTTTTTATTGAAATATAACGAAATCGTTTCAACTGGTTTTTGGGAAATTATGGCTTTAACGTTATGTTGTCTTAAATGTGGCATACCTAAGCTGGTCGTAGCTTAATTATTTCTTGGAATGATAGGGGCCGTATTCCTGTTTGATCTCTAGGGTGGCCTCGTCAACGATAAAAACTTTGAATAGATTACCTTTTGGGTAAACACGGACCACGATATGCCCTCGTAAACTTTTGTAGTTATCCCTGAACCACGGCCCATAGGTGACCAGGGTTTCGGGATGCATATTGGTCGCAAAGATGTCGCGCTCTTCGGTAGTGCTGTCCTTGTATATAAGACGTTGATACACTTCTTGACCCGGATGGTCCGAACACCAGGATTGTTGTACTACAACCTTGGGGTTGGTGTTTTTTATGAAGAACTCGTTGGTAGCGTCGCGGTTGCTATGATGGTTCAAGGTGGTCACCTCCAACTTTCCGATGACCTTGGCCATAGGGGTTTCCACATCGAACCAAGAGGGGAGTCCGTACCCTTGTAAACCCGTGTTGTCCCCTCCGGTGAAATAGTCAAAGGACCCATAGCTTATCTTTATGCCCAGGCTCAAAGGATTTTCGTTGTACTTTCCATCGTAATGGGAAAGCATATCCTCTGCCGTAAAATAGTTAAGGGTGTCATTGGCGACACCTGTCCAAATAGTTGCGTTGGTCTTTATGTTCCGAACATGGAAATTAGGGAAGGAATTTCTTTTGTTGAGCAGCAGTAGTTGTTCCTTGCTGCCCGGAATCAACATTTCCGTTGAAATGTTGCGCTCTTCAATGAAGGAAAGATAATCTTGAAACAGCTTGTCCTCTTTGAGATATTCGCGAAGGTTTATAGGGAAATCGTATTTGGGGTAGCCTCGGTCAATGATTTTGCCTATTGGGATGAATTGGGCCAGTGCAACCAGACTTCCGTAATGATCACTATGGAAATGGGAGACCAACGCGTAGTCTATTTTGAGCTTGTGATCAGAGGGAAAACAGTGCTTTATATAGTTTGCGATCCATTCCGCTGCGGAAAGAGAATCATTTGGGATGGTCGCGGTAGCCTTGAGAGGGGCATACTTTGCTTCAAACTGCTCCTTATCCAGGATGCCGGCATCAAATAAGAGACTGGTTCCGTCGGGAAAGACCATAAAGGAGGCATCCCCATTACCAGTGTTGATATGATGGATATCCAGATATCCGGTTTCCCAGGGTTCCAACTTTTTTCCCGTTTCGGCCTCCTTGTCGCCTGATTCCCCTTCACTGCACCCCCAGCAGATGATGAAAAATGCAATGGCGATTAAATGTGGTGTTCTTCGCATATAGTCTATCTACTTTTGTGGTCAATGTAAAATAAGGGCCGTACTTCATATCCCAGCTTAGGTATGGACGCACGAACGGTATTTTGATACACCTAAAAGTCCATTAATTTGAAGACGGTATCTACCAAATAATATACCAAATGCGATACTTTTTTTGCCAGTTTATGGATACCCACACAAAAAGAGTATAATTAATGTAAGTATTCCTATCTTTATGTTCATGCTTGGTGCACCTTTATTGTGTAGCACGGAGAGGCAATAGGCACCGTTTTGTTATAGGCCCGTTACCTATGTTGTTCAATAAGCATAAAATAGAATAGATGAAACTGCATTTGTTGGATAGAACCAGTTTTGAGAACAGTTCGTTTACGGTAACCCATAACCATTATCCACATTTTCTAAAAGTTTGGCACCACCATCCTGAACTGGAACTTGTGCTCATAGAAAAAAGCTCGGGAACGAGATTCATAGGGGATAGCATAGAGAAATTTGAGCAAGGAGAGTTAGTGCTTATAGGTAAAAACCTCCCGCATATGTGGTCCAATGACGAGACCTATTTCGATACGGCCTCCAATAAGGTAGCCGAGGCGATTGCGGTTCACTTCAAAAAGGATTTTTTGGGCACCGATTTTTTATCGGCCCCCGAGCTTCGATCCATTGCCGACCTTTTGGAAAGGGCAGAACGCGGCATTTTGTTTCTAGAAATAGATGCAGGCCTTGTACAAAGGATAAGAGCGCTGTTAGATCCAGATCCATTTGACAGAATGATAAGGTTCATTAAAATTTTGCAGGTCTTGGCAAGGCACCAACGGTATAAGCCGCTGTCGAGTATGGGCTATGTAAATTCTTTCCTGAAAACAGAGAACAAACGTCTTCACAAAATATATGAATACGTCTTTAAAAATTTTAAGGATTCTGTCCAGGCCAGTGATGTGGCCGAAGTGATTGGAATGAATGCTTCCGCATTTAGCAGATTTTTTAAACGGGTCCACCGGAAGACCTTCACCCGATACCTCAATGAAATTAGAATAGGGTACTCCTGTAAACTGTTGTTGGAAGATAAGCTAAACATTACGGCGATAGCCTACGAATCGGGATTCAACAACATTTCAAATTTTAATAGGCAGTTCAAGGCGATTACCGGAAATGCTCCCAGTACCTTTGTTCAATTTCATACCCAAAAACCAATTCAAGAACAATTTGGGCAAAAATAGTATTGTTCTTGGTGGCTTATTTGGTGGTTAAAATCGTGCATCAAACCTAGCTTTGTCTAAAAACAACCCATTCATGTTTCCATCAACTTCAATTACGGAAGTACTTGTCAAGGACATTCGTTTCCCTACAAGCGACACCATGGACGGTTCTGACGCCATGAACCCCGATCCGGATTATTCCGCAGCCTATGTCATTTTAAAGACCGATCATCCCAAGGATTTGGAAGGACATGGTCTCACCTTTACCATAGGTAGGGGGAATGAACTTTGTGTTGCCGCTATCAGATCGCTGTCCCACTTAATCCTTGGGAAAACGCTTGAGAGTTTTACCGAGAATATGGGAAACTTTTGGAAAATGATAACAGGAGACAGCCAATTGCGTTGGCTTGGGCCGGAAAAAGGCGTCATTCATTTGGCCACGGCGGCTTTGGTCAATGCCGTTTGGGACCTTTACGCCAAGGCAGAGGGCAAACCGCTTTGGAAATTACTCGCGGATATGACCCCTAAAGAACTGGTTTCTTGCATCGATTTCACTTATATTACAGATGCCATACGTCCTGAGGAGGCGTTGGAAATTTTAGAAAAACATGCAGATACCAAACAAGAACGTATAGATGAATTGTGTAAGGAGGGGTATCCTGCATACACTACCTCCGCAGGTTGGCTGGGATATTCGGATGATAAAATGAGGCGTTTGTGCAAAGAAGCCAAAGCTTCTGGATTTAGACACATGAAAATAAAGGTGGGGTCCAATTTGAAGGACGATTTGCGCAGGGCCGCCATAATCCGGGAAGAAATAGGCCCAGATTTGAAACTGATGATGGATGCCAACCAAAAATGGGACGTGGAAGAGGCAATTATGAACATGGAGGAGTTGAAAAAATTCGACCCCTGGTGGATCGAGGAGCCCACAAGTCCCGATGATATCTTGGGCCACGCCAGAATCGCAAAAATGGTTGCTCCCATTATGGTGGCCACAGGGGAACATTGTCAAAATCGGGTAATGTTCAAGCAACTGATGCAGGCCGGGGCCATTGGGATATGCCAGATTGATAGCTGCAGGGTAGGGGGCGTAAATGAAATATTGGCCATTTTATTGATGGCTGCTAAATTCAATATTCCTGTATGTCCACATGCGGGAGGTGTAGGCCTTTGCGAATATGTACAACACTTGTCCATGATAGACTATATTGCGATAAGTGGATCCTTGGAAAATAGGATCATTGAATATGTAGATCATTTGCACGAACATTTTTACGACCCTGTAATCCTTAAGAACGGAGCCTATATGCCGCCTACGCTCCCTGGGTACAGTATAACCATGAAACCTGCTTCCTTGGAACAATATAGCTTTCCGGAAGGCATTATCTGGCAATCACAATTAGCAGACAAACACTAAAGTATACCTTATGAAAAAAATAGTGATCCTCTTCCTCGTCCTCATTTGTCAAGGCCTTATTTCCCAGGAAAAATATACACCCGCCAAAGAGAATTTAGAGGCCAGATCATGGTTCGAGGATGCCAAATTCGGCATGTTCATACACTGGGGCGTCTATAGCTTACTGGGCGATGCCGAATGGGTGATGCAACATCAGGACATACCGATAGATCGTTATGAGCTATTGCCCACCTTCTTTAACCCAATCGATTTTAATGCAAAGGAAATCGTGACCTTGGCCAAGGAAGCGGGAATGAAGTACATTACCATTACGACAAAACATCACGATGGTTTTGCCATGTACGATTCCAAGGTTTCGGATTACAATATTGTGGCGGCCACGCCGTACGGGAAAGACATCTTTAGGATGTTGGAGCAAGAGTGCAAAAAACAGGGGATAAAATTATTTGCCTACTATTCGCAATTGGATTGGCACCACCCCGATTATTTTCCCCGCGGCTGGACCGGCAGAAAAACGGGCAGACCGGAAACAGGGAATTGGGAGGCTTATTTGGCCTATCAAGACGCCCAGATCAGGGAACTTGCGGAGAACTATGATATCGCAGGATTTTGGTTCGATGGATGGTGGGACCAGGCGCCCCATAAGACCGATTGGCACGAGGCCGTGGAATATCGGATAAAAGGAATTGATTGGAAGCTGGAACGGACGTATAAAATGATCCACGAGGTAGATCCAAAACTGCTTATTGGAAACAATCACCATGAACTTCCGATTGCCGGGGAGGATTTCCAAATGTTCGAAAGAGATCTTCCCGGAAAGAACACTACAGGTTTTGGAGGTGCGGAAATTGGAAGCTTACCCTTGGAAACCTGTGAAACCATTAATCAATCATGGGGCTTTAACCTTCAGGACGGAAAACACAAGTCGGTCAAGGAACTTGTTCTCTATCTGGTGAAAGCGGCAGGAAACAATGCCAATTTTCTTTTAAATGTAGGGCCTATGCCCAACGGCGGAATTCAGGAAGAACACAAAACCAGGTTAAGAACGGTTGGAAAGTGGTTACAGGCCAATGGGGAGACCATTTACGGGACAAGGCAAGGAAATGTGGCGGTGGAGGGAAAAATTGTGTCCACGCAAAAAGGGAATATCCTGTATTTGCATATTTTGGAGCTGACAGGTGAGGAGGTACGTATTCCTGATTTTGATCGGAAAATAAAAAAGATTTCCCTTTTTACGGATAAGACGCCTGTAGATTTCACTTTGAGAAAGGGCGAATTGAAATTTAGCGTACCCGAAAATAAAAGGGAGCATATAGATACCATAATAGAAATCACCTTAAAATAATACAGATGTCGCTATTTAGCTTAAAAGGTAAAACTGCGGTCATTACAGGTGGGGGGAGTGGCATAGGCGGGGCCATTTCAAAAACATTTGCAGACCAAGGCGCTACGGTGCATATCTTGGAGCTGAATCTGGAAAGGGCGCTATCCATTGTCGATGAGATCAAAAGTACTGGAGGCAGGGCTATGGCCCATCAATGCGACGTGTCGTCACAACAAGAAGTACAGGGGGTTATAAAAACCATCACTGAGAGTGCCAAGATCCATATTTTGGTCAATAACGCGGGAATAGCCCATGTGGGAAATGTAGAGTCTACGGAAGAAGCGGATATGGATAGATTGTACCAGGTCAATATCAAAGGGGTGTATAACTGTATCCGTGCCTGTATTACGACCATGAAAGAACATGGGGGTATCATCTTGAACATGGCCTCGATCGCGTCCACCGTAGGTATATCCGATCGGTTTGCCTATGCCATGTCCAAGGGAGCCGTACTTACCATGACCTATTCCGTGGCCAAGGATTATTTGGATTATGGCATTCGCTGCAACAGCATTTCCCCGGCCCGGGTACATACCCCTTTTGTTGATGGCTTCATAAAAAAAACATATCCGGGGAAGGAGGAAAAGATGTTCGAGAGACTCTCAAAAACACAACCGATAGGCCGCATGGGAAAACCGGAGGAGGTGGCGCATCTGGCCCTGTATCTATGCTCCGATGAGGCATCTTTTATAACCGGGACCGATTTCCCTATAGATGGCGGATTTATAAAACTAAATGGATAAATGAAATTAATACGTTTTGGAATAGCGGACAAGGAAAAACCAGGGGTGGAACAACCAGATGGTACACGTTTGGACGTAACGGCTTTTGGGCAGGATTACGAGGAAACGTTTTTTGCCACGGATGGCATAGGACGTTTGCAAAAATGGGTTGCGGAAAATGGATCTACATGCCCCTTGGTCGATAAGGAAACACGTTTAGGGCCACCCGTATGCCGTCCTTCCAAGCTGGTATGTGTGGGACTTAATTATGCGCAGCACGCTGCCGAGAGCGGTATGGAAATCCCTGAGGAACCGGTGTTGTTCTTTAAGGCAACAACGGCCATTGTGGGCCCTAATGATGATTTGATACTTCCCAAGGGGAGTAAAAAGACCGATTGGGAAGTGGAACTGGCCGTAGTTATCGGTAAGCGCACATCCTATGTACCCCTGAAAGATGCTATGGATCATGTTGCAGGTTATGTCCTGCACAACGACTATAGCGAAAGGGAATATCAATTGGAACGCGAAGGCCAATGGGTAAAAGGAAAAAGTTGCGATACTTTTGCCCCTTTGGGACCTTTTTTGGTTACCCAGGATGAAATCAAAGATCCGCACCAGCTTGATCTTTGGTTGAAGTTGAACGGGGAGACCATGCAGCGCAGCAATACCTCCGACCTGGTATTCAAAATTCCAGAACTAGTAAGCTATATTAGCGAATTTATGACACTGCTTCCCGGCGACATCATTTCCACAGGGACTCCCTTCGGTGTGGGATTGGGATTAGATCCACCGAGATATCTGAAAGCGGGGGACTTGGTCGAGTTGGGAATAACAGGCCTGGGAAGTTCAAAACAACGTGCAAAGACCTATCAAAAAAATGACTATTGACAGTCACCAACATTTTTGGGCGTACGATGCCGAGCGGTATTCTTGGATAAACGAATCCATGAAAGCGATCCAAAGGGATTTTCTGCCATCGGACCTGCTACCAATCCTCAAAAAAAACGGCATTGATGGCTGTATTGCCGTGCAGGCCGATCAGTCGGAGGCTGAGACCGAATTTTTACTGGAACTTGCTGCAAAAAACGATTTTATAAAAGGTGTTGTGGGCTGGGTAGATTTACAGAAGAGCAATGTAAGGGAGCGTTTGGAACACTTCTCGTCGAACAAATTGTTCAAGGGGGTACGTCATATTGTTCAGGATGAACCTGATGAATATTTCATGCTGAGACCTGATTTTCAAAGGGGAATAGCACAACTCTCTGCGTTTGACCTTGCCTATGACATTTTGGTGTATCAACAACAATTGCCTTCGGCTATTGCCTTGGTACATAATTTTCCTGCCCAGACGTTTGTTTTGGACCATATGGCAAAACCTAGGATTTCCAAAGGCCTGGACCCCGGATGGAAATTAAATATCAAAGAACTGGCAAAATGTCCCAATGTTTACTGTAAATTGTCGGGATTGGTCACGGAGACCAAAGGCTTTAATTGGGAAAAAGGTGATTTTGTTCCATTTTTGGACACGGTGTTGGAAGCTTTTGGGGCGGATAGGGTGCTGTTCGGGTCCGACTGGCCTGTATGTTTGTTGGCGGCTTCTTACGGCGATGTAAAGGGGATACTAGATCGTTATATGGAACAACGCTCCTGGGTCAAAAAAGACCTGATTTTTGGTAAGAACGCGATCTCTGCATATCAACTGGCAATTTAAAGGCACTACGTATGGATTTACAACTACAGGAGAAGATTATTATCGTTACCGGAGGTTCCAAGGGCATAGGAAATGGTATCGTCAATGTGCTTTCGGATGAAGGGGCGATTCCGGTAATCGTTGGAAGAAATAAGGAGCACGTTCTAAACGCTGTAAAAATGATCGAAGCCAAGAATAGAAAGGCATACTACGCCCTGGCGGAACTCACCGATCCCGATCAATGCAAAGCCGCGGTAAACACGGTAATTCAAAAATTCGGCAGGATAGACGGTTTGGTGAACAATGCGGGCATAAACGATGGCATAGGCTTGGAGAAAGGGAATTATGAGGATTTTATCACCTCTATAAACCGAAACCTTACCCATTACTACCTTATGGCACACTACGCACTGACAGAACTTAAAAAAAGCAAAGGCGCCATTGTCAATATAGGCTCCAAGACATCGGTTACCGGGCAGGGGGGAACATCGGGATATGCCGCGGCCAATGGGGGACGTAATGCCCTTACCCGGGAATGGGCCGTTGAACTTTTGCCTTACCAAATACGGGTGAACGCGGTGATTGTGGCCGAATGCCTAACACCCTTATATGAACGTTGGTTAAAAACCTTCCCGGATCCGGAAAAAAAACGAAAGGAGATTACCTCTAAAATCCCCTTGGAAAACAGAATGACCACTATAGAGGAAATAGCGAATACCGTAGCCTTTCTGCTATCTCCAAAGTCCAGTCATACTACCGGACAGTTGCTTTTTGTGGATGGGGGCTATACCCATTTAGACCGTACACTGTAGCGCTGCTGATACGTTGATCCATGAAAAACGACAAGAAAATACCTATCGTAGCGAAAAAAGTACTGCTTCCCTTTGTTTTGATCACCTCGCTTTTTGCGCTTTGGGGCTTTGCCAATGATATTACCAATCCTATGGTATCGGCCTTCAAAAAAATCTTGGAGCTCAATAATACCCAGGCGTCTTGGGTACAGGCGGCATTTTATGGAGGGTATTTCACCATGGCCCTACCGGCCGCTTTTGTAGTGAAGAAATATACCTACAAAGCAGGGATTCTTATGGGCTTGGTCCTCTATGCAGTGGGGGCATTGCTTTTTTATCCCGCAGCGGCCCTGGAAAACTATTTTTTCTTTTTGATGGCACTCTACATCCTTACGTTTGGCCTTGCCTTTTTGGAGACCACGGCAAATCCCTTTATTTTATCCATGGGAGCGGAAGAGACGGCAACCCAACGCCTAAATTTGGCACAGGCTTTTAATCCGGTCGGCGCCCTATCCGGACTCTTTGTGGCCCAAACCTTTATTTTGGGCGCTCTGCAATCCGATAATCTGGACGAGCAGGGCAACAGCATCTACGAAACCCTTTCCGGAACGGCCAAAGCTGCTGTAAAGACGTCCGATCTCATGGTCATCAGAAATCCATATGTGGGTCTGGGTCTCTTTGTACTGTTCATGCTGGTCCTCATAGCGCTGGTGAAGATGCCCGAGAAAAATAAGAAGGACCAGACAAGCGGTATGTGGGATTCCATTCGAGGCCTTTTTAAGAAGGAACGCTTTGTTGGCGGGGTCGTAACACAGATGTTCTATGTAGGGGCGCAGATTATGTGTTGGACGTATATTTATCAGTATGCGGAAAATCTAGGGATAAACAACAGGAATGCGGTGAATTATGCCTATGTGGCCCTAGGTATCTTTTTACTGGGCCGTTTTTTATGCACCTATTTGTTGCGCTTTATCAATTCGGGAAAATTGCTGATGCTTTTGTCCTTGTTCGCCATTATATGCTGCTTGGGAACCATTTTTATCGAGGGCATCGGCGGGCTCTACTGTTTGGTGCTGATTTCGTTCTGTATGTCCTTGATGTTTCCCACCATTTATGGGATCGCGTTGACCGGACTGGGAGAAGATGCCAAACCTGCCTCGGCCTTCCTGGTCATGGCCATTGTGGGAGGTGCCTTTATGCCCATTCTACAGGGGTTGATTCTGGATATTGGCGGTAGTGCCTATGCCGACGTCAGGATATTGGGCGTGCCCGAAGTAAATTTCTCCTTTATTCTTCCCTTGCTCTGCTTTGTGGTGGTGAGCATTTACGGGTATAGAACTTTTAAGGTATATGCTATTGGCTAAAACAAAATAAAATGAAACGATATGCATTTGCACTGGATTTGAAGGACGACAGCGAATTGATAGCGGAATATGAGGCCCATCACAAAAAAATATGGCCCGAGATAAGGAAAAGTATCTTGGATGCCGGGATTGTACGAATGGAAATATACCGCTTGGGAACCAGGCTGTTCATGAACCTGGAAGCAGAGGACGCTTTCTCTATGGAAAAAAAAGCCAGGATGGATCAGGACAATCCCAAAGTACAGGAATGGGAGGATTTAATGTGGACCTATCAACAGGCACTTCCCATGGCCAAACCAGGGGAAAAGTGGGTGGAAATGCACCCCATATTTGTGCTGGAAGGATAGATTTTAGTCAAAACCGTATTTATGAGCCGATCATGGGCAAAAAAACAATAAAATTCGATGCTAGATTTCCTTCCGTGGAAGATCTTAGGAAGAGGGCGAGAAGGCGCATCCCTAAATTTGCGTTCGAATATTTGGACGGCGGCTGTAACGAGGATGTAAACCTCTATAAGAACACTTCAGAGCTCCGTGAGGTAGAACTTTTGCCCTACTATTTGAACCAGCATACGAGTTCCGATATGAGGACCCAACTGTTCGGCCATACTTATGATGCACCCTTTGGAATAGCTCCGGTGGGCCTACAAGGGCTAATGTGGCCCAATGCCCCGGAAATTTTGGCCAAGGCCGCATTTGAGCATAATATTCCTTTCGTGTTGAGCACGGTCACCACCAGCAGTATTGAGCGCATAGCCGAAATTACCGAAGGAAAGGCATGGTTTCAATTGTACCATCCAACAGAAGATAAACTCAGGGATGATATTATCAAAAGGGCCGAAGTGGCGGAATGTCCTGTACTGGTCATTTTATGTGACGTGCCCACTTTTGGATTTAGACCACGGGATATTAGAAATGGCCTTGCCATGCCCCCAAAGATGTCCCTAAGGAACATGCTGCAAATTCTGGGGAAACCGCAATGGGCGTTAAAAACACTGGCCCAAGGACAGCCGAATTTTGAGACCTTAAAACCGTATATGGCCAAAAACCTGGACCTGAAACAGCTGGGCAAGTTTATGGATGAAACTTTTTCCGGCAGATTGAACGAGGAGAAAATTGCACCGATCCGCGATATGTGGAAGGGCAAACTGGTGCTTAAGGGAGTAGCTAACGAGGCAGATGCGGAGAAAGCCATTCGTTTGGGATTGGACGGCCTTATCGTGTCCAATCACGGGGGAAGGCAATTGGATGCCGGGGAATCTACCATTAAGCCCTTGACCAGGATTGCGGAGGCCTATGGCGACCAAATCACGGTAATGATGGACAGTGGTATCCGTTCGGGCCCGGATATGGCAAGATCCCTGGCCAGCGGAGCCCAATTTACTTTTCTGGGCCGTGCATTTATGTACGGTGTTGCCGCATTGGGAACCAGGGGAGGGGATCACACTATTTCCTTGTTAAAGGCCCAATTGCAGCAGGTATTGGAGCAAATATGCTGTGAAAAGATTAAGGATTTACCGGATCATTTGGTTTCTTGACAGGCCGGTTGGTATTCCGCTTTTATACGGAAACCCTAAGAATTTTTGTCAAAGTATATCCATCGGCGGTATTGCCGCTTACGGCATCCGCCATATTTTGGGCCAAGCTGTCCGTGAATATGCCGTCTTGTGTGTTGGAAGTATCAAAATCACCCTTATATCCAGATGTTGCATACACTTTCTTGGAAACATCTTCGGGAAACGCAATTTGGGTAATTAACAAGGACTTACCACTTCTATCCAGGATTTCCAGATGAAGATGAGGTGCCCTTCCTGGATACCAGCCCGGAAAAATACTGATGAAAGACACTTGTCCGTTGGCATTGGTGGTTTGTCTTCCCCTAAGAAAATGCGCACTGGTAAAACTTCCATCCAGTTGGTTGTTGTATTCCGAATAATTGCCGGCAGCATCACAATGCCAGAGATCTACCAGGGCCCCTTCCAAAGCAGTGCAATTATTGTTGGTGTTTTGAACCGTCAAATTGATGCGTAAGGCAACCCCCTTCCGATTACCGACAATATTTTCCCTAACCCAGTCTGCCGGGGTCTTTATCGGGAACGGACCAGCGGTTTCCGAGGGAGATACGGCACAACCGCTAGGTGTTATGTCTGGATTGTCATCGCTTTTGGTACACGAGACCAGTGCTACAGGTACTATAGGGGCTATTACGGCACCCATGCCCAGATTTTTAATGAATTTTTTTCTGTCCATGTTGATATTGATTTAGGATTGAAGGATTTTATGGTTAAATTTTATTTTTCATTATTTTTAAAAGACACACATGATTTGTGGTTGCCGGACTGCCCTCCGTGGATGGATTACAGCCCGCAACACTTTTAAAATACATTCAATCGGAATGCGATAGGATTCGGTTTACCAAGTGCTCAATTTTTGAGTTAACTTCTTTTAGTTGCCCATCAATTTTTGTAACATAGTATTCATATTCCTTTCCTTCATACCGCAAGGTGGTGACGGGCAGATCCCTGACTTTTCCGAAAATCGTAGGTTCGGCCAAACTGTGTTCCAGTAGCAAGGCCAGGTTCCCTATCTCTTCCGAGGACAGTTCCATTGTAACCTCGCCTTTATGCTTTACCTTGTCCACTCCCTTGAACAGTACGGTCCCGTTGGTAAACACCCATAGATCATATACAGGGCACTTGCCCAAACAGGGGCCCTTGGAGTAATAGAGAAGCGTATTTTCGTTGTTCGTATCCATAGCTCCATTTTTGCCCGACTTGCAGGAGAGCACAACTAAAATCAATAACATCATTGCTTTTTTCATCCATACTTTTTTTGACCAGAGTCCCGGAAAAGTTTCGGGACTCTGGCCTATGTTTACCTTGTAGGTTTTGAACAGTGTGTCTTTTTGGGATCGCCAAACGTATTGGCCTTTTTCCATTTTCCGGCAGCGGGCAAGAAACTCCTTCCTTTTGCAGAGGCCATGTTATCCCTGACATAGTTTCGCAGGGAAATGAGCTCCGGATGATCATACATGAGCTGTATTTTTTGCTCCGCGATGGAGTTTCCGCTGGGACCCCCGTTCCTGGTCACAAAAGTGGCAAACACCTCTGCGATGTCCTCTCCAGGATTGGTGGAGGCGTATCCGGTGACAAAGCGATCCTGATATTTGTTATAAAATGCTTCCTGTGCGCTTTGACTTTGCCCCAAATTGGTAAATTCCCCCCAGATATCCGCCCAGAATCTTGTGTACAATTTATTGATGTACGACTCGGTCTTCGCACAGCCTTCCCCGGTAAAGAAGTTATTACAGTTGGCTTCCGATATCGAGGCATCCACTTGTGTATTATCCAGGGTCAATATATGTCCAAATTCATGGATGATCGTATAAGCCAGTTCCCCACCGGCATTAAATCCGCCTTGATACGCAAAATCAATGGCAATGCCCATTTCCCATTTGGAAAGATCTTGGGAGGTATTGTACACATAACCGGCTGTTCCATCGCCCTCACCGGCAAAAATCATAAACCGGCTCATTTTAGATCGGTGGTTCAGGGGAATAATCTTCTTGACCAGCTCCCAGATTTCCTGGTGCTTTTGTGTGTCCTTTTGAAACTCCAGCTCTTTTCCACTGACCTTGTAGTCCGTTACTTTGGAAATGTTGTCCCCATTTACGGTATACAAGGTTATGCTCCCGGCATCACCTTGGGCACCATCGCCATCACCGGAGGTATCGCCCCCATTATCGGTTCCGGTGTTGCCCCCCGTATCCGGATTGCCATCGCCATTATCCGTACCTGTGCCAGTATCCGTTCCCGTAGTGTCCGTTACGCTACCCTGGTCTATAGGAAGTTCATCTTTTTCACAGGATTGTGCGATAGCCATTGCCAAGAACAGCGCTAAAAGTAATCGCCAGTTTTTTAAGCTCTTCATAAGTATCATTTTAAATTGAACGTTTTCTTTCTTACACAACAGGCAATTTTTAAAACACCCTATTTTTTTTTGAAACCAGACAGGGAAGAGGGAGGATGCGATGTTTTTTTTTTGAAGTAAATAGGGTAAACGAAAAGTATCCTGTTGTATTGATGAACAGTATTAAACATAGGTTTATGTAGCACCAATACGATTCGTCCTATTTCATATCCTGATTCAACCACAAGGCAGATGCCTAGGTTTCAAAACAGGGATATTGGTCGATAAAAAACAGATTAAAGGGCAATTATTCGTTTTAATATTTAGCTTTGACAAGTGAAATGTTACCTTAACGATGACGCAGAAAAAATCTGTTTGTGATGAAAAGACCTTTAGGCTAATTTTTGATGATCATTCAGAGGTCATCCGCAACTTTATCTACTACAAGTGTGGAAACATGCAACAAGCCGAGGATATCACCCAGGATGCATTCGTAAAGCTATGGAAGAACTGTAAGAAAGTAGTTTTCGAAAAAGCAAAGTCGTTTGTGATGAAGGTAGCTCAAAATGCATTTTTTAACGAAGTAGCACATCAAAAAGTAGTTCTTAACTACAATCAACGAACAGCCTCGCTGCCGTCCTATGCGAACAGCCCCGAATTCCTAATGGAAGAAAAAGAATTTATGGCAAGGTTGCAACAGAGCATAGCCAGCCTTCCCGTTAAGGAACGAGAGGTTTTTTTATTGAGCCGAAAGGATAAAAAAACATATCGTGAAATAGCCGAAATTATCGGAATAACACAAAAAGCGGTGGAACGAAGGATGCATTTGGCCTTATTGAAACTACGGGAAAAAATCGGAACTGCTATTTAAAGGATCGGGAAATGGAAAATTTTTACAATATAGACGATTTTTTAGCCAAATGGGCAAGTGGGGAGCTGTCCGAGGAAGAAAAGGAGGCTTTTAGAAAAACGGAGGATTATCGGTATTACCAAGCCATTTTGGAGGGTACGGATGTTTTGGAAGTCCCTTCCCATGACAAGGAAAAGCTTTTTGAAGGGGTACAGGAAAAAATTGCAAAGGATAGGAAAAAGGTTCGGACCATTCCCAGATGGACCTATGCTATGGCAGCTTCCATTGCCCTTCTGATCGGCTATTTTGTTTTCTTTGACCAAACAGTGGACCATACCACAGGATTTGGGGAACGTTTGCAAATAACGCTACCCGATAATTCTTCCGTAACATTAAATGCAAGATCCAAACTGGAATATAAGAAGTCGGGTTGGGAAAAGGAGCGGTACCTATTTTTGAAAGGGGAAGCCTATTTCAAGGTCGCCAAGGGACCCACTTTTGTTGTTGCTTCCGATTATGGCTCCGTTACCGTTTTGGGAACACAGTTTACGGTAAATGCAGAGGCCCAAATCTTTGAGGTGGTGTGTTTTGAAGGCAGTGTAAGGGTTGAAAAAGGAAAGCTCTCATATACTATTAAAGAAGGAGAGGCTGTGAGATACGCAAACGGGGCTTTTGAGAACTGGAGGCCAGGGACCAACTCGCCCCAATGGACACAAGGGGAAAGTAGCTTTAACAATGCGCCCCTGCATCAGGTGATAACAGCTTTGGAAAAACAGTTTAATGTTTCCATTAACAGTGAACGAGTTAATGAAACAACACGGTTTACCGGAAGTTTTACGCATGCAGAGCTTAGAAAAGCGTTGACCATCGTTTTTGACCCCTTGGAAATTAAGTTTACTTTTATCAACGAGAACACTATAGTTCTCGCTGAAAAGTAGATGAAGAGATTCTTTATCCTATTCATTTTACTGTTTTCTTTAGGCCTGGGCGCCCAAGAAAATACGCGCCATAAAAATGTTTCCTTGAGCACTGTACTTACCGAACTTGAGGCTTTGTATGACGTTAAGTTTTCGTACAACGCCGGAACTATCGGGGGCCGACGTATCAGCTTGGATTTACGGACAGTTTCCCTACAAGGGGCCCTATCCCGAATTGAGAAGGATCTGAACGTGGTTTTTGAGCAGGTAGATGAGCGTTATTACACCTTGAAAAACCTTGAGCTTAAAACCATCTGCGGATACTTAAAGGACGCGACTGCTGGTCACCCGGTAGAAGGGGCCACCATAATGAATGCAAGCAAGGGAACCGGCACGGTTTCGGATGAATTTGGCTTTTTCAGACTTACGAACAACGGCCCGTCGGATACCCTATACATATCGTTTCTAGGATATAGAACCCTTGAACTGCCCATGGCCAAAATTAAAGAAGATAAATGTGATACCTATACCATGTCCTCGGAAGGTTATGTTTTGAACGAGGTAGTGGTACGCGAATATCTGGCCGAGGGAATTGTCAAGACCCAGGACGGGTCCATAAAAATAAATCCCCAGAACCTGGATATCCTATCGGGATTGGTAGAGCCCGATGTTTTGCAGCATGTTCAGTTACTGCCTGGTGTGGAAAGTCCGTCCGAGACCGTTTCCGGCCTGTATATCAGAGGGGGTTCACCCGATCAAAATTTAATCCTTTGGGACGGGATAAAGATGTACAATTCCGATCATTTTTTCGGTATGATCTCTGCTTTTAACCCGTATATCACAAAGGATATTAGGATATACAGAAGCGGTGTAAAACCCCAATACGGAGATCGGGTCTCCGGGGTAGTGGATATTAGGACCACGAACAACGTACCTTCCAGAATACAGGGCGGCCTGGGGGCAAACATGACCCATGCTGATGCCTACCTGGAAATTCCGGTGTCCAAGGATTTGGGGCTTCTGATTTCCGGAAGAAGATCCATAACCGATATTATAAACACACCCGCTTTCAATAACTTTTCCAGCAAAGTATTTCAGAACACCAGCATTACGGAGAACCAACAAATATTTCAACCCGAATTTTCGCAGAACAGGGAGGACTTTTACTTTGCGGATGTCACCCTCAAGCTCATTGCCCAACTTTCCCAAAAGGATAAGCTTACCGTGTCCAACCTTTTCACCACCAACAAACTCGACTATTCCTTTAGCGATATGGATTTCCAAATTGATTCCAGCGATCGATTAAATATTAGAAACCTGGGCACAAATACCACATGGAGCAGGGATTGGAGCGACAAATTTTCATCTCGGGCGCAATTTTATTATTCTGAGTACGACTTTGATTACAATGGCGAAAATGGATTTTATGATGATGATTTCTCCGTGTCCAAGGAGAACAATATCAAGGAAATAGGGGCTAATCTGCGTACCGATTGGACCCTGAACAAAACCGTTTCCTTTACCAACGGCTATCAGTTTTTTTCAAACCAAGTACGGTATTTGCTTGCAGACCGGGGTTTTACCGAAAGTGATAATCAAAATAGCCCCACACACGCCATTTACAGCCAATTAAACTACAACAAGTCCAGCGCGTGGTATGTAGATCTGGGGCTTAGAGCAAATTACTACACCGCTCTGAACTCCACTTTTGTGGAGCCTAGAATATATGCCGAACGGATTTTCGGCGAACATTTTAGGTTAAAGGGCTCAGCCGAGATCAGAAATCAAGCCATCAGTCAAATCATTGAATTTGCCACCCTAGACTTTGGTCTGGAGAATCAGGTTTGGGCCTTGGCCGGGGAGGACGGACTTCCTTTGCTGAGAAGCGATCAACTTTCCTTTGGATTTCAATTCTCCAAAAATGGTTGGAACGTTGATGTGGATGCCTATTACAAAAATATTGATGGATTTACCTCTTTCACTAGAGGGTTTGAATCCACCGAAAACGTTTTTGCGGAAGGGAGCAGCGCTACGACAGGAGTAGACCTGTTGTTGAAGAAGAAGATAAACAAGTACGCCACTTGGTTGGGATATACCTATTCAACCACGGATTTTACTTTTGAAAACCTCAATGCCGGAGAACCGTTCAAGGGCAATAACAATATCACACATTCCCTGACCTGGTCCCATTCCTATAAATGGAACAACTTTCAATTTTCGTTGGGATGGCGGTATAGGACGGGTATTCCTTATACCAGGGCATTGGGTATTTCGGGTGAAAACGAAAATGCATCCATTGAGTATGCCGCGCTAAACGCCGACAACTTATCGGACTACCACAGAATGGATTTTTCCACAATGTATGAATTCAACCTTTCAAAAAACGATAGCCCCATTATAGGGAAACTGGGTTTTTCTGTATTGAATCTGTATGACAGGAAAAACGAACTGAGTAGAAACTATGCCTTGTTTGAAGTCTTTGATGATCAGAACAACAGTACTGTTGAATTAAGGGAGATCAGTAAATTTTCACTGAACCTTACCACCAACCTTGTTTTTAGGCTGAGCTTCTAATTCAATATCCATACATGCCTGTAAAGGATTTTTGCATTTCCCCTTGGTTTGAAGATCAAGGCTCATGGATTGGGTTTCCTAAAATCAAAGAGTTGCCTCTTCCCATGGCCTAGCTTCATCAATAGATCTAATTCGGCAGTCCGGCCCGGACCTGAATGCCGAATGTAAATCTACAATTGATGGATGGGAATTTACTTTTTTAAATCCCCGATTTTTTGGCCTAGGGAAACACTGACTGCCTTAAGTCTATTTTTTTCAAAAAGCAACAAAACGGTTGAACCGCCATAAGCAAAATGCCCCAACTTATCCCCTTTGTATACTTCTACAGGGGAATTGGCCTTAATATTCTTAAATTTTTCCTCAAAAACAACAGATCCTATGGTCTGCAACCCAATGGGAACCATGGCAATAAGGCCATAATCTTCGGTTTCAAAGATGTAATACCCATGCCTAAAATCCTGAAAAACACTATAATCTTTGTTATAGGCAATGTTTCCTTCATTGATGATATCAAGAATATCCGGCATGCCAAACAAACGATCGCCAACATCCTGTTTGGATTCAATGATCTTACCCGATATGGGCGCATGAAAATGGTGATAATTTGTGGGTAGAAGAAATACCGCTAGGGCGGTACCACCCACAAACCTTTCCGAATAGGTAGAGGCATCCAATAGTTTGGTAAGGCTCAAAGTCATGCCACCCTTAGTAGGAATTTCATCATCTATCCTGATGTCATTGTTGATCATGTTTATAACACCATCTGCTGGTGAAACCAAGATAGAATTATCATCTACCGATGTAATGGGACGCTTGCCTGGTTTTAAGTCTCTAATGAAAAACTCGTTAAAAGACTTGAACCCGCCTATGGGCAAAACGAAATCATCATTGGGCAATTCGGTGTCGGAAAGCCATTGTTCAATATTGGTGGTTGAGGCAGGACTATCCATGTACTTCCCTCTTTCCTCAATAAATTTTAAAGACCAACTTCGACCCGGCTCCTCTAAGATGAATTTCATGCCCGCTGGATTCTTGTAGTACAAAAAGGAAAACTCCAAGATACGATCTAGCCCGTCCTGGGTGTTGGGGAGAAAGAAAAACCAATCGTTTAAAAAGGAATATAGATCCTCAATGCCTTTGTTCTTCCAGGGATTTGGAGAGCCGTCCGCCAGAGGATGGACATTTTCAAACATGGCGTCGGCGGTATTCTTAAATTTAGCGTCTGTCCCATACAACTTCTTCAATTCCTGGACCGGTGAAGCATCTTGCTGTGCGCACAGATGCACGGTCATTAGACATCCCATAAAGAAGGCCATCATAAATTTTACGCTCAAAGTACTTTTCATGTTAACTTAATTTAATATTGATTCTATTTTTAGATTTTCGATTGACGCCTTGCCCAACCAGATGGATTTCCGGGCGTTGGCTCAGCGTAATCAAACGCATACAAAAGAACGGCGAATGCCATAGATCTGCCACCAAATATGAAGCAAAAACTAACGCTATTGTTGCATCTCTTTGATTTAGTAGCTTCTATTTTCCCGGCACCACTTCCGTGATTAAACTGTTTAAACGCTCCGGATGTTCCAAGGGAATAAAATGGCCAGAATCATTCCATTGGTAAAATTGATGGTTTGGAGCTGCATGTTGAAGCCATTCAACATACGCATCATTCCAAAGCGGATTGTTTGAATGTACAACGGTCACCGGGCAGGCAATGGTAAGGTCTTCCCAGGTAGATGGATCATTTACCAGCTCAAACTCCGCCATGGTAACAGTTTTGGGTGTGTTTAAGGCATCGGTCTTCAGTAATGTTACATCCTGGTCGGACAAACCTTTCACCGGCATATGCTGAATATTGTTTGCCATAAAACTTTCGTAATCGCTTCGTTCCAGCGTAGATTTCATCCAGGCGAGCATTTCGTCCTTGATTAGCTGTTTAAGCATACCGTCGAGCAATAGTAAGCTAGAAATTTTTTCAGGATAGGCCCTGTAATACTCTTTCGCAAAAATTACCCCATTGCTATGGGCTACGATGCAAACCTCGTCCACTTTTTCGTTTTCAAGCACCAAATGAATGCCTTTGATCCAGTTGGCTAGATTATACCCTGAGTCGGGTTGATCGCTTGCTCCATAGCCAAGGAGATCTACAAATATATTTTTATAACCCTGCAGTACAACGGAGTGCTGCTTTTTCCAGATCTTTTTACTGGAACCGGCACCATGAAGAAACAGTATGGCTTTCTTTCCCTTATTGGATACCTCGTACCTCCATATGCCCTGTTCGGTCCTTACTTCTTTTGGCACAACACCAGACTGTTCCGGCTCAAGCCCGTGCCTGGAGAGGAGGAGAAACAAGGGTAATAAAATTAATAATGCGTTTTTCATTTTTGTATCATTGATATTTCGTTCATTTTAATTCTTTGTCCGCAAAATAGTGCATCGCTTTCTGTAGAAAGGTGGCGTATTCTGGGTGGAATTCACCACCAATGGCGGTGTACCTTGGATCGTTCACGTATAATTGACCCAATCCGTTATAGGCCTTGGCCTGTTTGTCCGCAGTGTTTGAAGTGCCCCAAAAAGTTCTGATTACACTGTAGTGATGGGCAATAAGTTGCTGCACCTTTTGATTTTCAGGAGCTTCATTTCTCAGCGCGAAGAGATCCTTAAGGATTTGGTCCAAATCTTTCTTTAGTCTTTCAAAATCTCCTTTATCTAGCTTTAGCAATTCGTTTTCCGAGTGCTCCACCGCATCTTTGCCATAGGTTTCCATGGCTTCCTTTCTGTACGTGGTTCCCATTTCTTTGGGTAATCCCTCGTATAATTTCTCTGGTTTTGACATCTTTTTTCCTTTTTTTAAATGGTTTAGGGTATTTTCCACTGTAGCTAGCAGGGTGGTGATGCGATCACCTCGTTTTTTTAAGGCCGATTTATGACTCTCCAGAGCATCGACCAAGTTAAAGTCAGGATTGTCCAGTACCTCGCTTATCTCTTTTAATGGAAAATCCAATTCTCTGTAAAAGAGGATCTGTTGCAGGCGTAACAATTCTTCTTGCCCATAATGCCTATAACCTGCCTCGGTCCGATTGCGAGGCTTGAGCAAGCCGATCTTATCGTAGTAGTGCAGGGTACGCACCGTTACCCCCGATAATTTGGATACTTCCTTTACACCATAAGTTTTCATTGCTATCCACATTTTTTAATTCAATAATGCAAAGCTAGGCTATGACCTAAGGTTAGAGTCAAACTTTTTAATCACTTTTTTTAAAATTAATTCATAATCGGTTGATTCACAAGGTGTTGATGTCATGTAATTTTGGGTGCCCTACTTAAAAAGTTAGCCTGTGTTGCGGGTACCAGCAGGTATTTGCATGTGTGCATACCAATTTTATGACTTTAAACCTTCGGTTTTGTACCACTCAATCCGGGAGCAGGTGCCTAGATCGATTTAATCCCTATGCTCATTCAGGTATAAATTTCCCTACCAAATCGCTCTAGCGGTTCGAGTCCTTCCTCCATAAATATTTCAGATTCGATCCTAAGCATGAATTAAGTTTTTACTACCTTGCCTATACGATGGTCAAGTTTATTTTAAACAATGAATTAGTACAAACCAAGCTTAATCCCGGCATGACCTTACTCGATTTCATTCGGGAACAAAAGCAACTGAAAGGCACCAAGATTGGCTGTAGGGAGGGCGATTGTGGAGCATGCACGGTTTTGGTGGGCGAAGAAAATCAGGGCAGGATGCGGTATGAAAGCATCACTTCCTGTATTTCTCCCCTGGGCAATGCAAATGGAAAACATATTGTGACCATTGAGGGGGTCAATCTCATCGATACCCTGAACGTTGCACAACAGGCCATGGCGGATTATTTTGCCACCCAGTGTGGATTCTGCACCCCCGGATTTGTGGTTTCCATGACCGGATATGCAATCAATAAAAACAAAACAAGACAATCTACCTGCAATGATGCCATTAGCGGTAATATTTGCCGCTGTACCGGATATAAATCCATTGAGAAAGCGGGCCTGGAATTGGAAAAACAGCTGATGGATACCCAAGGTTCGGAGGATTTTGAAGACTTGGCGGAAAAAGGATTTATCCCAACCTATTTCAAGGAAATTCAAAACAGATTAAAAGAACTGACACTCCTGAAACCAAGTACAAACGGGGCGGTAGTGGCCAACGGCACCGACCTGTACGTGCACCATGCCGATCGTTTAACCGAGGAAGCCGTGCATTTGATTGCTGCGGATCGGTCCATGCGCCATATTTCCTTTTCCGATAATCGATGTACTTTGGGATCCAATACCACGGTAACCGATATTCTTGAGCACCGAAGATTACAGGAGATCATTCCCAACCTAAGACAACATCTCAAATTGGTTTCGTCGGAACCGATAAGGAATATGGGAACCTTGGGAGGTAATTTTGTCAACGCCTCGCCCATAGGGGATATGACCATTTTCTTCCTGGCGTTGAATTCGACGCTTACCTTACAGCACAAAAAAGGGGGAAAGCGAGCGGTGGCTTTCAATGAATTTTATCAGGATTATAAAAAATTTGATTTAAAAGCCGATGAACTGGTTTTGGAGCTTTCCTTTCCCGTACCTTCCCCAAAGGCACAATTCAATTTTGAAAAAGTAAGCAAGCGCACCCATCTTGATATTGCCAGCGTTAACAGTGCAATATTAATAGAAGTGGAAGGGGATAGTATTCAGGAGGTGCATGCATCGATGGGCGGGGTGGCGCCCATACCCAAATATCTGTATAAAACGGTCGAATTTCTAAAAGGCAAAACACTCGATCCCATAAACATTCTTAAGGCAGAACAGGTTCTACAAAAAGAAATTTCACCCATAAGCGATGTCCGGGGATCGGAGCAATACAAAAGACTTTTGGGCAGGCAGTTGTTTTTCGCCCATTTTATCAAGCTGTTTCCGTCACACTTTTCCCTGAAAAATCTAAGCGCCCCATGAGACGATGAAAAATATCGATAGTTATACACATGTTCGCGGGGAGTCGCTCTACGTAGATGATATTATCACCCGCCATGACACTTTATATGGAGTGGTATTTGATGCCTCCAAAGCACATGCTGTCATCACCTCCATAGACTATTCCAAAGCAGAAGCGCTTAACGGCGTGGTGAAAATTTTCACCCATCAAGATATACCAGGGGAGAACCAGATTGGCGGCATCATTGCCGATGAGCCGCTGTTCGCGGAAAAAGAAGTGCATTTTTGGGGCCAGCCGATTGCTTTAATCGTGGCGGAAACCGAATTGATCGCCAGAAAGGCGAGAAAGTTGATCGAAATTGCCTACGAAGAGTTGCCCGTAATCGTTACTGCAAGGGAGGCCAAAGAAAAAGCATCATTGATCAGCCCTCCTCGAACGTTTAAAATGGGCGATGCGGATCGGGCTTTTGCTGCTTGCGATTTTGTTTATGAGGGAGAAACTTTTTCCAATGGACAGGAACACCTCTATTTGGAAAGTCAGGGTTGTTATGCCTTTCCGCTGGAAAATGGGGCAATAAAAATCTTCTCGTCCACCCAAGGACCAACGGCGGTGCAGCGGACAACAGCCAAAGTATTGGGCGTGCCCATGCATAAGATAGAGGTAGAGGTCATTCGATTGGGCGGAGGTTTTGGAGGCAAGGAAGACCAGGCCACCCCCTGGTCGGTTATGGCGGGTTTGGCCGTACATCACTTAAAAAAACCGGTAAAGTTCATATTGAACAGACATGACGATCTGCGCATGACTGGTAAGCGTCACCCCTATGAATCTTCCTATAAAATTGGACTGAACAAGGATTTGAAAATCGTGGCCTACGAAGCCGAGTTTCTTCAAAATGCCGGTGCTGCCGCAGATTTGTCCACGGCTGTGGCCGAGCGAACCCTGTTTCATGCCACCAATAGTTATTTTGTGCCCAATGTCATGGCGACTGTCTACAGTTGCAAGACCAATTTGCCCCCAAATACGGCTTTCAGGGGCTTTGGAGGACCACAGGGCATGTTTGTCATAGAGTCGGCCATAGCACATGCAGCCCGGGAAATGCAGGTGCGGCGGGATGAAATTCAGCAAGCCAATTTGCTGAACGAAAATGACGAGTTTCCCTATGGACAAATAGCCAGACAGGTTATCGCCAGGCCTTCGTGGACAACGGCCAAGGAGAAGTTCAACTTTGAAAAATTACGGGAGGGAGTAGTGGATTTCAATCATAAGAACGACCATTTCAAAAAGGGAATCTCCATGATGCCCATCTGTTTTGGTATTTCCTTTACCAATACCCCGATGAATCATGCCCGGGCTCTGGTACACATCTATCAGGACGGGAGTGTGGGCGTCAGTACGGCCGCGGTGGAAATGGGGCAAGGGGTCAATACAAAAATGCTACAAGTAGCCCAGGAGGTCTTAGGCATTTCAGCAAACAAAGTGAAACTGGAGACGACCAACACCACACGCGTTGCCAACACTTCGCCATCGGCCGCCAGTTCAACTGCGGACCTTAACGGGAAAGCGGTGGAGATGGCCTGCAAAAGCTTAAAATCTCGACTATCCGCTGTAGCGGCCAGCTTGTTGAAGGTGGATATAACTGCGATTTCTTTTCATGGAGATAGTGTTTACGTCAACGGGGAAAAATCGGGCACTTCCTGGGAAAAAGTGGTCTCCCAAGCCATGTTGGAACGTGTGGCCTTGTCGGAAAATGCGCATTACGCCACACCAGAGATCCATTTTGACAAGAGCAAGGAAAAAGGGCATCCTTTTGCCTATCACGTGTATGGAACGGCCATTACAACGGTCACCATCGATTGTATTCGAGGCACTTACGAGGTAGAGGAGGTAAAAATGGCCCATGACTTTGGTGCCAGCATCAATATGGCCGTAGATGTTGGTCAGGTCGAAGGAGGATTGGCACAGGGTATCGGTTGGATGACCATGGAAGAAATCTCATATAACAAAGAAGGTCGTCTATTATCCAATGCGCTCTCCACGTACAAGGTTCCGGACATTTTTTCGGCTCCTAAAAAAATCGAAACCGTTGCAGTGGCCACCGATGGACATGAACACGCGATCAAGAAATCGAAAGCTGTGGGAGAACCGCCGCTTATGTATGCCATAGGCACTTATTTTGCCATACAAGAAGCGGTGAAATCGTTCAACCCGAATTATCACTTAAAATACGATGCGCCTTTTACTCCCGAAAAAGTGTTGATGGCACTGTATGAAAAATAAGCCTGTGAGTACGTCAATGAGCCTTCAATATTTAAGAACCAATGTGGTCAGGGGAGCCATAATCTATGGCCTGGGCGATTTGATCGCCACCTTGATCCTCAATGAATTTTCCGTTTACCGACTTTTGGGGATGATTTTTATTGGCGCTACCCTGTATGCCTTGGAAATACCCAATGTGTTCCAATGGATAGAACGGAAAACGCAGCGGTTGTTGGGCACAAAAAGAACCTTGACAAAAACGGCATTGGCCATGGGGTATTTTAATCCGATTTGGATTGCCCGGCATTTGTTGTTTATAAAGATTTTCTCCCTACATTTCGATCAGATAGGGTGGGATTTGTTGAAAGTGGCCTGGTGGTCCTTTCTTTTCAATATTCCCATTTCCCTTGTGGCCAATTACCTCATTCAGAACAAGATCTACATGAGTTGGCGATTTATGGCCAGCGCAGTCTTTTCTGCGCTTATGGCGATTTATTATGCCCTCAGTGAAACCATATTTCTATAGGCAATGATTGCATTATGGCAGCACATATTGGCGAAAATCCAGACAGGTCAAAAAGTCTATTTATTGACCACCATACACAACCAAGGCAGTTCACCTGGGCGGCAAGGTTTCAAGATGATGGTAGCCGAGGATGGTTTTATTTATGGTTCGATAGGGGGCGGAGTCATGGAATACAATTTGGTAGAGGAGGCCAGGCGGGCCTTGCGTGGGGACGATTTGAAAATATATTTAAAAAAGCAGGTCCATCGGGGCGGTAAAGAAGACAGTTCCGGAATGATCTGTTCCGGGGAGCAAACGGTGGTCTTCCACCCCTTGGGACAAATACAGTCCAACACCGTTCAAAAAATTATTGAGGCGCTTCAAAACAACAAAAGGGGAACCCTTCGATTGAGTCACCATGGAATAGATTATGACCATCATACACTGAAAAGGAAATTTGAATGCACTATCTCAAGCCCCCATGAATGGATGTACGGCGAAGCAATTGGTTTTAAAAACGCTATTTTTATTATTGGTGGGGGTCATGTTAGCTTGGCCGTGTCCGATGTTTTTTCGAAACTGGGATTTCATGTAAGCGTATTGGATGATCGCGATCAGGTGAACACCTTTGGCGATAACAATTTTGCCCATCGCAAAGTACAGGTCAGTTACAAGGACATTGCAAAACACCTTCCGGAAGGTAAAAATCATTATGTGGTCATAATGACCAATACCTTTGTTGATGATAAATTGGTATTGGGCCAACTAATTCGGTCCAATTATGGTTATTTAGGGGTTTTGGGCAGCAGGTCAAAAATAGCCACGATGCGCAAAGTGATGCTTGCGGAAGGATTTTCGGAAGCGGAGCTTGATAAGGTGCATGCGCCCATCGGTCTGCCCATAAACAGTGAGACCCCCTATGAAATTGCCATAAGCATTGCGGCACAGCTTATCGGCCTGATGAATAAAAAGTAGTTTGTTTTTACAAAAAGAACGTGAATTAAGACCCAAAGCAGATGACAACAGAAGACGAGAAATTTATGAAGCGGGCAATAGCAGTTGCCAAAGCTGGGATGGACGCCAATGCGGGCGGACCTTTTGGATGTGTTATCGTCAAAGATGGCGAAATTATTGCCGAAGGATGTAACAGGGTAACTTCCTCCAATGACCCCACCGCCCATGCGGAGGTAGAGGCCATCCGCCTTGCATGTAAAAAACTGGACACCTTTCAATTGGACGAGTGTATCATTTATACGTCTTGTGAACCTTGTCCCATGTGCCTCGGAGCCATTTATTGGGCCCGCCCCAAAAAAGTCTTTTATGCCTGCACCCGAAAAGACGCTGCCCAAATAGATTTTGATGACCAGTTAATTTATGATGAAATCTCGATAGCTATTGAAAGTAGGCAGATTGCGTTTGTGAATTTTTTAAGGGCGGAGGCAAAGGCCGTTTTTGACGATTGGGCCGGCAAAACCGATAAAATGGCATATTGATGGTTTGATAGGAGTTTCCAGATAGATGCTATTCCTAACTAGAACTTTGGAGGATCAATTGCCCGAATTTTTATCGTGCTTTTCTTCTAAGGATTTTAAGATACCCTGCAGTCTATCTTCGCCGAACCATTCGCCATTCCTGATTACGCCCCAAAGTGTTTCCTCTGTGGGCAAATGCCCTAGGGGGTTCTTCTCCAAAAGAACGAGGTCTGCTTTTTTACCTATGTCAACAGTACCTTCAGATTCGCTCATCCCAGCAAACCGGGCCGCATTCCAGGTCGCAGCTTTCAGAATGTAAGCATTGGAAAGACCACCTGACGCCAGTACTTCCAGTTCGCGAAAATACCCAGTACCTGGTGCTCGATTTCCAAAACCAGCATCAGTACCTACAAGCAAAATTGCGCTGGTCTTTGGGAGCATATTAAGTACTTGGGTGTTTCCCTGATGTACCTGTTTAATATAATCCATTTGTTGGGCAGAAGCTTTCCCAAAGCGTTCATATCTGGCTTTGACATCCCTACGGAATAGCGGTCCGACGTATCTTAAGGGTTTAAAAAAAACATTTTCGTATGAACTTGGGGTGGCTCTGTATGCGTTGTAATGTACTGTGGAGATTAATGCCGTGCCATTTAAGGCCATCTTATCAAGTTTATTCCTTAGAATAGTAGTGTCCAGTCTGGAAATCATAAAGTCTACATAGGAATTGTATTCTGGATGAAATGGTGTCCGCACCCCTTTTGTGTTCATCTGTGCTACCACCGAGTCATATTCCTCGAAACATTCATGTATGATTCCTCTTAAATGTGCCAAAGCACTTAATCCTTGATTGGAAGATTCTTCTGCGGAAAGAATTTCCAAATCGTGGGAAAATGATTGTAATCCTTGTTTCTTGACCAATTTTAGAAGTTCATAATAGTTTTCAACTTCAAGATCACCAGCTCCCATGATCTTCACCCCACCTACCTCCATTTCTGTTAGTTGTGCTATCGCGTTTTTCACATCATCCCTATCACCAATTTTAATTGAGCCTGCAAAAATTGCTTTGTTTCCCTCAATCTTGGGGCCGGTCAGGTAAATGTTGGGACCGATGATTTTGCCCGAATGTATTTGGTCACGCCAAAGGCGCAAGGAATCAATGATATCCGTGCCCATATCATATACACTGGTAACTCCATTAGCAACATATAAAGGAAGTAAATCCTTGTTTTCTTCAAGTAATTGAAGGCTAAAGGAATCCCGTTCCAATTTGCGGGTACGAAAATGTACATGCATATCCCAAAATCCGGGCATTACATACTTCCCGGTGGCCTTGATTTCCAAATTGGCGGTTATATTACCTTGTCCGTGCGGTATTATTCTCTTAATCCGGCCATCTACAATCAAAACATCTTGAGATTCGATTAGCTCGCCGCGAATTACATTGACAACATGGATGTCGCTTAACAACAAATCACCAGTCTCTTCTTGTTCGCACCCGTAGAAACAGCCAAGTATAACGGTCATGTATACTAGTGCGGTTCCTATGGCAGAGATGTTGTGTTTTTCCAAATCAGCGCACCTTTTCATCTGCTAAATCAAGTTCGATGTCCTTGCTCCATGCACATAGTTGGTTTAATATGGGGATTAATCTTGCTCCTTTTTCCGTTAAGGAATATTCTACTCTGGGGGGCGTTTCAGCATAGGATTCCCTCACCACAATGCCCCGGAGTTCCATTTCCCTTAATTGATCGGTAAGGACCTTTCTACTTATCTTGTCTATGCGAACGGCCAGCTCCCCAAACCTGAGTTTTCGGTCGGCCAGCATGTACACGATGATGGAGGTCCATTTGTTCCCAATGATGTTCATGGAATGGGTAATGGGGCAGTCGTTCGGGTTCTCGATCAGTTTTCTAGCCATATGGGTTACCTTTTGGTTACTACTTTCTCGTTGACAAAGATACAATAATTCATTTTATGAACTAATATTAGTTACTTTTGGAAACTAATTAAAGCAAAAAACATAAAATGAACTTATTTGAACCACAGACATTAGGACAATTAAAGCTCGATAATAAAATTGTGATGGCGCCCTTAACGCGCTCCAGGGCTATCAACAACATTCCCAACGAATTAATGGCGACCTATTACCGGCAGCGGGCAAGTGCAGGGCTCATTATTACGGAGGGTACCTCGCCATCACCCAATGGTATTGGATATCCGCGTATTCCCGGGGCCTATTCGGACGAGCAGATCGAGGGATGGAAAAAAGTAGCCGATGCCGTTCATGCAGAAGGTGGGAAGATATTTGTGCAACTTATGCATACCGGTAGAATTACGGCGAGGGCAAATATGCCCGAAGGGAGTATTACCCTTGCACCATCTGCCATTCAGGCTGCCGGGGAAATCTTTACGGAACAGGGTACGGCACCCCACGAAATACCAAAAGCGATGAGTCTTAAGGAAATAGAGACCACTCAAAGTGAGTATGCATTGGCCGCCAAGCGGTTGGTGAACGAAGCGGGTATGGACGGCGTGGAACTGCACGCAGCCAACGGCTATTTAATGAACCAATTTATTAATCCCGGATCCAATCAAAGAGAAGATCAGTATGGGGGTTCCGTTCAGAATAGAACCCGGTTTGTGCTGGAAACAGCCAGGAAAGTGGTGGCTGAAATCGGGGAGGATAAAGTGGGCATTCGCCTTTCGCCCTATGGAGCGTTCAACGATATGCAATCTGACTATGACCAACTTGAAAACACCTTTATTTATTTGGCCCAGCAGTTGGCCAAAATAGGCGTGTTATATGTGCACGTTGTAGATCAACGCGTGGCCTTCGGAGCACCGGATTTTACGACGGATATTAAAAAGGCGATCAAAGAACACTTCAAAGGTATTGTAATTTCCGGTGGGGATGTGGATACCCGGGAAAAGGGTGAAGCCATTTTGGAGAGCGGTTTGGATCTGGTCTATGTAGGCAGACCCTTTATATCCAATCCGGATTTGGTGGCAAAGCTTCAGAACGAGACCGAATTGGTATCGCCGGATTTTGATACCTTCTATACCCCAGGGGAAAAGGGATACACGGATTATTAAACCAAAAACACGATATATGGATCCAATAACAGCACTTTCAAAATTGGGACTGGAACTGCCCGAGGCTTCTACTCCAGGCGGTTCCTATGTCTCTGTAAATATTCGGGGAAACACAGCATATATTGCCATACAATTTCCCATTAGAAATGGAACCTACCTATATCAGGGAAGATTGGGAAGCAAAATAAGCACGGAAGAAGGGGCCAAGGCCATGGAGCTATGTGCTTTGAACGTACTGGCCCAAATAAATGAGAAGATTGGTTTTAATCGGATAGCGGGACTAAATCATATAGATGCTTATTACCAATCCGGTGAAAACTGGGACGATGCACCTGTTGTAGTGGATGGCGCCTCCGATCTGTTCCTAAGTGTTTTGGGAGAACGAGGTAAACACTCCAGGGCCATTTTTGGAGTGGAAAAACTGCCGCGCAATTTTAGTGTGGGATTGACCACCTCGTTTACCTTAAAACAATAGGGTGTTTAAAACAAAAAACCCCGACCGTAGCGTCGGGGGTTTTACTATCTCTGGTGATCTAGCTGGGGTTGACTCACTCCCGTCAGCGCCTTGGCGCTGACGACGTCTCGCTCGCCTGACCCAACCGTCCCAAGGTCAAAACCGGACCGAGCGAAATAGTAAAAGTCCAGTGGACTTTTATAGCGAGGGGCCAGGTGGCGCGCCGGCGAAGATATCGCATATTATTAAAAAACGGCCGAGGTTGACTCGCCCCCACATTCACTCCCAAAAAACAAAAGCGAGCATTTGTTTTTGCTCGCTTTGTATTCCTGAACTGTGTTGGTCCTCTGGTGACCTGGCTGGGGCTCACCTCGGCTGCGCTCGCCATAAACTTCTCGCCCCATTTTATTTCATAAAAAAACCTGCCGAAAGGCAGGTTTCCATTTCACTCCGTGACCTGGCTGGGGCTCGAACCCAGGACCCTCTCCTTAAAAGGGAGATGCTCTACCAACTGAGCTACCAGGTCATTAAATTAGAGGGCTTCGCCCTCCGAATCCCGCCCAAGGCGGGAGTAGGAGGGTGCAAATATAATATCAATAATTTATTTAACAAGACGATTTTCAGATAAATTTCAGTTTCGTTTTGAAATCCCATCGATTTACTACATTTTTACCAAAAATTGTCGCATGCAGGTCATTTTAATAGGGTATATGGGCAGTGGAAAAACCACTGTGGGCAAACAATTGGCCGATGAACTGGCCCTTGAATTTCTGGATCTGGACACCTATATAGAAGAGGTCCACAAAACTTCGGTATCCAGTATTTTTAAGGACAAAGGAGAGATTTTTTTCCGGAAAGCCGAGCATGGGAGCCTTCAGGAAATCCTACAGACCAAAGACCATTTTGTACTGGCCACTGGAGGAGGCACCCCCTGTTATGCTGGTAATATGGGAATGATGCTGGAACACACCCAAGCCGTGTTCTACCTTAAAATGGGTATTCCCGCCCTGGTAGATCGACTTTTCACCGAAAAGGAGCAGAGACCACTGATTCGGAACATTTCCAAGAAAGATTTTCCAGAGTTTATCGGTAAGCACATGTTTGAACGTAGCCCTTTCTATTCCAGAGCCCCTCATACGATTCTGATCGATAACAAACCGCTGGAAGCAGTGGTGAGAGAAATCAAGACTGCCCTATCCTAGGGAAACCGTATCATCTTTTGGTTTAAACTCCACCTTTACGTGCTCCTGCAAGGAGGTAGACAATGAAATCCCTTTGTAATCGGCCTTTACGGGATACTTTTTGTGGTTTCTGTTCACTAAAACGGCAGTTTTTAATTGTTTTAAAGGAGTCTTCAGAAAATGGTGCACCCCATAGATCAGTGTACTGCCAGAATTGAGCACATCATCTACCAGGACCACCGATTTGTGGGCGTAGTCCTTTTCGGGAATGGAAGTGCCTACCCCACTTTTTAGGGGATTCTTTTTATCCATGCTTACCTTGCACAACACTATGGAGGCATCCGTAATTTTTTTCAAAACCGCGCCTATTTTTTTTGCAAATTGAAGTCCGCCACCATCCACGCCCGCAATTACGATTTCTTTCTCATCCGCATTGGCTTCGTAGATTTGGTAGGCAATTCGCCTTATCTTATGCTGTATTTCTTGGTGGGACAGTATTTTATGCGACATTAGGTCAAGGATTTACGTTCAAAGATAAAAAAGAGTTCCGTACCCTGCCTGGGTTTTATGGAATTATGGGCCCTTTCCAAGGTACGGATGTGGAAATCCGTGGCGAACAAGCTACGGTATTCCGCTTCGTTTCCCCCAAAGGGCGGGCCGTTTTCCGTGAGCGGGAAATCGAAGAACAAACCGGCCAAGGTACCTCCCGGACGCAATGATCGCTTCATTTTATCCACATAAGCCCTTCTCTGCGATGGTTGTAGCGCACAGAAAAAGGTCTGCTCCAGGATAAGGTCGAAACCCGAGGCCCCCCATTCAAAAAAATCGGCTTCGATAAGGTGGGAAGTCGGGAAATCAGGTTCTTCAACTTCAATACGTGTCAAAGGCTGTTTTGCAATATCCACTACATAAACGCTTGTAAACCCCCGTCGAAACAGATACAGCGCTTCATAGCCGTTCCCGGCGCCGGGGATAAGGATCTTCACCGTTTTGTCACTTAGCTGATCAATATACGCCTTTAGGGGCGGGGAGACCTGGCCCATATCCCAACCCAGTTGATCGCTACGGTATTTATTTTCCCAGTAAGCCTTATCCAGTTTCTTCATCGGTATAATCATCGATATCCCTACGGTCTTTTTTGGTAGGCCTACCCGTACCCTTTTTGCGGTAATACGCTTTGGAGTAGGCCAGGAGTTCATTGTGTTCAAAGGCCTCCGCTGGGGTGGTGTCCTTTCTGTAGATATCCACCAATTTGGCCCCGACCCGGCTTTCCGGGATGTCCAAAACGGTAAGTTCATAGTTGATCTGGTTCTTACGAACTTTTATTTTGTCCATCGGGTAGACCTCCCTGGAGGGTTTTACCACCTGTCCGTTTATTTGGACCTGTCCTTTTTTACAGGCTTCCGTCCCCATATTCCGGGTCTTAAAATAACGGGTACTCCACAAATATTTATCGATACGCATGTACTATTGAAAATCTTTGTTAACGTCTTCTACAAAAATAGGGGAAAATTGTATCTTGCGGCTTTTAAAAGAAATTGCATGAAGCTTACCAGATTTCTATTCTTACTATCCATGGGCATCGTGCTCGTATCTTGTAAAAACGATGACGATGGGGTGGAGGTTATTCCCCCCCGATTGCTAAGTGAGGTAACCGTTGAAGACGATGCCGAGATTCTTGACTACTTAAGGACCCATTTTTACAATTACGAAGAATTTGCCTCACCTCCTGCCGGTTTTGATTTTAAGATCAAACTGGACACCATAGCCGGGGTCAATGCAGGTAAAACTCCTTTGATCGATCAGGTATCGTCCAGTACCGTACTTCGGTCCTCGGACCATTTTTTGTTGAGTGCCGGGGAGGAAGACATTCCCCACACCTTTTATTATCTAGAAGCGCGTGAAGGTAGTGGTATGAGTCCAACAGTGGCCGATTCTTCCTTTGTGAGGTTCCAGGGTAGCTTGCTCGATGGAGAGGTTTTTGACGGTTCCACTACTACCGCTGTTTGGTTTGATTTGGCGAGACTGCAGGCTCCTGCCCAAGGGGCACGGGGTTTTAGCGAAGCCATTCCCAATTTTAAGGCGGGCGGACAGGTCATTGACAATGGGGATGGCACCTTTACGGTAGAGGATTATGGTGTGGGCATTATGTTCCTGCCTTCCGGACTTGGTTTTTTCAATGCATTTCAACCCAGTATCCCCCAATACAGCCCCTTGATCTTTACCATTGATCTCTTTACGATCAATGCCACGGATCATGACCGGGACGGTATCCCTTCGATTATGGAAGATTTGGATGGGGACGGTTATCTCTACAATGACAATACGGACGAAGAAGAGGAACAACTGCTTTTTGTTAACTTCCTGGATTCCGATGATGATGGTGATGGCACGCCCACAAGAGAGGAAATAATTATCGATGACCAGGGAAATATTACTTTTCCGGATACGGACGGGGACGGTACCCCGGATTATCTGGACAGTGATAGCTAGTACATCTTCACGAACGTCCTTAGGGAAATACCTTATATAGAATCTACGAATGTCAGTTCGAGCGCAGTCGAGAACTCTTCAAGGTGGTAATTCATTCCCAAAAAAGACATCTCGACTGCCTGCCCTCCGTACGAGACTTTGGGAGGCGGGCGCTCGATGCGACATCAAAGCGCTACAATAATATTTTATAATTTCACGGACAGACCAAAAATAATCTGCGAGGGCCTGGAATCTACACGTCCCTCTATGTCGGTAATATTGTTGCCGATAAAATTGGCCTCGTTTTCTGAAAAACCACGTTCGTAGCGTACATCCAGGCCAACGTTGCCCAAACTCACATCGAGGCCCACATTGAGTCCCACGGTAAAATCGTTCTGTACATCGTCCACATTGAGTCCGTCCAGATCGTTTTTCAACGTGTATTGGAAAGCGGGTCCGGCAAAAACGCTCAAAGGACCAATGAGCTTATATCCCAGCAGTACGGGAAGGTCTATTTTGGAAATGTCATAGTCGTTGGTAGCACCGTCCACGTCGTAACTACTCTTTGTACGGGTATAGACCAGTTCGGGCTTTACATAAACCTTCGGGAAATCCAATTTAGCAAAAAAGCCTGCATGGAAGCCCACTTTGCCATCCGAACCGGCAATGATATCCTCGCCTGCGTTCTGTACCTGTCTAAAACTAAGATCTCCGTTCTGGTTGTAGTTAAGACCGGCCTTAATACCGTATCCCGATTTGCTCTGAGCGAATGTGGTTACGCTTATTAAAACGCATGCCACCGTAAGAAGTGTTTTTTTCATAATGCAGTGTGTTCTGTTTTTAAATAAAATGTAGCACCAAAATTGGTGCTATTCTATTTTCTTTTTAACACACTTAAAACGGCCGTCTCTATGGCTTTATTGTTCAATCCGTATTTCTCCATAAGCTGTTCTGGAGTGCCGCTTTCCCCAAAAGTATCCTGGGTGGCCACAAATTCTTGGGGTGTAGGATGCTGGGTAGCAAGGGTTCTGGCAATACTCTCGCCCAAACCGCCTAGGTAATTATGCTCCTCTGCACTTACAATACAACCCGTTTTTTTAACGGATTTTAACAAAGCTTCCTCGTCAAGCGGTTTTATGGTGTGAATATTGATTACTTCCGCAGAGATTCCTTGGTTTTCAAGGTTTTCGGCTGCAATGAGCGCTTCCCAGACCAAATGTCCGGTAGCTGCTATGGTAACATCCGTACCTTCATTGAGCATGAGCGCTTTGCCGATTTCAAATTTTTGATCGGTGGGGGTAAAGTTGGCTACCTTGGGCCTTCCAAACCTTAAGTATACGGGCCCTAGGTGATCGGCAATGGCTATTGTGGCGGCCTTGGTCTGGTTAAAATCGCAGGGATTTATGACCGTCATGCCCGGGAGCATTTTCATAAGACCAATATCTTCCAAGATTTGGTGCGTGGCCCCATCTTCGCCAAGGGTTACCCCGGCATGTGAAGCACATATTTTCACATTTTTACCCGAATACGCTATGGATTGCCTGATCTGATCGTACACCCTACCGGTGGAGAAGTTGGCAAAGGTACCTGTAAAAGGTATTTTCCCTCCAATGGTGAGTCCGGCTGCAAGGCCCATCATATTGGCCTCGGCGATGCCCACCTGAAAGAAGCGTTCAGGGTTTTCCTCTATGAACTTCTCCATTTTCAGAGAGCCGATCAAATCAGCACAGAGCGCTACCACGTTGGGATGGGACCTGCCCAATTCTGCCAGTCCGGCGCCAAAGCCGCTTCTTGTATCGTTTTTACCTGAATCTATGTACTTTTTCATGTAATGTCTTATTAATAGTCCCCTATAGTTTCCGGATTTTGCGACAACGCATCCGCCAATTGTTCATCATTGGGCGCCTTCCCGTGCCAAGCATGGGTGTACATCATAAAATCTACCCCATGGCCCATCACGGTATGCAACAAAACACAGACCGGCTTTCCTTTACCCGTCCTGCTCTTTGCATCGGCCATACCTACAAGGATGGCATCTAGATCGTTGCCCTTGGTTATTTCCAGCACGTCCCAGCCAAAGGCCTCAAATTTGGCCTTTACATCGCCCATGGGCAAAACGGTATCCGTGGCACCATCTATTTGCTGTCCGTTGAGATCTACCGTGGCGATAATATTGTCCACTTTGTTTCCTGCGGCATACATAATGGCTTCCCAGTTCTGGCCCTCTTGCAGTTCCCCGTCACCGTGCAGGCTGTAAATCAGATGATCGTCCCCATTCAGTTTTTTGGCCTGTGCGGCACCTAGGGCTACCGACATGCCCTGGCCCAAAGACCCTGAGGCAATGCGTATTCCCGGGAGACCTTCATGGGTGGCCGGATGCCCCTGTAGTCGCGAATTTATCAAGCGGAAGGTATTCAATTCCTCCACCGGAAAATAACCGCGTCTCGCCAAGGTACTGTAAAAAATGGGGGAGATATGCCCGTTGGACAAAAAGAAAATGTCCTCGTCCCGTCCGTCCATATCAAAGCCTTCTTTAAGGTCCATAATCTCATGGTAGAGGGCGATGAAAAATTCGGTACAGCCCAGGGATCCTCCAGGATGACCTGAATTAACCTTGTGGACCATGCGTAGAATATCCCTACGGGTCTGCACAACCAAGTCTTGTAGTTTTGACATTATTTTGTGGTTTCGTGATATAAATGCCAAAAGTAACTGCAAACTTTGGGCTATACAAGGCGAAATATACTATTTTATCAACGAAGCGGATCGGGGAACTTTATTTTTTTGTTAGCGTTTTTACACAACTTAGTTGTCTATATTTGCGGATTGAATCAGGGATGAAATTTACTTTAGCACATACCGACCCTCAAAGTAAGGCAAGGGCCGGACGAATTACCACGGATCATGGCAGCATAAGCACTCCGATTTTTATGCCAGTGGGTACTGTGGCTTCCGTGAAGGGAGTCCACCAGCGAGAACTGAAGGAAGATATTGATCCGGATATTATTCTAGGAAATACCTATCACCTGTACTTGAGGCCCAAGACCCCTATTTTGGAGCAAGCAGGAGGGCTTCATAAGTTTATGGGATGGGATAGGAACATCCTTACGGATAGTGGAGGATACCAGGTATACTCCTTATCGGCCAACCGAAAAATCAAAGAAGAAGGGGTGAAGTTTAAATCCCATATTGATGGATCCTATCATGTGTTCACCCCTGAAAACGTAATGGAACTACAACGGACCATAGGTGCGGATATCATCATGGCCTTTGATGAATGCACTCCTTATCCCTGCGATTACAACTATGCTAAGCGTTCCATGCACATGACCCATAGGTGGTTAGACCGTTGTATCGCCCATTTGGACAAGGTGCCCTATGCCTATGATTATGCACAGGCCTTTTTTCCTATTGTACAAGGCTCCACCTATAAGGACCTAAGGATGCAATCGGCCGAGTATATTGCCAATGCAGGTGCAGAAGGGAATGCTATTGGCGGTCTGTCGGTCGGGGAACCTGCTGAGGAAATGTATGCAATGACCGAGGTGGTCTGTGATATTCTTCCCGAGGATAAGCCCAGGTACCTAATGGGCGTTGGCACGCCGATAAATATTCTAGAAAACATAGCCCTTGGTATCGATATGTTCGATTGTGTGATGCCCACCAGGAATGCCAGGAATGGCATGCTGTTTACTGCCCATGGCACCATCAACATAAAGAACAAGAAGTGGGAGGATGATTTTTCCCCCTTGGATGAAATGGGCATTACCTTCGTTGATCTTGAATATTCAAAGGCCTATTTACGACATTTGTTCGCGGCCAATGAATACTTGGGGAAACAAATTGCCACCATCCACAATCTGGGTTTCTATCTTTGGTTGGTTCGTGAGGCCAGAAAGCATATTTTAGCAGGGGATTTCCTGAACTGGAAAAATGTCATGGTAAAGCAAATGGATAAAAGACGATGAGCCTCACGATTCTTGATAAATACATCTTAAGGCGATATTTGCTGACTTTTAGCGTCATGCTGCTGTTGTTCATTCCCATAGGCATCATGGCCAATTTGGCCGAACAAATCGGTAAAATGATCGACAACGATGCACCCTTGAACGAAATTTTGGTGTATTACATGAATTTCACCATATATATAGGAAGTCTGCTGTTCCCCATTTTTCTGTTTCTTTCCGTAATTTTCTTCACCTCCAAATTGGCCAACAATACGGAGATTGTGGCCATTTTGAGTTCTGGGGTTTCCTATGGTAGGTTTTTGCGCCCCTATCTTATAGGTGCTTCCATTATTGCGGTAATTCTCTTCTTTATGGGGATGTTCATCGTACCCAATGCGAGCAAGGGATTTAATGAATTTAAGTTCAAATATTTAAAAAAGGGGAAGCAAGATCGGGTGACCAGCAATATATTTAACCAATTGAACGATCGGGACTATATCTATGTCAGTAGCTTTGACCCCGCTCGGAAGATTGGCTATAACTTCACCTTCGAGCATTTTACACAAGAAAACAAGCTGGACTACAAGATTTCGGCCGCCAATATTAGATGGATACCCAAGGACAGTATCTACAGGTTAAGCTCCTATGTAAAGCGCAGTGTGGGCGAAGATGGTGAAATCGTGGAGACCAAACGCCGATTGGACACTATTTTTACCTTCAAAATAGACGATTTAACCCCTGTCTCCTATATAGCGGAGACCAAGAACCTGTTTGAGTTGAATAAATTTATAGATACGCAACGAAAAAAGGGCGCATCCAATGTTAACACGTATGTACTGGTCAAATACAAACGCTGGGCGTTGCCCTTGACTGCATTTATCCTTACCATTATAGCCGTGGCGGTGTCCTCCGTAAAACGAAGGGGCGGTATGGGCATTAATTTAGCCTTTGGCATCGGAGTGGCCTTTATTTATATCTTTTTTGACAAGGTCTTTGGTACCTTGGCACAGCAATCGGGATTTCCGCCCTTGTTGGCGATAATTATTCCAAACCTTGCCTTTGGTATTTTAGGGCTTTATTTGTTGCAACATGCCAAACGTTAGGTTCAAAAACTACCTGCACCTTCACTTTATTGTATTTATCTGGGGCTTTACGGCCGTGCTGGGAAAATTGATCAGTATTGAGGCACTTCCCTTGGTCTGGTACCGGATGCTGCTGGCCTCTTGTTTTATTTTCTTGTTCATCAGCCTTAAAAAGTATGGTTTAAGGCTTTCCCGAAAAACCCTATTGACCCTTATTTTTGCAGGGATCATCATCGCCTTGCACTGGCTTACTTTTTTTAGGGCCATTAAGGTATCCAATGTATCCGTGGCCCTGGCCACTATGTCTACCGGAGCACTCTTTACCGCGGTGCTGGAACCTATTTGGTACCGTCGAAAACTCCTTTGGTACGAGCTTGTTTTTGGGGTTATGGTACTGACAGGGCTCTATATCATATTCAAAGTGGAAACGACCTATGTGGAGGGCATCCTGTTGGCGTTGACCTCGGCCATGCTGGCCGCCATTTTTTCGTTGATCAACGGCAAGTTGATCCTCAAGGAACGACCTTCCGTAATTTCATTTTACGAGCTTCTGAGCGGTTGTATTTTCCTTACCGTATATCTTGGGTTCCAAGGAAGTTTCGACGCTAATTTCTTTTTGCTATCCATGAACGATCTTTTGTACCTCTTTATATTGGCCTCGGTATGCACCGCCTACGCTTTTATAGCCTCGGTGCGTATTATGGAACATATTAGCCCCTATACGGTAATGCTTACGATAAATTTGGAGCCGATCTATGGTATTGTTTTGGCCTTCCTCATTTTTGGGGACAGCGAAAAAATGAACCCCTTGTTTTATGTTGGAGCGCTGATTATACTTGCCACTGTGATAGCCAATGGCCTTTTGAAGCGCAGGGGTAAGTTAAAAAAAAGAGGTACGGCCTAGGGTTCTCCCTTAAAGTTTTATATTTGTCTGCTGATACAAACTAAACCTAAGATTCGTGGAATATTTGGATTTTGAACTACCCATTAAAGAACTCGAAGAGCAATTGGACAAGTGCTTGGTCATCGGGGAGGAGAGTGATGTGGATGTTACCGAAACCTGCAAGCAGATAGAAAAAAAATTAGCGGAGGCCCGGAAGGATATCTATAAGAACCTTACCGCTTGGCAGCGGGTACAACTTTCGCGACACCCGAACAGGCCCTATACGTTGGACTATATCAAGGCCATTTGCGGCGACACCTTCTTAGAGCTCCATGGCGACAGAAACGTAAAGGACGATAAGGCCATGATTGGCGGCCTGGGCAAGATAGGCGACCAAAGTTATATGTTCATTGGTCAACAAAAGGGCTATAACACCAAGACAAGGCAGTACCGTAATTTTGGTATGGCCAATCCTGAGGGGTACCGCAAGGCGCTACGGCTGATGCGATCTGCTGAAAAATTCAATCTGCCCGTGGTCTGTTTTATAGATACTCCGGGGGCCTATCCCGGCATTGAGGCCGAGGAGCGCGGACAAGGGGAGGCCATTGCCAGAAACATTTTGGAAATGACACGTTTAAAAGTCCCCATCATTGTAGTAATCATTGGTGAAGGCGCCTCTGGTGGTGCTTTGGGCATCGGTGTGGGAGACCGGGTCCTCATGTTGGAGAATACCTGGTATTCCGTAATATCGCCCGAATCCTGTTCTTCCATCCTTTGGCGGAGTTGGGAATACAAGGAACAGGCAGCGGAGGCCTTAAAACTTACGGCGACCGACATGAAAAAATTAAAGTTGATCGATGAAATTGTGAGGGAACCTTTAGGAGGCGCCCATAGCAATCGAGAGAAAACTTTTGAGATCGTAAAAAATAAAATTGCCGCCCATTACGAAGATTTAAAAAAGTTATCACCAAAAGAATTGGTAGATACACGCATGGATAAATATGCCAATATGGGTGTCTTCAACGGTTAATCGGCATTTTTAGCAAGTTCAAAAAAATCCCGGGGATTCATTTTCGGGATTTTTTTGGTTATCAACACAATTTCGTAACTTATGAACAGAAGAATTGTTCATTGTCTGTGGATATCGCAGCACCCCCCATTTATGTTAACTTAAGGTTAATTGTATACTTTAGCAGCCATGGAAAAACCGAGCCCTGTTGTTGGTCGTAAAATTGACAAAGCCGCCATAATCAATTTGGAAAGAGGGAAAATACCACCTCAAGCCGTTGATTTAGAGGAAGTTGTGTTGGGGGCAATGATGATTGACAAAAAAGGCGTGGATGAAGTAATAGATATCCTACATCCAGATGCTTTTTATAAGGATGCGCATCGATTTATTTACGAAGCGATCTTTACGCTCTTCGAAACCTCGGAACCAGTGGATTTATTAACCGTTTCATCCCAGTTAAAGCAAAATGGGCGCCTAGAGGCGGTAGGGGGCGATTTTTACCTAGTAAAACTCACTCAAAAAGTGGCTTCTTCGGCCCATATTGAGTTTCATGCGCGTATCATCCTTCAAAAATATATTCAGCGGAGCCTGATCAAAATTTCCAACGAAATTATCGAAGACGCCTATGATGACGGTACCGATGTATTTGATCTATTGGACAATGCCGAGGCCAAGCTGTACGATGTTACCCAAGGAAATTTAAAGCGCTCCGCGGAGACGGCCCAAAATTTGGTGATCCAGGCCAAGAAACGAATCGAGGAAATTGCCAATAAGGAAGGATTGAGCGGAATTCCCTCTGGTTTTGATAAGGTAGACAAATTAACCTCGGGCTGGCAACCTAGTGATTTGGTCATTATTGCCGCAAGGCCGGGTATGGGTAAAACTGCCCTTACTCTGTCCATGGCGCGAAATATGGCAGTAAATTCGAGCATACCTGTAGCTTTCTTTTCGTTGGAAATGTCCTCCGTGCAGTTGATTACACGACTCATCTCCTCCGAAACGGGGCTGTCTTCAGAAAAATTGCGTACCGGACGCTTGGAAAAACACGAATGGGAGCAACTGAATGTTAAGGTAAAGACCTTGGAAAAGGCCCCCTTGTTCATAGATGATACCCCGTCTTTGTCCATTTTTGACCTTAGGGCCAAGGCTAGGCGCCTGGCCTCCCAGCACGATATTAAGTTGATCATTATCGACTATTTGCAGTTGATGACGGCGGGCAGCAGTCAGAAAGGGGGGAACAGGGAACAGGAAATTTCTACTATTTCGAGGAATTTAAAGGCACTGGCCAAAGAATTGAACGTTCCTGTCATCGCTTTGTCACAGCTATCCAGGGCGGTAGAGACCCGTGGGGGCAGTAAACGGCCCATTCTTTCGGATCTTCGTGAATCGGGTGCCATTGAGCAGGATGCCGATATCGTTTCCTTTATTTATAGGCCCGAATACTACAAAATAGATGAATGGGACGATGAGGAACGTACCCCGACGCAGGGTCAGGCAGAGTTCATTGTGGCCAAGCATAGGAACGGTGGTTTAGATAATATTAGGTTAAAGTTCGTTGGACAACTCGGTAAATTTGATAATTTAGATGACTTTGATTCTCCATTTGAGTTTCAATCGAAGATGAATGCCGATGAAGAAAATCCGTTCATAACCAAAAACCTTCCCAATACCGATGAGGCATTTGGAAGTGCCATGAACGATGATCTAGATCCCGATGATGCCAATGACGTACCGTTTTAGGATGACTTTTGTTCCAAAAGAATCACAATAACCCATACTTTTTCCCCGGCTTTCGTTACAAATGAAAAATTCGTTATAATCGTAAAGAGGAGCAGTCTCTGTCCAAGACCACCCCTCTGAAACCACCTAAACAACCCACAAAATATTTTAATGCCTTAATGGTACTAAGATTTTGTTGATTTTGATTGCCTAGGCCCCGATAATTTTAACGAGCCATGGAGTCCTTTTTGCCTACCACTGGTGTTTTCGCCTCTATTCGTCCTGCAGCAGTTTCAATACCCTGGGTTTTGTTTCAATCCTGGGTTGACTTTCAAGCTGTTTTCATGAAATGGCCACAAGTAGTTATGCGGTTTGAAGGACCTGTCCTCTATTTTTATGGATTCCAGAGTCCCGTTAACCTCCCTGGTATGCCCCAAAGCAGGCTGATTTAAGGCCGTTTCCGCTACGCGCCACCTTATAAGGTCGTCATAACGCAAGCCCTCTCCGGCAAATTCGATTCTTCGCTCATTTCGAATCAAGTCGATCCATTGTTGCTGATTGTAAGCCGTATAACGCCCTTGGGTAACATCTGCGAGCTCCATATCCAAACCGGCCCTGCGCCTTACTTGGTTGATGCAATCCTTGGCCAGAGCATCTACCTGACCCTGCATAATCTTTGCCTCGGCATAAGTCAGCAAGACTTCGGCATATCGCAAAAGGCCAAAATCCATACGGCCATTGTCCCTAAAGGCATCGGCCTCATCCACAAATTTTTTAAACCAATATCCAGAAGGACTACCTCTCTCGGCCTTATGGTACATAGGACCGTCTTCATTGTAAATATTGATTGGAATGGTATCCGAAGCGAACGTATCTCCATGGCCAAAAATACTTGCCCGGTATCGGGGATCTCGATTTAAGGACGGATTCAGTTCATATGCTCTTTTTGTATGCATGGAGCTTTCGCCTATTGTTTCCCCTTGTAAGGTCCAATAGGAATCGACCAGGGATTTCAGCGGAACGACATATGATTGTCCCCTGCCAGTACGATAATGCGGCCCCAGGTCTTCAAAGGAGTAGGAAGCAACCAACCTACGGCTATCCCCGTCATGATGCATAATGAACTCTTTATTGCCGGAACAACAGGCTTCATATTGAAATAGGGCCCCATAATTGGGGTGTAGGGCGTAATATCCCGAATCCATTATTTCCTTTGCCAGGGATGCTGCCAACTCATACTTTTCATGGTACAGGGCATACCGCATGATCAGTGCCTTCAGGGAATACTGATTGAACATGTACCTATCCGGTCTTTCGTATTCCTTTTTGGGTAGGCGATTGGCAATGGCAAGTCCTTCCGTAAAGAGGTATTCCAAAATTTCTTCTTTGGGGGTCGCCGCTACCAGAGCCGTTTCCAAATCCGCTGGTTCCGTATGAAAGGGTACGTTGGCCCATCTGAAGGTCAGCACGAAATAATGCCATATTCGAAGCCCTTCCAAAATACCCTTGTAACGCTGTCTTACTTCCTCGTTTTCCACATACGGGACATCCACGTTGGCGATAAAGGTATTTAGACGGCCCAAATGTTTCAAATGGGTTTCGTAATAGTATAAAAAATCGGGGGAAACACTGCTAAAATTCCCATTGGCGATGCGCTGATGATATTGGCCTTCTACCCGACTATAGGCATTGTCCGACTTTCCATCCTGCATATAAAAAAGGAGCTGGGTAACATGCCTGGTGGTAAAAACATCCAAATAGCTACTGTAAGCGACACGGCGCAAATCTTCCTCGGTATTATAAAATTCATCGAAGGATGTGGCGGTGGGATCCGTTTTGTCCAAATAGGGTTCACATCCGAGCATTGCGCAAGTCAAAAAAAAGATATAGCTGTACTTTTTCATTTTATTACATAGTTTAAATTAATAGATGTCCAATTTGGCTCCTAGTGTAAAAGAAGCCATTCTGGGATAACCTCCATTCCCACCATCCCTTTCTGGTTCCAGTCCTTCCCAATTGGTAAAGGTGAACACGTCCCGAGCGTTGAAGTACACCCGTATATTTCTGATTTTTTTATTGGTGGCCGGAACGGTATAGCCCAGCTGAATGGATTTTATCCTGAAAAAGGAAGCATCCCCAAGCCAAACATCACTTAGTGCGGCGTTAGGGCTTGTCCCTGTCCATACCCTGGGAAACCTACTGTTTGGATTGTTCGGGGTCCAGCGGTTGTCCATATAATATTGTCTGGGAGTTCCCAAGCTATTTGTATTTCCATCTACAAGTACAGGAAAACCCTCTAAACCATTCAACCTACCCAAGCGCCTACCAACCCCTTGTCCCAAGAGACCAAAATCCCAGTTTCTATAGTTCATGGTAAGGTTGATGGAATAGTTCATGTGGGGAAAGGGATCGCCCAAGTTCACCTTGTCCTTGTCGCTGATGATGCCGTCCTTGTTTCGATCTACATATCTGATATCTCCAGGAATGGTATTGGGAAGTACCGCGGAAGCACCGTCTATTTCGGCCTGGTTTTGAAAGTAGCCATCGCTTTGATATCCGTAATAGTTGTCCACGCCAATGCCTCTATACCATATTTTGTCATTATTATCCTTAAATATCAAGGTATCGGACACCTTGTGTCCTGCTTTCAATACCTTGTTTTGGTTATCGAAAAGGGTGCCCTGTACCCTGTATGAAAAGTCACCTAATCTATCGGACCAACTAGCAGAGACTTCCCAGCCCCGGTTTTCGACCTCACCAATATTGACGGCCGAGGTAAGTGCATAAGAACCTGTAAGCGGAGGTACCGGGAAGTTGGAGTATATAAGATCCTCGGATTTCTTGGTGTAGGTGTCGAAAGTAAGGTTCAGTTTATTTTGGAGCGCGGTCAGATCAAAACCAACATTTTGTTGAGTCTGCGTTTCCCAGCTAAAGGCCTCATTGGGAACCCTCAGTGTCCACCCCCAAAAGTTCACCCGTTCCTGCCAAAGATAAGGGGGTACGTTCTCGTTTCCGATTCTTCCGTACGAGGCGCGTATCTTGAAGTTGGTAATGCCTCCCGTCTCTGCCAGGTCCTTCATGAACCCTTCATTATGGACGTTCCACCCCATGGAGGCAGAGGGAAAGAACCCCCATTTATAGCCCGGTGCAAATTTGCTGCTCCCATCCTGCCTTACCGTAGCTTCCAACAGATAGCGGTCTTTAAAGGAATAGTTTAGTTTGGAAAAGAAGGAAGCTTTTGTAATTTCCCTAAAGTCCGAAAAATTGAAGTTCATAAGCTCAGTTCCCGCCACTAGATAAATCTTATCGAAATCCTTCCTAACGTCTTTTTCATAATTGACAAGGGCCCTAGCAGTAATTTGGCTTTCACTTACCCCTTGTGAGGCACCCACAGCATTGCCCCAAGTGGTTACCGGTTTACCTTCCCCGTCAAAGAACTTGAAGGTACTTCGCTTATGTTTTTGGGCAGATTTGTTGATCATATAGGAAACATTGCCCGCCAAGTGTAGGTTGTGGGTAATATGAAAACGGGGCCTTAGGTTAATGGTACTCCGGTCGCTTAAAAAGTTCCGCTCTCCACCTTTTTCCATGCGGGCCAGTGGATTTCTGTCCCCGTACAAAATATAATGGTCTGGAAGGTCATCCTCGTAGAAGACCTGTTGTGAAGGGTTCATACTCCAGGCCCTTTGGTAAAGACCATGCCCGTCGTCATTGGCCAGCAAACGATCGGTTTGCAACCTGTGGGCGTAGAAATCGGCCATCAGGACAAAACGATCACCGATGTTCACGTTGGTATTAAAGCGGGCATTGTATCTTTGACTGCCTTCGTATGGATTTAAACCGGATTGTTGAAGGTATCCCAACATCAGATTAAAGGTTCCCACACCCCCGCCACCGGATATACTTGCAGAGGTGTTGTAGAAATGGGCCTTTTGTTGCATTATAATGTCTAACCAGTTTACGTTGGGCAGGTCTCCGCTACGGGCTCGGTCAATATCTTCCTGCGTGAACAGCAGCGGCTGGTCTTGAAACCCCCGGGCCTCATTGTTCAACTGCATATAATCCACAGCATTTACGAAATCTGGCATATCCAAAGGGGACTGGACGGAAAGCCATGAATGTACATTCACCTTGAATTCTCCCGTGGTTCCCCGATTGGTGGTAATAAGGATAACACCGTTTGCGCCCCTAGAGCCATACATGGAAGCAGACGCAGCATCTTTGAGCACTGTGATACTTTCCACCTGATTCGGGTCAATATCACTTAAAGATTGTTCTATACCATCAATTACAACCAAAGGGGAAGCATTTTGGAGTGTACTCAGGCCCCTGATCGAGATGGTCCCCGGGGAATCCCCGGGCAGATTACTGCCCTGTAACAGTGTAATCCCGGACATGGTTCCGGAAAAAGCCTCTTCGAGCTTCACCAGTGGCTGTGATTCTATTTTTTCCAGTTCCATCACCTCAATGGACGAGGCCAAATGCCTTCGTTCAATAGTGTTGTAACCTGCTGTGACGATCACTTCCTCCAGCCGATCCACCTCTTCTAGGAGCACCACATCGATGGTGGTTTTGCCCCTGGTGCTTATTTCCTGTTCTGCATACCCCAAACTATTGAATATTAGAACAACATTATCCGTTCTCACCTTTATGGAATACCGGCCTTCCTCGTCCGAAGCCGTACCAATGGTCGTACCCTTGATCAATACGTTCACAAAGGGGATAGGGTTTCCCTTGGTATCCGTTATGGTTCCGGAAAGGCTCAATTGTTGGAGAAATAGGTCCAAGGGCACCTCGTATCCCTTTTTTCCTCGCTCAATGTATGGGTCCGTGTAGACACCTGGCAGATTAAAGGGAACAATACTCGTACAAGGGCTTCCTGCCATGTTCAGAACCGTTTCAATGCTTCGGTTTTCAGGTTTACTGTCCTTGTAGAACGCATGGGCGTGGAGACAGGGTTGCATAGCCAAAAACAAAAGAAAAAGTAATCTCCCTTTTGCATTAAATCTCGGGGGGTTAGGCCCCACGTCCCCGGAAAATGTCTGTTTTTTCATACTTCATAAAGTTTTAGACCTGTTGGATCAGGAATTAATAATTCAGAGTGAAAATGATATGTGGGAATGGTATTTTCGTTTCCCCGAAACCTTGGTTGGATTGCTTCCGTTTCATCGCAAGTACCTAAGGTTCCAGATTGTTTTATTTGTTTCCCTTAGCAAGGAAAGTTGCCAAGATCGCCAAATAAGAGGCGAATAAAAAATGGAATGTTACCAGCGGGACTATATATGAATAAGTGGGAAGTGTAGGTGTTTCGCCGTCCATTAAATGGGCTATCAAAAACTCTATGTCGCAGGACGAACGGCCAAAGGGACACATTAAAACAGTTAGAATTAAAGAGAATCATTTAAGTCGACCAAAACCTTACCTCCGATCACCTAAGGGCAAAATGAACCTTTGCGATACCTTATCTTGCAGTTTCTTAACTGTTTTTATCATTTTTTAACAGCTTTGACCAGTTGAAATAGTATAACTTGCATTCAAGATCTTGGTCCCATCCAGGGTTATGATTTTTCAGGTAACTTTGTAGGGTCAACAACATTTTTTTCTATGGGTAGGCTACTCTTTTCCTTCTTTTTCTTTTTCTTCTCTTTACATGTTTTTGCCTCCACCATTCTGATTCCTATGGATGCAGAGGGCCAAAAGAACCATTTAAAGGCCTATGGCATCACCTACTGGGTGCTTACCAAGCAACAAAAGGTACAATGGTTGTTGAACTATAGGGGTGGCTCGTTTCTTTTGCCTAATGGGGAGAGCATTCGGAGGGAATGCCAAATCCGGGGGGTTTCCTTTGAAATTTTATCCGATGCCCAGACCCAGGCCATCTTGGAGTCTATTAGCAGCCCCTCCCAGAACCAGGAAGCGGTAGTGCTGGAAAAGCCACCAAAGATTGCGGTATATTCTCCCAAGGGGAACCAACCTTGGGACGATGCGGTGACCATGGTGCTTACCTATGCGGAAATACCGTATGTCACGATATATGACGAGGAGGTATTGGACAATAAATTGGCCCTGTACGATTGGCTGCATTTGCACCATGAGGATTTTACCGGACAATACGGTAAGTTCTATGGCGCCTATAGGGCGGCACCTTGGTATATTGAGGGGAAACGCAGTGCGGAAGAACTCGCCCAAAAATTGGGATATAGCAAGGTTTCGGAAGAAAAAAGAGCGGTGGCCCTGAAAATACGAAACTACGTCATCGGGGGCGGGTTCATGTTTGCCATGTGCTCCGCTACGGACAGTTACGATATTGCCCTGGCCGCAGATGGGGTGGATATCTGCGAACCCATGTTCGATGGAGACCCTTCGGATCCCAATTACCAGAGTAGGTTGGATTACGACAAAACCTTTGCCTTCACCAATTTTGTCCTGGAACGGAATCCGGCCCGATATGAGTTTTCATCTATAGACATGACCAACAAAAGGCGTAACGTTCCCAAAGAATCCGATTATTTTTCTTTGATGGATTTTTCGGCCAAATGGGATCCCGTGCCCACCATGCTCTGCCAGAACCACACTTCCCTGGTCAAAGGATTTATGGGCCAGACGACTTCCTTTACGCGGAACGAGATAAAACCCACGGTCATGATATTGGGAGAGAACAAGATCAACGGGGAGGCCCGGTATATCCATGGGATAAAGGGGAAGGGTTTCTTCACCTTCTACGGAGGCCATGACCCGGAAGACTACCAGCATAGGGTAGGGGATCCCAAAACGGAATTGGAACTACATCCCACCTCACCAGGCTATCGACTTATTCTGAACAATGTGCTGTTTCCGGCCGCCCAGAAGAAGAAGCAAAAAACCTAGCCGATTTTAGCGGTCAACAGCTTTTCCAAGATGCGTTCCACACCGTGGTTGTCATTACTGCTGGTCCGGTATTTTGCTGCCTTTAGAATATTGGAATGCGCGTTGGCCATGGCAAAACTATAGTCGGAGAGCTGCATCATTTCCAAATCGTTGTTATAGTCCCCAAAAACCATCACTTGGTCCGCGCTAAGGTTGTAGGCGTGCATTACCTTGCCCAAGGCAAATCCTTTGTGGGCGTGGTTGTGGGATACATCCACCCAATTGGGGCCCGAGACCTTTATTTTTAGTGAACCATCCAAATGCCTTACCGCCGGATATACGTATTGCTCGGAACTTTCAAAATGATATATGGCAATTTTGAGCACCTCCCCGCTAATACTTCCCCTGTCCTGAATTACATCAAAATTGGAGTAATACTCTTTTAATAGGTTTATAAAATCCTTTGAACTACCGTTCACATAGGCCCTGTCCTGGGTACAAATGGCAGCATGTGCCCCCTTGGTGTCCTTGGTAATTTTCAAAATAGTATCTACGTCCTTCATGTCCATGGGGGTAGTCAAAAGCACTTCATTACGCCGTTTAACATAAGCGCCGTTCTCCGCAATAATAATGATATCGTCCTTGATAGCATCAAGTTTTGCCGCCATGCTTCCGTATTGCCGGCCGCTTGCTGCAACAAAAAGAATGTCCTTTTCCTGTAATGCCCGGAAGAGCGAAAAGAAACGGTCGCTGACTTCATGTCTGGAATTCAAGAGGGTACCGTCCATATCGGACACCACCATTTTTATGTTGGATAGATCCATTTACGTTCTTTAAGTGGGCAAAGTTATCCTATAAGTTGTAATATTTTGGATATATGGGTAAAGTTTATATTATTTTAGTACAGGGAATCCGATAACTGTACCATTCATGAAGTCATTTCAGAAGGAGATGCGATTGCCAAGCTATCCCAGGGGATTTCATCTGATCTCCTCGGCCATCTACGAAGCATTGCCCGAAATAGGGCAGATTAGTACCGGACTGTTGCATGTTTTTATTAAACATACTTCGGCAAGTCTTACCATCAACGAAAATGCAGATCCCACCGTACGGACCGATTTTGAGAGCCATATGAACGTCATGGTACCGGAAAATGCGCCCTACTATGTGCATACCTTTGAGGGACCGGACGATATGCCCGCCCATATAAAATCGTCCCTCATGGGAGCGTCGGTACAGATACCCATTAGTCAGGGTAAATTAAACCTGGGCACCTGGCAGGGAATTTACCTCTGTGAGCATAGGGACAATGCTTCGGGACGGAAATTGGTACTCAGCTGCTTTGGCGTTTAAAAATAAAATGTGATGATAACGAACATAAAACAGGCCCCCTTTTGATTTGAGACCCAGGGTAAAACAATTTTTTGAGTTACTGCTCACGGCCATAGTATATTGGTCCTTGGCATTTACTTTCTTCATTTTCATAAGGTATTATGCCCTTGATACCGAGGCGGGAATCGTAGTAGATGCCACCATGGACGTACCCTTTACGCAATGGATGGGCTTTGGCGTTTTGCTGGGTGTCCTTATCGGCTTCTTTTATGGGTTGATTGAATTCCTTTTCGATAAATTTCTTTTGAAACGACTCAATTTGGGCCTTTCCATTCTCCTGAGGACGCAGATTTATTTGATTTTGCTGATAGTGTCCATGAGCCTGATGAGCTTCGTTGTGGAAGAGGAAATGGATCTGGACCTGCCCAACGAGCGCGGTTGGTGGCGTACCAGTAAGGTGTTTTGGATCACGGTAGTCTATTTTGTGGTCAGTTCCCTGGTGTTCTCCTTTCTCAAGATTGCTAAGGAGCGGTTTGGTAGGGAGTCTTTCCTAAAACTGCTGATCGGCAAATACCGAAAACCGGCAGAGGAAGAACGGGTCTTTATGTTCCTGGATCTTAAATCCTCTACCACCATTGCCGAAAAGCTGGGCCATTTGGCCTATAGCAAGTTCATACAGGAGTGTTTTTTAGACCTCAATCTGGTGTTGGATGCCCATAGCGCCGAGGTATATCAATACGTAGGGGACGAAGCAGTTCTAAGCTGGAGCTTTAAAAATGCCGTAAAACGGAACAACTGTGTTGCCCTCTTTTTCGCTTTTCAAAAACGCTTGCGCAAACGGGCGCCGCACTATGAAAGGACCTATGGCCATGTCCCGGAATTTAAGGCCGGCCTGCACGGGGGGAGGTTGATCGTGGTGGAAGTGGGCAGTGTTAAAAAGGAACTGGCCTACCATGGAGACGTCATCAATACAAGTTCCAGGATACAAGACCAATGCAATGTCCTCGGAGAAAAACTATTGATTTCGAAAGATTTGTTGGAAAATCTGGAATTGTCATCAACCTATACGGAGAGGCATATCGGAAACCTGGCACTTAAGGGAAAAGCGAGCAGCCTGGATATCTATGCGCTCAAAAAGGCATAAAAAAAGCCCACTCCAAAGAGCGGGCTTTTAAGCGAGATATTTCCATTAGTTATTTTACTTTCTCAACGATGGCCTTAAATGCCTCCGGGTGGTTCATGGCCAAATCTGCCAAAACCTTACGGTTTAGCTCAATACCATTGGCCTTTACCTTGCCCATAAACTGGGAATAGGACATTCCGTGCAATCGGGCACCAGCATTAATACGGGTGATCCATAGGGCACGAAAATTTCTTTTTTTGTTTCTACGGTCGCGGTAGGCATATGTCATTGCTTTCTCTACCGCATTTTTGGCTACTGTCCAGACATTTTTACGTCTTCCAAAGTAACCTTTTGCTTGCTTCATCACTTTTTTTCTTCGAGCTCTTGAAGCGACTGAATTTACTGATCTTGGCATAATTTCTAATTTTTGTAGCAGGCGATTCGAACCAACGAATACTTGTAAGGGCCCAACTCCAGGGTTAATGATTTACCGAAAAGAACAATTATTTTAAACGTAATTGCTCCTTAATACTGTTAACGTCGGACTGGTGTACCAGTGTAGCGTGCGTTAACTTAAGCTTACGCTTTTTAGACTTCTTCGTAAGAATGTGACTCTTAAAAGCGTGCTTTCTTTTGATTTTACCAGTACCCGTAAGCTTAAAACGCTTTTTGGCACTGGATTTTGTTTTCATCTTAGGCATCTTCTTCCTAGTTTATGATTTATCTCGCTTACTTACTTTTTTGTTTTGGGAGCTATGAACATGGTCATTCGTTTTCCCTCCAATTTGGGCATCTGTTCCACCTTTCCATAATCTTCCAACTCCTGGGCCAGACGTAACAACAGGATTTCACCTTGGTCCTTGTACACTATGGAACGTCCTTTGAAAAAAACATAAGCCTTTAACTTCGCCCCGTCCTTTAGGAACTTTTCCGCATGCTTCTTTTTAAACTCATAGTCGTGGTCATCCGTTTGGGGACCAAACCTAATTTCCTTTACGACCACTTTGGTGGCTTTGGCCTTCATGGCCTTTTCCCTTTTCTTCTGTTCGTAAAGGAACTTTTTATAGTCAATAATTTTACAAACCGGAGGATCTGCCTTGGGTGAGATTTCAACCAGGTCAAGTCCCAATTCTTCAGATTTTGCAACTGCATCCTGCAAGGAATAAACACCCACCTCTATATTATCGCCTACCAATCTAACCTTGGGAGCCGTAATTTTCTCGTTGATGTTGTGGGGATTTTTATTTTCCCTTCTAGGTTGGGGCCTAAATCTTCTTCTTATTGCTATGGCTTAAATTTTTTTAATTAAACGTAAATTTTTTAAAACGACTTTAAGGTACTATTTATTTCATTAGCTACCAAGTGGGCGAAATCTTTTACCGCAAGGGATCCCAAATCTTCTCCACCGTGTTTTCTAACGGCTACGGTCCCTTGCTTTTCTTCCTGTTCCCCTACGATGAGCATAAATGGAATCTTGTTCATTTCCGCTTCCCGTATTTTCTTTCCTACCGTCTCGTTTCTTTTATCTACGAGGGCGCGAATTTCGTCATTTTCCAGTGAATTTAAAACTTTTTCAGCATATTTTTCATGTTTCTCGCTGACCGGCAATACAATAGCCTGCTCCGGAATGAGCCATAAGGGAAAATTTCCTCCGGTATGCTCCAGTAAGAGAGCTATAAAGCGCTCCATACTACCAAAAGGGGCTCGGTGTATCATAATGGGCCTATGTAACTCGTTATCGCTTCCCTTATAGGTAAGATCAAAACGTTCCGGTAAATTATAATCTACTTGTATGGTGCCCAATTGCCACTCTCTCCCCAAGGCATCCTTGACCATGAAATCGAGCTTTGGGCCGTAGAAAGCGGCTTCCCCACTTTCTATCTTAAAATTGAGTTCTTTCTCCTCGGCGGCATCAATGATGGCCTGTTCTGCCTTTTCCCAGTTTTCGGGGGATCCAAGGTACTTTTCAGGATGGTCCAAATCCCTTACCGATACTTGGGCGGTAAAATTATCAAAGCCCAGGGAGCCCAACACGTATAGGGAAAGGTCTATGACGTTTTTGAACTCTTCGTTTACCTGTTCCGGGGTACAGAAAATATGGGCATCATCCTGGGTAAACCCTCGCACCCTGGTCAGTCCGTGCAGTTCGCCGCTTTGTTCATAGCGGTATACCGTACCAAATTCTGCGTAGCGTTTGGGAAGTTCCCGATAACTATAGGGTCGGCTGTTAAAGATTTCAATGTGATGTGGACAGTTCATAGGTTTCAATAAAAATTCCTCGTCCTGCTTGGGTGTTTTTATTGGCTGAAAGCTGTCTTCCCCATACTTTTCATAATGGCCAGAAGTGATGTAGAGTTCCTTTTGGCCAATATGCGGGGTCGCCACCATTTCATAGCCCGCTTTTTTCTGGGCCTTCTTTAAGAACTGTTCCAAACGTTCCCTTAGTGCTGCCCCCTTGGGTAGCCATAGGGGTAGGCCCTGGCCCACTTTTTGGGAAAAGGTGAACAGTCCCAGTTCCTTGCCCAATTTCCTATGATCTCTTTTCTTGGCCTCCTCGAGCAGTTCCAAATATTCCGTAAGCTCCTTTTGCTTAGGAAAGGAAATGCCGTAGACCCTGGTAAGTTGGGGTTTGTTTTCATCGCCCCGCCAATAGGCACCGGCCACACTTAGAATTTTGATGGCCTTAACAATGCCCGTGTTGGGGATATGTCCCCCTCGACATAGATCGGTAAAGGTGTCGTGGTCGCAAAAACTAATGGTACCATCTTCCAAATTTTCGATCAGTTCTACTTTGTATTCGTTCCCTTGAGAAGTATAGAGGGCTAGCGCATCGGCCTTGGAGACCGCGCGCATTTTATAATCGTGCTTGCCACGGGCAATTTCCAATGCCCGTTTTTCTATTTCCGGAAAGTCCTTCTCCGATATGGTATGCTCCCCAAAATCCACATCATAGTAGAACCCATTTTCAATGGCAGGACCAATGGTTAATTTAATTCCAGGATATAACTCTTCAAGTGTTTGGGCCACAATGTGGGAAGTGGAATGCCAAAATGCCTTTTTTCCTTCGGCATCCTTCCAGGTATAGAGCGTTAAATCACCGTCAACTGTGAGTGGTGTTACTGTTTCTACCACGGTATCGTTGAATTTGGCCGAAATAACATTTCGCGCCAAACCCTCGCTTATGCTTTTGGCCACATCCATGGGTGTACTGCCTTGGGCATACTCCCTGACCGATCCGTCGGGCAATGTAATTTTGATCATACCTTCTATTGCGTCAATAAGTGTGCAAAGATAGCATCTTGTATTGATGCGGACAACAGATGTGCGGGCGATTTTGGTCTATACTTGGGAAGCGGATCTGGAGCGCCTTATTTTTTAGTTCCAAAAATGGCGTCCAAAAGTGTTTTGATGCTATAAAACCCGAGGGACACGGCTCCAATAGCCAAAATAATTCCCACGATCAGCACAGGGATGTACCATGGGTGGTCCTGGTTCTTAAAGGCCTGATAGATTACAACAGGTGCCGTGAACATCAGGGCGGTAGTATAGGCAATATATTTAATGCCCTTCAATAACAGCGCTTTGTTTGTCTTCATTGCAATAGAAATCTTATTCACATATGCCAAAAATAGGAATAATGGTATATATTTAGGGAATTCCTACAGGGATAAACAGAAATAGGATTGATAGGGGACACGACGGAAACGCCACTAGCGAGCACTAGGGTACGGATCAATACGTAATAACACCAACCAGATTGACTATATGAACATTTTCTTGGTTTTAATTCTAGTAGTACTGTTGATCATAGTGGCTACTGTAAAATTTAAGGTGCATCCTGTTTTTTCCTTAGTCGTGGCGGCATTGGTAGCTGGTGTACTACTGGGTCTGGAACCCAATACGGTAACCAAGACCATAACCGATGGTTTTGGGAAAACCCTCTCGAGCATCGGCTTGATCATAGCTTTTGGAACGGTCATCGGAATCTTTTTGGAAAGGACAGGGAGTACCCGGATAATTGCGGATGTCATCCTAAAGGCAATTGGGATAAAGCGAGCACCGTTGGGCATGAACGCGACAGGCTTTGTAATATCCATACCCGTATTTTGCGATTCGGGTTTTATCATCTTGTCCTCCTTGAACAAAGCGCTGGCAAAAAAAACAGGATTATCCCTAATTTTCTTGGCCGTCTCGCTTGCCACGGGATTATATGCTGCCCATGTTTTTGTGCCACCAACTCCTGGACCGCTTGCAGCTGCAGCTGTTTTGGAAGCCGATTTGGCCTTGGTAATGTTATGGGGACTTGCGGTTGCCATTCCGGTGTCCTTGGTAGGATATTTATGGGCCCGGTTCATAGGTGCCCGGACCAAAAAGAAGGATGGCGAACAGGAGACAGCTCCAGTCAAGACAGAAGAGGTTGGGGTACCCGAGATTGAGGTGGGCGCCGTATCCGCTTTTTTGCCCCTGGCCATGCCGATACTCCTCATTGCCCTAAAATCAATCGTTAACTACCCCACTTATCCCTTGGGGAAAGGCTTGATTTTTGGGCTATTTGATTTTTTGGGAAACCCCACCATCGCCCTGCTTATCGGGGTAATTCTAGCCTTTAATATCAGTTGGAAAGTATCCCTGAAAGAAAAGTATGAATGGGTGGTCACGGCCCTAAAGGATGCGGGCATCATTATTTTGATCACTGGGGCCGGCGGAGCCTTTGGGAACGTGTTACGGGTCATGGATATTGCAAGTTTCATAGACCTTGATTCCGGTATGCTGCAGGGAGGCATTTTAATTTCCTTTGCCATAGCAGCCCTACTTAAAACGGCACAGGGGTCCTCTACGGTGGCCATCGTTACCACGGCGGCCATTATGGCGCCGCTACTGTCCTCCCTTGGACTGGATAGTAGTATGGGAAGGGTAAGCACGGTCCTGGCCGTTGGTGCCGGTGCCATGACGGTATCCCATATCAATGATAGTTATTTCTGGGTGGTATCCCAATTTTCCGGTATGAACGTGAAAACGGCACTCAAAAGCTTTACCATGGCCACATTTTTTCAAGGGATTACAGGGCTTCTAATTATTCTGGCCCTCCAAACCTTTTTTGGCTAGGGCAAAAGCTATTCTATAACAAGGGATTGTTTAAATTCCTGGACCACGGCAAAGTACCCTAGGGCAAAATTGTTGGGATTCCCCACATTATCAAAGACATCCACATTGTCCAGGTCGGTAACATTAAAAATGTTTCCTCGTACCGTAGCGGCGGGAGTGGCAAAAGGCCCCATATCAACACCACCCTGCTCGATCAATTTGTCCATATAGTTGAAGAACAACTGATCGGCCCCCAGGATACTAATATTGACTTCCTGGCCTACGCGCAGGTTTTTGTCATAGAAGTACGAAAACTGAAATTCCTGTCCTTGGAAAAACTCGTCTTCGGTGACAAGAAATTCCCCAAAACCAAAATCAAAAACGTAAAAATCCTCTCGGTCGGCGTCATCGGTAAAGGTGATTTCCACTTCGGTGTCCTCATCATCAAAAAGTGTTTCGGTTCCCTGCACCAGATTATCTATGGGCACGGTGGGTACATAACGTGTTGTAGCCAGGTAGGACTGACCATCATGACGTATCTGCAACAAGAGTTCTCCTTCCAGCAAAAAATCAACCGAACTTACGACTTCGTAAATGCCGGAGCCGGGCACGGTTTCCACGGGAAAGCGTATGTTTTGATTGTTGGCTGTAGGGAGGTCTAAATTGATTAACGAGATCTGTTCCAGTTGTGCCGGAGAAATGGGTTCAAAAAAAGAGTTGGTCAAAGTGGCCTTGAATACCAGATTCATGGTAGGTTCACTTTCGTCTACCCGAATAAGGGCGTCAACGGACAAACGGGGCGCTTCGGTGGGGACCTCCACATCAATAACATCTTCACAGGCCAGAAGCATGGATGTTAAAATAAGCAGTGCGATTATTCTTTTCATGACCTTAAAATTTAAAATTATAGGTAACGGCCGGTACGATCCCAAAAATAGAGGTACGGATGGCCTCGTTCACCCCGGTATCCTGATTTTGTCTAAAACTGATCGAGGCGGCGTTCCTTCTATTGTATACATTATATACGCTAAAAACCCATTCGGACTGCCATTTTCTGCCTTTGTTCTTTTTTGGTACCAGGGTAGCAGAAATATCTATTCTGTGATAATCGGGCAAACGTTCCACATTCCGCTGCCCAAAAAAGGGCACGGTAAGGCCTTGAAATTCGAACTGCCCTACCGGAAAATTGGTCGGTTGCCCTGTCTGGAAGATGAAGTTGGAGTCAAAACTCCATTTTTTGTTCAATTCATAACTGGCATAGATCGAAATGTCATGCGTTTTGTCATAGGGCGTATGGTACCATTCGCCTAGGTTGATCCCTGTTTCCATATCAGATCTACCGGTGTCCTCGAACGGAGGCCTTCCCGGGGTACGTTGTTCCGATTTGGACAAGGTATAGGCCAGCCACCCTCGAAGCCTTCCCTCATTTTTGCGCAGCAGAAGCTCCAAGCCATATGCCCTGGCCTCTCCATTGAGTATAACCTGCTCAATGGCATCATTGGCAATGAGGTTGGCGCCGTCTATATAATCGATGCGGTTCTGTATGTCCTTATAGAAAACCTCAGTTTCCAGGGCATATGCGCCCTGTTTTATGTTCTTAAAGAACCCCAGGGCGTACTGATCGAGCAATTGGGGTTCTACAAAGGGACCGCTTGGGGTCCACACATCGAGCGGGGTGGGGGAACTGGTATTGGAGAGCAAATGCAGGTATTGCGCCAAGCGGGTATAACTTGCTTTTAAGGACGCATTTTGCCCAAAACTATAGGCCAGGGTCACCCGGGGTTCCAGATTGGTAAAGTTGGCCAGATTGGCACCTCTTCCCGGATTTATGGTATCAATGGGTTCTGCCTCGGTGTAGATCAGTTGAAAGGGATCAAAAAGAACAGGATTGTCATTTTCATAAACAAAGAACTCGTCCTGTCCCAAACGTACAAAATGACTTAATCGCAAACCGTACCCTAGGCTGAGCCGTTCCGTAACATCGTGTTGCACATCTAGGTATATGGCAGTTTCATTGGCAAATTTTTTCGTTAACTGATCTTCCACGATGCCGGAATCCTCGCTACTGGGCACAATTTTTCCAGGGTTGAAATCGTAGTAAATATTGTTGAGACCGTAATTGATCTGTAGTTTATCATTGATGTAGTGCTTTAGATCGTATTTGGCGTTCAGGTTAAGGATGCCCGAATCCCATTCAAAGCCTACAAAGTCCAATTCCAAGCCATAGGAATAGTCCGAATAAATCAGCGAAAGATTGGAGAACAGTTTGTCTGAGAAAAGATGGTTCCATCTGAAATTTAGCACGGCATTACCATAGGTGTTCACAAAGCTATCGTTGATACTAAAGAGATCGCGACCAAAATATCCCGACAAATAAATATTGTTTCGTTCGTTTATCTTGTAATTGAGTTTGGTGTTCAGATCAAAGAAATACGCTCGATTGTCCACATCGAACAGGGGTAGGAACAAGTGGGCGTAAGAGGCCCTTCCTCCAATCAGGAAAGCCGACTTGTCCTTGACTATGGGACCTTCTGCCAGCAGCCTGCTGGCCACAGCACCTATGCCGCCGTTGAACTTAAGTTCCTTGCTATTGCCTTCTTTTTGAAAAATTTCCAACACGGAAGAAACCCTACCGCCATATCGGGCGGGTATGCCTCCTTTGAACAACTTTACATCCTTTATAGCATCGGGATTGAACACGGAAAAGAAACCAAAAAGATGGGAAGAGTTAAAAATTGTGGCCTCATCCAGCAGAATAAGATTCTGATCGGCCGCCCCACCGCGGACGTTAAAACCTGAAGCGCCTTCGCCTGCACTGGTGACCCCCGGAAGCAATAAAAGGGATTTTATAACATCGGCCTCGCCCAAAACCACGGGAATTTTTTTTATGGTCGGTGTGGCCAAGGTCACTACGCTCATTTGTGGGGTCTTAATGTTTACCTTCTCCACATCTTCCGTAAGGACTACTTCCTCCAACTGTTCGGCCTCTTCTACCATGCCGAAATTGATTCGCTGGTCTTGGTTAAGGGAAACCTTCAAGCTTTGATCCTGAAAACCGATATAGCTCACCTGAACGGTGTACTCGCCCTTAGGCAGGGTAAGCGAATAAAACCCGTATTCGTTAGTGGTTACCCCTGTGCGAAGTTCTGGGACCAGTATGCTAACACCAATCAAAGTCTCATTGCTAGCGGCTTCCGTAATAGTGCCGCTCAAAGTATAACGTTGCTGGGAAAAGAGGTTTAACGAAAAAAAAAGAAAAGCTAGCAGTACTAAATCATATGGTCCGCGCATTCAAGCAATTTTTTCTAAAAATAGAGAGAAAGCACGAGGTTTCAAAAGGGCCATTTGTTTATTTGTTTCCCACCTAACCAGATAAGGGCGCATTTTTGTTGCCATGTTCCAATAAAAAAATAGCGTGTTCAAGGCCAAAGGACATGGACCCAAAAATACCCACCATATTTCAAAAAAAAACAGCAGTTCAACCGTTGGTGTTGAGCTGCTGTATTCCTTACGATCTGTGCGCGCTACAGTGTTTCGAGAATGGCATTGAGCGTTTCACTGGGACGCATGGCGCTGGATCTCATTGCCGCATCGGGTTTATAATAGCCCCCGATATCTTGAGCCTTCCCTTGGGCGTTGATCAGCTCTGCAACAATTTTGGATTCCTTTTCCGTCATTTCTTGGGCTATTCTGCTAAAGGTAGCTTTCAATTCCGGTTCCTTGTCCTGTGCAGCCAGGGCCTGGGCCCAGTAAAGGGCCAGATAGAAATGACTTCCACGGGTATCCAGTTCCATGACCTTTCTAGAAGGCGATTTGTCGTTATCCAAGAATTTTTCCGTAGCATCGTCCAAGGCATTGGCCAGGACCAGAGCCTTGCTGTTATTGTTCTTTTCACCGTAGAACTCCAAGGAAACCCCCAAAGCCATGAATTCGCCCAAGGAATCCCACCGAAGGTGTCCCTCTTCCAAAAATTGCTCCACGTGTTTGGGCGCAGAGCCGCCGGCACCGGTTTCAAAAAGGCCACCGCCGTTCATCAAAGGGACAATGGATAACATTTTGGCGCTGGTACCCACTTCCAGTATAGGAAAGAGGTCGGTTAGATAATCCCTGAGCACATTGCCCGATACCGAAATGGTATCCCTACCTTCTTTGATTCTCTTAAGCGTAAAATTGGTCGCTTCCAAGGGTGAAAGAATTCTGATATCCAAACCCGAGGTATCGTGTTGTGGGAGGTAAGTGTTTACCTTTTTAATCAATTCCGCATCATGCGCCCTGTTGCTATCCAGCCAAAACACCGCTGGCGTATTTGAGGCCCTTGCCCTGGAAACGGCCAGTTTTACCCAATCCTGTATGGGGGCATCCTTCACCTGGCACATTCTCCAAATATCCCCGGTTTCCACAGAATGATCCATAAGCGACTGGCCCGAAGCCACATCGATAACCTTTACGGTTCCCTTGGCTGCTATTTCAAAGGTCTTGTCATGTGACCCATATTCCTCTGCCTTCTGTGCCATAAGGCCTACGTTGGGCACGGTGCCCATGGTCCTGGGATCAAATGCGCCCTGTTCCTTACAGAAGTTTATGGTGGCTTCGTAGATGCCTGCATAGCTGCTATCCGGAATTACTGCCTTGGTATCCTGGGCCTTTCCATCCGCATTCCACATTTGTCCCGAATTTCTGATCATGGCGGGCATGGAGGCATCAATAATGATATCACTGGGCACGTGTAAATTGGTGATGCCCTTGTCCGAATTTACCATGGCAAGGTCCGGTCCGTTTGTGATTGCGAGTGCAATATCCTCTTCTATTTCCGTCCTTTTCCCCTGGGGGAGATCCTGTATTTTGTTCAGTAAATTTTCAAGACCGTCGTTGGCACTCACCCCGATGGCCTGGAAGGTGGCATGGTGTTTTTCGAATACCTCCGAGAAAAAGGTTTCCATGGCGTGTCCAAAAATAATGGGATCGGAGACCTTCATCATGGTAGCCTTCATGTGCAATGAAAACAATACTCCTTGTTCCCTGGCATCTGCTACTTGCTCTTTCAAAAAGGCCAACAAGGCCTTTTTGCTCATCACAGTGGCATCGATGATTTCCCCGGCCTGCAGCGCAATACTTTCCTTTAACACTTGTGTGCCGCCATCCTCTTTTGTCAATTCGATACGAATGGAGGTGGCATCGGTTGTGGTCATGGATGTTTCGTTGGACTTAAAATCCCCGTGATCCATGGTTGCAACATGGGTCTTGGAGTCTGAGCGCCAAGCGCCCATGGAATGGGGATTCTTCTTGGCGTAGTTTTTTATGGGTTTAGGTGCCCTTCGATCAGAATTTCCTTCCCGCAAAACCGGGTTTACGGCACTTCCTTTTATTTTGTCGTATCTGGACTTTATTTCCTTTTCGGTATCGTTGCCAGGTTCATCCGGATAATCGGGTAGGGCATAGCCTTTTTCCTGTAATTCTGAGATGGCTTCTTTGAGTTGGGGTATGGAAGCACTAATATTGGGCAACTTAATGATATTTGCTTCCGGTGCCTTGGCCAAGGTTCCCAAAGCAGCCAAATCGTCCGTAATTCGCTGGTCTTCTTGCAAAAAATCGGGAAAAACGGAGATAATCCTTCCTGCGAGTGAGATGTCCTTGGTTTCTATGGTAATCCCTGATGTTTTGGTAAAAGACCTAACAATGGGCAAAAAGGATTGTGTGGCCAACGCGGGAGCTTCGTCGGTCTGCGTATATACTATTTTTGGCATAGGGTTCTAAGAATTTATTAAAGCGGAGCAAATATACAATTTTATACCGGCCAAAGGGCGTGCTGGACGGGGAAACTTGGAAAGGAATTCGCTTTTGAAGGGGAGGGGGAAAAGGGAATTAAAAAACACCAAAAAGACAAAAGCCATATCATTGTACGAGTACATCGATATGGCTTTTTAAAAATAGTTCCCCAAACTTAGTGTCCTGCTTCCTATAGGATTGCTCCGCTATTCCACAAAACTGCAACCATTGATTGCGTCCGGTTCCCTATTTTAACGTTTAAAACATTTTTCATCCCTAATTGTTAAACCAAGTAACTACTCCGTGTTTCTTCTCGTTGTCCTCTGTTTTTTTTCTTTAGTACATACCGAAGTCCTGCACTATGTCCGAAAAACATAAACTTTCTCGCTTCCGGCCTAAGCCTTCCGTTCGTCCGTCCACCAGCTTTTTTTGTACTCATGTATTGCTACATTACTACTCCCAAAGCGGTCAAACAACAATATAAAGAACGTCAACTTTATACCGGCTCTGGAATTCCAGGTCATTGCTGACTTATCCCCCAGAACCTTAAATCAAATGTATTCCATTTTTTGAAAATTCCAAATTTTATAATGGATTTAAAATCAACATAATATAAACTATAGTTATAAACAATTGTTCATAAATGCAGTTCCATTTCTGTTTGCCCTTTTTCTGAGGTTCGCTATGGAAAATAAAAAAATCGGCAGCCCTAAATAACCACCGATTTCTCCTTATTCGTCTTGTCTCCATACCCTAGGGGGTCGAAGCGCCTCCCCGGTTGGCCCGTCTTAACTGGCGCTGGATCTTTTTAATAGCCGACTCAATGGATTTTTCGGGCTCAATGATATTGTATTCGCCCCAAAAATCGGGATCGGAAAAGCCTAGGGCCTCGTCGCTCAAAATGATGGACGACTTAATACGATCACGGGATCTGGGCAGCTCGTCCTTTAGGTTTTTCTTCCAATCGGTAACGGCCATCTCCGCGGCCATACTGTACACCGAATTGAACAACTTATCATCCCAATTCACCTTAAACTGAAGCAGGACATTGCTATAGCTGTAATACCATCTGCCGTCCTTTTCCCTGTAGTCTACCCGATAGGCCACCTCCGTCGGATATACCGTAGCGTTCCTGGGCTTTCGCCTTACGAACATTCTACTGGCCCTTTCCCTGTCGGTAATGTTCAAGGAATAAATGGCGCTGGTGAGTGTCTTGTTTTGGGAATCAATGAAAAGCTTTCCCATATATAAGGGGCTTTTAATGTCATCTCTTTGCCTAAAGTTGACCACGTAAATGAGTCTGTCGTTTATTCGAGTGGACCGGTCAAAGCTAAAATTGTACTGTTTAATGGTCTCCGGTGTAAAGATGTATTCGGGATATTTCATGATGTCCACGAACAGGGCATTGAACGGACCTCCCTGCAATTTTAAGGCTACGGTATCCAACTTGCTGTAATCCGTACTTTTTCTGGCCTTGTACAGTTTTACCGCATCTTTACGATCCGAAGTGTAGGGCGTCTTATAAATATTGACCACGGCTTCGGAAAGAGAAACATTTTTTCTCCGCTTCTTAATGGTCTCCCTATAGAAGGCCGTCATCAGTGTCGGGTCATTAAAATAGTTCTCCCCCTTTTTGGCCAGGGTTTCCCTTACCAAAACGCCCGCATCCTTGGGGATGGCCACATCAACCTCGCTGAGCTCGGTAATGGATACCTCTAAGGCAATACGGTTTTTGTCCTCGCTTAGCTGGGACAAGGGCAAGGTTATGGTCTTATAACCCAAAAAGGAAATGCTAACACTGCCTTCGGAAATATCCTTGGGTACTTTTAGCTGAAACCCACCTTCCGTATTGGTAACGGTTGTAATATTGGTGCCCGCAATGGCCAAGGAGGCAAAGACTAGCGGTTTTTTCGTAACAGCGTCGATGACCTTGCCCTTGTATACATTAAAATCAGAAATTTGTTGAGAGGTATCCTGAAAAGGAGCAGCTGCTTGCAGCTTTCCCATAAAACCTATGACTAGCGATAAGGTCACTAGTGCGGTAAATGTTTTTTTTACAGATGGTATGAAATTCTGTCCCATGGTTTATCTATTTATTTTGAACCCCATCGTGAGGGGGGCTAATTCCACATTCTAAGGTAGTGATTTTTAAGATACTATGTATACTGTTTCTATCTAAGATCTCTTCCGTTTTTGGAAAGACCTATTAGGAATATCGTAAAAAAGGGACAGGCCTTACAACATGGGATGGATTAATCCGATATTCCCGAAATTGTGCGTTCGGCACCTGGGCGCCTTGTAGGCAACTTTTTTAGTCTTCGTGCGTCTTGGAGGAAGCCGATACCAATCGGTGGATCTCCTTTAGTTCAGCTTCTGTAAGGTATCGCCACTGACCTAACGGAATATCCAATCTTACATTCATGATCCGTACCCGTTTTAATTTAGTGACCCGGTACCCCAGGTGCTCACACATTCTTCTAATTTGCCGATTGAGGCCTTGGGTCAATACAATTTTAAAGCGATACCGGTCTAATTGTTCCACATCGCATTTACGGGTCACGGTATCCAGAATGGGCACACCGTTGCCCATCTTATGAATGAAGGTAGTGGTAAGGGGTTTGTTAACGGAAACAAGGTATTCCTTTTCGTGATGGTTCCGGGCACGTAGGATCTTGTTCACGATATCCCCGTCATTTGTCAAGAAGATAAGGCCCTCACTGGGTTTGTCCAATCGGCCAATCGGAAAGATGCGTTTTGGATAGTTGATATAATCTATAATATTGTCCTTTTCTACCTTGGTATCGGTAGTGCAAACAATGCCCACGGGTTTGTTAAAGGCAATATAGACCTGGGTATTCCCGGGTTCCGAAATCAACTTACCGTCTACGCGTACTTCATCCCCTGCCACAATTTTGGTGCCCATTTCGGGTACCTTGCCATTCAGGGTCACACGGCCTTCATCAATGAGTTTATCTGCAGCCCTACGTGAGCAGTACCCCACCTCGCTGAGATATTTGTTGATCCGTACCGATTGTTGTTCCTTCATTTTAATGCTAGCACCGTAAAAATGCAAAGATAGTCAGTGCCCTTGCAATTATTGGGGGGCTACTCGTTTTATATTTGGATTTGTCAGGGCATCTACAAGAATAGCATCGCTGTACTTTCTCGGATTCCCAATGGCCAAACAAGGTCCTTCTTCTTTATGATACGTCCTCCCTGGATTTAATTTCTGCAGTAATCTTTTTCAGATTCACATAGTTGGCAATTACCAAAAAAGTAAAGACCAAAGGCAACAACATTAAGGTGTTGACCTCTTTGGTTTCAACATAGTTATAAATCTGGGCCCCGTACATGATCAGTACGGCCCCCGCCAAAAGACCGATAGCCATCTTTAGGGACTTTTCCTTTTTTTTGAGTTCCCCCAGGGAAAGACTGGATAATTTGCTCGGTTTCATTGTATGGGAAATGTTTTGTTCTAGTTACATAGGGAGTGAACAAATTTTAGTCCACCATAAAGATTGCATTGGCGAAAAAGAGCTTGCCGTTTTCCCAAAAACCTCGAAACAGCGGATTGTCTACCATATAGACGACCTGTCCTTGTCCGTGCTGCTCTACGCCAAAAATCAGGCTCTCTCCAATTTGTTTCTGGGCTTTGCTTCCCGCAAAGCCCGATATGGGTACGGTATCATTTTCTATATAGGCCACGGTACCTCCATCCAAATATTCAAAGGCGTCATTTCCCAATTTTAGGGTGAAATAGGTGTTGGGATAACCATAGGCCAGGGGGTGCGTATTGTCTACTTTGGCCTTAAAGACCGCACCGGTAATGGCACTTTTAATGCGTTCCCGCTGCCCTTCATCATAGGGATATATGGCGGTCTCAGTGCTGTCTTTTCCCATTTCCCTCAGTGTTATTCCAAAGCCATCTTCACCATCGATACCTTTTATGGCACCGCCCATAGCAATGAGTTTGCCGCCATTTGCTACCCATTTCTTAAGTTCTGCCAGTTTGTCCTTATCAAAAAAGTTTCCGTACCAGCCACCAGGGAGAATAAGGATTTGGTAGTTGGAAAAATCTACCTGATCCATATAATCACTGTCCACCACCGTAAGTGGGTAGTGCAGCTGTTTTTCAAAAAAGTGCCATATTTCCCCAAAACGATAGGTGGAGGTAGGATTCCCAGCGAGCACGGCTACTTTTATCTTGGGTACCATTTCCACATAGGAAGAACCAAAATCCTTGCCCTGCTCCACAAATCCGGTCGTGGTGGCCGTCAAGGATTTGGAATGTCGCTCCGCACACGCTCCCAGGTCGGCCAGGAAGTTGGCGTTCCCCTTGTTATCGGCCTTAGTGATGATCAAGCTGCCGCGCTCATAACTTCTCCCGTCCAGGGTAAACGGCTTTTGTGCATAGCGGACCCGGATACCCCTTTGAAGCAGGTCTGCCAAAAACCGAGCATCGTTCATGCTGCTCCAATCCGTGAGAAAGGCATAGGCATCCGCCTCGCCCGTATCACCTGACGTATGCACCTTCCAGGGGGTCATTGGATTGGATGGGAGCCTCGTTTCAGAGGCAACGGCCTCCAAGCCGTAGGCATAGGGCAGGGACCAAGCCGTAATATCATAGGTAAGGGAATCGCTAAGTTTGGCGTCGGGTTCAAACAATACCTTAACCAAGGTGCCCTTGGTCTGATCCGTGGAGACCACCATGCTTTGGTCCGAAACCCGCATGCTTCCATTTCTCCCAGTGGCATAATTGAAGCCCTTTATGGTACCGTTGTTGGCCGTGCCGTATTGTATTTCATGCTGGTCCAGCAATTCGGAAAGGGCTTTTAACCTATCGGCATCGCCCTTAAGGACATAACTCTTGTACTTGTAGTTCTTGCTGGTATGAAACTTGAGAAATTCTTCGTTTAATTTTGCTGCGTTCTTTGCAGCAATTTCCACGGTAGACAGTCCTGTGGTAAGGTGGTGGGCAATACGATCTTGAAGGGTCAACGTATCCCCGATACGGGTAATGACCCCCAGTCCGGCCCTTCCGCCTCCCCCTTGTTCATAAGTCATCCCAATGGCCCCGTTATAGGTAGGGTAGGTATCCCCATAGCTGGGATAGAACAGGTCAAAGACTTCCTTGGTAAAATAAAACCAGCCCTGGGCATCAAAGTATTTGGCGTGATTTTTTCCTATGGTCACCTGAAAATCCCGTTGAAAGTCGGTTATGACCTCATGGTAAGGTTCCGCTGCGGGAGCAAAGAAATAGGGGTTGTTGATTCCTTGTTCATGAAAATCGGCATGAACGTGCGGTAACCACTGGTTGTATTTTTTTAATCGATGTCTACTTTCCACTTGGGTCAGCCAGGCCCAATCGCGGTTAAGATCGAACATATAATGGTTAGATCGCCCGTTCCACCAACCCTCATGATGCTCTTTGCTATTGGGGTCCGTATTAAAGGGAGTGTTCTTATATTGGTTGTACCAGTTGGCATAACGATCCCTTCCATCGGGATTGATACAGGGATCAATAATTACCACGGTATTGTCCAGATAGGCACTCTTTTCCGTCAAAAGTGCATAAATGGTCTGCATGGAGGCCTCCATGCTCACACTTTCATTCCCGTGCACATTGTAGCTAAGCCATACAATGGCTTTGTCCGCACCACTTTGCCCTTGCGTACTTTTAAGATGGGCTTCACGTATGTTTTCCAAATTTTGCATGTTCGCGGCAGCACTGACATAGGCCAAAAGCAAAGGACGCCTTTCATTGGTTTTGCCGTATTCCACCAACTGTACCCTATTGGATGCAGTTTCTGCCAGGTACTGGTAATAATCCACCACCTCGTGATGACGGGTAAATTGGGTACCCAGCTCATAACCCAAAAATTCGGAGGGACTTTTAAGCTCCTGGGCGATGGAAATGGTAAAAAACAAAAGGGTGCATGCGAGTAAGGAGTACTTCATAAAGGTTTGTTTCGTTTGTAATGCCCCAAAGCTAACAATAATTGATGAAATCTGCCGCTTGGAACCTTAGAATCCGACGGCAAGCCGTGGTAGTACGGTGGTTTTGTTTTCTCCCTTGATCGGTTTTCTTGGGAAAAACTTCTTAACGTATTTTTAGGAACTGGAAGCGGATAGAATTCTATATTTACGCATATTTTTGGTTTTTATATGGATATAGACGGCATTCCCTTTAAGCAGACCGGTTATTTTTCAAAATTGATATGTGATTATCTGGAAGAAAAAGAGGACCTACACGGTTTTTATCACCGATTTCCAACCCTCAAAAACTTTAAGGCACAGATTGAAGAAAAGCAGGCCCACTATCCAGAAAAACATCGAATCTTACTGAGCCAAACCCTGCAGGAGCAATACCAAGGGATAAGCAAGTCCAAAGGTACGGAGCAGAACATCCAACGCTTAGGGAACGCCAACAGTTTTACCGTAGTTACGGGGCATCAGTTGAACCTGTTTACCGGACCATTGTATTTTTTATACAAGATTATCTCCACCATTAACCTTACCCGGGAATTAAAAAAGGCGTATCCGGAGTACGATTTTGTCCCGGTTTATTGGATGGCTACAGAGGATCACGATTTTGAGGAAATCAATTTTTTTAATTTCAAAGGGAAGAAATTGCAGTGGACCAAGGAAGCTTCAGGTGCGGTGGGGCACTTGCCGACGGACGGACTGGACCTCCTCTACGAGGCATTTTCCCAAGAATTGGGGGCCGGCAAGCATGCCGATGATTTAAAGCAACTGTTCTCCGACGCCTATTTAAAGCACGACCGACTTACCGATGCCACACGTTACCTGGCCAATGTACTTTTTGGTGCGTACGGATTGGTTATCATCGATGGGGACGATGCTGGTCTAAAAAAACTCATGGTTCCTTATATCAAGAAGGATCTATTGGAAAATACGGCTTTTAAAGCGGTTACCCAAACCATGGACCGGCTGGAGGCCTTGCCCGAAAATTACACCATTCAGGTCAACCCCAGGGAGATTAATTATTTCTATTTAAACCAAGGTCTTCGGGAACGCATTGTGGAGCAGGAGGGAAAATTTCAAGTAAACGGCACGTCCATTGAGTTTAGCCGTGAAGAACTGCTGGCCGAATTGGAAGCACACCCCGAACGTTTTTCGCCCAATGTGGTGAGTAGACCTTTGTACCAAGAGGTAATCCTTCCCAATCTATGTTATATAGGTGGTGGGGGAGAACTGGCCTATTGGTTGGAGCTCAAAACATCCTTCGAGGCCATGGAGGTGCCATTTCCGGTATTGCTACTTCGGAATTCGGCCTTGGTAATAACCGAAAAACAGCGGAAAAAAATAGAAAAATTGGAGCTACAGGTCGCCGATCTTTTTTTGAAGCAAAGCAGCTTTATCAATAAAAGGATCCGGGAGATTTCCAATATCAATATCGATTTTACGCCAGAGCGAAAACATTTAAAGGAGCAGTTCCAGGCCTTGTTTCAATTGGCAGATCAAACAGATAAATCCTTTTACGGTGCAGTAAAGGCCCAAGAGGTTAAACAACTAAAGGGGTTGGACCGCTTGGAAAAAAGGCTCCTGCAGGCACAAAAAAGGAAACTCAAAGATCAGGTGGTGCGTATGACGGAGATGCAGAACGCCCTTTTTCCCAATCAATCCCTTCAAGAACGGAACCTAAATTTTTCCGAGCTGTACCTCGAAATGGGCGAAGAACTTATACCGTACTTGCTAAAGACCTTGGCTCCTTTACAAATGGATTTTTTGATTTTAAAATATTGATCCCTTTTGTGCTCCGTTTCCATTTTCGGAAGTATTTTTGCTAAAAATCCCAAATGCACAATATAGATATTGAAGTAGTGGAAATGACCCTGGATGTCATGAAATATGTCATTGGCCGAATCACCACCACTTCGCCCGAACTGGGAAAACCAAAAACATCGGAAGAACTGAAGAAATTGGTAGGGGATACCATTACCCCGGACGGAATAGGAGGCGAAAAAGCCTTTCACCTGTTCAAGGACGTATTGGCCAAAGCTACGGTTCCCATTGATCATCCAAGACATTTGGCCTTTGTGCCCGCAGCACCCACGCGGTCCGCGATCATGTTCGACCTGGTTACCTCGGCCTCGAGTATCCATGGGGCTTACTGGATGGAGGGAGCCGGGGGTATCTTTTGTGAGAATGAGGCCATGTCCTGGCTGGTTTCCATAACAGGCATGCCCCAAGGCGCTTTTGGCGTATTTACCAGTGGCGGTACGGCTGCCAATTTATCCGCCATGGTTACTGCCCGTGAATATTGGCGAAGGGAGGATAGGAACAAGGGGGAAAAGGGGATTATTGTTACCTCTGCCGCCGCCCACTCGTCCATTAAGGCCATGGCCAAAGTAATCGACGTAGATGTGGTGCTTGTGGAAACCGAGGACCTCATGACGGCCGATCACCTTCAAAAGACCATATTGACTTTGGCTCCTGAAAAACGTAAAAGGCTATTTGCCGTGGTGGCAACTGGCGGTACCACCAACGCGGGCATTGTAGATGACCTGGAAGGCATCGCAAGGGTTTGTAAAGAGGAAAACCTATGGTTCCATGTGGACGCCGCCTATGGGGGAGGCGCCCTGGTCGCAGATTCCGTACGACATATCTTTAATGGTATTGAACAGGCCGACAGTATTACCATTGACCCACATAAATGGATGTTCTCGCCCTATGACTGCGGTGCCATAATCTACAGGAATCCAGACTTGGCCAAGGAGGCCCATTCCCAAAAGGGATCGTACTTGGATATTTTTAAGGACGAAGGGGCCCATGGTTTTAATCCGGCGGAATATCAAATACAATTGACCCGCAGGGTAAGGGGATTGCCTTTGTGGTTTTCATTGGCGGCTCATGGTACCGATCAATATAAAGAGGCGGTGGAGTGTGGAATAGCCTTGGCCAACTTGGCAGGTTCGCTGATCACGTCACATCCGGATTTGGAATTGGTGCGTCCACCCAGCTTGTCCTGTGTACTGTTCAGGAGAAAGGGATGGTCACCCATGGATTATACGAATTGGACCTATAAAAATCACAAGGAGGGAATAGCCCTGGTTACCCCCACCAAATGGAAGAGGAAAGATACCTTTGAAACCGTGGCCAGATTCTGCTTTATCAATCCCGATACCACCGAAGACGATATCCGGGTGATTCTTAAGACCATGGAATAAAAGAAAGACGCTTTTTAGGGTACCAGGAATTCGCCGACCCAAAGATCGTGTTGTTTTGAGAAGCGCACGCGAAGATGGGAAGGATGCTCCAGTTTCAAATATTCTATTTTAAAGGGATGTACCGTGATCATTCCAAAGTAATCCCGATCCTCCAGGTATTCTATGGCTTCAGGACCTTCGATTTCGCTTCCAGGTGCTGCGACAGTGGTATATCCTTTTTTTGATGAGGCCTCCATACGGTCCCATATCCTTTTTTTGGAGGCATCATCCAGATTAAGTGAGGCAATACCCTCTATTTTAAGCTGTAATAATTTCTCGGGATGATAAAAAAGTAAGCTCACTTTGTTATTTTCCTTGATATGGGTGACTTTTTTTGATCGCTTATCGGTATAAAAGGTCAATACAAGGTCCTCGGTAATCTTTCGAAGTACTACGGTACGTAGCCGGGCCAAACGATCAAGACCCACGGTTCCCAGGGTAAAATAACGAAAAGGGTGCCCTTTTTTTGTGGCCCCATGTTCTAGTTCTTCCCTTACTTCATCAAAATATTCCTTGATCATGACAAGACTGGTCTTTCCGAATAAAGATAAAAAAAATTAAAATGGGGTAGGGTATTTTGTGTTTGGGTTGTTACCTATACAAAGATTGCTATGAAAATAGGACTTGAGTTTGCATTTTGAGTGCCATCAGAATGAAGACACTATTTTAAAGCAAGATTTTTGAAAAAGAAAGTTTAGTGTCATAAATTCATGTGTTTAGGTTGGTTTTTTGATTATGAAAAGCCCTGACTGCTAGGTCAGGGCTTTCCTTTTTTAAACTAACTCACACACTTCAATTAATAACCCACGGGCCATTAAATCTATCATTTTCCGTTGCTTCTGAAAACCACTCCTGGATTTGGTTTCCGTCCCCGTTTACGAAGAGGAAACGCCCACTGCTTCCGCCCAGGGCAAAGTTGGTTGCCGCGCCCACTTTATCAAATTGGGTGCCCCCGTCATTGGTTTGGTTCTGGAACCACTTGTCCGATGCCACGGGATCGCTCCACGAACCTGCGCCACTACTATTGTAGATTTGATACCTATCGCCCGGTTTCGCAAAATAGGCCATGCTTGTGACGCCTACGATTACTGCTGCCTCAAAGCCGTCGGTTCCTATAATGAAGTTACCGCTATCCCCAAAAATTTGGTTTACCAATTGGACACCGCCGGGAGTACCAATGGGTCCGGAAGGCAGTGTGTTTTGGGTATAATTGGTAAAGCGGACTATTTGCAGTTTAAACCCGTCACCACTGATGACATACAGTCTATCTGCCAGATTATCGGCAAACTTCACGACTGCCCCCACGTTTTCCAATTCCAGGGCGCCCAAAGGAGCTGTGGCGTCCGAGATGCTAAAGATCCGCCGATCTCCATCGCTTAAAATACCCGGGGTATTTCCGTTGAACCAGGCATATTTGTCGCCCGCCTTGTTGAAGATTAGCACATCGCTGCCCCTTAATCGGCCCATGGCACCTATACCATCTTCAAATAGATCCACAAGGTCCTTGTAGATACCGGGTGGCAGAATACCCTTGAGCTCACACTCCACCACATCGTATTCCGTGGCCAGTTTGGCACCGACAATCCGTGAAGGTCGCTCCACGCTGTTGACCACATAGGATAGCGGAAGACCGGTACGGATGTCACTGGTCTTGCCAATGTTGGACAGAAAGGTTCCTATGCTGTTGTTATCGGTAAAATTGCCCACGGCGTCCAAGGTCTCCGCGGCATCCCCTCCATAGGCAATTACTTGCAGGCTCAGATTTTTTAGGCTGCTAAAGGTGTTGAATTCCACCGAGCCCTCCGCACTGGCCCCAATGGTCTTATAGCCCGCGTTTAACTTGGTCTTCATTTCAGTGGCCGAAGAAGTGGATTCAAAGAGCATATAGAAGGTCCTTCCATAGGTGACCGAAGAAATGAAAGCGGCCGGATTATCTGGCTGAATGTAGGTCTTGAGCTGGTCCGGGGTTACACTTTCGTCAAAAAAACCATCGGGACTGGTAGGTACGTCAAAATCCATGGTATAAAATTGTTGCGTTAATTTTACAAGGACGGTATTTACCTCACGACTCGTGTTCACCGAAAAGTTACCCGAAATCTTAGCGGCGAAAGTCTTAAACTTGACGCCTAACTTTAGTGCCAGTTCCTCTTTGGACTGTACTTCCTTAACGCTAAGGGAAAAGTTGGCAGGTACACTGTAATCCCCATCTGTGATAGATCCAAAAATAATATTGTTCTGGGCATCGCGAATGGAACTCGTTTTGACCTCGTCCACCGAAAAGCTGGATTGTAAATTACCATCAATGATATTATAGGAGATAGTACCGCCTGCGCGTTTTAGCGGTATGGCTTCGGGCGTGGCATCATCCAAGGTTTTCCCCTGAAGCATATTGCCTGGATAGATGATACCCGAATTGGGATTGAACAAAGGAAATTTTCCGTTACCATCAGTAACGCTTACCCTTCTTTTGGTGCAGACAAAACGTTCCTGTATGGTTTCACCTTCTTCTTCACGCTCGTAATCTTCGTTCGCTGGTGGGTCCTCACTTTGTACTTCCACGGTTTCGCTCTGTGGAAAGTCTTCAAAATCCCCGCCCAGGGCTATAACCTCGGCAAAAGTGGTCGCCTCTGTGGGGTCCGGGCCGGGATCTGGTCCTTCGCCTCCTGCCTCATCTTTGCTGCAGGACATAATACTTAGGATAATCAGGGGCAGCATACCCCATTTTCTGAAAAACGTGCTTTGTGTTTTCATGCTATTCTAGTTTTGTAGTTCATCTACGTTTTGTGTGACCTGCACCCGGATGGTCTGCAGCCCAGGCCGGCGCAAGACACTACAAAACGGTTATTGTCAAACTAATGACAACACAAACATAGAAGCTGATGGATGGACATAAAAATTTGGAGGGGGTACAAAGGGGGTACACCTTTTAAGGTCAATAGGCATGGGGTTTTCTAAGGATTGTCAGCTAAGGGTTAAATCGATAAAACGGCATTTTCAAGCGAATCTTCCGGGCTAAGGGCCATTTTTTTTCGAAGCCGTTGCCTCGCTTTTTTGATACCATCCGTAGAGATGTTGAGGATGGCGGCAATCTCTTTGGAGGACATGTTCATTTTCATCAAGGCCATGAAGCGGAGCTCGTTTTTGGTCACTTCCGGGTATTTGGATTTTACGTTGGATGCAAAGTCTTTGTGCACCTGTTCAAAATATTGGGTAAAGTTTTCCCAGTTCCTATCGTCCTGTTGATCAAAATTGATGGTCTGTATCAGTTGTTGGTACCCTGATTGCTTCTCCACCAATTTTAACTCTTTGGCCTTCTGTTTTACACTTTCCAATACTTCGTTCTTTTTGGCTAGGTGCAATGCGTGCGTGGTGAGTTCCTTCTTTTTAAAAGCGAGTTCGGCGTCTACTTTTTCACGCTCCAGTTTGTTTCGCTTCATTTTTTGGCGCAAGGCGTAAAACCCCAACAATGACAGGATCAGCGCAGCTCCCATCAAAATACGTTGTAGGTCGCTTATTTCGGCCTTTTGCTCCAGAAGGTCTATTTCATTCTTTTGTAGGACGATCTGTTGTTCTTTTTTTTCCGTTTCATAGATGGTAATCAACTCCTCCGTGGCGCGGGTACGTTCCGTACTATAAATAGTATCGCTAAGGGTCTTGCCCAAGCGTAGGCTGTGAAGTGCTTCCTTATAATTTGTCAACTTTTCCTTGGCTAGTGAACGTAGCAAATAGGCATCCTTAAGCGTTCGTTTGGAATTTATTGAATCACCAATTGCAATACAGCGGTCAAAATAGTTGATGGAGATGGTGTATTCCTTGTTGGCAAAATGGGCCTTACCTATATAGAGAAGAACATCTGCTTCGTTATAGGATGAGGAGACGGATTTCCATAAATCGGCACCTTGCCGGTAGAAGTCGATCGCCTCGGGAAAGTTTCCTTTATAATATTCCAAGTCCCCTAAATTAACGAGTGTTCTGGCGATATTGGCTTTATAGTCCAATTTTTTGGATAGTTCCAGGGCCTCTTTAAAATTTTCACCGGCAGCTTCAAGGGCATTATTATGGATATTGGATACACCTAGGTAATTTAGGACCTGTGCGCTGAACTTATCGTACGCAATTTCCTCATACAAGGCATGGCTCTGCTCAAAAACCGTTATGGCTTTCCCATGCTCTTTGAGGTCTTGGTAAATGACCCCTATCTGCAGCAAATCTTCAGCTCTCCTAAAAGTATCATCAACCAGTTCGTGTATCCGTAGGGCATTATAGGTTTCTTCCAAGGCAATATTGAAAAACCCCCTTAAGAGGGCAATTTTACCTTTCATAAGGTAGGCATTGGCCAAATGCACCGAATCCCCGTACTTGATAAACACAGGAATATTGATGTCCATGATATCTGAAGCTTCTTCCTGTCTACCGTCATTTAAGGCTAGAATACCTAGGTTATGCCTAATTACCGCAGCTCGTAACGAATCCTTGATCTCTAAGGAGGTGTTTACCGATTTCCTGAGATAGAATCGTGCGGAGTCATAGCTGCTTTGCGAGTAAAAGTAATTGGCTTTTTTTGCAAAGACGTTGGCAAGACCCCTCAAGTTTTTGGCTCTGGTATAATAAAAGGAAGCCTTTTCAATATACTCGCTGGCTTTAGTGGGATCATTGAACAGCGTTAAATCTGTCAAGGTCAGATAGTTTTCTGCCTTAAGGGTATCGGTTTCCGTTGTCCCTATGATTTGTAGCACACTATCAATCTTTTTTTGATTTTGGCCAATGATGGATTCAACGTTGCCCAGGAGTAGGGTGGTAAGGAGAAAAAGGGCAGGGCGTTTCATGGCAGTTCGGTTAGTTCTATTAAAATAGGGAATTTTAAGAGGGGATGTTTGAGAGGTCATCAGCTAGGGATTAAATCGTCAAAACCGTATTTTCGAGCGAATCTTCTGGGCTAAGGTCCATTTTTTTTCGAAGCCGTTGCCTCGCTTTTTTGATACCGTCGGTGGAAATGTTGAGGATGGCCGCAATCTCTTTGGACGACATGTTCATTTTCATAAGTGCCATAAAGCGGAGCTCGTTTTTGGTCACTTCCGGGTATTTGGATTTTACGTTGGATGCAAAGTCTTTGTGCACCTGTTCAAAATATTGGGTAAAGTTTTCCCAGTTCCTATCGTCCTGTTGATCAAAATTGATGGTCTGTATCAACTGCTGGTACCCGGGCTGGTTTTCTGCCAGTTTAAGTTCCTTGGCCTTTTGTTTTACACTTTCGAGCACTTCGTTTTTTTTGGCAAGGTGTAGTGCATGCGTGGTGAGTTCCTTCTTTTTAAAGGCCAATTCAGCGTCCACTTTTTCGCGCTCCAATCTATTTCGCTTCATTTTTTGGCGTAGGGCATAAAACCCCAATAGTGAAAGCACCAGGGCTGCCCCCATCAAAATGCGCTGTAGGTTGCTTATTTCGGCCTTTTGTTCCAGAAGGTCTATTTCATTCTTTTGGAGCACGATCTGCTGTTCTTTTTTTTCCGTCTCATAAATGGTACGCAGTTCCTCGATCTGTTTGGTCTTGTCCGAGTTAAAAATACTGTCATTGAGGCGTTTGAATTCCCGAACATCGGCCAAGGCGGTTTTATAATCCGATTGTGCTTCCAGGGCTTTGGATCGTTCCCCGTAAATATCTCCCAACATGGCAGCGAATTTTGAGGATTTGGCCAGGATTTCCGATTCGTTCAGCACATCCAAGGCTTTTTGGCGCTGCCCGGTTTCATTATACGCCGATGCCAGGAAGTATAAGGAACGGACCAGTGCTATAGGACGAGGTGTTTGCCGATGGATGGTCACCGCCTGCTCCAAAGCTTCGATGCCCTCCACGTAGCGTTTTTGTTTCACATAGTTGCGCCCCAGATTCCGGGTAGCGCCCCCTTCCAACAACTTAATGTTCAATTGCTTGGACAGGGCTATGGCCTCCAGAAGGTATTTTTCAGCATTTGCAAAATCGTTCAGGCTCATATAGCTTTGGCCCACCACATTACAGGATACTGCCTCATATAAGGTGTCGTCTTGCTCGCGATAAATCTTCAGGGCTTCCAGGCCATATTCATTGGCCTTTTCAAAATTTAAGAAACTAGCTTCCAGGGAACCAAGACCATTGAGCGCGTCTGCCTTGCGGAGGGGTTCATCAATTTTATCGTATATGGCCAGGGCCTTTAGGATGTTGTCATAAGCAATTTTAAAACTGCCCTTTTGTTCAAAAATACCGGCCCTAAAGTTATATTCGATACCGAGACCGAGGGAATCACCCATCTGCTCACGTTTGGCCAGATTTTGATCAGAGAGTTCCAGGGCCTTCTCATGATTGCCTTCCCCCAGTTCCAGGGTGGCAAGGGCATAGGTAATCATTACCTCGCCCTTAAGATTGTCGTATTCCTTGTAAATGTCAAGGGCTTTTCTAAAATGAAAGCGGGCAGAATCTACCTTGCCCGTATATTTGAAGTAGTTCCCCACGTCGTCATGGGCATCAGCCGTTCCTTTGCGGTAGTTCAACTTTTTGGCCAGTTGGAGTCGCTCCTTGGCATAGGCCTGGGCCGTTTGCATATCCCTGTTTATGGTAGCATTGAACAGGTCGCCTAGGATTTCCACCTTTAGGGTATCCTCCCCCAAAGTGTTGTAAACGGCGCGTAGGCTGTCCAAATTTTGTTGTTGCGCGGTAAGGTTCAGGGAAAACAAAAGACCTAGGAGCAAGAAGCTTGGGTGTGTAGATTTCATAACAGGCTGGTTTATCCCCTAAAATAAGGATTTATCACCAACTTGTTGAACCGCAGGGACGTATATTCGACCTAATGCGTTACCCGATAGGTTTTGTTTTCCGGCCCCACACCCTTTATGGTCAAAGATTCCCATTCTTTAGGGAGTATGGGATTTTGCTGAACGATGCCCTGATCCGTGATGTCCAAACCGCCAAAACCAAAAAGCACCACCTGCAACATGCCCCCAGCACCTGTGGCAAAATAAGGGTATTCGCCCGTAGCGGTTTCCGAAAGGGCGCCGAAGGGCGGACGCTTATTGGGTTCATAACTGCGTTTGAACAAGCGATAGCCTTCCTTGGCATCACCCAAACGCGCATAGAGCACTGCAAAAACGGATTGCCCCATGGCCGGACCTTCCGGAGACAATTTGGGCTCGTAGTACTTCAGATCTTTAATGATCGTTTCCTCATCGGCAATCACATGAAGCGGGTAGGAGAGCAGGTTTACATCGGCTTGTTTGATGATATCGCCCTCATAGGTGCTGTGTTCCTTGGTGGTGCCATCGGGGAATTTATGGATCTTGATCTTGGAGGCCACCTCCTGCCAGGTGGGATCCGGGGTTTCCCCAACGGTTTGGGCGGCCTCAATGGCAAATTCCAGTGCGGTAATGGCAGAACCATTGGTGAACGCATTATCGTCCACGTTGGGTGCAAATTCATTGGCGCCTACTACATTTTTGATGCTATAGCTATCATCTTGGTTCTTTACGGATCTACTTACCCAATAGTCTGCCACCTCTTTCATTAGCGGGTATCCACGCGCTATCAGCCATGCCTTGTTCTTGGTCACCCGATAGTAGTTCCAGAAGGCAATGGCCACATCGGCCGTTATGTGGTGTTCAAAAGTTCCCGTAAGGGCCCAGGCGGGGGTGGATTCTTCCCCGGTATCATCGCTTTCCCAGGGAAACATAGCGCCTTTATACCCAAAATTGATTGCTTTTTCCTTTGCTTTTCCCAGGCGGTCCGATCGGTAGTTGACCAAAGAGCGTGCAATGTCCTGATTGAGTAGGAGGAGAGGAGGGAACATCCAAAGTTCAGTGTCCCAAAAGATATGGCCGTTGTAATTTTGGGAGGACAATCCCATGGGGGCAATACTCAGATCGGAATCGCCCCTGGAAAAGGCGTATAGATGGTAGAGTCCTAGGCGCACATCCAGCTGATCCTGTATGTTCCCCTTAATAACAATATCACCTTGCCAAAGATCGGCCCATAACTTTTTGTGCTGATCCAACAAATCTTCCCTCGGCGTTAGCAAATTAAAGATGACAAAGCGTTCGGATTCGGTCTGGGGATCCTCAAAATCCTGCGTGGTGCACTCGGCACCTGTCCAGGCAAATTCATATATTTCATCCTTCTTCAATTCCTTTTCAAAAGACAGTCGGTTGTCATAGTCGGACACTTTTTCATGGGTTAAATGCGGCCTTTGATGCTCGCGGGTAGAATTGATGGCGTGCCAAATAAAGGTGGCCGACGTACCCACGGTATGTCTTCCCAATCTACTTTTCGCCACGGTTTGCAGGATGGGCATGGTGGTCTCCAGATCCCTGAGCACACGAAAGGTACTTACCGGGTCCTGATATTCCTCCGGCGTGTTGATCTTGCCCGTAACTTGGAGTTTTAACAATTTTGTAGGAATAACTTTAATATCCACATAACCAGTATATTGAACATTCCTAAGTGCATAAATAGTATAAGAAACCTTGGCCTTGTCCCTAAAAGTAAAAGAGGTGGTGAAAGCAGCCGTTTTCATGTCCAAAACCTGGTGAAAATCGCTACTATTGTCCTCGGTGATCCGCTCTCCGTCAATGGCCATCTCGAGATTGGCGAAGTTCATGCCCAACAAAATTTTGCTTACCCCCAAAGGTGACTCCTTGTCGTACACATTGTTGAGAATGACCGATCGGGTCTCGAAGGGTTTGTCCTCGGGAAGAATGCCTATTCTTCCATTAGCGGTTACAATTCCCGTATACCGGTCTACCTTTCCGGTAGAAATGGTCCAGCCCTCTTCCTGGGCGTGGAGGGTGCAGCCGATAAGTGTAAGGAAAATAACAAGGAAGTTCTTCATCTTGATAACTTTTTGAATACTGCTTATAAATATACCCAAAAGAAACTTTTGCAACTCATCCGATTTAGTATTTTTGCGCATGCAAAACAACGTCCTTATTTTAGATTTTGGTTCCCAGTACACACAACTCATCGCCCGAAGGGTTAGGGAACTGAATATTTTCTGTGAAATTAAACCGTATAACCATCTGCCTGAGGATCTTTCAGAGTACAAGGCCGTTATCCTTTCCGGTTCGCCTTTTTCCGTTCGAGGTGATGATGCCCTTCACGTAGATTTGTCCCAAATAAGGGGAAAGAAGCCACTATTGGGAGTCTGTTATGGTGCGCAGTACTTGGCTCACTTCAATGGAGGCCATGTGGCCGCCTCGGCCACACGGGAATACGGACGAGCCCGTCTTTCTGATATCAAGGACGGGGAAGCTTTCTTTAAAAGCATTTCCAAAGGTAGCCAAGTATGGATGAGCCATTCCGACACCATCAAGGAGTTGCCAGATCATACCGTTCGTTTGGCCAGCACTACGGATGTGGAATACGCGGCCTTTAAATTTGAAGGGGAGGATACCTATGGGATACAATTTCATCCGGAGGTGTACCATACCACGGATGGGAAACAATTGTTGGAAAATTTTCTCGTTACTATTGCAGGGGTGGCCCAGACCTGGACCCCGGATGCCTTTGTGGAGACCACCGTGGCCCAACTAAGGGAAAAAATAGGTAATGATAAGGTAATCCTGGGATTATCGGGCGGGGTAGACTCTTCCGTAGCGGCGGTGCTGCTCCACAAGGCCATAGGAAAACACCTGCACTGCATCTTCGTGAACAACGGATTGTTACGAAAAAACGAGTTCCATGATGTGCTGGACCAGTACCAACATATGGGCCTTAATGTAAAGGGTGTGGATGCTTCGGCACGTTTTTTGGATAAGTTGGCCGGAGAGGCCGATCCGGAGAAAAAGAGAAAGATCATCGGCAAGGTGTTCATTGAGGTTTTTGACGATGAAGCGCATTTGGTGGAAGATGCCAAATGGTTGGCCCAGGGTACGATTTATCCGGATGTGATTGAATCGGTTTCTGCCACAGGCGGACCATCGGCAACCATAAAGAGCCATCACAATGTGGGCGGGTTGCCCGATTTTATGAAGTTGAACGTTGTAGAACCGTTAAAAATGTTGTTTAAGGATGAGGTGCGTAGAGTGGGTGCCAGTATGGGCATCAATGGTTCTATTTTAGGAAGGCACCCTTTTCCAGGCCCTGGTTTGGCCATTCGCATTCTAGGTGATATCACGGCCGATAAGGTCAGCATTTTACAGGATGTGGATGCGATTTTTATCAATGGATTAAAGGAATGGGGGCTTTACGACAAGGTCTGGCAGGCCGGGGCCATGCTCCTGCCCGTACATAGTGTAGGCGTTATGGGTGATGAGCGTACTTATGAAAAATGCGTAGCTTTAAGGGCTGTGGAAAGTACGGACGGGATGACCGCAGACTGGGTGAATTTGCCCTATGAGTTTTTACAAAAAACTTCGAATGAGATAATAAATAAGGTTAAAGGCGTTAATAGAGTAGTATACGACATTAGTTCCAAACCGCCGGCGACCATAGAATGGGAATAAAAATGAAAATGATGCCTAAATCTGTTTTGACCGCTATAGTGCTCCTGTTGTGGAGCCTTACCATAGCGGCTCAGCAATTCAAGACCCATGCGGTAAAGGAAGGGGAAACACTGGAGAGTATTGCCAAGCAATACCGGGTTACCCCCTATAACATTCTTACATACAACAAGGAGCTAAAACAAGGAGAACCCTTGCGGCCGAATACCGTGCTGGTAATTCCACTCGGGGGCCAGGCTACTGGAGTTCAGGATACCATTTCCGCCCCTAAGGCTGCGGAAGAAGCTCCGGTACAGGAGGAACCCATAGGGTATACCTCCCATAGGGTAAGGCGAAAAGAGACCCTGTACAGCATTTCTAAACGGTATCGGATAACCGAAGACGATATAAAACGATATAATAGGGAACTGTACGCCGCACAGCTGAAAAAAGGGATGCGGTTAAAAATTCCAAAATACCGCAGGGTACGCCAAGAGGAGACCCAGATAGATTCCCTGAATTTTGAACAATACACGGTAAAGCCAAAGGAGACACGCTGGAGCATTGCCCATAAGTACGGTATTACCATAGACAGCCTGTTGGTGTTGAACCCGGAACTGCCCAAAACAACGAATTACCTTGCCGAAGGGCAACAGTTGCGTTTGCCCATACTGGCCGGAAGCAGCGTTGAAGAACAGGAAGTGTCGCTCTACGAATCCTATACCGTGCCGCCCAAGCAAACCTTGTACAGTTTGGGAAGGGAATACGGCATTGACTCGCAGGAGATCGTTAAATTGAACCCTGAGATCATTGAACTTGGCGGACTCAAGGAAGGTATGGTCATTCGTCTACCCAAGAAAAAGGATGACAGTGGGGAAGTTAACACCGATAATTTTATCTTTTATGAGGTAAAACCCGGACAAAATGTATTTCGACTAACCCAAAACCTCAATATTACCTATACCGAGCTTGTAGCGCTAAATCCGGATCTGACCGAGGGGTTAAAGGCTGGGATGGTCTTAAAATTACCAAGGGATAAGGAAGGGGAGTTTGAGGTGAAGAATGCCTTGATCTTGGACAAGATCAATTTGCTGGACAGCATCAATACGAGCAATCGACCCAGATTGTTGTTTTTATTGCCTTTTCGTTTGGATCGACTGAATCTCAATGATACCGAAAACACCAAGAAGAATCTGGAAAGAAGAAATGATATCAAATACAGCCTGGGCTTGTATTCCGGGGCACTTGTCGCGTTGGATTCCATAGCCAAGCTGGGGATTTCCGTCGATGTCAAAACGTTTGATAATGAGTTAAATCTGAACAGGACCAAGGAAATCCTTCTCCGGGAAAACCTCAACGGGTTTAGTGCCATTATAGGGCCTTTGGACCCCAATTCGCTCAAGGAAGTTGCTGTACAGGCGGCCAATCATCAAGTACCGGTCATAGCCCCTATCGCTTCCAACAGCGATATTAGTTTGGGCAATGTCTTCTTTTCCATTCCCTCGGATGACATTTTACGGGAAAGGATCCTAAATTATGCAGAGGGCATACGGGAAGAGCAGAACATTATTATTATTGCCGATTCGATCAACAAACCTGTAGAGGCATTGATCGTGGAAAGGTTCCCCTTGGCCAAGACGGTGACCTTGAAGGAAAACTTATCGGTAGATATCGAAGTGTTTAGCGCAATGTTGTCCGAAGAGCATGAGAACTGGGTATTTGTGGAAACGGATAATTTTAAAATCGTATCGAGCGTTAGTTCCATTTTGAATTCATCCATTACCGAGGACATAAAAATTAAAATGTTTACCACAAACAAAAACAAAGCCTTTGAGAACGACGTCATTTCGAGCTCCCACCTTTCCAATCTGAATTTTTGCTATCCCTCGGTATATAAGGAGGTTGGGAACGATGCTTTTGTAAAGCAATACAGACAACGGTTTGGATCCATTCCGGACCGATATGCCATAAGGGGATTTGATCTTACCTACGACCTTTTGTTGAAACTGGCCTACAAGAACAACCTTTTTGAGGCGTCCCAACTGATCGGGGAAATTGAATATACAGGGAACAAGTTCGATTATAACAAGGACATCAGTTCGGGATATTTCAATACGGCCTCCTACATTATGCAGTACGATACCATGTGGATCAAGGAAGTAAAACCGTAACAAATGACCTCTAAAGTCACTTATTTAGGAGCCTTGCGCACCCAATGTGTCCATATACGATCGGGCAATGAATTTATTACGGACGCACCTTTGGACAACCAGGGTTTGGGTGAGGCCTTTTCCCCTACAGATACTGTGGCCACGGCTCTGGCCAGTTGTATGCTCACGGTTATGGGAATCAAGGCAAGGGACCATGAAGTGGATTTACGGGATACTACTGCCGAGGTGACCAAACATATGGCCTCGGATCCGCGTAGAATTTCCAAAATTGAAGTTGCCCTATACTTACCGGGCGGAGTATCGGATAAGCACAGAAAAATATTGGAACACACGGCGAATACCTGCCCCGTTTTCCAAAGTATCAACCCCTCGATAACCCTACAAATTGATTTTCATTGGGAGCGTTAAAGTATATCGGCACCTTTGTCCTTCTTTTTACCCTTTTTCCAGGTCTTGCCCAGGAATTTGATACCATACCCTGGAGCGCAGACAGGCGATTGGCCTGGACCGATTTTAAGGGTAATCCCCCGAATGGGGATAGGGCGGCAGCTACTACGGCCAGCGGTCTTACCTATCGGTTTTCCTCCCTTTCGAGAAATGGTGAGATCGAACTCGATTTTGAGGTGCACACTTTTTTCTATCCCCATAAATCGTGGTATAAACCGGACCTCTGCGATGAGCTCACCCTTAGTCACGAGCAGCTCCATTTTGACATTGCCGAGCTACAGGCGCGTAAGATGAGAAGAATTGTGGCAGCGACCCGCTTTTCGGAGAATATAAAAGCGGAAATACGGGCCATTTACAGGGATATTATCAAGGAACTCAATGCCTTTCAGCATCGTTATGACTCGGAGACCAATTTCTCCCGAAACCGGTCACAGCAGTTGGCCTGGAATAAAAAAATACGGCAAGCGCTACAAAAAAACTAGGTCTTCAATACCCTAGGGTCTCCGACGGTAGATTGGACTTGGGTAGGCGTTTACTTTTGGTATATCGGATTTTCCAGGGAAATCTGTCCAAATTTTTGTGTAAGCGCCACATCTTCATAGAACTCAATAAGCGGATCGGCCAGATGAAAGGTGTATTTGATATAGGGTATACTCACTTGGGGCTCCTCCACCCCTTTTAATACAATGGTAACCTTAATGGCCGCATATATGCTTTTGGGTTTTCTATTCACCAGGGCCTCCGCATCCGAAGCATCCATTTTTAAGAGCATTTTGGGCCAATAACTATTGGTATCCGTCATGCTGTTCAGATGTGCATTGCCGTATGGAGTTTCAGGTAAGAACTCAAAGAAAAAAGTTTCGTCCCTTAAAAACTGGAACCCTTTGCTATGTGGGTTTCTATTGCTTGGGAATACATCGATCCAAAACCCGTTTTGATCAAAATCATAGGATATTACAGGTCTGCCATAGGGACTGAATTCATATTTATGCACCAGATATGCGGTCTGCCTATCGCCCTGAAAAAGCGTTTTGCTCCAGGTCCTTAGGTCATCCAGGTTTTCTTTGACGTAGGCGGCATACTTTTCCTGCATTTCAAAATCGTCCCTGGAACCTCCCCAATTTCCCTTGAATCGGCAATTGGGATCCATGGGGTCACAAAAATAGGTGCGGATCTGCTCGCTTGACCCAATTCCATAAGCTAAGGGCAATAGTATTTTCTGTGCGATGGAAGAATTTAGATCCTTTCTGTTGCCGCTGTTTTCCCTGGTTATCAATGTAAGGTACTCCCGGTCGATATCATCGAAATAAGCATGTAATTGTTTCATTTCCAGTAGCTTGTAATAATTTGTGTAGCCCTGCTTCACAAGCTTGTTTTTCGCTCTGTTTGCTCCCGTGAACACCCCATCTCGGTTTTTGCTGTAATACATGTTCTGGGCCCCGAATCTGGGTAGGCCCTTATGCGATTGAAGGTGGATGGATTTGAATTTTGGTGATGGCGATTCTATAGTATAGACATCGCTCATATCAATTGTTTCGTCGTTGGACTGGGCTCCAAGAAAATAAGTCGAAATTAAGGGCAGCATCAAGCTAAAAATGAAACGGTACGTTTTTGGAAACATGGCGAAGGGTTTAAATAATCGTTTAGTTCAAAATATGGTGGTCTTAATACTTGGTAATAAGGTTGTCCACGGAAATCTCCCCGATCTTTTGGGTCAATTGAATGTCCTTGTAGATTTCCAGTACGGGATTTTCCAATTCAAAGGCAAAGGGCACTCTGGCTCCTGACCTTGGTGTTTTTTCATCGGGATAAATCTTTGCCTTGGCCACAATAAAAATCGGTGACCGCTCCTGAAGTTTGAGCTCTTTGGCCTTGGCCGGCGCAATAGACAGCAGCAGTTTGCGTTGGTTAAGGTTACGCTGGTTTTCGTCATAAGGAACAAAGCTGAGATAATCAATTACCTGGGAACTGCCCGCCATGGCCCCGCTGATCCAATAGCCTTTTTTTTGAAAGTCATAGGTATCCGCTACCGAAGACCTGCTCACCACATAGGCGATAAGTTCATCGTTTTCAAAAAAGGTATGGCTCCATGCCTGTAGTTCCGAAAGATGATCTTTTACAAAGGCTTTGTAGCTACGCAGTTGCGCAAATTCATTCCCTCTGTCACCACCCCAGAAACCGATAGGCTTGCGTCGCCCATAGGTATCGATAAAGGTACAGGGTTTTTTTGCGTTCTCTGGGCAAAAGTATTTGTTGAGCTCAGTTTCGGTACAGAGCAGACTGGCCAGACGCAATAAGTGATCTTGGGCCTTGTTGGAATTTTCTGATTTTTTGTCGGTGGTTCCATTGTACACTCTTTTGGTTATTTTGGTTTGGTCCATATCCACGTAGAGCTCCGTGATATATTTCATGTTCACCAGCGCGTTAAAGGCCTGTGGATTGGTAGGCAGGGTTACCCCTCTATGATAATAAATATCACCCAGCCGTATCAGTCCATCGTGCGACTGTAGGACAATGTCGACATATTTTTCCGAAGGAGCTTTGAACGTAATCGTATTGTTGTCGGCCGACTGCGCGATCAGGGTAGGAGTGTGCCATGCTAGTAACAGACAAAGCATGGGAATTAGGGCAGTGGTGTGTTTTGGCATCGTTTGCATGATTTCTGCTTATTTGGTCGTCATAGTTTCTATGGACAGTTCTCCGGTTTTATCCGTTAAACTATCATCCTTGTAAAGGGCTATGGTGGGACTTAACAAGGTATATGAGGCATCTAAATGTTCGTAATTGTACCCCATTCCCTTTATGGTAACCTTTATTTTAAATACCAAATAGAGGATTCGGGTGTTCTCTGAAAACACTTCCGCTTTTTCCGGCGACATGGGATACAGGATTTGCACCCCTCTGGCGTCTACCAATTTCCTTTCCTTGGAATTGGACGGCTGCAAGCCCATGTAGCGAAATAGTTTCCCGTTGTTAATGAACGCATTTAATCGAAGCCAATAGCCCTTATGTTCAAAATCATATGCATTCAAGTTCACACGAACTACCAGGTAACCCTCTTCGGAGTCGTTGACAAAGAAATGGTCCTTCCACTTTTGCAATTCACTATAATACTCGTTTACGTAGGTGGTAAAGGCCCCCAACTGCTTAAATTCACTGGCGTTCTTTCCGCCCCAGTTGCTCACATTGCCCACATTCCGATGGAAATATTTTATGCCACTGGGATCGTAACCACAAGCATTTAGCTTGGGGTTACAGAAAAAACGGGGCATGTCCTTAACATGGGTCACCACGTTGGCCAGTTTTAGGAGATTGGTCTGGGCCAGCCAGGAATTTTTATCTTTCTCGTACATGCTACCCGCGTATTTCGTGAACAAGGCCCTGTCCATGTCCTTATAGATATCGGACATATACTTGAACCGCAAGAGTTCGTAAAAGGCCTGTTTCCCCATACTAATTTCCCAATTCTTCTTGTCCGCTTTTTGGAAGGCGGTTTGTGATTTGTGATTTACATAACTACCGTCGGGCAGGGTAAAATAATTGTCGATCTCCCCAAACCGCAGCAAGCCTTGATGGGTTTGCATTTTAATAGCGATGAACTTATCGGATGGTGGCTCATAGGTTTTAACCGCTTTATAGCTGCGGTCCTGAAGAGTTTCAATAGCGTCCGTCTGGCCGTGCCCGGCAGTTGGTCCTAAAATGATAACTGCCCAAAAGCCAAATAACATCCCAAACTCTTTTTTCATAGAAGTCATTTTATCTTGTTCCTTATTTTGTTACTCCTTTAGGATAGGCCGTTCCAGGGAGATATCCCCTATTTTTTGTGTGAGCGCTTCGTCCTTGTACACTTCCAACACTGGACTCTTATAATGATATCCGAAGGAGAAAATGGGGTTGTTGCCAGCAAACTCAACTTTTTGGAGGAAGGTTCGGATCTTGACCACTACAAAAACACGTCCTTGGCCGGAAGTAGAAAGCACTTCTGCATCCGAAGCGTTCATGGGTAACAATACGGTAATGGACTTATGGCGTTTACCGGACCCTGACATCATATTGAGCAAGGCCTCCTCAAAGGACGCTTGCGGGACCAACTCACTAAAGAACGACATCCGACTTCCCCGGGCATGGGGGTCGTACAAGGCGGCGTTGAGATTGATCCAATACCCCTTTTTGTCAAAATCATATCCCCCTAAGACATTTAGCACACTTACATGATATGCCTCCAGCGCATCATTGGGCATAAAATCCTTGCTCCATTGCTGTAGCCCATCAAAATGCTTGGCGACAAAATTGGCATAGTTTCTTTGTTGTTCAAATTGGTTAGTGCCGCCATAGGCCGCATCGTAGACCTCCTGGGTACAAATTGTATTCGCAAGTTTTCTTAGCTGGGTCTGGGCCAGATAGGAACGGGCATCTTTTTCCTGGGTGTTTTGATACACCGGGGCACTGATCTGTGTCCGGTTCATATCATCGTAGAGCGGCTTCATATGTTTCATTTTAACGAGGCCCAGATAGTTGATATACCCCGCCCTTAAACGTTTTAGTTTTTCCCTGATTTCAGGAGATGGCCTCACCGCTTTTTTGAATGCTTGCTGGGGCTTGCCGGCAGAGGTGGGTACCGGACGATATTGGTTGAGGGTTCCAAACCTTGGAAGGCCCTTGTGACTTTGTAGTTCAATATCCTTAAAGGCCGTAGCGGGCGCTTTATACACAAGCACATCGCTCAAGTCAATGGGCCCTGTTTCAACTTGCTGGTAAACCGGGATACTTAAAAGCAACAGCAAAGGGAGCATCGCATAGGTCTTTACCCGTGGATGGATCATAGTTAATGGTTTTTGTCCCTAAAGGGAATAGTTCTTCTAAAGTTACTCTTCAAGCGTTAAATCTGCAAGTTCCAGGGCCATACTTTTGTCATCCATACGCAGCATTTTAAAAGCACTTCGCAGCTGTTTGGGCACCCCTTGCCAAAGGGCATCGGCACTTTCTTTATAGATGAGGTTGATGGACGCTTGGCCCTCCCCGAAACTTTTAGTTGGTTTTTTTACCCCTTTGGCGTTCGAAAGATGGCTATAAAGACGATTCAGATGTTCGTTATCATAACTTACCTGTGAAACGGCTATGGTGATACTTCCTTTTGACTTTCCGGCAGTTTTGCCTTTGTTTTTGCCCGATCCAAATAAGGAACCAATGGTTTTGATGGTTTCCTTCGAATTTTCTACCGTGCTTTTAATGGCGTTGTCCGTGTTCTTTGCGGTCTGATTTACCTCTTCCGTGGTCTTATTGACCTCGTCCACCTCCTTGATTACCTTTTTGTCCTCTGTTTTTTTTTGCTGGGCCTGTATCGCACAAAAAGCAAAGAGCGCAATAAGCCATAGCCGTTTTCGTAGTGTTTTCATTTTTTATGACGGTTTATATAAGGAATTCCTCTTTACCTATTGAAAGGTAAACCTAATCGGTGACCCATACCATGGATAGTTATTGAACGTAGTGTTTTTATGGTTTGCTGTCGCCCTATGGTACTTAAGCGTTTAAAACGTAACCAATGCAGGTGCTGGGTAGGGGGATTAATTTTTGTATTTCACCCTTTGGAATGGTCAATGAGCAGTAAAAACCATTAAATTTGATATTCAACCATATCCTTATGCCATACCAAACCAAAAGAATCCGGCTTTTTTTTATTTTTCTATGGGGCGGTCTCATGGCCTTTTCTCAGGAAGCCGTATTGGATTCCCTTTTGAAAGAGTTGGAAACACACACCACTAAGGATACCGTTCGCGTAAGCCTTTTGGTAAATACTGCCTGGAACATGACCCACACCAAGCCGGAGGACGCCTTTGTCTATGTGGAGGAGGCCTTGGACATTTCCACGGATCTAAATTGGCCCAGGGGTAGGGCCAGTGCCCTGCGCCAAAAGGGAAACCTGTACTATGTAATGGCCGATAACCTAAATGCCATGGAGGCCTTTCAACAGGGTTTAAGGATAGCCCGGGAAGGTGGGGAGAAAATTCTTGAAGCAAGCCTTTATGGTAATCTGGGCAATATCCATGCGGATATGAAACAAAATGAAAAGGCTTTGGAGAATTACTATTCCTATCTCGCTACCGCCAAGGAATTAGATCAGCTACCGGATCAGGTAAGGGCGCTGTCCAATATTGGCCTTATCTATAACGATATGGATCAGTATGACAAGGGAATTTCCTTTTTAAAGGAAGCGCTGTCCATAGCGAGAGCGGAAGGGAACAACTATTTCATAGCCGCCATAATCAATAATCTCGGTATTGCCTACAAAGACAAAAAAGAGTACAAAACCGCCTTGTTGTATTATGAAGAGGCCGCCACCCTGGCAGGAACCATCCAGAACAAATATATTGAGGCCTCTGCCCTGAACAGTATTGGGAAAGTGAACATTCTACTTGAAAACTACGAGGTAGCCCTGGAGCGGGCCAAGCACGCGCTACAAATCTCCGAAGAAATTGCCGCCGTGGAATGGCAGGCAGATGCTTGGCAGGTGCTTAGCACCTCCTATGAACAATTGGGAAATTCCAAGGAGGCGCTCGTTGCCTATAAAAACCACGTACAATTTCGGGATAGCGTTTTAAGTGAGGAGAAGAAGGCAGAACTTACCCGCAAGGAAATGCAATTTCAATTGGAAAAACAGGAAGCCGAAGCCCAAGCGGCCATTGGACAACAGCGACTGATTAAAAATGGCGTTATTATTGGGGGAATAGCCTTACTGATCGCTGCGGTGCTTGGGTACCTTTTGTACAAAAGACGCAGGGATGCCCTAGAGCAAAAAAAACTGGCCGAGTTCCATACCAGGGTCGCAGAGACCGAATTAAAGGCGTTGCGTTCCCAGATGAACCCCCACTTTATTTTCAATGCCCTCAATTCCATAAGTGACTATATGTCTAAAAATGATTTGGCCACGGCGAACGAATACCTGCTAAAATTCTCCAGGCTTACCCGGGCCATCTTGGAAAACTCCGAAAAGAAACGGATCAATCTGGAGGAAGACCTGGAACTGACGCAATTGTACATTCAAATAGAGGCACTGCGCCTAAAGAACAAGTTATCACATACGGTTACGGTAGACAAGGACATTGATATGGAAAATACGCTGGTACCGCCTATGCTGCTGCAACCTTTTATAGAAAACAGTATATGGCATGGCATTGCGCATAAGGACGAGAAGGGGCATATTGCCATTTCCGTGAAGAAAGAAGGGGATATGGTGGTCTGCACCGTGGATGACGATGGCATAGGGCGCGATGCCTCCAGGAATGGCTCCTCGGCCCACACATCGATGGGGGTAAAGATTACCGAGAACCGATTGGATATCTTGGGCCGACTAAAGAAGGCTAAGGGCAGTATTGCCATGTTTGATAAAAAGCAAGGACTAAGGGTTGAGCTTAAACTGCCCTTGGAGTTAAGGTTTTAATATCAGCGCTATGTTACAAGCTATTATAGTAGATGACGAACAGCATTGTATTGATCGTGTAACCCATTTGCTCAATACGTACGAGGGAAAACTAAGGCTATTGGGCAGTTGCGGGTCGGTATCGGAAGCTAGGACACTCATTGCCTCCCAAAGTCCCGACGTTGTTTTTTTGGACGTACAGCTCAATGGGGAAACAGGATTCGATCTCTTGCGAAGCCTCCCCAATACGGATTTTGAGGTGGTGTTTACTACGGCCTATGACACCTATGCCGTGGAAGCTTTTCGGTATTCCGCCTTGGATTATCTCTTAAAGCCCATAGGTTCTGAGGAGTTCGCGGATACGATTTCTCGTATTATGGAGAAAACGGGACAAAAGGATACCGAAAAAAAGATCGAGACACTTTTTCACAATTTTGAACACAAGGTGAACCAATTAAAAAAAATTGTGGTCCCCACACTGGACGGACTGACCCTTTGGGCGGTAAATGATATCATACGTTGCCAGTCAGATGGGAACTATACCAATATCTTTCATAGGGAGCACAAAAGGATAACCGCTACAAAAACCTTAAAATATTTTGAGGAACTGTTGGGGACCGATCATTTCTTCCGGGTCCATAAATCCCATTTTATCAACTTGGCCTATGTAGAAAAATACTTAAAGGGCAAAGGGGGCTATGCACTTATGGCCGACGGTACCCATATTGAAGTGGCCGTTCGAAGGAAAGAAGAATTCCTCAAAAAGCTCAAGGGCTAATGCCCAAACCGTTTATACATCACAGATTAAAAAAGCTTCCCGCAAGGCCTCGATTTTATCCGCCTTGGTAGCAATGAACTCTTGGGCCAGATACCCTTTAAACCCGGTAGCCACAATGGCCCTTACAATCGCCGGGTAATAAAGCTCCTGATGTTCGCCAATTTCATGCCGTCCGGGTACGCCCGCCGTATGATAGTGTCCAAAATAGGCATGGTTGTCCTGGATGCTTCGGATAATGTCCCCTTCCTGTATCTGCATATGGTAAATGTCGTAGAGCAGTTTAAAGTTTTCCGAACCCAATTGTTCACAGAGGGCTATGCCCCAGTCCGATCGATCGCACATATAGTCCGGATGGTCTATTTGGTTAAAGAGTTCCATTTGGATCACGACCCCGTGTTCCTCGGCCAGGGGAAGTATTTGTTTTAAACCATCCACACAATGCTGTAGGCCTACGGCATCGTCCATACCCCTACGGTTACCGCTAAAACAGATGAGGTTGGTATAACCCGCAGCGGCAACTTTCGGAATTATTTCGGAATAGTTCTTTATTAGGGTCTTATGGTATTGCGGGTCGTTCCAGCCTTCGGTCAGACTTATTTCTGCCCCGTTGCACATGGAACAGTGAATATTGTACTTGCGCAATAGGGGCCATTCTTCGGGACCAATAAGGTCTATAGCCTCTATGCCCAGTTCGTTCAGCGTCTTTAGGAATTCCTCCAAAGGAATGCTGTTGAATGGCCAATAACATACGCTGTGTGCAATATTATTTTTTAAGGGTAGCCTTTGAGGGAAGGTGTTTTTTTCCACTCCGGCCATGGCGTTGGTTTTGGAAGCCAACAGTCCCAGTGAGGCAGCGGCCGATGTACCTATAAATGTTCTTCGTTTCATGTTGTGCTGCTTAAGAAAATGCAAACTAAAGGTATGCATTTTCTCCTGCGCAGGGAAACCCGGAAAAAAGGGGGGTAGATTACCGAATAAAGCTCAGGACCAGCTCTCCCGTGGCATCGAGCTCTATTTCGCCGGTGGTAATAGGCCTGTTGATCGTTGTTTTCAAGACCAGGACGTTATCTCCCAATTCCATGACCTCGTACGTACCATCGGCATCCGTCCCCGATGTTATTTGCAGTTCATTCCCAACGAGTTCCCAGCTGCCTGTGGAAAAGGGACTTTCCGAACTGAATTCCTCAGTTACGGTATTGCCTAACACGGTGAAGGTGAGTACAGAGGTATAATTCCCCGAACCCGTAACTTCATTGGGGTTTTCGGAAAATACCAATTCGGTGTCCTCATCGGTAGACGTTAGGGTGAAGCTAACGGTAAGGTCTTGATCTTGAAAGGTAGTAAAAGCGGTACCATCTGCAATGGACGCATTTTCAAGACGCCAGGTACCGCCGATGGGCATGGGATCGGTATCCGAACCATCGTTCCCTGTGTCCGTTCCATCATCATTTCCAGTATCCGTGCCATCGTTCCCGTTGTTTCCCCCATCATCATTTCCTGTATCGCCTCCGTCATCATTACCGGTATTGCCGCCGTTATCGTTTCCTGAGTCCGTACCGTCGTTACCGCTATCATTTCCGTCATCCTCGCTATTGGTACCATCGTCATTTCCGGTGCCGTTGTCATCGGTGTCCGAATCCCCATTCTGGGATCCGCCCTGTTCGTTGACAATGTCCAAAAAGTCCTGATCGCTGGTGCTGCAGGAAAAAAGAACTAAACTAGAATAAAAAATAAAGGCAATAGGAAGTAAATAGCGAAGGGTTTTCATGGGGTGTGCTACGCGTTAAGTGGGATGAAAAAAGTAATTTCGTTAATTGTTGGTACTATTTTCTATTTACGGGCAAAGGACCAAAAAAGATTACCCCATTATGTTAAAAAGCGATAGGAAAATACTTAAAGAAGTGGCCCACTACAAGATGCCCTTTGGAAAGTTTAAGGGAAGCTATCTCGTGGATCTGCCCGGGCCTTATCTGAATTGGTTCCAACAAAAAGGGTTTCCACAGGGCAAGTTGGGACAGTACCTACGGTTGATGCTGGAGATCAAAGTGAACGGATTGGAGTATCTGATCCGGGATATACAAAAACAATTTCCAGAAGATTCCGGGTGATTTATTACAACAATTTGTATCTTTACACCCCGTAACAAAGAACCCCATCATGTCGCAGACAAAGTACATTTTCGTTACGGGAGGCGTTACCTCTTCCTTGGGAAAAGGCATTATCGCAGCATCCTTGGCCAAACTACTACAGGCCCGTGGTTATAAGACCACCATTCAGAAGCTAGACCCTTATATCAATGTTGATCCGGGCACCCTAAACCCTTATGAGCACGGAGAGTGCTACGTTACGGACGATGGTGCGGAAACCGATTTGGATCTTGGGCACTATGAACGTTTCCTCAACGTGCGGACTTCCCAGGCCAACAACGTGACCACGGGACGAATCTATCAGAGCGTTATTGAAAAAGAACGCCGGGGCGAGTTTTTGGGGAAGACGGTCCAAGTAGTCCCACATATTACCAACGAAATAAAGGAGCGGATACAGATCTTGGGCAATAGCGGGGATTATGATATTGTGATCACTGAAATAGGGGGTACTGTGGGCGATATAGAATCCTTACCCTATATTGAAGCTGTACGACAATTGCTGTGGGAACTGGGAGATAACAATGGTATTGTTATACATCTTACTTTGGTACCCTTTTTATCTGCGGCCGGTGAGCTAAAGACCAAGCCTACACAACATTCGGTAAAGACCTTGATGGAGAGTGGTATCAAGGCCGATATTCTGGTCTGTAGGACCGAACATGAGATATCGGATGATATTAAAAAGAAATTGGCACTCTTCTGCAATGTAAAACAAGAAGCGGTTATACAGTCCATTGATGCCTCTACAATATATGATGTGCCCATTATGATGCTCGAGGAAGGTCTTGATAAGGTTGCGCTGCAAAAATTAGCGCTTTCGGACTCTTCCCAACCGGATCTTGAACAATGGAACGAGTTTTTAAATCGGCACAAGCATCCTGGGCATGAGGTCACTATTGGCCTTATTGGCAAATACGTGGAATTGCAGGATTCCTACAAGTCCATATTGGAGTCCTTTATCCATGCCGGGGCCATGAACGAGGTAAAGGTAAATGTTCGATCCATTCATTCCGAACATATCACCATAGCTAACTTCCATAAAAAAATGCAGGACCTGGATGGCGTGCTGGTAGCACCTGGTTTTGGGGAGCGCGGTATTGAAGGAAAGATCAAGGCCGTACAATATGCCAGGGAACAGGGTATTCCTTTTTTGGGCATTTGTCTGGGCATGCAAATGGCGGTCATTGAATACGCACGAAACGTATTGGGACTCAAAAATGCCAATTCCACGGAAATGGACGAAAACACTCCTGACCCGGTAATCAGTTTAATGGAGGCCCAAAAGACCATTACGAATAAGGGCGGTACCATGCGCCTGGGCGCCTGGGATTGTGAATTGGTAAAGGATAGCCTGGTACAAGGTGTGTACCGTGGGGAAAAGGATATCTCGGAAAGACACCGTCACCGCTATGAGTTCAACAATGACTATAGGGACCAATTGGAAGAAGCCGGTCTGGTTGCCTCGGGTATCAATACCGAAACCGGATTGGTTGAAATTGTGGAAATACCATCACATCCTTGGTTTGTGGGCGTACAATACCATCCAGAGTACAAAAGTACCGTAGCGAATCCCCATCCGCTTTTTGTGGGCTTTGTAAAAGCCGTTCTACAATACAAAAAACAACAAACTAATGCCAGTTTGGCATAAAGTGTACATTTGGACATATATTTGCGTACTTGAAAAAACTGAACTACTGAGCATTATTGAAATTAGCTTACCCAGATGGAAGAAAAGAAATTAGATATAAATTCTATAATCGGCTTTGTGTTGATTTTTGGGATACTCCTTTTTATGTTTTATCAAAATCAGCCTACTCCTGAGGAGATTGAGGCCAAAAAGGCCGAGCAGGAGCAGGTGGAAGCCGATGCCCAGGTGCAGGAAGTTGAGCAAGAACGTCCGGTACAGCAGCAGCCAGATCTAAACATTCAGGATTCCACCGAGATAGCCAACTATAAAAATACTATTGGGGCCTTTGGATATACCGCGGCTTCCGATGCTGTGACCTTATTGGAGAATGAACTGGTCCAGTTGAAGATCAGCAATAAGGGCGGACAGATAGTGGAGGCTAAAATGAAGAACTTTGTTACCTATGATTCTGTACCGGTGTATCTTGTGAAGGACGGCAATGCGTCCTTTGCCTTGAATTTTTCTACCTCGGACAATAGGGTCCTCCATACGGAACAGTTGTTTTTTGAGCCCGAACTGACACAAAATGGGAACAATCAGGTCCTTTCCATGAAGGCGAAAGTATCGCCCACCCAATTTTTGGAATTTAGGTACGAGATGAAGCCCGATGATTATTTGGTAGATTTCACCCTTAGGTCCCAAGGTTTGGACCGGATTATCAATAGCAGCGCACCCGTTACATTGGATTGGAAATTAAAGGGCATACGACACAATAAGAGCGTACAGTATGAAAATAGATATACCCGCTTAACGTATCGGCATGAAGACGGAAAAATAAGCAAACTTTCGGAAACCAGTGATGATGAGGAGACCGAGGAGAACATAGAGTGGTTATCGTACCGGCAACATTTTTTCAGTTCCATCCTGGCCACCAAGACCCCTTTTAAAACAGGGCAGCTCAACTCAAAGAATTTAGTGGAAGAAGAGGACAAGGCCGAAAAATTTACCAAGGAATACAGCTCATCGGTACCGCTGAACGTTGAAGGCGGGGAACTTTCGTACAATATGAACTGGTATTATGGCCCTACCGATATCAAAGTCCTGTCACAGTATAAGGAATACGCCCTTGCAGATTCCATTCCTTACGGATGGGGCATTTTTGGTTGGATCAACCGCTATGTGTTTACCCCATTCTATAGCTTCCTAAGTTCCTTTTTGCCCTTTGGTATCGCTATTGTGGTGATGACCATTTTGGTGCGTTTGGCCATGTCACCCGTAACGTATAAGTCTTATCTGTCCCAGGCGAAGATGAAGGTGTTGAAACCGGAGATTACGGAACTGGGGGAGAAATACAAGGACAATGCCATGAAAAAGCAGCAAGAGACCATGAAATTGTACAATAAGGCCGGGGTGAGTCCCATGAGTGGTTGTATACCGGCCCTATTGCAGCTACCGATCTTCTATGCACTCTTTATGTTCTTTCCAACCTCATTTGCGTTGCGGCAAAAATCATTTTTATGGGCAGAAGACCTTTCTTCCTACGATACCATCTTTAATTTACCCTTTGCCATTCCCTTCTATGGAGACCATGTGAGTTTGTTCCCGATTTTGGCATCTGTGGCCATTTTCTTTTATATGACCATGACCACAGGGCAGAACATGCCGACCCAGCCCGGGATGCCCAACATGAAATTTATCATGTACCTATCCCCCTTGCTGATGCTGTTCTTCTTTAACAACTACGCCAGTGGACTGAGTTTGTACTATTTTGTATCTAACTTGATTACCATTTTTATCATGCTGACGATCAAGAAGTTTATTCTGGACGAGGACAAGATACATGCGCAGATTCAGGAGAACAAAAAGAAGCCCAAAAAGGAAAACAAGTTCCAGAAAAAGATGCGCGAAATGATGGAGCAGGCCGAAACACAGAAAAAAGTGGGGAAACGATAGGCCCCTTTCCCAAGGTCTTCCCGGTATATCCAGGATTGGACGATAAGGTTCCAAGGATAGCGCATACCCTCAAACACGTAAGTACCTAAAAATAAAAAAGCCCCATCCTTTTCGGTGGGGCCTTGGCATTAAGTAGGTTCAGTTGGTAAGATTTGGGACTCCAAAGATGGGGCATTGAGGAGCCAAAAAAAAAGAATAGTTGTCAAGGCCTCATTTTTGTATGTTAACGGTTTCCTTTGTGATGTATACATTTTTTCGAACAAAAAAACTCCCTTGAATGACAAGGGAGTTTTTAAGAATCCGTTTAAGATGGCTTGTTTCCAATAAGGTGTACTGTATCATTTTAATAAAGCGCACGGTATTTCGGAAACGCCCAATGGGTATTTCACCCTAAAGACCCAGAATCAATTTCCGGAATCCGGGATTAGCACACCATCAATGATATGTATTACCCCGTTGGTTGCCTGTATGTTCACAAAGGAGATGTCTATGCCCTCGTTTCCACTTCCATCTGTAATACTAAAGGAATTACCATCTTCCGAAAAGACCAGGATGTCCCCTTCCAGGGTGACAGGAGACTCCAGGCCATCGCTAAGGTCGGAGGATACTATATTGTTACCTGCGATAACGTGGTGTAGCAATACAGACACCAAAGCATCTCCCGTGGGTGCCTCGCTTAACTGTGCAAAGGCCTCATTGGTAGGACCGAACACCGTAAAAGGTGCTGGAGCGGTTCCGTTGGCCGTGCCCAAGGTGTTTATGATATCCGTGGTAAGCACGCTTTCCAGCGTGTCCAACTGGCTGTCGGCAGTGGCAAAGGTAACAATGGTAGGGAGTGTGATTACGGCGTCTACCACATGGATAGTACCGTTGGAGGCTATAATATCGGCCCCACCCTGGGTTACATCGGCCTGCCCGTTAAAGGTAAGCCCGGAGTCGGTATTGAAATAGAGACTTAGTTTTGTGCCGGCAGTGGGTCCATCCGCATTGGATGAGGCATAGCCCGAAACGGCATTGATAAGTTCTCTGGATGTGATTTCATCGCTGATAACATGATTTAAAAGCACTTGTGCCAATTCGTCCGTTGGGATATCGCCCAACTGTCGGCCATCCAAGTAAGCATCAAAGGCGGCGTTTGTCGGGGCGAGGACGGTAAAGGGCCCGTCGCCTTGTAGTACACTAGGCAAATCACCATCTGCTGCTTGGAGCGCTGCCACAAGACTGCTTAAATTGGCATCGGCCGATGCCAATTCAACAACATTCTCTTCGGGCCTGGCCACATCGCCATCGTCGTCATCGCTGCACGACAGCACCAAAACGCTAATGCATAGTAGGGTTAACACATTTTTTAATTTGAGGAACTTTTTCATGATTTTCATTTTAAATTAATATTCTCTATACTAAAAAGGGAAAATCGAAACAAATATTGCGCGGATTTTGAGGCCGGGGCATTTCCCAAAGCCGACTTTATTATCGACAAAGCGATGTATTTCATCGATGAAAGTACTGAATTCATCACCTGCCATCTATTTGGGAGGAGATACCATGATTCGCTCACATCCCTAAGGGGAGACTTTTTTTAAAGGAAGTTTAACAAGTGGACGCCCAGAAACTGGACAGGATTTAGAACCATGGGACCCACAAACAAAAAAAAGACCCCCTTAAATTAAAGGGAGTCTTTCGTAGCATTTAGGCAAACCTAATTTTCTTTTTCCAATTTTGATTTAAAAGTTCCCAGCAGCTACTAGTTTGTCGTATCGGGCAGGAGTACCGTATTTAATACGTGGATTACACCGTTGGCCGCTTGTACATCCACAGCGGTTATGCCGATGCCTGTATTCCCGGCACCATCAGTAACGTCTGCGATGTTATCACCTGTCCCAGGAAGGTTGATGGTGATGGCATCCCCTTCCAGGGTGGCCGGAGAAATACCGTCGGTAAGGTCACCAGAACGTACGTTGGCCCCGCCAATAACGTGGTGCAACAATATTTGGGTCAATACCGGTTCGTCCGGAATAGCTGCCAAGGCCGCAAAGGCGTCGTTGGTAGGCGCAAAGACTGTAAAATCAGGATTTATATCGTCCATGTTTCCTCCTTCTGTTCTGGAAAGGATTCCGGCAAAATCAGTGGCTGGGGTCAACTCGGTCAAGGCGCTTACCAAGGTGGAGAAGTTGGGATCGGCCACCGCAAAGCTTACGACGGTAGGAATATCTATTACGGCATCCACAGCGTGGATAACGCCATTGGTGGCGACAATGTCTGCCGCAGCTACCGTACTGATTCCATTAAGGGTAACCCCGCTGTCCGCATTGATATAGAGACTTAGGTTATCCCCATCGGCATTGGTTCCAGCCGTGGAGGCATAGGAGTTGGACAAAGAGGCGGCAAAAGCTGCCGTACCTGCGATTACGTGATTGGACAAGACGTTGTTGATGTCATTGCCATTCGGATTGGTAAATGCGGTAAAGGCTGCATTAACAGGAGCGAAAACAGTGAAGTCGGTGCCCGCGTCCGAAAGAAGGTCCGTAAAGGTGGTGTTGCCACCGGCGGTGAGTGCGCCAACGAGTTCACTTAAGTCACCATTGGCCACGGCATGGTCCACGATATTAGGAAGGCCGATGACCCCGTTTACTATATGAACAACGCCATTGGAAGCCTCTACATCTGGGGTGTTCACCGTTGCCACACCATTGATTGACACGCCACTGGAGGTATCTATGAAGAGACTTAGGTTATTGCCGCCCACACCTGCTGTGGATAGGGAAGAGATATATCCCGTGCTAAGGCCAGTAGAAAGATTTTCACCTGATACCACATGATTAAGGAGTACATCGGTAAGAAGGTCTACAGGTACATCCTCTAAACTTGCAAAGTTGTTGGCCGCTAAAAAGGCCGTAAAAGCATCGTTGGTTGGAGCAAATACGGTGAAGGGACCATCGGCCTGAAGGGCGCTTACCAGATCGGCTCGCTGAAGTGCTGCCACTAGGCTACTGAGATCATCGGTAGCAAGGGCAAGATCAACAATATTGGAATCCGCCATAGGTTCCATTTCATTGCCATCGTCATCATCGGAACAGGAGATAATAAAGGAAAAGGCCAGGACCAGGGCCGAAAGGGTAAAGATTTTAGAGAAAAATTTCATAGTAGTACATTTTACAGTTAAGATTAATTGAATTGTTTCACATACATATGTTATAATTAAACACTTTTAAGCTCCGTTCAATATGGGCATGACAAAACTATCAGGTTTGATTAGTTTAAATAAGTGTCTTTTATAAAATTGTTTAACTTATAGACCACAATATTAAACAAGGTTGCTTTTGTTTAAGTATTTTTAATAAAAGTTTAACAAACTGAAAAACCTATAAGATCGAATTTTTGAATCCAAGGGGTGGGACTTATTGTATTTGGTATCGTGAAAGGATCAGGATTGCAAACGCAGCTACTTGGAATCCTCTAGGGTGAGCCCTAGCCCTTCCTATAAATTCGTTCTTGAGTAAGAGCAGATCAACTTTATATAGGTCAAAATGAAGCCTATGCGCAACCCTAAATATTTTGTATTTTTGCCCCTTAAAAAGATAGTATAATGAAAAAGGTAGTGGTCGGACTTTCGGGGGGAGTGGATTCTAGTGTGGCCGCATACTTGCTGAAGCAACAAGGCTATGAGGTCATTGCCCTGTTTATGAAAAACTGGCATGACGATTCCGTAATCATTTCAGATGAATGCCCCTGGATCGAGGACAGCAATGATGCCCTGATCGTGGCCGAAAAATTGGGGATTCCCTTTCAAACGGTCGATTTGAGCGAGGCCTATAAGGAACGTATCGTAGACTATATGTTCAGCGAATACAAAAAGGGCCGTACACCCAATCCGGATGTGCTTTGCAATCGGGAAATAAAATTCGATGTTTTCCTAAAGATTGCCCTGCAGTTGGGAGCAGATTATGTAGCAACGGGACACTATTGTAGAAAAGAAATACTGCAGCATGCCGATGGTACTGAAACGTATCGACTTATGGCCGGTGTGGATGGGAATAAGGACCAGTCTTATTTTTTGTGCCAACTTTCACAAGAGCAGTTGGCTAAAACCTTGTTTCCGATCGGGGAGCTTACCAAGCCCCAGGTCCGCCAACTTGCTTCAGAGAACAATTTGATCACTGCGGATAAGAAGGACTCCCAAGGGTTGTGTTTTATAGGAAAGGTACGTTTGCCCGATTTTCTCCAACAACAATTGAAGCCTAAAAAGGGTGTCATCGTTGAAGTACCCATTGATGCCGAACACTATCAGCTTGCGGTACCGAAATTCGGTACCAAGGCCGAAGAACTGGCCTTCTATGCGGAGAAGCCCGTGTATCAAAAACATCACGGCAAGGTGGTGGGCGAACATCAAGGGGCACATTATTTTACCAAGGGCCAACGCAAGGGGTTGGATGTAGGAGGCACCAAGGAACCGCTATTTGTCATCGAGACAGACGTAAAGGAAAACATTATCTACACCGGTCAAGGAAAATCACATCCTGGTCTCTACCGGCGCACCCTGTTTGTTACCAATGACGAGCTGCATTGGGTACGTCCAGACCTGGAGTTGCATATAGATGAGTCCATGGAGGTCATGGCCAGAATCCGTTACAGGCAACCCCTGCAGAAAGCCATATTACATCAGATTGATTGTGGGCTTTATGTTGATTTTGAAGAAAAACAGTCGGCCATCACAGAAGGCCAGTTCGTGGCTTGGTACATAAATGACGAGTTAATCGGTTCTGGAGTAATTTCATGAAAGGGGAACGCCATAGGCCATCAGTTAAATAATCAAAACATCTAACCCATCAGCATATAGAAAGTATACCATGCAAAATAAGATTACGGAGCTTTTTGACATAGCGTACCCCATTGTGCAAGCAGGGATGATTTGGGCCAGTGGCTGGCGTTTGGCCGCAGCGGTTTCCAAGGCAGGCGGATTGGGCATTATCGGTTCCGGATCTATGTATCCCGATGTTCTTCGGGAACATCTACAAAAATGCAAACAGGCCACCAACAAACCCTTTGGGGTAAATGTGCCTATGCTGTATCCCGATCTTGAGGAAATCATGGATATCCTTGTGGAAGAGGAGGTGAAGATTGTTTTTACTTCGGCCGGTAATCCCAAGGTGTGGACTTCTTTTCTCAAAGAACGGGGAATTATCGTGGTGCATGTGGTAAGTAGTGTAAAGTTTGCCTTAAAAGCCCAGGAAGCCGGTGTGGACGCGGTTGTGGCCGAAGGATTTGAGGCCGGCGGGCACAACGGACGGGATGAGACTACCACCCTTACCCTAATTCCAGCAGTACGGGAGAAAATACGTATTCCACTGATTGCGGCGGGCGGTATAGCTACAGGACGAGCCATGTTGGCCGCAATGGTACTGGGCGCTGACGGCGTACAGGTAGGCAGCCGTTTTGTGGCCAGCCATGAGGCTTCCTCACACCCCTTGTTCAAGGATATGGTGGTACAGGCAGGGGAGGGTGCCACCCATTTGACACTGAAAGAACTGGCCCCGGTTCGTCTGTTGAAAAATAAATTCTATCAAGATGTCCAACAGGCCTACGCCAGCGGCGCTACGGTGGACGAACTAAAAGACCTTTTAGGGCGCGCGCGCGCCAAACGCGGCATGTTCGAGGGCGATTTGGAGGAAGGGGAACTGGAGATCGGACAGGTGGCGGCCTTGATCCACGATATTAAACCGGCAGCCCAAATCATCACGGATATGCTGACAGAATTTGAAACCGCAAAGGCAGAGGTCCAAAACCTATAAGGGATAAGAGACTGTCTGCCCCCATTCCTTTTTTGAGATTAATCCAGCAAGAGTTCAATATCCTTTATCAAGCGACGGATTTCCACCTCCTTGGTACCATCATAGATACCTCTAATCTGTTTTTCGCTGTCTACAAGCACAAAATTGGGCGTGTGGATAAAATCTTGCAAGGCGCCATCACCTTCCTCCATGACCGCAAAATAGCTCTTCCTGGCCAAGGTGTATATATGCTTTTTGTCCCCGGTGGCAATATTCCATTTAGAAGCTACGGCTCCATGCCTTTCCGCATAGTTTTGCAGTACCGGTACACTGTCCATTTCCGGGGTCACCGAGATCGATAACAACCTTACTGCTTCTACATCCATGAACCTTTCCTGTAGTTTTGCCATATTGGAAGTCATAATGGGACATATGCTCGGGCATCTGGTGAAAAAGAAATCGGTTACGTAGATTTTGCCCTCGTAATCTTGATGGGTAATCCGTTCACCAAGCTGATTGATTAAGCTAAAATTGGACACCCGATGGTTTTCCTTCAATTGCTGCATGCTCCCATCTACCAATTCCGGATTTAGATCAGCGGGTTGATAAATGGGAGGTTGTTTTTCGGTAATCACCATTTTATGGACCGCCACAATAGCAATCAGTGAAACAAAGAAAATCAGTTCCTTGGAAATGGTCGTATTGTTCATAAACCCCATGTGATGTGCTTAAGCGTTCCCTGTCTAACAGCACTTGACACTACAGCACGGATTTGGCAATCTCAATATCCGCATGTTGCCAAGCCGTATCAAATTCCTCCTTAATACGCTGTGCTTCTTCATTTTTATCCTGTGCCTGTAAGCTTTGATAAAGACCCAGAAGCGACCATCCATTTTGTCGCAGCACCTTCAGGTCCTCTTTATAAATGGACTCTGCTTCCGAATATTTTTCGGCCTGCATCAAAACTGCGCCTAGGTTCTGCCGTGTGGGGATATGCCAAGCCGCAGGTTCGGTATAGGTGAGCCCGTCTTCAAGGACCACCGCTTTTTTTAGGTGTTCCATGGCCTTGGGGAGATCTCCGTTAAGGGCGGCCAACTCGCCGGCCACTACTTCGTATGCAATTCCGGCTACAGCGGCGGAATTGTTATTTGCGGTTGCTACCAGATTTTCCAGATCGGGATCTTTTTTGAGCGCTGCAAGGGCCTCTAGTTCTTCCCGGGCCTCCTTGGCGTTGTTTTTTCTTATAAATGCCATACCTCGTGCGTAATGACGGATTAATCGCAAATGTTTTATTTCCGGATTGGGCGCAGGTATGGTGAGAATTTCATTCCATTTACCAAAGCGGGTATAGGCTAACATGGGGGTAGACGCAAAATCTTGCAGGAAATGCAGCGTAGCCAATTCCCCGGTGGGTACCTTTTCTGCGGTTTTCTTGGCGGCATCAATGGCCACATCGCTATCGCCCAAGAGGCTAGCGGCCGACCATAGGAAATGGATGTTGTGTGGATAATACCCCAGGGGATATAAGCCCTGTGAATAGCATTGTGAAATATAGTCCTCATCTGCCAGGATAGCGGCCTGATTGGTTTTAACCGCGTCCAGATACCGACCCACCCGAATATAGATATGCGAGGGCATGTGCACAATATGACCGGCAGCGGGCATTAGTCCCGCCAATTTATCGGCACTTGGAACTGCAAGATCGGGCTTGGGGAGTTCTACCATATGGATATAGTAGTGGTGCGCTCCCGGATTATTTGGATTAAGGGCAATGGCCTTTTCCAGTGCCGCCTTCGCCTCTGCGATATTTGGTGACGGATTGCCTTTATCATCCCAATAGTTCCAGGGTACGGTGTTCATTACCGATGCCGCGTAAAATGTCTGTACGTTGTCATCTTCCGGATATGCAGTCACCACCTTTTCCATGGCCTTCATATAAGCTATATTGAGTTCGGCTACGTCCGTTTCCAGATTTTCGCTATACCTGGATTCCAGTGCCTTGATCAACGCTTGCTCCTTGGGTGTGGCTGTTCCGGCGAGGCCTTTTGCCTTAGCCAACGCCTCGTTGTATTTTTTCTTTCGTGCCTCATCGGGCTGGGGATCGTTGATATTGGGCCCCAATGCGTAGGCCTGCCCCCAATAGGTCATTGCCGCCTTGGGATCTAAACGGGAGGCCTCCATGAACGAACGGTGTGCCTCCGCATGATTAAAGGCATAGGTGAGCCTTAGACCTTGATCGAAAAAAATCTGTGCCCGTTCCTCTGAAGTGGTAATGGGAAAATGCAAGTCGCCCAAATTCTCGAATAGGGGCGAAATTTGTTGTGTTGTGTCCACCTCGGTCAAAAGGTATTTGGCAACGGTGCATTTAATAAAATTAAAGGAAGCCTGTTGCGATTTATCCGGCCGATTTTCGGCGGATGACGGGATTAAAAAATAAACAAGGGCTACTAGCGCTACTACGAGCAGCGCTAGGTTCATTTTTGTTTTCATCTGTTCAAATTTTAGGTTGTATTACGGTTGTTTATGCTTTCATTAGTTTTTGATTATGCTGTAAAAGAGTCAATAGCGGGTGCTGGCAATCCTGAGTTACAATAAGGGCCTATTGATGCTATATTGAGTCAAAACGTAACACAACGGGCTCCTATAGTTTAGGTGGGGGAAGAAAACAGTAGCGCACTACAGGTCAACACCTTTAAAGATAACGAAATTACAATAGATGCGGATGGGGAGTGTGTGATATGTGTAATATGCAGTTCGTCGTTGGTATTCATCCCGTTTTTCTGTGTAAACGGCAGTTTCGGCAGATCATGTCGTACCTATATGTAGTATTGGGGAAGTGTTCTAACTATGGCTTTCCCACTTTTTTAGAAGTGTTCGGACCAACCTGGGGTCGCGAATAAATAAACTTTTGGGATAAAAGTACTGTTGTAGGCATCTGTTGGCAAGCATAAAGGGATGAAGTCCTTTTGATGGCCTGGTACTTTGGCGGGGCATAGGGGGATTTAAAACGGCCCGGAAACGTATTGCTTTTCTTCCGGGCCGCTTAAGAAACTAATTGTCCTTCAAGGCCTTCCAATGGGAAAGGGCCAATTTTTCCATTTCGGCCTCATTGCCCAACCAGGGTACCAGGGTATTGAATGGTTTCCCCTCCCAGAAGTCGTTGTAAAAGAGGTACAACTTGCCATCATCTATTCGAAAGGTTTCGGGATCTACAGGTACTTTTTGATTCATTTTTGCTACAGCAAAGGCACAGTAGCCACCAAATTGAGGTAAATAGGCTGTCGGATTTTGCTGAAAGGACTTTTGGTTTTCCGCATTTACAAAATAGTAAGTCGCCCCCTGGTGCTTTGCTGAAAATTCAGCACTGCCCCTAGCGGCGGTATGCGTAGTAAAATAGTTGACCACATCATAGCCTTTATTGGCCAATTTGTTTTCGTCCGTATTGACACTTTGTGCTGAGATTATACCCGTTACCCCTAGGGCCACGGATAGCAACTTAATCTTTTTTTTCATGTTTTAAGTTTTTAAGGAATTAGATATGGCATCAAAGCTATGCTAGTTTTTTGTTCTATTAATGATAAAAAATACATTATATTTGCTCAATCGTACAAAATATCATGGATATACTGAGCGACATTTTGGAAAAAATTAGACTGACCAGTGTGGTCTATTTTAAATCGGATTTTTCACCGCCCTGGGGCATGGACATTCCTAAAGGTCCTTTTGCTCAATTTCATTTCGTAACCCACGGGAGTTGTTTGGCGCGAATAGGTGGTGAGACTTTTCAGCTGGAAGCAGGGGATGTTCTGGTCTTCCCTATGGGAGGGGAACATTGGTTGGCCGATCAAGAAACCAGTAAACGGGAAAATGGACCCAAGGTGGTGAGGGCCATTATGAACGGAAAGCCCTTGTTCCAAGGGCAAGCTGCCGCAACCACCCTGGTATGTGGACATTTTGATTTTGACCGAACAGTGGATCATCCATTGCTCAAGGAACTTCCTGAATTTATCCATATTTCACAGGACGAGAAAAAGGAACTTTCCTGGTTGCAGGGCATAGCGGATCTTGTTATCGAGGAAGCAGAAAAGAAATGGGAGGGGAGTCAGCTCATAAGCAACAAACTGGGAGAAGTCCTCTTTGTACATACCTTAAGGGCCTATTTTAACCGAGGCGCAAAAAGTGGTTTTGTGGCCGCCTTACAGGACCGTAGAATTGGGAAAGCCCTTAGGGAAATACACAACGCGCCCGAAGCGAATTGGCAGTTGCTTTCCCTGGCCCGTATTGCCGGGATGTCACGCACCGGTTTTAGCAAACGATTTAAGGACCTGTTAGGCGATACCCCTTTGAACTACATTACCCATTGGCGTATGCTACGCGCCAGGGAACTTTTGATCCTTGGGAGTCAATCCGTTGGTGAGATTGCCCATGCCGTGGGCTATAGTTCAGAGGCTGCCTTCAACCGGGTTTTTAAGAAACGAATGGCCCTAACTCCCTTAAAGTTTAGACAATCACGTGCATAGTTGGTTGTGACGACTGGTTTAAAAGGCCATGGAAAGAAGAAAGTTCCACCCATGCCCCGCCCTAATATCACATCACAATAGGATTTCCATTATATACTATCTTCCAATAAATTCGTATATTCAAAGTTCAGATGCATTTAATCCAGGATTAATTTTTTTTTCTATGTTACAACTTAAGCCGCTTTCCAAAGATTCCATTCCCAAGGCCGTAACCAGAGCAAAGCACTATAGGTTGCTCAATGAACCCATTCAGGCCGAAAGTATTTGCAGGGATATTCTAAAAGTTGAACCCGATCATCAACTTGCACTTTTGATACTGATTTTAGCGATTACGGATCAATTTGGTGCAGAGAAACGTTCTTCCCCTGCTGAGGCACAGGAGTTATGCTCCCAGCTGAGCAGTGAATATGAACAACAGTATTATCATGGTATTATTGAAGAGCGCTTAGGTAAAGCGGCCCTTAATCGAGACACGCCTAGGGTTAAGTATATTGCCTATGAACACTATCAAAATGCTATGCGTTTTTACGAAGAAGCGGAAAAGATCCGACCTCAGGGAAATGAGGATGCTGTGTTGAGATGGAATGCCTGTGTAAGGGGAATTCAGGAGTTTAAACTCCAACCGGCCAAGGACCGAGGTGGCGTACAGCCTTATTTGGACGTCTAGGTTTTAAACTGTGCTATATGTACAAAACTAATTTGGGTTCCCCGGTAGATTTTACTTGATAGGGGGCAGTTTCTTTTTCTTTTTACCAAACACTTTGCGGGCTATGATGGTCACTGGATCGTAATACCTATCTATAACACGTTCCTTGAGTGGTATAATACCATTATCGGTGAGGTTAATATGCTCCGGACATACATCGGTACAACAACGTGTAATATTGCACATGCCCGACCCGAAATCGTTTTTTAGTTCTGGGATTCGGTCTTCGGTATCCAAGGGGTGCATTTCGAGACTAGCCGCCCGAATCATAAATCGAGGACCGACAAATTCTTCTTTTTTATCGTGATCGCGAAGAATATGACAAACATTTTGGCACAAATAGCATTCGATGCACTTTCGAAATTCCTGAACGCGATCCACATCTTTCTGATACATCACATATCCCTTTTCGGTCTTGGCATCGGGATGTAGTTTAACCGGTTTTATTCTTTTATTCTGGGTATAATTCCAAGACACATCGGTCACCAGATCTTTGATTACGGGAAAGGTTTTTAGGGGTGTAATGGTAATCGTTTCGTCTGGCCCGTATTCGTTCATTCTGGTCATACAGGACAATTTTGGCTTTCCATTGATTTCCATACTACAGGATCCGCATTTTCCCGCTTTGCAGTTCCAACGAACGCCCAGATCGTTGGCCTGCTCCGCCTGAATTTTATGAATTACATCCAAAACCACCATGCCCTCCTTTACCTCAGTTTCAAAATTCACCAAAGCTCCACCGTCCCTGTCTCCCCTGTAGATTTGAAATTTACGTGTCGCCATGTTTTTTCGAATTAGAAGTTGTACTTCGTTTTATTTAATGGGTTATCCTTTTTTTGTATGGTCGTCGTTCGCTTTAAAAATTAGGTCTTCGCAGCTTCCCGTTCGCCTGCAATTTCCGCTTCAAGAGCTTCGATAGACGATTGCGCTATGCGCTCCAGCTCGGCATCCGGTGCTGGTCGCTCTACTTTGGTAAGCTGCATATTTCCATCATCTCCCTTGGTAATCACAATATTATAATGAAGCCATGCTGCCTGTTCTCCCGGGAAATCTGCCCGCGTATGCGCACCCCGGCTTTCTTCCCTTTCTAGCGCGGCCCGTGCAACGGCTTCTGCGGTAATCAAAAGGTTGCGCAAGCCCAAAGCCTCATGCCAACCAGGGTTAAATTGGCTTGTACCTTTTGCCTTCACCGTGGTATAGGCCTCCTTAATTTCTTCCAATCGATCGATTCCCAGTTGGAGCTCGGCCTCTGTCCTTATAATGCCTACATTGGTCTGCATGTTCTGTTCCAATTCTTCATGTAATAGATAAGGATTGGCTCCCGAATCACGGTTTAAAATGGCGGTGGCATTCCGAATTATTTTACGTATTTGCTCCTTGTCCAATACGGAATGTGTAGTTACTTTTTTAGCATAAGTTGCAGCATTTTTACCCGATAAATATCCAAAAACAAGAAGATCGGACAAGGAATTACCACCCAGGCGATTGGCCCCGTGCATTCCGGCAGCGCATTCCCCACAGGCAAACAATCCGGGAACGGAACTCATGGTTGTATCGGCATCCACCCGTATACCTCCCATAAAATAATGGCAGGTAGGACCCACTTCCATGGGTTCCTTGGTAATATCCAGTTCCGCTAAAACTTTAAATTGATGGTACATGGAGGGTAATTTCCTCTTAATGTCCTCGGCCGACCGTTGGGTGGCTATGTTGAGGTAGGCTCCCCCATGTGTTGAACCTCTTCCCGCCTTAACTTCTTCGTTGATTGCCCGTGCAACCACATCCCTGGTGAGCAATTCCGGAGGGCGTCTGGCATTGGGGTCGCCAGCGAGCCAACGGGCAGCTTCTTCCTGGGTGTCGGCGGTTTCGGAGCGAAATCGTTCAGGGATGTAATTAAACATAAACCGAGTCCCCTCATTGTTCAGAAGGATTCCACCTTCGCCGCGAACGCTTTCGGTGACCAAAATGCCCTTCACCGATAGTGGCCATACCATTCCGGTAGGATGGAACTGATTGAATTCCAAATCCATAAGTTCTGCACCGGCTTCATAAGCCATGGCATACCCATCACCGGTATATTCCCACGAATTTGAGGTTACATCCCATGCTTTTCCTCCCCCGCCGGTAGCAAATATGATCGATTTGGCCTTGAATATTGTAAAGGTACCCGTTTCACGCCACATACAGACAATTCCGCATGCTTCTCCATGTTCATTTTTAAGCAGGTCCAGAGCGGTGCATTCCATATAGGTCTCAATTCCCTGATGGATGCCGTGATCTTGTAATGTACGTATCATTTCCAGGCCCGTTCGATCTCCTACATGCGCCAATCTTGGGTAACGGTGTCCGCCAAAATTCCTTTGGTTAATCAAACCGTTCTTGGTCCGATCAAAAACAGCTCCCCATTCCTCTAAGAGACGTACACGTTCTGGAGCGAGCTTTGCGTGGAGTTCCACCATACGCCATACATTCAGAAATTTCCCCCCTCGCATCGTGTCCCGAAAATGAATTTTCCAATGGTCGCGCTCATCCACATTGGCCAGGGCAGCGGCCATACCACCTTCGGCCATTACGGTATGTGCCTTGCCTAACAAAGATTTCATTACAATCCCGGTGCTCATCCCTTGGGCCGAAGCCTCAATGGCAGCACTGAGTCCAGCTCCCCCGGCACCAACGATAAGTACATCGTGCTCAATGGTCTTTATTTCAGATATATCTAACATCTTCGTTTTTTTTACTTACCCCCAGGTGTTGAGGTCCGTGATGTATCCCATGGAAACCATGCGGACGTAGAAATCGGCAATCATTATCCAAATTAAGCTGAGCCAAGCAAATAGCTCATGACGTTGGTTGAGCCAGCCGACAATTTTTCCATTTTTGTGGGCTATATTTCCTCTAGCGCCACAGGAGTAACAGTCCCTACTGCCGCTTAAAAGATGTCGTATGGAATGGCAACCAAAGGAATAAGCGGCGAGGAAAATGGGATTCCCCAATAACAGAATGCTGCCTACTCCGAGCCCAAACTCCCCACCTCTAAAAAAAGATAAATAGGCGTCATAAAAGAAGACCAGGATATAGAACATGGCAAAGTACATGGCGTATCGATGTAGGTTTTGCACGAGCATGAGTCCCGTTTCCCCTTTATATCCTGATTTTCCCTTGCGGGGCAGGGCCCCTACGGCGCAAGCAGGGGGAGTTCCCGTAAACGCTCTATAATATGCTTTTCTGTAGTAATAACAGGTGAATCTAAATATCCCAGGAATCGCTAGGATAAGTAGCGAGGGGGATGGAGGAATCCAACTAGGCCACCAATCGGGCCATGCGCCAAACAGGGAATGTTCCATAGGTGCAGCGCCGGCTACACCTTCCTTGATAAATAGGAGGGGAGAATAAAATGGGGCCAGATACCCCCCGAAGCCTTCTTGTCCGGCACTGTACCAATAAAAATCGGCCTGCCAGGCAGACCAAAAGCCATATACAAGAAAGGCGGTAAGCCCAAAAAGTACCATACCCGGATACAACCACCATTTGTCCTTGCGCAAGGTTTTGGCAAACCCTTTTGCGCCAACGGCAGTAGAAGCGGATGTTGACATATAGTAATGTTTAGTTGGGCCTTTTTTAGTATTGCCAGTTAATTGGATACAATTTAGTGAAAAAGTTAATTTTTTTTCACTTTTTTATGGATTTAATAAAATTTGCGTTAAATGGCTGTGTATTGCGAGGCTACGATACGGGAATCAGAAGTTTTGATCGGACGGTTAGTATGCCGTTATTCAAGGAAATTGTCGGCCCATGGGAAAATTTCGGATTGCTACCTATGAGCCGGGTGTCGTGCCCCTTTGTCCTCAGCGATTATTTTTAGAACCGCCCCTTTCCCTTTATGAAATACGTTTTCCACAATTTTTCATTAATAAAGGGAATCGGGGAACAATCCTAAATGCCCCCAACTCCCTTTTGCACTACACCAAGTGTTGTTTACCTGATATCGTTCTTTTTCAAGAAGTTTAAAATAAAGTCGGCAATTTCATCGCCTTTTTCTTCTAGGGCAAAGTGCCCCGTATCCAACAAATGGAATTCCAAATTTTTCAGATCCTTTTTATAGGGATGTGCGCCTACGGGAGGAAAAATATAATCGTTCTGGCCCCAGACAACCAACATAGGGGGCTGGTATTCCCTAAAGAGTTTTTGCCATCCAGGATATAAAGGCACATTGGTTCGGTAGTCATAGAACATGGCCAATTGGATCTCGTTGTTTTCGGGTCTGCTCAAATGTTGCAGGTCCACATGCCAGTTGTCCGGACTTACCTTGGTGGAATCCTGTACACCGTGTAGGTATTGCCATTTTAAACCGCCAAGTTGGTGAAAACCTTCAAGTGCTTTTTGGGTCTCTCGCGTATTGTTCGCCCAATTGGCGCGCAGGGCATCCCAGAAATCGGCCAGGCCTTCTTCATAGGCATTTCCGTTCTGTACAATGAAGGAGCTTACCCGCTCGGGATGTTCGGCAAAGATGCGATAACCCACGGGAGCACCATAGTCCATGACATAAAGACTGTAACGATCAATGTTCAATTGTTCCAATAACCCATCTACGATGTCGGCAAAATTGTCGAAGGTATAGTCAAATTCTGCCATAGGGGGCTGCTCACTGCGTCCATAACCCGGATAATCGGGGGCGATCAGATGATAGTCCGATGACAGGTCACGGATCAGGTTTCTGAACATGTGAGAGGAAGTAGGGTAGCCGTGTAACAATACTAGGGTAGGTGCGCTAGGGTTACCGGCTTCGCGATAAAAAATTTCCAGACCATTGACTTCCAGGGTCTTGTGAAGGGTAGGGTAGGTGCTTTTCTCTTTCGAGCTTAAGAGCTCTTTGACGGGGTCCCCATCCAAGGGTTGTACGGTGCCGGAAACCAAACCGAGGTAAGTTCCTGCCACTAATAGGGATACTAAGGAAAATTTCATTACTGTTTTCATCTTGTTTGTTTTTAGATTTTAATCAATTCGTGGTGTTGAATAACATTTATTACCGAACGTTCGGTAAATTTGTCGAACAAAAAAATATCAACTTACATAACGTGCTCGAATTTTTTTTAAAGCGTCCTCAAAAATGTCCGTGGTGCCCATGCCCTTGGCCACTACCAAACTCCCCTGCACATCAATTAGGCTTTGAATGGCCAATGCCTTGGCTTCCGATTTTGAACGTTTCAGATCCGTACCCAATTTGGTAAAAGCATCTACCCACTGTTGTAGGCCCTGAGCAATCTGTTCCCCAAATAGTGCCATCCCCGTATCCATGCTCATGGCCCTAAAAATGCAGATGGCCTCGCCCTTTTGGTAGAGCTGGCGCGTATTGTCCAACGCTAGCGCCAAACGTTTTTTTGGAGTTTCGGCCTCGTTCACGAGGACGCCATAAATATGTTGGGTCACCCAATCCTCCACATAGGCTAGGACCGCACTGGCCATTTCCTTTTTGCCGCCAGGAAAGCGATGGTACAGGCTTGCCTTTTTAAGGCCCGCAGCCTCGGCCAGTTCCATTAAACTGGCACCATCATAGCCCTTGGCGCGTAAAACGGACATTAGTCCCTGCAGCATTTCCGGATCTTGTACTTTCTGTGGTCGCATGGGGCAAAGATAATCGATTATTATTAATTACCGAACGTTTGGTAAAACTTAACTTTTCTTTTTGTAAATCACTAAATCCCTTTCGCAACAAATAGGCTGGGAATCAGGAGTTCGCCAATTCGGCATGTAATTCCTTAAAGTAGCTAAAAGCATCCGCGAGCCGTGAACCGTGCCAGGAAAAATATTCGCCATCCACCAGACATATTTTGGCCTGTGGTCGTAGCTGTCGTGCCTCCGCCCTGTGTTTTTCCCTAAACGGATACGGTTCCGATGATAAAAAAATGACATCCGCAGGGACGCTTTGGAACGTTTGTTCATCAATTTCCGGATATCGTGTTTGGTTGGCGAAGGCATTGGTAAAACCGTTGAGGGTCAATAAGGAATGTATAAAAGTGTCCTTCCCAATGGTCATCCATGGGTTTTTCCAGATAAGATAGAGCACCCGAAGCTTGGGTTTGCCCTTTACGAATTCCTTAAATTCCGCGACCTGCCCATTTATTTTGGTGATTAGGGCCGCGGCCCGTTCGGCGCAGCCAAAAAGTTGACCGAAATGGGCTATCATTTCCAGGGAGTCTTCCACCGTGGCTACATCCGAAACGTATACTGGATACTCTTTTTCCAGTTCCGCCACTATTTCCTTTGTATTTTCTTCCTTATTGCAGAGAACAATATGGGGCTGCAACGCCCCTATTTTTTTATAAGAGATGTTTTTGGTACCGCCCACCACTTTTTTTTGTTGGATCAGATGCGCTGGGTGCACGCAGAATTTGGTAAGTCCAACAATGGCCTCTTCCAATCCCAGGGCCACCAATAATTCCGTTTGGGAGGGGACAAGGGATATGATACGGGTAGGGGATCGGGTCAGTATAAGTTTTCTCCCCAATTGATCTTTTAGCTGTGTGCCCATCATTCAAAAATAACCTATCGGACAGATTGCTTTCAATGCAATACCGTTATGGACCAAAGATTCCCTATTACTTAGCGTTATTGTTTTAATTTATCAAACTCCGACGGCTCTTCCTTCTTGGGAAAGCTGTTGTTTTCCATATCGATATCGGCAAACTCAAAATTGGGATCCAAGTTCACCCGTTGTACTTCCTTCTCCTTGATAAAGGTCTTCTTGATCAGGTGTTCGTTTAGACGCCAGATATCGGCCGGTAGGCGATCAACTTCTTTGGTGCCGTCCGTGTACTCCCATTCCACGGTAACGGGCATAACCAGTCCGCCTACATTCTTGATGGTGAGCTCATAGATATTCTTGTCTGCCAGTTGTTTCCTAAGCTCTGTTTCGTCCAATCGGGACAGAAATTGGCCGTAGTTGGCATCCGGGGTGGAAATCATGGTTATATCCTCCGGTCCGCTGGTGAAGTCCTTTGCTTGCTCACCGGCGCTTTCTCCTCCGATCTTAAGGTTCACCTTTTGGGTTTCCCCTTCCAAGTTGATATCCTTTTCCAATACCTTGAACCACTTTACATTGGTAAGTTCCATATCGGTTTGATCCGTGGTGAAGAACCAACCTCGAAAGAACCAATCGAGGTCGGCCGCTGTGGCATCTTCCAAGGTCCTGAAGAGATCGGCCGGATTGGGGTGTTTGTATTTCCAGCGGTTGGCATATTCCCTAAAGGCTTCATCAAAAAGTTCGCGTCCAATGACCGAATTCCGCAAAATTTGCAGGCCTACCGTAGGCTTTTGATAGAAATTGGCCCCGATCTGTTGTAACAGTTCATTGTCCGAGGTAACCATAATAGGGCGCATAATGCTCTTGTCACCGCTCATATAGGGCACAATGGTTTTAGGGGTGGTATGGTTAAACTGTGGATACCGCTCTTCCAGGGTACGTTGGTGTATGAAGGTGTTAAGGCCCTCGTCCATCCACATCCACTTTCGTTCATCAGAGCTTACGATCATGGGAAACCAATTGTGACCTACTTCATGGATTATGGTGCTGATCATCCCAGCCTTGGCCAGTTCGCTAATTTTTCCATTTTTGGGACGGCCCCCATTGAAACTGATCATAGGGAATTCTATGCCAATGTTGGAGGTGTTTACTGAAATAGCCGCGGGGTAAGGGTATTCAAAGGTAGCATCGGAATAGACCTCCAAGGCGTGTACCACAGCTTTTGTAGATTCCTCACTCCAAACAGGAAGGCCCTCCTTGGGATAGAAGGACATGGCCATTGTGATATGGTCCGAGAACTGTACGGCCTGTGCATCCCAAATAAATTTACGGGAAGAGGCAAAGGCAAAGTCGCGCACATTGGTGGCCTTGTATTTCCAGGTTTTGGTTCGGTTGGCCTTGGTCTTTTCGTTGGCCTCGGCCTCTTCTGGGGTAACGATCATCACAGGGGCGTCAAAGGATTTGCGGGCTTGGTCCAAACGCTTGCGCTGTTCGGCAGTTAGCACGGCATCGGTATTCTGTAGCTCTCCGGTAGCCGCGATGAGATGATCGGCAGGTACTTTGATCTCCACGTCATAGTCACCAAATTCCAATGCAAATTCGCCCAGTTTCTGGAATTGTTGATTTTGCCAACCCTCCGTATCGTTGTATACGGCCATCCTTGGAAACCAATGGGCAATGAGATAGACCGTATTGTCGTCCTCAGGGAAGTATTCATAGCCTTCCCTGGAGAGAAGGTATAGGCTGCGATCGGTAATGGGATAGGACCAGGCAATGGAGAAGCTGATGGAGGTACCCGATTTCAAGGGTTGGTCCAGACGTATTTTCATCATGGTGTTGTTTACCAACGAATTCATGGATTTTCCGTTGGCATCCTTTACATATTTTATGGTATAGCCCGCGGGAAAATCAATGGCCCGGGTAAGGAATTGCATATGCCTGGTGGTCATGGAATCCCTAACCGTGCCCATGACTTCACCAAAGTCCTCATTTTCCTTACGGTTCACGTTTTGATCCAATTGTACCCATAGGTAACTAAGGTCTTCCGGGGCGTTATTGTGGTAGGTAATGGTCTCTTCCCCGCTGATCATGTTGTTCTTTTCATCCAGTTCCGCTTTAATAACATAATCGGCGCGTTGCTGCCAATAAGCTTTACCCGGTGCCCCACTGGCGGATCGGTAAGGGCTTGGCGGTTCGATCATACGATCTATGGGTTCAAATTTTCCTTCCCAGTTTTGTGGGCCCTGGGCTTGGAGACTTACGAGTAAGAAGCAGGAGAACAATACGGAAAAAACAAGTTTCATATCTGTCTATTGATTGATTTAGATTCGGCCAACAAGGTAAGAAAAGTTATGGGAACGTGGAAGTATCTTCCGGCGGGTCCTTTGTTAAAATGCAGGATGGGAGAGCTCTATGTCGATAGGCACAAATTTTGGGACGAAAAATGATATTCAAGCTTTGAATTTAGGTACAGGACTGTAATTAGCGCCTAAGGGCTTTTAGTTTTCTGCGCAACCTAAAGACAAAGAAAGTAGGTATCAAGGCAATGAGAAGACCCCATAAAAGTCCCTTAAAAACAAATTTCATGGTCTGCGGGGTGTCTATATCGTGGCGATGGTTCCAGAACTCTACGATCTTTCCATCTTTGATTCGGAATACATTGATAATACTGAAGGGTTCATCGCTTGCTAAAAAGAATTTTCCGAACAAGGTATTGGGCCTGTAAGAAATCGTCCATCGGGTAGCTACAAGGTCACCTTCGGCCACTTGGTAATCGAACTTACAGTCCATCTCCCCATTGTTCCAAAAGAAATCCGCTATGTTCTTCTGCTCTACTGCCTGTTCGGTAACTCCTTTTCGGTCCCCGATATCGTGAACAACATAGGTGTCCGCTACGTATTTTTTGTAGTTGCCGGTATTGTTGCTGAACCAGAGGTCCAGGAAAAAATTTCGTGCAATTTCCTTGTTTATCTCTTCCTGGGTTCGCGTGGTGCTAAAAGATTCCTGTGCTGCTCCAGGAGGGCATAACATCAGTAAAAATACGATATACAACAGCTGTTTCATAATTAGACCTTTAGGCGTTTTTTGATGAATTTGATCTGCCCCCTGTGGTTCGATTCATGCTCGCACACATGAAACCATTTGCAGTAGTTGTTGGTGGGTTCGTTTTCGAAGAAGGGTTCCGATATCATAATCCAGGAATCGTCCCTTTTGGCAAACTCCTTTTTGGTCACCTCCCGTACCTCCTTCATTTTGGTGAGGTAATAGTCTATTGTGTTCCCTTTGATCTGCTTTCGGCCTTCTTCGCCCAGGCCCATCGGGACATCCCATTCCTGTTTTATTTCATCGTTCCATGTTCCCCAGGTCATTTCGTCAAAGGTGTTGAGTTGATAATAGCGTTCCGTGGCTGCCAGGTGCAATAACATGGCCCCAATGGAGTTGGACTGATCATCAATTTGAAAATCCAATTGTTCCATAGTGAGGTCCTTTACCGATTGAATGACCCATTGGCGCATCATGGTCATGGTAGATAAGAGGGTTCCGATCTGTGGGGAATAGCCTTCTTGGGGCCCTATCAAATAGATGCTCTCCGCGGGTGCAGCTGGTACTTGGTGAGCGAAGTTGAGCATGGGAACGGTTACCAATCCGGCCGTTGCCAGGGCAGTGTTCTTAAAAAAATATCTTCTGCTGGTGTTTTTGTTGTTTTTCATTTAGAATGTATTTGATTTAGTAATTAGTTAGTATGATGTCTTGCAATGGTTTCCTCGCTTAAGCGTAAAAAGCGGGCCGCATTGTTGTACAATATATCCCGCTTCTGTTTAGGGCTAAGAAAAGGAGCGGTCTCGATTGCTTCTAGCCCCACTTCAATAGTTCCCGGCCAATTCATTTGATCGGAACCAAACAATACGCGTTTTCCGTAACCGGCCTCAACAATACGCTTTAAATAGTTGTGAAAGGCCTTTCTTGGAATTGCGTAGCAAATGACCCCCACATCCACATATACTTGAGGATGCGCCCATAATACGGCCAAAAGATCATCGATCATTGGATATCCGGCATGCATGAGGTAAATCCGTAATTTGGGATGTAGCATTAGCAATTCTTCCACTACTAGGGGACTGTGTAATTTTGCCCGATAATTTTCAACGCCGGGAAGGTAAGGCGCCCCAGGGGGTCCCGTGCCTACATGTATTCCCATGGGGATGTCCAAAGCCTCTGCAATTTTGGCATATGGGGCGAAAAGCGAATCACTGGGTGATACGCCGTTGTATTGAATGGCAACCTCTCCAAAGACCTTGAACTTACCTGAAGCCAGGAGCATCTGTACTTTTTCCGCTGTCATCCCCTTATGAAAAAAACTAAATCCCAGACCGGGAATGATCCGTTCACCCCCCTTTTCAATATAGGCATCAAGCAGGGAACCACTGGTCATAGCATAGATATTGTGCTTTTCCAACAGTTTTAGGGTTTGATCCATCACTTCTTGGTCGCTCGCCGGCCCCCATATGGCCGTTTCACATGTTGGATTTTGTAGTAACTCCATAAAAGCGGAAGCCCAGGGCCTTGACGGGTCATGTATCGGCATCTCTAGCGGTGGGGCGCAGATGGCGTTAGGGGGCGGCCCGTTTTGGGCGGCGGGAAGGGCGTGTAGATGCATATCAATAATAGGAAGTTTGTCCTGAGTGTACAGGTCAATGCTTATGAACATTATAATCAACAAGACAACGGCCCTCATAGATGATTGAGTTAGTGTATCACAAATGGCCAAGGGGGACACGAACGGATAACGCAGAGGGGATAATTGTGCGTATACCGCACTAAGGCACAACAAGATAGGAATTTATTGTGTGATATAAAATCGAAAGGAGCATTTCCATGGGTGCAATGTGCGGCTATCACGGATTCATGTACCGTTTGTACGAAAAGATGTATGGTTGCTGTTTAAATGGAAATGATTCCGCTCTTTTAGGAATCCGGAGGTGGAGGGGGTAGATCTAAGGTTTGCTGTACCACGGCCTCCATGGCCCTCAAATAGGCCTCGGCCAGAGGCTGCAGCCCCATACGGTGCATCTTGAGTACATCGGAGCGGTTAGAGCCAAAAAAAGGCTCTACCAAAATGGCGGGAGCCCTGCCGGATACGAGGGAAAGATACCCTCTTGCCCCTTTTTTTCGCACTTTTACACCCCGGTCTGTTTTTCCGGCCCTCTTGAACAGTGTCACAAGCTCTAGTTGTGCCAGGTTGGCAAACCGTAGGGACCCGGGAGTACCGCTACTGAAAACTTCGCTTCCCGCGGCCGTGAAATAGGCCGAGTTGAAATGCAGTTCCATGGAAAACTCGGCTCCCCAGGTGTTAACTTCCCCATAGACCTTTTGAATCTCTTTGGTATACGAACCTTGATATCTCCTGGTAAAGACTTTGAGTTCCACCTCGTAGTTCTCCGCGCTGTCCAGCATGCGGCTTGCCAATTCTGAATTAAAGTCAAATTCCGATCGATCGATGGGTGTTATGGCCTGGGCCCCCTGCTTTTTGCTGTTGTGCCCAACGACCACTGCTATTTTCCCTGTTTTCATTGTTCTGCCTTTGGGTATATACGCAGGGTAGGGCGAAGCTAGGTCAAAATCAAAAGTTAAAAGTTAAGACCTTTAAATAGGGCTATTGGACCTTTTTGGAAATTGCAACGGTCGCATACCTGTAGTACAGGCCATCTAGGGATCTAAGGTACAGTCCAGGACCAAATCGGGGTCCAAGGGCAAGGTAGACGCTTGGAATTCTTGTTCAAAGGTAGCACCTAATACGTCAAAGGCATTGTCAAGAATCTCCAGATATTGCAGCAATACCGCGTTCTTCCCGGGGTTGTTTTCCTCAGCTTCGGCAGTAAAGGCAGGAAGCGCCTTATAGGCATAGATGGGCAGATCCGGAATATCGGTTTCCACGATGTCCCGGGAGACCTCAATTCGTTGATATCCAATTTCCCGCGCATCAAAGGCTACAAGATCGGCCTCTTCCAATATGTAGAGACAACAGTTCATGGATTGCTCCTCTTTAGGTTGAATGTTCAAGAAAATAAGCGACTCGGGTATTATGGTCCCTGTTTCCGTCATACAGGTATACGCCCCCTCGCCCGTATTGGGTACCTTAATATTCCAGAGCCGTTGATACCCCCGCAGATGTATTTTTCTGATAGCGCCGTCATAGGGCCTTCCCAGGGTCCGTTCCATACTTGGCTGTGACATTAGGGAACCGTATCCGATAAGTCCCACCTGTTCCTTGGACATATTGCCGGTTTCGTCGTCCGTTTTGGACGAGCAGCCCAATAGGAGGCCTACAAAAAGAAAGATCCAGATAGGTGCTACCATAAATGCCTTAACCTTGAACACGCTTGTGGTTTTCGGTACCATAGTACTTTAAGGTACAAATTTCCGGGACAATCAGGAAATAGAAGGTTTTAGGAATTTTGGCAAATCCGGAAATTAATCCTTATGATGCTTTTCCAGGGTAAATGCGTACAGAACTTAGATTGACCTTCAAAGGTGCCAATAGGATAAATTGTGCAGACTGGTATGGGAATTTAGAATAAAAACAACCTCTAATTTAATATAAAGTATATTTTTGTTGTAGCAATTTCTTTACCGAATAACTACCAAACCAATTAGAGCCGTTTTTTCGTTGGCTTAGAAATGACCAAAGACAAATTGAGACTTTCCCCCACCATTTTATTTTTCTTGTTTGTATGTCTGAAGCTACAGGCTCAGGACCCTCAACTAAACTACCTTCCAGAGAACAGGAAACATATAGAAAACTACCTCAAATCTATAGAACAACATCGTCTTGCTACTTTGGATGGAGACAACATTTCGGAAAAGCGAAAGATATATCGGGAGAAAACGGAAAAATTCATCCAGAATATTCAGGACAGCGTTTTTATTTTTGGAGCATCCCTCACAGAAAATTTAAAACCGTTATTACAAAGGATTTACAAAGGTAATCCTCAAATAGATACTGATAATCATTATTTCTTTTTCCATCGATCTTCGATACCTAATGCCGCCTGTTATGGCGATGGATCTTTTGCTATAAATATGGGGATGTTTACCTATTTGGAAAATGATGATGAACTCGCCTTTATTTTAAGTCACGAGATGGCCCATCTTCTCTTGAACCATGTGAACAAAAAAGCAGAGAGATATATAGATACCATAAATTCGAAGGCCATTCGAGAAAAGTCCAAAGCCATAAAAAAACAGCGTTACAACACCATAAGGGATGGTCGTGCCCTGGTGAAAGATCTCACCTACGAATTGATGTCCCACAGTAGGCATGCAGAAGCTCAGGCTGATTCCTTAGGGCTAATTTTGTTGAAGAATACTGGATACAATCCGCATGCCGCCTTATCCGCCTTGACAAAATTGGGCAAACTGGAGCAAATTCGCTTTATCAAAGCTTCCAAGATAGACAGTATCCTAAATTTTGAATCCTTTCCTTTTCGTCTGAATTGGATTGAAGAAGAAGAAACCCTCTTTAATATTAGCGAAAGTAGCAATGATTATGCCTTTGACAAGGATTCTCTAAAGACCCATCCTGAAATCCCTTATCGATTGGAGAAACTGCATATGGAGCACCAAATAGAGGAGAGCCAAAATACCACAAACTACCTTCCCCAACTTAAGCAACTGGCCAAAAAACAGCAGCTGCATACCTTATTGGATTTTAACCAACTGGACCTTGCTTTGTATGAATCACTCATAATGATACAAGACCAGCAGGAGCATCGGGAAGGGGTAGTGAAAACTGCGGTAACCCTAAAAAAAATGTATTTAGCCAAAAAGCGTCATAAAATGGGAAAGTATGTACCTCAAAGCAGTCCATTTTCGGAGGAGATACATTTAAATCGTATTCGTTCATTTGTTCATAAACTGGAGTTGAAACACATTCGAAAAATTGGTTATTATTTTTGCCACAGGTATGGTGCAATAGCCGGGGATCATATTGAATTTTTGGACGCTAAGGACTTTTTTGAATCATTAAATCAATAATAACAATGAAGAACATTACTCTTTTAACACTACTATTACTTGTATCAAATATTAATGTATATGCGCAAAACCGCACTATTGCCAATATTACCAAATTCAATGTTAAGAATTCCGGTGCTATATCTGATGGCGAAAATGATGTGGACGGTTATTATTTCTTTTACGAGGTGGATAAACTTGAAAACAAGGAACGGGAATATGCGATACAAATTTTGGATAAGAATCTAAATGATGTGGCTACAAAATCCATGATAAGTAAAAAAAGGACGGTCTTGATCGGAAAGGGTTTTAACGGCGATCAACTTACCTTTGCCCTGTTCAACAAGCTGGACAAAAAAATTGAAATCGTAAGTTTTGACAAACAGGCCAACAACCTAACTCCAATCCAATTGCCGGTGAGCCCTGGCGAGTTTAGGCGACTTGCTTCCCAATCCAAGGCACGACCGTTAAATCTATTACTTCCTGTAGACAATAAAGGATTTTTACTGAAACGTCTATTGACAGGTAAAAAATCAGGATATGCTATGCAATATTTTCCCACGAATGGTGGAAAAAAATGGGAATTCCATTCCGATAAAACTTCGCAGGAAACCTTGGACATAAGCACCATAGCAATTAATGAAAAAGTAGTGGTGTTGTTGGAAAAATCACAGCGTTATGCAAGTTCTGCAAAGATGTCACTAAGAACTATAGTCTTGGAAATTGATACGGGCAACCTCCTCTTCACTAGAGATTATGATGAACTAGACCCTCGGCTCATTACCAATGCCTTTATAACTAAGGAAGATCAGATTGTTTTTCTGGGACAGTACTACAAACCCAAGGCCAAATTGGCCAAAGCGGAAAGTTTGGGATTGTATACCGAAGTATACCACATGGACGGAACCTTGTCCTACGAGAATAAATTGAGTTGGAAAGATCATATCAGCAAAAAGGTCGCCATCAAAAAGGGTAGTAAAACCAAAGATTACGGATATATCTATTTCCACGAAATCGTACGCATGGGCAACGATGGGTACTATGCCATCGGGGAGCAGTATTCAAAAAAGGCTGATGCGGCAGGTATTGCTTTAGGCGTCCTGGCGGCAGCAGGTGGGGGAGCTACCGCAGGCGGATTTACCAAGCTTACCATTACCGATGCTATTGTATTTAAATTTGATAATAAATTTGATTTAATTGATGTTGAAATATTTGAAAAAGGCAAATCCAACATACCGAACGTTTTTGATTTCGGAAGTCCTCAAATGAATGCCCATATGGTAAAGGCTCTTGGAGGATTTGATTATGCCTATACCCAAATTGATAAAGAGAATAATCGGTTTTACGCCAACTTCATTGATTATGAAAGGTTAAAAGGGGAGCAGAATAAACTTGCCTTTAAGACTATTATCCATGATGAAGGAGAATTGTCTTCCGACAAAATTTATCTCGAGGAAGGGAAAACAAATTTTTTCCCATTACCTGCCAAGATAGGATATGTGTTGTTGATGGAATATGATAAGGAGAAAAAAGAAATTTCCATACACACTGAAAAACTGAATATTGAATAACCCCCCTTCTTGAATTATCCCTAGGGTTTTTTGGAATAAGTGGTGATTAAGAGCTGATTGGTTTGAGGTTATGCTTTACGTTAGGATTTCTAAATTCTGAGTTGACATTTTAAAATTAGGGTTTGCATTTTATACCATTAACTTTTAACAGTCAACTATGACTCTTAATCCTTATGATGTTTTTCCAGGTGATTGCGCAACAGGTCCTCCCCAAAATCGTTGGTGAGGTCGCGGACTACAGAATGTACATGATTGGCGCCGTTTTGGGTGTTGTCGTATTCAATTAGTAAGCTAGGGCCCTGTATGCGGTAATAGTGACCTACTCCTGGCCGTAGCCCCCCGGCCCAGGCAAAATAGAGCCTGTCCAGTCCGCCTTTTTCAATTTTGCTCCATAGGCTTTGGGCGTAAAGGGTTTCGTAATTATCCACATATACGCGCAGCAATTGGAGGAAGGTTTTCTTCTGAGCGTCTGTCAGGGCCACATAGCCAATTCCCTTGGGCTCCAGGGCGGCTACTTTTCTTTTGGTGCGGGTAAGGATTTCGCGAGGGGCCTGTTCGGAAAATCGGGCCTTGCTCAACTGTATTTTGGAGAACGAATTGACCAGGGCAAAGGCAAGGTGGGTCTCCGACCCAAGCACTTCTTTTCCTTGCTGTGGTCCATGGGCCACCTTGGCCGGATTGGCTCCGAAGAAGGCAGGGGTTCCGGCGAGCAACTTCCCCTCCGAAATAACAAAATTCAGGGAAAGGTGATGTCCCTCAAAACGCCATCCCCAGAATGCATCCGAATCTACCTCATGAAAGATGCAAAAGTGATAATCGAGGTCGTCTCGATAATTGTTCTGTTCTATTACGCGCAAGACTCCTTCCAAGGCCATGATTTCAATGCTCTTGCGATAACCCTCTGCACTTAGGGAAGCTTTTAAGAGTTTAAGCGCCGCCTTTTTCTGGGCCTCATTAAAGTCGTTGAAGCTTGGCCCTTTCCGCCTTACGGGCGTATAGTGAAAATTATAGCGTTCCTCGTCGTCCAAGGAAAAAAGGGTCCTTTCCCGCAGTTCGGGGCTCAGGGTATTTAAAAAATCCTTCGCCAAGGCGTTAAGCCCTTGGGCGTTCAGGAAACTAAAAAAGAAACAGCATAGGAGCGCTAAGAGGACCTGTCTGGACTTCATTACAGTTGTTTTATGTACTAAAGTTGGGTTGGTGCTTATAAGGTACCACATACGCGGGAGACCAAGTGTGCGATTATCAAAGTTTTAAGATTTTTGGGAAAAGACCAAATGCAAGGATCGAAAAGAACGGGCTTTTAGGGAGATTTCAAGCTTTTACCATCATGAGCTTCGAAAAGCGTTATGGCTTTTAAATAGTTGAGTCCTCCCGTCTTGCTCTGGTCGTGCAAAAAACCATTCAGTTCGGGCCGGTTTTCGTCTACCCACCGGAGTAGCTTGGACCTATTTGCATCCCACAAACTGTCGTGGAACACCACGTAATTTAAAATCTCGACTTGTTCGATCTTCCGATCTCTTAACGTCATAAGTTCATTGTTGACCACTGCTTCCCCATTTAAAAAAAGCGTACGTCTACAGCTTTTGGAAACGTGTAATTGAACCTTACCATTTTTCTCGGAAATCTTCAGAATTTTGTAGGTGGGTTTAAATACGGAATCCCACTGCAACCAGTTTATGTAATCCTCTTTGGAAAGAACGATGTCATAACCGTTTTCGATCATACGGATACTGTCCAGAAACAATTCGGTAACCCCCTCATAATCGGACTGGTTCATTGCCCGATAATACTGTTGGGCAATTTCGGTAGGGGACGGCTGTTTTTTGGTACTACAGGATAGAAGACCTAAACAAAATAGGAGATAAAGGGCCCACTTCAAAGGCATAAAACGGATTTTAAGATCAATCAAAAGGCAGGCGGTCAGGTTCCAAAAACATACGTTTGGCCTCCTCCAACGCAAATATATCAATGTCGTAATGGGCATCCATGAGGCCTTTAAAATCATCTTGCAAGCGTGGAAACTCCTGAATAAAACCCTGAAAGTTATCCGAGTCCGATCGTTGCATAAAATGATGGACGGCCTTGGTGGCAGCCACCGTAACGGTTTTGTTGAATTTGTCATGGGCGCCCAAGGAACCGGCATACCTAGCTATTTGATCGCACATATGGTCTATAGTAGCGTCCAGGCCGTATTTTTTTATGTGTATCCAGGCCAAACGTAAATGTGCGCTGTGGCTAAAAAGAGAGGGCTTTAGGCTACAGTCTGCAAATTGCGCTTCAAAGGTTTCATCATCCAGTTCAAAATGCTTTTCCATTTTCATTCTGTGGTTTTGCCTGTAAAAACATTGACCTTGGGGTTCATGGGGTTTCCAGAGGCACGCCGAAAGGAAACCACCTGTCCCGTATGGTAGATTGCATCGGCCAGCGGACCGTTGAGCATGTTCCAATAGGGAAAATCGAACTGCTTTTCACCATTTTTAAAACTAACCTGCATCTTATCGATATCTTCCGCCCTTTTCCCACGACACAGCTCACTCGCTTGCTTTAAACGGCTTAAGGTTAGCGTTCGTAATTCCACGTAGGAAAGTGCGGACCAGTCTTGCGGCCGTTCGTTGGCCACACCCTTTGGAGCGTTTACAATGGTTTCGGATAAGCCATAAATGTGTTGCAGTGTTTCCATAAGGTTTCGCGCTTCATCGGCAGGGGCAAATTGCAGATCCTTGTCCGTTAAGCCCTCGGTAGCCCAATAATAGCGATACCCAAGTCCGTCGATCATACGTGCAATCACATTGCCAGGACCGTAGTCTTCGGGATGTTCGGGAATGTTTTGGTAGGGCAGATCGGTTTCCGTGGATTCCTGGGCCTGGGCCGAAAATAGGATGATGCACATAAGGAGTTGTGTTACTGTTCTCATAAAATACGGTAAAAAGCTCTCTTTTTGATTGCTAAGATAATAAGCTTAAATGATAATACGTCCTAAATTTTGGAGGTAAGGGAATAGTCGGAACGTACTACCTCCTGTATGCCCTTGGTATAAGGGGTGGGTGTAAAATTAAAGCGTTTTTCGAATTTACTGCTATCAAATACATAGTCACGATCGTATTGGTACAACATTTCTACCATTTCTCTCATGATGGGGATAAATACGCCCATAAGTCGTACCAAAAACTTCGGGGCGACCTGAATTTTGGGCGTGACCCCCATGGTTTGCGCAATATGCTCTATCCATTCCTTTCCGGTATACGGATCGGTCGCCGTGGGCAAATGCCATATCTGGTTATACGCATCATCCGTGTTTCCCAACAATGCAGTCGCCTTTCCGGCATCTGGGGTATAGGTAAAGGAGTGTTTATGTTGAGCCGATCCCAACCAATTGGCTTTTTTACCCTTGGCCAAATTTTTAAATACCATTTCACGCAACATACCGTTCCGGGTTATTCCCGGACCATAATAATCAGCACAACGGGCGATTAGGGCGGTAAGATTGGCATTTTTTACCTCTCCCATAATCATATGTACAAGTTGGGCACGGACCTTACCTTTTTTACTAGGAGGGTTAATGAGCGTATTTTCGGTCATACCATCCAATTGCCCATCATCGTACATATAGATATTATCAAAAAAAACCAGTTTACAACCATGCTCCTTGCATGCTTTGATTACGTGCCCCATGAATGTAGGCCAGGTTCTTTGCCAGATCTTGGCACTATAAGGAAAGCCAATGGTAACATAGACTACCTTGGAACCCGCTACGGCATGGTCTACCTCCAGGGGGTTTAATAGATCGGCAGCAAGCAATTCATCCTTAGGGTTTACCCTTTCAGGGTGTCTGCTAACCAAACGGATATGGGGAGTATACTCGGTAAGTGCCTTGGCCAATTCACTAGCGATGATCCCGCCCGAACCTAAAATGGTATGCATATTTTTATTCAATTGATTGCGTATCAATACTTGTCCAGCAATAGCAAGCCCACGTAAAGAGACGCTACGGATAACCATATGGCCTGGGGAATCATAAATTTGGATAGCCCAATTGAAACCGTTTTTAACCGCACCATATAGAGCACGGTCATCAGCAAAGTGAAAATATTGCCGGCCATTCCTATTTCCAAAGCATCAAAGAAGTTGGTGTATAAGGGATATGACCATATCAGCACCAACAGTAATAGGCCCAGGTAAAAAGATTTTTTGGTATACCCTTTTCGCCGATAGATCTGGTACAGTACCCCAATCATTATTAGGGTCAACAGTATCCATACGGCACCAGCGACCGAATCGATCCAGGATAGGGAGTGCAGGATGTTCTTCATTTATACGGGTACTTAAATAGGGGTACACAATATAGTTAAATTATCCGCATCAAGAGGCCTGGATGGACAAAGATTTTAAAGCAGTGTAATTGGATTAGGCAAACTGCATTTTTCTTATGATAAGAAACTCTGCCACAAGGATATTGGGTACCCAGCACAGCCAGGCGATGATTTTGTACGCGGATACAAAATCCATTCCCAAAAAGCCTATAAAGGAAGGCAGATAAAGGCGTAGGGTGACTGCGGCAAAACAAAGTGCATAACTACGAATCATCCAACGCTGGTGTGCATGTACTTGTTGTTGTTTTATGGTGATAAAAGCGTTTGTCGTGGTATAGAGCCATGCTACGGCCAACGCTCCAAAACCCAAGGCCGGGATGAAACCACCTGTAGCAAAAAAGGCAATACCCAAGCCTGCCGACCCGCTCAAAAATACCGAAATCACATATACTTTTCCCAGAATCCTATGCAATCCAAGACGTGTTGAACGCAACTTTTTAAAGAACTGCGAAAAACCGGTCAATAGGGCCAGTCCGCCCATAAAAATATGGGTATAGAAACCAGCAAGGTATAGCTCACTGCTCAGCAAGGCAGCAGATTTGGCGGCGAGCAGGCTCTGATCATAGGGGAGGCCTATAAAACGCAAGGGATAAAGGCCTATAAAAATGGCAAAAAGCGCCATAAAGAAATAGCCGATCCGGTTTTTTAGTTTTTTGGAATCCATTATTTTCTGTTTTTACAACATAGGGTACTGGAAAACAGGGCCCTTGCCAAATATAATATTGTTTAGGTAATTGAAACAATGCGCTTGCACTTTGGACTATGGTCAGAATATAAAAATTACGCGGATAGATCTTTAGAGGGGAACATTCCTGTAGTGGCGTACCCAGCATTGCACTACATATTTTTCCATCCCTGAGGGAATATGTGCCTCATTCCACTGGTCCCCCACAAAGTTGCGGATGTGTTGCTCTGTTTCCCATGTGGAGATCATTACAAATTCGTTGGGATGCCATTGTGTTGGTTCCCCAATCTCCAGGGCCACCAAACCTTGCTGTGTTTTGACCAGGGGGATGGATATTTCCCTGAATTTTTCCATAAACTCGATATGCAACTCCTTGTGGACCGTTGCCCTGAATATTCTAATGATCATTACTGCCTATTTTTTTGTTAATGATACTATAAACCTGAAACCTTGAACCTCAAACACCATGAACTGTCCACTATAATGCAACGCGCCAAACGCCGAACGCATTGCAATTCATAATTCAACACTGAGAACCGCCTACTGCCCGATAAAATGCATCGCGCCATACGCTAAGCGCCGAGCGCACCGCAATTCATAATTCATAATTCAACACTCAGTATTTAACACCTAACGCCAGGAACTGTCCACTATAATGCAACGCGCCAAACGCCGAACGCATTGCAATCCATAATTCAACACTGAGAACCGCTTACTTCCAGATAAAATGCATCGCGTCATACGCTAAGCGCCGAGCGCACCGCAATTCATAATTCATAATTCAACACTCAGTATTTAACACCAAACACCATGAACTGCCCACCATAATGCACACGCCGAACGCAGTGCAATTCATAATTCAACACTCAACATTTAAAACCTAACACAAAGAACTGCCAACTGTAACTGCCTACTGCCAACTTTAAACCTTAAAGCAACCCCCGTGCCTTTATTTCCAAGTATTTGTTGATCGTGTTGATGGTGAGATTTTCCGGTTTGGTGAGAATGGTCTGAATGCCGTATTGTTGCATTTCTTTCTGCATAAGTCTCTTTTCCAGGGAGAACTTCTCGGCGATGGTTTTGTGATAAATGGTCTGGAGGTCCTCTGCATCGGTAGCGATGAGCTGTTCCAGTTCGGTGTTTTCAAAGAAAATGACCACCAAAACATGCTTTTTTGCCAAGGCCATAAGGTAGGGGAGTTGCCTTCGAAGGGCCGATATATGTTCAAAATTCGTGTACAGCAACAACAGGCTCCTGTGGTTGATCCTTCGTTTTACGTGAGCGTACAGCCGGCCAAAATCAGAATCCGAATAATCGGTGGTAATATTGTATAGCGTCTCCAGAATCGTATTGAGATATGCAGGTTTTTGCAAGGCAGGTAGAAAGGATTCCATGGCTTTGGAAAAGGTGAGCATGCCCGTTTTATCGTTCCGTTTCAGGGCCACATTCGAAAATGCAAGGGTAGAATTTATAGCGTAGTCCAGCAGGGCCAGTTCGTTGAACGGCATCTTCATGACCCTTCCGGTATCTATGATGGAGTAAATGGGTTGTGATCTTTCGTCCTGATATTGATTCACCATCAACTGATTTTTCTTGGCTGTAGCCTTCCAATTAATGGTCCTAAAATCGTCTCCCTTGATATATTCCTTAATTTGTTCAAATTCCTGTGTGTGGCCAATACGCCTAATTTTTTTCAATCCAAATGCGGTAAGTCTGTTGCTGATTGCCAAAAAATCATATTTCTGCATTTGAATGATCGAGGGATATACAGGGACCATTTGATCCTTCTGAAAGGTGTATCGACGTTTAACGATTCTAAGGGGTGAGGAAGCGTACACATTTAGTTTGCCAAAGACATATTCGCCCCGCTCTACGGGCCTAAGCGTATAGTTGAAACTTTGGTTTTCGCCACTGAGGATACGGGTCTTATATTCAAAATCCCTTTTTTGAAATTGTTGGGGCAGCTCATCAATGACGGAAATCCATGTTTTAAAGGGGTATTTGGAACCGAACTCCATTTGTATGGGATTGTGGTCGCTATTGGATAGTTTTTGTGGTAAAACACGGGTTGCCGTGATACCATGGGTGGCATAGAGTAGATAAGTGTCAAAGACAAAGGCAGCGGCCAGCAGCCAGGTAGCGAGCCACGCCAAGGGATAAAGGAGAGGCAACCAAAAGGACAGCGTAAAGCATGCGGCCAATAATGCCATATATTGAAAGAAAACAGGGTGTATGTAAAAGGACCGTAGAATTTGCATGGCGCTGTTATCTGGGGATTTCTACTGATTCTATGATCATGGTGATGACACTTTCAGTGGTCATTCCCTCCATTTCGCGTTCCGGACTAAGAATAAGGCGATGGTTCAATACAGGTATCAGGGCCTTTTTTACGTCTTCAGGAATTACAAAATCTCGACCCTGTATGGCGGCGAAGGCCTTGGCAGCGTTCAATGTGGCCAAGGATGCCCTGGGTGATCCTCCCAGAAACAGATGAGGGTGGTTCCGTGTTTTGGAAATGATTTCCGCGATATACTTAATAATTTTTTCCTCTACGACCACATCCTGTATTTTCTGTTTGTAATCGGTCAATTCCTTAGGGGTCAATACACTTTTAATTTGTTCTTGTGGCTTCTGGCCCTTACGCTCATGGTGGGTCTGTATTATTTTTACTTCTTCCTCCAAGGAGGGATAGGCTACTTTGATCTTAAATAGGAAACGATCCAATTGTGCCTCTGGTAGGGCATAGGTACCTTCCTGTTCAATGGGGTTTTGCGTGGCCAGCACCATAAAGGGTACCCCCATGGGATAGGTGGTACCGTCCATCGTGGCCTGTCTTTCCTCCATGGTTTCAAAAAGTGCGGCCTGTGTTTTGGCGGGAGCCCTATTAATTTCATCTATAAGCACGATGTTGGAAAAAATGGGTCCTTTTTTATACTCAAACTCGGACGTCTTCACATTAAATATCGAAGTCCCTAAGATATCACTGGGCATCAGATCCGGAGTAAACTGGATGCGCCCAAATTCGGTCTTCAAGGTTTTGGCGAACAGTTTGGCCGTTACGGTCTTGGCGATTCCGGGAACCCCTTCTATCAGGACATGTCCGTCTACCAAAAGGGAAATGATAAGCAGTTCCATAAAACTTTCCTGCCCGACGATTACCTTGGCCAGTTCCTGCTTGATGGCCGTGACGGCATTTTTTAGGTCCTCCAATGGGATTCTATTGTCAAAATTCAACTCATTGTTTTCCATCCACTCTTGCTTTAAATTTTTCGATTAGGGTATTTAGTTTTTTTAGTTCAAGATTACTGACCTGGTGTTGCCTTTCCAGTTTGGCCATAAATTGAAACAAGTCCTCTATCTCCTTTACACTATGGTTGCTACGGGCGGCCAGGTTACGATAAAATTCCTTGTCCCGCGTTGCTGTGCCTAAATATAAGTGGGAACGTATATGCTCCAGGAAATAATCGATCTTGTGCTGTGCCACCTGTTTTTGTTCCCCTTTTTCAAAGTACATATCGGCTATCGTGCGGGTAAAGGCCAAGGTCTGATTTTTTAGCGGTAGCACTATGGGAATAGCCCTTTGTTTTCTTTTGCCCTCAAAAAGTACGTAGAGCAAGGCCCCGATCAATGCAATATAGTACGCCCACTTTAGTGCTTTGTTGTTCAGGAAAACGTGCATGGGAGAGGTGTAAAACGATTTTCCAGCCTTGTGGTAGTTGTCTATAAGCAGGTTCTTGGAACCATCAATGTAGGATAGGAGTCCTGCTGTATAATCTTTGTTGTTGTCCCTCAGGATAAAGTAGTTGGTAAAGGCTTTTGGAAATGTACTTAGGACGATATGGCCCTCGCCAAAGGGCTGATTGACGACGTTTGCATGTTCTTTCCGTGAAGTATCCGTATCGGAACTGGTGGTCACCAAACCCACGATCTTGGTATGTAAGGTATCCACTGCTTTAAAATATGCTGCGTAATAATCCTTTTCAAAGTGATGGTTTCTGACCGATTTCAGGTCCGAATGCACCAGTTGGTACTCATAATCAGGCTTTACGCCGTCTGTACTGTAGAGTGAGCCTACCTCCAAATTCAGGGTATCCAACAATTGTTCCTCAAAACTTTCCGATGCTACAAAAAGGGTATTTCCCTTGGCGGTCCAGTCCAGGAGCGCATCCAATTCACTTTCACCAAAGGCAACGCTACCGTTGACAAAAAAATAAGTGCCTGCCGCTGTCGGGCTGTTGTACAGGAATTCGTAGGGCGGTACGCTGACCTGTTGGCCATTTTCCGAAAACCAACGGGTCATTAGATCGTTTAGGACATAGGTGCCATAAGGAATTTTGTGCTTGGCCACATAGGAAGGGTACCAGTTTACCTCCTTGGGTTTGTTGTACTGCAATAGCATCACGAACCCTAAGGTAAGAATTGCAATGACGATATATACACGGCCCTTTTTAAACATCTTCTTTCAAGGTTTTATGTAGCGAGGAAAAGGCGTGTTCCGCTTTTTGATATTTAATTTCGTCCAGGGCAAACCCCCCGTACCAAATATGGTCGTAGAGCCGCGTTGTTCTACTAAAGGGCGATTGCAGCTCCTTTGTTTTGAGCTCCTTGAGGTAATCATCATTGGTTTTTTGCAGTTCCCAAGCTATGAGCTGCTTCTCGCTCATTAGTTGCAGGATAAAAAGGTAGTAATATCTAATGGCCAGGCGGTAGTCCTTGTTTTTCAAAGCCTTTTGGATCAATTGCTCAATATCCCCATTCTTGATGATATGCTCATCCTCGGACAGTGAAACAACGGCCGTATTCTTTTTGGAGTAGATCAGTGCCCTTGAGTTCACCTTGAGAAAAAACTTGACAAGTAAGAAGATCAGAACCCCTAACAGCACATAGGGAACCACACGGAGAAAAACGGCCAGGAAGCCTACAGCTTTTTCCGCTCCAAAGACCCATTCAAAAAATTGTGACAGTTGATAAAGGAGCCAACTGGTGAAACGGTTCCACCAGTTGTTTTCGCTTTTTTTTATTTCGTAATCAAACTTGGGATCCTTTCTATAGGTCGTTAAATCCTCCTCGCTGATCTCTTTTACATCCAGTTGTGTCTGGTCGTATTGAGGCAGCGCGGCTTCGCTTTGGGCCGCAGTGAAAAACGGAACCAAGGTGCACAGCGCTAGGACAAGAAGGAATTTGTACATATTAGTTTTCCGGGATATTGCCCAGGTTTTGAATGCGTTCGTAGGTGCCTGTAAAGTTTTTCTTTTCGTTTAGATTAAAATAAATGAATACCCCGGCCACCACTGATATAAGGTTGAGCAAAAATTTAAAAAAGGTCGCCAACAGGTTCAGCAGAATGTAAATAGGGTCAAAAAAGCCGTCCATCATGGTCACCGCATCCACTTCTCCAGAAAACACGCCCATTTTCACCCAGCTGTATATGGCCGCGGGAAGACTAAAGGCATAGCCGGCTACGCCTACAATGATACCCACCACAAAGATGGAGGCAAAGGTAATCCACCAATTGTCCTTTACCAGGGTAAAACTGTAGCTAAAGGCCTCGGATACCCCTTTTTGGTTAAAGACCAAAATGCTAAAGGTCAGGGACAGGGGAACAATAAGGTATATCCCTGGAAAAAAACAGAACATAAAACCAACCATTACCGAAAGGCCTACAAGAAATCCAAGTCCGATAAAGTTCCAAAAGGAGCCGTAAACTTCCTTTTTGATTTCGTCAAAATCCGTAGTTCCTTTGTTGTTCGCATAGGACTTGATATAATAGAGTACCGTGGCCTGTGACATCACATAGGCAGCAATGGAGGTCACTACTAGGGCCAGTATCGCAATAATCATGAGTATCGGGTCAAAACCTTCGTAAGAAGTCTGTACGTTAAAGTTCAAGACCGAGCTGAAGGAGTAGAAATACAGCGCAAAAGCGAGCAGCATAACCAGCAGATAAGGCCCTACGATCTTGAAGAAGGTACTCAAAAAAGGTTTTAATTGTGTACGCAAAAAGGCGAAGGTGTCGGTTAATATTTCCCCTAGCTCGCGTTGTTTCTTAAATTCAATGTAGTTGTCTTTGATCATGTTTTAGTTTTTTATGAAGTTGGGAAGGGTATATAACGTAATAAAATATAATTAATGATAACGATCCTACAATTATGAGTATGGCAAGCCAATCCGGCATTTCCGTATGGCGGGTCACAAAGCCCTCCAAAAAGCCGGCGACAATAAAGAAGGGAATGGTGCTCACCAATATCTTTAAGCCATTGATTACCCCGCGTTTAAAGGATGCCAGTCGGGAATAGGTTCCTGGAAAAAGCATGCCGTTGGCCAGTACGAGCCCTGCGCAGCCCGCAATGATGATTACGGAAATTTCTATGGTACCGTGTATCCAAATCGTTCGAACCGATTCCCAAAGCAGCCCTTTTTCATAAAAGAAATACTGAAAGCTGCCCAGCATAATACCATTCTGCATCATAATCATCAGCGAACCTATGCCAAGCATAATGCCATAGGCAAAGGCCATCAGGGCCACCTTTATGTTATTTATGGTAATGCCCAGGAACATATTAAATTCCCCTTGTTGCTTGTATACCGCCATGGGGTCGTTGTTTTCTATATTTTCCAGGGTCATGTTCACATAGCCATCACCCAATATGGAACGTACAAAATCTCCTTCGTTTGCTTCCGAAAAGGCACCGACAACCGTAAAAAAGGCGAAAACGAGAAAGGCGATCAATAATTCCCTCTGATGGTTAAAGAACATTAACGGGAATTCTGTTTTCCAAAAAGATACAATACGGCTCTTGGATTCGCGTTTGGTCTTATAGATTTTTTGGTGGGCCTGCGACGCGAGGGAGTTCAGATAAAATTCCGTATTACTACCTCCGTAAAAGGTTTTGGCGTAGCTTAGGTGATCGGTAATTTCTATGTAAAGGTCCGAGAGCTCATCGGGCGGAATCTGCTTGTTATTGGAAAGCACGCTTTCAAAAGTAGCCCATTTGTCTTTATTTTGTTTTACAAAAGCCGCCTCACGCATTAACTGTTGGGTTTGTACTCAAAGTAACTAATAATATGAATCAATTTCAAATAGAAACCGCGCAAAATATCAGTATTGCCCAAAATACCGCGCATCTTGGGGATCGGATGTTGGCGTATCTCATCGATAGTCTGGTCATCGGAATCTACACCATACTGATGATACTGCTTTTGGTATCCCTGGAGATAGACTTTGCCGATATGTGGGCGCTATATTTGCTTTTGTCCCTTCCCGCCTTTCTCTACTATGTACTCTTGGAGACCTTTATGGACGGAAAGACCGTAGGTAAGAGCATCATGGCCATACGTGTGGTGAAATTGGACGGTTCCAAACCAGGTTTCAGCAGTTATTTCGTGCGATGGCTGCTGCGGATCATCGATGTGGTGCTTACCTCGGGTGGCTTAGCCGTACTTACCATATTGATACGGGGCAACGGACAACGTGTGGGGGATATAGCTGCAGGGACTACGGTAATCAGCGAAAAGAAAAAGGTGGGCCTGCGCGATACCCTCTTGCGGGAGTTGTCGATGGATTATAAACCAAAGTTTCCACAGGTTACTGTTTTTAAAGACCGGGAAATGCAGACCATAAAGGAATTGTACGACGCGGCCAGAATGAACGGCGACCATCATATCATTATCTCCTTGAGCAACCGAATAAAGAAAGTAACGGATATTTCCACAGATCTTAACCCTTTGGAATTTGTAGACATTGTAATCAAGGACTACAACTTCTACACCCAACAACTATAGCCTATGTTCTACTTTACCATTGATATTCTGGGTACCATTGCCTTTGCCATTTCCGGGGTGCTGGTGGCCATGGACAAAAAGCTCGATGTTTTTGGGGTGCTTATCGTGGCCTTCGTGACCGCGGTAGGTGGCGGTACCCTTAGGGATCTGTTGATCGGGGAGACCCCAGTGGTCTGGTTGCGGGAGTCGGTCTATATCTTTACCATCATCGGAACAGTAATTTTTGCCATTGTCTTTAGGGGAAAACTAAAATACCTGCGCACCTCGCTTTTCCTGTTCGATACCATTGGCATTGGACTCTATACCTTGGTGGGGATAGAAAAGGGGCTCAATGCCGGATTGGAACCTATTATGTGCATAGCTCTGGGTACCATGACGGCCAGCTTTGGAGGGGTCATCCGTGACATTCTCTGCAATGAGATTCCGGTACTTTTCCGAAGGGAGATCTACGCAACCGCCTGCATTTTGGGGGGCGTTGGTTATTTTTTACTGCTAAAGATTCCCTTTATAAGCGCATATGCCGATATCAGCGGTATCCTAATTGTTATCGTTATCCGGTTGTTGGCCGTGAAGTTTGGCATTGCCCTGCCCAATATCTATCGCAACGCTAAATGAGTTGCAGGTACCGACCGGCCCAACTTTTAATCCAACGCCTCGGCCTTAAAAATATAAATGTTCTGTGAGGGCCAGTCCCCGTCATCTACCGGTTGCTCGTTAATTTTGTCCACAACGTCCATTCCCGCTATGACCCTTCCGAAAGGGGTATACTCCCCATCCAAATGGTAAGAACCCGGTTTGGTCACCACAATAAAAAACTCATAGGGAGAGGCCAGCATATGTGGATTGTTTATTTCACTGCTGGGCATGGAAATGGTGCCACGATGGTGCCTATGGCCCTTTTTCCCATCGGGGGGGAGCAGGTACCGCCCTATGGCCTTTCGCTTTCTGGATGTTTCCTTATTGTCTGCATTTCCGCCCTGAATAATGAAATTTTTAACCACGCGATGGAAATAGGTATTGTCAAAATACCCCTTATCCGCAAGGTAGACGAAATTGGAAGCATGGTAGGGTACATTATCGTAGAGTTGTACCGTGAAGCTTCCAAAACTGGTAGTGAGCTTTACCTTGTTCTTTGTGCGGGTCTTGTTGTATTCAAAAAAGAAATCGATGGCATTGTCCTCCGTCAGTACAAAGGGTTCATCCTCTGGGGATTGTGCAGGTTCAACCACACTGTCTATGACAACACTGTCTTTTTTGGCCACTTCCTCCGGTAAAGGGGATATGGCTTTTTTCTTGGGCGCGTCATTACATCCCGCTAAAAAAATTAGTAGTATTGTGGTAAAGAAACCGATGCATTTCCGATTCATGGACTTCCAAGATTTTTCCAAACAGATTCCAAAAATAAAAAATCTACCACTACCGGGAGAATCTTCCCACCATAAAATGGCTCCCTTGGACCGGATCAAAGAGTTAAAGGCGCTGAACGTGGAACGCCAAGCCCCAAAAAAAGCCGGGGTCATGGCCCTTTTTTATCCCGATGACCGTTACCATACCCATTTGTTGTTGATCTTGAGAAAGACATACCCGGGCGTACATTCCAATCAGATCGGTTTTCCGGGAGGAAAGGAAGAACGTGGGGACGCCAATATTCTGGAGACCGCCCTACGGGAAACGGAGGAGGAAGTGGGCGTGGATCTTAAGAAGGTTCAAGTGTTACGGCCCCTTAGCGAAATCTATATCCCGCCAAGTAATTTTGAGGTGTACCCTTATCTTGGATTGTATCAAAAAGAGAGCCCCTTTCGCCTTCAAGAATCGGAGGTAGAGGCACTGGTAGAGGTGCCTTTGGACCATTTTATGGACGATCGGAACCTAATTAACCAAAGATTAACAACTTCGTATAGCCAAGGGAAAGTTCCCGTACCTGCCTTTAAATTAAATGGTTATACCGTGTGGGGCGCCACGGCTATGATGCTCATGGAGGTCAAGGAACTGTTTAAACGGGTGCTATAAGTTCATATTTTGTATTTTTAACGTTCGTACCTAACACTATGGGGCTATTTAAAAGAAATCCTTTTGGACATATCCTTTTTGTCAAAAAATGGTTGATCCGCATTATGGGCCTCATGACCCACCAGCGCTATAAGGGTTTTAACAAACTGGAAATTGAGGGCTCCGAGGTCATTCGCGGTCTGCCCCATACCAATGTACTTTTCGTCAGCAACCATCAGACCTATTTTGCCGATGTGGTGGCCATGTTCCATGTGTTCAATGCCAGTCTTAGCGGTAGGGAGGACAGCATCAAAAATGTGGGCTATCTCTGGAACCCCAAATTGAATATGTACTATGTGGCAGCGGCAGAGACCATGAAGAAAAGTTTGTTGACCAAGATATTGGCCTATGCCGGTTCCATAAGTATTGAACGTACTTGGCGGGCCGATGGCAAGGAGGTGAACAGACAGGTAAAGATGAGCGATATCTCCAATATAGGAACGGCCCTAAAGGACGGATGGGTGGTTACCTTTCCCCAAGGCACCACAAAACCTTGGAAGCCTTTGCGCAAGGGAACCGCGCACATCATTAAGAAATACAATCCGGTAGTAGTGCCCGTGGTAATCGACGGCTTCCGTCGCTCGTTCGATAAAAAAGGACTTCGGATCAAGAAAAAGGGCATTCTGCAGTCTATGGTCATCAAAGAGCCCCTGGATATCGATTATAAAAATGAAGCAGTGGAGTCCATTATGGAAAAACTGGAATATGCCATTGAACAGCATCCTTCCTTTTTGAAGGTAATCCCACAGGCAGAACTACTGGCCTATGAAGAAGAGAACAAGCAGCGAAAATGGCGGACCTAGACCTCCAATTTCCTCAGCTCCCCATAGTTTTCCCTAAGTTTTCGGAGAAGAAGTCCGTAAAGCAGCTTATAGAAGCCCCAGATCAATAACAACACCAAGGTTGCCGCCAGCAGAAAGGCACCGAAGACCAATATCCAGAATACTGTCTCGTTCCCGGCCTGGGATGCCGCTTCCAGGATTTTTTCACTATTGGGTCCATATTTTAGGTTGCCGTACAGGCCAATGATCAGGTACACGATAAAAATCCCAATATTAAACCATACATACTGGGTTACCGTTCTTTTGACATCCAAGATGGTCTTCATCAATTTTCTTGAGGAATCCGTGACCGATATTTTTTTGTAGTTGCTATAGAACTTATAGATAAAGAAAAGCAGCACGGCGTAGTTTATGATGGTCAGGGCCATATTGATCTCATAAATATGCATCATCTTCATGGTGTTCAGGGATTCAGCGTCAGTGAAGACCGTATTGATCACTGCCCAGAAGACAAATTCTATGATACTGATGTAGAAAATCCATTTGACAATGGAGCTAGATTTCTTCCAGATCATTTTATAGATCTCATCAAAGGTCAACTTAGGATGCTTGTCGTCCTTTTTTTGCCAGTCTTTTTTGAGTAATTCCAGTTCGTCCATCATATCCTTAAGGATTTAGTATGGTTCTTAATTTGTTCTTTACGCGATTCATTTTTACCCTGGCATTCACCTCCGTAATACCAAGGGTATCCGCTATTTCGCTATAGTCCTTATCTTCCAAATACAGGAAGACCAAGGCCTTGTCAATATCTCCGAGCTGCCGTACCGCCTTGTAGATGAGCCTAAGCTGTTGTTCCTGGGTTTCGTCGTATTCATCGGATTTTATTTTATAGATTACCGAGTCATAATCTTGGGTAGGTACTCTCTTCTTGGATTTCCGGTACAGGGTAATCGCGGTGTTCAAGGCCACCCGGTACATCCATGTACTAAATTTTGCCTCGCCCCTAAACTTGGGATAGGCTTTCCAGAGTTGTATGGTAATTTCCTGAAAAAGGTCTTTGTGCGAATCCCTATCATTGGTATACAGGCTACAAACTTTGTGAACAACATTTTGATTGTTCTCCAGCTCGGTTACAAAACGATGTTCGAGTTCTTTGTTCACGGTCGGTTAGTAGTTTCTATACGATTAGTAGGACAGTGTACACTTTTGTTACATGCAATTGATATTTTTTTGATTGGCCCCATAAGGGTATGTGGTCCCTTGCCCATGATTACCAGTCCCTGCCCCAGCAGGAAAGGGTGGAAAGCGAAGAATAATTTTTATATCGTTTTAGGTCGATGTTGATTACGTCAATTATTTGCGATAGTCCAGGGCAGGGGAGCGGTCTCCCAATAGGGGGATGTACACAAAATCTTCCCCTCTTCGCTCTAAAAATTCGGCTTTGGCTTTCGCTACCAGATCCTTGTCCTTAAGCAGGTCAATAGCCGTGAGTGTTAGTGCCTTGGCCGCTACCATCATCCCTTTTTTTCCTATAGTAGTGCCACCGGCCGCTACGGCCTGCCAGCTGTGTGCCGGAGTGCCAGGGACCCAGGTCGCTGTGCCCATGCCCACGGTAGGTACCGCGAAGCTCACATCGCCCACGTCGGTAGAGCCGTAGGCCTTCGCCTCCGTTCGGTACGGTTGTACGGTCCTTGCCCGATCTATATCCGCCTTTTCGTAGCCCAGGCTACGCGCGATCTTATCGGCAAATTCCCTTTCTTCGGCACTGTATTCCACCCCGCCCACCTTGCTGAGGTTGTCGTGCATCAATTTTTGGAGCGTTAGGTTGGGCAGCAGCTCATGCGTACCCCCGATCATTTCGTAGTCCATGGTAGTACCGGTTCCCAGGGCTGCACCCTCGGCGGCCTTTACCATACGGTCAAAAATATCGATGACCACGTCCCTGCGGTTATGTCGGGCATAGTAGTACACCTCCGCAAAATCCGGGACCACATTGGGCGCTTTGCCGCCACTGGTGATTACGTAATGTATACGGGCCCTTTCCGGTATGTGTTCCCGCATTAGATTTACCATGGCATTCATGGCCTCCACGCCATCCAGGGCAGAACGTCCCTTTTCCGGCGCACCGGCCGCATGGGCAGAAACCCCGTGGAAGCGGAATTTGGCCGACTTGTTCGCTAGGGCCGCTCCTGCGCTGGCTGCATTTTGGGAGCCGGGATGCCAGTGCAGGGCAACATCAACATCATTGAAAAGTCCGTCGCGTACCATATACACCTTACCGGAACCGCCCTCCTCGGCCGGACAGCCATAAAAACGTACCGTTCCCTGGGCCTTGTTGGCCACCAGCCAATCCTTAACGGCAATGGCCGCTGCCGTAGAGGCCGTTCCGAACAAATGATGGCCGCAGGCGTGCCCCGCCGCCTTGTCCGCGCTTTTCTTTTGGGGCACTGCCTGTTGTGAGAGACCGGGAAGTGCATCATACTCCCCTAGGATCGCAATAACGGGTGTACCACTGCCATATTCCGCCACAAAGGCCGTGGGGATACCGGCAACGCCTGTTTTAATGGAAAACCCTGCGCTGCCCAAGGTTTGCTGTAGCAATTTGGAGCTTTCTTCCTCCAAATAGCCCATCTCGGCAAGCTCCCAGATATCCTGGGCAATGCCACTGTAGGCCTCTGTCTTGGCCTCCAAGTTTTTCAGGACGTCCTGAACTCCTTTTTGCCCGTATGCCCCGGCAAACGTCAGGAAGGTAACCATGCTGTGTAAAATAACTTTTTTCATCTGTCTCTTGTTGTCTGGGTTTACGCACCTACGCCAAGGCTTCGGTGCGTGTTAATGGTTAAAGGTAAGGGATAATGTTGAAGGTTTAAAGTTCAAGGTTCAAGGTTCAAGGTTCAAGGTTTCTGGTTGTTGGTATGAGGAATGCTCTTCCGCACTGCCACATGCTTAGGGCATGGGGCTACCCTTCCGCCCCCGACACTCGCTATGCTCGGTCATGGCCACCTTTCCCTAACAAAGGGGCGGTGCTATTTGATTTTGCCCGCCGAACTAGCTTTATCCACTAAAGATATCCTTTGTCAAAAAAGCTCATAAACCATGGCCTGATAGGGTTTTAGCGTAAAGTGGGCGTCGCTTTTGATGCGATCTGCATGGTCCTCGTCATTGGAAATCAATAATTTGGCCTTGTCAAAATGTACCTCCTCCAGGTTTACCGAAACCGTACGGGTAGCAAAACTCAGCAATACCAAACAGCGGTCGTCCCCAAGGGTCCGGGTATAGGCGTAGATATCCTCACTGTCTTTCAGCAAGAGTGTATAGGCCCCGTAGACCAGGGTCAGCTTATTTTTCCTGAGCTGTACCATGCTCCTAAAGTAGTTAAGCACTGAAGTTTTATCGCTTAGTTGTACCTCTACATTAATGCCTTCCTGATAGTTCTCGTTGACCTTTAACCAGGGTTTCCCGCTGGTAAATCCGGCATTTTCAGTGGTATCCCATTGCATGGGTGTTCTAGCATTATCCCGACTGGCGTCCTTTTCATTTTCCATAAAGACCGCAAGGTCGGCCCCATTTTTTGATAGGGTCTCATACCTGTTGAGCGTATTGATATCCCTGTAGTCCTCAATACGATCCATGCGGATGTTGGTCATCCCAATTTCTTCGCCATAATAAAAATAGGGCGTTCCCCGCATGGTAAGCAAAAAAGTCTGTAACATGGTTGCGGAATTGTACCAATGGGCCTGGGAATCATTGCCCCAACGGCTTACGCTTCTTGGAAAATCATGATTGTTCAGGAACATACTTCCCCATCCCTTTTCCGCAAAGGCCGCGTCCCATCTAGAATGGATTTCCTTAAATTCCGTAAGTTTCCATTGATCTTCACGCATCCAAAATCCTCCACCCGAGGCGCGATCTAACGAGAGCAGGTCAAAATGAAAGAACATGTTCAGTTCCTTTCGCTCTTCGTCCACAAAATCCAGCGCCTGCTCGGTAGAAACTCCAATGGCCTCCCCTACGGTCATAATATCGTATTTGCTAAGTACTTCCTGGTTCATTTCACGAAGGTATTCGTGCAATTTGGGACCGCTGGCGTAGTAGGGAATAAATTCTCCGTTATACTGCTCGGGAAGCTCAGGAAAGGTGGTGTCCTTTGAAATAAAGGGAATAACATCCATACGGAAACCATCTATACCCTTCTGGAACCAGTAGTCCATCATATCGTAAATTTCCCGGCGCACCTTGGGATTTTCCCATTTAAGATCGGGTTGCTTTACGGAGAAATAGTGCAGATAGTAGGCGTCCGTGGTCTCATCATACTTCCAGGCGTTGCTCTCCACATCAAAGAAGCTCCAACGTTTGGGCGGTGTTCCTTTCTCAGCTGGCCACCAGTGGTAATAATCGCGATAGGGATTGTCCCGCGAGGCTTTGGAAGCTTCGAACCATTCGTGTTCGTCACTGCTGTGGTTCACCACAAGATCCATCACCATTTTTAGCCCTCTATTCTTCATTTCCGAAAGCAGCAGGTCAAAGTCCTCCATGGTGCCAAATTCCTCCATGATGTTCCGATAATCGCTAATATCATAGCCGTTGTCATCATTGGGCGACTTATAGATGGGGTTCAGCCAAATGATATCCACACCCAGGCTCTTTATGTAATCCAGTCGTTGAATAATACCACCGATATCACCAACTCCATCTCCATTAGTGTCCTGAAAACTTCTAGGATAAATCTGGTAAACAATACCTTCCTTCCACCAGCTTCTTGCGAGGTTTTTTTCCATTGGTCAATTTTTTAAGGTCATAAATATATTATTTTCTGTAGCACCAGAAGTACGCGAAGACCAATAAAATCAACTATATCGATTGCGCTAATGTATACAATTCGCCTACGCATAAAATTTGTATGCACTTTTAGCTTAATGAAGAGGTTTTGATGAAAAAAAGGGTCAATCTGCCTTGCTGGCACCATGCTCCCTTCGGGGGTGGTAAGTATTCATGATGGCTGCCAGGTGTGTTCGGTCCACGTGCATATAGACCTCGGTGGTAGTAATGCTCTCATGGCCCAACATTTGCTGAATGGCCCGCAGATCTGCGCCCCCTTCCAATAAATGGGTGGCAAAGGAATGCCTAAAGGTGTGCGGACTTATGTTCTTTTGCAGGCCCACCTTTTCTGCCAACTGCTTGATAATGGTGAAGACCATGGCGCGCGTAAGTTGCTTGCCCCTGCGGTTCAGGAACAGGATGTCCTCAAACCCCTTTTGCACCGTCTGGTGCACCCTAATTTGGGTACGATAAATAGTGATGTACTTTTTATTTACCTTGCTGATGGGAACAAAGCGCTGTTTGTTGCCCTTGCCGGTAACCTTGATAAAATCCTCTTCAAAAAAGAGATCGGAGATTTTTAGATTGATCAATTCGGATACCCGAAGTCCGCAACCATAAAGGGTCTCCAACATGGCCCTGTTGCGTTCGCCCTCGGGTTTTGACAGGTCTATGGCCCCGATGACAAGGTCTATTTCTTTCTGGGACAGGGTGTCCGGCAGCTTACGGCCAATTTTGGGCGATTCTACCAGGTCCATGGGATTGTCCGTACGGTAATCCTCAAAGACCAAATAGTTAAAAAAACTCTTGAGGCCAGAAATAATACGGGCCTGTGACCTTGGATTAACGGTTTTTGCCACCTGGTAAATGAACTGCTGCACCGTTTCCTTACCGATAGAAATAGGGCTTTCTAATAGTTCCTGCGCCTCTAGGAAAGCCGTGAGTTTGGACAGGTCAAAAAGGTAGTTCTTAATGGAATTGTCCGATAACCCACGTTCTATTTTCAAGTAGTGTTGATAGTCCCTTACGGCTTGCTCCCAGTTCATGGGCTAAAGGTATTCATTAGTTTTCAATACTGAAATTGTCAGATATCCAAGGAGGCGAAAGGTTTGGGCAGAATGTTTTGGGTTAAATTTATCATAATGCGAAGCAAATGCCGGTCCTATATCGCCAAATACTACTAAATTTAAGGAGGAATGACTAACTAACTCCTCTCGGCATGGCAAGACATTTTATCCTTTGGTCAGTTTGTTTGTACAGCCTTATCGGTTATGCCCAGGTACGGGAAACAAATCCCTTTACCACTACTGCGGACAATCTTGGTTTTTTCGGGGAGGCCATTGAAAAAGTATATCTTTTTGATGCGCTACAGGAGTATAGCCTATCCGAGAAATTTCGCGTTCAGCTCCAGGGAATCTACGTTCGCGAACTGGAAGGCGGCACCTATCATTTCCCGCTAATGGGCAAATATTATCTTTCTGAAAAAGTATATGTGCTGGGTGGCCCTACACTGGATTTTTTCCGTACCGCAGGCACTGGGGAGATGCGGCCCACAGGTTTTGGTACAGCTGCCGGTGCAGGATATGATGTAAACAAAAACTTTTTTATACAGGCACAGGGCGATTTTAAGGTAAAGCGTTTTAATACCGAATTTGATAAGGCCCCCAGGCCCAATAGTATGCTCACCATAACTTCGGGCTTTAAATTTTGACGTATTTTATTAGGCCGATTCTCTTTTTCAAAGCGCCCAAAACAACTTTTTTTTCAAGTTTTTCGTAAATACCCAAGTGGCAAAATAAACTTGCCCGAATACCTATAACCATAAAATTACACAAATGAAAAAGCTTTTATTGTTAGTAGTCGTTCTTATTGGATTTACAACATTTCAGTCCAACGCACAGTCCAACTATACCACTGCCTTGGGCCTTGGCATTGATTTTGGCGATGGTCAGACCTTGGTGGGACCTTCCGTAAAACACTTTTTTGCCCAGGAGCATGCCGGTTTGGGCGAAGTAACCTTTGGCGATAACGTCACTTTTCTTACACTCTTGTACGAGTATCATGGCTCCTTCCCCAATGCTGGCGGACTAACATGGTTTGCAGGTGCAGGACCCTCCATCGCATTTTTTGATGGGGATACCGAAGTTTTTCTGCGACCTGTGGTAGGCTTGGATTTTAAGATCAACAATGTGCCCTTGGCATTTTCCTTTGACTGGAGGCCCTGGATCTTTTTAGGAGATAACGGGGATACCTTTGAAGCGGCCAGGTTTGGCCTTGGGTTCCGATACGCCTTTAATTAGAAAATAGATATTGCAGCATATAAGGCGATGGATTTTCCATCGCTTTTTTTATGCCGCAGTATTTCCTATTTTTGGCGAATGAAGCTGATCATAATCAACGGCCCCAATCTTAACCTGCTTGGGAAAAGGGAACCTGAGGTATACGGAAACACTACTTTTGATGACTATTTTAAGCAGTTACAGGAAAAATTCGAAATGGTGGAACTCCATTACTTTCAGTCCAATATAGAAGGGGAGCTTATCGACAAAATTCAGGAAGTGGGGTTTTCCTTTGACGGCATCATTCTAAATGCCGCTGCCTACACCCACACCTCGGTAGGCATTGGGGATGCGGTGAAGGCTGTTGAAACGCCGGTAATCGAGGTCCATATTTCCAACACCTTTAAGCGTGAGGATTTTAGGCACGTTTCACATATCTCCTCGGGCGCCAAGGGCGTAGTGCTGGGTTTTGGGCTGCAAAGTTACGATCTTGCGATTCAAAGTTTTTTGGAATAATCTGTAAAATAAGGGGTTACACATACTTTATAGCCCAAAATACGCGTTCTTGTTCATAGACATTACCCATTAATCCGCTATGATGATGAAAACGCTTGTTAAGAAACTTAACCCTTTTTTCCTTGCCCTAATTTTTTCCTGCAATTCCAGTGACGATCCCGGTCGCACCGATCCGGTTGATCCGCCTGATCCCAGTGGTCTTTCCGTGGTGAACGCCTTTCCGGAACTGCGCTTTAGCAGACCCTTGGATTTACAGAGTCCGGCAGATGGTACGGACCGTATTTTTGTGGTAGAACAACGTGGGGTCATCCAGGTGTTCCCCAATGTAGCCAATACGCCCAGTTCCACCGTTTTTTTGGATATTGAGGATGCCGTATCCGATACGGCCGATGAACAGGGCCTCCTGGGGCTGGCATTTCATCCCGATTACGCTACAAATGGATACTTTTTTGTGTGCTATAACCCTTCTGAACGCTTATCGGTAATCTCCCGTTTTAAGGTGTCGGATACCGACCCGGACCAAGCTGAAGTGTCCAGCGAGACCCTTATTTTGGAAATTCCACAGCCCTTTACCAATCACAATGGCGGACAACTGGCTTTTGGCCCCGATGGTTATCTCTATATTGCCTCGGGCGATGGAGGTTCTGGTGGCGATCCACAAGGGAATGCGCAGAACAGGGGCAATCTCCTGGGTGGTATACTACGGATCGATGTGGATCGGACGGAAAATGGCAACAACTACGCTATACCGGCAGATAATCCTTTTGTGAACGATAGTGGAAGTAGGGGAGAACTGTTCGCCTACGGCCTGCGCAACCCTTGGAGAATGAGTTTTGACACCCAGACCGGTTCCCTGTGGAGCGGTGATGTAGGGCAGGACCGCTTGGAAGAGATCAATATTATAGAAAGCGGCAATAATTACGGATGGAATACTATGGAGGGCTCCGAATGTTTTCTTGCAAATTCATGTGATACCAATGGCCTTACCCTTCCCGTTCATGAATACAACCAAGACCAGGGCGATGTATCGGTCACCGGGGGGTATGTCTACCGGGGAAACCTGGTACCCGAACTGCAAGGCCGTTATATCTATGGGGATTTTGAGTCTGGACGGATATGGGCGCTTACCACAAATACGAATCCTACAAATACCTTACTGGAAGACACCAATTTGGGTATTGCCTCCTTTGGCACCGATTCCGCTAATGAGCTTTATATCTGTAGCTTTGACGGGGCCATCTACAAGTTTGAACAGAATTAGGGAGTATACGCTACCCTAAGGCAATTACCCCTGTTTTCTCAAGTATTTTTGGTCCGCATAAAAAGTACCAAAGGGCAAAAGCGAGGCGATGAATAGCATGGTAAAACGTCTCAAACCCCATTTGCGTTCGTAGCAAAAAACTGCTGCCAGGGCCACAAAGGCGATAAAAAGGAATCCATGCGCATAGCCGATATAGATATTGGGTTCGGGAATTTCCCCCCAGTACTTTAAGGGCATGCCCAGGGCAAAAAGCAACAGATAGGAAATGCCCTCAAGAATGGCGGTGGTACGGAATACGGTCAACATGTTTTTAGGTTCAAGGTTTAAAGTTCAAGGTTCAAGGTTTAAAGTTCAAGGTTCAAGCTCAAGTTCAAAATTGCCATTGAGAACTCATCTCACCTAATTCATCATTCATAATTCATCGCTCGACACATAAAACCCAACACTGCCAACTGCCCACTGTTTCTGGTTCAAGGTTGGGCATTGTTTAATGTTTATTGTTCATTGTTCACTGCCTACTGCCGGATAAAGTGCATCGCGCCTTACACCAAGGGCCGAGCACATTGCCAATTCATCATTCATAATTCATCGCTCGACACATAAAACCCAACACTGCCAACTGATTACTGCCCATTGCTTATTGCTAATTGTTCACTGCTTACTGCTAACTGCCAACTGTTTCTGGTTCAAAGTTGGGCATTGTTTATTGTTAATTGCTTATTGTCAACTGTCAACCGTCAACTGCCCCACTAGGATTCAGGTAGAGTTTACAGGTGTATAACCTCGCCATAGGCATCCGCCACAGCTTCCATAACAGCTTCGCTCATCGTAGGATGGGGATGTACCGCTTTGAGCACTTCATGTCCGGTGGTTTCCAACTTTCGGGCTACGACCGCCTCGGCGATCATATCGGTGACCCCAACGCCTATCATATGGCACCCTAGCCATTCCCCGTACTTGGCATCAAAGATTACCTTGACAAAGCCATCCGAGTTGCCGGAAGCCTTTGCTTTACCGCTGGCGGAGAAGGGAAACTTGCCCACTTTAATGTCGAATCCTTTTTCCCGTGCCTGTTTTTCCGTAAGCCCTACGGACGCCACTTCGGGGATGCAATAGGTACATCCGGGAATATTGCCATAATCCAAGGGTTCCACATGCATCCCGGCAATTTTTTCCACACAAAGGATACCTTCGGCCGAGGCCACGTGGGCCAGGGCTTGCCCTGGGGTAACATCACCAATGGCATAATATCCTGGAATGTTGGTATGGTAATAATCATTCACAATAATCTTGTCCCTGTCCACGGCAATCCCTACCTCTTCCAGGCCAATGTTCTCTATGTTGCTCTTGATGCCCACAGCAGATAGTACAATATCGGCCTCCAGGATCTCTTCTCCCTTTTCGGTCTTTACCGTGGCCTTTACGCCATCTCCGGAGGTATCTACCTTGGTAACCTCCGCAGAGGTCTTTATTTTGACGCCGGCCTTTTTGAAGCTGCGTGCCAATTGCTTGGATACCTCCTCATCTTCCACGGGTACAATATTGGGCAAGAATTCCACCACGGTCACCTCGGTACCCATGGCGTTGTAGAAATAGGCAAATTCAATACCTATGGCACCACTCCCCACTACGATCATCTTCTTGGGCTGTTCTTTAAGGCTCATGGCCTCGCGGTATCCAATAACCTTCTTTCCATCCTGAGGTAGGCTGGGCAGTTCCCTGCTTCGCGCTCCTGTGGCAATGATGATATGTGATGCGGAATACTCGGTTTCCTTGCCGTCGGCATCGGTTACCGCTACTTTTTTACCAGGGCGCAGTTTTCCAAAACCGTTCAGGACCTCTATCTTGTTCTTTTTCATCAGAAATTGAACGCCCTTACTCATGCCATCGGCCACGCCGCGACTTCGTTGCACCACGGCACCGAAATCCTTATCGGCACCCTCTACCTTCAATCCATAGTCGCCCGCATGCTGTAGATACTCGAACACCTGAGCCGATTTCAATAAGGCTTTAGTGGGTATACACCCCCAATTTAAGCAAACACCGCCAAGACTTTCCTTTTCTATAATTGCGGTCTTAAATCCTAATTGCGAAGCCCTAATGGCGGTTACATATCCCCCTGGGCCACTACCTAAAACAATAACATCGAAATTGCTCATATATTAAATTTTTTATATCCAAAATTGAAGTGGCAAAGTTACGAAACCAAAATGAAAGCCCATAGGGAGCTTATGAAAATAAATGTGAAGATCGGGCGCTGCCCTAACGGGAAAACTTTTGTTGGTTAAAGGCCTCCGAACCGCCCTTGGGAATGGATAGGGAAATCCAATCTTTGCCCTTGATCATTTTGCCCATAAGTACAATTTGGCCCACGTGGTTGGCGTAGTGCGCAAGTTGCCGGTTCACGGCCTCCATGGTGGTATGCGCTTCGCCCCTAATGCGGATGGGCGTATCAAAGTTATCGGCATTGATGGATTCGAGTGCGGCAAAGAGGCAGGCCCAGCCTTCTTTCCAGGCCTTTTGCATCTTGGCCTTGGTAGGGTAGGGGTCCTTGAATTCCGTTTCCCTGTTTCGCCAGGATTTTTCACCATCCTCGGTCCTGAAGTTGGTCCACCTGCTCAACATGTTACCTACCATGTGCTTTACAATCAGGGCAATGCTGTTATCACCGGTATGGTAGGTCCAATGGATATCCGTTTCGCTCAGTTGCAAAAAGGTCTTGTCGCCCAACGTTTTATAACGCCGGAACTCGTAAAGTGCACTTTCAATAAAGTTGGTCGTATAATCCATTTTCCTTGTTTTCGATGCCGTTTGGCACCTTCAAAGATAAATGAATCAGTCTTTCGAAGCGTCAAAGTCGATGCTGACCGAATTGATACAATACCGCTGTCCGGTAGTATCCCTGGGTCCGTCATTGAAGACATGCCCTAGGTGGCTCCCGCAATTGGCACACACGGTTTCTGTACGGATCATACCGTGCGACGTGTCCCGTATGTACTCTATGGCGCCCTCTACGGCTTCATCAAAAGAGGGCCAACCACAACCGCTCTCAAATTTATGTTCGCTTTCAAAAAGCTTTGCATTGCAGGCCTTACAGTGGTAATCCCCATTTTCAAAATGCAGGTTGAATTTTCCTGTGTGGGGATATTCGGTGCCTTTTTCGCGAAGCACACGATACTCATCCTCGGAGAGTTGCGTTTTCCAGTCGTCCTCGGATTTATTTATGGGATACGTTTTGCTCATTCGTTTTCAGGTATAAAGTTTAGGGCTGCCCCATTGATACAATGTCTTTTTCCGGTAGTGGCCGCCGGACCGTCATTGAACACGTGCCCTAGGTGACCACCGCAGGTGGAACAGTGTTCTTCCGTACGGGCATAACCGATGTTGTAATCCGTGCTAAAGGAAACCGAACCTTCTATTTCCCTGTCAAAACTGGGCCAACCGGTACCCGAATCAAATTTATGATCGCTCTTGAACAAGGCCGTTCCACAGCCTGCACAAGCATAGGTGCCCTTTTCCTTATTGTTGAGCAGGTGACTGGTAAAGGCGTTTTCCGTTCCCTTTCTTCGCAGGATATAATATTGCATATCGGTGAGTTCTTTGTGCCACTCCGCATCGGTCTTGGTCACTGCATAGGTCTCTTCCTGTTGTTCGTCCGTTTTAGCCGCCACTTCCTTGTCTTGGGAAACACCCTTGCAACCCGCAAGGATAATACAGAGGCCAAAAATTACTTTTTTGATCATCGTTTTTGTTTTTTAGACGCACTAGTCTTTCGGTCCTTTCAAATTTACGTCAATATTGGCTAGATAATCGGATCAGGTAGCAAAAGGACATAAAAAACCCCTGTTCCCAAAGGAGAAACAGGGGTTATGATGAATCAGGATCTTAATGAAAACTAAACTGGCATGTAGTCGGTATCATGGGAATACCACGGACAAGCAATCTTATGGGGTTTCACTGGGTCAATTTCGAACCAAATCCAGTGAGACCCGGGCAGGATCATCTATCCCATCCCCATCAAAATCAAATTCGGCGGGCCCTTGTATGGAGAGGTTATTGCCAGAAAATTGACTTCCAAAAAACTCGAATTCGTCTGGATCATCATCATAGGATACTACCAATAAATCTTCATCAAACCCAAGTCTTCCCGTGGTTACCTCTGATGCTTGCCCAACTTGGGTAATGGTAAGTGTAAATCTTCCATTATTCTGAATTACCAATGTTACGGTACCACCCTCTTCAACAACATCTATCCGTTGCGATGGTCCGGTTCCGGCAATATCGAATACGGCACTTGTGGCTATCCAACTTCCAGCAATATCGGAAATTGAAAAATTGTCCCCCTCCAAGGAAAAATCTTCCTCATCACTACTGCAGGCAGCAGTGAACAATAGGGATATAAAAAGCAACAAGGAGAAAATTGGAGGTTTTTTAGTTTTCGTTTTCATAGGACTAGGTTTAAAAGTTATTTGTTCTTTACTACGGAAGTCTTAAATATGCTGTACTTCGCGCCTACATAAAAGTAGCAAGCGTATAAGGTTCCGATTAGCAGGGATGTTTCAATCTTTGATACTGGGGTTACAAAAAGCGAAAATTCAAGGAAATTACGGTCGGGAAGCGGCTTACCGGAGGTAATGATGGTCTAGGCCCCAAAGGAACTTGCTGTAAGGAAAGAAATGGTTTCCTCAAAGCAAACGCCCCATTTCAAAAAAAGAAACAGGGCGTTTTATATATATATATATATGGGGAAAAATTAATTCACAGGTACCCGCTTGATATCGCTTTCGCTAACATTCAAGCTTTGCATCACGGCACTAAGGTTGGACTTGTCCAGTTTTGAGGTGGCAAAATCTGCCGGTACCACCGCGATGCGGAATATTTGATTGTCCGTATCCCCGGGAAGCAACGTGGCAAGGTCAAAATCGGCCTCCAAGAAAATATTCACATCCAGAAAGGTATGATCGTAATTGTACTGTAGCAGTCCTTGATTTACGATAAGGGTTTGGGGCAGCAAACGCCAGACATCTACGGCCTCCCCGTTACTGTCCTCCGTTTGATCAAAGAGTATATAGACCAGCACAACATCCGACTCGAAGACTTCTATCGTTTGTGGAAACTCAAAAAAGATCGAAAAATCATTGGAAGGGTTAAAATCCCCTTCAATTTCAATGACCTGCCCTAGAATATTTACACCATCCAGGCCATCCAGGCCGTTCAGACCGTCAAAACCGGGAGGTCCGGCGGGGCCTTCACAGGAAATAAAAAATAGGGCGATTAAAGTACCGAGGGTAAAACTGATTTTTTTCATAATAACTTGTATTTGTGTTTGTTGATGCACCCCTTGGTTATAAGGCCTTTTTCAGGGTTACTCTATCCGTTTTACAAAAAGCGTTCCAAAAAATAGCAAAGCTTTGGTTTTTCAATGAAAATAGAGATTCCTCGCAGGCTCGGAATGACAAATTATTGTGTATTGTCATTCAGAGCTAAGCTTAGCGAAGTGAAGAATCTCAACCGTATACCAAAAACCAGAAACAGTGGGTAGTGTTCAGTTATGAATTATGAGGGACGGGTTAAAAAGTGAAGAGTTATAGCGTTGCGCACAAATACTGCCAGGTTCAGCACTCATAATTCGAAATTCATCATTCGGGGTTCCAAACAGCTCCTTCCCTTTGTTAAGGGAAGGTGGCCCCGACCGAAGCAAAGCGAGCGTCGGGGACGGAAGGGTAGTTTGCTATTCGTTCATCTCTGATACGGCACTGAGCCAAAGATCGTATCGACAACAGTGGGCAGTGGGTGGTTGATGGTATTAAATGCTAAGTTTAGCGTTCGTAATCCCAAATCAGCCAGAGATTTTTTCAAAATCAGCCAAAGATTTATTTTAAATCCGCTAGAGATGCGTTTTGAATCTGCCAGAGATGTGTTTTACATCTGCCAGAGATATGTTTTGAATCAGCCAGAGATGTGCTTTACATCCGCTAGAGATGTGCTTTGCATCTACCAGAGATTCCTCGCAGGCTCGGAATGACAAGCCAACCTACCTTGTAATTCAGAGGGCCACATAGATAAGTGAAGAGGCAAAAGCCATTAGCGAAGAGAACCCATCATTCATAATTCATCAACTCCTGAACTCACAACCCATAGTTCATTACTCAATACGGAGAACTGCCCACTGCAACTGTCAACTGCCCACTACTAACCTTGAACTTTAAACCTAAAATTCCGTTAGCCCCCGTAAAATTTATAGCGTTGCGAATTTGCGTTTCCCTATAATTTCCTATTTTTAGCAAAAACCGGATCAAACCAAAAAATTATGTTGAGACAACAACGTGTTGTAATAGAAAACATCGCGCCACAGCTGCATGCCGGGGCGTTCTTTATAAAGCGGGTCGTTGGGGAATCCGTTACGGTGACCGCCGATGTACTCCCCGACGGACATGATGTAATCCAGGCCGAAGTGCTGTTTAAGCATGAGACGGATAAAAAATATAACGAGGTGCGCATGTCACATCTGGGAAATGATGTGCATACCGCTTTGTTTCATGTACAAAAACAAGGATACTACACCTACAAAGTAAGAGGTTGGGTAGACTATGCGCTAAATTGGCAACACGGTATTGAGGCCAAACTTAAAGATGGACAACATGTGAAGAGCGAACTGCTCGATGGAGTGCAGTACTTAAAACAACTTACGAAAAAGGCCCAGGCCGCTGAAAAGACCTACGCGGAAAAAGTAGCAAAGTGGTTTCAGGACGATAGTAGTTATGACCAGGCCGTTACCGCTGCCACCTCCGAGCAATTGCACGAATTGTTCATAAAATATCCTGCGCGATTCCTGGCAAATACAGGTCCGGACCTACAGGTCTATGTAGATAGAAAAAAAGCCAACTTCAGTACTTGGTACGAATTTTTTCCAAGGTCCGCCGCGGCCGAGCCAGGAAAGCACGGTACGTTTAAGGATTGTGAGCGCCTGCTGCCCAGAATTGCCAATATGGGTTTTGATACGCTCTATTTTCCCCCGGTACATCCCATTGGGGAAGTGAATCGAAAGGGAAAGAACAACACCACGGATGCCCAGGAGGGCGATAGTGGTGTTCCCTGGGGCATTGGTTCCAGGCTGGGGGGGCACAAGGCCATACATCCTGAGTTGGGGACCGAAAAGGACTTTAAGGGCCTTATTGATAAAGCCAAGGATATGGGCATTGAAATAGCGATGGACCTTGCGTTTCAGGCGGCCCCGGACCATCCCTATATTAGCTCCCATCCGGAATGGTTTAGAAAACGTCCTGATGGTACCATGCAGTACGCGGAAAATCCACCCAAAAAATACCAGGATATCGTCAATTTTTATTTTGAGACCGAAGCCTATAAGGAGCTCTGGCAAGAACTGCTGGACGTTACCCTGCACTGGGTGAAACTGGGTATACAAATATTCCGTGTGGATAATCCCCACACCAAACCCTATTATTTTTGGAACTGGTTGATCGCACAGGTTAAAAAAGATCATCCCAATGTGCTTTTCCTAGCCGAGGCCTTTTCCCGGCCCAAAGTGATGCAACAATTGGCCAAACAGGGGTTTTCCCAATCGTACACCTATTTTACCTGGCGGGTGAGAAAACATGAACTCATCGAATATGTGGTAGAACTGACCCAGACCCAAATGCGGGAGTACTACCGGCCCAATTTTTGGCCTAACACCCCGGATATCAATCCCTACCATCTGCAGGGTGCCAACGAGCCCATGCACCTTTTGAGGTATGCCCTTGCGGCTACCTTAAGTGGAAATGTTGGCATCTACGGCCCCGTTTTTGAATATATGGTCACCGAGGCCATGCCAGGCAAGGAAGAATATCTGGATTGTGAGAAATACGAGATACGGCATTGGGATTGGACTCGGGAGAATAAGCTCATGCGGGTCATCGGTAAAATAAACGAGGCTCGGAAAAACCACCAGTCCCTACAACAGACCAACAACATCCGATTCTGCCATATGGAGAACGAACAATTGCTCGCCTTTTACAAGTGGAACGATGACAAGACCGATGAAACCCTGATGATCATCAGTCTGGATCCACATTATGCCCAACAGGGCTCTGTACAACTTCCTATGGAAGATTTGGGAATACATCATGGACAATCCATAAATATTCACGACCTTATTACCGACAATGGGTATATTTGGGATAAGGAGTGGAACTTTGTCGAATTGCATCCCACCTTACCCCTTCATTTGTTCCATATTAAAAAATAAGGATGTCCAAGAAAAAGCAAGATTCCCTGGCACGACCCCCCTACGCCTTTGACGTATCATGGGAGGACCTGCTCGAAAACAAGGCTTTTATCAAAGTTTTTCTCTCCGATGTTTTGGAAGCCTATATTCTAAAACAACGTTGGTACGGTGGCAAGGCGAGTAAGCTCAAATACATAGAACTCCAAGAGTATTTCCGTATCCAACAAAAGGGAGAGGTCTATTATGGCCTGCTGTTGGAAGTGAATTATGAAGAGGCCTTTTATCAGCACTATTTTTTGCCTATCGCTTTCGTGTCCGACGAGAGTTTTGCCAAGAAAGACAGGATTTTACCTCTGTCCATCAAGGGCCAGGAGGGGTTTATCATCGATGCGGTTAACCTAGAGGCCTTTCGAAAGCTGGTTTTTGAACGCATCGCACACGCGGAACCCAATGATACCACCCGTGTAAGCTACCACAAGAGCAGGGATTTTGCAGATACCAGTTATGTTTCCTCCCGCTTTATGGGCCTGGAGCAGAGCAATACCTCCATCATCATCAACGACACTTCGGTCATCAAGTTCTTCCGTAGAATTTACGCGGACAGGAATCCGGACTATGAAATGAGCCAATTTCTGTCCGAGAGAAAGGGATACAAAAATACGCCCGCCTATCAGGGAAGCCTAAGCATCACGGATTCGGAAAACGTGAATATTACCATTGCCTTGATGCAAGAATTGGTTCCCAATCAGGGCGATGCTTGGGATTATATGTTAAAGGAACTGCAGAAGATCTTCGGCAACCTGGACTATAAGCACATTAATGTGCACGCCCTGCCTAAGACCGAAATGTTCCAACGGCTGTCCATCAAGGATGTTCCCCCGGAGATTATTGACTGGGCGGGACTCAACATTTTTTTGAAACTTCAGGTATTGGCCAGAAGGACGGCGGAAATGCATATCGCCTTAGGCTCGGAATTTGAGGATACGGCTTTTACGCCTACCCATTTTAATGGGGATTACGAGGTTTGGCTAAAGAACAGATTGCTGTACCAATTTCAGAACCGTTTGAATACGGTAGAGAACAACTTGCATCGCTTGGAAGGACTTACCCTGGACCTGGCCAATGAGTTTTTGGAGCGCAAGAACGAGATTCGAAAGCGCTTTGTGAACTTCGATTGGACCAAATTAAAAGGGGAACGCATTAGGGTACATGGCGATTATCATTTGGGGCAGATACTGGTCAAGGATGAGGATTTTTATCTGCTGGACTTTGAGGGGGAACCGGAGAGTACCATACGGGATCGCAAGGTGAAGCAACCTCCCCTTAAGGACGTTGCGGGTATTTTTAGGTCGTTTCACTACGCCATCTATGCTACCATTTTTGGTGAGGGCAACAACTACCCGTATTCCCAGGAAGATCTTTTTAAGGCCGGGGAAATCCTTTACCGTTTTTTTATCGGTGTATTCCTGGGCACTTATGTGGAGATGATACAGGAACATAATTTAAATATCGGGTATAGCCAGGAGCGCATCTTTATTCTGGAATATTGTATGCTGGAAAAAGCGGTGTACGAACTAGGCTACGAAATGAACTCCAGGCCCATGTGGGCCATCATACCCCTGGAAGGGATTATGAGCATTATTAACGAAACTAACTAACGATTACTATGGGCAATGTTATCCCGCACAGTTTATTCTCAGATTTTGATATTGACCTGTTCAAGGGCGGAAAGCACTTTCGGCTTTATGAAAAGCTGGGCTCGCATCTTATAGAGGTCAATGGCGAAAAAGGCACCTATTTTGCCGTTTGGGCCCCAACGGCCAAATCGGTTTCCGTTGTGGGCGATTTCAACTATTGGCTAGAGGGCGACCATAAACTCAATGTTCGCTGGGATGAGAGCGGTATCTGGGAGGGCTTTATCCCTGGCGTGGACAAGGGTACTAAATACAAATACAAGATACATTCACATAATAACGACATAAAAACAGAAAAAGCAGACCCTTTTGCGCGTTATTGTGAACATCCACCCAATACGGCCTCCGTGGTTTGGGATGCGCCCTATAAATGGAAGGACAAAAAATGGATGGGCTATAGGGAGGAGAAAAACGGCCTGGACAGACCCTATTCGGTTTATGAGGTGCATTTGGGGTCCTGGAAGCGCAAAAATGGCGGGGACAAATTTATGTCCTATGTGGAATTGGCTGAGGATTTGGTCACTTACGTAAAGGAAATGAATTTTACCCATGTGGAGTTCATGCCCATTATGGAATATCCTTATGACCCCTCTTGGGGATACCAGCTTACGGGGTATTTTGCTCCTACCTCCCGCTTTGGAAAACCCGAAGATTTTAAACTATTGATCGATAAGCTGCATCAAAACGATATTGGGGTCATTCTCGATTGGGTCCCTTCACATTTTCCGGAAGATGCCCACGGATTGGGGTTTTTTGACGGCTCCAATCTATACGAGCACCCAGACCGAAGGAGGGGATATCACCCAGACTGGAAAAGTCTTATCTTCAACTACGGAAGAAACGAGGTGCGGGCCTTCTTGATCAGCAATGCCTTGTTCTGGTTGGATCAATATCATGCCGATGCCCTAAGGGTAGATGCCGTAGCTTCCATGTTATACCTGGATTATTCCAGGGAAGAAGGGGAGTGGGAACCCAATGAGTTCGGGGGCAGGGAGAACCTGGAATCCATATCCTTTATTAAGGAGCTCAATGAAGAGGTCTATAAAAGTTTCAAGGGCGTGCAGACCATAGCGGAGGAGTCTACCTCCTTCTCCATGGTTTCCAGACCTGTGAACATAGGCGGACTGGGTTTTGGAATGAAATGGATGATGGGATGGATGCACGATACCCTGGAGTACTTTAAAAAAGAACCCATCTATCGGAAGCACCATCAGAACGACCTCACCTTTAGCATGACCTATGCGTTTACGGAGAACTTTATGCTGCCTTTTTCCCATGATGAGGTGGTCTACGGGAAACAATCGCTTTTATACCGAATGCCGGGAGACGAATGGCAGCGCTTTGCCAACCTTAGACTGTTATTTGGCTATATGTATACCCATCCGGGAACCAATCTTATTTTTATGGGGGCCGAATTTGGCCAGACGGCGGAATGGAACTATCAGCATAGCCTGGACTGGCATCTGTTGAAGTACGATTTTCATTCCGGGATACAACAGTTGGTCAAGGACCTGAACAAGGTGTACCAGGATTTTCCGGCATTGTATGAAAAACAGTTCAGTGCGGAAGGGTTTCAGTGGATAGATTATGGGGATCACGAGAATTCCGTACTGACCTATATCCGCAAGGGCCACGATGCGGAAAACGATTTAATAGTAGCCTGTAATTTTACTCCGGTGCCGCGAGAACAGTATCGGATAGGTGTGCCGAAAACCAAAAAGTTAAAGGAAGTTTTTAATACGGATGATACCAAATACGGCGGCAGTGGTATGCGTAATACCAATATCAAAACAACAAAGACACCCTGGCATGGGTATGAAAAATCCGTTGAAATCAGCATTCCCCCACTAGGCGTTGTTATTATGCAATAATATAACCGTACTATAACGTTATAGTTTATAACTGGTCACAATATCTTTTCATTTTTACGGGCTAAAGTCTTTTTTTTGTGAGACTTTAAAAAAAACGGGCAATGATTACCAATACACAGTTGGAATACAAAGGAAATTTGTATCCCGATACCATCATAGACTTTAAACAGGAGACCGATAAACTTTATTTCACGACCCAGAACGGGGTCATCCTTCAAATAACAGTTTTAAGGGATAGTGTCGTCCGATTTAGATATGCCACGCAGAACGTATTTGAGCCAGATTTTTCCTATGCCATAAGCGAGGAGGCCAGTAGAGGGTACAACCACTTGGAGACTAAGGAGACCAAGACCGAATATCTAGTAGAAACGGGTAAGCTTCGCGTGTTAGTGGACAAAAAAACACTGCGGATCCAGATTTCCGATCTGGAAGGAAATATCATTAATGAGGATGAATTGGGGTTCCATTGGGAGGAAAACTACGAGTACGGGGGCAATACGGTGAAAATGAGCAAGATTACCCAGTCGGCCGAGAGTTTTTACGGAATGGGAGATAAGGCCACACATACCAACCTTAAGGGAAAAAGGGTCAATAACTGGGTTACGGACCAGTATGCCTATGGCAAAGATCAAGACCCCTTGTACAAGGCTGTTCCCTTTTTTATTGGCCTTCATAGCGGTAAGGCCTATGGGGTTTTCTTTGACAACACCTTTAGAAGCTATTTTGATTTTGCCCATGAGCGTCGAAATACCACAAGTTTTTGGGCAGATGGGGGAGAAATGAACTATTATTTTTTCTACGGGCCAGAGATGTCGCAAGTAGTAACGTCCTATACCGATTTGACCGGGACCCCGGAATTACCCCCTTTATGGGCCTTGGGGTATCACCAATCCAAGTGGAGTTATTATCCCGAGAGCAGGGTCAAGGAGATTGCAAAAACGTTTAGGGACCTCAAAATTCCCTGCGATGCCATCTATCTGGATATTGATTATATGGACGGATTTCGTTGTTTTACCTGGGACAAGGACAAATTTCCCGACCCCAAACGTATGATCGATGAACTCTACAAGGACGGTATGAAAACCGTCGCGATGATCGATCCGGGCATTAAGGTAGACAAGGATTATTGGGTGTATCAGGAAGCTATGGAGAAGGATTACTTCTGTAAGCGCGCAGATGGGCCCTATATGCACGGTAAGGTTTGGCCGGGCGAATGTAATTTTCCCGACTTTACCAATCCCGAAGTGCGGGAATGGTGGGCCGGGCTGTACAAGGAAATGATGGCAGATATAGGCGTTCACGCCGTTTGGAACGATATGAACGAACCCGCCGTAATGGAGGTTCCCTCCAAGACGGCGCCCCTGGATATGAGACATGATTACGATGGGCATCCCTGTAGCCATAGGAAGGCACACAACATATATGGTATGCAGATGGTCCGTGCTACCTATGATGGCGTTAAAAAGTACGTATATCCCAAGCGTCCGTTTGTGATTACCAGGGCCGCCTATGCCGGTGCACAGCGATTTAGTTCTACCTGGACAGGAGATAATGTAGCTACCTGGGAACATCTGTGGATCGCCAATGTTCAGGTACAACGTATGTGCATGAGCGGCATGTCGTTCGTGGGTTCCGATATCGGAGGGTTTGCGGAGCAGCCCAATGGCGAATTGTTTGCCCGATGGATACAATTGGGGATTTTTCATCCGTTTTGTAGGGTCCATTCCAGTGGGGATCACGGGGATCAAGAACCTTGGTCCTTCGGTACCGAAGTGACCGATATTGTCCGGAAATTTATCGAATTGCGTTATCAATTACTGCCCTACCTCTATACCATGTTCTGGAAATATATTTCCGAGGATAAGCCCATGCTACAGTCCCTGGTGTATTATGACCAGGAAGATACCCAGACGCATTTTAGGACCGATGAGTTTATTTTTGGGGAACAGATTTTGGTCTGCCCTATCCAGGAGCCTAACGCCCAGGGGAGGCGTATGTACATTCCCAAGGGAAAATGGTACAATTTTTGGACCGAGGAAATTGTAAATGGCGGAAAGGAAAAATGGGTAGTGGCAGATTTGGACAAGATTCCGATATTCATAAAAGAAGGCGCCATAATTCCCAAGTATCCGGTACAGCAATACGTGGGGGAAAAAGAAATAAAGGCATTACAGTTGGACGTATATTTTAAAAAGGGGACCGAGAAATCAACGGTCTATGAGGACGGACAGGATGGCTACGATTATAAAAAAGGACGGTACAGCCTGCGGAATTTTAAGCTAAAGGGCAAGGAAAATGAACTGATCATACAACAGTTCAAGAACGGGACCTACATTACGCCCTACAGCACCTTTAAACTGCAACTGCACGGCTTGCCCTTTAAGATCGATTGTATTGAGCTGGATAATGAAACCATATCATTCAAGGACGTAAAATTAAATGGAAACAATTCTATTGAAATAAGCAAAGATTTTACAGAACTGCATATTATTGGAAAGTAAATTTTTGTATTTTACCCCTACTAAACACCATTACAATGAGGAGATTATTAATCATGTTGGTTGTCTTTTTTGGCGTAGCCGCATGTAAAACAAATCCATTTACGGGAAAGAGTACCCTGAACTTCTATCCGAACAGCCAGATATTTCCTATGGCCTTTGCGCAGTACGATCAATTTCTTGGAGAGAATAAGGTGATTAAGGGAACTTCCGATGCCCAAATGATTACCAAGGTGGGCCAACGGATTTCTTCAGCGGCAGAGCGTTGGTTGTCTGCTAACGGTTATCCGGGTTACTTAAAAGATTATAAATGGGAGTATAATTTGGTAGATGATAAAACGGTGAACGCTTGGTGTATGCCCGGTGGTAAAATCGTCTTTTATACCGGGATACTTCCCATTACCCAGACAGAAACAGGTGTGGCCGTAGTCATGGGCCACGAAGTAGCTCATGCCTTGGCAGATCACGGTGCACAAAGAATGAGTGCCGGTATGCTACAGCAACTTGGCGCCGTGGCCGGAAATGTGGCCATTCAGGACCCTGAAAAGCGGAATACGTTCAATCAGGCCTATGGTGTAGGTTCCACTGTGGGATTGATGCTTCCTTTTAGTCGAAGTCATGAGACCGAGGCCGATAGGATCGGGCTACAGATTATGGCCATTGCCGGATACAATCCGGATGAGGCCGCTGAACTTTGGAAACGAATGAAGGCAAACAGTGGCGGACAGGCACCACCTGAGTTTTTAAGCACCCACCCATCAAACGACACAAGAATTGCAAATCTTAGCCAGTGGGCCCCCTTGGCAAAGCAGGAAGCGGCAAAATATGGGGTTAGCTCCTTTCAATAAGCAATATGGTATTTCACGAATTGTAGATATAAAGCTGTTCCCTGGGGACGGCTTTAATTTTTTTGACATATGGCAAGAGCAATAGCGATAAAGGGAAGTAAAAAATTGTTAAACGCTTGGGCATTCTATGACTGGGCCAACTCGGTCTATAGCCTGGTGATCGCCTCGGCCATATTCCCCATTTTTTACGGGGCCCTGTTTAGGGTGGCCGAAATTGAAAAAGTGATGGTTTTTGGCGGTGAGATAGCACGTGCACCCCTAATAAGCTACGTCACTTCCCTGGCCTTTGTGTTTATCGCTATTGTTACCCCCTTGGTATCCGGTATAGCGGATTATATGGGCAATAAGAAGGTTTTTATGAAATTCTTCTGTTATCTGGGCGGCGTCTCCTGTATTGGCCTCTATTGGTTTTCCCTTGAGCATATCTATTTTAGTCTGGGCTGTTATTTTTTTGGGCTGGTAGGTTTTTGGGTGAGCTTTGCGGTGAACAACTCCTACCTTCCTGATATTGCCTTTCCGGAACAGCAAGATGGGGTCAGTGCCAAGGGTTTTTCCATGGGCTATATTGGAAGTGTCCTTTTATTGTTGCTCAACTTGGGCATGGTCATGAAGCCGGCCTTGTTCGGAATTGAGAGCGATGCGGGGGAAGCGGCTGAAATAAAAGCGATGAAATATTCCTTTGTGACGGTCGGAATCTGGTGGATACTATTTAGTCAGTACACCTTCTTTCACTTGCCCAAGGGAAACAAAAGAGAGGGTAGAAGGGAGCATGTGGTCCTGAACGGTTTTCGGGAGTTAAAAAAAGTATGGCATCAATTGGGTGAGGAAACCAAATTAAAACGGTATCTGGTCGCTTTTTTTGTGTACAGTATGGCGGTACAGACGGTAATGCTGATCGCTACCTATTTTGGTGAGGAGGAGATCGATTGGGGCTCGGATAGCGGCCGTACGTTTGGGCTGATTATCAGTATTTTGGTCATCCAGGTGGTCGCTATTTTGGGGGCTACCCTGACGGCATTGGCATCCAAGGCCTTTGGGAATATCAAAACCTTGATCGTTATCAATATCTTATGGGTGTTCATATGCATCTACGCCTATTTTTTGATTACCCCCATGGACTTCTATATTGCGGCCGGCTGTGTGGGCGTGGTCATGGGCGGTATACAGGCCTTGTCGCGGTCTACCTACTCCAAGTTTATTCCGGACACCACGGATACCACCTCCTTTTTTAGCTTTTACGATGTGGCAGAGAAAATAGGGATTATCATTGGCACCTTTTTGTACGGCTTTGTTGCTCAGGTTACGGGAAGCATGCGAAATGCGACCATCTTCTTGGGCCTGTTTTTCCTCGTGGGAGCCTTTTTATTGACGCGGGTACATCTCAAAAAGAAGTTATCTTAAAAATAAGAGCGCCGTACCAGAGGCCGGCGCTCGATATTACAATTCTTTATATTATCCTTTGGAAATGTCCCCGGATCCCGATGCTTTGGTATCAACCTTATCGGGATTTCCCCGATAACTGATATCTCCGGACCCGGATACCCTGGCCTTTAGCATTTTATTGGCGGTAACCTTGATATCCGCAGAACCTGATACCTGGGCGGTCACGTTTTCGGCCTCCAGTTCATACGCTTTGATATCGCCCGAACCGGATACCTGTACTTCCAGATCATTGGTCCGGCCACTTAAATTGATATCACCTGAACCGGACATGGTGGCTTCCACAGTGGTAGCCTCAACGGAAAGGGAAATGTCTCCCGAACCCGATATATTGGTGTTGAAATTGTCCGTTTTGATGGTAGTTTTCCCTACAATGTCCCCTGATCCCGAGAGTGTTACTGAACTTACGTGCTCTATGGGTACCGTAATGTAGATTCCACCATCCCTGCCCCAGGAGGAAGGTCTAAGGTTTACACCTTTTTCGGTCTTAATGATCAATTTGCCATTTTTTACCTCCGTCTTTATGTATTCGAGCAGGTTTTCCTCTCCTTTTATGGTCAGTTCACCTTCAGTTCCTGAGACGAGGTCTACATCGAACCAGCCAGAGAGGGCTATTGCATCGTAGTCGCCCGTAGACCTTTCTATGGTTACTACGTTCCCGTTTCCTTTAACTTTCTTGCCCCATTGGGCACTTACTGTGGTCGCCAATAGTACGCTTACCACTAAGATTGTTATTTTTTTCATTTGATCGATTTTTAGATGTTATAGTTTATAAAATGAGATACTGCCGTAATCGCTGGTGATAGACACTCGGTTGCCGCTATTGGCCTGTCCGTAATAGCCCTTGTAATATTTTTCATGGGACTTTTCCTTGCTGATATTGATTTCAAACTCGTCCTTTCCGCTCACCCCTGCATATTCGGCGGTAATTTCAAAGTCAAAATAATACTGGGCGTCATATCCGATTTTGATACCGGTATAATCCGTTCTTATTTCTATGTTCCCGGCATCCTCGGCCATTTCATCGATCTTGAGCGAGCCATAATCCGCACTGATATCCACGTTGCCATGTATCGTCCCTAGCTTTACATTGATATAGTCGCCATTGCCCTGCACATTATTGGCTTCCCCAACTTCCAGATTGCCGTAATCGCTGGAGTACTGCAGGTTGCCCATTTGCTCTATGGTGGAATTGGTGTAATCCGCATTGATGATCAGATCACCAGCTTTTTCCACGGTAAAACCAGAATAATCTGCCGATATTTTACCACTTTTTATATATTCAATGGTGGATCTTGAGGTATAATCAAAACTCAGTTGATTGTTTCTTCCGTGCAGTTCGCCTATCTCCAGCCTTCCATAGTCACAGCTTATTTTAGCATGGCCATCAACACGGTCCAAATAGATATTGCCATAGTCGTTACTTAAGTGAACACTGTTCTTGATAGGGATTTTTATGGTATAATTGATCTGTATGTTCACATTTTTGTTCTTGCCCCAGTTCCACCCCCAGTCGTTCTTGTTTTTATTATAGATGGTCCGTGCAGAAACCAGATCACTATTGGCCTCAAAATCGACGGTAATCTCGTCCAGTCGCCGCTGCACCTTCTCCTCGTTGTTACCGTTGGTCTTGATATGCACCTCTATGAGCACGCGGTTCTCGTTCCAGGAGGTGATGTTGAGGTTTCCATAACTGTTTCTAACCTTTAACAGGGCATCGGAGTTTACATCGTATTCCTTTTTAATCGTTTTCTCCTTGGTATACCTGCCCTTTGGCGTTCCGTTGTTGGCCAAGAGGAAGGTCGGCAGCATCAAAAACAGCACTGCTGTATATTTATATAGTATAATTTTCATCATTATAATTTTTTAAAGTTTTTATTGTATCGATTTGATTTAGAACATCCTGCAAAAGATCTATTCTCGTTTGGAAATTGGTTATCATGGCACTTAGGATAAGCTTGCTGTTCCCTCCATTTAAAAGGTCCTGTTCCAACGTGGTGTAATTGTCCTCCAGTTTTTTTAATTGGATCATTGTATCATCAATGATTTTTTGGGTCTCCGGTGTACTTTGACTCTCCAGCAGTTTTACCTGTTCCTCGACAAGACTGGTAAAATAAAATTGCGTTTTCGAAACTTCCGGAGCTATTTTTGCCATCCGTTCATCTAGCGATTGTTTCGGGGCAAACAGGCCAATACCTACGGCCAACAAAATGGCAACGGAGGCAGCGATGGAAAGTGGTTTCCACCAGGAGCTTCGTTTTCTGTCCATTTTGACCACTTTATGGGTGCCTTCCAGTTTTTCCAAAAACCGTTGTTGGTGACCCTGAGCCGGTTCTTCCGTGTCAAAGGTGCCCTGCAAGTTTTTAAACAAGCTATCCAATTTTCCTTTTTCCATCATTGTATATTTATTATTTTCTTTCTCAAACTTTCCTTAGCTCTGGAAATCGTAGTCCTACAATTTGCATAGCTTATATTCATTATGCTGCTTATTTCTTCGTAATCATAGCCCTCGATTAAATGTAAGGTCAAAGAAACTCTGTAATTGTCCTTTAATTGTTTCATGGTTTCCAGCACCTTTTGAGCCTTCAGTTCTGTAAACACATGATCCGAAGCAACTCCATCATTATCTTCGACCTTGTACATTATATCATCTAGCGCAACTTCGTTCTTCTTACGTTGCTTTCTGTAATGATAGATACTGTTGTTTATTACAATCCGTTTTAACCAAGATCCAAATGTTACCTCCGCTTTGAATGTATGCAGTTTCGTAAACGCATTCAAAAACGATTCCTGCATGATATCCTCCGCTTCGGCACTATTTTTCACGATCCGCAAAGCTGTATTGTACATGGCTTTGTAGTATCGGTTATAAATTTCCAACTGTGCACTTTGTTTTCCTTCTAAACACAATTGTAATAACGCGTCAGTATGTTCAATTTTGTGGCTCAAAAAGTGAATGGTTTGTCTTAGAGATGACTCAATTTGTTCAATGTTACAGTTTTTTAAGGAAATTTTGGATTTCTTGGCACAACAATTGTCCTAGAAGAATATAAAAGGAATTGCGGCCGGGCCAATCCCGTGCTATTGCAGCTTTTTCCTGGATTACAAACTAAAACAAAAACTGGATTTCTGTCCGCGAATGACAGAATGACCGAAATACGAGTATGGGAGATTCTAAATTTTCAAATTTTGACAATATGTCGTTACAAGGAATTGATGAGGATGCCGAATTAATTCCGCTGATGACCCCGGAGGATGAGGAAGAAATGAACAATGAAGGCCTTCCGGAAACCCTTCCGATATTACCTTTACGCAATACCGTTCTTTTCCCGGGCGTTGTAATACCGATTACCGCCGGACGCGATAAATCGATCAACCTGATCAAGGACGCCAACAATGGGTCCAAGGTTATCGGGGTAGTGTCCCAAAAGGATGAGGAAACGGAGAATCCGGGAATCAAGGATATCAATACCTTAGGCACGGTTGCCAGAATATTGAGGGTGCTAAAAATGCCCGATGGCAATACCACGGTAATCATTCAAGGAAAAAAGCGCTTTGAGATTACCAAAGTACTTACGGAGAAACCGTATATCACCGCTACCATAAAAGAAACTGAAGAGCAAAGGCCCGGCCATGAGGACGAGGAATTTTTAGCGGTTATCGACTCCATCAAAGAACTTGCACTGCAGATCATAAAGGACAACCCTAATATACCCAGTGAGGCCACCTTTGCCATAAAAAACATCCAGAGCAACTCCTTTTTGATCAACTTCGTCTCCTCCAACCTTAACTTGGATGTTAAGGAAAAACAGGAATTGCTAGAGATTCCCGACTTGCAGAAAAGGGCTCTGGCCACATTAAAATACATGAATGTGGAACTCCAGAAATTGGAATTGAAAAATGTTATCCAGTCCAAGGTGAGGAGCGATATGGACCAGCAGCAACGCGAGTATTTCCTACATCAGCAAATGAAGACCATCCAGGAGGAACTGGGCGGGGCTACCTATGACGAGGAAATCGATGAGATGCGCCTAAAGGCCCAAAAGAAAAAATGGGACGAGAAAATCGCCCAACATTTTGACAAGGAATTGTCCAAAATGCAGCGGATGAACCCGCAAGTGGCGGAATACTCCATTCAAAGGAATTACCTGGATCTGTTTTTGGAGTTGCCCTGGAACGAGTTTTCCAAGGATAAATTCGACCTTAAAAGGGCGCAAAGGATATTAGACCGGGACCATTACGGTTTAGAGGACGTAAAAAGAAGGATTATAGAATATTTGGCGGTATTAAAGCTCCGCAACGATATGAAATCTCCCATTTTATGCCTCTATGGGCCTCCGGGTGTAGGTAAGACTTCCCTGGGGAAATCCATTGCCGAGTCCTTGGGGCGCGAATATGTGCGCATGTCCCTTGGAGGAATGCGGGACGAGGCCGAAATCCGGGGACATCGAAAAACATATATCGGTGCCATGCCAGGGAGAATTGTACAGAGTCTTAAGAAAGCGGGCAAATCCAATCCGGTATTCATTTTGGATGAGATAGATAAGCTGTCGAGCAGCCATCAAGGCGATCCGTCCTCTGCCATGTTAGAGGTTTTGGATCCGGAACAGAACAGTGATTTTCACGATAATTTCCTGGAAGTAGGCTATGACCTGTCCAAGGTTATGTTCATTGCCACGGCCAATAACCTTTCCACGATACAGCCTGCATTACGGGACCGCATGGAAATTATAAACGTTACCGGCTATACTATTGAGGAGAAAGTTGAAATTGCAAAAAGGCATCTGTTGCCAAAACAGCTAAAGGAACATGGGCTGACCCCCAAGGACCTAAAAATTGGAAAACCCCAACTTGAAAAAATAGTGGAGGGTTATACCCGGGAATCCGGAGTACGATCTTTGGAAAAACAGGTGGCCAAAATGGTGCGTTTTGCCGCTAAATCCATCGCCATTGGGGAAACCTATAACGTTAAGGTCACCCATGAAGACGTGGAAAAGGTACTAGGACCTGCCCGGATGGAACGGGATAAATATGAGAACAACGATGTGGCCGGGGTGGTAACAGGTTTGGCCTGGACAAGTGTAGGGGGCGATATTCTATTTATAGAGTCCATTCTATCCAAAGGTAAGGGCAACCTGAATATAACGGGAAATTTGGGCAAGGTGATGCGAGAGTCCGCAACAATTGCTATGGAGTATATAAAATCCAATGCCGAGAGTTTTGGAATTTCCCCGGAAGTCTTTGACAATTACAATGTGCATATACATGTACCGGAAGGGGCTACTCCCAAGGATGGGCCTAGTGCAGGTATCACCATGCTCACTTCCCTGGTTTCCTTGTTTACCCAGAAAAAGGTAAAGAAAAGCCTCGCCATGACAGGAGAAATTACCTTGCGGGGCAAGGTACTTCCTGTTGGGGGCATCAAGGAAAAGATTCTAGCGGCAAAAAGGGCCAGGATCAAGGAAATCATTCTTTCTGAAGAAAACAGAAGGGACATTTTGGAGATCAAGGAGGAATACCTCAAAGGACTTAGTTTTCATTACGTGACCGATATGAGCGAGGTGATAGACATTGCCATTACCGATCAGAAGGTAAAAAAAGCAAAGAAACTTTGACCCTTAGGGAAGCTGCTAGCGCAACGGTCCGATAAAATTTGATATCGCCTGTGCAGGAACTCCCTATTTCTACCTATTTTTGGGCATGCAAAAAATCACCATAGCAATTGATGGCTACTCTTCCACAGGGAAGAGCACCATTGCCAAAGAGTTGGCACGGGCCTTGGGATATATCTATGTCGATACAGGCGCTATGTACAGGGCTGTGACCCTCCATGCCATGCGGAAAGGCTATGTAGGGGGGCACACGGAACATTTGGATGCCTTGGTGAAGTCCCTGCCGGGGATCGAGCTGAATTTTGTCTACAACGCTGAACTGGGCTTTGCCGAGATGTACCTCAATGATGAAAACGTTGAAAGGGAGATTCGGACCCTTGACGTTTCCAGACAGGTGAGCAAGGTAGCAACGATCAAGGAAGTAAGGACAAAACTGGTGGATATGCAGAAGGGGATGGGGAAGGAGAAAGGTATTGTAATGGATGGTCGTGATATTGGGACCGTAGTCTTTCCCGAGGCGGAACTAAAAATATTTATGACCGCCTCTCCAGAGGCCAGAGCTACCAGACGTTATAAGGAACTATTGGACAAAGGAGAAAAACTAAGTTATGCCGATGTCCTCAAAAACGTACAGGATAGGGACTACATAGATTCCCACCGTGAATTTTCCCCACTGAAGAAAGCTGAGGATGCCATTGAATTTGATAATAGCGATATGGGCCTAAAGGAACAATTTGAGCGCATTCACGGTTACGCTCTCCGGGTTATCGAAAGGCAATAAAAAAGGGGCTGTTCAATTCCATCATTTGTGTCATTCAGAGCGAAGCGAAGAATCTTTCACCTAAAGGAAAGCTAAGATTCCTCGTACCTCGGAATGACAATGAATTCGATATTTGAACAGCCCCTTTAGAGGTATTGCTTATCAAGCATTGGGAATCACCAAGACCTGATCGGGATGGATTACATCCGGATTGCTCAATATATTGGTGTTGGCGGCAAAAATCTCCTTGTATTTCATCATATCGCCATAGTAGTGCTTCGCAATTTTACTCAAGGACTCCCCGCTTTTCACCACATGCCTGTGATACACCGAATCATCCGATACGCCAATGTTGGCCTTGATATCCGAAGGGTTTTCGCCCCCGAGCTCCTTAATTTTGTCCCATATAAGGTCCTTCTCGTAAGGGGTATTGGCCACGCCTTTTATCTTCAGAACACCGCCTTCCTCGGTGACATTCCCATCTTTTATCCCTAATTGTTCGCCAAGGCTCAAAACGCCTTGGTACTTCGCTTTAACACTCATACTTGTTCTTTTTAAAATGGTTAATATTTAGGTGTCAAGATACAAATTCTAGTAAGATTTTAACAGAAATCCCCTAAAATAGTAGGTCCGGTTCCAAGCTTCTGGGGATTAGGTTTGTAAAACCATTTATTAATTGTATTTTTGCACTCCTTTTTGACAAAATTTCAAGAGGAAAAGGGAGGTATAAAACGAAAACCATAATCCTTCCAAGGTAATTGTTTAACTCTTGTAACACCTTGGGATACAAATTTAGATCAGCAAATGGCTGAAGAAAAAACAACAGCTCCGGCAGAAGAAGTTACCGAAGCTAAACAAGAAACAAAAGTAGAAGCCCCTGCACAGGACCCTAAAGAGTTTTTGGAAAGTTTTGATTGGGAAAAGTACGAGCAGGGAATTGAGCGCGTTGAAGATTCCAAACTAAAGGAGTTCGAGACCTTGGTAGCAGAAAATTTCGTGGATACCGCCGATGAGGAGGTTGTAGAAGGTACCGTGGTGTACCTTACCGATCGGGAAGCTATCATTGATATCAATGCGAAGTCCGAAGGTGTCATTTCCTTGAACGAGTTCCGCTACAATCCGGACTTGAAGGTTGGTGACAAGGTAGAGGTGTTGATAGACATACGCGAAGATAAAAGCGGACAATTGGTATTGTCCCACAGAAAAGCCAGGACCATTATGGCCTGGGATAGGGTAAATGCCGCCCATGACAAGGAAGAGGTAGTGACCGGTTTCGTAAAATGTAGGACCAAGGGAGGAATGATCGTTGATGTTTTTGGCATCGAGGCCTTCTTGCCAGGTTCCCAAATTGATGTGAAACCTATTCGCGACTACGATCAGTACGTTGGGAAGACTATGGAGTTCAAAGTGGTAAAGATCAACCACGAGTTTAAGAACGTTGTTGTTTCCCATAAAGCCTTGATCGAAGCGGATATCGAAGAACAGAAGAAAGAGATCATCAGTCAGCTCGAAAAGGGACAAGTACTGGAAGGGGTTGTAAAAAATATTACCTCTTACGGGGTGTTTATCGACCTTGGAGGTGTAGACGGATTGGTACATATCACCGACCTGTCCTGGAGCAGGATCAATCACCCGAACGAAGTGGTGGAATTGGATCAAAAATTGAACGTGGTCATCCTGGATTTTGATGACAACAAATCACGGATCCAATTGGGTCTAAAACAATTGTCCAAACATCCTTGGGATGCCTTGAGCGAAGAGATCAAGATAGGCGATAAGGTGAAAGGCAAAGTAGTGGTCATTGCCGATTACGGTGCATTTATTGAAGTAGCCGAAGGCGTTGAGGGATTGATCCACGTTTCGGAAATGTCCTGGTCTACCCACTTGCGTTCCGCGCAGGACTTTGTTAAGGTAGGCGATGCTGTAGAAGCCGTAGTGCTCACCTTGGATCGTGAAGACAGAAAAATGTCCTTGGGCATCAAGCAATTGACCCCGGATCCTTGGACCGATATTACTACCAAATACCCTGTAGGTTCCAGACACAAAGGTATCGTAAGGAACTTCACCAATTTTGGCGTATTTGTAGAACTGGAGGAAGGAATAGATGGATTGATCTATATCTCCGACCTTTCCTGGACCAAAAAAGTGAAGCACCCGTCCGAATTTGTGACGGTGGGCGATACTTTGGAAGTTGAGGTATTGGAACTCGATGTTGACGGTCGCAAATTAAGCTTGGGCCACAAGCAGACCACAGAGAACCCATGGGACAAGTACGAGAAAGAATTTGCCCTGGGTACCGTGCACAAAGCTGCTATCACTGAGATTGTAGATAAAGGTGCAACCATAGATTTTAATGATGATATCACTGCTTTTGTTCCACAGCGTCATTTGGAAAAAGAGGATGGCAAAAAATTGGGCAAAGGTGAGGAAGCAGAATTTAAGATCATTGAATTCAACAAGGAGTTTAAGCGTGTAGTGGCTAGCCATACCGCAATCTTTAGGGAAGAAGAGCAACGTAATGTAAGGGCAGCGGCCAAAAAAGCCAAAGCCAGTGCTGACGAGGCCAAACCCACATTGGGGGATGCCAATGAAAAATTGCAGGCCTTAAAGGACAAAATGGAAGCCGATTCCAAGAAGAAGTAAGCTTTCTGCAATAAACAAGGAAAAGCCCTGGCCTCTGGTCGGGGCTTTTTTGTTGGCCCCCACAGAACGTTGGGTCCAATTTTTAACCTTTACAGCTTCGGATGTCCAATATGTCCAAAGAAGTTTGGGGAGAAATCCCTATTTTTGTACTGCAAAAGTGTTGGGCACCTAACCTATGAGTCAAAAAGTACTGCTTTCCTCAAAAGAGATACACATTATACTACACCGCTTGGCCTGTCAACTTTTGGAAAATCATTTGGATTTCAAGGATACGGTACTTGTGGGCCTACAGCCCCGTGGCATCTTTTTGGCCGAAAGGCTCACCAAAATACTAAAGGAGGAATACGGCGTAAAGGAAATAAATCTGGGATTTTTGGACATTACCTTTTACAGGGACGATTTTCGTCGGGGAGAAAAGACCCTGGAGGCCAACACGACGCGGATTGATTTTTTGGTAGATGATAAAAAAGTGGTCTTTATAGATGATGTCCTGTACACCGGAAGAAGCATCCGGGCGGCCCTCACGGCCATCCAATCCTTCGGAAGACCTAAGGAAATAGAATTGTTGACCTTGATCGATAGGCGTTTTAGCAGACATTTGCCCATACAACCCAACTATCGAGGCAGGCAGGTAGATGCAATCAATGAGGAGAAAGTGAAAGTGATGTGGGAAGAAAATGATGGACAGGATCTGATATATTTGGTAAGTAAATAAGCAAGAATGAGCGAATTAAGTGTAAAGCACTTGTTGGGAATCAAATACCTTACAAAAAAGGATATTCAGCTTATTTTTGAAACGGCAGATCATTTTAAGGAGGTCATCAATAGATCCATCAAGAAAGTACCCTCCCTACGCGATATTACCATTGCCAATATCTTCTTTGAGAACAGCACCCGAACCAAGCTTTCCTTTGAATTGGCAGAGAAGCGTTTGTCCGCGGATGTCATCAATTTTTCGGCGGCACAATCTTCGGTAAAAAAGGGGGAAACCCTTATAGATACGGTGAACAATATCCTGTCCATGAAGGTAGATATGGTGGTCATGCGCCATCCCAACCCCGGAGCAGGGATCTTTTTGTCCGAACATATAAAGGCGGCGATCATCAACGCGGGCGATGGTGCACATGAACACCCCACCCAGGCCCTTTTGGATTCTTTTTCGATCCGGGAGAAATTGGGCGATGTGGGTGGCAAAAATGTGGTAATCGTAGGGGACATTCTGCACTCAAGGGTGGCGCTCTCCAATATTTTTGCCCTTAAACTGCAGGGTGCACAGGTTAAGGTGTGCGGCCCTAGGACCTTGATTCCCAAACATATTGAATCCCTGGGCATTGGAGTGGAGACCGATCTGAGAAAGGCCTTGAACTGGTGCGATGTGGCCAATATGTTACGCATACAGAACGAAAGGATGGACATTAGCTATTTTCCCACTACGCGTGAGTATACGCAGCAGTATGGTATCAACAAGGAAGTACTTAACAGCTTGGATAAGGAAATAGTGATCATGCATCCCGGACCCATTAACCGTGGCGTGGAAATAACCAGCGATGTGGCAGATTCTGACCAGTCCATTATACTGAACCAGGTAGAGAACGGAGTGGCCATTCGCATGGCTGTGATATACTTATTGGCTTCAAAAATAAAATAGACGGAGTATGATTTTTGACAAAGAGGGTACTACCACTATCGTTTTCCAAGAGGATATTTCATTGCGGCAATTCTTGGAAAACCTGAACAAGGCGTATCCCAAATTAAAGAACGACAATATTATTGTAAACCTTTTTTCCTTTTCTCGATTTACTGCCGGGGATGTACTGGAGTTCCTGGAACTGTCCAATACCCATAGGGGTTCAGGGAAATCGTTTGTATTGGTCACCAATAAGGTGTCTTTCGACGAGGTTCCCGATGAGGTCTGTGTGGTACCCACGGTACGGGAGGCTAAGGACATTATAGAAATGGAAGAAATAGAACGGGATCTGGATCTGTAACTTTATGGAGGAATATCAATTGGCTCAAATTAATATTGCAAGGGCGCTTGCACCCATGGACAGTCCGGTAATGGCCGATTTTGTCAATAACCTGGACCGGATCAATGCCTTGGCCGAACAAAGTGAGGGCTTTGTATGGCGCTTGCAGGATGAAAATAACAATGCCACCGCTATCCAAGCCTTCGAAGATGATTTTATCATCGTCAACATGTCGGTCTGGACCTCTATGGAAGATTTGTTCAATTTTACGTACAAATCCGACCACGTGGCCATTTTTACAAGAAGAAAGGAGTGGTTTAGTGCTATGCAGGAAATGCACATGGCATTCTGGTATATTAAGAAAGGAACCATACCCACGGTAGCAGAGGCAAAACTTAGGCTAAGTTACCTCAATACGCACGGCGAGACCCCATATGCGTTTACTTTTAAGGGCAGGTTTACCCCAGAGGACCTCAGAGACTACACGCCACAAACCTTAAACAGTTAGCAGTGGGCAGTTGGCAATGTTGGGTTTTATGTGTTGAGTGATGAACGATGAATTGGCAATGCGCTCGGCGCTTGGCGTATGGCGCGATGTATTTTATCCGGCAGTAAGCAATGAACAATAAGCAATTAGCAATAATCAATTAACAATAAACAATGCCCAAGCTTGAACCTGAAACAGTAAGCAGTAGGCGGTTCTCAGTGTTGAGTTATGAATGATGAATTGGTAATGCGCTCGGCGCTTAGCGCATGGCGTGATGCATTTTATCCGGCAGTTAACAATGAACAATAAGCAATGAACAATAAACAATGCCCAAGCTTGAATCTGAAACCAGAAACCTATAACAGTAGGCAGTTGGCAGTGAACAACAGGCAGCAGGGCTGGGTAATGGTGCCATAGATTCCTCGCAGGCTCGGAACGACAAATCAATGCGTATTGTCATTCAGAGCGTAGCGCAGCGAAGCGAAGAATCTCGAACCTTTAAACATGGGCAGTGAACAATAAGCAATAAAAAATGACCCGTTCTTAAACCTTAAACCAGAAACCTTGAACCTCTAACCCTAAACCAGGAACCAACATATGAAATTACACATCCTGGGTTGTTATGCCGCTACACCACGTACCCTAACGAACCCTACCGCACAGATCCTTGAACTGAAGGGACAGCTTTTTTTGATAGACTGCGGGGAGGGCACACAGGTACAACTGCGCAAGAGCAAGCTAAAATTTTCCAAGATAGACCACATATTTATTTCCCATTTGCACGGCGACCATTTTTTTGGCCTGCCCGGTCTTATTTCCACTTTTAGGTTATTGGGAAGAAAGAAGGAATTGCATATCTATGGCCCAAAGGGCATCAAAGAGGCCATAACCCTGCTTTTGAAGTTAGGGGACTCATGGACCGATTATCCTTTGATCTTCCACGAAATGACCTCAAAAAAACCAGAACGCATTTTGGAGGACGACAAACTTACCGTTACTACCATTCCTTTGAAGCACAGGGTATATACCAATGGCTTCCTGTTCCGCGAAAAAGTGGGCCCTCGTAAGTTAAACCTGGCCGAGGTACAACGATATGGAATAGGCAAGTACAACTATAATGGCATCAAAAATGGGGACGACATAACATTGGACGACGGTACCCTGATACCGAACGCGGAGCTCACCTTGGACCCGCCAAAACCAAAGAGCTATGCCTATTGCAGCGACACGGGCCATGCCCCCGAAATTGTGCCAATGATTAAAAATGTGGATGTCCTCTATCACGAATCTACCTTTTTGGATTCGGAGGCCCATTTGTCCACAAAAACAAAGCATTCCACCGCCAAAGAGGCTGCTTCCATAGCCAAGGCGGCGGGGGTGGGGCAATTGATTCTGGGCCATTATTCCACACGCTACAAATCCATTGACCTTTTTAAGGAGGAAGCCCAAGAAATTTTTGATAGGGTGGAACTGTCGGATGATGGAAAAGTGTTCGAGTTTTGATGTGCGCAATTTGCCATCTTTTGCCCAACTTTGTTTATCTTGTTTTTGAATTGATGTAAAATGCAAAAGGACCTAGGAAACTATAGGAAAACGTATACCAAAAGCGCGCTTAGTGAGGATTCCATTTCCGATAATCCCATGGAGCTTTTTCAGCGATGGTTCTATGAGGTGGAAGCTTCTGAGGGCGTGGATGAACCCAATGCGATGACGCTTTCCACCATGGGTTTGGACGGTTTTCCAAAAAACAGGGTAGTCCTGCTAAAAAAATACACCTTTGAGGGCTTTATTTTTTACACCAACTACGAAAGTGAAAAGGGGAAGGCCATAGCCAAGAACCCCAATGTATGCCTTTCTTTTTTTTGGCCCAATATGGAACGGCAAATTATCATAAAAGGGAAGGTCGAAAAAATAGCGGCTAATTTGTCCGATGGGTATTTTGAATCGAGGCCGGAAGGCAGTAAATTGGGCGCTATCGTGTCCGACCAAAGTGCCGTAATCCAATCTCGCGAGGAATTGGAAGAAGGCCTGCGAAAACTGGAAAAGGAATACGAGGGCAAGGAAATAGAAAGACCAAACTTTTGGGGCGGATATATCGTTAAACCAGTTTCCCTAGAGTTCTGGCAGGGCAGACCCAATAGGCTGCATGACAGAATACGGTATAACCTACAAGCGGATTACAACTGGAAAATAGAACGTTTGGCACCGTAGGCATCAATGAACAATTAGCAATAATCAATGATCAATAAATAATGCCCAACCTTGAACCTGAAACTTATAACAGTAGACAGTAGGCAGTAGGCAGTAGACAGTAAGCAGTAGGTAATGGTACCAGAGATTCCTCGCAGGCTCGGAATGACAAATCAATGTGCATTGTCATTCAGAGATGAGCGCAGCGAAGCGAAGAATCTCGAACCTTTAAACGTGGACCATTGACGGTTAGCAGTAAACAATGAACAATTAGCAATAAAAAATGGTAGGTTCTTAAACCAGAAACCCACAGACCATCAACTAGCAATAATGAAGCGATTAATTTTAGTACGGCACGGAAAGTCCTCTTGGGAGTATCAAGTCAATGACAAGGATAGGCCCCTGAAAGAAAGGGGAATTCGGGATGGCCATTTGGTACTTTCAGAATTTAAATCTCTGGGCGTACTTCCCGATGCCATTTTTTCCAGCCCTGCCAACAGGGCACTGCACACCTGTATGATCTTTTTACGTGGACTCGATTTCCCCTTTACTTCCTTTCAGCTTACCGATTTCCTGTACGATTTTTCAGGGGAGAGCGTCTTTACCTTCGTGACCAATTTGGACGACACCCTGGATACGGTAATGTTATTTGGGCACAATTATGCCTTTACCAATGTGGCCAATACCTATGGCAGTACCTCCATAGACAATGTTCCCACCTCTGGCCTGGTACAGATAAATTTCAATATTGACCACTGGAAAGATGCAGATAAGGGCATCACCAAACATACCCTTTTCCCAAAACAACTTAGATAATGAAGAAAGTCAAAAACCAATACATTAATAGGGAAATTAGCTGGTTGCGCTTTAATGAAAGGGTATTGCAGGAAAGTGCGGACAAAAAGGTTCCCCTTATAGAACGCATTCGGTTTCTCGGCATATTTTCCAATAACTTGGACGAGTTTTTCAAGGTGCGTTATGCCACGGTAAAGCGGATTGTTGACGCGGGGAAGTCGGGCAAGCGCGTATTGGGAGGGGAAACGGCAAAAGATCTGTTGGAAGAAATCACCAAAATCGTTATTAAGCAACAGGCCGAAAGCTTGGAGGTTCTAGGAGATATTGAACGGGAACTGGAGGCCCAGAATATTTTTATGATCAATGAAACCGAAATCTCCGAGGAGCAGGCCGAATTTGCGAAGAATTATTTTGCGCAAAAGGTGAGCCCTGTCCTAATGACGATTATTTTAAATGACCTTACGCGCTTTCCTACCTTAAATGATACCGCGGCCTACCTGGCTGTAAAAATAGTATTGAAAACGGAGGATGGTTCCCCGCCGGAACCGTCAAAGGAATTGCGCTATGCCCTCATAGAGATTCCAAAGGGGATAGACCGTTTCGTGGTGTTTCCCAAGGAAGGCGACAAAAATCACATCATCGTACTGGACGATTTGATCCGGTACTCGCTGGATAGCATCTTCAATATGTTCGATTACAAGTCCATCTCGGCCCATATGATCAAGATTACCCGGGATGCCGAACTCGATATGGACAACGATCTGAGTAAAAGTTTTATCGAAAAGATATCCAGCAGTGTGGAGCACCGCAAGATCAGCAACCCTGTCCGCTTTGTTTATGACAAGAGCATAGCAAGGGATACGCTTCAATTTCTCAAGGAGAAAATGCATATAGCGGATACGGATAGTGTTATTCCCGGCGGGCGTTATCACAATAGAAGGGACTATATGGGCTTTCCCAGTCTGGGCAGGGAAGATTTGATGTATAAAAAGATCACCGCACTTCCCGTCAAAGGCTTCAATTTGGAGGGCAGCGTCTTGGAACAGATTTCCCAGCGCGATTATTTGCAGTACACCCCTTATCATACCTTTTCCTATGTCATAAAATTTTTGAGGGAAGCAGCCTTGGATCCCAAGGTGAAAAGTATCAAGATTACCGTATATCGCTTGGCCAACAATTCGCAGGTGGCGGCTTCCTTGATCAATGCCGCAAAGAATGGAAAACAGGTTACGGTGCAGATAGAGTTGCAGGCCCGCTTTGATGAACAGGCCAACATTCAATATGCGGAGCAACTACAGGCAGAGGGAATCCGATTGATCTTTGGGGTACCGGGCCTTAAGGTACACAGCAAAATTTGCCTGATCGAACGGGAAGAAGATAAAGGACTTAGGAGATATGGTTTTGTAAGCACGGGCAATTTTAATGAATCCACGGCCAAAATTTACACAGATTACACCTTGTTTACGGCAAATGACAAAATCCTGAAGGAATTGAACAAGGTGTTCGATTTCTTTGAAACCACCTATAAGATCAAAAAATACAAACATCTTATCGTCTCTCCCCACTATACCAGCAATGTATTCGAAAAATTGATGGAAAACGAAATTGCCAATGCGATTGTGGGCAAGGAGGCCTTTATTAGGATAAAAATGAACAGCCTGACCTCATACAAAATGGTAGACAAATTGTATGAGGCCAGTAGGGCAGGGGTTAAGGTTCAATTGATCGTCAGGGGCGTTTGCTGCTTAATTCCGGGAGTGGAGGACATGAGCGAGAATATTGAGGCCATTAGCGTGGTGGACAAGTTTCTGGAGCACCCCAGAGTATTTATCTTTGGGAACGATCAGGACCCGAAAGTATATATCTCATCTGCCGATTGGATGACACGTAACCTGGACTACCGGGTGGAGGTAGGCTGTCCTATTTATGATCCGGAGATAAAACAGGAGTTGATCGAAACCTTTGAGATCTCATGGAACGATAATGTAAAGGCCAGGGTCTTTACGGAAAAACAGGACAATGCCTACCGAAAAAATGACAAATTTAAGGTAAGGTCCCAATTTGCCACGTATGACTACTACCTACAAAAGTTAAATTCCTAAACCGTATTGTTTTGAAGGTCAGAAAATTTGCGGCTATAGATATCGGTTCCAATGCCATCCGACTTTTGATCCAGAATGTGCTGGAAGAGGGCAAACAGGAACCGAAATTCCGTAAAAGTGCACTGATCCGCATTCCCGTTAGGTTGGGAGAGGATGCCTTTACAAAAGGTAAAATATCGGATTACCATACGGAACGCATGGTGAAGACCATGAAGGCATTTAAACTATTAATGGAAGTACACGGGGTAGAAAAATACATGGCCTGTGCCACCTCCGCTATGCGCGAGGCGTCCAATGGCTCGGAGATTATTGAAAGAATCCACCAGGAGAGCGGAATCCGGATCGTCATTATAGATGGAAAACAGGAGGCCACTATTATTGCCTCAACGGATTTGAAAGAACTGATTGAAAGAGATCGGGCCTATTTGTATATAGATGTGGGCGGTGGAAGCACGGAATTTACGGTTTTCACAAGGGGCAAAATACGGGTATCAAAATCCTTTAAGATAGGCACGGTACGCCTTCTGAACGAAATGGTCGCCGATGCTACTTGGGAACAATTGGAAGATTGGATAGCCCAACATACCGTTGATCTGTCCCCAATATCCATAATTGGGTCCGGAGGCAACATCAACAAACTGCACAAGATGTCCGGGAGAAAGGAAGGGGAGCCCTTGTCCTATATCTGGTTAAACGCACAATACCGATTTTTGGAAAGTATGAGCTACGAGGACAGACTGTTGGAATTGGGCCTTAATCCCGATCGGGCAGATGTTATCATTCCCGCAGCACGGATCTATTTATCGGCCGCCAAATGGAGTGGGGCAAAAAAGATCCATGTGCCCAAAATAGGCCTATCGGACGGCATGATCAAAACCTTGTACCACTTTGGTGATGGCTGGTTGAACAAAACCCAATAATATCCCAGACCTGGCACCCTCTGTTATAGTAGGACTACCCGTGTATGGTCTCTTTTTTTCCCAGGTCTTTCATGATTGTAGCCTCATACACCAGAAGCTCTTGCCATTTTTTATCGACCTCTTCGCGATTACCATATTTTCTGGCAAAGGCCAGGAACATGGTATAATGATTGGCCTCACTTACCATGAGGTCGCGATAGAAGGTGGCCAGTTCCTGATCTTGGATGTTTTCTGAAAGCAATCGGAAACGTTCGCAACTCCTCGCCTCGATTAGCGCTGCGTACAACAGTTTGTGGACCAAATGCGTATTTCGGCTACCACCTTTGGGAAAGAACTTCATGAGTTGCAGCACGTAGGCATCCTTGCGTTCCCTACCCAAGGTCCAGCCACGGGCTATAATCCTGTCATGGACCATTTTGAAATGGGCCATTTCCTCCCGGGCCAAGGCCGTCATTTCCTGTACCAGTTCGGATTTTTCCGGAAACCCAATAATCAAGGAAATGGCCGTACTTGCCGCTTTCTGCTCACAGTAGGCATGATCTGTAAGGATTTCCTCAATATTCTTTTCCACAATATTCACCCAACGTGGGTCTGTGGGTAGTTTTAAGCCTAGCATTGCCCTGTTTTTGGGCAAAAATAGAAAGAATGTAACTAAGGTCATAATGCAGAGCTCGCACTTTATGATAATTCTAGGTACATATGTCGAAGTTTTGTGCATTTCAATAAGAATTAGTTTTATTTTTATATCCTTATCGTGGATTGTATAAGAATGCAGGATTCCCGAGCAATCAAGAATAATTTCTAAGTTTATAAGTGCTGCCATGCGATTGGAAAATGTACGTACACAGTTGGCCACAATTGTAGAGAGTGGTCTGGACAATGACACTAAAATTTGGTTCCGTGATAAGATCGAGAAGATCATTGAGGAAGAATCTGCTCGGGAGTTGTATCTAACCTATAGTTTAATAGCATCCAAGGTAGACCGGAGTACCGCGCTTGCTTTGGACAACAGCGACTCCGATTTACTGGAATACCTAAAAGTTCAACGCGGTAATATGCAGCAAGTGGCCAGGATTTACCTCTTGGCCGAGGTCTTAGGGCATAATGAGGCATTTTTTGCCCCAAAGGTGGCCAATATCATTCAAGTGGCGGATACCGAGGAACTGATTGCACTGCTCAAATTTCTGGTCCTGCTACCCAATGCCCAAAACTATAAAAGCACCGCGGTGGAGGCCTTAAGAACCAACATCGCAACCGTTTTTAATGCCATCGCTTTAAAAAACCCTTATCCTGCCCTATATTTTAATGATCAGGAATGGAACCAGATGTATCTAAAAGCGGCTTTTATGCAACAGAACTTGCAGGACATTGTTGCTATCGATAAAAGGGCCAATAGCGAACTTGCCCGGATCATATCGGACTATGCGCACGAACGCTGGGCCGCATCAAGGGATATTGACCCTTATTTTTGGCGCCCGGTCGGCGCTTTTTTGAACGAGGTACTCTTGCAGGACATGGAACGTTTATTGAAGAGCCATAACCCTGTGGAGAACATGGCGGGAGTACTTTGCTGTAGCGATTCGGACAAACCGGAAGCCAAAGTATTGATCAAAAGATATCCCCATTTGGTAACACGGATTCGGGACAAACAACTAACTTGGGAGACTTTAAAGAATTGAGTATGGAAAACAAAATGATGTTCATTGACCCTCATGTACATATGACCTCGCGAACGACGGATGATTATGAGGCCATGGCCCAAGCAGGAATAGTTGCCCTTATTGAACCTTCATTTTGGTTGGGCCAACCGCGTACCCAAGTGGGTTCTTTTCAGGATTATTACAGTAGTCTGGTAGGCTGGGAGCCCTTTAGGGCCAGTCAGTTCGGAATACGGCATTATTGCACCATTGGCCTAAATTCCAAAGAGGCCAATAATGAGGCCTTGGCGGAACAGGTCATTGAGCTCTTGCCCCTATATATGCATAAAGAAAACGTAGTTGCCATTGGGGAAATTGGCTATGACGATCAAACCCCCGCAGAGGATAAATACTTTAGGATTCAGTTGGAAATGGCTAAGGAACTCAATATGGTAGTCCAGGTACATACCCCTCATAGGGATAAAAAAGCAGGAACGCTTCGGAGTATGGAAGTCTGCTTGGAGCACGGCCTGGACCCTTCCATGGTCATTATTGATCATAACAATGAAGAAACGGTGAAAGACGTACTCGATAGAGGTTTTATAGCCGCCTTTACGATATATCCAAAAACCAAAATGGGCAATGAACGTATGGTTGCCGTGGTCAAGAAATATGGGAGCGATAACATCATTGTGGACAGTTCCGCAGATTGGGGAGTGAGCGATCCCCTGGCCGTTCCAAAAACTGCCAATTTAATGATCAATAGTGGCATTCCCAGGATCGATGTGGTAAAAACATGTTATCAAAACGCCCTGGATGCTTTTGGCAAAAATGGCAAAATGAAGGAATCCGATTGGTTGCAACCCAAGGGGGTAGACCAGACCAAACTGTTTAACGATAATAGTGTACTAAGAGGCCAGCAGCCAAAAGTGGTGGATCCCGATAAAATAACGTAAATGAACGCGGTTTTCAAGGGGTATTTAAGACTTGCCCGTCCGGCCAATCTTCCAACGGCAATGGCCGATATTTTGGCAGGTTCGGCGATTGCAGGAGCCTATGGCTCAAGCTTCGATTTTTCTTCAATTGGCCCGGACATTCCATTAAAACTGGTATTTTTGATAGCTTCTTCGGTTTGTCTATATGCTGCAGGGGTCGTGTTGAACGATGTATTCGATGCGAAAATTGACCGAAAGGAACGTCCTGAAAGGCCTATCCCCAGTGGACTTGTTTCTGTAAAAGCGGCCTCTTTTTATGGGCTTTCCCTACTTTTAGCAGGGATATTGCTGGCCTTTTGGGTAAACGTCCTTTGTGGCACTTTGGCCGTGATATTAGCACTGGCCATAGTGCTCTATGATTCTTTTTCTAAAAAGTACGCCTTTCTAGGGCCGATCAATATGGGCATCTGCAGGGGATTGAACTTATTACTGGGAATGGGTATTTTTGGAACCCTGATCCATTGGTCATATGCTGGAATTCCCTTGGTCTACATTGCTGCAATAACCCTTATAAGTAGGGGAGAAGTGCATGGAAACAATAAGAGGCACATTATTTTGGCCGGTGTTTTATACGCCATCGTGATTTTAGCAGTTATGGTGTTAGCGTTTCAGAATACGAGTAATATGTTGGAAGTTATTCCCTTTTTGACCCTTTTTGCCATTTTGGTCTATGGACCGTTATGGAGGGCTTACCAAAACAATTCTCCTGGAAACATAAAACAGGCGGTAATATCGGGAGTTCTGGCCTTAATAGTACTTGATGCGGCCATTGCGGTAGGTTTTTCCAATTTGCTTTTGGCCGGTTTAATTGTTTTGTTGCTGCCGTTGTCCATGTTACTTTCTAAACTGTTTGCCGTTACCTAACCCATTTGACATGAAACCATTTTCACCTATAGAGCAGTCCTTTAAAATAGCGTTTAACTATAAACTACATTTCACTGAAAGTTTGTTTTCCGTAAAGAACGCCATGTTCAAGGATATTGTAATGGGATACCGGTCTGGGACAAGGGTAAAAGTAGTTTTTGTTGTGGATGATGGGGTTGAGGAACATCATCCAAGTATTTTGGGTGATATAAGTAGCTATTGCAAAACACATAGTGAAACCTTAGAACTCACAACACTGCTCACTGTTCCGGGAGGGGAGACCAGCAAGAACGATCACGGGAATGTAGATAGGGTCCTGAAGGCTATAAATGATAACCATATTTGCAGACATTCCTTTGTGGTCGTCATAGGGGGTGGTGCTGTCATTGATATGGCCGGATATGCCGCTGCCATTGCACATAGGGGCATAAAACTGATCCGTATTCCTACAACGGTCCTATCGCAAAATGATGCGGCGGTAGGGGTAAAGAATGGAATTAACACCTTTGGAAAGAAAAACTTTTTGGGGACATTTGCCCCACCTTATGCCATAATAAACGACCTTCGTTTTTTGACTACCTTGGAACGCCGGGATTGGATTGCCGGTATCTCGGAAGCGGTTAAGGTTGCCCTGATAAAGGACAGCAACTTTTTTGACTATATCGAACAAAATGCCGCTAAGCTTCGGGACAGGGATATGGAATGTATGCAATACCTGATTTATAGATGTGCCCAAATTCATATGCAGCATATCGCAGAAGGGGGAGACCCCTTTGAAAATGGATCTTCCAGGCCCCTTGATTTTGGACATTGGGCGGCACATAAGTTAGAGGATATGACCGCTTACGGCATACGACATGGGGAAGCGGTGGCTATAGGTATGGTCTTGGACATGACCTATGCGTTCCTTATGGGGTTAATTGAAAAAACTGTGCTGCTTCGGGCCATTACGGTCTTGGAGCAAGTGGGCTTTGACCTTAGACTACCTTTAAAGAGCACTAAGGAAATAGACAAGCTGTTAGCGGGCATAGAGGAGTTTAGGGAACACTTGGGCGGACAACTTACCATTACCCTGATTTCAGGCATTGGAGAAAAGCACGATGTCCATGAGATAGACCTCCCCAAAATGAGGGAGGCGGTGAATATGCAAAACAATCTTGCCCAACTTGGGGCGCACGGCTAAAATGATAGTAAACAATTTGTATCACCTTACCTATTGTACCAATATTCACCCGGGTGATGATTGGCGACAGACCTTTGAAAGTTTAGAACAATATGTTTTAGAGGTAAAAAGCAAAGTTTCGCCCAGTGCTCCTTTTGGCATCGGCCTGCGCTTGTCCAACAAGGCCAGCGAAGAACTGGGACAAGGCGACAATTTGATGGATTTCAAGGCCTGGTTGGTGAAAAATCAGCTATACGTCTTCACCATGAATGGCTTTCCCTATGGTAATTTCCACAAGGAACCGGTAAAGGATATGGTTCACGCACCGGATTGGACCACGGACGAAAGGGTGCAATACACCCAGCGGTTGTTTGACCAACTGGCACTTTTGGTGCCTGAGGGGCTATCTGGGGGAATCTCTACCTCTCCTATAAGTTATAGACATTGGCATGCAAATACCACCGAAACGGAAGAAGTTCTCAAAAAAGGGGCAGCCAACCTGGCCAAAATTGTTGCGCACTTACATCAAATAGAAAGGGATACGGGAAGGTACCTGCATTTGGATATAGAACCGGAACCGGACGGTCTATTGGAAAATAGTGATGAAGTGGTGCATTTTTTTGAAAAGTATCTGTTGCCCATAGCCAAGGAAAGCATGAAAGCCGGGGAAGCTGTGGTAGAGGACCTTGTGCACCGCCATATCAATGTATGTTATGATATTTGCCATTTTTCCTTGGCCTATGAAGAACCGGAGGTCAGTTTTCGGAAGTTTGGGAATGCAGGCATCCAAGTGGGGAAGATACAGGTGAGTTCAGCATTAAAGATTATTTTTAACGAAGCGGATAGCGAACAAATATGGGAAGCATTGGCCCTTTTCAATGAACCTACCTACCTGCACCAGGTAACGGAAAAAAATGGGGATACGGTAAGGACCTATGGCGACCTGCCCCTGGTTTTAAAGGATAAAAAGGACTTTTCGGAATTGAGGGCACATTTTCATGTCCCTATTTTTCTAGAGCGATTCGAAAAGCTGTTTGCTACGCAAGATCAAATAATAAAAGTGGTGAAATACCTAAAGAGCCATAAGGTTTCGGAACACTTGGAAATTGAGACCTATACCTGGGACGTGCTCCCGGCAGCCTTGAAAACCAATCTTTCGGACAGCATAGTCAGGGAAATGGATTGGTTTAAAAATACACTTTTAGCGTATAGATGAAGAAAACCGTGGTGATTAATGTGGTGGGGCTTACACATCGACTTATCGGTGAACATACCCCGTTCATAACATCTTTTCTTAACCAGGGAAAAGCATGCACGATCAGCCCGGTACTGCCGGCTGTTACCTGCACGGCACAGGCTACCTACCTAACAGGGAAATGGCCCTCTGCCCACGGCATAGTAGGAAATGGGTGGTATTTTAAGGAAGAATGCGAGACAAAGTTTTGGCGACAGTCCAACAAATTGGTCCAAAGCGATAAATTGTGGGACAAGCTAAAAGCACAGGATGCGGATTTCACCTGTGCCAATCTTTTTTGGTGGTACAATATGTATTCTACCGTGGACTACAGCGTAACGCCCAGGCCCAACTACCTGGCCGATGGAAGAAAAATACCGGACGTCTATTCCTACCCTTCCCAGCTCAGGGATCAATTACAAGAGGAATTGGGTACTTTTCCCTTGTTCCATTTTTGGGGACCAAAGACCTCCATTAAGTCCAGCAAGTGGATTGCGGATGCGGCTATACGGACCGATAGGTATCACAATCCGACCCTTAGTCTGGTCTACCTTCCCCATTTGGACTACAATCTACAGCGATACGGCAATACCTTTGATGGCATCGGCAAAGACCTTAGGGAAATAGATGGGGTGGTGCAACAATTAATAGCACATTACGAACAACAGCAAGCCCATATTGTGCTGCTTTCCGAATATGGGATAACGAACGTGGACCACCCTGTACACCTCAATAGAATATTAAGATCTGAAGGATACCTGTCCATACGGGAAGAGCGCGGATTGGAACTCTTGGATATGGGCGCGAGCAAGGCATTTGCCGTAGCCGACCATCAAATAGCACATATCTATCTGAACGACCAATCGATCAAACCACAGCTCAAGGCCCAATTGGAGAAGATTCCCGGAGTGGACCGGGTTCTGGATGATACGGGGATAGCCGAAGCCAAACTAAGCCATGACAGATGCGGTGACCTGTTGGTGGTGGCAGATGCAAACTCTTGGTTTACCTATTATTACTGGTTGGAGGATAAGAAAGCGCCTGATTTTGCAAGAACGGTGGATATCCATAAAAAGCCAGGCTATGATCCTGTTGAAATGTTCACCGATCCCAAGGACAAACTGGTGATGCCCAAAGTGATGCTGAAGTTGGCCAAAAAGAAATTGGGTTTTAGAACGGTGATGGACATCATCCCTCTCAACGCCTCACTTATCAGGGGATCTCATGGACGAGTGCCCGAAAGGGAGGAAGATTATCCCGTACTGATCAGCAATAACCCAGCATTGCTAACACAGCCTAAGGTAGAGGCTACCGAGGTTTTTACTATTTTGGAAAATCATGTTTTAAACAAATAACCGATGAAAACTTTCTTTAAAATTCTAGCTATTTTTTTTAGCGGCGTATTCCTTTGGGCCGCCTACGTACAGTATAATGATCCCGATGCATGGCTATGGTATGTCATATATGGATTGGCGGCTTTGGCCTCTGTCCTGTTTTTACTGGGAAAATTAAGGTATTGGATTGCCGCTTCCCTTGTTGTGGCCTACCTTTTTGGGGCATTTTTCATATGGCCGGAAAACTTCCAGGGTGTTCGCATTGGCCAAGGGGATATTGTAAATATAGAGCGTGGAAGAGAGGCTTTGGGGTTGCTTATCGTTTCGGGCGTCATGCTACTCTACGCGCTTAGGATCAAGTATGCGGGAAAATTAAAGGTCTAGGTCAAATTCCTTTCTAAGAAGGTCTATGGCCGGATTCTTTTCCCTCAGCTTTTCATACTTTTCTTCCGGGGTAAAGGCAAACTTCTTTGCGGTTTCCTCGTTCACCGTAATTTTTAAATTGATAAAATGATTGTCGAGCTTCTGTTTTAGATAGGTTAAAAGGTGATAACGTTCCCCTTCAATTTCCTTTTTCATCGTGCCATTGGGCAATTCGATCCAAATCGTATGCTCGTTCTGCAGTTTTGGGACATCCGTATTGAGGTTGGACGCTAATATTTTTTGCCCCTTTTGATCAATTTCACGCACAAAATCTGCCCAGTGGCGCTGCATATCCGCTTCGGTGAAGGACGATTTTGGAAGGGTGGCCTCGTCTATGGTCTCGTCCTTTTTGCTGAGTTCGTGTTTTTTCTTTGCCTTTAGACTGGATATGGAAAGTGCCGAGACCCTTTTGGACTGAATATCCAATTTAATTTTTTCCGCCACAGGTGGTGTGGTTGCCACGGGTTTTACCGGTGTGGCCGTAATGGCTTCCGAAAGGGTTTCCCCTTGGTCTTGCGATACCGTGAGGTCATGAGGCTCCGTTTCCTGGAGGGGTTCTATGTGCTTTTGAGGGGCATCCTGAGGTGGAGCAACCGCATCCACAATAGGTATTTCCTTGTTTTTCACAGGGGGGGCAGTCTTAAAAAATGAAGCCGGAACCAAGGCATCTTTGCCTTTATCAAAAGTGGTTAGCGGTTTAGGATTTTTTTTTTCCCCATCGAAATCGATGGATGCCAGTTTCATCAGGGCAAGTTCTACCAAAAGCCTGTGGTTCTTGCTCGTCTTATACTTTAGGTCGCTGTCATTTGCGATATCTATGGCTTTGAGCAAGAAGGTATTAGATGCCTTTTTGGACTGTTCCAAATAGTTTTTCTTGGCTTCTTCGCCTACCTCCAAAAGTGAAATGGTATCCTGGTGTTGACATACCATAAGATCCCTGAAATGCGACGCCAATCCCGAAATAAAGTGATGTCCGTCGAACCCTTGGGCCAAGGTATGGTTCAATAAGAGCAATAAGGAGGGGATATTGTGCTCCAATATCAGGTCAGTAGCCTTAAAATACGTATCGTAATCCAATACGTTCAGGTTTTCTGTTACTGCCTTGCGACTAAGTTTTTTACCCGAAAAGCTTACCACTCGGTCAAAAATGGAAAGCGCGTCCCTCATGGCACCATCTGCCTTTTGTGCAATGATATGAAGGGCATCGTCATCAGCCTCAACCCCCTGGTTTTCGGCAATATATTTCAAATATTGGGCCGTATCCTTCACCGTTATCCTTTTAAAATCAAAGATTTGGCAACGAGAGAGTATGGTCGGGATAATTTTGTGCTTTTCTGTAGTGGCCAGAATAAAAATGGCATGTTTAGGAGGTTCCTCCAGGGTCTTCAGAAAGGCGTTGAAGGCAGATTGGGACAACATATGTACCTCATCTATAATGTACACCTTATACCGGCCTACCTGTGGCGGTATGCGCACCTGATCGATAAGACTACGGATATCGTCCACAGAATTGTTGGAAGCGGCATCGAGTTCAAAGATGTTGAATGCAAAATCTTCGTTGGAGGATTCTCCACCTTCCTCATTGATTTTTTTTGCCAAAATCCGTGCGCATGTGGTCTTACCTACCCCACGGGGCCCACAAAAGAGCAATGCCTGGGCAAGATGGTCATTTTCTATCGCATTGAGCAGGGTATTGGTAATGGCCTGTTGTCCCACAACATCCTTAAAGGTCTGAGGTCTGTATTTCCGGGCCGATACTACAAAAGGTTCCAATGACTATAAGGGTTTAATGATGCCAACGTTGTAATATACAAATATAGAAATCGAGCTACATTATCTCCCGTATTCTACCTGTTTTAATCTTTTTTTATCAACAATTCCGGGGCTATTGCATTACCTTTGTGGTAGCAGGTCACCTTATCGCTCCAACGGTTACCGTTGGGGAGGAAAGTCCGGACACCATAGTGCAGCATAGCGGGTAATTCCCGTCTCCCCGTGGAAACGGGGAAGGACCAGTGCAACAGAAAGCAAGTACAGGTAATGCTGTAGTGAAATCAGGTAAACTCTATGCGGTGCAACGCCAAATAAATCAGTGCTCAAGGGTTGCACGCCCAAGCTGAAGGGTAGGCGGTTAGAGCCTTTGGGCAACCAAAGGCCCAGATAAATGATAAGGAGGTCCCAGACCTTACAGAATCCGGCTTATGGCCTGCTTTTTATATATCGGTAGCGGTAAAGAAACTAAAAATACTTCCTCCATATTTTCGCTGGTGCGAAAAGTTCTTTAGTTGGGATAGGGCTGTGTGTTTGGAATGTTCCAGTATCAAAACGCCATGTTCCTTTAACAGCCCGTTTGTGAAGATCAATTCCGGGATTTTTGCAAAATCTTCTACGGACATGTCATATGGAGGATCCGCAAAAATGATGTCGGCCTGTACCGGTACCCGCTGCAAATAGGTAAAAACATCACTTTTAACCGTTGCTATATTGAAGCTGTTGGCTTGCGATGTTTGCTCAATAAACTTGATGCACTTCGCATTGGCATCCACGGCAACGATGTCCTCGGTTCCCCGCGAGGCAAATTCGTAACTGATGTTGCCGGTACCTGAAAAGAGGTCCAAAACGGAAATTTCATCAAAGTAATAGCCGTTGTTCAAAATATTAAAAAGGGCTTCTTTGGCCATGTCTGTTGTGGGACGTACGGGCAATCCTTTGGGGGCGTTTATGCGCTTGCCTTTATATTTGCCTGAAATAATACGCATTAGAGGGCATTTAGGACCGCAAAGTCTATGGGTTCCTCCTCAGTTTCTTCCCGGTGATAGGAGGTCGTTGCGGGCACAAAGATGGAAATGTTTTTTATGTACTCGGCGCAAATGGAATAACGTTCGTCCGCCTCGTCAATATTACCAAAGAGTCGGAGTTTTACGGTTTCTGTAGCTAATTTTAACTGTTCTAGGCAAAAGAGCAGATAATAGATAAAATCTTCCTTGGTGCTATAGTCAAAACTGTTGTAGAGAAGGAGTCTTTTCTGGGAAAGAACAACGATTTCCATATGATGTTCCGATACATGCACGTAACAGATCGCTTGTTCACTGTTGTTCCCGTGGGAATTTAGTAGGGCCTGCACAAGTACAGTGCCATTGTGCCTGAACTCAAATTCTCCAAAAAGCTCGTAAATGTAATTATTAATGTTTACGAAAGGCACATAAACGTTCATCATGTCATAGCTTTCAATCTCGTCGTAAGCGATATGGTCGTTTGCCAAGATTTTGGCATTGAACTTTAGATAGTTGGCCAATTCTTTTTCATCGAAAAGCGCTTTGGGTACCAAGCTGAACAGATTGTTCTTGTGTATGACCACGACTTCTGAAAAGGACATCTCGGCAAGCCCGTGTGTTTCAAAAAGTGCGGTAAGACTTTTTTGCACGTCGTAAGGTGTTTGCTCCTCCCCAAATACAACATTTTCCGAGGTCAAAATCGTATTGCCTATGGTATCGAGCACACAAAAAGAAAGTCCATTCAAGCCGACTTGAATGGACAATTTATGATAATCTTTTGTAGACTCCTCTAAGCTACTGTCTGTCTTCTTTTTTGTCATATATAGGGGGCCAGTTACCATTGGTACTTACATCGGTCAAAGAACCGACCCTTATTTCAGTTCCATTGACTTCTTCCACGCTTGCATGTGCATTTTCAGCTGCCAAGAGATCTTGAGGTTGGTCATACAAAACAATATTCTTCTTCACCTTTGCTTCAAAAACAGGGGCCTTGTAACCGCTCTTGTCAATAATATCTGCACTCATTTCAAACTTTTCCCCATTTTGGGCATAGGGAACGTTCATCATGCTCTTGTAACGATCGTCGTTCTTGAATAGGGAATCCTTGACAGACACAAAGCCCAAGGTATCAACGAGGGTAACCTCTTTCAATAAATCGATTTGATACGTTTCGTCAAACTCCATAAAAGAAGAATCCCGCTGCTGGGTAATGGTGTACCTACCTGTATCCACAAAACTTACTAAACTCTTAAAATCATTGGCAAACTTTCCATTTACGGTCTTATAGGCCTCTTGGGAATTACCAATGTCCTTCAATACTGCAATTACCTTAGAATACCGCTCTTGTTTAATTTTTTTAAATTCAATAGGGGCGTTCACGGATTTGTAGATTAGATATCCCAATCCAATACATACTATCCAAAGTGCAATTTGTATTATGGTCTTCATTTTATACGTGTTAATTAAATTTAGTGGTTATCACAAATCTACAATTTTTTTGGAAACTGCCTAATATTTTATACGTGGATTTTGTGGATGATATCTTTGTCGCCATTTTGTGCAAACTACTGTGACAATGGGGGTTTGAGCCTGTTTTACTAGTTGAGTGCGCTCATTTCCATACCTAAAAAGGCCATGGACGTCCCTGGAAAGTTTCTTTGCGCCAAACGGTTTCCACCCAAAAATCATGACTATCTTTGGGCTCCTATGGACTTACAGACGGCCGCATCCTTTTATAAAATTTTGAAAGACAAGTTTCCACATGAACCTACTGCGAAACAAGAGGTTGCGCTGCAAAAGCTTTCCGATTTTGTGCTTTCGGAAAAAAAGGATGGAATATTTTTGCTAAAAGGATTTGCAGGAACTGGAAAAACAACCCTTATCGGTACTCTGGTAACCAACCTGTGGAAGACCACGATGAAGGCGGTCCTGATGGCCCCTACGGGGAGGGCTGCCAAAGTAATGTCCAATTATTCCAGTACACAGGCCTTTACCATTCACAGAAAGATTTATTTTCCCAAAAAGGAGCGTGGGGGAGGGGTACGTTTTGTACTGGCACCGAACAAGCACAGGAATACCATTTTTATTGTGGATGAGGCCTCGATGATACCGGATACCCCAGCAGATTCCAAACTGTTCGAGAACGGTTCCTTATTGGACGACCTGCTCATGTACGTATATGCGGGCCATAATTGTAAACTAATCTTAATAGGCGATACAGCGCAGTTACCCCCGGTACGATTGGATTTGAGTCCGGCCCTTGAGGAGAGCACCTTGGCCTTGAACTACAATAAGGAGGTAGAACGCCTGGAATTGGATGAAGTAGTGCGGCAGGCCGAGGATTCCGGTATACTCGTTAACGCCACCAGTCTCCGGGAACAAATACAGGGGGCGTATTTTGAAGGATTCAAATTCCAGGTAGGCCCTTACCACGACATCGTGCGGCTTGTGGACGGCCATGATATTCAGGAAGCTATTGAACAAGCCTACAGCCAGAATGGAAAGGAGGAGACGTCCTTCATTGTACGTTCCAACAAAAGGGCCAATCTCTATAATGAGAATATCAGAAGTAGGATCCTATACCTGGAAAATGAGTTGTCTGTAGGAGATTATATGATGGTAGTGAAGAACAACTATTTTTGGCTAAAGCCCAATTCGGAAGCTGGATTCATTGCCAATGGGGATATTATTGAGGTTCTTGAAATATTCGCTATCAAGGAACTCTATAGCTTTAAATTCGCCAAGGTAAAGGTCAAAATGGTGGATTACCCCAACCAACGGCCCTTTGAGACCGTATTACTGCTAGATACCATAAAGGCAGAAACACCATCCTTGTCCTATGAGGATGGAAACCGATTATATCAGGAGGTAATGAAGGATTATGAGCAGGAGAAATCCAAATACAAGAAGTTTCTGGCGGTAAAGAACAACCCCTATTTCAATGCGCTTCAGGTAAAATTCTCCTATGCGATTACCTGCCATAAATCGCAGGGCGGGCAATGGCATACTGTCTTTGTGGAGCAGCCGTATTTGCCCAACGGGGTAGACAAGGAATATTTAAGATGGCTGTATACTGCCGTGACACGAGCCAAGAATCAACTCTACCTGATAGGGTTTAAGAACGATTTTTTTCTTGATCAGGAATAGCCTAATTTAGTATTAAAGATAGTGTAATGACGTCTGAAACCGTGATAAGCATATTTTTGGGCATTGGGCTGGCAGCCTCTGTTGGTTTTAGGGTTTTCCTACCTTTATTCGCCCTGAGCCTAGCGGCTTATTTTGATGTATGGGAGCTGAACCAAAGCTGGGAATGGATAGGAAGCTTGGCAGCCTTGATCGTACTTGGCGTAGCCACTGTGGTGGAAATATTTGCCTATTTCATTCCTTGGGTAGATAATCTTCTGGACAGTATTGCTGTGCCCCTGGCCGCTATAGCCGGTACGGCGGTCATGGTCTCTACCGTAGCCAATTTGGACCCCCTTGTTACCTGGTCCTTGGCGATTATCGCCGGAGGCGGAACGGCAACGGCTATAAAAGGAGCCGGAGCTGCCGGGAGGGTGGCATCCACTGCCACCACTGGCGGATTGGCCAATCCTCTAGTGTCTACCGTGGAAACGGGAACAGCAGCGGTGGTATCCACAGCGGCCATTTTTGCGCCTGCACTTGCCGCCATCTTGGTCATTGTGATCTTAGTCGTTATTTTCAGAATTTACCGGAAGCTTAGACCAAAAAAACATAAATATAATCCCTAGCAGTCCATGAAGGTTATAGCAATGATTCCTGCTCGTTATGCCGCATCCAGGTTTCCTGCGAAGTTATTGCAGGATCTGGCCGGAAAACCGGTCATTCTCAGAACCTATGAAGCAGCTGTTGGTACAGGCCTGTTTGACAATGTATATGTAGTGACCGATAGCAAATTGATATTTGATACCATTGAAGCTGCCGGAGGAAAAGCCATAATGAGCATAGAGGAACACGAGTGTGGTAGTGATCGGATAGCAGAGGCCGTGACCCAAATGGATGTAGATATCATCGTTAACGTTCAAGGGGATGAACCCTTTACGGACAGGGAAAGCCTGGCCGGCGTACTGGAGGTGTTCCATCAGGATCCTGAAGCCGAAATTGACCTCGCCTCTTTGATGACAAGAATCACGGACCCACAGGAAATAGAAAACCCCAATACCGTAAAGGTCATTGTAGACCACAGAAATTTCGCCCTGTATTTTTCGCGCTCCCCAATCCCATATCCCCGGGCTACCGACTCCCAGGCCAAATACTACAAGCACAAGGGAATCTATGCCTTTAGAAAGCGCGCCCTGATGGATTTTCAGCGTCTTCCCATGTTGGATTTGGAGGCTACAGAGAAAATCGAGGCCATTCGATATTTGGAGTATGGCAAGAAAATTAAAATGGTAGAGACACAGGTAAGCGGAATAGAAATAGACACGCCCGAAGATTTGGAAAGGGCCATAAAAGTATGGAAGTAGATTTTAGTAATATTAAGGTAATAGGGTTCGATGCCGATGATACGCTTTGGGTCAATGAGACCTATTTCAGAAAGGCAGAGGAGCAGTTCGCCAACCTTTTGGATAACTACGAAACCAAGAACCAGATCGATCAGGAACTCTTCAAGATGGAAATGAAAAACTTGGAACTTTACGGGTATGGAATCAAAGGGTTTATGCTTTCCATGGTAGAATCTGCCCTTGCTATTTCAAATAATCAGGTTTCCCAAGCAACGATTACGGATATCTTGAATCTTGGTAAAAAAATGATAGCGCACCCTGTTGAACTTTTGGACGGTGTTGAGGAAGTTTTGGAAAAATTAGGGTATAGCTACCGTTTAATTGTTTTAACTAAGGGAGACCTTTTGGATCAAGAACGGAAGTTGGAAAAATCGGGTCTGTCCAAGTATTTTCACCATGTGGAGGTATTAAGTGATAAAAAGGAGGAAAATTATAAGCACCTTTTGGATCATTTGGAAATCGATGTCAAGGAATTTCTAATGATAGGTAACTCCTTAAAATCCGATGTGTTGCCCTTGATCAATATTGGTGCGAAAGCGGTCCATATTCCGTTTCACACCACTTGGCAGCATGAAGAGGTCCCCGTGGTGGAACAGACCAATAATCACCTCACTTTGAGTGTGATCACTGAAGTTTTAAAGTATTTGAACTACGAGAATGAAAACAGGGCAGTATTATAAAGTAGAGAGTGTACCTCCTAGGCGTTTGAAGAAGTTTATGAACTTCCCGATGGTTCCGCGTGTAGTATTCGGTAACGGAAGTTTCGATCAACTGGGCGGTATATTGATGTCCAAACGCAAGCACTCCGAGGCCCCTTTTATTTTCCTGGTCGATGACGTATTCGAGAGCAAACGGCTCCCGGAAAGAATCCCCTTGATTTTCAATGACCAGATTATTTTTGTTTCGGCCAATGAGGAGCCCAAGACCTATCAGGTAGATGCTTTGGTCAATAAGATCAAAGAAGAATTCTCGGACCTCCCTTCAGGTATAGTAGGCATTGGAGGCGGAACACTGCTCGATTTGGCGAAAGCGGTCTCCATTTTGCTGACCAATGAAGGCAGTGCCGCAGATTACCAAGGATGGGATCTAGTAGATACTCCGGCCGTGTATCATGTGGGAATCCCGACTATAAGCGGTACAGGTGCAGAGGTTTCACGTACCACGGTTTTACTGGGCCCGGAAAAAAAACTCGGCATCAATTCAGATCACACCACTTTTGATCAGGTGGTATTGGATCCAGAACTCATTCAGGACGTACCCCTGGAGCAGTGGTTCTATACCGGAATGGACTGCTTCATTCATTGCATCGAGTCCCTGAACGGTACCTATTTAAATGCCTTTAGTCAAAGTTATGGAGAAAAGGCTCTGGAGCTCTGCAAGGAAGTCTATTTGGGTGATTTGGGTCCTGCAGAATCAAGGGACAAACTTATGATGGCCTCCTGGCATGGGGGAATGAGTATTGCCTATTCGCAAGTTGGCGTGGCCCATGCCATGAGTTACGGTCTTTCTTACCTTTTGGGCGTCAGGCATGGTATTGGCAATTGCCTGGTTTTTCAGCATTTGGAGGAGTATTACCCTAAAGGAGTCGCCCTTTTTCAAACCATGCGGGAAAAGCATGGCATTGAGCTTCCCAAGGGTATCTGTGCTGGTCTAACCGAAACGGATCTGGATATTATGGTCTCCGTGGCACTGGACCTCGCACCCTTGTGGGAGAATGCCCTAGGGGTACGCTGGCGCGACAAAATTGGTCCCGAAAAGTTGAAATCGATCTATAGAAAGATTTGATTCCGATAGGTGTAGGACTTTCCATACCAGGTCATCTATTTTTATATTTTGCACAGCCTCCCGTAAAAAAAGTTGGTTATCTTGCGCCCTATGCGATTTCTGGCCAAATTTATCTTTTATAAGCTTCTCGGATGGGAATTGGTGGGGGCCTTTCCCAAGCTCGACAAATGTGTCATTATTGTGGTGCCCCATACCAGTTGGGTAGACTTTCCATTAGGGGTACTAGTACGGCGGATAATCGATTTGGAAATCAATTTTATTGCAAAAAAAAGCCTGTTCGAACCCCCTTTCGGATGGTATTTTCGCTGGATGGGCGGAGCTCCCATAGACCGTAGCAAGCGTAGCGATACCGTACAGGCCGTTGCCCGTATCTTTGAAGAAAGAAAATACTTTCGTTTGGCCTTGGCACCCGAAGGTACTCGTAAAAAAGTGAGTACTTTGAAAACAGGTTTCTATTATATCGCCCAGGCCGCGGAGGTACCCATCGTCATGGTGGCCTTTGATTACGGCAACAAGCGGGTCAAGATATCCGAACCCCATTTCCCAACGGGGGATCAGGAGGCCGACTTTGAGGGATACCACACCTTTTTCAAGGGGGTCAAAGGGAAAGTACCCAACTATAGTTTTTAAGTCTTTTTGATAATTTTTTCCGGTTCCTCAGGTTCTTTCTTCTTGGAATTTCCCGGGAAAACCAAATTGGTGCTGGAGTAGGTGGTCCCAAAGGTGGCCGCTGCTGCAAAGACCTGCTGTATGGCATCCCTTAACTGATGTTCCGACAGCTCCCGCAAGGGGTGGGTAAATACGGACCAGATCACTTCATCGCTCAGCGCATATTTTACATCCAAGGCCGAATGGAAATTGGCCACTAAAGCGTTTAACAGCTGTTCTTCCTCCACTTGTTCACGTTCTACGATAGGCGAGATGATCCGCATCCTATTGGCGTTCTCATCATAGATACAAATCAGTATTCTCTCCTGGTACATAAATTGAATGGCGTTTCCATTGGTTTGAAGTGTATCCGAAACTTCCGTGATAATTTCTTTCAGCTTCTCCGGATGCATTTCCTGGGAAGTGCCTACTCCGATGTAAAATAAGAAAAGAAAGGAGGTAATGATATAGCGCATGATAAGCTGTTTAAGGTTTAGTCGATTGGCGACCCCTTAATTTACAAATAAAAAACCATATGGTTTGGGCATAAAAGAGAGGATACGACCATGTACGCTTTGATAAACATTAGTTCAAGGTTAACCTATAATTAAATTACCGGATACCTCTGGTACAAAAGGAGCTTTTCCTGTACTTTCACCCTGGTATATGGCCATGAATATTACGACAGGATCGCCTTAAGCCTAAATGTAGGTCCCGGACCTACAATACATATGGATTTGCAACACTTTTTTAATTATCTTGTAAGAAAAACTTTAACAATTAAAAATTTAAACCGTATATCACTTTAACATCCCACAATATGAAAAAAATTACTCCCTTGTTTGTTATTTCCCTTTTTCTGATGTGCTTCGGTCCGCTGATGGCACAGTCGACCTTGATCAGTGAATTTGAACCCAACCCTACCGGTGCCGATCCGGCGAACGTGAATTTTGAACTTAGTGGTACGCCGGGGACTTCGTTTTCCGGGTGGATATTGAGCTTTGAAAACGATGGTGCCAGTGGCCTCGTAGACCGAGCCACCTCGGTTTCGGGCACCTTTGATAGCAACGGATTGTTGGTAGTTTCCATTCCCGATTTGGAGAACCCCTCATTTACGGTTGCCCTGGTGTCTAACTTTACCGGTGTGGCAGGTACGACGGATATTGACAGTGATGATGATGGAACGGCAGATGACCTTTCATCCCTTGGAACGGTTTTGGACGCTATTGGCGTACCGGATGCCGTGGCCGACGAAGCGACCCTGTACGGAACGGACCTTGGGGGAACCGACCTGGCCTTTAGTGGTGATGAACCCCGATTAATTTTCAGGGATGCCAGCGTGGGTCCGCTTTATGTGATCAACGATCCCGACAATGGGCAGGTGTTCGATGCTTCCGGCACCGATGTTACTCCTGCCATTTTTAATACGGACCCAACGGTGGGAACCGATACGTTTGGCGTAATAAACCCCTCTACCGATGGCGGAGGAGGGGACGATATGGTTCCGCCAACCGCTGTCTGTAGGAACATTACCGTATCCTTGGACAGCGAGGGAAATGCTACCATTACCGCCGCCGATGTGGATGGGGGGTCTTCCGATAATGTAGGAATCGCCAGTTTGACCATAGATACCGATACCTTTACCATAGCCGACCTTGGTGAAAACGAGGTGACCCTTACCGTAACGGATACCAGCGGTAATATGGCTACCTGCGTGGCCATTGTGACGGTAGAGGAGATGTCCTCGGTAATTGTGACACTGCGCATTACGGAGATTATGTACAATCCGTCCAGTGCGGAAGACAATTGGGAATGGGTAGAGATCTATAATGCCGGGGAAGAACCTGTTGATTTGAGCGGTTATGTCATAGATGACGGCAATGGTGTTGCGCACCCTAGCGCGAATATCGCTAGCGGAATACTGCCACCGGGCACCTCGGCCATCCTATACAATTCTGACGATGTCAGTGCCTCGGATTTTCGTGCAGCCTGGGGGAATGTAAACCTCATTCCTGTTACCAACTGGGGAGCTATGGCCCTCAACAATGGTGGCGATACTATAGGCATTTGGAATAATTTTTCCAGTTATAGCGGTGATCATGCAACGCAGCTCAATGTTATAGAGCAGGTAGCCTATGATGACGACGGCACGATATGGCCTTCCGATAATGGGCAGAGTTCCATCTATCTATCGGATCTGAGTGCTGACAATACAGTTGGTACAAATTGGGCATTGAGTGCGGATGGCGCACCGACACCAATTTTTGATGCCTATACCGCTACTGCGGTGGGTGGGAACAGTGGAAACGATATCGGATCGCCCGGTCTACCCTTGGAAGGCCTTGTGATTACCGAGGTTATGTACAATCCCTCGAGTGCCGAGGACAATTGGGAATGGGTGGAAATCTACAATATCGGTTCTTCGGAAATTGATCTTACCGGTTATGTCATTGATGATAATAATGGTACGGCGCATCCCAGTGCCAATATCGCAGGAGGCACCTTGGCCCCAGGGGCCTCGGCCATCCTGTACAATGCAGATGATGTAGGCGCCGCCGATTTTGGGTCGGCCTGGGGCAATGTAAACCTTATCGCCGTAAGCAATTGGTCCGCTATGGGCCTAAACAATGGTGGTGATACCATTGGTATTTGGGAGAATTTCGAAGATTATACCGGGGACAACCAAACCCAAAACAATGTTGTTGAACAGCTTGCCTATGACGATGATGGGACCGTTTGGCCCGCAGATGATGGCTTTGCATCCATATATTTAACGGATTTATTTTCGGACAATACAGATGGCTCCAATTGGGCATTGAGTACGGATGGGGCCACTACACCACTTTTTGACGCGTATACGGCTCAAAATGCGGGGGGCAATAGCGGGAACGATATCGGATCGCCTGGAGTGCTTATCATTGGTGAGCCGGTATTCATTAGTCAAGTGCAGGGAACAGGTACCACAGTAGCCATTACGGAACCTGTCATTATAGAAGCCATTGTAGTAGGCGATTTCCAAAACGACAGCCAGTTAGACGGCTTTTATGTACAGGAAGAGGACGTGGATGCCGATGGGGACCCCAATACCTCTGAGGGCATTTTTGTTTTCTGTGGGTCCAATAACTGTGGTGCTTTTCCAGATGTTGCTGTGGGTGACAAGGTACAGGTTACAGGAACTCCTACCGATTTTGGCGCCCAAAGCCAGATTGCCATGAGTTCCCTATCGGTAATTAGTAGTGGAAATGACCTTCCTACGGCGGCCACGATTGATTTGCCTGTAAACGCAGTAGCGGATCTTGAAGCCTATGAAGGTATGCGCGTGACTTTTGTGGACAAACTTTATGTGACCGAACATTTTAATTTGGGGAGCTTTGGGGAAGTAGTCCTGACCTCTCAAAACGACAGACTACCACAGCCCACAGCCATTGCGGCACCGGGCACCGATGCCAATGCCGTAGCCGCCGCCAACTTTTTGGACCGGATTGTATTGGATGACGGCCAGACCGGTTCGGGCCCTGAGCCTTTGGTATTTCCACTTGGATTTGATGCCCTTAACACACTTCGGGGCGGCGATTCCTTGGAACCCGGCCTTACGGGAGTACTTGGAGAAGGGTTTAACCAGTACCGCATTCAACCCACTGGAACGGTCAATTTTTCTAGCACCAACCCAAGGACGGAGGTTCCTGAAGATGTGGGAGGAAATATCAAAGTAGCCAGTTTCAATGTGCTGAATTTTTTTACCACCTTAAACGAAAGAGGTGCCGAATCCGCCTTTGAGTTCAACAGACAGCGAGACAAAATACTGGCAGCCATTCGGGCCATTGATGCGGACATTACAGGTTTGATCGAATTGGAAAATAATGCTACCGCCTCCTTACAATCACTTATTGATGGCTTAAATGCCGTGGATGGTGCCGATGCATGGGCGTTTGTGGACGCCGGTGTTATCGGTACCGACCAGATTAAAGTAGGGATTATTTATAAAACTGCCGTAGTGCAGGAATCGGGTGCCCCTGCCATACTTGATAGTTCGGTAGATGCCCGTTTCATCGATACACAAAACCGACCTGTACTTGCCCAGACCTTTGAGGTTGTGGACAGTGACAATCCCGATTTCGGGGAAGGGCTTACGGTAGCCGTGACCCATTTAAAATCCAAGGGATCGGATTGTGATGCCCTTGGGGATCCGGATATTGGCGATGGACAGGGCAATTGTAACCAAACTAGGACCAGTGCCGCCTTCGCCTTGGTAGATTGGCTGGCTACCAACCCCACCGGAAACCCGGATACCGATGTTATTGTGCTAGGTGATTTTAACGCATATCAAATGGAAGACCCAATAACTGCCATGAAATTGGGGCCGGATGACACCGCCGATACCGAGGATGATTATACCCAGCTTGTAGGCCCTGAGGACTATAGCTTTGTTTTTTCAGGACTGTGGGGCTCCCTGGACAATGCCTTTGTGAACGGCAGCTTGCAATCCCAGGTCACCGGAACAACCAGTTGGCATATCAGTGCCGACGAACCAAGAATCTTGGACTACAATGACAATTTTCAATCCCCTGCACAGATTGCGGCCTGGTATAACGTGGACCCCTATCGTGCATCGGACCACGACCCGATTATAGTAGGAATGGATCTCAGCGGCGATGTGGAACTGACCGTGACAGCCTTTTACCTGATCAATGCGGATACCAATGAGGACATTGGACTTATAACCGAAGGAGGGCTATTTGACATTGGCGCACTGCCCACGACAAATTTGAGCATACGTGCGGAAGCGACCAATGATACGGAAAGCGTAAGATTGGAGCTGACAGGTGCACTGGGTACGGCAAGAACGGAAAACATAGTTCCTTACGCACTATTTGGTGACAAATCCGGAAATTATTCAGGACAGGAGTTTGGAGTAGGTACTTATATGTTGAAAGCTACACCTTATTCTGGAAAGGGCCTAAGCGGCGACATAGGTACCGCCCGAACGGTCAATTTTGAATTGACCAACGAAAATCTGTCCATCCTAAGTTTTGCCTTGGTCGATGCGGATACCGATCAAGACATTATGACCTTGACCGATGGCGCTGAGGTAGACCTTTCAGTTCTTCCCACATCCAATCTTAACATACGTGCTCTTGCCACCTTAGGCACGGGAAGCGTCCAATTGGAACTTGGCGGTGCCATGTCCGCTATGAGAACAGAGAACGTAGCACCCTTTGCACTTTATGGGGATAGCTCGGGCGACTTTGGAGGACAGGCCTTTATACCTGGCGATTATAGTCTGGAAGCTACGCCATATTCGGAAAGTGGATTAGGAGGAACTCAGGGAACAAGCCTGGCCCTAAACTTTGTGGTACTGGACCAAAATCAGATTTCGACCAGCGCACTGGCCCTCTATCCGAATCCTGCCAATGTGGAAGTCATGATTTCCATTGATGAAAAGGCCGGGATTCAGGAGTTTTTGATCTACGACATCTATGGAATGCTGGTTGCTAAATACCCTGCGGAGAGTTTCAAACGCGCTGCAGATTACGCCTTGAATGTCAGTACGCTGAAAGCGGGAATCTATTTTCTGGTTGCCGTAAATGGCCAAGGACCAAACCTCGAGAAAAGATTGGTCATTGCCAGGTAGTTAACAATATCTTGAAGGTACATTCAAAGAGACCTATTTTCCCCCGGGTCTCTTTTTTATGCCGTAATGGGAGGTAACAAGGAAGGTAAAGGATAGGGGTTACAGTTTTACGAAGTCTAGGTCTGCATCCGCATTTTCCGCTGTGCCATCCGCGTCAAAATCAAAAACAATGGGCCCTTCCACAGATAAGGTCGTGGCAGTGCTTTGGATGTCGAAAACCACTTCAACACCTGGATTTGCATCAAAGGTTACGAGTACGGTCGTGCCTTCAAAGGCCAATCTTCCGGTAATAATATCAGGAGGATTTTCCCCTATGACCACGGTATAGGTAAAAACGCCACTGGCCTGAATGTTCAAAAGGACTTCCCCACCTTCCGCAACGGCATCGATCTGTTCTGGACCTCCGGCAAAGGCAATATCAAAGACAGCACTGGTAGCCCTCCAGTTTCCGGTAATATCCGCTATGGGATTACCACCAGGCTCACCAGGGCCAGGTACGGGTGTTTCATCGCCATCAGTAGAGCTACAAGAGATGAGTAGGAATAGCCCTAAACACGAAAAAAGGGGCATTAACTTTTTCATAACGGGGGATTCTAGGGGTTACAAATTTGTAACATAATCCCTACAAAGGACGTTCCAAATCCGATAAAAACCATATTTTTTCGACTATTGGTAGTAAAAAAGAGAGGAAGAACCTGTCCATTCTGGAACCCTATGTCTGGAAGGACCTGGATTTTGACCCAGCCGCAATCTAGCGCAATCATTCCTGCATGGTGTGGTACACGTTCTGTACATCGTCGTCCTCCTCAATTTTTTCCAACAGTTTTTCCACGTCGGCGATTTGCTCTTCGTTCAAGGCCTTGGTTACTTGTGGAATACGTTCAAAACCTGAGGATAAAATTTCAATTTCCCGGACTTCCAGTTCCTTTTGTAATGATCCAAAACTCTCGAAAGGGGCATAGATCAGGATACCGTCATCATCCACAAAGACCTCTTCGGCGCCGTAATCGATCATCTCCAATTCCAGTTCTTCGGGGTCAATGCCCTCTGCATTGATGCGGAAATTGCACGTATGGTCAAACATGAACTCCACGGAACCTGAGGTACCCAGGCTCCCGTTGCATTTGTTGAAATAGCTACGTATGTTGGCCACGGTACGGGTGTTGTTGTCGGTTGCGGTTTCGATCAGTATGGCTATACCGTGCGGCGCATACCCTTCAAAAAGCACTTCCTTATAATCGCCCTGACTCTTATCGGAGGCCCGTTTTATGGCCCTTTCTATGTTGTCCTTGGGCATGTTGACCGCTTTGGCGTTTTGGATGACTGCCCGTAGTCTTGCGTTTGCGTCGGGATCCGCCCCACCTTCCTTGACCGCCATAACAATGTCCTTGCCAATACGGGTAAAGGCCTTGGACATGGCCGCCCATCGTTTCATTTTACGTGCTTTTCTGAATTCGAAAGCTCTTCCCATCTAATCTAAAATTGGTAAACTGCCACAAATTTAGCAAAATTTGATAGGGTCGCAAGTGGGGAGCTAAGGTATGTGGCCCACATTATCCCACGATTTTTTCAATGGTGTGCGCCAGGTCAAAATCGTAAGTGGTGATTCCGCCCGCATCATGCGTATTTAAACGAACGGACAGGGAATTGTAGACGTTACTCCACTCCGGATGGTGTCCTTGAGCCTCACATTCAAAGGCAATACGGGTCATGACGGCAAAGGCCTCTTTAAAGTCGGTGAACCGAAAGGACTTTTCAATAGCCCCATTGTTATACCGCCAGCCTTGCAGTTTTTCCAATCTTTTTTCAATATCGGCTTGTGATAATTTTTCCATAGCGTATCTGATTTTATTAAAGGTAATAAAATTATGTCTTTGCCAGGAGTACTGTTTTTTAGGTCTAGCTCATGATATGGTGATCAATGATCTCCTGATAAGCGGTCTGTAGGTTTTTGGGCAGTTTGTTGTCCTTGGGCAATACGGCAAGGTAGCGCTCGTCATTGGTGGTAAAGACCCTTTTATAGATAGGGTTGAAATCCCCGATACGGTCCACCACTTCTTTGATAAAATCTTCGTGGTGTACCAGGTCATGACTTCCTAGATGGTAGATACCACTTTTTGAGCGGTTGATGAGGTAGTGGATTTGCTGGGTAAGTTTATCGTCATTGGTCACATTCATAATTAGATTGGGAAATACCTCCACGGGCTCATTGTTCCAGATACAGGATTTAATTTCCTTTATCCTGGGCGAGGTGTTCCCAAAAACCATTGGTATTCTCAAAATAGCCGTTTTTCTTTTGGGAAGACGCAGAAGCATGTTCTCTATTTTGATTTTTAAACGGCCATAGACACTTTCCGAAAGCGTTTTATCGTATTCATAGGAAGGGAATTTGCTATAGGAATCGAAGACATTGGCGGAGGACAAAAAATACAAGGTACAGTCATGCTTGGACACGTATTCCAGGATATGCCCATGCGCTTGTATCTGAGCACCAAAATTGCCTCTTAGGGCCGATATGATAAAATGTGGCTGTACTTTTTCCAGTAAGCGATAGACATCGTCCTCTTCCATGTCATATCTAAAGAACTGTTGATTACCATCGTAGGTGTTAGCTGCGGAACAGTAAGTACCAAAGGTGTCAAAATAGGAACAGAGCTCCCTGTAGATGGCATTGCCAATAAACCCACTGGCACCGAGTATGAGGATTTTACTTTTCTCCAATTGCTAAAAAATTGATCGTCCGGTTTTTGTGGTCAACTGTTCCAAAGCCAGCATACCCAATTGGGAGTTTCCCTTTTTGTTAAGGCCTGGAGACCAGGTGGCCACAGAAAATTCGTTGGGCAATACGGCCACGATTCCTCCACCGACCCCGCTTTTACCAGGAAGACCCACTTCAAAGGCAAACTCTCCCGCTTCATCATAAAAACCACAGGTAAGCATAAGGGCATTGATCCTTTTTACATGGTTGAGGTTAAAATATTTGTTGTCATGTAGGCATTTGCCGCGGTTCATGAACATGTAAAATACATTGGCCAGCTGTCTGCAGGACATGTGTAGGGCACATTGATGAAAATAAAAATCGAGCACCTGTTCAACATCGTTCTCCAGATTTCCATAGGACTTTAAAAGATTGGCCGCCGCGTAGTTGCGGAAGCCCGTTTCCTTCTCTGATCGCGCCACACTGGGATCATAGGCTATGCTGGGGTCACTGGCGATGGTCCTGATATAGGTTAGAAAATCATCCTTGGGATTTTTTAAACGTGAGACCAATACATCAGCGATGACTATGGCTCCGGCATTGATCAATGGGTTTCTGGGAATGCCGTTCTCCATTTCCAGTAAGGACAAATGGTTAAAGGGATCTCCGGAAGGTTCTACATTTACCCGTTCCCATAGATCGTCCCCTACTATGGAAAAGGCGTATCCCAAGGAAAGCACCTTAGAGATACTCTGTATGGAAAAGGCTTCGTCCGAGTTACCCGAACTATATTCATTTCCTGCATCATCAATGAGGTGTATTCCAAATTTATTGATGTCGATCTTGGCCAGCTCGGGAATATAGGAGGCAACCGTTCCCCTGTCCTTTGCGGTTGAAAGGTCGCCCAAAATTTCATTCAAAATACGCTGAAAGTCGATCATTAACCTTTGTAAAAGGGGAGTTTGACCACAGTGGCCGGAACCGCGTTTTTTCTAATTTGAATGTGGATCTTGCTTCCAACCGAAGAAAAAACGGAAGGAACATACCCCAGTCCAATCCCTTTGCCCAGTGAAGGTGACATCGTACCCGAAGTGACCCTTCCCAGTACGGCACCGTTGGTGTCCACAATATCGTAGCCTTGTCTCGGGATACCTCGTTCATCCAGTTCAAAGGCGATTAATTTTCGCTTTGCACCATGTTCCTTGGCTTTGGCCAATGCCTCGCTGTTCACAAAATCCTTGGCAAATTTGGTGGTCCACCCCAATCCCGCTTCAAATGGGGAGGTTTGGTCATCTATATCGTTCCCATAAAGGCAATAGCCCATTTCCAATCGTAAGGTGTCCCTAGCCGCTAAACCAATGGGTTTTATGCCGTAGTCTGCACCTGCTTCCAGTACGTTGTCCCAAACCTGCTTTACCTCCCCGTTTTTGCAATAAATCTCGAATCCGCCAGATCCGGTATATCCCGTTGCCGAAATAATGACATGGGCAATTCCGGCAAAATCTGCCACCACAAAATTGTAGAAACTAATAGTTGCCAAATCCACCGAGCTAAGCGATTGCATGGCCTCCACCGCTTTTGGGCCCTGAATGGCCAACAGGGAATAGTCCTCCGAAATGTTTCGCATGGTGGCCCCAATGGATTCGTTATACTTGGAAATGTGGCGCCAATCCTTATCGATATTGGAAGCGTTTACCACCAAAAGATAGACCTCTTCTTTTACCCGGTACACAATTAGATCATCTACAATACCACCTGTTTCGTTGGGCAAATAACTGTATTGTGCCTTGCCTACCGTAAGCTTGGCGGCATCGTTGGCGCTTACCTTTTGTACCAGATCTAGGGCATTTGGGCCTTCTATCAGAAACTCTCCCATATGGGATACATCAAAAACGCCCACACCCTGTCTTACCGTTTCGTGTTCCACCGTAACCCCCTCATAGGAAACCGGCATTTGATATCCGGCAAAAGGTACCATTTTGGCTCCCAGAGCCTCGTGTGTTTTTGTCAAAGCAGTGCTCTTCATCCTCTTTAATTTGATGGACAAATTTATCGATTAATTTATCGACAGCATAACAAAGATTTTCAAATCTTTTACGTATGCCTACTACTGTTTAAAATTGAACCTAGCCACTCAACAAATACGATTTTAGCTGGTCGTAGGAGCTTATGGCATGGGCCTTCTTTGTTCCGTCCATCACCTTTTGGATTTGTGGCGGGATGGGCAACTTTTGATCAATGGTGTCCTCCACGATGTCCAAAAATTTTACCGGATGTGCCGTTTCCAAAAATATCCCGTAGGTGTTGGGGTGCTCCGCCTGGTATTTTTTAAGGCCTAAATAGCCTACGGCCCCATGCGGGTCTGTAATGTATTTGGATTCCCGGTAAATATGCTTCATGGCCGCTTTGGTCTCGGTATCGGTAAAGGAATAGGAGGAGAGATCCTGGGCAAGTGCATCAAAACGATTACCATATAGGTGCCTAATGCGAATAAAGTTACTGGGATCTCCCACATCCATGGCGTTCGATATAGTAGCCACGGAGGGTTTTGGCTCGTAACGTGCATTTTTCATGTAATTGGGGACAATATCATTCAGATTGGTGGCGGCCACAAAATGTTTAGCGGGCATGCCCAGACGTTTTGCCACCATACCGGCACAAATGTTTCCAAAATTACCGCTTGGAACGGAAAACACGATTTCCATTTCCTTTTTTTGTGCCTGTCGGTAAGCAAATAAGAAGTAGAATAACTGGGGCAGCCAGCGGGCCACATTTATGGAATTGGCCGAGGTCAATTGCATATGGGCAAGCAGGTCCTTATCCAAAAAGGCAGTTTTTACCATATGCTGGCAATCATCAAAGCTACCCGTTACCTCCATCGCCGTAATGTTTTTACCCAAAGTGGTCAGCTGCCGCTCCTGGATATCGCTTACCTTACCGCTGGGATATAAAATGACCACTTGGACCCCTTCGACTCCCAAAAAGCCATTGGCAACGGCTCCTCCTGTATCCCCTGAGGTGGCAACCAGTACCGTAACCTCATTGTTCTTTCCCTGGGAAAAATAACCGAGACATTGGGCCATAAAACGTGCGCCAACGTCTTTAAAGGCCATAGTGGGGCCGTGAAAAAGCTCCAAGGCGGCCATATTTTCCCCAAGCTCCACAAGGGGAAAATCAAAATCCAGCACTTTGCTTATGATTTCCCGCAATGGCCCATCAGGGATATCCACGCTTACAAATTGCCTTATGGCCCGGAATGCTATTTCATGTTTGGAAAGGCTGGCGATGTCATCAAAGAAGGAAGCCGGTAGCGGATCGATCTTTTCGGGAAAATACAAGCCCCTATCGGGCGCTATACCATTGATTACCGCATCTTTAAAGGAAACCTGGGGCGCTTGCCCGTTTAAGCTGTAAAAATTCATTTAGTTCAATATCTTGATTCCATCGGAATTGATCTTGGAGATATGAATATCGTAGGGAATTCCGATTTTTTGATACACTTCCTTCATGGATATCGCTACTGCTTTGGCGGTGTCCATCCCCTTGCTGAGGCCAAAAATGGAAGGCCCCGAGCCCGAAATACCACACCCAAGGGCACCTGCGTCCAGAGATTTGGATTTCACCTCGTCAAAACCGGGGATGAGTATGGACCGAATGGGTTCTACAATATGGTCCACTAAGGAACGTCCAATAAGCCCATAATCCTGAGTGTAAAGACCTGCAACGAGTCCGCCTACATTGCCCCATTGCTTTATACCGTCTTCCAGGGATATTTTGGTTTTCAGGATTTTTCTCGAATCCGAGGTCTTTATCTCTATTTGTGGATGGATAACCGTAGCCACCAAGGCGGGCGGGGCACTTATATTCACAATATCCAAGGGGTCGTAACTCCGTACTAGGCTAAACCCCCCGAAAAGGGCGGGGGCTACATTGTCTGCATGGGCCACACCACTTGCCAAACGTTCCCCTTCCATGGCGAAAGCCACCAACTCTAAGGTTGTAAAAGGTATTCCCAATAGTCTGTTCACGGCCCATACGGCGCCTGCTGCACTTGCCGCACTGCTTCCAATACCGCTTCCAGCCTTTATTTTCTTATGGATCTCCATTTCAAAACCACCCTGATATGTATGGGCCTGGAGCAATGCCATGGCCGCTACCCCCGCTACGTTTAAATGAGCGTCCGTGGGTAGGTCCTGCCCGGTGATTTTGGTGATCTTTACGCCCGGTTCGGATGTTTTCCGAACGACCATTTCGTCTCCAACACCGTCCAAGGCAAGCCCCAGAACATCGAACCCACATGAAATATTGGCGATGGTAGCCGGACTAAAAATTCGTATTTCTTCCATGATCAAAAGTTTCCGATTCTAATGATATCTGCAAAGATACCGGAAGCAGTGACTTCTGCACCCGCCCCGGCCCCTTTTATGATCATAGGTTGGTTGGGATAGCGTTCCGTATAGAAAAGCACAATATTATCGCTGCCTTCCAAATTGTAAAAGTCATGCGTTTTTGGAATACGCTCCAAACCAACGCTGGCCTTTCCGTCCTTGAACTGGGCCACATATTTCAGCTTGGCGTCGTCTTCCACTGCCCTTTTGTACAGGTCTTGAAAGGAAGCCTCGTGTTTTTCCAAGGAGGCGAAAAAGGCATCATTGTTAGTGGTGTTCAAGCTTTCCTGCGGGAGAAAGGGCTTGTTCTCAATGTCGTCAATATCGAGTTGATATCCGCTCTCTCGCGCCAAAATCAAAATTTTCCGCATCACGTCTATTCCACTGAGGTCAATTTTGGGGTCCGGTTCGGTATAGCCTTCCTCTTGCGCCTGTTTCACAATATCGTGAAAGCTGGTTTGATCATTGAAATTATTAAACACAAAATTTAGGCTCCCCGATAACACGGCCTGTATGTTCAATATCTTATCCCCGGAAGCAATCAGGTTTTTCAGGGTGTCTATGATTGGTAGTCCGGCCCCTACATTGGTCTCGAATAAAAATGGGGCATTGTATTCACGGGCAAGATCCTTTAACTGCCTGTAATTTTTATATGCCGAGGCACATGCAATCTTATTGCAGGTAACTACCGAAATGCTCTTTTCAAGATAGGTGGCATAGGTCTCCGAAACCACCTCGCTGGCGGTATTGTCCACAAAAATGCTGTTTCTGAAATTCAGTTTTCCTACCCGTTCTATGAAAGCTGAGGCATCCGCTTTTTCACCTGCGCCGAGAAGTTCTTCCCAATCCTGTAAAGGGATACCGTTCTCCATAAAGACCATGGTACGGGAATTTGATATTCCAATAACCCTAATGTTCAGTTTTAGATGGTCCCTTAGGTATTTCTCCTGCCCTTGTATTTGGGCCAGAAATTTGGAACCCACGTTCCCCACGCCCATTACAAAGAGGTTCATTTGTTTTATATTTTCCTCAAAAAACTCCTCGTGAAGCGCGTTCAGGGCCTTTTTTACATCTTCCCTTGTTATAACGGCAGAAATGTTCCTTTCGGAAGCGCCCTGCGCGATGGCCCTGATATTTACATTGTTTTTCCCCAAGGTACTGAACATCTTTCCGCTAAGACCTTGGTGACTTTTCATGTTATCGCCCACCAGGGCTATAATGGCCAAATCTTTTTCTACGATGACAGGTTTTATTTTTCCAAGGGAAATCTCGTACTCAAAGGCTTCGTTCACTATGGAGGCCGCTTTTTTGGCGTTCTCGGCCGAAATACCCACGCATATCGAGTGCTCCGAAGAGGCTTGTGTAATCAGCACCACGCTGATATCCGCTAAGGAAAGCACCTCAAAAAACCGTTTTGATATTCCCGGAACCCCCACCATCCCTGGACCTTCCAAAGATAAAAGCACAATATGTTCCACATGGCTTATACCGCGAACCGTCTTTCCTTCCTTGTTTTGATTTTTGGTAATCAGGGTACCCGGATCCTGAGGCCTAAAGGTGTTCTTGATCACTATGGAAATTCCCTTGGCCAATATGGGTTGTATTGTAGGTGGGTAAAGCACTTTGGCACCAAAGTGCGAAAGTTCCATAGCTTCTTCGTATGAAATGTGTTCAATGGCCTTGGCCTGCTTCACTATTTTTGGATTGGCCGTGTACATTCCACTGACATCGGTCCAAATTTCGAGTAGGTCCGCATTGAGGACCCCGGCCATGATGGCGGCGGTGTAGTCCGAACCACCCCTGCCCAAGGTAGTGGTGTTTCCCTTAATGGAGGAAGCTATGAACCCGGCCATTACCACTATTCTTTGGGATACTTCTGCCATAAAATCCCTGCAACGGTCATGGGTAAGCTCAAAATCCACTACGGCCCTACCATAGGTTTCGTTGGTTTTGATAAGCTCTCGACTGTCCTTATAGACCGCGTCCATTTTCTCCGCGATAAAAAATTCGCTTATGATATGGGAGGACAACAATTCCCCATAACTCACTATCTTATCCGACAACTTCAAAGTGGTCTCACTAATGGAGTATGCCCCTTCAAGTAAGGTTTCCAGGCCGTTCAGCTCACTTTTCACCTTGCTCAGTACTTTGCTCTGTGCGGTAATGGGAATCAATTCCTTAATCGTAAGAAGATGCCTGTTTTCAATTTCGGCAAGGGTTTTTTTATAGGTATTGTCCTCTTTGGAGGCCAAATCCGCTGCTTGGAGCAGTAGATCGGTAATTCCCCCCAAGGCAGAGAGTACTACAATTACTTTATCGTCCTTTGTATTGGAGACAATGTTTTTGACCTGGGATATGTTTTCTGCATTGGCCACGGAGGTACCGCCAAATTTTAGAACTTTCATGTTGTTTGATTAAAGGATACTAGTTGATTCAAATAGAAAAATGCGTGGAACGGACGAATATATAGTTGCTTACCCCAAAGGGGTAGTGGTGGTAGCGGTAGTAGCACGACCATTGCTTGATGGAGAAAGGAAATTTTTTATGTCCGTCTTAAAATAAGGCATACTTCTTAGAAAGATTCAAAAGTAGTATTTTTGGTTCCCTAATCAAATGTTTCTACAAATTTTTACTAAATCGTCAACATTTGCCAAACTTTTTTATTGAATGAAGATTTTTTCTGCGAAACAGATATACGAAGCTGATAAATTCACAATCGAGAACCAGCAAATTGAGAGTGAGGCCCTTATGGAAAGGGCCGCTGTCCAGATTTTCAACTGGATCCACCACAGAATGCAGGGCGCACAGGTAAAAATCCACCTGTTTTGTGGAATTGGCAACAATGGGGGTGATGGCATTGCCCTTGCCAGACATTTACAGGAACACGGCTACAATATTGCCGTAAACGTGGTGAACTATAGCGAAAAGCGTTCCAAGGATTTCCTGATCAATTTGGACAGGTTAAAAGACCGAAAGATTTGGCCCAGCTTTTTGGATTCGGATTGTGAGTTCCCGGAAATTGGGAAGGACGACATTATTGTGGACGCCATTTTCGGCATCGGGCTCAACAGGGTTCCCGACCCCTGGGTAGTTAACTTAATGCAGCATTTAAATGAGTCCCAGGCCTTTGTTCTTTCGATCGATGTACCCTCGGGACTATTCATGGACAAGGTGCCAAAAGACCCGCAGGCGGCGGTACGATCCAACTATGTGCTGAGTTTCCAAGCCCCAAAATTGATTTTCTTTCTGCCACAAACCGGGAGCTACAGTAATCAATGGGAAGTGTTGGATATTGGACTGGACCCCGAATATCTGATGGAGACCGAAACGGAATACGAACTTATGGGGAAGAACCAGGTATTGCCATGGTACCTTCCACGTGAAAAGTTCTCCCATAAAGGTACGTATGGGCACGCCTTGATCATGGGTGGCAGTTATGGAAAAATTGGGGCGGTCATCCTAGCTTCAAGAGCATGTTTGACTTCTGGTAGCGGATTGGTTACCGCACATGTACCTTCCTGCGGCTATATTCCCTTGCAAACGGCCCTTCCCGAAGCCATGGTCATTACAGCGGCGGGAGAACGTGAGGTTTCTTCAGTGGATTTTGACATTTCGCCTACGGCCATAGGCCTGGGGATGGGCTGGGGTACCTCGAAAAATACAGGAAAGGCCCTCCGGGGGTTTTTGGAGCAGAACAGGCAGCCGCTGGTCTTGGATGCCGATGCGCTGAACTTATTGTCCAAATATCCCGATTTGCTGAAAAAAATAGGTAAGCAAGCGGTACTTACCCCACACCCCAAGGAATTGGAACGCTTACTGGGCACATGGAAAGATGATTTTGACAAACTAAAAAAGGCAAAGGCGTTTTCGGCCAAGTACGATTGTATTTTGGTAATCAAAGGGAGCCATACCATTACGGTATATCGGGATAAGGGATACATCAATACTACGGGAAATCCCGGGATGGCCACTGCGGGCAGCGGTGACGTGCTCACTGGAATAATAACGGCTTTGATAGCGCAGGGTTACCCCCCGCTCAGGGCGGCAATTTTTGGTGTCTACCTGCATGGGAGGGCTGGTGATATCGCTGTAGAGCAAATGGGTTACCAGGCACTTACGGCCTCGGACATAAGCCATCATATCGGCAAGGCCTATATAGATCTTTTTGAGCTGCCGGAAGCGGTGGAGGAACCAAATGAGGAACCGTCCTAAAGGAAGCTATTTTCCCTTGACGCGTCTTTTTACCCAAACCAGGGCATTGTTATACTCTATGAAGAACTTCATAGGCTTTTTGTAGAACAATTTTTCGATCTTAAAGTTGTGCATATCCATTTCCTTGATGGAAACGATGGCAAAGGCCTTAAGGTTTTCCAATTCCCTTAAATAACTGTAGATCGTAGGGTCTACTGCATGTGAATTTTTGCGTAGGCTGATAAAGCCAAAGTCCCTGTCCCGAAAATGTATCTCGGATATTCCAATGATCTGATACGCCCTTTCCAAAGTTAGGGTGGAACCTTCCTCAAAGATAGAGACCATGTAGTCCTCATATACCTGAACCTTACCTATCTCCAATTGATATTCCCTAACGATAATCGTTTTCTTAGCCGGTCCGACTCTCATTTTCCGTAATTTATAGTGTCTGCAACGAAAGTAGACGTATGCGTAGCTATTGTGAAAAATATTAGACCAAAGGCCTAAATATCGTTTATACGGCTTATTGGCCGTTTTGGCTGTATTTTATTTCCTACCCTTTGGGGCAAGGCCATAAAAAAAGGGAGTCGAATAAATCGACTCCCCTATCATCAAATTCTTACGCAATTAGGCCTCTGAAGACTTTTTTGCCTTCTTGATCTTGATCGTTAGCTCGTCTTTCTTTTCATCCAGGTCCATGGAGATACTATCGCCTTCCGCCAGTTTGGAATTTACGATCTCCTCGGCCAGGGCATCCTCTATATATTTTTGGATCGCTCGTTTTAACGGTCGGGCACCATATTGTTTGTCAAAACCTTTTTCGGCAATATAGTCTTTGGCCTTTTCAGAGAGGTTAAGGTCGTAGCCTATATCCTTAATTCTGGCAAACAGCTTGTTGAGCTCTATATCGATAATCTTGTGTATGTGCTCCCGTTCCAGTGGATTAAAGACCATAACATCATCTATCCTGTTGAGGAATTCCGGCGCGAACGCTTTTTTTAGGGCATTTTCTATAACACTCTTCTGATGCGTATCTGCCTGGGATTTCTTTGCGGCGGTTCCAAAACCAACGCCTTGGCCAAAATCCTTGAGCTGCCGTGCCCCGATATTGGAGGTCATTATAATAATGGTATTCCTGAAATCTATCTTTCTGCCCAGGCTGTCGGTAAGGAACCCATCGTCCAAAACCTGTAGGAGCATATTAAAGACATCGGGATGCGCTTTTTCTACCTCGTCCAACAAGATTACAGAATACGGCTTTCTACGAACTTTTTCCGTCAGCTGGCCCCCTTCTTCGTAGCCTACATATCCTGGAGGTGCGCCCACTAGTCGCGAGATGGCAAATTTTTCCATGTATTCGCTCATATCTATACGTATGAGTGCATCTTCGGAGTCGAACAGTTCTTTGGCCAACACCTTGGCAAGTTGGGTCTTACCCACACCTGTCTGGCCCAAAAAGATAAAGGACCCAATAGGTTTATTGGGATCTTTTAGTCCGGCCCTATTTCGCTGTATGGCTTTTGCCACTTTGTAGACCGCCTCGTCCTGCCCGATTACGTTTCCTTTGATTAGGTCGGGCAACTCGGCCAGTTTGTTGCTCTCGGTCTGGGCAATTCGGTTTACCGGGATACCGCTCATCATGGAAACTACATCTGCCACATTGTCCTCAGAAACGGTTTCCCTATGTAGTTTGCTGTCTTCCTCCCATTTTTCTTGGGCTACCGACAGTTCCTTCTCCAATCTTTTTTCATCGTCCCGCAGTTTGGCAGCTTCCTCATAACGTTGTTTTTTTACCACGTTATTCTTTAACTCCCGTACATCGTCCAGTTGTTTTTCCAGTTCCAAGATTTGCTTGGGAACATCCATGTTCACGATATGTACCCTTGAACCGGCCTCATCGAGCGCATCGATGGCCTTGTCCGGAAGAAAACGATCCGTCATATATCTGTTGGTCAACTTCACGCAGGCAATGATGGCCTCGTCCGTGTAGTTCACATTGTGATGGTCCTCGTACTTGCCCTTAATGTTCATCAGGATTTCAATGGTCTCCTCCACGGTGGTGGGTTCTACCATCACCTTTTGGAAACGACGTTCAAGCGCACCATCTTTTTCTATATATTGTCTGTATTCGTCCAAGGTAGTGGCACCGATACATTGAATTTCACCTCTGGCCAGGGCCGGTTTGAACATATTGGAGGCATCCAAGCTGCCTGTGGCGCCACCGGCGCCTACAATGGTGTGGATCTCATCAATAAAAAGAATAACGTCGTCATTCTTCTCCAGTTCGTTCATGACCGCTTTCATACGCTCCTCAAACTGGCCGCGGTATTTGGTACCGGCCACCAGAGAGGCCAAATCGAGCGTGACCACCCGTTTGTTATACAGGATCCTCGACACTTTCTTGTCAATAATTCTAAGCGCAAGCCCTTCGGCAATAGCACTTTTACCTACGCCCGGTTCCCCGATGAGCAAGGGGTTGTTCTTTTTTCTTCTACTCAAAATTTGGGAGACCCGCTCAATTTCTTTTTCCCGGCCCACTACAGGGTCCAGTTTATTTTCCTCTGACAATTTGGTAAGGTCCCGGCCAAAATTATCCAAAACAGGGGTTTTCGACTTTTTGCTCCCCTTCTGACTCGAAGTGGCGCCAAAAGTACCCTCCTTGCCTTCGGCAGGCTCGTCGGAATCGCTCGGAAAAGATTCCGAGGTTGGAGAATCTATATAGTCATCATCACTGGTGATCATAGATTTGAACTGTTCCTTTACCCCATCATAATCCACCTTTAGTTTGTGCAGTAATTTGGTGGTAGGGTCGTTTTCATTTCTCAAAATACACAACAACAGATGGGCGGTATTTATCGAAGAACTCTGAAATAATTTGGCTTCCAAAAAAGTGGTTTTCAGCGCACGCTCCGCTTGACGGGTCAAATGCAGGTTCTTCTTGTCTTTCTGCGTTACGCCCGAGTTGGGATTGGCCGGACTCAGGATTTCCACTTTTCTTCTCAGGTGGTCCAAATCCACATCCAACGCGTCCAAGATACTGATCGCCTTTCCGTTTCCATCACGCAATAATCCTAGCATTAGATGTTCGGTGCCAATAAAGTCATGACCCAACCGTAGCGCTTCCTCTTTGCTGTACGCTATTACATCCTTTACCCTGGGGGAAAAATTATCGTCCATAAAATATCCTTTCGCCTTTAAAATTAGTAAATCTATCCCAATCTAGGGCAAATACCGTACCCATATTCGATAAACTAGGTCTAAATGACGAAAAAAACCCCTATTTACAAAAAAATTAACAAGCAAATTATCAACCTGAATAGGCCCCACAGGTGTTAATAAATTCTTTAATAAAGTGTTTTTATATTACTTTGAAAGCTATGATTTTCCGTATATTGGCATGTTTTATTAACCAAGTAAATTTATAAGATTCTAGAATGGCGGAAGGAGAAAAATTGATTCCTATAAACATTGAAGATGAGATGAAATCTGCCTACATTGACTATTCAATGTCGGTCATTGTGTCACGTGCCCTGCCCGATGTCAGGGATGGCTTAAAGCCGGTGCACAGAAGAGTTTTATATGGAATGCACGAGTTGGGGGTTAGATCCAATAGTGCACATAAGAAATCTGCCCGTATTGTTGGGGAAGTTTTGGGAAAATACCACCCGCACGGGGATACCTCGGTGTATGACACCATGGTGCGTATGGCCCAGGAATGGAGTTTGCGTTATATGTTGGTAGACGGACAGGGAAATTTTGGTTCCATAGATGGGGACAGCCCTGCGGCGATGCGTTATACAGAAGCACGTATGCGTAAAATCGCTGATGAAATGTTGTCGGATATCGATAAGGATACCGTAGACCATCAGTTGAATTTTGACGATTCCTTGGAGGAGCCTACGGTACTGCCAACCAGAGTGCCCAACCTTTTGGTCAACGGCGCTTCGGGTATAGCCGTTGGTATGGCCACCAACATGCCCCCGCATAATTTGTCGGAAGTAGTAGATGGTACCATAGCGTATATAGATAATAGTGAGATAGAGATCGATGAGTTGATTACCCATATAAAAGCGCCGGACTTTCCGACCGGAGGAGTAATCTATGGCTACGATGGCGTAAAGGAGGCCTTTCATACCGGACGTGGACGTGTGGTGATGCGTGCCAGAGCCAATTTTGAAGAGGTGCAGGGCCGCGAATGTATTATTGTTACCGAAATCCCCTATCAGGTCAATAAGGCGGATATGATTAAGAAGACCGCAGATCTGGTCAACGACAAAAAGATTGATGGAATTTCCACCATCCGGGACGAATCGGATAGAAAGGGCATGAGAATAGTGTATATGCTAAAGCGCGATGCCATTCCGAATATTGTTCTCAACACCTTATATAAGTATACGGCCCTACAATCCTCGTTCAGCGTAAACAATATTGCGCTGGTCAAGGGTAGGCCCCAATTGCTCAACGTCAAGGAAATGATCCATCACTTTGTTGAGCACCGCCACGAGGTAGTGGTCCGGAGGACGAAGTTTGAACTTAAGAAAGCCGAGGACCGGGCGCACATTTTGGAAGGCCTTATCATTGCCTCTGATAATATTGATGAGGTTATTGCCATTATCAGGGCTTCTTCCAGTCCGGATGAGGCTAGGGAAAACCTGATGGAACGCTTTAAGCTTACCGAAGTACAATCCAAGGCCATTGTAGAAATGCGCCTACGCCAGCTTACTGGCCTGGAACAGGACAAATTACGGTCCGAGTACGATGAGCTTATTAAGACCATTGCCGATTTAAAGGACATATTGGACAAGAAAGACCGAAGAATGCAGATCATAAAGGACGAGCTTTTGGAGGTGAAGGAAAAATATGGGGATGCCAGACGTTCCGAAATCAATTTTGCCGGCGGTGACCTGAGCATTGAGGATATGATTCCCGATGAACAAGTGGTCATCACCATTTCACATGCGGGATATATTAAACGTACCCCGTTGACCGAGTATAAAACCCAGAATAGGGGAGGTGTAGGGCAAAAGGCCTCTTCCACAAGGAACGAGGACTTCCTGGAGCACCTTTTTGTGGGCACCAATCATCAGTATATGTTGTTCTTTACCCAAAAAGGGAAGTGTTTCTGGATGCGCGTATATGAAATACCCGAAGGAAGCAGAACTTCCAAGGGCAGGGCCATTCAGAACCTGATCAATATAGAACAGGACGATAAGGTGAAGGCCTTTATCTGTACGCAGGACCTAAAGGACGAAGATTATGTAAATAGTCACTATGTGATTATGGCCACGAAAAAGGGAACGGTGAAAAAGACTTCCCTGGAACAATATTCCAGGCCAAGACAGAATGGTATCAATGCCATCGGCATACGCGAAGGGGACGAGCTGCTCGAAGCCAAACTTACCACAGGGACCAGTCAAATATTCCTGGGACTCAAATCAGGAAAGGCGATACGATTCGAAGAAAGCAAAACCAGGCCCATGGGGAGAAATGCCTCCGGTGTGCGGGGTATTACCTTGGCCAGTGATTCCGATGAGGTAATCGGTATGATTTCCGTCCATAATTTTGACGATGAAATCCTGGTCGTCTCGGAAAACGGTTTTGGAAAACGATCCAGCATCGAGGATTACAGAATTACAAACCGGGGAGGTAAGGGCGTGAAAACCATTTCCATTACCGACAAAACGGGAGGACTGGTTGCCATAAAGAATGTCTCGGATTCTGATGACCTAATGATCATTAACAAATCCGGTATTGCCATCCGTATGAGTGTAGAGGATCTTAGGGTGATGGGTAGGGCCACTCAAGGCGTAAAACTCATTAATATCAAGGAAAACGACTCCATAGCGGCAGTGGCCAAGGTCATGAAGGATGATGAGGCCATGGAAGAAGCCGATATCCTTAATATGGAAGTGAATGAAGAAGATGGCACGGGTATTGATAATGATGCTAGCGAAACCAAGGAATAATATAATTAAACACTAATACACTAATTTAAATTTAAGATGAAAACTAAAATTTTAATTCTTGCGGCCATGACGTTTTCCATGGTAGGGATGTCACAAAAGACAGAGATAAAAGCGGCGGAAAAGGCATTAAAGGCTGGTGATGTCGCTACGGCCAAGACCACACTGGAAGGTGCCGCTTCGTTGATTGAAAGTGCCGATCCAAAACTAAAGGCCCAGTACCATTTTGTAAAGGGAAACACCTATTATGACCTGGCCAAGAACGGTGATCTAACAGCCTTTGACGTGGCTATATCTTCGTACAAGGAGACCATTGCCATCGAAGAAAAAGGGAAGGTAAAGTATACCGTTGAGGCCCAACAGAAACTTACGGCAATGACCGCTGATCTCGTGAATGCAGCCGTTGCCGATAACAATGAGAAAAAATTCAAGGAAGCTGCAGAAAAATTGTACCTGGGCTACAAACTTAGTCCCAAGGATACCCTTTATCTATACTATGCGGCAAGTAGTGCGGTGAACGGCGGTCATTACGAAGAAGCACTGGCGTATTATCAAGAACTTAAGGACATAGGGTACGACGGTAGTGGCGTACGATACAGCGGGGTAAACGTAGAAACCGGGGAGGTTCAGGAAATGGACAAGGCACAGAGAGACCTTTTGGTCAAAGCAGGTACGCTCAAGGACCCAAAAGATGAAACAACCCCATCCAAAAGCCCGGAAATTGTGAAGAACATGGCTTTGATATATACCCAATTGGGCCAGGATGACAAGGCTTTGGAAGCCTATGTGGATGCACGGGCCAACGATCCCAATGATGTAAACCTAATTTTGAACGAAGCCAATCTTCATTACAAACTGGGTGATAAGGAAAAATTCAAGGAACTTATGGCCAAGGCCACAGAAATGGCACCGGACAATCCCGATCTACAATATAATATTGGGGTAATCAATATGGAGCAAGGAAATCTGGAAGAAGCTAGGGCAGCGTACAAAAAGGCCTTGGAAATCAATCCGGGCTACATTAACGCCCAATTGAACCTTTCTACCACGTATGTGAACGAAGGAAATGGCCTGATCGATGAAATGAACACCCTTGGAAACTCAAGGGCCGATATTGCCCGATACGACGAGCTTAAGCAGAAAAAGGACGATCTGTTCGTTGAAGGAGCTCAAATATTGGAGGACGCCCTAAAATTGAACCCGGACAACCAGGGAATTCTTTCCCAACTAAAAAACATTTACGGTGCCCTGGGCGATAACGATAATTTCATGCGAATTAAAAAGCTCTTGGGAGAATAACATTAGCTTTTAAACACATTAAAAAGGCCCTGAAATGAATTTCAGGGCCTTTTTTTTAGATTATTTTTTTGATAACCCGCAGCTTATGTGTGTACCTGCCGGTCTCTGTATTAAAAATTCCGGTATGGTCCAAGCGGTCTATTCTCACCTTTCCATGGGCGTGTATTACATAGTTGTTCTTCATAACAAGACCCACATGGTCTATAATTCCCTCGCTATTGTCAAAAAAGGCCAGGTCCCCTGCCTCACTTTCTTCAATGAAACTCAAGGCTTCACCCTGGCCGGCCTGATCGGCAGCATTTCTTGCCAAGGTATGGCCATTGATTTTATAGACCATCTGGGCAAGCCCGGAACAATCTATGCCAAAGGGCGTTTTACCACCCCATAAATACGGCGCGTTAAGAAAGAGCAGTGCGGTATTTATAAGCTTGTCCTTTTCTTGGATACCACTTACACATTTGCCCTCATAAGTATGGTCCAGCAAGGATAGGTGTTGCAGGGAAGAACCCAATACCACAGGAATCAATACGTTGTTGCCCGTACTGCAGAAAGAAACCAGATCTGTAGCGATTTTTGAAGGCCTTGCCTTATCTAACTCCCCATAGGCTTCAGCGCTCACCAGGGTAAATTGCTTGTTATCTACCCACCCTTCGTACTGATCATAGGCAATGCGTATTCTACTCCAGTCTTTCCGATGTTCGAGCACCTTAAAATGATCTCCGTACAACAGTTGGGTGGTCATTTCGCTCGTATGATCGGCACTTACTCTTACGGGAGTAATACTTAGGTGGCAAATACCGTATTGCATAGGTTTGCTTTACTGCGGAGTATTTATTGTTTTCTTTCCAAAACGATTGCAGATGCACCGCCCCCACCATTGCATATGGCCGCCGCTCCGGTTTTTCCATTGTTTTGTTGCATGACGCTCAGTAAGGTAATGATTATTCTTGCGCCAGAGCACCCTAAAGGATGCCCAAGTGAAACAGCCCCACCGTTCACATTCACGTTGGCATCGGAAAGACCCAAAAGTTTCATGTTGGCAAGACCCACAACGGCAAACGCTTCGTTAAATTCAAAATAATCTACCTCCCCGATCGTAATCCCCGCTTTGGCTATGGCTTTGGGCAGGGCCTTTGCAGGCGCTGTGGTAAACCATTTAGGTTCTTGCGCCGCATCGGCATAACTTTTAATGGTGGCCAAGGGTTCCAGGTTCAATTCCTTGGCCTTTTCCGCACTCATCAATACCAGCGCCGCAGCACCATCATTGATTGTTGAGGCGTTGGCAGCGGTTACGGTACCCTCTTTGGTAAAGGCCGGGCGTAGTGCCGGGATTTTTTCAAGTTTTACATTTTTGAATTCTTCATCCTCGGTAACCACAAGGGGCTCCCCCCGTCGTTGCGGTACCTCTACGGGAACTACTTCTTGGGCAAACTTCCCGGAGGTCCAGGCATCGGCGGATCGTTGATAGGACTGTACCGCAAAAGCATCCTGGTCTTCCCGACTAAAATCGTGCTCTACAGCACAGGCATCGGCACATACCCCCATGGCATTTTGATCGTAAACGTCTACCAACCCATCTCTTTGCATGCCGTCTATCAAAGTGGCCGGGCCAAATTTTTGCCCTGTTCGCATATGGACGTAATGTGGAATTAGGCTCATGTTCTCCATACCCCCTGCAACTACGATGGAAGTGTCTCCCAAGGCTATGGATTGTGCCGCCTGCATCACCGATTTCATACCGGAGGCACAGACCTTGTTAATAGTGGTACAAGGAACCGAATCCGGTATTCCTGCATAAATGGCCGCTTGACGCGCCGGGGCCTGGCCCGTTCCGGCCTGGACCACATTGCCCATAAGCACCTCTTCTACCATTTCTGGCCCTAGGTTGATTTTTTCCAAGGCCCCCTTTATGGCTATGGCGCCCAACTTGGGCGCGGGTATACTTGATAAAGTCCCCATAAAACTTCCTATGGGTGTTCTCGCTACGGAGACAATTACTACATCCTTCATATCATTCAAATTTAGCGCTACGAAATTAATAAATTAATGTGCAATGCGGATGGGAATACATGCAAAAGCCCCTTTTTGAATTTATATTTTTCTATTTTTGAGCATAGATACCTTTCCGCATGCGCAAATTCTTGGACGGCTTATATAAAAATCAATCCCTTATATACAAATACTTCCTCTATTTGGTATCTATTTGCTTAATCGTGTTTTTCTTTCCAAGAGGCGGGCAGTTTAAATATGAGTTTCAAAAAGGGAAGCCCTGGCAGTACGATAATCTGAACGCACCCTTTGATTTTTCCATAAAAAAGACAGCTGCGGAGCTGGAGGAGGAACGGCAGGCCATTTTAAATAAGAGAACAGATTATTATGTGTACAACGATACCGTGGTGGAGGAGGCGTACAAGGCCTTTGATCAGCAGTTTTTGAACCGTTTTCCAACGGAAAGGTTCAGCCGGGGGCAGCGCCGATCATTGGAAAATGCAGGGAAGCAGATTTTAGAGGAAATTTATGAAAAAGGCCTGTTGCGGAAGAATGAAAAGGAACAGGCTAGGGAGTGGGTGTACCTCCTACAGGACAACGAGGCCAGGCGAATAGCTTCAACGGAACTGTTAAGCCTGGAAGAGATTAACCCGATAATACGGAATGTATTGGGAAATCGAGGTCAAGGGAGCTCATTGTCCGCATTTGAGAACCTTTTTGCGGATATTGTAAGACCCAATGTGTTCTTGGATAGGAACCTCTCACAGAAGGAACAAGAGGACGAACTTTCCCAAATTTCCTTTACCCGGGGGAATATAGACGAGGGCCAACTTATCATTGCCAAGGGAGAGGTGGTGGAAGCGGAGAACCATAAAATACTCAACTCCCTTAAAGCAGAGTACGAGTCGGAACTATGGGCCGCAAACAACTTCTATTTCATTTTGTTCGGCTATACAATCCTCGTGGCCCTGGTACTGATGATGCTCCTGCTCTTTCTTAAGAAATACCGAAAGGAGATCTATCGGAACAACACCAAGGTCACCTTTATATTTTTCAATATTCTCCTCATGGTCTTTGTGACCACCTTGGTGGTAAAATATAATGAAAGCTATGTGTTCGTGGTCCCCTTGTGTATTCTTCCCCTAATCCTCAAAACATTTTTTGACGCACGACTAGGGCTTTTTGTCCACGTGCTTACCGTTTTGATTTTGGGTTTTGTGGTACCCAATAGCTTTGAATATATCTTTTTGCAGATCATCGCAGGAATTGTGACGATCCTCACCATATCCGAACTTTACAAACGTGCCAACCTCTTTATTTCGGTGGGCCAGATTACCCTGATATATATCATTGGCTATTTGGCTTTCCATATCATACACGAGGGCAATCTAGAGAACATACAGTGGCTGGTGTTTGGCTTTTTCCTTTTGAACGGAATGATCACCTTGTTTGCACAGCCCCTGATATATATCTATGAAAAAATCTTTGGCCTGGTCTCCGATGTTTCGCTTTTGGAACTCTCGGATACAAATTCCAAGTTGTTAAAGGAGCTTTCCAATAAAGCGCCGGGAACCTTTCACCATTCCCTGCAGGTGGCCAATCTTGCCGAAGCAGCAGCGAACGAGATCGGAGCCAACGCCATGTTGGTCAGGGTGGGGGCACTATACCATGACATTGGTAAAATGAACCGCCCCACCTATTTTACAGAAAATCAGGTCACCAGTGTAAACCCCCATGATGAACTATCGCCCAAGGACAGCGCCAAAATCATTATAGACCATGTCATAGAGGGTATTGAAATCGCTAGAAAAAACAGACTCCCAGACCGGGTGATCGATTTTATCCGCACCCATCATGGGACCAATCTGGTCTTCTATTTTTACAAAAGACAGCAAGAGCGGCATGAAGGGGTGGACGAAGCCGACTTTAGATATCCGGGGCCCGTACCCTTTTCCAAGGAGACGGCAATCCTGATGATGGCCGATTCCGTGGAAGCGGCCTCAAAAAGCCTCAAGAACCCTACCTTTTTGATGATAAGCGAGTTTGTGGACAAGATTGTTGCCGGGCAAATGCAGGCCAATCAATTTCTGAACGCAAACATTACTTTTAAGGAAATTGAGATCATCAAAAAAATACTGAAACAAAAGTTGACCAATATCTATCACCTGCGTGTGGAGTACCCGGAATAAAAGGTTTGCAACAGGTCATAATTCACATAAAAAAATATAAAAATAGTTGCGTTCTAATGTATGAAGAAGTACATTTGCATCCGCTTTTTCACCTATAGTTATAGGGTTAGGTCTTTGAAAATACAGGAGAGGTGCCGGAGTGGTAACGGAGCAGATTGCTAATCTGTCGACGCGTAAGTGTCGCCCGGGTTCGAGTCCCGGTCTCTCCGCTTTTTCTTTTTTTATTTTTTTCGAATTTTTATCAGTTAAGGTGTAGTTCTCCTTGAAATCTGCACCATTTCGGGCTGTAGTTCCCCTCCGCTTTGGAAAAAGCTGCGGCGGACAGGCTCCGCCCTGTTTATCGCGCCACGGCGCTGCCATGTCCTTTGACCGGGATTTGGCTATTGACAAATTGAAATTTACACCATTTCGGGGTGTAGTTCTCCTTCGCTTTGGAAAAAGCTGTGGCGAACAAGCTCCGCACGGTTATCGCGCCACGGCGCTGCCATGTCCTTTGATCGGGATTTGGTTATTGACAAATTGAAATTTACACCATTTCGGGGTGTAGCGTAGCCCGGTTATCGCGCCTGCTTTGGGAGCAGGAGGTCGCAGGTTCGAATCCTGCCACCCCGACGAACCTAGAAATAGGTCAAAACAAAACACTGTTAATCATTTGATTTTCAGTGTTTTTTGTTTTTATACATTTTTTTTGATACCCAATAAAACCATTTAAAACCATATAAAAGGTGTGCAATTAGGTGTGCAATATTTCATCAAAAATGTACTAACTTTATGAGACTTTGAAGCATGATTTGACTTTCGTATTTGCAAATTATTGTTCAATCAAAGTCACTTAAAATGAAGACATTAAGCACCTTTTCCATTACTTTCTTTACAAGAAAATCAAGAAGCAACCTCGAAGAGCTTAACGTTTATGCACGCATAAATGTTAACGGTAAAAGAGCCGAAATCAGTCTAAAAAGGTGTGCAAATTCCACACAATGGGATTCCACCAAAAACAGGGGTAGGGGAAATTCAGAAAAAATAAGAGCCCTGAACGCCTATTTAGACCAAGTGTATGGTAAACTACTCCAATGCCACAAACAGCTCATAGAAGAGGATAAAATAATAACCTCGAATGCCATTAAGTCCCGATATCTGGGAGAAGACGATACCAGCAAAACATTAAAAGAATTAATAGCTTATCACAATGATAATATGGTTCATGTTCTCAAAGCAGGAACCATGAAAAACTATTATACCACAGAAAAGTATTTACAACGATTTTTGCTTAAAAAAAGAAAAGTAAAAGACCTCTACCTAAAACAGTTGAACTTTAGGTTTATCACAGATTTTGAACACTATTTGAGGAACTATAAAAATTCCAAAAGCCAACATGTTTTAAACAACAATGGTGTTATGAAGCATCTGGAACGTTTCAAGAAAATAATAAACCTAGCCATTAAGCTGGAATGGATGGCTAAAAACCCATTTAAACAGTTTCAGTTAAAGTATAACAAGTACGATAGAGAATATTTAAGCCAAAGAGAACTGGAGCTATTGGAAACCACTGAATTTAAAGTGGAACGATTGGAACGAATAAAGGACTGCTTTATATTTTCCTGTTATACAGGCTTGTCCTATGTCGATATAAAGGAACTTAAAAACATCCACATCGTTAGAGGGATTGACAACAACTACTGGATACATACCAAAAGAGAAAAAACAGATGAATTGATAAAAATCCCCATACTGCCCAAAGCATGGTCAATATTGGAAAAGTACAGAACCATAAAAGAAACGGACTTTACCGCCAACATATTGCCTATAAGTTCCAATCAAAAGACCAATACCTATTTAAAGGAAATAGCAACGGCTTGTGGCATTCATAAGAACATCACCTTTCATGTTGCCAGACATACCTTTGCAACAACGGTCATGCTTTCAAATGGTGTGCCTATAGAAACCGTATCCAAACTTTTAGGGCATACCAAACTTTCGACAACACAAATTTATGCTAGAGTAGTTGAGACTAAAATAAGCGAGGATATAAGTAACCTTCTAGAACGGTTCAAAGAAAAAGAAAGTAAAATAGCCTAATGCATATATCTTATACCATAAGGTACATCTCATAAGTGATAGCCTTGTTTTGGGGACAACTAATTTTTGATAAACCAAAGAATATGATTTTTTGCCATAGTACCGAGATAATTAATTATCCATCTTATTCTAGCCAGTTTTATTTACTTAACCAATTCCGAAATAATTTCATCAGAAAAGGTTGAGCCACATAAACCATTAGCATTACCAAAACTGTTGTTAAAAGTAGTTCAGCTAAAATTGCATTTAACCCTAATGCTAGTAATCTTGGCTTGAAAAATGGCATAATAGTAAAAATTAAAGGAACAATGGCAATCCAAACTATGATTGCCATCTTCCATTTTTTAGGTTCTTTATTTACAGCCATTTTACCTATCAGTTATCTTTTTATAGTTGATTTTAATCGGGGACTGTAAAATAAACAGTTCACTAACTTCTGTAGCATTCAGGTTTATTCCATCTATATTACTTGTTTTTGTAAAACTATCTTTTAGCATTTTATTCCCATCAATTTCAATGCTACCTTCCATTAGATAGAATGAATGAAAGCTATTCTTATCCAAATCTATAGTATGGTTCCCTTTTGGTAACTTATATCGTTTTATGGAAATACCAGAAGCATCCGTTTGTATTGGCGCATCTTCTCCTGCATATGATTTTACCTCATAACCATTTTCACGTTCCCATTGAAAAGCGTTGGCTTGGTAATCCTTGTAATAAGGAGCTTTCTGTAATGATTTACTAAAATCTGGGTCAAACCATATTTGAAAAGCTCTTGAACCTTTCCAATATTTTTCAGAGTGTTGTAAACCACTTCCCGCTTGGACATGTTGTACGCCATCAGCTGGTAAAGGAGTCCATTTGTTGGTAGCTGTATCGTAATGTTCTAAACCACCTTCAAAAATAAAAGTAAGTATTTCTATGCCTTCGTGTGGGTGCATTGGAAAAGCGCCTTCTTCAATTGCTTCTACGTTAGCCCAATAAATAAGGTTTGAGTATAAAGGCTCCCCAGAGAGAGGTTTGTTTTCATAGAGACTCCCACCAAAAAGTGAAACGCTTTGTTGTTCCTGTTTTGATTTTATATGTAATTTCATTTTATATGGTTTTTCTTAATTAAATATGTTTGCAAAAGCCCAACTAGAAGGTCCAAATAGAACTCCAATAGTTGAACTTAATTTTAGAAAATACCCTCGCTTTATTTTCTCTGCTTTACTGATGATAAATAGCTTTCATAAACCCATCCATAAGAAGTGAACTGTCCCAAAACACCACCTAATTCCATAGATTTTTCATCTCTCCAATCATGCATTAATTCTGCATTTACGGATGCCCAAGTGGTAACTTTTGCTCCAGCTTGAGATAAGCGATGTGTAGTAACATCTTGTACCATTTTGTTCCAAGTACCCGAAGCATCAATAACGGCATAAGGGTCGTAACCATCACGAATTGCTGAAATTGCTGGAAATAATAAGCATACATCTGTTACAATACCAGCCATAATAACTTTCTTCCTTCCAGTTTTGTCAATCGCAGCTTTAAAATCTGGATTGTCCCAAGCGTTTATTTCTCCTGGTCTGTCAATAATAGTAGCATCGGGAACGATATCTAATATCTCTTGCCAAAAAGGACCATTTGGACCATCTCCCATACTAGTAGTAATAATCACGGGAATTCCAGCTACTTTAGCCATTGTTGCCAAAGCTTTTAGATTATTTTGCAATAGGAGCGGGTCGATGTCTCTAACACTTGCTAATAGACCTGTTTGATGGTCTATCAATGTCAGTATTGCATTCTCTTTCGTTAAAAATTCTGTAAATCTGTTGTTTGTGCTCATAATATTAATTTTATAATTGTATAGGTAATATTTGTATAGGAGAATATTTAAGTAAATTTTTTTACCCCCTAATTTTGATTAAAATTTTTGATACCATTTCTGCTTCATCTTCAGTAATAGAGTAAAGGACTTTAATAAGCTCGTTGATTTCTTTAGTCACCTCAAATAATACGCTTATGCCTTCTTCTGTAATATCTATATCCATCTGCCTTCTATTAGTTTCACACAGGGAGCGTGTCACCCATTTCTTAATTTCCATCTTGTCAATTAATCGTGTGATGTTGCTACCCTTATCTATAACTTGTTCTTTAAGATATGAAGCCGAAACAGGCCTGTTTTTTGCACCTTTTAAAATCCTTAAAATATTGTATTGCGCTGGAGAAATATCATAAGGTTTCAAAACTGCTTTTAACTGATGCATGTACCAACTATGAGTTGTCAATAACTCTACAGCAACATTTTGATATAAATCTCTTCTATTTTTCATTGTATAGGAAATATTTTCCTATGCAAATATATAATTTATTTTTGAATATTCAAATTGGATAGTAAAAAGTAATGGTTTTTTGAGGAATCATTTATAACAAGTTTACATAGTGTTTGTCGTGGCGAATCATGCATAGTCTCATTTAATAGTTTCGTCATTTTTCCTCTATATATACTTTGTGTTGTTCCGTAGAATCAGGATTCTTATATGATAAGGTTTTGATTCACAGTAGCACACTTCACCATTACCTTTTTTTGGCAGCAAAAAAACAATATTCAGTTTTGAACGACGGCATAAATCAGGCTCGTGCCTCGCTCTTTTTTATACGTCTTATCAAATCTGAATATTGAATAACACAGGGCATCAAAAAAAGGTAACAACGAAGGCACTATGGGAAGTAACTCAAAATATCGAAAAATGAAATCACCTCAAGATATCCAAAGAGAAAGCAGAGTTACGATATCAAAAAAGGAAAACACTCAGGATATAATAAGTAAATCAAAAAAGAAAAAAACAAAGAAGAACAAAATCAATGAAATAAAGATTAGTTACAAAGAGTATATAAAAGCAATTCATTGGCAAAAAGTAGGTTCTTCACAAGATGCTGGAAGATTATTGTATGAAGATTGGAACAAAGACACTATAGAAGTACATGAAGCCTTTAAAGTGATGCTATTGAATAATAGCAACAAAGTAAAAGGAATATACGAGCTCTCCCAAGGAGGTATAACAGAAACACTTATCGATTTGAGATTACTATTTGCTGTAGTGTTAAAGACATTATCGGTAGCAATCATTCTTTGTCATAACCATCCATCGGGAAATCTAAAGCCTAGCATACAGGACAAATACATCACCAATAAAATCAAGAAGGCAGCTAAAATGTTTGATGTAAAAGTTTTAGACCATTTAATTATCGCACCAAATGGAGATTACTTTAGTTTTTCGGATGATGGATTATTATAACTACAAAATATCAAACAAAATGGAATATGAATTCCGTAAATAAGCAACTGGCTTTTTTAAGTCAGGTTGTTCGGAAGTTTTGTCCCCTAAGGGACAAAATTGGAGAAGCAAGAGGGAAGCACGCTAAAGCGGTGCTTTGTTTTTCATTTGCTTCGCAAAGCCCTGTAAATACTGGTGGTTTATAAAAACAATCAAAACGGCTAAAAAAGAGGATTTGCAGCAAATGGGCTTGAACCACCAATAAACTGGCATTTTTTTGCAGCAAAAGCGTGAATAATTATTCAAAATAGTGGAATGGTAAAGTATATACTAAATTGTCAAACTAAATCAACTTTTACACCGAGACCATGAGAAATTCTTGTTAGTATATCAAGACCAACAGAATATTTACCTTGCTCAATTCTACTCAGATTAGCAGCATCAATATTCGTTAATGTAGCAAGTTGTTTTGCTTCAATACCTTTTTGCTTCCGTATTTCTTTGATTCTTGCGCCAATACGCTTTCGCTCTTCGCTGCGGTCACTACCTTCATAATAGAATGAAAATTCAACATTTGCCATCATCTTCATTAACACCCAATAAATCATACTCGTCTTATCATCCTCAAAGCATTCATTAAAGTATTGGGATAAAAATTTGGCTATTCTTTGTTGCTCATCTTTTTGGACAGGTAGATATGTCTTAAGAGTAAATGTTTCACCATCAAGAGCAATTGCATTGATAGTGGTACTGTCTGTGAAAATAACTTTTGTCATAATAATGTTGCCGTATTTATAGTGTTGCCGCCACTTTAAAATTAATTTGAGGCAAGATAAGAAAGAAGTTTAAAATTGGCAAATATGCCAATTTAAATTGTTTTTATCTAACCAAGCGGCAAGTAGGAGAGCATGGGAATGTATGTGAAATGGAATTGTACATAACTTGTTGAAAATTATGAAAATCCGTAATCATATACTTGTTAAAATTTACTATATTTAGGCTCTCCCCATGTAAGATTAATAAGCCAATTTCTATCTGGAATTTTCTATTTAGAACTGAATTCTATTTATATAAATTAATGGACATTTGAAACTTATATGCTAGACCAATCATTTTCATTAGAAAACTTCAATAAAATATTTGAAATTGAAAACCGTAAAGGAAATTTTGAGAAAAAATATTATTCTGAGAAATTCCATACTCTTTCTAACGAGTTAAAGAAGCAGAGAAAAATTATAAAAGAATACAAAAGTAAAGGAGATATATCGAAAGATGATGAACGTCTCATAAAACTTAATGAAGAAAAGAAAACAATTGAGGAAAAGAAAAAAAATGAATTAGAAATAACTTTACAAGAATATAGTGAAACAGTAAACAATAAAAACTTCAAGTTCAAATTCACAAAATTTTTACACAAGGATAGTGATAAAAATGTTTATCCAGTCAAGAAAGATGCACCTTCTTTCTTTGCTATGAAACAACTACAATATAATATCCATAGAGCTTTTAAGGTAAAACAAAGTAATAGATATTTGATTTCTAAGCAAGTTCAATCTTTGCTTAAAGATAACTTCCCAAAAATAGTTTTAAGAACAGATATTAAAGGTTTTTATGAGAATGTTCCTCAACAAAGGTTATTGAATATGATTAACGATAATCAATTGTTAAGTCCAAAATCAAAGACTTTAATTAAAAGCTTATTTTACAGTTACAATGAATTAACAGACCAAATAAATCTTCCTATTGAGGAAAGAAAAGGTATCCCTAGGGGGGCGGGGATAAGTGCATATTTAGCTGAGCTTTATATGCGTGAAGTAGATAACAATATAAAAAGACTGAGCAATATTACTTATTATGGACGATATGTTGACGACATAATAATTCTTTTTACTCCAAGTTGGAAAATGTGTCTAGATGATTACAAAATAAAGGTGACAGAAATTATTAATAATAGCGATTTATTAATGAACCCTTTAAAAACATTTCCTTACGATTTGGAAAGAGACAAAAGCTTAATGAAAATAGAATTTTTGGGTTATGTTTTTAGTATAGAAAACTCAGAATATGTAGGAACATCGATATCTATAAATAAAAAGGATAGATATCTAAAAAGGATAGAAAAAACTATAGACACCTTTATTGAACAAAAGAAATTTGCACCTTCTGAGGCTTCCAAGTTGTTAATACATAGATTTAACTATTTAACAAAAAACACAAGATTACATAAACCTAAAAAAGGTTTAGTTGGAATATATTTTTCTAATAGTCTAATAGAAAATAGTTGCAGTGATTTAGATTTTTTAGATAAGGAATTATACAGAATAGTTGATGAAAAATTACCTAGTGGAGCTTTCAGAAATTTAAACAAAAAACTAAAAGAATATAGCTTCTCAGATGGGTTTACGAATAAGAGATTTTTCAATATAAATTCTAAAAAGAAAAATATACCTGATTTAAGACCAGACAAATTGAAAGAAATTAAAAAGCTAGATAATAATTTTGAAAGAATAATATCAATTTGGAAATAAATGATAAAAAATAAAGCAAAAAAGCCAATTAGTTATGCAGTAGAAAGAGCTGTATTAAGTGACGTTCTGCCTTATGAGACTCCTATTATTTTTTCAAATCGCCATTTTTATCAATTTTTGGTTAACCATAAAATTAAATTTAAAGAGGATTCTATAAGTTGGATAAAATGTAAAGATGATGAGATTATAAAAAGGGTACTCTCTATTTTATTCGATATAGAAAACATTAAAACTTCAACAGACAACTCTATTAGTCTTAATGATAGGGAGTTGCGAAAAATAGCTTTTCATTATAAAATCACGCACAAAGAAAAAGATTTTCGTGATTTAGCTATACCACATCCAAAAAGCCAAATTGAGTTAGTAGCTTTTTATGAAGAATTTAAAGAGTTGATTGTTTATAATTCTAAACAAAGTCCTTTTTCAATAAGGAAACCTAATAGTATAGCCAAGTTTGTTTATTTAAGCGATGGAGCTACTAAAAAAGGAAATGAAGATGACTTTATTGAAGAAAGTGGGAAAGAATATAAAAACTTAAAAACTTTTTTTACATATGAATTATACTCTAATATATATAAATTTTATGAAGACTATATTTATCATAGAGCAGAAAAAAAGTATAATAAAATGTTCAAATTTGACATTGCAAAATGTTTTGATAGTGTATATACCCACTCACTTTCTTGGGCTTTAATAGGCAAAGAGTTTGTGAAAAATAATTTGAATAGAGATTCAAATACTTTTGCAGGAAAGTTTGATAAGTTCATGCAGAATACAAATTATGGAGAAACAAATGGAATAATCATTGGGCCAGAATTTTCTAGAATTTTTGCTGAACTGATTTTGCAACAAATAGATAAGACAGTTGAACAAATCTTATGGAAAAAACAAGTTCCTGAAAAAAAAGGTCTTATACATAAAGTGGATTATGAAATTTATAGATATGTAGATGATTTTTTTGTGTTTTATAATGATGACAAAACGAAAGACGAAATTTTAGATAATTATAAAATTTGTCTAAAGGAGTATAAAATGTCTTTAAATGATTCTAAAACAAAATTGTACGAAAAGCCTCTTATTACTGAGATAACAATTGCTAAGAATAAAATTGTAAATCTCTTAAAAGATAAAATTAAGTTTAAAATCAAAAAGGATAAAGATAAAGAAGATAAAAAAATTCCAGACGATAAGAAAGATATTCCAGACTTCGTTCCAGGCAAAAAGATAAAAGTCAGTGATGTAAATATTAGATGTAGTTCAAATAAATTAATTACTGAATATAAAACAATTGTTGTTGCGTCTGGTGTTTTGTATAAAGATGTAATGAATTATACTCTTGCTATTTATAAAAGTAGCTTAATGAGAAATATCAAGAAGTATGAAGAACATAAAAGAACCTTAGAAAAACGAAAATTTAAAGGTTTACTTTCTAAAAAAGAAGAAAAAAAGTTAATCAAACAAGAGGCAAACTTTACTAAATATATTGAAGAAATTCTTGATTTTGTATTTTTTCTTTACGGCGTTTCTCCAAAAGTAAATTCTACAATAAAATTAGTTAGTATTTTATCCATAGTGATAAAAACATTTAAGAAGAAATATAAATTTAATTATGAAGAGCCGACAGGTGTAAAAAAATATAAATTGATAAATCAACTTGATAAAATAAATCAAGAAAAAATATTTAAAAAAATATTAGATGAAATAATATTAGTACTTAATAAAAGTAAACTAAATGAGCATTTACAAATTGAAACTCTTTACTTATTGATAGTACTCAAAGAGCTTGGGAAAGACTATAGATTGACTAATGAACAGTTAGTTAAATACTTGAATTTGAATGAAATTATGAAAACTAAAAGTTCTAGTTTTAACCCAAAGCGATATGAATTTAAAAATGATATTAATTATTTTGTGATTACAGTTCTATTATTTTATTTCAAAGATATTATTGGATATCGAGGATTTAAAGTAATGGTTAAAAATGCAATCAGAATAAAGATTAAAAAGATTGAAAAATCGAAAAGAGCAAAGCATTCTGAATTGGTTTTATTGTTTTTTGATTTACTATCTTGTCCATATCTTAAAGAAGATGAAAATAAATTTAAAAAAGAGCTGCTAACCCTTTATGGTGTGCCAAGTAGCGAAAAAGATGGTTTTATTGATTTTGTTGAAAAACAGAAATATTGGTTTACCAAATGGAATGATTTTAATTTGGTTGAAGAATTAAATTCTAAGAGTTCGTTAGAACCATATTCGTAATAATAAAAGGATGCACCAGATAATTTTTGCAATTTTATATTGCCACACACAAGCATCCTAGTATGTCTGTAAAAAGACAGTCACAAAGCTAGCTTTTTCTGGGGCTAGCTTTTTTTTATTCATATTAATGAAAAGGTATTTATCAAAGTCAAGGTTTAAATTAGGGTTGGAATGTCCAACCAAGCTATACTATACAAATAAAAAGGAATACGCTAATCAAAAAAAAGGAGATGATTTCCTAGAAGCATTAGCACAAGGTGGTTTTCAGGTTGAGGAATTAGCAAGGTTAGAATACGATGGAGGAATACTTCTTGAAGGAAACGATTGGGATTACAGTTTATTGGTAGCACAAACCAAGGAATTATTGAAGCAAGAAAACGTTATTATTTATGAGCCAGCCTTTTTGTTTAATAATTGTTTTATTCGTGTTGATATTTTAGTTAAACAAGGCAACAAAGTGGAGTTAATCGAAGTAAAGGCTAAATCCATAAATTCAAATGACAAATTTGCCATTTTAGGAAAAAGAGGGGGACTTCGTAGTGAATGGAAAGCATATTTATTTGATATTGCTTTTCAAGAATATGTAATGCAGAATGCATTTCCAAATTGGCATATTAATCCTTATTTATTGCTAATTGATAAAAACAAAACAGCAACAGTTGATGGTTTGAATCAAAAATTTAAGATAACATCAACTTCTAATAAACGGACTGGAATAATTGTAGAAAAAGGGATAACGAAATATGATATTGGAGAATCTATTTTAACTAAAATAGCGGTTGATTCTATTATTTCTAATATTAAATCTGGTGTTTTTAAATATGATGACTCATACTCTTTTAATGAAGCTATTTCTCTATTTACTGAACATTATTCAAAGGATATTAAAATAAACTCTCCTGTAAATGTAAAATGTAAAAAATGTGAATTCTATACAATTGATGATAATGACTTAAAAAGCGGGTATTTAGAATGTTGGACAGCACAATTAAATGTTTCTAAAAAAACAATTAAGGATGAACCAAAAGTCTATGAAGTAGGTAATTTTAAATCTGCATCCAAATTGATTGAAAATGGAACATTTTTAATAAAAGATATTATGGAAGATGATGTACGGGTTTTATCAAAATCCTATGGAATGTCACTATCAGAAAGACAGTGGTTGCAAATAAGTAAAATTAAAGAAAAAGATAACTCGCCTTATATTGATATAGATGGATTGAAATTAGAAATGAGTAGTTGGAAATTTCCATTGCACTTCATCGATTTTGAAACATCAACAGTGGCAATACCATTTAATAAAGGAAGAAAACCTTATGAACAAATTGCCTTTCAGTTTTCACATCATAAAATTTCAAGGGAAGGTTCTATTTTCCATGAAACCGAATATATAAGTTCAGAGGCTGGCAATTTCCCAAATTTTGACTTTTTAAGAGCTTTAAAAAAAGCTTTATCTTTTGATGAAGGAAGTATATTTAAATATTCATATCATGAAAACACTATACTTAATGCAATCTATGAGCAATTAATATCTTCAAATGAAAAAGATAAAGAGGAGCTAATTGATTTCATTCAATCTATTAGTCATTCAAAAAAGGAAAGTAATTTTTCTTGGGTAGGAAAAAGGGATATGATAGACTTATGTGAAATGGTTAAATTGTATTATTATGACCCACAAACTAAAGGTTCAAATTCTATAAAAGCAGTCTTGCCAGCAATTCTAAATAATAGTGAATATTTAAAAAATAAATATTCTAAATCTATAAAAGAGATTTCATTATCAAGTAAAAATTTTAGTGATGATACAGTATTTATAGAACTTGAAGAAAACGGAGAAGTCATTAGCCCATATAAGAGTTTACCACAATTGTTTGAAGATTGGAGCGAAGATGAATTAGATAATTTAATATCAGATATAGAAGGTATTGATAATGGTGGGGCTGCATTAATTGCATATTCTAGGTTACAGTTTCAGGAAATGAACGATGCGGAAAGGCTAGAAATCAAAAAAGCTTTATTAATGTATTGTGAATTAGATACATTGGCTATGGTAATGCTTTATGAGTTTTTTAGAGACTCTATAAATGCGCAATAGTAAATAATAGACATATAAATGGATATTATTTGTACTTTTATGACATTAAAGAAGAGCAAATTATATCTTCAAAGTTGTTTTCATGGTTTTAGTGTGCAAATAGGTGTACACATTTTGAAAAAATGAAATAAAATACTGAAAAACAGTGTAATATAAAGTGGTGGTTAAGTCTGCCACCCCGACCAAAAAAGCTGGACAAATTTTTGTTCAGCTTTTTTTGTTTCCCTTCATTCCCTTCATTTACTTCTTTGATAGCTTCCCAGCTATTTTTCCACCTAACCACGCCATCGGAATGTAGGCAACAATGATGTCTAGTACCGCGAACCAGGTGGGTCCTGGCAAGATGTAGTTGACCCATATGCCTCCCAGCAGGAACAAACCACCAATGGCCAGCGCGAATTTCATTTTGTGATTGACCGCTATCCAACCCGCCAGGAAGGCACCGATCAGGGTCCCCAAAGCATGGGCGAGAAAGGGAAATATAAAATGGTGTGAAGCTAAATTGGGCATCGCGGTAGCCAAGGCGTCCATATCATTGGGATCTACACCTTCTATGGGAAATACGGTATGACCCAGCATTACCAGTCCCATATTGATTACACTGCCCCCCAGCCATCCCAGGATTACGGCCAGGATATTTCTAAGTATTGGATTCATAGTGGTTGGTTTTACGATTATTTAGTGTTAAGGACATATGAAAAATGTACTGCTTGTAGTTCCTTGGTCGGTTTCATGGCACGATAAAAATCCAGCGCATGCGCATCGGCCATATCTGCCTGAACAAATACTTCCTCAAACCCTTTTTCCCTGCAAAACGCATTTGTGGCTGCAATCAATTTCCGACCTATTCCACGTCGCTGCATGTTGGTAGCCACGGCCAGGTCATACATATAGGCCTGGGGCATTTCCAAATAATACTGTTCCAAAACGTAAGCTGTCAGACCGCCCACTACCTTGTTATCGAGGACGGCAGCGAACACCAAAAAGTTTGACCGATTCAGCAATTCCTGCAAATGACTTGAACTGGGCATGGAGAAGTCCTTCATTTCAAATACCTTCTCAAACAGCCCAATCAGTTCCATAAACCTCTGCAGGTCGTTCTTGCCTAGTTTAGCAATTTTCAATTGATCAGTGGTTTCGCTATTTTCATTCATTCCTTAGTATCCATTAATTGTGCGCTTAAAGCACAAGGTAGGGCTAAAGCGCATTTCCGTTGTACCTCTAAGATAGCAAATCTGCGATGTCCCTAAAGTATTATCGGCAACGTGGGTGTAAATTTTGAAATCAACAAGCAAACTACAATGTTGCTATGCTATTTTGTATTTGTGCCTTTCTGTCTTCTGGGGCATACTTGATTGCAGTTTCAAAGGCTTTGAGGGCATCCTTCTTTTTCCCTAGGCCTTTAAGGGCATTGCCCCTGTTAAAATGTGCCCGCCAATAGCTGTTGTTTTTCTTTAAAGCCTGCCTAAAAACGAACTCTGCCCCATCAAAATCTTCCTGCTTAAGCAATCTACGGCCATAGCGTTCCAAATGAATTTCATCCCCTACTTCTACAGCTCTTTGTATCGCCGCCTCGGCCTCTTTTTCGTCGCCTTGTTGAGATAGCAGTTTTGCCTTTACATCCCAATTGGAGAAATTCTCCTGGAGCGCAATGGACCGGTCTATCCATTGCAGGGCTTCTTCGGTATTGATTTTATACTCCGCGCAATAGTCGGCCGCCTGGCACCAACTGAACCATTCCCAATACGCATCGGAGCGCAGTTGTTTCCGAATATTATCCAAAGCGATCTGATCAATATCAAGACTTAGATTAAATTCGGCACGCTTATTTCCCCAGCTAAGAACAACCGAAGCACCGTCCCGTCCGCGATGGTCAAAGTCAAAACTCATCCATTCCTTTTTCTCGTCCGTGTTTACCGCGGGTACCGTAATGCGCAAAGCATCTTCTTTTTCTAAATAGAAATAGCTTCCCCATGAGGTGTGGTTTTTGGAAAAAATAAAGGTCCACTGATTTTCCTCCGGCAGAAGATGGAGGCCATAACTGCCCGCTTCCAGTTTTTGTCCCTCAATGTGTACATCATCCGTAATGGTAAATACGGTATTCTCATTGGCTCCGGCACGCCACACTTTACCATAAGGGACCAGTTTCCCCCATATTTCCCTACCCTTTGCCCCGGGACTGTGATAACTTATGGTGATATCCGTATATCCAATGCGCTGGATAATGGTCGATTGCTGACTTTTATCGGGCAGGACAATTGGGTTGTGAATATTAAAGTGTTGTGCGCTTAATTCCGTAAGGAAAAACGAAAAAGCTAAAATCGATAAAACGGATAGGGAATTTTTCATGTCATTTTTTTTCTATTCACGTTTGTTTAAGGCCTTAGAGCAATTATTCTGGGGTATTGAAAATCAATTCCAAAGCTACACATTTTCCATTTACCTATACAAAAACATTCAATCATTTAGTTGAATGTAAATAAAAATGATATCTTTATAGAAAACAAACAAGGAAGTTTCAAATCAACAAAAAGTTAAGCATCATGAAAGCAGTTAAAGTGCAATACACCGTTAGACCCGAGTATGTTGAGGAAAATAAGAGAAACATTCAAAAAGTAATGGACGCCTTGTTGGCCCATCCCATCAACGGAATGCAGTATTCATCCTATACGGATAACGATAATCCAAATACCTTTATCCATATCAATATGGCAAAGGATGCGGAAACCATGTCCGAATTAAATAATATAAAAGCGTTCCAGGAATTCAGGACCGCTTTGCGGGAAAGTCAACCGCTATCGGCACCGTTAGCCACCCAATTAAATCTTGTGGCCGCTGGCTTCAAGCTGTCTTAAACAGGTCCTATGGAAAAAGTATTTTCGGCCCTTGCCGATGGTAATAGAAGAAAAATCATTGAATGTTTATATGAAAAGGATTCTACCTTGTTGGAGCTCACCGAGAAGTTTCCTATTTCCTTTCAGGCCATAAGTAAGCACATAAGGATTCTTGAAAATGCGGAAATCGTCCTTAAGGAAAAAAAGGGAAAGTACAGGATATTGTCCTTGAACAGGAAGGCGTTGCGGCCAACGCTTAAATGGATTTCCTACTATTCGAACTTTTGGAACGAATCTTTTGACAAATTGGAGGAACAGATTGGAAATCAAAATTAGTATGGGAACTACCGTTAACAATATCTATGTAGATAGGGTCTTTAAATGTAGCGTACGCGAGCTCTTCAACTGGATTACCGAACCCAAATTACTGGCAAAATGGTTTGGGCCACAACACGTATCAGTAGGCCATGTCACCGCAAATGTGAAGGTAGGGGGAAGTTACCAAATAGAACTGCTTAAGTCCCATGGCGGATGTTTCTTGATAGAGGGGGATTATCTGGAAATAGAGCGACCATATAAGTTGCGCTTCAGTTTTAAATACAAGGGAATCAAAAATCCTCCCCCGGACAGCATGGTGAAAATAACCATTAAAGAAATTGATTCCAGTACTTCCAACTTATCTTTGGTACAAGAATTTGAAACTACCCCGCCCGATATGGAAAACAGAACAAAAGCCTGGAGGCATATGCTTGGTCGGCTAAGCAAAGAAGTGAAAGCAGGCAGCAAGACAGGGAATACAACATAAGCTATGGAATTAGGTGAAAAATTTTCAAGATTGCTTAAACAAGACCCGATCATAAAAGACGTATCCATATACCTGCTTCTTACTGCGTTTGTGCTGTTGTGTGCCTGTACCAGCGGTTCAGAGACCAACAGCATTGTTATCCCACCTTCTGGAGAGAATTCTACGGAAAATGGCAATAACAACAATGGCAATGTGGTCCAAGGCTGTATAGAACGTACTCCACCCACGGAAGTTCCGGTTTTTGATACCGGAACCACTTTTCCAGAATGGTCTAGCTCGGAATACGTATTGCCCTATGCGATAGGGTCAACATTTTTTGTCAACCAAGGGAACAATTCGGGCTTTGGACATAGTGGGTTTTGGAAGTACGGATATGACTTTACGATGAACATAGGGACCGAGATTTTCGCGGCAAGAGCCGGTGTTGTGGTGCATGCCAATGATGGAACTGCCGATGGAAACCCCAATGGCACCAACCTGATTACTATTCAACATAGCGATGGCACGGTAGCATTGTATTCCCATTTAACAAATAATGGTGTTTTGGTGCAGGTAGGGGATTCCATAAAACAGGGGAGCCTCATAGGCCTAAGTGGGAATACGGGGAATACCGGAGGACTTCCCCACCTGCATTTCTCGGTGCACCCCTGTTCGGGCCTGCCTGGCTTGCCCAATGAGACCAATTGTCCAACAAGCCCGGTGACCTTTAATAATACAGAGGCCAACCCGAGTGGTCTCGGCACTTGGCAGTGCTACACGGCTTTGGCATTTGAAAAAGATAGGTCCTAGCAATTCACTACCCTTCAAATGAAGCCTGTTAAAAAATATATGGACACGCGCGCAGAACGTTTTACGGGGCCTTAAGGTAAATGGTGCCTTCCGTAAATTGAGCATCAATCCGTTATAAATGCAGGTCTGTTGCTGCCTTGCATACATTTTCTCTCTCCCCAAAGAACCTTTCACCCAAAAACTTCTAGGTATTGGCCTGGTCTACCATAGGTTTTTTAAATTGATTTAATTTCTGCGGCATGATAAAAGTCATGTTTTTCCAGGGAAGGAAGCACTTATTTTTACAAATTAAAGGATAAAAAGATCTTTTTATGTTTAATTAAACCAACGTAAATTATGTTATCAAAAAAACAAGCGCGTGCTTTCTTTCTTGGGGGAACGGTGGTGACCTTTCTGATTTTTATCGGACTTACCATTTTTTCATTTAGTAAGAGCCAAGATCAATCCAATTACGAGAACATTACGGAACAAGTGGTCCGGGGAAAACATCTATGGGAAGCCAATAACTGTATGGGATGCCATACCATATTGGGCGAAGGTGCCTATTATGCGCCCGAACTGACGAAGGTAATAGACCGACGGGGCAAGGGCTATATCAAAGCCGTTTTAACCACTCCGGTACCCTGGGAGCCCAATGGTAGAAAAATGGTCGCCTATGGCTTCTCTGATGAAGAGGCCGCAGACCTGATCGCCTTTTTTGACTGGATAGATGATATAGATCTCAACGGGTTTGATACCGTAGTATCCCCATTGGCAAAAGATAAAAAAGAAACTAAATAAAACCACCATGAAATACAAATCACAAAAAGTAGCGTACTGGTTTTTTGCATTGGCCATGCTGCTACTAGTTTTACAGTTAACCTATGGCTTCATCATGGGTTTTGCCCGCATCGGACTCGATGGGCTCCATGACTTTATCCCTTTTAACACGGCACGGGCGGTACATACCAATTTATTGGTCGTTTGGCTTTTGACCGGGTTTATGGGCGCCGCATATTACATTATCCCGGAAGAGGCCCAACGGGAATTGGTCAACGTTAAACTTGCCTACGTACAGCTGATCTCTTTGGCGGTGGTAGGCGTAGCCGCTGTAATCGGATATCACTTCAACTGGTGGGAGGGGCGTAAGTTTTTGGAAATACCCCGGCAATTGGACTATTTGGTCGTTGTCAATGTCCTCTTGTTTTTAGGATTGATATTGGCCACCTTGTTCAAGGGAAAACGAAGAACCACCACCGCCTTGGTGTTGTCCATGGGCCTGTTGTTCGCGGCATTATTGTATCTGCCCGGTATGCTGCCCTTTGACAGTCAGGTGATGGACTCATTCTTTCGATGGTGGGTGGTACATTTATGGGTAGAAGGCGTCTGGGAGCTGATCATGGGGGGTATTTTGTCCTTTCTGTTGATCAAACTTACCGGAGTTGATCGGGAAGTCATCGAAAAATGGCTGTATGTCATTGTCGGCCTAACGTTCCTGTCCGGTGTTTTGGGAACCGGACACCATTACTATTACATAGGCGTAAATAAAATTTGGCTGATCGTAGGAGGAATCTTCTCCGCTTTGGAACCCTTGGCGTTTTTGGCCATGGCGTTGTTCGCCGTAAACATGTACCGTAAAGGGGAGAAAAGACACCCAAACAAACTGGCCTTGTACTGGACCCTGGGTGCTGCCATAGTATCCTTTTTGGGAGCTGGGCTACTGGGTTTTGCCCATACCTTGCCCCAAACCAATTTATACACCCATGGCACCTTGGTCACTGCCATGCACGGCCATCTAGCATTTTGGGGTGCTTATGCCATGATCGTCCTGGCCATAATTAGTTATAGTATGCCCAATATGACGGGTAGAAAACTATATCAGAGTACGCGTGGCCGAATGGCATTTTGGCTTTCCAATATCGGGATGATCGGTATGACGGTAGCCTTTGGTGTCGCCGGTGTTGCCCAGGTGTACCTGGAACGTAAATTCAAAATGGAATTTATGCAGGTTCAAAATGAAATCAGTATCCATTTCGTAGTACTTCTTATTTGTGCTACCATACTGACCTTGGGCATCCTACTCTATATAACGGACTTTATAAAACATGGCCGCCCCAATGATGAGGCCATGGAAATCAGAACCATTTAAATTCAAATGGCCTATACCAAAATTTATGGTATGGAATTTTACCAAGTTTGAGGTTGGTAGGCCATAACACCGGATAAACAAGTTTTGAAAGCAATACACATTGCGGAGGCGAACACCGCAATACATAGGGTAACTGCCTTGCTCATGCCTAACCGGCATACCCTATGGTATTGCTTTTTAAAACTTGTTCTAATTGAAAATAGGATGTAATGCTAAAGACATTGGAAGAAAAAAAAGAAAGGGAACCGATGCCACCCTTAAAACCAAAGCCCTACTACCGACCTATCGGAAAGGAAATGGACGTTTTTGAACATGCGTACCAAAATAAAATCCCCTTTTTGTTAAAAGGACCTACCGGTACGGGAAAGTCCAGGTTTATTGAGTTCATGGCCCACAAATTGGGGAAAACCCTGATTACGGTGAGCTGTCACGAGGAAACATCATCCACTGACTTGATTGGACGGTATATCATCAAAGGAGCCGAAACGGTATGGTTGGACGGCCCTCTCACCATCGCAGTCAAGACCGGTGCTATTTTGTATCTGGATGAAATTGCCGAGGCAAGACCGGACATTATTGTTGCCATTCATTCGCTTACCGATCACCGGCGCGAGCTATTTATCGATAAATTGGGACAGACCATAAAGGCGCATGGCGATTTTATGTTGGTGGCCTCCTTCAATCCCGGATATCAACGCGGGTTCAAAGAATTGAAACCCTCCACCAGACAGCGTTTTGTAGCCGTTACCTTTAATTATCCGAAAGCCAAGGCCGAAACGGAAATACTCATAAACGAAACCGAAATACTTTCCGCAGATGCGAAAAAATTGGTAAACATTGCCAATAAGATCAGGAACCTGACCGAATTGGGGTTGGCAGAAACCGTTTCCACCCGTTTGTTGGTGGATGCCGCAAAATTGATCCGAACCGGCCTGCCTAAGCGTTTGGCCGTGCACGTAGCCGTAGTGGAACCGCTTACGGATGATGAGGAAGTCATCAACGCGCTTAATGACCTGTGTGACCTAATGATCTAGCAATACGAAATGTTATGTTCGAATTTGAACCGGACGAGTATATCTTTACCAAGTTTGCCCACTATTTCAAACGGCGCAAAAAACGAAAGGAAGCGAGTTTGGCGCATGCGGCGAAACTGAGCGATATGAACGCCCGTTTAACTATTTTGGCCCGCGCCATTACGGGGAGACCCATAACTATCTATGCCGCTGAAAGGGAGGGAGGTTATAAAAATGACAACTTTTTCCTGCCCACAAAATTTTCTGCCTTCCCCACCGTGGAAGAGAATGTATCGTTTTACCTGTTCCGCGTCCTATACCTAGCCCTTCAAAAGAATCTGGATCTAAACTGGAAAGATGCCTTGGAACACCCCGTCAAAGAATCCAGGGAACGGGCCCTTGACAGTTCACAAATGGTATTGGAACGTTTGTTCGAGGAATTTCCGATCACGCAAAAATACCATCAAAAGTTCCTTCGGCACTATTCCGAAAAAACCAAGACCGGAGCACTTTCCGATTTTTCATTTATGTACGGAAAATGGATGTGCAATTCCGCCGAGGTACCCGAGAAGGACCGTTTAAACGATTTTTCGGAAAAAGTTAAAAAGGCGGACAAGGATCAACCCAAAACCATATTAAAAGCCAATGCCGTGGAGGAAATCATTTCGGTTCAGGTAGATGAAAAACAGGTCGAGGATTCCGTATTGCAGCATCAATTCGAAAAGGTGGAAACTGCGGATGAATTTGGGGGAAATTTTAGGAATATGGACGGCGATGATGAATTGGAAGACCATGCCAATGCCCTGGAAGATCTAAACATGAAATATACGGTGAGAGTGGATGATACCGCACATTCCGTATACCAAGCCGATTTTGTGGAGAATACCACCATAGCCGAGAGTGCGGAAAAGAATAGCAACAGCTATTTTGTGCACTATGATGAGTGGGATTATGCGAAACGTAGGTATCGGGAAGATTTTTGCAAAGTCTACCCTAAAACCATCTTAAAAACGGATGTGGACTATTACAAAAAGGCCCTTTCCAAAAACCGCTCCACCTTATTGGGCCTGCGCAAAATGCTCACCACAGTGAACAATAAATACAGACAACAACGTAGGCAAACACAAGGGGAGGAGTTTGATCTGGATGCCATTACCGATCTGTTGGTAGACGTTAAATCGGGCCATACGCCTCTCGAAAAAATATACCTTTCGAAACGAAAGAAAGAAAAGGACCTTTCCATTTTATTGCTGTTGGATGTTAGTCTCTCCAGTGATGCCTATGCCGCAGGCAACCGAATCATAGATGTTGAAAAACAAGTTTCCATTTTGTTCGGTGAAATACTGGAGGAATTCCATATAGACTTTTCCATCAATGCCTTTTATTCCAAGACCAGGAACCATTCTACCTATATCACAATGAAAGGCTTTGACGAGGAATGGAGCAGGGCCAAATTTAAGATAGGAACCGTAGAACCCAGCGGTTACACCCGTATTGGTCCCGCATTGCGCCATTCCGGTGCGCTCTTGGACGCAAGAAATACCAAGAACAAATGGGTCATCCTTATTTCGGACGGTAAGCCCAATGATTATGACAGGTATGAGGGTGCCTACGGCATCAACGACATAAAACAGGCCTTGAGGGAGCTCAACGAGCGGCAAATTAATTCGTATGCCCTGGCCATAGAGGCCGAGGCCAAATATTATTTGCCGCAAATGTTCGGGCAAAACCATTATCAAATTTTGACTACCCCTTTGGAACTGCTACGGTCCTTGGTGAAATTGTATGAAAGAATCAAGCATCAAAAATAGAAGGCCTATGTAGCGGACTTCGGTAGCATGCCATCTGGAGGCTCTTTAGCTATCGCTTTTTCTAAATTGAAGGCCCAAAACGGAGCCAATTGCAAGCAACAGCACACCGCTGGCAAGGGCCAGATACCAGAAATAATTGGTAATCAGAGGCAATTGCTTCCAAACGGCAATACCTTTATAAAAAATAAGCCCTTCTGTAAGACCAAAGCCGATCAGGTAGAACAACAGTGCTTTTTTGGAAAGCCCAATCAACCTAAAGTACCGTAAAAAACCAAAAAGTGCTATGCTCACCACTCCTAAAAAAGTCCAGTGTAAATACCCGATGACAAAATCGATATTGGACATGACCAGGGCCGCAATAGGGGGTAGGGAACCAAAAAATTGAAGAACCAATTTGACCAAAAACAACAAGGCCGAAATTTTTAAGGACCAAAAAACTAGTGGTGGGCCCATGCCGGTTAATTTATTCCAGAAGGGACCTATACTTTTTATGAGGATTACAAAAGCCAGGCACTGCATCAATGCGCCTAAGGCCGAAACAAGATAAATACCCATATGGGGCTCCATCCAGAGTAGGGAAATACCAAAAGTTGCCACTATGCCACCATTGAAAAGCCAGAAAAATTGGGCAAAGGATTTCTTGGGCGGGGCAATCCCCCTTTGCTCGATCAGCTTAAGGAAAATTCCCAACAAGGCCATGACAAACCAGCCGTTGTACTGAAAATGCAGGTAAAAATAAATGGCATTTCGATATAGGGGAGATTCGCTACCCGCGGTATTCATTATGGCACCCAAGGCCCAGGGACCAAGGCTGGATAATACCATATACCATAAGGCCATTCGAATACATCGGTACGAAGCCGTTCCTTTCTGTTCCGCGGAGGTGTACTTGAAAAAGAGTCGTGCAAAGACATAGGACGCGATCAAAAAAAGTGTGGAAAAGAGTATGGAAAACAGCGCATATCCCGTAAACGGAAAACTAAGTAGCATACCTATGATGGTGACCTGGGTACCCCAAAAGAGTTTCCGATACTTCCGCGCTATTCCGGCATGGTCCAAATACAATTTATAAAGCAGGGTGGTCAGGGCCGTATATACCCACCCCAACAAGGCAATATGTGAATGGGTATGCACCATATATTTATAGACCACAGGGATATCCACCAGTTGAAACAGGCGCAGCAGTAACCCAAACAGCGCTATTAGCATAAAGTATAGCAAGGCTAGGGCGGCGTGTTTTTTTAAAAGTTCCATGGAATGCACTAGGAGCATAAAAATAGTGAATAGACCTATACACGAGCAGTGTATACCAAATAAAAAATCGGTCGCCTGTCGGATGAAAAGATGAATACCAGAACAGCTCAATAGGTAAACCTGACTCCAAGTAGTAAGTGGTGGCTCTTAAAGGCCACGTGTGCCCTTCCTAAACGCGAATCTTCGCTTTTAAAGCTAGGGCTCCTGGCAGCGAGGCACCGATACATCGCAGAAAGGACAAGGGTCCGATCCGTACGAAAAGACACCCCAGCCGTTAGCTGATAGGCAACTACGGTATCGGAACAATTAGGAACCTGGGATGGATTTTTGGATTAATGTACGATATGGAACGCAAATATGTTGGGACGACCTTGGCAATATACCCCATAAAGGAGACCAATAGAGATATTTTTAGTCCACTTATACCAAATTCCTACCGACTGTTACATGGAAATTGACTTTCTTGATTTTAAGCATTTAATTACGAATCGTAAGTATGGATAACTTAAGGTTCTGCGTAAATGTTTGTTGAACTACGCATGGTAGAGGAAAGTTCTGGGTTAGGGTTGGGTCATGAAAATAACTTGGCCCCTGCCCAGAATATTTTAATGATGCATGATGGAAATCTATTCTAAAACTCCCACTTTTTGGCTTTATGTAACAGGTGTTTCATGGTTTATAGCCGCTTGCCACCTATGGGTACTTTGCCCTATTAATGATTCGATGTATAAACGAGATGTATAGATTTTACCACGGCCGGTATGCCGTATGGAATCCACGTCCAAAACCGTTAAAAATGGGGAATGATCCATGCGTTGGGCCCGTTCTTTTCAGACGCAAATTTGGATTCTTTTCCAATTGTTTCACCAAAATTTTCCAATAATGAAGGCATGGTTGCGACCATTCGTCACAATGGGGCTAGGGGAAGGCACCAGATGGCGGAAATAAGCGAAGTGGTCAAAACCCTGTCGCCAACGGTTGGTCCCCGCAAAGAATTATGGACGAACTGGGTATGGACAGCTGAAAAAAACGAATCGAATAATCATTCACCTATGTTTAACTTAATGATAATCAATTAATAACAAAAAAAATGAAAACACGAATCAACAAAATTATTTTAAAGACCGGATGGATTTTTTGCACTCTTCTATATATGTCCTGTGCAGAAAACAAAAATGAGGAAACGAAAATGGAGCAACCTGAACCTCCTGTTATAGAAGCTGTATCAGCGGAATATGGAAAAATTGTTCGGAAAGTGCATGACGCTTTGCAAAGTATGGAATTTGATGCTTTTGGTAACTACTTCACCGACGATGCCGAATGGTATTGGCCAGATGGTAGTTTTGAAACCCGAACCGTTATTAAAGGAAAAGACAACCTGGTTTCGTTTTGGAAAGATTGGAAAGAAACCTTCCATATCGATACCATAGAATTTTCACAGATCAATACCTTGTCCCTAAAGAACAATGTGCCGACCAAATATTATAAGGTAAAGGGTGTTATGGTGCTTTATTATGGAGATATGACGCTTAATGCTGAGGGCAAAACCGCTAAAGTAAGACAACAAATTACGTATGTATTTAATGCTGATAAAAAAATACAAAAGGCATTTCTCTATTATGACAGGACCACTTTATTGAAAACTATCAACACCAGTGTTGACTTAAATAAAATGGAATAATGGCCGAATGAATTCTTTGTTAATTCTACGACAATGGGAATCCATTGGCTCATAAACACGGGGCAAGATTTTCCATTACCAAAAACAAGGAATGTATAAAAAATGCATATGGGATTGTTACACTCCAAATACTGCTTGATGGCCCTTGGCCTTACCCTCAACTTGGCCCAGGCACAGCTAGAGGTCAGCGGAACGGTCACCGACAAAAGTGGCATTGCCTTGGCGGGGGTTACCGTACAGGCAGATGGTACCGGTACAATAACCAATTTTGAAGGCCAATACAACCTATCCGTACCCGGCACCGATGATGCGCTACGGTTCAGTTCCGTGGGCTACCTTACTCAAACCGTCATGGTGGGCCAGCGAACAGAGATCAATGTGGTCCTACAGGAAGACATTGCCCTATTGGACGAGGTAGTGGTCACCGCACTGGGTATAAAAAGGGAAGAGCGGGCCCTGGGCTACGCCGTTCAAAAGGTGGACCATGAAGAACTGGCGAAAGTAAAACAGGTGAATCCCGTCAATGCGTTGGCGGGCAAGGTATCCGGCGTTTACATTAGCGGTAGCGCCAACGGCCCCACGGCCTCGGCCAACATAAACATAAGGGGGGCGGCCTCCTTATTGGGCAACAACCAACCCTTGTTCGTGGTCAATGGCATGCCCATTACGAACGATCTGTACAGCTTTGACGATGGGCTCAACGGCTCATCTACCATAGACTTTGGCAATGCGGCCCAGATCGTGAACACCGATGATATTGCATCGATCAATGTGCTCAAAGGGCCCGCCGCATCGGCCCTGTACGGTTCCCGTGCAGCGGACGGGGTCATACTGATCCAGACCAAAACGGGCAAGGAGGCCACGGGTATGGGCATTGAGTTCAATACAAGCACAACATTCGAGTCCCTCTTAAAATTGCCCGATTACCAGAACACCTATGGTTTTGGGGGCGGGGGCAAGTATAGTTACCTGGATGGGACCCATTACATCGGCGATAAGGAATATTATGAGGCCTATGGGGAGAACTGGGGGCCGGAGATGAACGGGCAATTGATAAAACAGTTTAATTCCGATGGCCGTCCCGTACCCTTTACACCGGCCAAGGACAATGTGAAGAACTTCTTTAGGACGGGCATCACCACCATCAACAACGTTTCATTCAGCAAGTATACCGAGGATAGTAACTTGCGCATGTCCTACACCAATTTGTACAATAAGGGGATCGTGCCCAATACCGACCTGAAAAGGAATACCATCCAGATGGGCCTGGGCCGCAGCTTGATGGATAACCGGCTGAATGTGGGCCTAAATGCCATGTACATCCATTCGGACTCGAGCAATATACCGAACGCGGGATACGACGAATCCTCATCCGTAATGTACGGCTGGCTGTGGTTTCCGCGCCAGGTAAAGATCAATGACCTGCGCAATTATTGGGAGCCGGGGCAGGAAGGTATCCGGCAACGCTATGTGGAGGACCTTTGGGTGAACAATCCCTGGTTCATAGCCCATGAGAACACCAATGCCTTCCAGGGCAACCGCTTTATCGCCAATACAAAACTGGATTATGACCTTACGGACAAGGTTTCCATAAGGTTCGGTTATGGCGTGGACATGCTGAACGAGGACCGGCAATACAGAAGGGCCCCATCTACAAAAGGAGTGCTGTTGGGAAGCTATAGGGAGGACGGCATCTCGTTCAACGAGACCAATGCCGAATTGTTGCTGGGCTATAGTTCCGGAAGCGGAAACTTTGGCGATTTTGGCCTTGATGTTAGCATAGGGGGCAACCTGATGCGCCAGAATGCCGCTTTTCTGATCGCCAACAATCCCGAACTGAAACTTTTAGGGACAGGTCCCAGTATTTACACCCTGGCCAATGCGCGCTCCGGGGTCTTGGTGGGATCGCAGAAGACCCGTACGGGCATCAACAGCCTATTCGGTATCGCTACCTTAAGCTATCGGAACGGCCTCTTCCTGGACCTGGCCTACCGGAACGATTGGAACAGTACCTTGGTAGACCCGGTTGCGGGTCTCGACGGGTCCGATTATAGTTTTGGTTACCCATCGGCGGCCCTGGGCGCTGTACTTTCAGACCTGCTTCAATGGCCCCAAAGCATCTTCTTAAAGCTGAGGGCATCGTATGCCGAAGTGGGCAACGGGGCGCCCGCATACGCCTTTGGCAATACGTTTACGGCACAACCGGCCTTTGGCGACCAGGCCGTCTTTACGACCAACAGGACCATTGCCGACCCCGACCTGACGAACGAAAGAACACGCGCCCACGAATTTGGGTTGGATGTAAGGTTGTGGCAGGGAAGGCTCAAATTGGATGTTGCCCACTACAATATGTTAAGTCTTGACCAGGTAATCTTTTTGCCCGTCGGCGTAACGAGCGGGTACGATGCCAACCTTACCAACGGGGGGGCAATCAGGAACAAGGGGATCGAGCTGTCCTTGGCGGGCAGGGTGGTCAACATGAACCATTTCAGTTGGGACCTTACCCTCAATGCCGGTAGGAACAGGGGCATCGTGGAAAGCCTCCCCAAAGGGATTGAAAGTGGGCGCTACTCCATAGTGGCCGACCTTTTTCCGGGCGATGAAGGGGGTGCCGACCTGGAGTATGTGGCAGAAGAAGGGAAACTACTGGGGCAATTGTACGGCCTGGGCTTTCAAAGGGGGCCGGACGGTAGGGTCATCCATGAAAATGGCCTGCCCTTGCTTACCGACGAAAAAGTATCGGCAGGGAGCTTTCAGCCCGATTGGAGGTTGGGGGTCTATAACTCCTTGCAATACAAAAACCTTACGCTGGGCTTCCTGTTCGATGGGCAGTTGGGGGGCAAGATCTATTCCAGGTCCCATGCGCTATATGCTACGGGAGGTGCCATTACCAATAACGACGACCCAAACCTGGACCTTTCCACGCTAGAGGGCCGTACGGTGTACGAAGTGGATTATGACGCCCAGGGAGACCCGGTATACACACAGGTAGCAGCCGGAGGTGTTGTGGGCCCCGGATGGAAATACGACGGCAACGGCAAGCTGGTGGAGAACGATGTGGTGGTACCCGCCGGGGGCGCCGGTTATGTGGGCTATTTCTATAACTATTACGGCAACGGCTTCAATAGGGACAATATTGAGGCGGCCACCTACGATGCCACCTATTTTAAGTTAAGGGAGCTGAGCCTTGCCTATAAGGTGCCCGTGGCGCTCAGTAAAAAGATCGGCATCCCAAGAATGAAGTTTTCCGTGATCGGTAGGAACCTGTTGTTGTTCTCAAAGGTCCCGACGATCGATCCGGAAACCTTTTCGATCCGGAACGGTACCTTCATAAACGGGTTTGAAAGTACCACCTTGCCAACAACACGGAGCATTGGTTTTGGTATCAATGTGGGGTTTTAGGCCATGGGCAGGGATTTGAAAAAAACATGGGCTGGTGGAAGTGGTTGCGCAAAGAAAGGACCCCGTACAAGAAAACGATCAAACAGATCAGTTTTTATCAACAGATGAAGATGGATAAAAAGCCGAATAATGGGTACGGATCTATGATCAATGATTATATACCAATGTTGTGCTACAATTAACAAGCATCGCGTAAAAATTTGACTTATGGAAAAAATTTGGATTATAATGATTGCAATATTGATTTTTATAACAATCAATTTTCTTTACGACAAAAGTATGAATGGCTATGTCAAAAAAGCATTTGGTAAAAATGGTTAAGTATTTACGGAGATAAAGTTCATTTCTGGAAAAGCTCAATATTTGTTAGTACCGTTGGAACTGTATTGATAATATTTATTCTAAAATGGTCAAATGTTTTGACTTTTTAGAAATTTGAAATAATTACAAAATAAACTAACTGGCGATAAAGACTTGTATTTGATTCGTTTTTGGTGTATATTTACACCAAAACAATAAAATTATGGCTCGACAAAGTATATCATTCACAAAGCCAAATGATGAATGGCTAAAAACCCAAGTGGACAATAAAGAATATTCAAGTAAAAGTGAACTGGTAAATGACTTGATTCGACAAGCCCGAAGACAACAAGTTCAAATTGACTGGATCCATGCTAAACTGGAAAAAGCTGAAAATAGTGGATTTACAAATGACAAGAAAGAGGATATTTTAGCGCAATCAAAGTCTTTATTAAATGGCTGAATACCGGTTGAGCAACGAAGCCAAAAATGACTTGATTCGGATTCATCATTACGGAGTTAAAAAATTTGGCGTGATTCAAGCGGACAAATACTTCGATTCGTTTTTTGAATATTTCGACATTATCGCACAACGACCTTTTTCGTTTGAGTCAGTTGATCACATAAAAAAAGATTACAGACGTTGTGTTTGTGGTATGGACAGTATTTATTTCAAAATAAATGAAAGTATTGTAGAAATAATGGCGATTGTGGGAAGACAAGATTTGAATGAAAAGCTATAGTCAAATTAATAAAAACGTTGCCTAACCATGGTAACCGCTGCACAACCCAAGAATTTAAAAAAAACACCGCTAGCGGAAGCGATTGCGGAAAGAAAAGACCCCGTACGGGAAAATGATCAAAACGGATCCGTTTTATCAAAAGATGAAAATGTATAAAAAGTCAAATAAGGGGTACGGACCTATAAGGGATCAATGGTCATATAGCTATGTTGTACAACATTGGTCAAACTCGTTAATTTTTAAGATACTTACATAAAGAAAATCAAAGATGGCAACAGTGGACAAAATACGAAATGGATTAATAGATAAGATCCTGACTATCCGAAACAAGGAATTTTTGGAGGCACTCGACAAACTTATTTCTTCCAGTGCATCGGAAACGGATATAGTTAAACTTTCCGACGAACAAAAACAAATGCTGCAAATGAGTGAGGAAGATATCGAAAATGGAAGATTGATTTCACAGGATGAAATGGAAAAACGCAATCTTGAATGGCTGAACACGATGTGATCTGGACCAAAACAGCCGATATTCAATTTGTTGGAATCCTTGAATATTGGTAAAAAGAAACAAGTCTACCAGATGTCAGAGTGGCATCGTTAGGGAACTTTAGCATCTATTATAAAATAACCGGCGAGTCTATTATAATTTCCGCTTTTTGGGACAACCGACAGAATCCCAAAAAATTACTGGAAATTCTACAGGGCTGAAAATAACGCTACGCAACAAGACCTCCTATAAAAAGCCCTGGTCCGGTTCCCTAAAGCTGATTCATATTTTCCCCGCCTGCCGGACGGGCAGGTTTTTTCCTTACCCCCCTTTTATATACAGACAACTCCTGATCTTCCCATTTATTCCGATATACGCCCGGTTGTTACATGGGGTTTTCTTCCTGTTCATTTTATAAGCAGTTTTGAGGGATATAACAGTGTCCTGACTCTCTTTGACCGTTCCTGGAAAGACTTGTTGAACAGTTCAAGAAGATAGGTTGAACAGTTCAAGAAGATAGGTTGAATATATCAAGAGGGTAGGTTGAACACATCAAGAGGATAGGTTGAACACATCAAGAAGATAGGTTGAACATTTCAGGATGATAGGTTGAACACATCAAGAAGATAGGTTGAACATTTCAAGAAGACTTGTTGAACAACGCTAAAAAAAGCCTTCCCGATAGCTATCGGGACGGACTCCCAGGAGATAACCGATAGAACAAAATAGACAACAAAACATACGAATAGAAATAGTACCAGATGAAGACCAAAACATATTTTTTAGTGTCCCTGCTCCCTATGTGTATGGCCTGTGACGGATTCGAGGAAATGAACCTAAACCCGAACGAACCCACCCAGGTCGCTACAGACGTCTTATTGCCGTCCGCTATCCGACAGGGCATGACCACCCTGGTCACCGAATCCTTCCTGTTGGGGAACAATATTGCGCAGTTGACGGCCAAAACCTTGAGAACGGAGGTAGATGCCTACCATTGGAACGCTTTCCCCACGGTTTGGGAAGGCCTTTATACCAGTCTGACGGATATATCCCAAGTGGAAACCGCGGCGATCGCAGAACAGAATGCCGTTCTGGAAGGCGCGGCCATTGTGCTCAGGAGCTACATCTTTGCCACCCTTACCAATGCCTATGGCGATATACCCTATAGCGGGGCCATTGGCGGGGCGGGGGACAACTTTACCCCCAGCTACGACCCTCAGGAAGCCATCTATACCGATCTGCTCTCCGAGCTACGGCGTGCGGATGCGTTGTTGGCCTCCGGGAAGGGCAGCATAGGCGGGGACATTCTTTTCAACGGAGATGCCATGCAATGGCAACGCTTGGCCAATTCGCTCCGCCTAAGGTTATTGATGACGGCAAACAACCAGTTACCCGATGCAGGGACACGGTTCGCCCGTATCGTGGATGCGGGCAATATCATCAATTCAAACGATGAAAATGCCGTATTTACCTTTCTAAGGGGATTTCCGAACCAGTTTCCCCTGATCCCTTTAAAAACAGGCGATTTTGATGCCGTTGCGTTGAGTCAAACTTCGTACGGCCTTATGTTGGGGCATAACGACCCGCGATTGTCCCGTTATGCCCGCCCGGACAATGATGACTATAACGATCCGGTATTCTCAGGGGCTTTCAACGGTTCAAGTACTGCCGATTGTCACAAAGCGGGGTCCAGACTGGGCGCAGCATATTTCAATGATCCGGCCCAGACCCTGGCCAGTGAACTGGGGCTTGAAACGGCAAAAGGGATTATCATGACCTATGCCGAAGTGGAGTTTTTATTGGCGGAAGCCGCTGTTAAGGGCTGGATCAACGATCCGGTGGAAACGCATTACCGCAACGGTATAGCGGCATCCATGGCGTATTATCAGGTGGACTATACCTCCTTCGGATGGGCCGGTTTTGAGGACTATTATGCCCGATCGGGGGTAGCCTATGCACAACCAACGGATGTTTGGGAGCAAAAATGGCTTTCCCTGTTCTTTACCGGCCTGGAGCCCTATTTCGAATTAAGGAGATGGTATTTTGAAAGCGATTTCGATTGGAAGGGCATTCCCTTCATGGGCCCCGCCTGTGGTAACCTGAACAATGACAGGTTGCCGCTGAAGTTCACCTATCCCGGACAGGAACAGAGTTTAAACCAGGCCAACTACCGGGACGCTTTGGAAAGGATCGGCGGGTCCAATGATTTTAATGCGCCGATCTGGTTGGTGCGATGAACGGTTGGCGGTGTTCAGTAGGCAGTGTTCAGTAGGCAGTAGGCAGTGGGCAGTAGGTAGTTCTGTTATGAATTATGAGTGATGAGTTTGCGCGTTGCGTAGAGCGTTTAGCGCATTGCGTCATGTTTGACAGTGTTCAGTAGGCAGTAGGTAATGGTACTAGAGATTCCTTGTAGGTTCGGAATGATAGATCAAGGCGTATTGTCATTCAGAGTGAAGCATCGTGAAGCGAAGAATCTCAAACCTCTAACAGTAAACAGTAGGCAGTTCTAAGTTATGAGTCATGAGTTTGCGCGTTGCGTAGAGCGTTTAGCGCATTGCGCCATGTTTGGCAGTGTTCAGTAAGCAGCGTTCAGTAGGCAGTGGGCAGTAGGTAGTTCTGTTATGAATTATGAGTGATGAGTTTGCGCGTTGCGTAGAGCGTTTAGCGCATTGCGCCATGTTTGACAGTGTTCAGTAGGCAGTAGGTAATGGTACTAGAGATTCCTTGTAGGTTCGGAATGATAGATCAAGGCGTATTGTCATTCAGAGCGGCGCATCGTGAAGCGAAGAATCTCAAACCTTAAACCTTGAACCAAAAACCAAATACGTGAAAAACAGCAAAAAGTACTTCGATATTCACGCCCCGGTGTTCTATCCATCCGCCGGGCTCATTCTTGTCTTCATTATACTTGTCCTTTGGATCGGCGGGCCCGTGGAAGGGATTTTTACCGATGTCCGGTCCTGGATCATGGAACAGGTCGGCTGGCTTTTTATACTGACCGTTAACATACTTCTGGTCGTTGTGCTTTATTTCGCCTTCGGCAAGTTTGGAAAACTGAGGTTGGGAGGGGAGGGGAGCAGGCCGGAATTCAGTCGCTTTGGCTGGTTCTCCATGCTTTTTTCCGCGGGAATGGGTATTGGATTGCTCTTTTTTAGTGTGGCCGAACCTATGGCCAATTTTGTTTCCCCTCCCGTGGCTGTCGGGGATATGGCCGGGAAAACGCACAACGCCTTGGTGTATACTTATCTGCATTGGGGCCTGCACGCCTGGGGAATCTACGCCTTGATCGGACTGGCCCTGGCCTTTTTCGCGTTCAACAAAAAACTTCCGCTTGCCATCCGTTCCGTTTTTTTCCCGCTCCTGGGCAAGAAGATCTATGGCCCCTTTGGCGATGTGGTCGATGTGCTTAGTGTTGTGGCCACCCTTTTTGGCCTGGCCGCTTCCCTGGGCTTTGGTGCCCAACAGATCGCCTCGGGCCTCCATTACCGTTTTGGTACCCCCAACGATGTTTGGATGCAAGTAGGGCTCATTGGTGGCATTACCCTTGCCGCCACAATTTCTGTGGTGCTCGGACTGGACAAGGGCATACGGGTGTTGAGCGAGCTCAATATAAAGCTCGGTGCCATTTTTTTGACCTTGATGCTCCTCTTGGGCCCCACCTTCTTTCTTATGGAAGGATTTATCCAGACCGTCGGTGGCTATGTACAGGAAATTGTGGGCCTGGGCACCTGGACCGATGTATACTCGAACGGCGAACAAGATCGTGATACCCTCTTCTATTGGGCCTGGTGGATTTCGTGGTCGCCCTTTGTAGGCCTATTCATAGCGAGGGTCTCCAAAGGCCGCACCGTAAGGGAATTTGTGCTGGGGGTCCTATTGGTCCCTACCTTGCTTACCTTTTTGTGGATATCGGTTTTTGGGGGCTCGGCCCTGTTCCTGGAGATCAATGGCATTGGAAGCGTGGCCCGGGCTGTAGAAAACGATATTTCCACGGCCCTGTTCGCCATGCTCAAAGAATTCCCCCTGGATTTTATCACGGGTCTTGTCGGGATCGTCCTGGTCACCAGCTTTTTTGTTACATCGTCCGACTCGGGTTCCCTGGTCATAGATAACATTACCAGTGGTGGAAAATTGGATGCTCCGGTAGGACAGCGCATTTTCTGGGCCCTTTCCGAAGGAGGCGTGGCCATAACCCTATTGTTGGGCGGTGGGTTGGTGGCTTTACAGTCCGCCGCCCTGAGCGCTGGCCTTCCTTTTGCCATAATACTGTTGATCATCTGCTACAGTCTGTACAAAGGACTATTGAAAGAACATAGAAAACTACAGCGAAGGCGATTGCGGAAGGATAGAATCAAGTACAGGAAAACGATCAAACGGATCATCTTCTTATCGAAAGGTGAAAATATATAAAACCGAATAACCACTATGAGTTTATAAAGGCATATGATTCCATACCTATCGGAAGGCACGGTTTCAAGACCGTTCAATAGGTGAACCGAATTCCCAAGAAAATGTTGTGATTCCCAAATGCCACTTGCGCTTCCCCCAAGCGGGAGTCTTCACTTTTAAAACTAGGGGTTCCGGCGTCCAGGTGCCGATACATTGCGGAAAGGGTAAGGGTCCGATCCGTACGAAAAGACACCCCAGCCGTTAGCTGATAGGCAACTACGGTATCAGAATCCTTGATTACCCGGGCTCCGTCCAGTTGAGCTTCCAGGGCCGTATCCATGAGACCTATACCACCACCGAGAACGAATGCTAGTTGATCCGTCCTGATACCGATCAGGGAAGGGTAGAGATCGCAGTACAGATTGCCCAACCCATAGAGTCCTCCGATGGTCCCATCCACTTTGGGTTTTACGACCCGTCCACCGACCAGGAACCTATAGTCTTCCAGGGCACTCCGTAGGTGGCCACCACTGATTTCCCAACGAAACCAGGGACCAAGGCTATGTCCTGCCGCCATTTCCAGTAGTCGGCCTGGTTTGGTATCGAAGTCACTACGGGCTCCCTTGCCAAAGACTTGTTCCAGGCGATCCACATGGAGTTTGGTATCGTCAAAAAACGAAAGGCCGCCCCGGACCTCCATGTAGAAACCTTGGGCATGGCTCCTTTTCGAAAGGGAAGTTGCTTTGAGTTTTGTTTGGGCAGATGCGATTTCGGAAAACAGTATGCCTGCTGCGCAAAGCAATGTGGTATAGGTAAAAATTTTGGTCTTTGCGATGCGGGGCATTGGTCTGATCATAGGTCTCATTTCTCCCCAGCTTTCCCCCTGTGTTGGGCAAAGCACTACTAGGGGATATTCTTCCGGGCCAAAGCTCGGAATTGAAGGGGAGGAAAAAAAGACTGATGTAATAAGTGGGCCTCAAGCGATAACAAGTGGTAGAAAATCAATAAATATGCTGCGTTATTCCACTTTTCTAAAGGCCAATATGCGACCTCTATTTTGAGTTACAAGATACAGAGAGCTGCCATGCGCACTCTTAATTTCGGTTATGGCCTTTGCATCTCCAGGAACCATAAAACCGCTTTCCCTTGTCCTGACCGTGGTAAATCCACCGGTACCATTTCCCTTTAACACGAGCCCATTGAGTGCATCATATCTACCTATAAAGGTCTCATTGCCATAATCATTGCCAATGAGCAGCAGATCCAGATTTCCATCGTTATCAAAATCGGTGACCGATAGATCATTGATCGGGGCTATTTGTGCCGCTAGGGGCAGGGCAGTGGGTCCGAATTTCCCATCTCCCAAATTCTCGATATAACTGCTTCTATCGTAGTTGCCCACCATGGTTTTGACCCCTTTGAGTTCTTCCCTTGTGAAAAGGTCGTGCTGTGTGACCTTGGCATATTCGTCGTAGAAGTTAAATTTTGACCGAAACAGCGGACTTTGCCCAAACAGGTCGCCCCAGAAGCTCACGGGAAACGATTCGTAATTTTCGCGGTCTTTCTTAAAGTAGGCAAACAGCACGGGGTCTATACTACCATTGGCATCAAAGTCTTTTGCCAACAGGGTAACCGGTCTTTCCTTGGAAGGCCGGTAAAAATTGTTGGCACCCATATTTCCGGCTATAAAATCCAGATCTCCGTCCTTATCAAAGTCTGCAGCACGGATGCTCTCCCACCATCCCAGGACACTGTCCAGACCCGTTTCCTGTAGTTTTTTGAAAGCGGTTCCCTGGTTTTTAAAAAAGGTTATGGGCATGAATTCCCCAACGACGGCGAGATCGGAGTTGCCATCGGAATCCACGTCGGCCCAGAGGGCATCGGTTACCATTCCCACCCTCCTTAAATCAGGAGCCATTTGTTCTGTAACATCTTCCAGTATGCCCTTATTATTTTTAAGCAGGAAGCTTTTTTCTGCCATGGGATATTGCGCGATAGGTGTTCTACCGCCCACGAAAAGGTCTGTAAAACCATCTTGGTCAAAATCATGGGCTCTTACCACGGAACCACTGGCACTGATCTTTGGTAGCTTGTCGGGGCTTGAAGTAAAATTCCCCGCTCCATCATTGACCAGCAGCCGATCGGTATACAGACCGCTGTCCAAGGAAAATTCGTTGCTGCCCGAAAGGAGATACAGATCTAGGTCACCATCATTTTCCAGGTCGAAAAGCGCTATGCCCTCTTCCTCAAATCCTTTATCCGCTTTTTCCGAAAACAAAGGTTTTTGAACAAAAGTACCATTGGCCTGTTGAAAAAACAGCATGGGGGAATACGAGGCAGAACTTCCAACAAGGAAGTCCTCATACCCATCCCCATTGAGATCGCCCACTTCTATACACGGACCGTTTTGGGAAAGTTTATGGGGCAGGATACGCTGTACGTTGTAATCAACGATATCCTTTTCGCTGTGTACAAAGTCTATGCCCAACTCCCTTGACACTTCCTCAAAAATGGGTTTAAATGCTTTGGTCACCAGAGGAAAGGACAGCAGCGAACGATCCACTTGCTGCGCATCCTTATGGTGAACCTTTAGCATTCCGTTGCTGCTAAGACCGGTAATTTTTTGATAGGCCCCATCCGGCCAAAGGACTTCCAACGATCTTACCTGCACATGACTTCCCAAACCGAAATGTACCCAGGTCCCGACCGAGGACATATAACCCCGGGTCAGGTAGTGCTCATGGTATTGGAACTGGTCTTCCCCGTACCGCACCACCAATTTGGCACCGAGCCCCATGGCGTTAAATTCCGGCCCTTCCAATTGCACGCGTAGAAATCCGGCTTCATCCTTTTGCGATGCGGCCAGGGTACTTTCGAAAATAAAGGCTTCTTCGTTGATATTGTTCACTATATAGTCCAGGTCACCGTCCTCATCCAAATCGGCAAATGCCGCTCCATTGGAGAAGGAGGGAATGTTGAGCCCCCAGTGTTTGCTTGTATCGGAAAAAAGCCCATTGCCCCTGTTCTTAAAAGCTGAATTTGGAATTTTGACCACTGGGATGCAATCCAGGATCTTTTCCGGACTTAAATACCGGTGGACACTTAAACTGAAATCACCGAAATCCTTATCGGTAATATCGCGCGGAAACCCGTTGGTAATGAGCAAGTCCCTTAGGCCATCGTTATCCATGTCAACAAAAAGGGGAGACCAGCTCCAATCTGTTCTGGCCACTCCGGCCATGAGCCCTATTTCACTAAAGGGCACTCCTGGGCCATTGCCCACGTGGAGCATGTTTCTGCCGTGTTGGTATTCATAATCCCACTTTTCATTGAACACATAATTGATGTAGTTATTATTGCCAATGGTGGTCTTCATCCGATAGTTGGTCTCGGCCAGCATGTCCAAGGTAAGAATGTCCAAATAGCCATCGTTGTTATAATCAGAGATATCCGATCCCATGGAGAACTTACTTTGATGTTTCAACATGCTTTTGATCTTATTGGAAAACGTGCCGTCCTGATTGTTGATATAGAGTAGATCATTGGTAATATAATCGTTGCTTATATGGAGATCAGGCCACCCATCGTAATTTAGATCGGCCACTGCAATGCCCAGGCCATAACCTTCCATGGTGATTCCGGCTTCCAGGGTAACATCGGTAAAAGTGCCGTCTCCATTGTTATGGTACAGGCGATCGTTGCTTACAGCGGTACCATCATTGATCTTTGGACGATAATTGGTGGGTACGGTCTGTAGCATTTCGTTGTTCAGGACATACAAGTCCAAGAACCCGTCCTTGTCGTAATCAAAAAAGGTGGCCCCCATACTGTTTCTGGTGTCGGCTATACCGTACTCGTCGGCCATTTCCCTGAATTTTGGAACTCCCTTTTCATCCAAACCCTGATGTACGAACAACATATTGGCCCTTTGGGCCTTGCCGGGCAACATGGCGGCACATACATAGATATCGAGCCAGCTATCCCCATTGATATCCACCACGGCCATTCCCGTACTCCATTTGTCAGGAGCCCCGATTCCCGAAGGAATGGAAACATCCTCAAACCTCATATCGCCCTTGTTCAGATAGAGTTTGTTGGGCACTTGGTTCCCGGTAAAAAAAATATCGGGTCTTGTATCATTATTAAAATCGCCGATGGCCACACCTCCGCCATTGAAAATGTACTCATTGGTCAAAATATTAAAGCTATCGGTCTCCACAATGGTATTGGAGAACGTGATACCGGTCTGGCTTGAAGGCAATTTTTTGAAAAGGGTAGCCTCTTTATCTGTGCAGGAGGTCAAAAGGATGCAAATTAAAAGCGAAGCGCAAAAGATTTTCATTGTCGATTGAGTATTCATATGCAACGGCATACCGCCAAGGATTGCATTTTAGCGTTTGTTTTTATGGTCTTAAAGGTATTTTAATTTTCAACAAGAACCACTCAAAAATACAAAAAGACCATGGATGCTGAAAGCCATGGTCTTTGTAGTTTTACCGGATATATTTAGGAGGAATTTCCTCCCGATCAATAGGCAGGGTCCTGTGTCAACGTGGGTTGCCCATTGACCGCTGACCTGTCAATAGCTTCTACCGGTATCGGGAAATATTCGTTTTTGCCTTTGGCAAATGACTTGCCCTTTAGATAGGTGCGATGAACGGACTCACTCTGTAGATACGCGTTAAGGACCTCAGCGGAGGTACGCCAGCGCTGAAGATCAAAAAAACGATGCCCTTCCATGCTAAATTCCAAACGGGTCTCAAAGCGAACCGCTTTCCTGGCCATAACCTTATCGGTCCATGGTGTATTATAGGTGGAAATACTATAATTTGCTGCCGGTGTGCCTTCCTCGATGGTAAAATCGTTTCTTTCATCCCCCTGTGCGGCCTTTGGAACAAAACCATCGGGATTGGCAGCCCTTTTGCGGATCATGTTCACCAGTGCCCTGGCCCTTTCCAAATCCCCGATTTCCACCTCTACCTCGGCTAGCCAAAGTAAAATCATGCTGTATCTCATAATTCTATAATTGTTGGCGGAGAGGTTGCCCCAGCCCCCTTCTCCAAATGCCTCGGGTTCGGCCACATGTTTCATGCTAAAAAAGGGTCCGGCATAGGAAAGGTCCCTTACAAAATCGGTTTGGTAGATCTTAAACCCTTTGTAAAGTATCCCGGGTCGGCCTACGGAATGATCTAATCTTGGATCCAAGGGTCCCATATAGGTTGAATGAGTGGTTTTGGGATCCACCTCGGCGGTGACATCCACTTCATCATAGGTATCCAACAAGGGCAAGCCAGCTTCCGTTTTAAACGCATTGACCAGATTTTGCGAAACCTGGTAAAAACCGCAGCAGCCCCATGGATCGGTATAGGGATGTGCCAGGCCTACTCCCCGATTGGAGGCATCGCCGCTGGCACTGCTTATGGCATATTGAACCTCAAATATGGATTCTGTATTATTACGGGTGGCCACCAAGAAGTTGTCTTGAAATTTGGGCACAAGGGAGAACATACCGGAGCCCACGAGATTGTCCAATACTTCTTTGGCCTCTGTTAGTTTGGCCACATTTACCGCACCATTGGCATCCCAACCTTGGTACATTTTGGCCTTGGCCAAAAAGGCCATGGCCGCCCATTTTGTGGGCCGTCCCACTTCCTTCTGCGTATCGGGCAGTACCGCCGCGGCGGCCTGGAAGTCTGCCTCTATGAAAGGCCAGATTTCCTTATCGTTGGGTATTTTGGTACTTTCTAGATTATGTAGGTCGAAATCGGTGTCGCTTATGTAGGTGGGCATTCGCCACATTTTTCGTGCCTCAAAATGAAAAAACCCTCTAAGAAAATGCGCTTCGGCCACAATTTGTTTCCTTCGCTCCTCACCAATTTCCTCCACCTGTTTTGCACTATTGATGGCATTGTTGGCAGCCGCTACCCCTTTGTAGAGCCCTCTCCATTTATCCCTAATATGTCTGTTAAAGGATTGAAAATCATAGGCCTCGATAAAGGACTGCTCCGGCTGGTCCCCGGCATCGGTACCTTTTAGGGCATCATCGGAGGCCAGGTTAAAGACCCAGTTCTGGGCATCATTGTGCCAGGTTTGACCGGTAAGCCCCCCGCCGTTCACCAAATTGTAGGCACCGAGCAGTATACCTTCTACGCCTTCCGCTGTTGCCACATCATTTTCTCTAAATTGTCCCTCCGGTTGACGGTCAAGGAATTCCTTGTTACAGCCTATAAAAAGAAAGACCGCGATTATAATTGTGACGTATATAAAAATCGTATTTTTCATAATATTCGGGTGTTTTTTATTCAATTTAAGGTGACGTTAAGACCTAATGTAAACGTTCTGGAAACCGGCATAAAGCCACCGTCAAATCCCAGGGTAGCATCATTTTCGGTTCCTGTCTGTATCTCCGGGTTTAGGCCGGTGTATTTGGTAAAAGTGTATAGGTTCTGGCCTTGGACATAGACCTGCACGGCAGAAAGGCCCAGGGGGTCGAGCAGTTTTTCCGGGAAAGCATAGGTCAACTGTACATTTTTTATCCTGAAATAACTGCCATTCTCTATGAAATAGGAAGAGGGCCTACTGCTCACCTGATCGTTGGCATCCATAATAGGGGCGGTAGCCTTGGGATTGGCGGCCACCCAGTCTTTTGGGTCGGCCCTGGGGTTTGTGGGCTGCCATGCCTCGTACAATGCCCTTTTGGAACGGTTGCCCTGGAAGGTGTTAAAATCCGCAAAGTAACGTACGTAATTGTAAATATCATTGCCCTGAGATCCATTGCCAAAGACGTTTAGACTTAAAGCTTTGTAGCTTAGGTTAATATTTATACCATAGGTAAAATCAGGGTGAGGGTTTCCGATAATCGTACGGTCATCATCATTGATCACACCGTCGTTGTTAATGTCCGCTACCCTAAATTTACCCGGAGCGTTGTAATCCCCGTATGCTGGCCAGGCATCCGCTTCTGCCTGGGTCTGGAACAAACCCAAGGTTTTGAATCCATAAAAGGAGGACAGTGGGGAACCGGCCTCGGTCACCGTAAGGGCGGGCACTCTTGTGGAGCGCCCAAAAAAACGGGTGTTCTCATCTTCATCAAGTTGATCCACATGATTGGTATAGGCCGAAAGGTTAGCATTGATACTGTAACTAAAATCCCCTTTTTGGTCTGCGAAGCCCAGCCCAATGTCAAAACCCTTGTTGGTCAACCTGCCTACGTTAAACGAGGGTTCATCGGCCTCACCGGCAGTATAGGTGACCGGCACCCTGAACAGCATGTCCGTGGTTACCCGATTCCATACATCGAGGTTAAGCGTCAACCGGTTATCGAACAGCGCCACATCCAGACCAATATTGTTGGAGGTAGTCGTCTCCCATTTTGCAGTGGGATTCCCAAAGGCCAGAGGTGAAAAACCGATGCTGGGAGTTCCAGTGGAACCGTCAATGGCATAACCACCGGTAAGGATATCATATCTATAGGTGGTAAAGGCATTGTAATCCCCAATTTGTTGGTTACCCGTTTGTCCCCACCCATACCTTATTTTCATATCGTCGATAAAACCAAAGCGTTCCAAGAATTTCTCGTCGCTTAAACGCCACCCTAGGCTAAAAGCCGGAAAGATCGCACTTTGGGACGCCTGTTGAAATCTGGATGAAGCGTCGTTCCTAAGTATAAATTGGGCCAGGTATTTGCCATCGTAATCGTAGTTTAATTTGCCGAACTGCGACCATAGCGAATAATCTTGTTCGACGTATCCACGGTTGGTCGAGGTAGTGGCATCCCCCAAATCCAAATAACTTAGGATGTAGGCATTTTCAATGGCAAATTTTTCCCTGCGCGCCTCGAACCTTTCCTCAAACTGCTGGATGGACTCCACCCCGATATACGCATCAAAATTGTGTACCTGGTTGAAGGTTTTTGAAAAGTTCAGGGTGTTGGTCCAGGTCCATTGGTATTCGTATTCCTCGCGCGCCGTAGAACTGTTGATGAAATTCCCTTCCACATATTCCGGCTGTGGCCGGCCTAGATCGCGTTCTCGCTGTACTCGGGTATCGACACCAAAGCTGCTTTTGATTTCCAGATTATCCAACAATTTATAGGAGGTGAATACATTGCCCAGAACCCGTAATCGGTATCTTCTATCGTCCTCGTTTCGTTTCAAGACCGCGTAGGGATTGAAGTTATTTCCTAGGTTTAACCCTCTACTTCCGGAAAAATGACCTGTAATGTCGTAAACGGGCAATAGAGGATGGTGCTTATAGGCCCCGGAAACCGTATTTTGTTCCTGATCGTTATTGAAGGTACCTTTTTGATTGTCGAAAGAGACCGTAAAATTTTCCCCAAGAGTGAGTCGATCGTTCAAAACCTTGAATTCGGTATTTGCCCTTATGGATATTCTATTGTATCCATAAAATCGGGTAATGGCCTCTTGTGCAAAATAGCCCAGACTAAATGCATAGCGGGCATGTAGTGTAGCTCCGGATGCCGATATATTGTGATTTAAAATGGGCGCGGAGCGGGTAGTTTCCTTCCACCAGTTCGTATCTGCGGAGCGGGTAATGGGATAGATGTTGCCCTCTTCAAGGGCATAAAGGCTTGGATTCACACCGGGATCACCTTCCATTCCCGCACTTGGGAAGACGTAATCGGGTATGGATACCTCTCCGTTGGGACCAAAGGTATATTGTCCATGACTGGGAACCTTGCCCGCATACAAATCGGCAAAATACAGGTACTGTCCCAACTCTTTGGCGTTGAGGGCTTCCACATCCCTATCGGACGATTGTATACCATAAAAAGTGTTATACGTAATAGTGGGCTTACCCAGTTTTCCTTTTTTGGTTGTGATAATGATGACGCCGTTGGCGGCCCTAGATCCGTATATTGAGGCGGCCGAGGCGTCTTTTAGGATCTGTAGCGATTCAATATCGTTCGGATTGAGGTTGGACTGGGATTGGGAGGGTACCCCATCAATGATATATAAAGGGTCGTTATTTCCAACCGTACCGAAACCCCGGATTCGTACGGTAGCCTCACCGCCCGGCCTGGCATCGTTTACGATACTGATACCAGCGGCCCTGCCTTGTAATTGCTGGGCAAAGGTGGTTGCCGGAATGGCCAACAGCTCTTCTGTGTCTACACTGGTTACTGCCCCGGTCACATCCCTTTTGGATTGGGTACCATATCCCGTAACAACTACTTCATCGAGCTTGTTGGCGTCCTCCTCCATGATAATATTGATGGTGGAACGCCCATTCACAGGAACCTCCTGGGTCCTGAAGCCTATATAGCTAAAGATCAGGATGGCATCGGAATCGGCAGTGATGGTATACTTCCCGTCAAAATCTGTTTGAGTACCTTGTGTAGTTCCTTTTACCAGTACGTTCGCTCCCGGCAAGGGCCCGGTTTCATCGGAAACGGTCCCGGATATCTGCTGTGCCTGAATCAATGCGGCCCAAAAAAAAGCGCCCATCAGCACAAAACCTTTACATAATGTGGTGGTCATAAATCATAGTTTTTAGTTAGTTAAAAAGTTTATTTTACTCCTTCCGCGGGCGATACGGGTACTGTACCTTTGCGGATGTTCATTTTTAAACCGGTTTTATGCCCTGTCTACAAATCCTTTACGTTTTAGGTCTGCATCTACCCATTATTCCAGGGAAGAGGGGGCATTCGTACTCTTTTATTGAGGGAGCATAAATTTTTTTTTGGGAAGGAAGAGTTGATAAATCCAATAAATTAGCCGCTACGGCTTAATGGGATGTGGATAAAACTCGGAATTAATTTCTTAGAAAGAAAAGGCGGTGTAACAAATGGGCGTTTGGTGTAATAACTGGTCGACAGCCATACCCTCTATTAAGGTATTGACTTGCTTGAAAACCGTATAGCGTATCTTTTTGGCCCTTGCCAGGCTTGGTGTTCTGCCGCATAGGTTATGATTTGTTCCTGGGCGACAACATCTTTAATGTAGGGATATTGGGACATGGTCATGGCCATTTTCCGCGACCTCTTAAAAACCCGATATTTCGGTTTCTATTTGCGAAAAAAGTTCTTGTTTGGGCAGTCCAAGATCTATTATTTTGATGTCCTCCAGATAGTAATTTAACCAGCCTATTTCACGGGCATCCGTACAAAGAATGCAATTGATCTCCATGTTAACGAAGGGCAATAAGCGATAAAGCCCTTCCCTGCTGTAGATAAACAATACCACGGTGGTGACATTGAACGATTGAATATGTTTATAGACGTCCTCTATGTCATGAATCGTATGGATGGCCTTATGATCTCTACCTTGTGAGGCGAGCATCTTTTTTACATAGGTCCCATGTGCTTTTAAGGGGTCAAAAAAAAGTAAAATGTCCTTGGTTTTCACTGACGTGTCTTTAGTGTTCATACCTCTTTCTTAGAACGGGATGTTTCCGTACCTCCCTTAGATCGGAGGTGGCCTCCGAGGAAAAGGATGACCACAATCAGGTAGGCTAGTGAAAAAATGAATATAAAGGTGACCATAACGTATAGCTAACCGACAAAGCACGCCTTGTTTCCGTGTTTTATGCCTGGGATTTTAAAAGTAGGTGGTATAGCGGAAAAGCTCAAAAGTCAGGTAATAAGTGGCCCTTCTGGGTAACAGGTGGTCATGGCCATAAAAAAGACCAGGTGAGAGCCACCTGGTCTTTACCCCAAATGTAAATGTTCTCAGGCATATCCAACCTCTTATGCGCTAAGAACCCCTAATTAAAGTCTAAAAATCAAGAAATCAAATACCTATGTAATACTCGGTAGCCATAGCATATAAATGATTTAATATGTGGGCCATCGGGATTTTTATAGCGCTTGTAGCCCGTTTTAGGCACCTCTTCGTTCCCATTAGTGGCAGATGTATTCCTCAGCGGCAGGGAGCGGTGCCCCCACCTTGTCAAGTACTTCTTTAACCATAACTGAAACTCCAGGTTTTTTTGGGTCTTTACCCGGCAAGGCCTTGCACTTCATGGGCAATATTATCCATATCCCCACTAACAATACGATGTACATTTTTTGTAGTAACATGAGCTTTGATTTTTAAGTTGTTATTTGGGAACCATTTCACGACCCGTTTTAGGATTGTAGCCCTACCTTTTTACGTAGGGTCGCAACCTTTGCGTATTCTTAATGTAGATAAGCTAATCATTAATGGATTAAAAAGAAAAACCAAAGTAATAAGTGGGCGTATGGGGCAATAGACGGGAAATTGCAAGGTCTTCCTGCCATCTGTCGTGTTAGGGAGGGTTTCCGAGCAGTGTTGTGACGGTTTCATTTTATGCCCAAAAATTTGTTCAGCGAATCGAGCTTTCTTTTGGCTACGGGAATAGGGCTGCCGGTCTTCAGTTCCAAATAATTGCCCGCCGTTTTGTTGATGTTCTTTACGTGGGCGATGTTTACGATAAAGGAATGGTGGGTCCTAAAGAAGAATTTGGGATCCAGATGCTTTTCGAATTCCCCGAGGTTTCTGCAGGCTATTTTGGTAGTACCACAGACCAAATAAAACCGGGTATACCGACCATCGGCCTTCAGATAAACGATATCCTCCTTTTTCACAAGATCTACCCTGTCCGCCGAGGGTAGTGCAAGGATACCACTATCACCTTCCTTATCGTCAGAATCTTTGTTGCTGCCTTCTGCATCGGACAGCATTAAGGCCTTTACCTTGTTCAGCGCAAGGACCATATTTTCCAGACTAAAGGGCTTTAACAGGTAATCCGTTACGCCATAGGATATCGCCTTTAGGGCGTACTTCTCCACATCTGCCATTACAATGAAGTAACAGCTGCTGTTACAGAGCTTTTCCATGAGTTGAAAGCCGCTTCCATTTTTCAGTTCAATGTCCAAAAAGATGATATTGGGCTTTAGCGAAGATATAAGCGCCATGGCCTTCTTTGCATCTTTGGCAAGGCCCAATAGGTCTATTTCCGGAAAGTATTTTTTCAACATCAGGGATAGGCCATCACCGGCCATGCCCTCTTTTTCTACAATAAACGCCTTTAGTTCTGGAACCATTTTTTATGCTTATTGCATGTTTAACCGCGTATTCGTTTTGTAGCCATATGGCCGGGGCCAGCAGCTATCGCCTTTCCTTGATCACTTCCCTGGTCTTTATACTAATGGCGTACCCCAAGCCAGGTAAAAGCAGCCGCATGCGTTTTTTGTTGACATGCCTAATAAGTGCATGTTGTTTTTTGAATACACCATGGGAAATAACGATTTTGTCTCCGGGGGAAAATTCTTCCACGCTTATTTGATCCACTTCGTTATTCTCGTTCCAATCTTTGATTACCTTTATTTCCTCATCACTTACCGTGGCATGTTCTCCCAACCAAAAAAGGTAGTTGAGCACCCCGGGAACCTCAAACACCCTTTTACGTTCCTTAGGCTCCAAATGCACAAATACATAGGATTTGAACAGGGGCACGGTCACTTTCTTTTTTCTGTCGCTCCATTGTCGTGTTTCCGTTACCAGGGGACAATACACTACAATTCCCAAAATCCGTAAGGCTTCTGCGACTTTTATTTCGGTTCTGGGCTTTGTATAGATTACATACCAGGGCATAGCAAAGGTTTAAGGTGTTTTTGACACCAGTACAAGGTGCTCTTGGCCAGTTCGTTTTAGTAAGGTCAGGGAGACTCAAGTATTGATCGTTTGTCTACAGGGGTTTATTAAGGGTATAAAGCCCAACCCAAATTATCCCTTCTATTTCGGGGAAAACCCAAAATCGTCATAATCCAGGGCTTTCAGGTCAATTTCATAGGTCAGTGCCTGACTCTCAAACAGGAGCAAAACTTCGTTATACCCACAGGCGATTCCTTTGGAGAAGACATCCTGGTCAGTCCTGCTTTCCAATACCTGTTGTCGTTCCTTGATCAGGTCCCTTAAATCTCTTAGGTAGTACCTATATCTATCCTGTTTCATATACCGGTCAAATTAGTTGGTTTTTCTAGGGCGTAAAGGGAGTGTGTCCCCATCTTCATAGGCTCCATTTTGTTTTGTGGGTAGGGGTTTTGGGTAAGCCATCGGAATTAAGATTTTAGGATATACCATCTGTATAGCTGTTCAATGCCCTCTTTTAGACTTACCCGGGGCTTCCAACCCAGGTTGTTCAATTTGGTATTATCAGCCAGTCTGCGCAGCTCACCGTCCAATGGGCAGTCATTAAAGGCAAGAATACCTTTGAAACGGAGTACGACCTTTATGGTCTTTGCAAGCTGCGCTATGGAGATTTCCTTTCCCGTGCCGATATTGATCGGCGTGTTGCGCATTTTATTGGAAGCTGCTTCCAAATAGGATCGCGAACCGCTGCTGGGGGTAACATTGATAGCTCCGTTGACGTACTCGTTTTTCATTAAGAAGATACAGGCATCCGCCATATCCCCACTCCATAGAAATTCACCCCGGGTTTTGCCATTTCCCCCGACCTCGACCATCACTTTTTTGTTATCGATACGGCGAACACCAAATCTTCCGATGATATGGGCAATCTCTCCCTTGTTGGCCTTTCCAGTAATTCCTTTTATGGGACGTTTGTTCAAATCGGTCCTAATGGCCTCCCAATCGTCATTCTCCAAAGCTTTGCCCAAATATATCTTCCGAATTAGCTTTGGCAATGGATGTGACGTTTCCAGATTGAAGTCATCGGAGGGACCATAAAAATGCGCAGGGACAACGGATATAAAATTGGTACCGTACTGGATGTTATAGCCTTCACACATCTTTATACCGGCTATCTTGGCCAAGGCATAGGGTTCATGGGTGTAGTCCAGCGCATCGGTAAGCAGGGATTTCTCCTTTACCGGCCAGGGCGCACTTTTGGGATAGACACAGGGACTGCCCAAAAAAAGTAGCTTTTTTACTTTATGGTACTGACTTTGGCCAATTACATTATTTTGAATCATTAGATTTTCGTAAAGAACATCGGCCCTTTGCTTTGTATGCATGAGTCTGGAACCGACCTTTTCTGCTGCCAGAAATACGTAATCGGGTTTTTCCATTTTAAAAAAGGACGCGGTTGCACGGCTGTCCTTAAGATTCAATTCCCTGTGGGAGCGGGTTACTATGTTTACGTACCCTTTGGCCCATAACACTTTGAGAATAGCAGAGCCAGCTCGTCCGTGATGTCCGGCTACATATATTTTATCGGTTTTCTTCATGGATACCGATCAAAACTTCCAGAAAAAATGGTTTTGGAAGTGCAGTATTCCTGAAGGAAAAAACGTTTCTATGTAACTTATGCTCATTCCCCATCATCTCCTAAATGGGAGATGGGAGATTTCACAGTGCTTTTTGATGGTATGTCCAGGCCTGGGGCGTAAAACCATTCCGAACTCACGAGCGCAGTTTCTTTACAGCTTTTCTTTGAGTGGCTGCTCCTATATAGTTCGGTGCGGATATTTCTTGGGGCCTGAACCTGGCTCGGACAATCAACTTCTGGCGTATGTTCCACGGTCCTTTCAACTTTCCCTGTATTGATGCTAAAGGTCAATAACAGGGCGTTGATGCCGATCAAAATGAACAGTACAATAAAGAAGGTTTCCATTTATAGTATAACAATGACCATGAATAGGCCGGTTTTTAAAACGGCTCCGCCCTTGTGAGTCCCACTAAAGTTGGGCTTCACTTGGAAATTTTAAAAAACTGCATCGCTACGAAGCGGCCTAGTCCGTCTTCCCACTTGTGATATGGGCAAGATGGTCCATGATATCTGAAAAGTTATAGACCGTACTATCGGGATGCTGTCTGTCCTGCATTTTTTGTACAGGTATTTTTTTATTGGTCCTCACCACAAAACACTCCTCTGTGAAAGCCTTTACCCGGAGATTGGCCATTTTCTGGATCTTCTCACGGAGCTGTTCGGCTGCTTCTATATGGGTGACCAGGTCCATGAACTTGAAAAGAAGGTTATTAAAGAAGGTGTATTTATGGGCATAAGAACTACCAAAAATGAATTGGTGGGCATATGAATCGCCCAAACTGTACTCGCGGTCCCATATTTTCGATAATTTCCTGAACTTCCGTTTCAGTGCCAGGTCCTGTAGGACCGCCAGCAAGTTTTCCGAAGAGGTACAGGGCTGATCATTGACTACTAGCTTCCGGCGCAGGTAAAGCGTTTTTCTTATTTTTTTGGGAAGGAACGGTTTTTTTAGGAGCAGGGGAAGGGCAGAAAGGGAATTTCCAATATCCAGATAGCCGAGCAACGTCCAGGCATCCGTTTCAAGTTGTTTTAAAGTTGTATTGGTATAATACGTAATGCGTACATGTTCATCCATATACCTTAGATGGTCCTCCTTTATGCCATTTATGATTTCCATCGAAATCAATAATTGCTGTTCCCAGTAGGCGATGTTCCCCGCCAGATAATCCCTGACGATGCTTTCAGGTAGCTGGGTCCGTAGCGTGTTTACCTGTTTGTACTGCGCGCTAAGTTCGCCCAGCATTTTTTGCAGACCTTCCGGGTCTGTACATACTATAGCTGGGTGTATAGCTTTAGGGGAAGGATTTGGGGATACTTCCTTTGACCGTCTTAAAAGAGGAGTGTCATCCGCCATGGACCATTACTATTGGGGGTTGTTATGGTACAAAATTCAACCAATACGGATGGAATAAAAAAACCAATGTAATAAGTGGCACTATATGCTCATAAGCGGTGTTCCATTTGTTCTATTTGATCAAGGGGATTGCCTGATTATTGCAAAAAAACTGAGGTTTTACGGTTGTCAAGGGCAAAAGGTAGAATTTCCGACCTCGTGGGCGAAAGGTAGAAAAAAAGGCGGCAAGTTTTACTTGCCGCCTTTCGCCTTACTCAAATTAAAATTAGTCCAAACTACTTTTTGACTACTTTTACTTGTGAAATGACTTTCCCGTTACTATCGGTCAGCCTTAAGACGTAGATGCCTTGGGAAAGATCGGTAACATCCATAAATCCGTTCCCTTGATCGTTGAGGTTAAAGTCGAACGATGGGTATACCACCTGACCTGACAAATTGTACAAGGTGGCGGTAAGTACCTGCGGTTTGGCCCCTTCCAGTGTAAAGTTTGCAATTCCATCCACAGGGTTTGGATGTACTCTTCCAGAACGATTGGCAAGCTCCAAATTCTCAGGAATTACCTCAAAATTGATCGTTACGGATGCTGCTTTAACACCGCCCCCATTTTTGGACGTATAGGCAGAAGCCGTCACCGTGTTTATACCCGTTTCGAAATTCGTTGCATTGAAATTTCCTGAAGAATCTCCGGACAAGGCATAGGGAGCTGTATTTTCGATTTGGAAAGGGGAGCTACCGTTAAAATCGAAAACGACACTGTTTATACCTTCAAGAATTGTTTCGGCAACAATGCCTAAGCCCGTTCCCGGATAGTTATTTAGGTCTATTACGTCACCATCGGCAAGGTTTCCGATAACCTGGTTGGTCGTGGTATTGACCAGGGAGAAGGAAATCAATTCCTCCCCACCTTCGTTGACCACTTCAAAGTTCACAGTAATGCCCAAACCGGACTCTCCAGAGCCTCCCCTACCGCTAAACGGAGTAGCCGTAACGGTGTTGGGTCCAACGGGGAATACCATTCCTTTAAAATTACCGGAGCTGTCACCAGCCAGGGCAAAGGGAGCGACGTTTTCCGTGCGGAATCCTTCGGTCCCGTTATAATCGAATATGACGCTGCCTACCGGCAGTTCACCTACGTTGGCTACGACATTAAATTTGTTCGTTCCAAAATCCGCTAAATTTATGATATCACCATCGTTGAGAGGTCCTATTGGTTGGTTCGTATCAGGATTGATTAAGGTTAGACTAACCACTTCAGGTCCCCTGAGCACTTCCAGGGTCACTGGAATATTGGTCACAGGGTTTACTGGATCATTGCTGCTAACGGAAACATTCCCAACATAGGTAGCATCGGCTTCCAGTTGGTCCGTTTCAAACTCAATAGGTACTTCCACCGATTCACCCGGCTCCAAGGTACCGCTAATGGGCGGCGTAAAGGTAACGGCCAGTTCATCGGTCAAATATTCATTGTTAAAGATGACCTGTAGGCCGGATAGGCCTTCTGGCCCTTCAATACCAACGGTACTTGATGTTCTAAGCGTAGAATTCACATTCTTGTACTGCATTTTAAAAGAACCATCGGGGAACAGGATTACCTGGAAGGTAACCGGATCCGGGATGGGCAGAAAGGGTGGGAATCCAAAGCCAGGTACATTTTCGTACTGCACGATGAAGTAATCTGCCGTGCCCTGATAAAATACCCCTGTTCCATCCTGAGGTTCAATATCGGACCACATGGGCGCAATAAAGAAATTGGGATTGGCTACATTCGGTATGGGCAGATTGGTAAAGTTATTACCTACCAATGGTGCAAAGGTGAGGAATCCGTTTGCGGCGATGGTCACCGTATTTTGAACTTCCCCGTAGAAGCTGAACCCAAAGGGTAGCGCAACTGTTTCGTCGCCATCGGCCCCTACATTGGCCTGCTGTCCGGTGGCACTAATATCCATGAACTCGTAGGCAGGACCTCCACTGTTGTTGTCTTTCCAGGTGTACCCAAAAGTACCTGGGCCTCCACTTGCGTTGACAAAAGTGGGACCTACCCGGTTATCGGCGGCCTGTTTGCTCCTGATCCTTTCATAGCTCCCGTTTTCGTACTGCTGTGCCAATAGGGTCGCAGTTCCTTCAAGTACAAGGGACGGTGGTGCAACGGCATAATTTAGCGCAGAGCCTCCAGTGTTCTGAAGGGTCACGATTTCCGTAGCAGACTGTCCCCTAGTGAGGGTAAGGTCTATGGACTCCGGTGATACTTCTATCACTGGAGGGTCAACACCTACACCTGTCAAGGGAATCTCCAAGGATGCATTGCCAACCCCGTCGTTGCTGGTAATCGTAATCGCATCCGCTATGGCGCCAACGGTAGAGGGCGCAAAGGCTACAAAAGCCTCTGTTGATTCCCCGGGTTCCAAGGTCACCGGTGTTTCAAAATCTACGGTAAAGTCGGCATTCCCATTAGAGATACCACTGATTTCCAAAGCTTTTGTTCCTATGTTGGTCAAGGAGAAAGAAGCTTCACTGCTAAGACCTACAAAAATAGGTTCAAAATCAAGAGCATCCGGCGTAGCTTGTATTTCTGGTGTTCCGATTACGGTCAACTCGAACAGCGCTGTGCTGGTGCTCTTGTCGGGAGCGTTACTTGAAACCGTAAGTTCATCAAAGAAGGTACCATCATTTAAATTGGTGGCATCCAAGGTGACCGATAAGGTTCGGGAACCTCCAGCCGCAACAACACCCGATACTGGGTCTATACTGCTAATGAACGGCGTTAGCGCCACTGCAGGTTTTATAAAGCGCAGCGCCAGTCCTTCCTTCACATATTCTGTATTAAAGGCAACCTGTGCCCCGTCACTTCCATCGGCGTTCTCAATACCTACGGTAGCGCTGTCCAAGAAGGAGGCCGAACTTACGTCGGCATAGTACACATCAATGGTCCCGTCATCGAACAGGATGATCTGGAAGGTGACCGTACCGGTTTCCGCTGAGGAGAATACCGGAGCATTGGTCCACTGCACCACAAAGGCGTCCAGGAAGCTTGCAACATGCACGGAACCACCGTTTTGCGGCTCCAAATCGGTCCAGAGACCGGCAATCACATTGTTCACCCCATCGTCTACAGGAATCTGCTCGTTGAAAAAGGTAAATGCGGTGGTAGGCGCCTGCATGGCCAAGAAACCATTGGCGTTAATGAAAACGGTCTCATAACTGGCCCCATAATATTCAAATGGGAAGGCCAAGGGGCCACTGGCCGTACCATCAGCACCTAGGACGGCGGTAATATCCGTACCGATTCCAGTGATATCAAAGAAATTGTTTACAGGACCACCAGGCTCGTCACTATCGATCCACGAATACCCAAATCCGTTATCCGTACCCAGGCCGTATTCTATGACCGATCCTATACGGGTATCTTTAAGCGCTTTGGTGGGATTGTTAAAGCCTTCAAAGGATTTGATCTCCGTATTGTTCAGTTTTACATTGGGATCCGCCAAGGCCGCAGCTACGGCGAGATTTGGAAAAGAGAACGTAAGCGGGGAATTGCCATCGTTACGGAGCGTAATTTCCGCTTCTACCGTAGTACCCGCATCGGTTGTGGCCGATACTTCCTGTGGGTCCAGAACGGCAACCGGAGGATCTGTCCCCACACCGTTTACGATTACTTCCACGGTCTCCGCATTGTCCGCATCACTGGTAATGGTAATGATACCGTTTATACTGCCCAGCGCAGAAGGGGTAAAGGTAACGTTGACCTCCAACGACTTGCCAGCTTCCAGCACCCCTGAGGTAGGTTCCGCAACAAAGTCGCCATTATCCGAAGCGATATCGGAAATGTTGAGCAGTGCCAAACCGTTATTGGTAATGGTAAAGGTGCGCTGGCTTTGGGCGCCAAGGAAGACGCTGTTGAAGAGCACCAATTCGTCCGAAACCGCGATTTCCGAAATTTGTCCGGAAACCTCAAAAGTTGTGGCTACCGCTGTGGTAGGTGTAACCGGATCGTTGCTGTTGATCAGAATATCGGCGTTGAACGTCCCATTAGGCAAGGTAGCGCCGTCAAAAGTTACCTGAACATCCACGGATGATCCCGGGGCCACCGTTCCGGCAGCAGGTTCAAGGGTAATATAAGGTTCTTCACCGCTCAAGGCCCTGGTTAGGAACACAAAATCGGTCAAATTCGTATAGCTGGCACCTCCGTCACTACTGAAGTAGTAGGTATCTGCCCTTGCTGTTGCATTGTCATCCACCCCTTGCGGGAAGTCTATACCTTCCGGGAATTTGTGTACTACCCAGAAGGATTCGCCAGCACTAAAATCTTGTGGTGCATTGAGCTCCTCCTCCAAGAAAATCCCATCGGTGCTCAATAGCGTAATGGGCTGTGTTAAGAGCAGTTCTCCCTGATCTGGCGTTGCACCACCTCGATACACCTCCAAGAGGATCACGGCTTCCGTAAGGGCTTCTGTGCGATAGGCATTTCTGACCGCGTTAAGCGTAAAGTCAGATTCGGCCTCAAAACGCACGGCCAGTGCTATTGCCGGTCCCTGGAGTCCTACAAAATCGTCTGGGAAATTGATGCCCGTATCATAGAAAATGGAGTCCGTAAATATCAGCGCGTTCTCCAACTGTGTCTCGGTCCGGGCAGATTTAAAGCCACTCTTGGATAGTCCGGCCCGCTTTAGAGTACCTGCTGAGGCATTGCCTACACCATATTTTGTCATGTCTAGCGCTGCGACCATCTGAGCCGTATTGTCGTCCGAAGGCGGTGTGAACGTCCTTGGACTTTGTGAGGCCGTAAAGTCCAACGAACTCTGTCCACTATTGGTTATGGTAATGGTTTCCGTTTTGGTAGGCGGAATATCGACTAGCACGTTTACCGCAGCACTCAGCGTATTGGGAGCCACCTCTATGGTCGGTGGGGACAATACGGTAAGGTTTACCGGGATATCGATGGACGGACTGTTGGTATCGTCGCTTACGATATTGATAGTAGCGGAATAGTCGCCCGGTTCCAGGGTCCTGGCATCGAACTTCACGGATGCCACCGTTTCCCCTCCAAAAGGGACCACTCCCGCTGCGGGAGAAACCGATAGGAAAAAGGCATTGGGATCACCGTCGGTAATCTCAAAGTTATCGATGTCCATAGTAGACCCCACTACCGCCATATCGGATAGGAGGGCAACACTTTCTATTAAAGGAGTAATACCCGTACCGGAGTATACGAGGGAATCATCAAAGAAAATGGTCAGCCCAAGGTCGTCCTTGTCAATGATGATGCGTAGATCAAAATAGCCTGTCGGGGTGGTGACCGCTAAGGGTACAAAGGAGCTGGACGCCCCATCAAGGACATCGATGCTGCCATCCCCGTTAAAACGAAGGCGGGTAACCACTAAACCAGCGGTTGGCGATTGTGGAATAATTTCCCAGCTTACACCACTTCCCTGTACGTTGACACGGGCCGATAGCACCATAAAAGGTTCGTTCCCAGCAACCACAACAGGTGAAAGCGCCAGGGGAGCAGCTGCTCTATCAGGGCCCAAACCATCGGAAATACCCCTAAGGTGTTGTGCTCCTTCAAAAGCGTTTGCATTGGATATGGTCCAGTTGTTTTCGAATCGTCCGAACCATCCAAACTGATTTACGATATCGCCCAAGGCAAAACCTTCAAAATCTTCCGCGTACAAACTGGTAACCACTTTGCTAATGGGAGCATTGGCACCCACCAAGGCTGCTAGAGGGTTGGCAGGACTACTTGCCGATAGGGTTCCGGATGTAAATCCACTGGCGGCAATGGCCGCTTTGGAAGCCGCTACTCGGCTTTGGAAGGTAAGCTGCGGGTTATCGTTTACAGTAATGCTAAAGTTAAGGTCATCGTCACCCGTATTTTCAATGCTAAGATCCCTGGTTTCCACTGTTAATTGTTGTATGGTCTCATCAAAGGATTCCGGTGTTACCACGATCATAGGGGCCTCAGTACCATCCAGCACCCGGACAGTCACTGGAACGCTAACGGAGCCATCAAAACCATCAATGGTAAGCTCTATGGATTCTTCATAAATGCCCTTGACGATACCGGTGGTGTTCAGGGTGACTTCAACAATGATTACCTCCGCCGGTGCCAGGGTAAAGGACTCCGGTGAAAACGAACTGATAATATTGGCTCCCGGACTGGTACCCGTAGATACGGTAGCCGGTGCATCAGAAGTATTGGACACGGTAAGTTCCAGTACGCTGGTAGTGTTGATAAAAATTTCTTCATTAAAGGCTGCGGGAATGGCATTTATGGGTGGCTGTTCGGCCAATACCCATCCCATATCCCGAAAATGGCCTCGGGTAATGTCCCCGATATTAAAGTTGGATTCTGCGGTGCCCACCTGTGGACTCATGAGCGAGTTGGGATCCCCGGCCGGAAAGGCGGCTTCATCCCAATGCGCAATACTAGATCCGCCCTGAAACGGGTTGGGGGCAAAAAGTTCTGGGAGCGTTCCACCGAGGGCGGCTACGGCAAAAGTACCGTTCACAAAAACATCGCCACTGGTGAAAAAATCGCCCAGTTCCACGGATGGATTGGGAATGTCCAATACGGAATTTTCGGCGCTATCTACTATAAAGGTATCAAAGATAAAGGGGTTTCCTCCATTATTGATGTTACCAACGCCGGTATTGTTGTTTACATTTCCGCCGTCTACAAAACCCAATCCATGGCCGGCTTCGTGAAGGGCCACGGTGACAAAATCGAATTGGCCGGCAGGGGTGTTCCCATCGGTACCGAAATACCAGGGGATACCATTACCGATATTGACGACAAGATCAAATTCCAGATCGGGCGCAAGGTCCTCTCCCGCTAAGGAGTTGGCCAGGGCCACGGGATAAAAGACATCCGCTTGTGGTGCTCCCGTAAAATTACTGATCAGGGTGGTAGGCCCGGCAGAAGCCAGAACGCCTGCACCCAAATCCGCAAAATCCGCAAAAATGCGAATGGGTACGGAAGATACGATCTCTTGCGACCAAATATCGAGCGCAAACTGAAAGGCCTCCTCCACGGCTGCATTGCCTTGCGCGCCGGGGCCAAATGTAATCAACAGCTCCGCTGTAACGGCGCTTTTGCTTGTGGTCTGAAATTTCTTGGAGGCAAGTTGCATCATGGCCATACGCGAATTCTGGTCCTCGAATTTAGCAGGACAGACCACGGGTACGCCGGGCATTCTTTCCATCTGTTGGGCCTGCATGTTTTGCAGACCACCCAAGAAATAAATAAGGAATAGTGAAATTAGGTAGCAACAATTACGAAAACGTTTTCGCAAATCGTTACCACTCACCGAGTAATTTTGCTTCATCGTGAGGTGGTTTTTAATTAATTAGTCGCTGGAATTTAACTTTTATTTAGGAGATAACCAAACTTTTCTTTTACTTTAAACCACTCATTTTAAAGGGCTTTCCGATAAAATGCTGATTTTTAGGGACTACACCCTCTTGTAGGAAAAGAAAGGCTAAATAAAACCTTAGCAATCCTAAGGTTTTTGTCGATGTCAAAGCTTAAAATAACCATAATGACCCAAGGTTTTTCTTGCTTCCCGTGTCTGGTGGATTTGCTTGCGCCCAAACGCTATAAAAATGGCAAGGAACATTGGGGGAAACCGGAGTACTTTGTATCTTCATAGAATGAGAAAACTTGTAGTTTACCTTGTATTCACCTTGGCAACGGCGCTACAGGCACAGGAAGATCGGGATCCTGCGTCGGCCATTTTTGAAATGGACTCGCTAGTGGCCCAAAGTTTGGAAAAACAACAAAAGTGGCACCCCTTTTTTAAGGGAGAAAAACTCTTGGGAGGCATTTATATGCTGAGGGTAGGGGAGGAGGACCGGCAACAGCCGCACGAAACGGATGAGGTCTATTATGTGGTAAAGGGAAGGGCGCAGTTTAAGGCAGAGGGTGAACCGGTGTCCGTAGCTGCTGGCAGTATTCTGTTTGTGAGGGCCAAGATCCCGCATCGGTTTTTTGATATAACGGAAGATTTGCAGGTGCTGGTGTTTTTTGACCAGTAGGCCGGTAGAGGCAAGGTTGACGGGTTCCTGAAGATTTTAGGTGCTATCCCGGGATTTTTTGTTTTTTGAATGTTGTCGATTTTTGAATGTTGTGTATATTTGCAGCCTCTTAGGGTGGCGTAGCTTCCTCCTCCGTTCCACTGCGGCGGACAGGCAGCTTCGCTTCGCAACAAGGTCGCGTAGCTTCCTCCTCCGTTCCGCTATGGCGGACAGGCAGCTTCGCTCCGCAACAAGGTCGCGTAGCTCAGCTGGATAGAGCATCTGCCTTCTAAGCAGACGGTCACAGGTTCGAATCCTGTCGCGATCACTTAACGCAGAACGTCCATTACGCCAGTAATGGATTTTTTGTTTTGTGGAAAGCTTGGAAAGCCAAGGGCGTTTCAAGCATGGAACAAAATAAAACCAGTGGCGTTAGCCATTGGACGTTCTATTTTCACCTGGGGCCGCAAAGGAACAACGAAGTTAATCCTGATACGATGGGGGTTCTTTCGTTTCAAGAAAGATCGGAAGCAGTAGGCTTTTCAAGCATGGAACAAAATAAAACCAGTGGCGTTAGCCATTGGACGTTCTATTTTCACCTGGGGCCGCAAAGGAACAACGAAGTTAATCCTGATACGATGGGGGTTCTTTCGTTTCAAGAAAGATCGGAAGCAGTAGGCTTTTCGATCTTGGAACGAAACAAGACCAGTGGCGTTAGCCATTGGACGTTCTATTTTCACCTGGGCCCGCAAAGGAAAACCGTCCTGCACACCGAAGCTTTGCGCAGGTGTGAGGTAATCCTGTCGAAAACCAATAGGTCCGTTCCAGCTTTTAGCGGAAACAACAAATAGCATTGCGCATGCAATGCAGGTTTGTTTTCTGAAATGTGCTTGGTTTTCGATTTTGTAGAGTACAAATGATAGTTAGTAGCATATAGGTGAATACCAATAAAACAAATACTTAAACTACTATTTATTGCTATAATATGTAATGTTTTATATTAATATGTACAGTAAATTAGGCAGACGGTCTGCACGGATTTCATTTTGTCATCCAAGGCATCCAAAGTTCAACTAAAGGTGGGATTGATTACAGCAAGCCTTGTACATATATGGTCTCAAAAAACGTTCGTTTTAAAGGACATTATTAATAAAATGGAAATAACTCAAGTTTGATTTTCTACTAGATCTCTTTACGATACACAATCTTTTTATTTGGCACATCATAGATTTCCATAATAGCACCTTTCTCATTATAACCTTTTTCTTTAACGAACTTGTCCATTGCAGGATACACTTTCATTACCCCTAAAATAACCGACATTCTACCTTTGAACGGAAATTCAGCTACGATATACGATTTTTCAGGATATGTTCTAATTTTAAACGCTCCCTGGATTTGAGACACTTTTGAATTATCCTTTTGTTCCACGATACAACCTATTTCAGAACGTAATTTGCTTTTTTCAACCTCTTTTGGGTTATCGTAATAAATACCAAATCCTTTGAAAGTTTCAATTTTGTATTCATTGAGTAAGGCATAATAGACTTCGTCCGATAGTTTTTTACTCTTGGCGTAATCTCCTATCATTTCCTTGAAGACTAAAGTCTCTCCTCCTTGGGTGTCAACCCTACAATTCACACTTGTGAAGCCCCTATAATACGTAAAAGCAACAATGATTAAAGCTAAAATTACTCCAATAATGATTAATGCGGTTTTCATGATTTACAGTTTATCATTAGAAATGCCAGCCAAGCTTTACAGATATTTCAGGGATTATTAGTTTTGTTTCAAATGTACTTTGGTCTACCATGACGTCTTTATCCCCACCTATTCTTAAATGCCCAGCTACCCACGGGTTCAAATAGAAATTCTTATAGAACTTCCAGACATATCCTCCACCAAGAGTGAATATTATATTATTGTATTCTGCAGTTTCCAATTTAGCATCGGTCTGTATCGTAGCGTCCCAATACTCTAGACCTGGACCTATCCACCAACCTTCAAAGTCAGGTTTAAAAAAGTAATCCACAATGGCCGCATAAACTTTCATTTCATTGTTGGTAAAACCATCTTCTAAAACAAAGTCAGGTGTTTCTATTTTTGTAATGACTGCTCTATATCTCAAATGATTGTGACCAACCCAGACCGAACCATAATATCCTTTGAAGATATAGGGTACTGCATCTAGTTCAAAACCTACGGTTGTATTTTTGGTTGATTGATTATCTGCTTGTCCGTAAGAGAAACTGAATAGTAACATGAAGCAGATAGATAAAAATGTTGCTTTCATGATATGGATATGATTTTGAAAGCAAATTACTATAGTGTATCAGTTTATGAAATGATTTTCGTCATATAAGCCACTGTAACCTAATGGTATACAATGTTTTTGTTTAGGATGCCGCTGTATGCCACTTGGAGGATGCATCTTACTCTCTAACTCGAGTAAAAAAGTAAATAATAATTAGCTTTAAAGAACTGGATTAAGTTTTTTCATAGGCTACGTTGTTGTATGTTGGTGTGTTGATAAACGTTATTGCTCTTTTAAAAAATCAAGAACCTTTCTATTGACCAACTCTGCCCGGGAATGCGTTATATCGTGGCTGGCATCAGGTATAATTATTGTTTTTATTTGAGGTGCAATAGTATTAAGGCGCTTCACAACTTTATCAGCAGGGTACATAACTTCTTTTTCCCCAATAAGGTACATTATAGGAACTTTAAGATTTTGTAAATCATGATCACTTAAAAGCGTTGGATTGATAAACTTTCTCAATTTAAAACATTTACCGGACAATACGATATCCTCGGTCATTTGGTCTGCAATAGCTCGACCTACTTCTCCTTGTTTTACTAAACATTTTCTTTCCCAATACACTAGTTTTTTCACAAAGAAATGAAATGGAAAAAAATGTACGAATATTGCAGGTATCAAGTAACTTGTTCTGGGTTGTAATACTGTTGTAGATGGAGAGATAAGTATGGTTTTATTAAGTCTTTCTGGATGAGTCAAAGTATAAATACCTGTTATCCATCCGCCGTAGGAAAATCCCAGTAGATTAATATTGTTTTTCAGATTCAATACATCAAACACTTCATTTAACCAGTAAACAAAATCTCTGGGCTTTTTCAAAGGTCGAGAATATATACTTCGCCCATTATCATAGATATTGTCTAATGCATATGTTTGATAGTGTTCTGAAAAAGCCTTTATCTGGGGCATCCAAGACAATGAATTTTCAGTATCCCCGGGTAAAAGAATTAAAGGTGGCTTATCTTCTGAACCACTTATTCTAACAAAGGTTTTTCCATAAGAGGTTTCAATATATTTATTCTTTGAAGGAACAGGCCAAAGTTTAGCATGTTCATCATTGAAAGCAAGATATTTTTCTTTTGCTTTTTCTGACTTAAAAGGGTGATAAGATTCATTCATTTTAATATCTTTCTGTGATGAGTTAATATAATGCCCCCCCCGCCTTTAAAGCAGAAAATCTTTCAGCTCATGTTTTATTTTAGGTTATACTTGTCGCTTGCATACAACGGCATATACTATGAGTAATATTGTGGTTTAGTACCTAACAGTAAGTACACTCAAACCAAAAATCTCTAAGGCATTAAGAAATAAGAAAGAATAAGCAATTAGTTATGGGCATTGTTCTGCATTCGTATTTTCTGTAGATATTTTAATATTCAATTTCTAAATCTCAGCTTTTAGCAGACTGAATACATAATTTCATATCATTTGCTCCGATATGGGCATTGTATATTTTTCTCTCCTCATTAAGTTTTTTTATTACCTCGTACATCTGCATGTAATCAGCATTTGCAACTTTTTCAACAGTATCATATCCAGCCTCTAATAATACATAAGCAAATGTATGATTCACCCACCTTATCCTTGAGAGGTCAGTTAATTTGGTAAGTTGCATTATGTCCTTTTTACTTATTCCTGTTTTATTTGAAAGCTCATTTCTTTTTTCTTTGGTCAATACTTCTTCATACAGTTTCATTGTATTTTTTAATCCCAATTTTTCAAGTCCCAGTACAATGCCCTCATCAATACAAGAAAAATCTTTTATTCTATTAGGTTTCCGTAGATACCCATTTATTTCTACTCTTAGCACTTCTAAAAACCTTACCGATATGCCGAATTTTTTTGAAAGTTCTTGAAGCTTGTTTTTATCCCTTAAGGTTTTTTGCAATACCTCAAGATTTTGAATATTATGGCTTTTAATTATATCAAGATTGTTGCTGGTGTTCTCTTTCAAAATCATTCTACTTGGAATCAAGTTGGTAGATTTCAAAACCTCTTTGTATTTGTCGATGCTTATACTTTTTAAATCAATATGATATCCCATATTTTTCTGATTTCGTTTTTTGAAATGACTTGGTATTCGTTTGTGAGCACGTTTCCATATACGCATGATCTTTATAATAGTCTGTTTATTAATGTAAGGCCCAAGCTAGAAACTGTCGATCGCTGCTGGCAGTTTATGTATGGCACGTAATGGGAAATCCACAGGGGTCTTCCATTGTGGCTTAAGCGTAGTAAATTGCAATAAGTTCCGACTTGGAATTCACCCGCAATCAGATATTTGCTCTCTTAGTCTTATTCTGATTTATATACTTCCAATTCGATTTCTATTATAAATTCTGGCATTGCCAATTCTTTAACACCAATCCAGGTTCCTGTTGGAAATTGTTTGGTATAAATTTCACTTCGATAAGCTGATTTTTCAAGAAACCAGGGCATATTGGTCGTAAAAATGTTTTCCATGACCACATCATTAAAAGTGCAACCATAGTGTTCTAAAATCTTCTCCAAGTCCGAATAACAGTTTTTCATTTGCTTTTCCAAGTCACCAATTGCAGTTGGATTTTCCTCATCATCCATACTCACCGCGCCAGAAATTTTTATACAATTTCCAATTTTCACAGCATGTGAATATCCGTACGCTTTTTCTACTTCAGGTCGTAATAAGAAATATTCAGGTTTCTTCATAATTATAATTTTTGGTCAACTTTCTTTTTGTCGTGTAAAGCCCATTGGTGATTATAACAAAAGTAGCTCGCCGAAAGGCAGCTATGATCTATTACACATTATTATCTGTTTGTTTTGGCGATTCATATGTTAAGCCTTTAACAATGAGCCATATGGCAAACACCATTTCTTGTATTCCTATTATAAAATCCAGGGCTTCAGCTACTTGAATGTCATAAAATTTCAATAGCACTATGGTCATTGTTACAAGTGCACCGAGAAAGCCCCAAACGGACAACCATCTAGGGACGAGTGCAAATCGGAATAATATGTAATTCAATATCAGGGCGGAAATAGTAAATACAATTCCGAGTCCTATGTCGAATGCCCATTCCGCTAAAATCAATAAGGATTGACCTATGAGTTTGAAGTTACCAGCATCCTGAACGTTACTGGATGAATATTCTTTGCTTATAGACAAAACAGTTAACAATATCGCAACATAAGCAGCGAATAGAATACCTTCCATGATTCGCATTCCAACATAACCCAGTGCCAACCTTTCACTATTCCTTTTAAGAATAGGGAATAACAGTATCGCGATAAATGCAACTGAAATAGCATCTATAAGCATGAGAAGCATAGCTGCTACAATTTGATTTGAATAATCAGAAAATGCTTTAAGAAAATTAGTTGCTTCAAGAGCGGGTTCTGTGAGCCAAATGCTCAGTGAAGAAGTAATAGTAGCTGTTATAAATAATATTCCGACAATTTTGGCTATATGCTTATTTGAATACATAAAATATATTATTAATTACAGATAACTGTAAGAACATCAAGCGTTGCTACCAAATGGGAACAGTGATTCCATATACATTGTTGCACTACCGCACTTTTCTACTTTTTTAGACCTAAACCATAGGTCCATATACAATGGCCTTATCATTAATTTCTAAAAGCCTACAACTTTTAGAAAAGCCGCTGTCATCCAGTTCAACTTGAAACCTCAAGATATCGTCCTCTCCATTAGAAACGATAGGAAGCCATCGATAGGGCAAGTCCAGCTCGGTCACTTTCGGGTTTACAAGGTGGAGAATAACATGCTCTCCGTTTTGGTTTTGAAAACCAGCTGGTTTTACAAAACTCATTTCCAGCGTTTTGTCGTCTATTGTTTTGCGTTCCCTGAGCTCAACAACTCTGTCATCAACATACTTTTCATTATCACATTCTGACCAAATTTTGTCTTTATTCATCTGTAGTGCGGCCAAAAAGCCCCCTTGGATGGAACCTTCAAAACCACCACCTGGAAATGCCCATGCCGATGCGAAATACAAATTGGAAATCAAGAAATTATTTCTAAATCGTTTCGATCCTGTTTGTCCTTTAATCTGCGCATAACCGTAAACCGATCCCGTAGGATTCGAGGTGTAGCGTTGAATGGTTTTGGAAGTAGACACTTCGTAGTATTCGATACTATTTCGAATTCCGGGAAACTGCTTTTCCAATCGCTGCAATAAAACTTGAGCTACTTCTTCTTTTTTTGTCTTGTAGTCTTCTTCATTTAAGTTTTCCCAATCTTCAATATAATCCACAACACAGATTACACCTTCAGATTTATCAGGTGGCGCCAATTCGGCATCTACCTTGCCATAGTCTACAAAAATGAATCTGCGTTTAGACCAATCACCATGGTGATTATTTTTTATATCCTTTAAGGCAGTTACACCATCTCCTTGAAAAACATTTGAGTAGTATTTTACACCAAACTTTTCTACATCTGTCCTAAACCCGAGATACATACATAATAGTGAACACGAATTGGTTTTTGAACTGATTTTTTGATAAAGATTTGTGGAGTTGGGCTCATCCAGCATAGCTGGTACTAAAGGAATGGCGCAGTTGGCTACAACATTATCACATAAAATGGTGGTAGGTTCTGAATTCTCATTAAAACTATCACGGAAAGTGACCCCAGTCGCTTTGCCATTATCGGTAATGATTTTCTCTGCTCTTTTACCTAAAAGAACACTGCCGCCATTTTTTTCGATATAGGAAGCCAGATAATTAGAAAGTTGTTGTGAACCACCTTTTATAAAGTGACCGCCATTTTCTATAAAGCCTGAAAATGGAGTAGCAAAGTAAAACATTGATAGGGTATACGGGTCGTCGCCCCAATACACAATATGTGCTATGAGATCTAGTTTTGCATTTTCATTGGCAATGTACTTATCCAACCAAGATCCAACAGTATGTCTGGTTGCCTCTACGAGGTTGGGATAAAGTAAGGGCATCAAGGGATAAATCAATCTTTGTTTTAGTGGCGAACGGGGTAAATCGACTGCTTCCTTTCGTGTTCGTGCAATCAACTGCATAAAACGTTTGATGCCTTTTTCATCTTCAGGATATTTGTCTATTAATGCTTTAGTGGCTGCATCATATCCATGTGGTAGCACAAAATCTTCATTATCTGAAACTACTCCGTAGAATTCTGGCACTTTTTCAAATTGAACATGCTTATCTACTTCGAGCATTTCAAAAATTTGCGTAATCGAGCCATTTTCGGTTAGTCCGCTCATTTCGTGCAAGCCGACTTCTATAATGAAATCCCCTCGTTTAAATGTGGTTGCACAGCCCCCAGGTTTGTGGTGCTGTTCCAATAAAAGCACTTTCTTACCAAATTTTGATAGGGTGGCTCCGGCAGTCAATCCAGCCAATCCCCCTCCGATGATAATCGTATTATATTTCATAGTAGTTTATTTAGTGCACAATCCGACTTTTAGGTAGGCAACCGGTTTGACGTTGTATAATATCAAATGGGAGAACTGGAAAGAATGGGATAAAGTTTTCCGTGATATGGGAATAACTAATCGAAAATACTATTGAAAAAGCTATGATAAAATGATGAAAATCAGTTTGGCGAGCACTTTTTGCCGATAACCTTTTGTCACCAACCATTAAATGATTCGTAGTTCTTGGAAAGTTCCATATAAGGAATGATTCATTTCCATGGCTGTATCAAAGGCACTTCAAGAAAGTACTTTCCCTAAAATGGAACCAATTAAGGTGTGACCAATAAGTACTGAGGCGGTTCCGGAATTTACTTGTTTTTAGATATTTCAAATAGATAATTCTTTATATTTGAATATGTTTTCAATGTAAATTATTGTATACACAATAACTAAATATATACAATTATGTATACTTTTTTATACATTATATTATATTTATTATAAATTTGTAACAATGTAAATTATTATTTATATATTCAGGAAAATAAATATTTAATGTAAATAAATATATAAATTATGGACTGGTATTCAATGACTAACGCTAGAATAGAACTTGAAATAGGTTTAAGAATAAAGAACAACAGAATAAAAAGGAATCTAACCCAATTAGAGTTAGCTAATAAAGTTGGAATAAGTAGAGTAGCAATCAGTAAGATTGAAAGAGGAAAGGGAGTAACCTTATCTTCTTTAATTGGAATACTCAGAATGTTGGGCCTACTTCAGAATATAGAATACTTATTCCCAGAAGATGAAATAAGTCCCATTGAGGTAATTAAATTAAAAGGGAAAAAAAGGAAAAGAGCTTCAACTAAAAAAAAATGACAAATAGAAATGGCACAAGCGGAAATTGAAATATGGGGGATTTATGTGGGTGCTGTAATATGGGATGATAAAAAAGATCTAGCAATCTTTGAATTTGATAAAAAATTCATAAATAAGGAGATTGATTTAGCACCGATTACCATGCCATTAGAACAATTGAAAAGAGGTGATAGAATATATTCATTCCCACAATTGAACGAGATAACATTTAAAAAATTACCAGGAATGTTGGCAGATTCATTGCCTGACAAGTTTGGAAACAAATTGATAAATCTTTGGTTAGCCCAAACAGGAAGGTCCCAAAATGATTTTACTCCGGTTGAAAGATTGTGTTATGTTGGGAAAAGGGCTATGGGGGCATTAGAGTTCAAAAAAGCGTTAGTAAAAGAGAGTATATCCCAAGAAGAGATACAACTTAGTGAATTGGTAGCTATTGCAAATAAAGTCATGTCCCAAAAAGAAGCACTAGACATTTCATTTAAGATAGGCGAAACAAAAGCATTAGAACGAATAATAGCCGTTGGCACTTCTGCTGGAGGAATGAGACCCAAGGCAGTCATTGCAGTTCACAAAAAGAATGGCAAAATAATATCAGGACATGTACAATCAAATGGAAACTACGAACATTGGATTTTAAAATTTGATGGTGTTCAAGATGAAATTTTTGGAGACCCAAGAGGTTATGGAATTATTGAATATGTCTACTATAAAATGGCTACAGACGCAAATATAGAAATGTCTCAGTGCAAGTTGTTGGAAGAAGATTCCAGGTCACATTTTATGACGAAGAGATTTGACAGAAAAAATGGTAAAAAAATTCATATGCAAACACTAACCGGGATAGCTCACTATGATTTTAATGACATAGGATCTACTTCATATGAACAATTGTTCCAGATAATGAGAAAGTTAAAGCTAGGAAACGATGAAATGGAACAAATGTACAGGAGGCTAGTTTTTAACATAGTTGGTAGAAATCAAGATGATCATACAAAAAATGTATCGTTCCTATTGGCTGAAAATGAATCTTGGAAATTATCCCCTGCATACGATATGACCTATAGCTATAACCCTATTAAAGGAAGAAATACCAATAAACACCAAATGTCCGTAAATGGAAAAAGGGAAAACATAGATAAGAAAGATCTGTTAAAAATAGCTCAAGATATAGATATAAAGAAACCTAATGAAATCATAGATCAAGTTAAAGAGGCAGTATCCCAATGGGCGGTATATGCCAAATATTCTGGCCTCGAAAAAGAAAGAATCAAAAAAATTGAACAAAATTTAAAATTAGATCTATGATTGAATAGTTCAAATAAATGATTGCATGTGGTTCAATAATGAAAAATTAAGAAAGATGATTTGGAAGCACCACAAGGACAGCATTCCAATTTACATTGGTATAGTACTACTAGTGCTTTTAATTTTACTGATGTATTATATTGATACATCGTTCTAGGAATTGATACAAAAACAAAAAGTTCAAATAAACGATTGGCGAAAAAGACACCAAGCGGAAATGGATTCACTAATTAAGAACAACAGGCTAGAGTAAGTACCCAAAGTCATGACAGAATTTAATTATGATATTTCTAAATTGGAAATCGACTTTTATGGAGATTCTAAAGTGGATGTTTTTGATGATGATGAATTAGTACTTGAAATTAATAAAATTGACGATTCTTTATGGTTGGTTCAAGCATCATGGATTGAGGATAATTTAATTCTAATTAAGCAAGATTTAGCAAATGAATTAATTAGGTTTATTGGAAGAGAAATAAAAGAAAAGCATGGCACTGAATTACCAGTCGTCTTACATCCAAATTTTTTCCTGCCAATCAATAACTCAAACTCAAATTAATATTTAAAACCTATGTAAACAATGGCTCCTATGAAAAATCAAAATCTAGTTCGATAAAGTTCAAAAAAACGATGAACAGAATAATTTATCTCGTAGTATTCATTTTTACCTGCTCTTGTATTTATGGCCAAGAGTTCAAAAAGGTGAAATCAAAATCAAAACATGCTGAAGAGATTATATCTATAGCTTGCAATGATAATTATTTCGCGACTAGCAGCTACGATAAGTCCATCATAGTATGGAACTATGATGGAAGAATAATTTATAAACACAAATTACTTGAAGGAAAGATTAATTCACTATTGTTTATTCCTAAAAGCAATTCATTGATGGTTGGTATGACTGAAAAAAACAATAATAGCACGCCGAGATTCATAATCAAAAGTTTTGATATAAATGGAAATCAAGAAAATGAGTTTATAGACCCCGAGTTGACTCAAGAATTCGTTAATGAATTCTACAAGAATAATACGGTAAGCGAGCAAAATACACTTAATTCAATAAAAAAATCGTTTCCAACTTTAAGCGTTGTAGAGGGATTAGATATTCCCCAAGCGAAAAATGGTTTATCTCATTTGGAGTTGATACAGCATATTGCCATTTCACCTGAGGGCACGACAATTGCTTCAATTGACAAGTTTAATATTCTCAATATTTGGAGTAAAGGTGGGAAGTTGTTGAAAAACATTCAAATAAATAATCATAAGAAGGATACACAAATCTACTTTACATCTGAAGCAGAATTGCTTATTACACCAAATATCTTTTTAGATATTAATAGCCTAGACACTAAACTGATTGATGGATTTGAAATGTATTCAAGTATCATTTTTGATGATATGATTTATTTTTTCTTTGACTATAATGATAAAAGTCGGACTGAAAAGTTGTTCCAGCTAGAAAGCAAAAGCGTTAAAGAAATGGACAAGAGTAAATTTTACTCATTTGAAGCGGCCAGATCAAAAACAAAGCTATCCTTGTTAGGCACAGATGGTTTAATTCGTGTTATAGATAGTGAAGGAACATTACTATCGACTTTTGGAAGAGAAAAGAAAGAGACTAGTATTTTTCGAGGTGAAAGACTTACTGTTTTTAGTAATATTAGTAAAATTGGATTTTCTCCAGACGGAAGACATATAGTATCTGGTGACGAGAATGGAAAAGTTGTTATCTGGAAAGCTCAATTAAACTAAAGTTCAAAAAAAACGATGTTCAGACAATGGCTTATTTATCATTAGACATTGGTGCAGACATTAAACTTTTACTCCTCCTGTTAGGAGTTGGTCTAGTTCCTTGGCTAATTAAACGGTGGAGGTTCAACTTAAAGCGAAAAAGTCGTCGGAATTATTATCGTAATACCTATTTAAAATCCGACGAATGGAAAAGGAAACGCTATGTAGTTCTTAAACGGGATAACTGGAAATGTGTCTACTGTGGTAAACGAGCAACACAGGTTCATCATAAAAAATATGCGAAAAAGAACATCGGAAAAGAACCAATAAAATGGCTGGTTTCAATTTGCAAGTCTTGTCACGATAAATTACATTAACAAAAAATCCGGAGAACAACAATAAACGGATTCTGACGGAAGTTCAATAAAAGGATAATCATTGAAAATCAACGGACATAAATGAACAGTAAATATAAGGTTGGTGATCTAATTTATGATGCGAGTATTTATGATGGCATGAATACCCACTTGGATGATTTGGATTTTTACAAGCGATGGATGCCCAAAAACAAGGATGCCCGTATACTTGAGCTTTGTTGTGGTACCGGTAGACTTACGCTTCCAATTGCTAAGGAAGGATATGATATTACAGGGGTTGATTTTACACCTTCAATGCTTGCACAAGCCAAGGAAAAAACTGTCCAGGAAGGATTGGGTATCAAGTTTGTCGAGGGGGATATGAGAACCTTGGATTTACCGGACCAATACGACCTGATTTTTATTCCATTTAATTCTGTCCATCATTTATATACAAATGAAGATGCATTTATGGCATTCTCCGTGGTTAAAAGACATCTCAAGGAAGGAGGTTTATTCTTGTTGGATTGCTTTAATCCGAATATTCAATATATCGTTGAAGCCGAAAAAGAACAAAAGGAAATAACTGAATACACTACGAAAGACGGACGGGAAGTTTTGATAAAGCAACATATGCGTTATGAGAATGCAACCCAAATCAATCGCATAGAATGGCATTATTTCATAAATGGTGAGTTTGATTCAGTACAAAATTTGGATATGCGACTCTTTTTTCCTCAAGAGTTGGATTCATACTTGGAATGGAATGGTTTTGAAATCATCCACAAGTTTGGGGATTTTACAGAAGCAGCATTTCGTGACAAATCGGAAAAACAGATATTTGTTTGTCAGTAGGTGCTAAAGTTCAAATAAACAATTCGTTGTTGCTTTTTCCCTTATGACTAAAAATAACTAAAAAGAAATCTTAATAATAAATGAAAAAGGACATTTTCATCAAGGTTTGGATGACCATATTAGTAGTAATATTGGTATCCCTTACTATCTGGGGAGTTTATTATGTGGACGAAATCAATTCCAAAATATCGATATTTGGAATTGTTGCTGTTATAGTAGCTGCATTCACCTCGGTGATGACAGTAAACGTTAATAATAAAAGAGCGAAGGAAAGAGAATACGAACTGCATATTCTTAGAGAAAAGCAAAAAGTTTCTGGACATTATTATAATATGTTTTTTGAGATTTATAAAAATGTGAAAAATAATAAGAAAGGTATCTCAAAAAAAGCGTTAGATGAAATGGTTTTATTCAAGAAAGGTCTTATGAACTGGGGCAGTGAAGAATTAATTAGAAAATTTATCGAATACGAGGATAGTATTTCAGACTTAGAAGGAAATTCTGGAATGATATTTAAAGAAGGGAATAAAATGTTAAAGGAAATAAGAAAAGAGTTAGGGTTCAACGATTCTAGGAGTTTGAATATACTAAATGTTATACTAACCTCAGAAGCTCGAAAGGAACTGAACCTGTAGGCATAAGTTATACTCAAAATGGTTAAGTGAAAAACTTTAAACCAATATTCGCTCCCAGTTTAATTTCTAGACTGGTGATTCAGAGGAACTATAATTGCAGAAACCAATCTCTTGGAATACAAAAAAGGATGATACAACGGTTTACTACAAATAGGGTCAAACGCATATCTTAAACAACTTAATAATATGGAATGGGGTTTTGTTCACCAAAATTTACTTGGAACTATATGGGGAGTTATTTTGCTAGGGGCATTAGGAAGTATACTCGGGGCATTTATTCTGAATCTCTTGGGCAGGGCTAACAAGGGTATCAAGGTTCTAATGATATTTTATAGAGAAGGAAGGTTAAACCTAATTGAGGAAGCTGAAGTTAATGATGAAACATACGGTTTCTACAAATTTTTTGTGATTATATTGTTGCTGACCTATAATGCAATGTTCGTTACTGTCATAATGGTATCCTTATTTCTCAGTTTTTTAGCCCTGAAACTGATACTTGTCGGAATAGGAATAGCACTGTCCTTGATAATATTTATAATTGCGTATTACTATTTTACAATTGTACAAAGTGCATATAATCTGAGAAAGGTAATTAATAACAATAAACCTCCGATAAAGCTTGTTTAAACGTGAATCAAAATTCCATAGCTATGTCTATTTATAGCTTTAATGGTTTGAAGATCATCACTTTGATGTTCAATTAATTATAATAGTTCAATAAAACGAATCTTGTAAATGTTGCCTCAAATATCTGATTATAAAGGACTAATTGAAAAGCTTAAATATGATTTGGACAGGTATAAAAATAGTAACCATATTTATGAATTACTTGATTGCTTGATGACTTTAAATGCGATTCCGGAGTGGATAATAAATAGTAGAAACACAGAGCTAGATTTAAGACAATTAGCTGAGGATAAACTTACCATAATGAAAGGCAAAAATGGTTTCATTTTAGATGAAAGAAGAGTGAGTTGTGATATCAATCATCAACTAAGGTTTATTCGCTTGATATGTAACCACTCAAAGCATAAAACAAACTCAGAATTAATACCTAAAGTCCAAAGCAAACATGGCGGTACATTCCCGGCATCATTCCCTATAAAACTATATAATATAGTAGCCATTGGTGAAATTGAGTACGATGCAGAATACCTAATTGATAATGTAGCCAAATTTTGGATAAAAGCGACAAAATCCTAACATTAGAAATTCAAAATAAAGAATTGCTCAACAAATTCGATTTGTTCTATGATGGGGAAATAAGGATTTATTTGATATCCATATGAACAAATTATTGTTAATTTAGAATGAAGAAAACATTAGAAATAAGGCAAAAAATCATTGATTATTTGGTTCATTTCAAATTAAGAATTGAGACTAACAATAGATTGGGTTTATATGATGTAAATAAACTTTCACAAGGCTTTATTGCCTCACTTTTAAATATCATTAATGAAGACTCAGATAGTGAGTATGTAGATTTAGATAAAATAAAATCCAATTACCCAGCTATTGACCTTGGTTCCAAACAACGGAAGGTTGCATACCAAGTGACTTCGCAAAAGGACACTACTAAGATTTATGATACAATTGCCTCTTTTAAAAAAAAATATTTTGACACAAACGAGTTTGAGACTCTGAGATTCATTATACTTAATAATTTAAATTGGTCAGCCAAACAATGGGAAAACATTAAAAAGAGTTTTACAGAAAATGGACTCACTTTTAGTGGTAATAGTGTTTTGACCATAGAAGAATTAGAAAAGGAATTAGCTGTTAAAGATGAAGATGTGCTTACCAATTTCCTGACCAAGCTACAAGATGAATTTGGTCATATAGAACACAACCAACAAAAGAAAGAAAATGAATCAGACAAGGTTCGAAAAGAGTTTATGTCCAAAATGCATCACGTATATATCCCTTCATGGCAATATGCTGAATCGGAAGAAGAATTGGAATTTAAAAAAATGCTAAAAGGTAAAGATTCAATTTCTTGTGATTTATTAGCAAAGGGTAGGCACCAAGAAATCCTAGAGTTATGGAAACCATTCGAAAGGTTTGACCTTTATCAAATTAATCATTCTTTTTGGTTAGATAAACCATTTTTTAGAAGATATATACAAGCTGCAAAAATGGACGTATGCTTAGCAAGATTGGCAATCTGTATAGCCTCACAAGAAAAATGTGATTTAAACAATGTAATCGAAATTCTACGTGAGGTTCTGTTCGCACCTACCTACTCAATTACAGGAGGGTCAAAAACCCAATTGCCAATTGAAGCCGCAAAGCACGAGAATAATGAGACAATACTATTTCTAAATCGTGTGATTGATATTTTCCAAAAACTGATTGAAATATGGTCAGATTATCTTATCAACAAATTTAACGTGGATGTGTTTATGCTTGATGGATTAATAGAAGAATGCCAACATAAAGTAGCTTTAATACAATCAGTAAATGAATAAATAAATAGCCAAAACAAAGGTGTTGCCTGTATATCTCTTCGTCGTCGGGATACCCTGCATACCATTATCCGTTAAATAAAAGTTCAAATAAACGATTGTCAAATACATCGATTATATTCCCATAGGTAGATATAGATGTATTTTACATCCATATAAATAAGTTAGAGCCAATATAAACCAACAAATGAAAACAAAAATTAAAATATTAATTTCAGCACTCATTTTTATTTGGTCTTGTAAGTCATCAATTGAAGAAACAGTTGACTTAAATGTTCAAAATTGGATTCATGGTTCTGAAAACTGTGAAGATAATACTGACCCACCAATTCAGGTGGTTAAGTATAACAGTAATACTTGGATTTTACGTCAAAACAAATGCACGAATTACGAAGCACCTTTCATGTTTCTATTTTTTGGAGAAGACAAAGTATTATTGATGGATACTGGAGCTACCAAAGATGATGAAACCTTCCCTCTTTATAAAACAGTAAAGCAAATAATTAAGGATTGGTCTGAAAAAAACGGAGAAGTAGAATTAATTGTGGCTCATACTCATAAACATGGTGACCATTATGCGGCAGACGGTCAGTTTGAAGGAAAACCAAATACAACTGTTATTGGTCTGGAAGTTGAAGACGTAACCAACTTTTTTAATTTATCAAATTGGCCTAATGAAATTGTTGATTTTGAATTAGGTAAACGATTAATGAAAATTATACCGATTCCCGGACATCAAGCTTCTTCAATTGCTGTTTATGACGCATCAACGAAAATTTTATTGACAGGAGATACATTTTATCCAGGTAGATTGTATGTAAAAGATTGGAACACTTTTAAAATGAGCATAGAACGTCTTGTGAAATTCACTGACAATAATGAGATTTCAACCATACTTGGAAATCACATTGAGATGACTCAAACACCTGGAGTTGACTACCCAATAGAAACTATTTACCAGCCGAAAGAACATCAACTTCCATTAGGCGTATTAACATTAAAAGAACTTTCAAACGCTCTAACAAAATTGGGAGACAAACCAGCAAAAGAGGTTCATGATAGTTTTATAATATATCCAATCGATTAAAAATACTGGCTCTAACACCTTGTATACTTCATTGCTAGTACTAGTCTACTTACGAAAGCCTCGCGGACTTTCTATCTGCGTTTTATTAGCTAATTTTAGTTCCTAAACCACGCAACGAAATCATACACAAACACGTTGAAAGTTCAAATAAAGGATGAATGTAGTCTCTTCTAAAAACATATATGAAGTCCTAGAGATGATAAGGAAAAAGCCTGAGCTATGTTTGACATCTAGGACTATAAGCTCTCTTCAGAATTTTTTAAATGGCTACTTAATAACAATGCCTTACGATATTGAAAAGAAAGATGGTTATCCACCTTTTGATGAATTCAAACTATGGGTTTTACATCAGAAAAAAGGATTTATAGGGGTCGGAAATCCATATAGTTCATTTTTCCTGTCAGAGAGCGGAGGGGATGAGGAAAAGGCCTTTGATCAATTCTTTGAATACTTGGAATTGTTTTTAAAAGGTAACTTTAATAGATAAAGTTCAAATAAACGATGATGTTTTTGTGCAAAGGCCAAAGATTAACTTAATGAATGTTTAGATGAAGATCAGAATAGTACAAAGAAAGTGGGGTCTTCTATATGATCGTTACGAGATTTTCTCAAATGATAAGTTAATACATAGAGCAAAATCAAGACTATTACATATCCGTCCAAAAATTGCAATATCTGATCTAAAGGGTAAGGAAGTTTGTATTGTAAAGAAGAATTTAGACTTTAAGCATTACCTTAACTACGAGTTAGAATTTGAATATGGAAATCTTCAAATTAGAAGTGATTCTTTCGTAGAGTATTATATACGTAATTCTGAAGGGACTTATAGTTTTTACGAGCAGGATGGAAATTTGATTGGAATTTATTTTAAAGAGGTTCAAATAGGATACATCTCAAGGAAAACCAGAAAAATTCTTGAACAGGACATATACCAAATCGAATATGAAAGAGGGACCATTGACCCCATATTATTGATTGGATTTTCCATTGCGTACGATATGGAATACCATAATGAATCTCAAGGAGGCATTAGTTGGCATTTTGGCAATACGGCAATAAAGCCTGTCAAAAAGGTTGACCCTAACTGGAAACCTAAAGTTTAAACAAAGTATGAGTATTAAGCATAAAATAGATAAGGAATTTGTTTCAATTTGTCAACGGATATTAAAGGAAAATCTTGAGCTAAGTGATTGGGTTCTCATTGAGAGTAGTGATCAGTTTCAAACGGACAATTACTGTGGCGGATTCGATGGAATTGAGAACGGATTCACTTTTAGTTATTTTGACAAAGATAGAAAGGAATTTTGGTTTCAATTATCACTTTCTGATGTCAATCAAGTAGTAGAGAGAGTAATAACTGAAATAGACGTTAAGGAAGCAGAATACCAAAGTTCAAATAAACGATTAAATGAATTTGTTATCAACTCGATTTTTCTCGTTACTCGTTACCATTGGATTCAGTACAATCTTAGCTGGACAGTCAGATGAACAAGATTACATTTTTGAAATGGACAGGGTAATTACTGAATTTGAATCTGAATTACGCCGTCAAAAAGTGGACACAATACTCCAGGCGTATTATTTATTTGATAATGGTCGAGGAAAAAATGCAACAAACATGTTTTTTTGGACTAAAAATGGGTTCAGCTTTATCAAGGCAATTAAATACTCAAGCGAGCAAGACTATATTGAATTTCCTATCAAAGAATGTCCTGAGTTTAACAATATACTTAGCTATTATTTTGATAATATCAAAGGCATTACTGGATCAGCCCCAAAATCAGAGAAGATAATAAGTCATAATTATGGATACTATGTAGAGTTAGATATAAATGACACCTATTTTAGAACATATCTGAGAAATGAAAAAGTAGAAGATGATAGAAAACACCCCAGATCTATGTGGATACTTAAAATTCATGAAATTGCGAAAGATTATATTTTCAGCAAGTAAGTTTCTTAATATTGACGATAAAGTTCAAATAAAGGATTACCACGGGCTACTCAACATACATCAAAAATTATCTTATCTTAAGTGTGCGCATAGGGGATAAATGCTCAAATATCATATACAATCGTTGTCATTCATTGAGAAAAAAATAAATAAGCATTAAATGAAAAACAAAAACTGGAACCTGAGTTTGATTCTTGGAGTTGTTTTCACATTAGTATTTATTGGGCTTCTCATGGAATCAGAACCTGTTACATATCGAGGATTGCGGATTGACATCCGTATAGCAAGAATGGTATGTTTGCTGATTGCAATTATAAACTTTGCTAGTTATTTGGGTTTGAAAAAATGGAACTGAATTAATTCAATTTCTGAATTATTAAGCTAAATAAATTGCCAATCAAAAAGGAATAATAATCACCCAATACGACTGAATAAATGGGAAAACAAAACCAACGAAATGGCAACAAAGCCATATTCGAATCGTTGCACAAAAAAACTGATTTAAACGAAAGTTCAAAAATAGGATTCAATGGCACACATAAAATCTTAAGCTAATTGGACAACTGATTAAAACATGAAGCTGGAAATCGGAATTCTTATTTTGGGGATTATTCTATTTGTTTTGGGTCAAATTTTATCTGACAAATATGATAAGGGACAATCTAAGAGAAATCAAAATTTAGGCGAGTTTTTTCAGCTAGATACTCAGCTACTTGCAAATGGTTTTATATTAATTCTTGTCTCGTTATATTTCATATTTTTTAAATGATAGATTAAGAATGAGTTTAGCCAAAGTTCAAATAAACGTTGCGGAAATACCTTATCAAAATGAAATTATACCTTTAGGAAAAAAAGTGAATGGATTATCTGTCACAAACTTTTTATTTTGATTATGAATCCGATGAAGTTCAGGAATTAGTCAAGGAATTTAAAAATGATATTCTGTCACCAAAAGAGAAAGCCAAACTATTATATGTTAAGGTAAGAGATTCTTATAGGTATGACCCTTACTTCCTGAGTTTTTCAAAAGAGCATTTTAAGGCAAGTAATCTGGCAAAACGAAAAAAAGGTCATTGTATAGACAAATCCATCATTTTAATTGCATGTTTGCGCTCATTGGGAATACCAGCGAGAATCCATTTAGCAAAGGTCAAAAATCATATAGGGGTGGAAAGGCTTACAGAAAAATTTGGAACCAATGAGCTGACTCCTCATGGCATGGTCGATCTCCTATTAGATGGAAAGTGGTTGAAAGTCTCACCTGCATTTAATCAATCATTGTGTAAAATGTGCAATGTTGAGCCTTTGAACTTTGATGGTGAAAACGACTCTATATTCCAAGAGTACAACAATGAGGGAATGGAATTCATGGAGTATCTTGAAGATTACGGCTATTTTGAAGATGTTCCTTTGGAATTTATGGAGGCCAATGCGAGGGAACACTATCCACATATTTTTGGTACGGATGAAAGTATTAAAGAGTTTAGATTATGATTATCCCACGAAAGTTTAAATAAACGATTATTGATTTAACTTTAATTCACACTTAATCAGTTTGAGAAAATTCGTAGAACTTTTAAAAAGGGATTACAAACTTGATGGAATTTCTCTAAAGAACAAGGAAATTCCGGAGTTTATTATTTACGGGGGCAAAGATAATTTCAGATTAAACAAATTATGGACGATAAAGGGATTTGCTAATCAAGCCTTTTTAATTTCTTATCGTACTAAGTATGATGTTGAAGTATCTGGAACAGGCGGAATGTCATATTTAACAGATCAATCAAGCGAAAACCATATGTCAATAATTCTAAAATCTCCTATAACTATACCAGATTTGTTAATTAGACCTAGAACTGTGACTGACTTCATATCTGATCCATTGTTTAAAAATGACACAAAACTTCAAGGAGAATTAAGATTTAATTTGAAGTATATATTGGAGTCAAATTCTAATCCTAATAATGTCCCCTTTTTAAAAAACTTAGATTTTCTTGACAAAATAAATGGTCAGAAGCATTTATGGATTGAAACAAAAGATTCTCATTTTACTTGGCATTTTCAAAATGGACTTAAATTGAATAACCTAAAAGCAATTCTTGAGATTGCTGAATACATAGACCAAAAAATCTGTGTTTAATGCCATAACAATTAATTTCAAGATGGAAAGTTCAAATAAACGATTATTGAAAAAGGACATATCTAGGCGGTACTAATCCATTTAATCTTAGATATACAAGAATTTGTCCTCTGTGATGGGTAATATGATCAGCTAGTAACAGGAATATCTGCCGCTTTGTTCTGTTTAAACCGAAATAATCCAGCTCCTCATCGAATTTAGCAATGTCAAATTGTTTGATAAAACTAATGGTTTCATTAAATGTCTCATCAACTATCTTAATTATTTCCTTTTTAGATTTACCGGCGACTTTATACCTTGTATCCGTATTCCAATCCCTAGATTCTCTTCCGCCTAATAATGACTGAGTATGCCAATCCATTGCATACCCAATATGCATTAAATTTTCGGCAAAGCTCAACGACTCTTGTGTGGCCCTAAAATTATATTTACCCTCTGGCATTGCATCTGCCACTTCAATGAGATACTTCCTGGAGTTTTCAAATCGTTCCAAATATTCTTTGATAAAATCATTCCGCTGAGCTGAAAGAGGCACCTCAAACGCACAGAAAATTATAATTGTGATAAGTATTAGAATTTGTCTCATAACCAATTACTTTTAATATTTGAAATACTAAATAAACGGAAAAAGCTGTCTGGTTAGTAGATTTATGGGTCTGATTTAGGTACTAGCACCTCATACATTTATATCACAGTTAAACTGCAAAAGATAATTTCTACCCTCGAAAATGAAAATCAATAGTTCAAATAAACGATACACCCAAGTTGGAAGCAACTAGCACAAAAAGTTACTCGATTTGATAAAAGAATACGACAGAGAACTATCTAAAGCGGACAAGAATCTTATAAGGAAAGAAATAAAAGAAACTCAATCCTATTTTCCTGAGACAAAAAAAACTGTCCTGATTAAAATTGCAGCTCTATTAGGATTTGGGATTATAATCTACAATTTCCCAACCCTATGGTCAATAATTCCATTATCGATTATATCTTTTTTCATGATATGGATTTTAATATTAGATATTAATGAATTAATCCGCTTGCCTAAATTTCTCAAAGAAAAGGAGGCAATAATCAATACAGGAATTGCTAGGGTACGGGAAATCAATATTGATAGATACATCAAAATTAAGAGTTACAATGATGAAGGCGATCACTATATCATTGAATTTGGAGATAAATTGATTATGATTGGTGGACAAGATTTCGATGGAGTGCGTAAACTTAAGAACAAGATTGAATATATAGATCTTCTGGATTCGGACAAGAAAAGAGGTTACAATACTCGAGTTGTTAAATATGGTCAAAGCATTGAACCTTACCATGTGTTTAAAAGTAAGCTGCCAGATAATCTAATAAATTCAGCACTTTGGAACAATTTGACCGAACAGGAACCATTTGATGGCAAACTGGAAGACTTGGATCCATTTATAAATTAAAGTTCAATTAAACGATTGCCAAGAATCACTTTATCTAAGACCTACAATTTATCTTAATTTAGTTACGCACATAAAAGGTATATAGATCATATAATCTATGTACAACTGTTGTACAACATTTATAAAAAATATTTAGCCTTAAAATGGAAATAGAAAAATTAAAGACAAAAACGGCAAGTCATTATATGCAAATTGCAAATTTAATGAATGATAGTGCCGATTTTATAGAACGCTTTCCTCTAGAATTAGGGCCTTTATTGAGAGAATTGGAAAACAAAACAGAAGACAGCATTTATACTAAAAAAGTATTAGAGACTTATTTGTCAATTGCGAAAGAAGCTGAATCTAACGCAAATAGATTACTCGCAATTTTTGAGCAAATGAAAGAGGTGCAAATAGAAATAAACCCTCAAAATTTTACCAAATAAATGGACAATTCAGAGTTATCAAGATTTTGTAATAGATTCAAATATAAAAGCATCGGAGAAATTGTTCTCACAATATCTGACGCAGTTGTCAAACAACCAAACGATGAATTCTTTGCTGGAGTACTAACGGACAATAATCTGGCGGACAGAAACGCTGGATATTTGGTTAGAGCAGAAAAATTAGTGAAAGCGCTTATAGAGAATGATTCCGTCGCAAAGGAGGAATTAGCAAAAATTCTAAAGCAAATTGAAATCGGAATTGAGAAATAGGACGTAAAAAAACGTTGTACAACAAAACCTATAAACAATTCGGGCTTCGGGCTTAATCGCAGGGTTTGCGTATTTTTAAAAAGTCCGCAAAATCTTTGGGATTTTGCTTTGGACAGGAAAAAAGAAAAAACAAAACCAAAAGATTTCGCTATGTGCGTGGCGGAAAGCAAACGCCAGTTTGCTCCCGTACTGTTCATAGCTCAACCGTTACAAAAGTTCAAATAAAGGATCTCCTTTAAACCAAAAATACCCGTTGATGGGTATTTTCTTATTGCTAAATTATTCGGACATTAAAAGCTCATTTTCATGTCTATGAATTTACAGTTAAAATTCCACTTTGAACGTATTTATTTTTGGAACGCTATCAATATTGTAAAAAAGTCTTTTTTAGTTGTTATATAATTAGTTAGTGACAAGCTCAAAACTTAAATGAATCATATTCTACCAAGAAAATCATTGTTTCTTTTTATTCCTATTTTTCTTTTGATAGTTAATGGGATTTCTTTCGGACAAGAAATCAATGCTGTTGTATCTTGTTGTGAGGGAGAAATGGGAAGATGTACGGGCTCGGCTTATTGTACTGCTTGTAAAACATGTAATTATTGTAAACATTGTAATAACGGTGGGTCTTGCGGCGTGTGCTCAGGAGGAGTAAAGCGTGCGACAACGAACAGCTATACAGATAGAAAAAACAACTCATACCCTAGGTCAACCTCTAGGAGGTCATCAAACAAAAGTAAAAAAGCAAATACTTTTTCAACCGAAATAAGCAGTAACTCCACAACGGTTAAAAATTCTGGTATTTATTATCTGCCAGATGATATTTTTTCAAAATATTATTTAAAAACTTTGATGGTTAACACAATGGGTTTGAATCTACGAGCGGGGCCAGGAACGAAATATGTAGTTTTAGAAAAATTAACTCAATATCAAGAACTGGTTTTTATGGCAATGACAGGGAATTGGGTTAAGGTAAAAGTTAAATCAACGAAAACGATTGGATTTGTTCATTACAAATATGTTGTTGTTTTAACCGAATAAAGCGAGTGGACCGCATAGAACTAGGTATAGACTAAAGTTCAAATAAACGATAACTACTTGTTATATGACAAATTATGTCACCAATGCTGAGATTAATTTATTCAAAGAATGGAGACAAATTCGACCTAATTTAAGTGAGGATGGAATTGTTGACCAAAAGTTCTACATAAATAGTAAGCTAAAAATTCTGTTTCTGTTGAAAGAAGTGAATTCCAAAGTGGGCTTTAGCCTGAAAAGCTTTGTAAAAGATGGAGGTCGGTCTCCAACCTGGGATAATATTGCCAAATGGACTGTTGGAATTCAAAACTGGAATATAGATTACAAATGGAATGATTTGTCACATATTTGCGACATTGAGAATAGGAAAAAATGGTTGAGACTAATCTGTGTAATGAATATAAAAAAGACCCCAGGGGGCCACACGTCAAAGTCAAAAGCACTGTGGAAAGACGCTCAGGAAGATGGTGAATTTTTGAAGAGGCAGTTTCATCTTTACTATGATGACCATAAATTGAGGCCTGATTTCATAATAGCCTGTGGCACCATAACATCAAATATTTTTCATGCAATTGTACCTTTTGCTGAGGATAAATCCTGGGAAAAGACCTCACGTGGAGTGGATTATTATGAATTTGATAATAATAAATTCTTTATTAGATATGCCCATCCAGAAGCTAGGGTGGCTGACAATTTATTATATTACGGAATTACAGACGCCATAAAAGAATTGAGCGATCTAAATAAGTAATCAGTTCCATTGAAAAGTTCAAATAACCGATGGGGTTAATAAAAACAAATCATAAGGAAATATTTTTGATGAATTTGCCGATTGTTGAACAACTTGAAAATGGCGATAAAATTCATAGCTATAAACTAACTTCGAGCCTTTGCGACGAAAAAGTTAAAACATATTGCATGACCACGTTGAATGAATGTTTTTTGAAAAGTGAAATGCCACATCCTTTTGCAAATGAATTAATTGAGTTTAAGAACACAACACATTTTCATAAAGACAAACCAGTAAATGATGTTTCTCTTCCAGACATTTTTGTTTACAAAGTTCTACATCATTCCAAATCGTAGTACAAAAAACAAACAGCATCAAAGTTCAATGAAACGATGAAAAATCCCTTCATGCTCATAATTTTTAGCACGTTATTTTTAGGCTGTAATCTGAAAAGTCCAAACGACCAAAAACTTGCTAAAGAGGTCAATTTTGATGAAGAAGTTATAGGACTTCTAAGAGAGGAAACCAAATCTGAATTTACTAGATTAAGAACTGAGATAATAAATGTTTACCCTGACAAGGAAGAAAAACAGGTTCTTGAACCAAATGCAATAGAATTTGAAATTGATGAGGATGACTCCTTGGATTTGATATTTAAACTAAGAAGTAAACTAAAGTCAATGGGGTATTATGTTTTTAGGTCAGAACAAAATTTTGGTTATTCAACAGACAAAATCGCAGTGATTAAAACGGAAGACCAATTTGATATTTTGAGATATCAAGCCACAAATGGAGGCAACTATGATATTGATACCGATAGTGTAATAAATGTACTTAAGAGATGGGACGAAAAATATAAAATTGAAATTTTAGGCGCTGATTTCGACTGGGTAGAAGGTCAATTTTTAAATCCACCAAAAGATTTTACTGTCTTGGCCACTAAGATGTACGAGTTCTGCCCTGATATTGTAGATCAAGGAACCGGAACTGTAGATGCGCTTGAAAACGAATTAGCACAATCAAACCAATTATATCTTTGGTGGGACTAACAGAATTAAATCATAACGGGAAAAGACATAAAAGTTCAAAAAAAGGATGACCACAACCATATAAACAAACTGCAGCTAATTTGATAAAAAGGCTTTTACTTCAGATATTGTTTTTGCCTTTATTCAGTTTTTTTTGTGTTGGACAAACTTCAATGCATACCGAAATAACTAGAATTGATTTACCTGAGGCTTATGTTTTAAAGGTTGGTGAGGCAAAAGAAATTATTGTTACTAGGAAAGTCAATCCTGGTCAGGAATATTCATATTCCGACAAAACCATTTACACTTTCCCAGAAAAATCGATAATCCGCACAACATACTTTAAAGATTCTGAACTTGAATCCACAAGAGAATTTTCTGTAGATTCATTGAATAGAGTTTTAAAAAACACGACAAGGTTCAAACACAAGGCCTTAGGTTGGAGAACTTCAAAATACGAAACGGTTTACAAAGAAAAAATCAAGGATTTAAGAATCCTAAATCAAGATGGTTCTTTAAATTATACAATGAGAATTATCTTGAATGATAACAATAATCCAATTGAAATAAGAACCTTAAACACGGATAACCAGTTATTGGGATTATCCACAGCTGAGTATGATTATAAAAATTATAGCTTCACCTATAAAGTTTATAGAGAAGATGGTTCAATCGTTTTGAATAAAACGGAATCTTTCATAAAAGACTATGAGATTAAAAGAAATGAATTCGGAGACCTAACAGAATTTTTCTGGCCTACTTCAAGTTCTGACATTAAATACATAGTTGATTATAAATATGATGACAAAGGCAATTGGATTAAAATGAAAAAAGTACAGATTGACGGTAAAAACAAAAAAACAACAGAAGTAATTAATCGAAAAATCAAATATTTAAAAAACTAGTAGAACTTTTAGCAAAGTTAAAAAAACCTACAACTGTATACATGAATATAGATGAACTTGCTAGAAAGGAACTGGAACTCCATTTTAAAACAGGACTGCTAAAGGAACCATTGAAGAAAGGTCTGATCAAATTGTCTACATTGGAATAGCCAAGGAATACCGAGCAATTCATCAAGAATATTCGATCTTGAACAAAACAAGACCGGCGGCGCCAGCCGTTGGACGTTCTATGTTCACCTGGGGGCAAGGAAAACCAAAACACAGATTGACCGACTTTATTTTATGGATAAAAATTTCCCTTCTTCAAAAGCGATATAATGGACATTTGGTCTGGGATCTGGATGCGTATCGGTTCTGCCAGACGGCCAAATAATCTTCAATGAATCTATAAGGGGAACTTCTCCCAGACCAAAATGTAGTTCGTAATCGTTTTGACTTCCATAACCTGTTATCGGATACATCCATCGATATTGTACCTTTTGATTTGAAAATAATAAGACTTTGGCTCCAATCCCATAACTATTGCTCTGTTTCCCTTTTAGTCTCAAGGCAATCCAGTTCTTGCCCACTGTCTTATTTTCATAAAATCTATTGACCTGATCCCCACTTCCCCAATTGGCTACAAAAAGGTCTAGATCGCCATCTCTATCAAAATCGGCATGTGCAACTCCGGCCGAAGTATCGGCATGTTTTTTTAAGTGTCCGCTGTAGTCTTGCAGAAAGTTGCCATTCCCATCATTCAGATAAAAGAAATTGTACATCTCTGGCCTATAGGTACCGTTGGCTACGTAGAGATCAAGATCCCCGTCATTGTCATAGTCGCCCCATGAGTGACCTTTGGAGGCACCCCCGACCTGCTCGGCCACCGCACCTTTTTTTACGGGCCCAAGGTTTCCGAAACCATCGTTGGTATACAGAAAATTCTTTTTGTCAAAATTTGCCAGGAAAAGATCCATATCACCGTCATCATCATAATCCGCCCAAGACACACCATAAGAATACCCTATATCCTCTACCAAGTGCCCCTTTTCTACTTTTTGAAAATCCCAATTACCAAGGTTCACATAATATTCATTGGTAGTTTGGGCATTGGCCACGTAGAACTCCGGTAAGCCGTCTCCATTGGCATCGCCACAAGCACAGGCACGACCTCTACCGGTACCACTATTGAGCATATGGCCTTCCATCTGTTCAAACTGGCCGTCCCCCTTATTTTTAAAGACCAGATTGCTACCACGTCCAGAGGAAACCACAAAAACATCCAGATCACCATCTCCCTCAATATCGGCCCAACATGCCATGGATGCACTTATGCCTTCTGCGGTAAGCGGGTGATCCATAATTCTGGTAAACCCCAGATTGTCGTAGTTGTTGAACAGAAAATTGGGCTCGCTTCCCCGGGACACGATATAGAGGTCCAGATCATGGTCGTTATCATAATCCACCCAATTCACCCCCTGGGAGTTCCCGCCATGCTTTACTACTTCGGCAATCACTTTCACATCGCCCGTGTCATCGGTCATCTTTTTAAAGCTGCCGTTTCCGTTGTTTCGGTAGAGGGCATTCCATTGGCCGTTGGAGTTGGCAACATACAGGTCGGGATCACCATCTGCATCATAGTCGCCCCAGGCAACACCTCGAGACAGACCACCATCTGTGGCGATCCGTCCCAAGCTGATCTCTTGAAAAATAGATGGAGCTTCTTCGTTTTGTTTATTTGTTGACATCTGGTCCGTAGCACAGGCGCTTAAAAAGAGGAGCATGCTGCTGGTAAGTATGAGTTTAAAGAGGGATGGCATAGTATAGATCGTTTATTGCTAATAGACGAATATAGCATTAATTTTTATGCAAGCTTTTAAAGGTTATGTTAATTTTGGTCCTGCAAAGAAGATTCCAAGCTCGTTCGTTCTGATGCTGGAGAACGGCAAAGCGACCTTTGAAGAATGGGGTTCAAATAGAACTATCGCAAGAGGGTGGAAAGTGTATGAAATGGAAGGCGGCCACTATTCGATGAGCGATCAACCCCATAATTTGGTAGTGCTATTGGAGCTTATTCTGAAAAACCGACCTGCCTAAAGCCTTGTACCAACTTCATAGGTTGGTTAACAGCCTTATCTGGATTATTCACTAAGGATTGTGGATAAACCAATGTATGCATCCTACTAGGTCGTAGAAGTGATTTTAGTTGTTAAATTTTAGTACCTTTAAGAAGGTTCTCCCCTGATGAATTTGTGAGGTACATGGAAAAGTTTGGAGATGAAAATCTTGGTCAGGATCAAGTTTTACTCAGAAAACTTGGTGACATTGTCCTAGAGAACTTGGGCGATGAAGATTTCAGTGTCCAGACCCTGGCCCTCGTTTATGGCATTAGCCGTTCGCAGTTGCACCGCAAGCTAAAAAGGATAAGCGGACAGTCCGTAAGCCAATTTATTCGGGAAATAAGGCTCAATGAAGCAATGAAAATGCTTAAGAACGATGAAGCCTCTGTTTCTGAGATTGCTTACAAGGTAGGCTTTAGCAGTACTTCCTATTTCAACACCTGTTTTCACAACCGCTATGGCTATTCACCTGGTAAGGCAAAACACCATATAGATGTGGAAGAGAATGGTTCGGTCGAAACGCCCATAACCTCAAAGGAAAAAACCTCGGCCACAAGACAATGGTTAATGACTACCGCGCTGGTCGCAGTACTTCTTTTGGTATTTCTAACCATCAATTGGTCAAAACAAACAAGTACCTCCCCAAAGGCACTAAAATCAATCGCAATTTTACCGTTGGATCATTTATCGGACAATACGGAACAAGAATACCTAACGGCCGGTATTCATGACGCGTTGATAGGGGAGTTGGGTACCATTAAAGGGCTAAGGGTAATTTCAAGAGTATCCACCTTGCAATACCAAAACCGGGATGGACTAATGAAGGATATTGCAAATGAGCTTGGGGTCGATGCCATTATTGAGGGTTCGGTCGTATTCCAGGGCGATAGTCTAAGACTGCAATTGCAGTTGATAGATGTCTATCCCGAGGAGAAGCATATATGGGCAGAGGATTATCATCGAAGCATCAATGAAATCCTTTCCTTGCAAAGTACGGTTATCGAAGACATAGCAAACTCCATTAAGATTAGTTTGACCAAGGAAGACAAAGAACAACTGATTTCACATCAAAACTCCAATCCCGAAACCTATAAGGCCTATCTGAGGGGCATGCACTACCTTACCAAATCCAACGCTGAAGATTTTAGCAAGGGTCTTGAATACTTGCACCAAGCCGTGGAAATTGACCCCGCAGACCCCATTGCTTATGCAGGACTGGCAGAGGGTTACGCGCTTTTGGGACATGGGCCAGATCCCATGAATTCGCCTTGGCACAGAGGTAAGGCCGCTGCCTTAAAAGCCCTGGAGCTAAACCCTAAATCCGCAAAGGCCCATTCCGCTTTGGCCATGATCCAATTATACTACGAACGGGATTGGAAAGCCGCAGAGCGCTCATTCGCAACTGCCGAGCAATTGAACCCCAATCTGCCCTACAATCGCTACCACAATGCTTGGTATCTGATTCTTTTGGGAAAATGGGAAGAAGCCATTCATGAACATCAACTGGCGAAGCAATTGGACCCCTTGGCTCCAATGATCAGTTCCGATATGGGACTGCTTTACTACATGATGGGCAATTATGACAAAGCAATCCAGGAAGTGGAAGAGGCACTGGAAATGGATAAGGAGTTTGCCCCGGCTTGGAAAACCTTGGGTGATATCTATATTGCAAAAGGATGGTATGAGAAGGGTATTGCGGCCCATCAAAAGGCCATTGAGATCAACCCAGCTTCTTTATGGGCTTTGGGTACGGCCTATGCCAGTATGGGAAATAATGAAAAAGCCCTTGAAATTGCGGGTCAATTGAGCAAGGGACAAGTGACCTCCAGAAACGCCTTCGGACTTATTGCGATTTACGCCTTACTTGGTAAAAACAATGAAGCTTTTAAATGGTTACTTCACAGGCCATCAGACGTTTATGTGCCCTGGCTCAGGGTTTGGCCAGGCATCGATTCTTTTAGAAAAGACCCCAGGTTTCAAGAATTTCTTATCGATTTAAATTTACCTCCAACCGCTGTTTCTGCAACATAGTTTAAATAATTCAACATAAAGGGATTAAAAATTTAAACGAATCACTACATAGTCAAAACTATCCTCACACGCTTTTTTAGACCTTTGGGATAAGCGTTCGCTGTATGATTGGCCAATCATTCTCAATGTTTAATCAGGTCGCAACGACCAAAAAATCTTTTAATTATGAAAACTGCAAACATGTTTTCCAGGAATTTTATGGCCAAATCTTTTCTAAGTATGGTCCTGTTAGTGGCTATAGGCTGTGATAATAGCGATGAGCAAGAGTACATCTCCATCGATCCGGCATCGGATGATGGTGAATGGGTAACTTTTATGGAAGACCTATCCTATGAATCCCTTGTTTTGGTGGAGGATCAAGATGAACTAAGTGAGGCTCTACAACAAGTATCCGAAGGAGATTTGGTTTTTTTTGAAGAGAAGGACACCAGGGATACCCAAGATCTCCAAAGCACAAATGGGGCCTTACTGGCCGTATCGGGACTTGATAAAGGACAAATGACCATCAAGGCTATATCCGATAAGGGTGCTGTGCAAAAACCTTCCCAAACTGAATTTAAACACAGAGGTCAATATAGGAGAAGTTGCCGTATCCTTGAAATCAAAAGGTCTGTGCTTTCAGGGGACATTGCCCATTACCAAATTTTGGTCCGTATGGGGAAGGGTCCCTATGATATCGTACGGATCCATCGCGTGGTGAAGGAATCGAGAAAATATCGCCCTGTACGGACTTCTGGCAATGTTTTTATGGTACACGGGTCATCGCAAGACTTTGATGACATTTTTCTTCGCCCGGGAGTGGATACGCCCAATGAACAAAACTCCTCGCCCTATTTTTTGGCCTCGCAAAATATTGATGTTTGGGGCATTGATCTGGGTTGGACCCTGGTACCTTTGGAAACCACGGACTTTTCTTCTTTTCAAGACTGGGGCACGACCAAAGATACCGGGCATGTTATGAAATCGATGGCCATCGCCCGATTGGTAAGGGGATTGACCAGACAGGGTTTTGGGCGAATGAATTTATTGGGCTTTAGCTACGGCGGATTCCTTACCTATAACGCTGCTTATAAGGAAACTCGCCAGCATCGAATTCTAAGGGATATCAAAGGGATTATTCCTGCGGATTGGGCGATGCTATATAGCCCTGAGGACGATGCGTACCGCGAAAATATTTGTAACGGTGGTCGTGCGGCAGAAGCGAACTACTTGGACGGGGTTTACCAAACCAGCAATGGAGCTGCTTTTGCAGCGGTTGGCGGGGCTGCCCTATCGGACCCAACCGGGGATTCTCCCTTTGCACCGGGCCTTACAAATTATCAATTTGCCATAGTCGCCGCCGCTGTACCCGGCCCTTCACCGCAAGCACCCAACTGGCACTTTTTAGGGGGCGAATTTGATGGACAGGCCCCAACAGGGCTTTTATACACCGATACGGAACGATGGTTTAAACTATTGGTTTCCTTAGCGCCTCATCAACCAACCTACAATGCGGTCGAAGGATTTGGTAAATTCTGTGAAGAAAACGTAACTACTGTTGAAAAACAACTGAATAGGATTAAAATACCCATCCTTTATCTTGGTGCGGCTGGCGGTTTTGGAGAACAGGGCGTTTACAGTACCAGCGTAACAAGTAGTAAGGATGTCAGTATACATATTGCCAGCAAACAACCTGATGAGCTACGTGCAATAGATTATGGCCATGCGGATATGTTCATGGCAGAAGATGCTGCACAAATGGTTTGGGAACCGCTCAGGAATTGGTTGGTCGACCACAAGTGAAGATTATAGTGGAAAATTCTTTAATAGGATAAGAATATAGTGTTAGTGGGGTTAGTGTTTGAAAAAGGCTCGGTTTTTAAAGCTGAGCCTTTTCATATTTTCTCCAATCTCGGAATACAATGAAACCTGCATCAATAGTGGTTCTATTTATACCATGGGAAGTATGGGAAAACCGAACGTATTTACACGAAACATCTTTCCTCAAGAGACCTTTTCCCCACGGGTCGCACTAATATAAGAAGTGGGCGTCTCACCGGTTAGCTTCTTAAAGACATTATTAAACGAAGATTTGGAATTAAAGCCACATTCCAACGCCAAGCCCAATACGGTGTACTTTTTTGAATCCTCGGAAGTAATCCTATCCTTAAATTCCTTGACCCGATACGAATTGATGTAATTGGAAAAATTCATCCGTAACCGTTCATTGATGATCTGGGACAAGTGATTGGAGGAAATATCCAATTGATCCGAAAGTGATGTCAGCGTCAATTTTGGATTCAAATAGGGGGTATCGGATTTCATATAGGCCTCAAGGCGATTTAAATACACCTTTGCCGTTTCTTCCTTTAAACCCGAATGGGCATAGGGGGTAAATACGTTCCAGTCCTGATATTTAAAAACCTCAGTGGTATCACTATCCAATATAGGGGTCGATTGCACAAATAAACGGGTCCGCTTTAAACCCAAATACCCAAGGGCTATCATGAAAACTGCGAATACCAACAATCCCGTATTTTGCAGGTCGGCCATATTGGTCAAGGTCGATACGGCAACGATAGACCAAAGTACCAAGTACCCCAACACCAGGTTTCTTAACCAAAACAGGCCATTATTTTTTAGCGACCGTATCCGTGACCTCCATTTGATCAGGTAGGTGTTGAGTTTTATTAAACTCAAAACCAGGTAGGATGCCACAATAAGGGCATGGACCATCGCCAAGATCAGAATGGTTGTATTTTGAAAGGCCAGTTGACGGTCCCGGGTACCGGTATAGAGTTCTATTTTGGTATCACCGCCCAAAACAAAGAAAGGAATGGAGGCTATGAGGCCAATAAAAAAAGGAATTAAAAACAGAAAATAGGTTTTTTTAAAAGGGTCGTTAACTATGGCCAATACATAGATATAGAGTAGCGAGGTATGTAGTAAGGGAAAGAAATCCAAAACCCCCAGGATATGGGGATAGATCAGGTAAATTTCTATTTTCATTCCGTATTGAAAGGTAAATTCGATTGCCGTTAACAACAGCCAAATGCCTAAAAGGGTATTGGGAATGTTGTTGTGCCGTTTGCTTAGGATCAATACCGCCAAAAGCAAACAAACCGATGAGGCGACTATGAATATCAAGTGCATGGACCGTAGCTTTTAAACCATAAAACCAGGTATCTAAGTTACCTTTTTCTGGTCATAAACCATACCAGTAACAGCGCTGTTATGATACCAAAAACCACTAGTTGTATAAATATGGTTATTGAAAATGCCCCCGGTTGTGACAAAATATCGACCAGTTTTAACGATTGTTCCACCTGATCTTCCGTTAAGGTACCATTGTTGCCTATTTTTTCCATGTTCTCTTCCCTTATGGTTTTTAGGAGCCCATCATCGATAAATTTATTATAGACATATACAAATAGGGAATAGATAGCACTGCCTATGATCACCACAATGGCACTAATGATGAAGCCGTTCTTAAAGTTGGCCATGCTGTTCCTTCTTTTGAACTGCCGTATGGCCAAAAAGACACCTATCGGCAGGGCGATATAAAAAATATAACCAAGTGGTGAACTGTGCGACACCTCGGCCAATCGGTAAAATAGGCCATAAACAAATAAAAATAATCCTAAATACAGTCCGTACCTCAGGGCGATCTGTCTTGCGCTTTTTTCCATGATTTTGATATTTTTTGAAGGGTGTTAAAGTGAGTAAATGAAGCGTGCCTGTAATACGCTTACCAGTTCATATATTGTACGACCGGTCATTTTTCTATGGGACAATTGCATGCCGGGTTCGAAAAAGCCACTTCCAAATCGAAGACATAGGAACGAATAGCATAGTACGATATCACTACTTTCTATTGGCAATGATGGTACCTGTGGGTTGTACAAACTCGAGTAGGGCAATCTTGCCATTTTCTTCTTTGAACTTTACCGAGATACCCGGTGCGCTGTCAATGGAATAAACGTTTTTAGCGCTTTCGGTAAGGGTATGGTTTAACTGGCCCTCGAGAAAGATCATTAGCCGTTTTTTATCCTCCGATACCAATATTTTAAATACAGTGCCACCGGTGTAGTAATCACCGAGGTATTTTACCCATTCTTTGGGCACATCGGTGGTGTCCGAGGTAGCGTTTGGAGCTTTGTTTATTTTGTGCTTTATGGCATCGACAATACGCCATTTACCATCCGCTTCCTTTTCCCAAATTTCCATATAGGCGTTGGTTTCGGTGATTTTTTCACCTGCTCCTTTTGGTGTTAGGGTCGTAACGATCTTCCCTTTATCGTATGCCATGTGGTGGTCAACGATCAAGGTATCAATTTCCAATTCATAGTGCACCTCATAATACTGGTGTACGCCTTCCACATTTTTCACTACCGCTTGTCGCTGGGCGGCGTCATAAAACCTATTTGAAAAAATATCGGCAAAACCTTCGCCATTTCCGGCGTTGAAATCTTTGACAAAGGTTTCAATTCTTTTTTCCAGTTCTTTTTTGGCTTGTGCGCGGTGTTTGTCCAGTTTGGATTGGCCATATCCTGTTGATGTCACTAACGATAGTATTAAAACAGCCACTATCCCTTTGTTTTTCATGATGCTACTTTTTGAATTATTGGGATACAAATCTAGCCTGTCAAAAGAAGCGAATCGACCAATCCTATAGGGGAAGACCTATTTTGTTTTGGAAAAGGACATCATTTGATAGTGGAAGAAAATAAAACTGTTGGAGCCAGTCGTTCAGCCTTCTATTTACATTTGGTGCCGCAATGTAAATTTGTATCCGCCCTTGGAGGACAAGCGGGTTGTAGCTGTAATTGGCACTGGTTGTTAGGTTAATTTTTTATTGGTCAAACGAACTCGCCGATTCGTTGAAAAGATCTGAAGGTTTCCTCGTCGGATTGGCAGCAATATAATCTTTTACTAATTTAAAACCGATGGAGTATCCCGTCCATCGTGGAACATCAGGACTTGTACCGAAAAACCATCTCGCATGATTGTAAGCGCTAACGTTCCAACTTTCCCCAGCGATGTCAATCCATTCCTCCAACGTACTTCCTGTAAGCGCTACGGACCAGATAGGTGGATCGATACCTGTAATTTCCATTGCGAAACAATCGGCCAAACCTTCCGAAACACTGGCTTCGAGCAAAGTTGAACCATAGCCGACCGTACGCCTACGTTTTGCGTGATGCATTTCGTGAGCCAATAGCGGACCGAGTTCAGTTGCAATGGACTGCGCCAGATTGGTAAAGTTTGGATCAATTGATAGTATGACCTCCCCTGCGTTTGGATTAAATCCACCGATCCCAATTTCTGGAATTGCATCAGATGGTGAAGCCTTTATCCGTATGTTCAGATTCTCGACCGACATTTTTTGGTTGACCAATGAAATAGTTTCCCGGATTACCGTTTCGATGGCATTTCTTTCGGGGTCGAGCTCGCCATTGTCTTCAAAGAAGAGACGGCTTTCGAAGGGTAGCGCTATCCCAGTTTCGGCACCTCCATTTTCCGTATCATCCCCCGAAGAACAACTTAAAACGGATAAATTGATAAACAAAATCACTGTAAGAAGAAAGATTTTTTTCATGTTAGCGTAAAGGTTACGGCTATGATTCCATTGGAAAAATCCCTTGCAATCAATTATTATGTTGTTCACACCTCTAAACTAATGGATTTTTGATGGTTATAAAAGTATTTGTGGCCACAAGGATGTTTCTTCGGCCTCCATTCCTTAAAGTATGCGCCAATCCTCCAACGCGATTGATGATGATACTGCCTATCTATTAATAAACAACAGGAGACTTTATCTTTCCCGGTATGGGGAGCGAGGAGCTGGTGAATCTGGTGGTATAAATGAAGTCCTACGCTACCCGTTCTTGCTGGGCTATTTTGGCCAGGGTCTTATAAAGTCCTGCCGGATCAAAGGGTTTACAGATAAGACCGTCCATTCCGTATTCCTTGATCTCATCTTTGATGTCTACACCTGTAGAGGCGGACAAGGCATATATGGGGACCACCTTGTTCAAGGGATTGTGGGAATCCCTGATCGATTTACAGGACTCAAATCCGTTCATGACCGGCATCTGCAGGTCCATCAAAATCATGTCATAGCAGTTGGCCGTCGCCATTTTTAGGCCAATTAAGCCGTTTTCCGCAATTTCAAAATCAATTTTCCATCTGGTGAACAGTTTTTTGATGACCATGATATTCAATTTGTTGTCCTCTACCACAAGGATTTTAATGCCCCCGAGACCTTTTTGGTCCTGAATATTGGAATAATTGACAATATCTTCCTCTTCTTCCTGAAAATCGGTTAAATGGCTCTTTTGCAAATTCAGATAAAAGGTAAAACTGGATCCCTTTCCAATTTCGCTCTCCAAACTTATAGCACTGCCCATGATTTCCAACAGCTGTTTGCAAATGGCCAATCCCAATCCGGTACCGCCATATTTTCTCGTGGTATCGGTATTGGCCTGGGCAAAAGATTGGAAAATCTGCCCCTGCTTGTCCGCTGGGATACCAATTCCGGTATCCTTCACCTCAAATCGTAAAAGATGGGTGTCATCGGTTTCATCGGCCATTTCAATGTCCAATATTACACGTCCTTCTTCCGTAAATTTTATGGCATTGTTGATAAGGTTGGTCAGTATTTGGGAGATCCGGGTACTGTCCCCGACCAATATTTTTGGTATGGAATTGTCCTTCTTTATGACGAAGGTGATGTCTTTTTTCTTTGCCTTGTTGTGGAAAATACTTTGTAGTCCGTTGAGTACCTGCTCCAGGCTAAAGTCGGCCTCCTCCAATTGAAGGGAACCGGAAGCTATTTTGTTGAAATCCAAAATATCGTTCACCAGGCCCAAAAGGTGTTCCGATGAATATTTAAGGGCCTGAAGGTTCTCCAATTGCTCCTTTTTGGGATCTTCCATAAGCAAGAGGTGGCTTACGCCAATTACGGCATTTAAGGGCGTCCTTATTTCGTGGGACATGGTGGATAAAAAATCGTCCTTGGCCCTATTGGCCTTGGTCTCCTTTTCTTTTGCTTGGATCAGGGCGTATTCGGTCTCCTTTAAATCGGAGATGTCCACCAAGGTACCAATATAGCCCTCCGCTTTGCCCTTGTCCGATTTAACGGCCTTCAAGGAAAAATCGAACCACTTGATCTGGCGATCGGGCATTAAACATTTAACGCGCTTGCTGAAGGGCTTAAAATTGGGGTCGTTCAGGTTGATCAGTTTCTTTAGTGGCTTACCATGTTCATCCCTAAGGAATTCATAGTAGGGTCTTCCCAGGTTATCTGCCACCTTAAGGCCCGTAAGTGTTTCCCAGGCAGGGTTCAGATAGGACCATTTTCCGCCCAGGTCCATTTCGAAAATAACATCTTTGATATTCCCGGCAATCTTTGACAGTTGACCCGTGATCAACTCCACATTGTTCTTCAATTGCTGGTTGGCTTCATATAATTCCACCGAGCTTTTTTCCAAAATGGTCTCCATATGGGACAGGTCGTTATCAAAGGCGGTATAGGCCTGGTTTACCTGCTCCAAAAAAGGTTCCAACTGAAGCCGGGTCCCCGGATCGATGTCTACTTTTTTAAGTTGCCTCTTTAAAAGCCTGTGCAATTTGTTCATTCTGAAAAAGTTGTAATGGTCATGGTCTGGTTATGCAGGGAACAAGGGGAGAACTTGTCAAAAGGGGCAATTTCCCCGTAGGAATAGAAGCCCGTGGTATGGACCCCGTCCCCGAGCACCTCGTTAACGGCTTCCACTTCTTCCTCCACCAGTTGTTTCATCACCAAGCGTCGGCCCACACAACTGATCAAGAAGGCCAATTGATGCTGATATTCGGTTTTGTCCGTAGTAACCAGGGCCGATTGTCCCGCCCCATCGATGATTCTATCAATGTTGGCTTTCATTAGTCTAACATAGGATCCCTGGGGAATATTCCCGGCAAATGTCAGGCTGTTTTCGGCCTCATCGACCGAAAGGATGGTTCTTACTACGGGAATCTTGTTGTTTTCGTCCCGCATGCTCAATGGAAATAGCAGTCCTGAGCTGGGCAAGTCCTTGGCCTTATCGCCCAAAAAGGATTTATAAAGTTCCAATGCGGGCTGACCGTCCAATTCGTAAAGCACATTGTTATGGGACTTGGTCACCAAGCGCTCAATACCAAAACTGTCCCATCCTCCCTTAGATCCGAACCCAATCTTTAAATCCGGACCATAAAGCCCCAGGGCGACAATTTTTTTGGATTGCACTTCACCATTATGGATGACAAAAGTATTTTCAAAATTCGCTCCATCTCCTGCCAAACCGCCTGTAATGCTTATGGATTTGTCGATTTTGGAGTGGAGGCCCTTCACCAGTTCGGCACCGTTTACATTAAGACCATCACTCAAAATAAATATATGGCGTAGGTCCTTATCTATCAGATTCTCGCTAATCTCGTTTCCTGCGCCAAAACAATCCAGGTCATAAGTGGTGAGGTCAATGTCCGTTGTTCTTAAAGTGGTTTTATCAAACTTTACAGCAGTTAGGGTAATGGTAGAATCCAACACCTCGTTTCCCATAATTTCACCAGCGGTGGAACAACCTATGGAAATGGTATTTTCAAACTTTTCATTTAGTCTTTTTACGAAATCTTGGGTGTCTGGAAAGGTAGGGGAAGCAAAAAGGAAAAAAACTTCTGGGGCAAACGGAATTTCAATTTGATCTAGGTCATCAAGTGCGACGATCTTATGCTGGTATATTTTCATGGGATAATGATTTAAAGAATTTTCTTACAAATCAGTAACGCAGCATTTTTGAAAAAAGTATTTAAGTGTTTATAACATGGATAGGATTTTGGTCCCTTACCATCTATCATTCATCAAAACACTTTAAAATGGAAGTGGCTGTGAAAAAAGAAGACCGTACATAATTGATACATTTTTCCGAATCTTGGAATATGCACAGGGCCGCAGGGCCCCGTGCATTCATGTTAATGCAACCTGTTATATATAACAAATTCCATTAAAGCAAAATTCCGCACCTATGAATCCGCAAGGACTGGTCCAGCATGGATCGCAACAATCTGCCGATACAAAAAGCTCTTGACAGGTTTGTCCCCTAGCTAGGCCGCCAGAAATGGTTTTTTGCTCCTTTTTGCTAAGGGCTTTGACACCTTTAAGATTTGCTAATTTTTTCATAATGATTAAATTAAGATTTATATTAGCCCTGAACAGTTTAGGACACTCAAGGTTTGTGTCCATCTTTCGCGAGAAGATATTGTTCCCTTTGCTATACTTTTCCGCATTATGCGGAAAAGTATTGGCATTGGTGGTTACTCCGTATACTGAAGATCGACCTGGTCTTTATTCTTGTTTTCAACAAGTTCTGCCCATTCTTCCATAAAATAGGACAAATCTGTCCTCTTAAACTCTTTGGGGTATAGTCTACCATTTATAAGAATCGCTGGGGTAAAATTGATTCCGTTGGTGCTGCACCATTTTTCTTGCTCTAATAAAATTGATCTGTATGATTTGGACGAAGGTTTGCCCCATTTTAGTAACCACTTTCCTATTTCCATATGGGTATGGTAAGCTTCACGTAGTGACTCCTTAAGAAGGTCGGGGGAGAATTCCGTATTATACATTTCTAGTAATCTTTCAGCGACCAAATAGGAGCCGTCCTTCTTTTTTAGAGAACAAAACCTAATGGTAACGCTTACCTCTTTTGCATTTTTTTCCAAGATCTTTTCTATTTCCCTGTGCGCAGATCCGCAATAATAACAGGACGGATTCGTCACGACAACAATATTTAAAAAGGCTTTTCTATTGCCCAGTACAATTTCATTTTCGACCTTCTTTTCAAGAGCCATGTTGGTTGGACTTTCCTTAAGAAGAAGTGCCCTGAACAGATTAAAGTTTCTTCTGAATCTATGATATTCTATCTTTTGTTTCTTAAGATCGAACCACTCCAAGAGATAAGGTTTGGCCGAAATCCAAAAAGAAGTGATACATATAAAGACCAGGAAAATAGCCAACACGCCTTTTAAAGCAATACCATCAGTTAAGATTACATCCATATTAAAAATGGAAACCGCACTTTGGGCCAATAGAACGGATACAACAATTAAACATAAGGGGCACCATTTTTTTGTCACAAAACCTTGATGGTAAATAGAATATACCACGGCAGGTAGTGCCAAAAAGGAGATTAAAAACAAGGGTGAATAAGTTCCAATGAACAGCGACGTATTGAGGCCTAATATGCTAAGGCCAACAAAGTAGATAAGGCATAGGTCACTAAGTTTCAGAAATTTTGTGACCATAGCACCGTTCGAATTTAAAATACTTTGACAGTTTGTGAATTTTGTTGAGGTGCAAAATTTGTCAACCAGAACGGAATGAAACCCAAACTCATGATTCAATATTAAAATGCTTGTCAAAATGCCAATAGTAGATAGAATGAAATGAACCAATTTGGACAATCCGGCGTTAGTAGGAAAAAATGAGCCTACTATCAATATCAGTGAAATAAGGGACACCAATTTGAAAATTCTGGTAGTTGTCTCCTTGCTGAGGAGCTGTTCCGTGCCCTCCGTGTCCAATGCAAGGACAACGGATTCCCATTGATCAAGGAACTCTTGGTCTGTTACCACTCTACTTTGATTGTTACTGTAGTTTATTTTGAACCGATTCTTCCTTTTATCCCTGGTTACCCATATGAATTGTCCGCTGTCCGAGGTTAGGGTAATAAAATTGTCAGGGAGGTGTTGAAGTGTTTCCTGGTCTTTCGGGACTTCAAAAGCTCCATGATCAATGTTAAAGTGACTTAAAACACCAGTAATGGAATGGAGACTTGGGTAGGATGGATGACTGAGAAGTTGAAATTTTAGCTCTTCAAAATTGATGATAATGTTTTCCTTTCTAAGATAGGCCCTAACTAAATGGAATACAGAATCGTTCATAATTCTGAAGCATTGAAACAATTTTTAATAGGATAATTTATAAATAGAAACTTCTAAATATATAAAATATTTGTAGGAAAATACGTTATTTTATGTTAAAATGAAACACCAAAACCGTGTCTTGTTGCCAAAATATGCCAGGCTAGAACTTCAAATAAATCCTCGTAGAATCAAGTTTGCTATTTCCCGTACTTGCAGACACGCCCATGAGGGCCATTGTGGAGCGGTTGGCATCACAGAGCTTTGATGCCCCGCTAACATGAAGTGTAGTAAGGCTCCATTAAATCTCACATCAGGCCCTAACTTGCCATGTTATTATTGTGCAGTGCGGGGGCCTACAAATGCTTATATCAATTTCATCGCCTTTGGATCCCATTGAACGGCCTTACTCTGATAATAGCTTTCATTGGCCAATAGCGCGGCTCCCGCAGCCCGCAGTCCAAAGGTCGGATCTTGCACTACGGTGTTCTTTCCCCGTACGCCTTGAAAGAAATTATAAAAATGGTCGTAATGGTCGCCTTTGTAACCCCTTGGGGCCTCAAAAGTGGTTTCCCCGAGTTTGAGGATCTCCTCCCTGCTTTCCAAATTTTTGGCGGCATAACCGTCACGTATCTTTTGCTGGGTTTCCTCGGTATAGGCGACCAGGGAATACCCGCCAGGCGTTTTCCCCAGTTTGGAACGCTTCAGTGTTACCGAATTGGCACTCACCTGCATTTCCCCTTCCGTACCTATAAGTCTAAAACCGCCACCACCGCCTGAACCGGCAATGAAATTCACGCGAAAGGACGCGTTAAAGGCAGCATGTGTCTTGGATTCCGGATAATCGTAAAAGGTGAGGGTAACATCGGGAACGTCGCGCCCATCCTTCCAATAACGCAGTCCACCCGTGGATAGGGCCCTATTGGGTCCTTGTGAGCTCAAAATAAAATTCAGGGTAGAAAACGCATGTACAAACAAATCGCCCGCAACACCGGTGCCATAGTCCCTATAATTCCGCCACCTAAAGAATCGCGTGGCGTCATAGGGCACTTTGGGCGCATTTCCTAAAAACGTATCGAAATCTACGGTATCCGGATGGGCGTCTGGGGGAATGGGATACTGCCAGGCCCCTTCCGAGGAATACCGATCGTTGTACATATCCAGCATCACCATTTCTCCTATGGCCCCTTCCTCATATAATTGTTTGGCCTTCTCATTGCCCAGGGACGACATCCCCTGGCTTCCAATTTGGCAGATTTTGCCGGTCTCTTTCTGGACTTTGATAATCTCATGGCCTTCATCAAAATGCTGTACCATGGGTTTTTCACAATAGACGGCCTTCCCTGCTTTTAAGGCCTCAATAGTGATTTTCTTATGCCAATGGTCCGGAGTAGCCACGATTACGGCATCAATGTCCTTTCGTTCCAGGATCTTGCGATAATCCCGTGTTACAAAAAGCTGTGCCCCCCAGAGTTCCTTGGCCCGATCCAGTCGCCCGGTATAGAGATCACAGGCAGCAACCAGTTGTACCCCGGCTACTTTAAGGGCAGCGGTGGTATCGTATATGCCTTGGATACCGGAACCGATCAAAGCAAGGTTGATCTGGTCATTGGCACTAAATTTTTCGACTTCGTAAGATCGCTCCAACCACAACCGCTGTTTTTGTGATGGGGAGGAAAATACATAGGGTGCAGCGGTCACCAGGGCCGAGCCCATGGTCAGTTTTTTGATAAAAGATCGTCTGTTTTTGCCTTTGTCGGTATTTTTCATGGTGTTCAGTGGATTGTGATGAAACGTTCTTGTAATGTACTCTTTTTTGGAGCTTAGGTCAAGTATTCCCGCCCTGTAGAAAAAAATGGATAAGTAAAAGATCAAAAAGTATAACAATGCTTCCGCAAATCATGCCCTACGCTGGCAAAACCATTTACGATCAGGAAGTACTCCGGCCATTTTGGCTATATTTGGACTACCTTGGTACTTCAAAGTCATGTCTATTAGTTTTCTTTTGCATACCAATGCCACCCAGGATGTGCTCTCCTTTTATGGATGGTGGCAGTTCGCCGTATGCTTGTTCGGCTTTCTGGCGCTGATTGCCATCTGGTGGCATATCGGAAAACGGCAAAACGACTTTGGGCAGGTATGGTTGGCGTTGTCCGTGCTATGCTGGAGCATATCGGGGGCGCTGGAGGTGTATTTTGTACATATTCAACTGGAAACGAGCATCCTGATAGATGGCTGGCGCAGCATTTTGTCCCTTTTCAACAGCCTATTTATCCTATTGGCACTGCCCTGGTTCCGGTATTTGCCCCGACCTATAGGACATATCATTAAATCGAACTATTGGATCTATATCGTAGGATTGCCCTTCCTATTTTCGTTATTGCCCACCATCAATAAAATGATTTCTGGAAGGGTCTTGGGCATCATTAATGAACTGGATGTCTATTATGCCGTCCTCACCCTGGGATTTTTGGGCTATGTACTCTGGGAATCCTTTGCAAAGCGCAGGTTAAAGGCGTTGGCGTGGCTGTCCCTGAGCTGTATTTTGGTTACTTTGATCGCCCAAGGCTACAAACTGACCGATTCATCTGTTAACCTTACGCTCTTCTCGGCAATCTTTAAGACTTCGCTCATCATGTTGTTTTTTGCCCTGGCACTTAGTTGGGTAAAGGAGCTCGCCGAAAACGTAATTCCAAAACCACAACATTTTCACATCGGTTTTCAAAAGCAAAAAAACACAAAGGGAAAACGGGAGCAGCTTGTATTGTTAAGGGGATTTCCAGGCGACAGGGTCCGCAAAGTGGCTCTTACACCGGCGTTGTACGAACTACTGCTGAAATTTGCGCAACGTAGGAAGGAGGGTTCGGACGATTGGCTCGAGATCAAGCCAAAGGGCCCTATGTTTTCGGGAAGAAATTTCGACATCAATGACTATAATGAGATAAAGCGTTTGCTCATTGCCCTGTTGGATGGAATTTTTGGAAAGGAGAACTGGACCAGGGACCATCATCTAAAACCCTTGAAAAACACCCTTTTTGAGATGTCGGAAAAGCGCGAGCGAAAAATTCGTTTGGCGGTACCACCCCATAATATTTCCCTGTAAAATAGGCCGCCCCATCGTTTTTGTCAGAATAGGGTTTACCGACATTTTTAACTTTTTTCTGACTTCAAACCCCAAGGAAGATTATTAACTGCAATTTGCCCTCAAATCATAAACCGACCACGATGAATTTGAGGCAAAAACAATTGATGGCCCTTATGGGCTTTATCCTATTTCCTTTTTTGATCCAGGCACAGACCAAAGGATTGGACGAACGTATAAATGATGCCTTTATGCCTTTTGCCATTTGGTGGGAAAAACTGATTTTCACCGAAATTCCCCTCTTCGGTTTTAGCATCCCCCTGGTCCTGATCTTACTGCTTTCGGGAGCACTTTTTTTTACGATCTATTTTGGTTTTGTCAACCTACGGCATTTTCCCACGGCCATCCAGGTGGTCAGGGGCAAATATGATGCATTGGAAACCCTGGGACCTCCCGGGCTAAAGCATGTTCATGCCGTGGATGGTGATATTGTGGATACCATACGGGATGAAGGCCATCATGGGGAGGTTAATCACTTTCAGGCCCTTGCCACTGCCGTTTCGGGTACAGTAGGCTTGGGCAATATTGCCATGGTAGCCGTGGCGATTTCCATTGGCGGGCCGGGGGCCACTTTTTGGATGATTGTGGCCGGCCTCTTGGGCATGTCGTCCAAATTCGTGGAATGCACCTTGGGGGTGAAGTACAGGGACATAGACGAAGGGGGAAACGTTTATGGGGGTCCTATGTACTATTTATCCCGAGGACTAAAGGAGCGAGGCTTTCAAAAACTGGGCAAGGTGTTGGCCGCGGTTTTTGCCATTTTATGCGTGGGGGCTTCCTTTGGTGGTGGAAACGCGTTCCAGACCAATCAGGCCGCTGCCCAAATCATAGAGCGATTCGATTTACACGGTGCAGCCTCCGGAAGCATTGTGGGTATTGTGTTTGCCATTTTCGTGGGCATCGTTATTATCGGAGGTATTAAACGCATTGCCAAAGTCACTGAAAAAGTGGTCCCCTTTATGGCTGCCCTATATGTGGCTGCCGCCCTCTTCATTATCTTTTCGAATATCAGCTATGTGGACAATGCTTTTTCCTTGATTTTCAGTGAAGCCTTTACACCGCGGGCCACCATCACCGGGGGATTTATAGGGGTTATGATCCAAGGATTTCGACGTGCCGCATTCTCCAATGAAGCGGGGGCTGGCTCTGCCGCCATAGCACATGCTGCCGTCAATACCAGATTTGCGGCCTCGGAAGGCTTGGTAGGCTTATTGGAGCCGTTCATTGATACCGTGGTAATCTGCACCATGACGGCGGTTGTTATCATTATGTTCAATATGGACGGTGCTTTTGCCTATGGCGACGTAGTCAACGGCCAGGCGCTAATGGCAGACGGTACCAGGGTAGGGGGCGTTAATTTAACTTCCCTGGCTTTTGACGGGGCCATTCCCGGTTCCTCCTATGTTTTGGTTTTGGCCGTGGTACTCTTCGCCTTTTCAACCATTTTATCATGGTCCTATTATGGACTGCAGTCGTGGAAATACTTATTTGGAAGGAGCAGGTCCATGGACCTCACGTATAAATGTATTTTCTTGCTTTTTACAATTCTTGGAGCGGCCATCACCCTGGATGCTGTCATCAAGTTTTCCGATTCCATGATATTGGCCCTGGTCTTTCCGAACATTATAGGCCTGTTCTTTTTGTTTCCCAAGGTACGGGAGGAATTGCACCGCTACCTCAAAGCCATAAGGGCTCCCAAGACCTAGTAGCGTCCAATTCCCGTAGAAGATGAAAGCAGTCCCCAAGGGACCTCTACGGAGATCCACAGTGCATGATGTATAAATGATGTAGGGTGCTACTGCAGTTATGAACCCAATAAATAGTAATTTGGCTTGTTGTATAAAACGTCCCGAAGGACTTTATTTGTGAATCGGTTAAGGAGGGATGCTTTGTTAAACTCCCGAAAATTTTATCTGGAACGGTATGAAAAGGGCCCTGTACTTTCTTTTTTTTCTTTCTTTGTTTCCCTTTACCGCAATGGGCCAGAATGTAGTGCCCCCAGTATACAACTATAAGATTTTTGAGTATAAAGGGGCCAGTAAGAATTGGGGACTGACCGTGAACGCAGAGGGGGAACTTTTTGTGGCCAACCATATGGGGCTGCTCTATTTTAACGGGGAACAATGGAGCCTGAACAAACTGCCCAACAAAACAATCATCCGTTCCGTGGCCTGCGTAGGCGATAAAATATATACTGGATCCTACGAAGAGTTCGGGTTTTGGAAAAAAAACGATTTTGGATTGTTGGAGTATACCTCGCTTACCCATTTGATCAGCGGGCATACCTTCACCAGCGAGGAGTTTTGGGAGATTGTACCTTTTAAAAATTCCATTTTACTTCGAACCTTCTCCTCTATCTATATCTATGAGGACAATACGGTAACAGTGGTAGATCCTTATTCGATCATGACAGATATCATCATCAAGGACGAAAGGGTGATCATTGGAGGCGGAAGCGATGGCCTGTTTGAGTTGATTGATAAAAAACTGGTACCTCTTAACAACCAAGACCTACTGCGTGGTAAGACTATTACCGATATGACTTTTCTGGGCAATGACCTCCTTATTGGTACAAAACTAAACGGCTGTTATATTTTTAAAGGGGACCGACTTTCTCCCTGGGACACGAAGCTCAATACCGAACTGAAGCAGCAGCAACTTAACAAAATGATTAAGCTCGATACGGGCAAGATCGCTTTCGGAACCATCAAAAATGGCGTTTACTTTTATGATGAGGCCAGTGGGGAAGTGGATAACCTGAACAAAAAAACCGGACTTCAAAACAACACCGTCCTTTCCATGGGGCAGTTTAGGGAACAGCTGTGGGTGGGACTCGACAATGGAATAGATAGGATCAAGTTAAACCATCCCATTACCTACTTCACTGATTTTTCGGGAGTCTTGGGAACGGTCTACGATATTGCCTTCCACGAGGGACTCTTGTACCTGGGCAGCAATACCGGTATTTATTATTTTGAGGACGATGAGTTAAGGTTTGTGAATGGTTCCCAGGGCCATGTATGGGACCTGGAGGTCGTAGATGGCGACCTGTTATGTGGGCATAATACCGGGACCTATAGGATAGAAGAGGGCGAATTACAAAGAATCTCCACGATAGCGGGGGGGTATGAAATTGCCAAGGTTCCGGAGCAGGGCGAGACCCATGTGCAGGGCACGTATAGCGGACTGGCCAAATACAAAAAGGAAAAGGATGGGTCCTGGAACGTGGAGCGGGTGCGTGGAATAGATTTCCCCGTAAAGCAATTGTGCTTTGAAGACCCTTCTACCATTTGGGTGGCCCATCCATACAAAGGATTCCATAGGATAAAAATCGATGGTCGATACAACAACATACTGGACACCAAGGAGTTTGATCAGTCCGTGATTCCCAATAATTATAATATTAAACTATTTAATATCAAGAACCAGATCGTTTTTTGCAGCGAGGGCGTATGGTATAAATATGATCCAATTTTGGATAGTATCCTTCCCTTTAGGGAATTTGATCCCTACAAAAACATGCAGCTCATCTATCATGACGATTATTTCTGGTTTGTGGACAATGAAGGCACCAAGGAAATCATCTATACCGATTTTAAAAACGACAGTCTGGTCATTGCAGATCCCCAGTTGAGGCAGCGCTTGGTTCCGGAATCGCAGAATATCATCAAATCCAATGATTCCACCTTTTTCTTTACCCTTGGCGACGGTTTTGGAAAAATAGAGTTGTATAAACTGCGGAAGCAACTGCAGCATTTTGTTCTGCCAACACCAAAACTCAGTGCTTTCATGGATGAGAAGAAACCTTATCCCTTACAGGCCTCTTCCATAGAAATTCCTTTCAAGGACGCACAGGAAGTAACCATCAAAGTTGCTTCACCAGCACTTATAGAGCCCCGTTATTATTATGAATTGATAGGGTCCGAAACCTATTCCTCTTACGTCGACAGCGGGACCATTAGTTTTCAGAACCTGCCCTATGGGGATTACCAACTCAAGGTGTCCACGGTGAGTATGGATAACAACACTTCCGTTCCAAATACCATAAACTTTAGTATAGCCAGCCCTTGGTATCTGTCCAAACCCAGTATGGCCCTGTACTTGGCCATGGTTATAGGGGGAATTGCCCTGGTTCGGGGATACAACAGGAGAAAGCTCGGTAGAAAAGAACAGGAGCTTATGGAGGAGATGGAAAAGGAGCACGAAAAAAGATTGGCAGAACTGGAAAAGGAAAAATTGGCCAAGGAGATCAAACAAAAACAGAAAGAGCTGGCGGGAACCACCTTGAATATTGCAAAAAAGAACGAGATGTTGCTCGAACTCAAAAATATGCTCGTACTCAACAAGGACAAGTTTTCCAATTCGCAGCGGTACCGCTCCTTTGTCAAAAGATTGGACAATTCGGTTAAGGACAAGGAGGACTGGAAAAGGTTCGAGCTCAATTTTAAGGAGCTGCACGAAGACTTTTTCGAAAGACTCTTAAGGGAATATCCCAGACTTACCCCCAAGGACCTAAAGCTGTGCGCCTATCTTAAAATGAACCTTTCCACCAAAGAGATCGCCCCCTTGATGGCCATTACGATACGGGGCGTGGAAATTCATCGCTACAGGCTCCGAAAAAAACTTAGGATAGACAGTTCCGAGAACCTTTCCAATTTCCTAATAACCTTTTAGGACGTCCCATACCTTAGGATAGCTTTAAGATTTCCCTTTATCGACTACATCATTACCGCATCACAATGTTAAATTTTTAGATTTCTTTACAGACTTCGCTACTGCAAAACCCGTAATCATATGGCTTACCACTGCATATTTCGCTGATGTATTTTTTATGTAGCAGCTGTACCCGGTATGGCGGGCCCACTTTGGTAATTTAGCAATAATCTAACTCAATTATTAAACTATTATGAAAATTAGAACTTCATTAGTATTAATCTTATTGGTATTGTTCGGGTTTACCACTTGGGCCCAAAATACAATAAGGGTATCGGGAAGTGTTTCCGATGACCAAGGACAACCCTTACCCGGGGCCAGTGTCATCATTGAAGGCACTACGACAGGTACGCAGACCGATTTTGATGGGAATTTTGTCCTGGAGAACGTTCCCGGAAATGGCACTTTGGTCATCAGCTATATCGGTTTTGTTACGCAAACGGTACAGATAAACGGAAGAAGTACCATTACGGTGGCCCTGGCTACGGATACCCAGGCTTTGGCCGAGGTGGTCGTTATAGGGTATGGTACCCAACGCAAGGAGGACATTACCGGTTCCATCGAGGTGGTTACCGGCGAACAAATTTCCAGACAACCCAATGCCAATCCCTTAAGCTCCGTACAGGGTAGGGTGGCAGGAGTTACCATCAACAATTCCGGACGCCCTGGAGAAGCACCTAACGTACGGATCAGAGGAATAGGAAGTGTTAGTAACGCCGATATCCTTTATGTGGTGGATGGGGTGCTTACTAATGATATACAGTACCTAAACCCAGCGGATATTGAAAGTATGAGTGTCTTGAAGGATGCCTCAAGTTCTGCCATTTATGGGATACGCGCGGCAAACGGGGTCATTGTGATCAAGACCAAAAAAGGCAAAGCAGGAACAGAGGAAGTATCCTTTTCTTACGATGGCTTTATCGGCTTTCAGCGGGTTACCAATGTGCCCGATTTGGTCAATGCCAGCCAGTATGTGGAACTCTTCAATGAAAAACAGGCCTTTGAGGGCTCTGACACCAGGATTAGTGTCGCCGATTTTGATGGGGACACGGATTGGTTCGACGAAATATTGCGGAGCGCACCGCTGACCACTTCGCACAATGTATCCATAACAGGGTCTTCGGCGAAAACAAGATATTATGTTGGTGTGGGCTACTTTGGACAGGAAGGGATTTTGGATGCAGGAAACAATATCAACTCCGGTGACGATTTTAGAAGATTGACGGGGAGGATAGGTCTGGACATCGACCTGAGTAAATACGTTACCATAGGCGGTTCGGTGGCCTATACGGATACCCGAAACAACTTGGCCAATGAGCCCTTTTATCAGGCCTTTATAGCGCCTCCTTTGTTCAACGCTTTCAATGCGGACGGTTCGTACGGCTCAGCCGAGGCGGTAGGAAATTTTGGTAATCCAAGGGCCACGCTCGACTTCTTCCGGGGAAAGGCCAAAGGAAATAGGGTGCTGTCCAATATCTATACGGAAATCAGCCCCATTGAGGAATTGAAGGTCCGTGTTAGTTTTTCCGGAGATTTTTCCTCGAGCAGAAATTTCAGATATACGCCAGAATTTCGGGTGAACGACGCGCAGCAATCTCCTGTCAGTAGGTTGGAAAGAAATCAATTTGAAAATGACAACTGGCTTTGGGAAAATACGGTAACCTGGCAAAAGGCCATTGGAAAGCACGATATTACCCTACTAGGAGGTTTCTCCCAAGAAGAGCGGATCTCCTTTAGATTGCAGGGGTTTGCCAACGAGGTGGATTTCAACGGGGATGATGCGGTCTTGTTTTTGGACCTTGGAAATGCAGATACCGAGGAGGTCAATGATCAAGGCTCAAAAATTAGGTTCCAATCGCTCTTTGGAAGGTTACAGTACAAGTTTGACAACAAATACCTATTGAATGCAACGATCAGGAGAGATGGCTCATCGAGCTTCCCATCGGAGAACAATACCGAAGTCTTTCCCTCTGTTGGTGTGGGTTGGGTAATAAACAACGAAACCTTTATGGAAAATTCAGGCATTACCACGCTAAAGTTAAAAGCCAGTTGGGGCCAGTTGGGGAATGCCAATGTACCTAGGGGTTTTGACGTCACCGCAACAGACCCGACAGTTACCTTCTTTGGCGGTCAGGCAGCACCCAGCAGATCCATCAGCGAGTTTTCGGATCCCAGTATTTTCTGGGAAATTGTGGAGGAGTACGATGTAGGGCTGGAGTTTGGATTGCTCGATAACAGGCTTACTGGGGAGGTCAATTATTACAACAGGGAAACACAAGATGCCGTATTCCGTATCTCCCAATTGGCATCTTCAGGGGCTACCAATGCCCAACTACTGACCAATTCAGGTAGCTTTGAGAATACCGGGGTGGAGGTTTCCCTTAATTGGGCCGATGATATCTCCGACGATTTTCAATACAGCGTCTATGGAAATTTGACCACCATCAGCAACGAGATTACCGAAATTCTGGGAGCCTCATTCCTGAACACCGGCGATGCTTTGTTTGGCAACCCGATCATTCGTCTCGAGGAAGGCGCCGAGGTAGGCTCATACTACGGTTTTGTTACCGATGGGGTAATAGAAACAGAGGCCGAGGCAACCGCCTTGGGATCCAGGGTAGGAGCCTTCAGATTTCAAGATCGAAACGGTGATGGCCTTATCGGAGAGGATGACAAGACGTTTCTTGGCAGCCCCATTCCCGAATTCACGTACGGATTTGGATTTGGACTCAATTATAAAAACATGGACTTCGCCATGGATTTCCAAGGAGTAGCCGGAAATGAGATTTACAATTTTAACAGGAATTCCAGATTTGGAAATGAAAGTTGGGATTTGGATTTTTATGAAAATCGATGGACTCCGGGAAGCAACGTAACCGACTATCCGGCACCCAACTCGGATCAAAATTCCTCAAGACCCAGTAATTTCTATGTGGAAAAAGGGGATTATTTTAGAATACGGAACATACAATTGGGCTATACCCTGCCTGATACCATCTTTGGTGATAAAGCCCTTTGGAAAAGCCTGCGCATTTATTTTAATGCACAGAATCCATTGACCATCTTTAGCTACAATGGCTTTTCCCCCGAAATTAATGGCGGTGGTGTTAGTTTCAACCGCGATGCAAATAGCTTCATCGGAGATAATAACAACCCCGAGCGTATTGTGGTCAATGCGGGTATCGATAATAACGTATATCCCTTGTCGGCCACTTATAATTTAGGGGTAAGCTTAAAATTTTAAAACCTAACTCGCTCTTGTTTTACAGGAGCATAAAATGACACCTATGAAAAAAGTAATCACACTAATATGTTCTTGCGTGGCCCTTTTGGCCTGCGAAGAAGATTTTTTGGAAATTCCTTTGGAGGATGCTACGCCGGCAGAGGAGTTTTTTGTGACCCAGGAACACGCCCTTGAGGCTGTAAATCAGATGTATGCCTATCAGATAGAATGGTTTACCTCAGGATTTCCATACACGGGGGTGCTGCAAATTCCCTCTGATGATTCGGACAAGGGAAGCAACCCGGGAGATGCTGCCTTTCTGAACGATTTTAACAATTTTACCTTTAATTCTTCCGCCTTCCTATTTGATAATTACTGGACCGGACAGTTTAGGGGCATCAACTATGCCAATCAAGTCCTGGCCAATGTACCTAACATTTCCATGGATGAAAGCCTTAAAACGAGGTTGTTGGCCGAAGCAAGATTCTTTAGGGGTTATCACTATTTTAATTTGGTAAGAGCCTTCGGTGGGGTTCCCCTTTATGAGACCTTGCCCGAGGACGGTATTTACAACATTCCCAGAAATTCTGCCGATGAGGTATATGCGCTGGTCATAGCCGACTTAACGCAAGCTGCGGAAGGTTTGCCCGTGTCCTATAGTGGCGCGGATGTCGGCAGGGCCACACAAGGAGCTGCAAAGGGCTTTTTGGCAAAGGCCTATATGTATCGGGGCGACTGGGCGCAGGTATTGTCGCTCACCGAAGAAGTAAAGGGTCTTGGGTATGATCTGTTTCCGGATTACTATCAATTTTTCCGTCCCCAGAACGAATACAATGTAGAATCCATCTTTGAAGTGCAGTCCACCGCGGATGGAAACTGTCAGGCCGATTCCCAATACGGTCAACATCAAGGGGTAAGGGGACAGTTTGGTTGGGGCTTCAACTCACCTTCCGAAGATTTGGTCAATGCCTACGAGCCTGGAGATCTTCGCATGGACGCCACCATACTTTTTGTGGGCGAAACTACCCCGGAAGGCGATTTGATCACCGCCGGGAACAATCCGGACAACCCTATTCGGTATAATCAAAAAGCCTATATTCCTGAAGTTGACCATAGAAGAAACAACTGCAGGCAAAATGCGGATGCCAATTTGAAAATTTTACGTTTTGCCGATATTTTATTGATGAATGCGGAAGCCAACAACGAACTGGGCAACGCTGCGGCTGCCCTGCAAAGTCTTAATCGGATCAGAACCCGAGCCGGACTTGCAGATTCCAACACCACGGATCAAGCCGCATTGCGCATGGAGATATGGAGGGAAAGACGTGTGGAACTCGCTTTGGAAGGCGATCGTTTTTTGGATTTGGTACGGCAAGGTAGGGCCGGCGAAGTGCTACGTGCCCATGGTACACAGTTTACGGATGGTGTGCACGAACTGTTTCCCATACCTGCAAACCAAATTTCATTGAGCAACGGCGTTCTAGAACAAAATCCAGGATATTAAAACGATATATGAAGGAGTTAGTTAAGTTAGGTTTGAGTTTAGTTTTGTTGGCTGTTGCACCCTTAGTAGCGGGGTGCAATGGCCCTAAAACTACCAAGACCGAAGATACAGTGGTATCCGAGGAAACCACGGATCCCAATACCATGTCGCTTACCGATGAGGAACTTATGGACAAAGTACAGCGGCAAACCTTCGATTATTTTTGGGACGGGGCAGAACCCGTATCGGGCTTGGCCCGAGAACGTATCCATCTGGATGACATCTACCCCTCTAACGATAGGGATGTCATAACCACCGGCGGTTCGGGCTTTGGACTTATGGCCATTTTGGTAGGCGTAGAACGGGGCTTTATTACGCGAGATCAGGCCCTGGAACGCTATGAACGAATCATGGATTACCTGGCCAAGGCAGATCGGTTCCATGGCGCGTGGCCCCATTGGTTGCACGGCCCCACCGGAAAGACCAAACCGTTCAGTACCAAGGACGATGGCGGGGATTTGGTGGAAACCGCCTTTTTGATTCAAGGACTACTCACCGTACATGAATATTTTAAGGAAGGCAATGCCAGGGAAAAACTACTAACGGAAAACATTCAAAAACTTTGGGAAGAAGTAGAGTGGGACTGGTACACCAAAGGGGGCGAAGAGGTGCTGTATTGGCACTGGAGCCCCAATTATGCCTGGGAGATGGATTTTCCCGTAGGGGGGTACAACGAAGCCCTCATTATGTACATTTTGGCAGCGGCATCACCAACGCATGCCATAGAAAAAGAAGTGTACGAGAAAGGATGGGCCCGGAGCGGGAGTATAACACAGGATACGGACCTTTATGGCTTGAGGACCGTATTGGACCATTATGAAAACGATAGTTCCCCTGTAGGCCCGCTCTTTTGGGCCCATTATTCCTACTTGGGCCTGGACCCCAACGGACTTAACGATCAATTTGGGGATTATTGGAAACTTAACACCAATCACGCCCTTATCCACTACAAACATGCCCTGGAGAATCCTATGGGCTACCAAGGGTATGGGGAAAACATGTGGGGATTTACCTCTAGCTATTCCATGAAAGGATATTCGGCCCATCGTCCGGATAGGGATTTGGGGGTTATATCGCCCACGGCTGCCCTTTCCTCCACGCCCTATACGCCGGAACAGAGCCTTAGGTTCCTTAGGCATATGTACGAAGAGCAGGACAGCCTCATTGGAAAATACGGACCTTACGATGCTTTTAGCTTTACCCACAATTGGTATTTACCTCGATATTTGGCCATTGATCAGGGCCCTATCCCCGTGATGATCGAAAACCACAGGAGCGGTCTGCTTTGGAAATTGTTCATGCAAAATGAAGAAGTCCGCGCGGGATTGGAGAAATTGGGATTTCAATATGACCTATGATTACTCGTATTTGCCGAAACAATTTCTAAATGTCCCATGGACAAGGACAGCGCAATAATAAATCCAAAATCTTACCGATGAACATTATTAAAAAGACCTTTCTACCTTTTCTGTTTCACCTTGCCATCCTTTACCCACTTCTTGGGCAGACCAAAAGTGAAATTCCCCTGGTGCAGGAACTGCTTCAGAAAATGACCCTGGAAGAAAAAATTGGGCAGCTGAACTTGCTTACCCCCGGCGGCGGCGTAGCCACGGGAGCAGTGATAAGCCAAAACGTAGAAGAAAAAATAAAGGCGGGACAGGTAGGCGGATTGTTTGGTATTGCAGGTCCGGCGAAGATCCGGATAGTACAGGAACTTGCAATACGGCAAACACGGCTAAAAATTCCGTTACTTATCGGTTCCGATGTGATACACGGATATAAGACCACTTTCCCCATTCCCTTGGGCTCGTCCGCCTCCTGGGACATGGAGCTTTTGGAACGGGCCGCACGCATGGCGGCAAGGGAGGCTACCGCAGATGGTATTAATTGGAATTTTTCGCCCATGGTCGATATTGCAAGGGATCCCAGATGGGGGCGTATCGCAGAAGGGGCAGGGGAGGACCCTTACTTGGGTTCGGCCATTGCCGCAGCCATGGTACGGGGATATCAGGGAGAAGACCTCTCGGACTCCACCACTATGATGGCCTGTGTAAAACACTTTGCACTCTACGGAGCATCCCAAGCCGGTAGGGATTACCACTCGGTGGACATGGGTAGGGTAAAGATGTTTAACCAATACCTTCCACCCTACAAGGCCGCAATAGATGCGGGAGCAGCCAGTGTCATGACTTCCTTCAATGATGTGGACGGTGTACCGGCTACGGGAAACCGTTGGCTGCTTACCAACTTACTCCGTGATACATGGGGGTTCCAGGGATTCGTGGTCTCTGACTATACTTCGGTCAACGAAATGGTGGCCCACGGATTGGGGAACCTACAGACCGTATCCGCACTTTCCCTAAAGGCCGGTCTGGATATGGACATGGTGGGCGAAGGTTTTCTGACCACCCTTAAAAAATCGGTGGATGAGGGCAAGGTCACCGAGGAGGAAATTACCCGTGCATGTCTTCGGATTTTGGAGGCCAAATATAAATTGGGACTTTTTGAGGACCCCTTTCGATATTTGGACGACAGTCGGCCCAAAAAGGATATCCTCACCGCGGAACATCGCGAACTGGCCCGTGAAATTGCCTCTCGGTCCTTTGTGCTCCTTAAAAACCATCAGGATGTTCTCCCCTTAAGAAAAAAAGGTAAAATAGCATTGGTAGGGCCCTTGGCCGATAGCCGTAACAATATGTTGGGCACCTGGGCCCCCACGGGAAACCCCAACTTGGCCGTTACCATTTTGGAAGGACTCAAGAAAGCGGCTCCGAACAGCTCCATAGGGTATGCCAAAGGAGCCAATATCACAGATGACGTTGAACTGGCCAAACGGGTAAACGTTTTTGGCCCCCGGGTGGTTATCGATGAGCGAACACCGGAAGTGCTATTAAAAGAGGCCATTGATCTCGCCAAACAATCGGACATAGTGGTTGCCGTGGTGGGTGAGGCGACCGAAATGAGCGGGGAAGCGGCTAGCAGAACCAACCTATCCCTGCCTAAGGCCCAGAAAAAAATGATTCAGGCCCTAGTGGAGACGGGAAAACCTATAGTCCTGGTCCTGATGAGTGGACGGCCCTTGGTCATTTCCGAGGAATTTGAACTTCCCGTGAGCATTTTACAGGTGTGGCATCCTGGCGTAGAAGCCGGAAATGCTGTGGCCGATGTGCTCTTTGGCACTTACAATCCATCTGGGAAGCTTACCGCTACCTGGCCCAGGACTGTAGGTCAGATTCCGATCTACCACAGCGTAAAACATACGGGACGGCCCCCGGCGACCGGGGAGTTTAAAAAATTCCGGTCTAACTATTTAGATTCGCCCAACACACCCCTTTTCCCCTTTGGTTATGGTCTTAGCTATACTACGTTTACCTATTCGGATCTGCATCTGGACAAAACTGAAATTGGTCCGGAAGAATCCTTGATCATCGGGCTAACCCTCACCAATACTGGGGATTTTGACGGAGAGGAAGTGGTTCAACTTTACCTCCGGGATATGGAACGCAGTATCACCCCGCCCGTAAAACAACTTAAGGGATTTAAAAAGGTATCTGTACCTAAGGGTGAAAGTGTCCAGGTGACCTTGACCCTATCCCCGGAGGACCTGAAATTTTACAATGGCGAATTGCAATTTGTAGCGGAACCTGGAGACTTTGAAGTGTTCGTTGGGACAGATTCGGATAGTTCTTTGAAAGCCTCCTTTGTACTGAAACAATAAACAACGACCAACCTGAAACCAGAGACAATGAACAGTAGGCAGTAGGCAGTAAACAATGAACAATAAACAATTAGCAATAAACAATGTTCCGTTCCTAAACAGTAAACAGTAAACAGTGAGCAGTAGGCACCAAGGATTGATGGTAGGCGGTAAAGAATGAACACTTAGCAGTGAACGGTAAACAAGAAACCAGAAACCAGAGACAGTGAACAGTAGGCAGTAGGCAGTAAACAATGAACAATAAACAATTAGCAATAAACAATGTTCCGTTCCTAAACGGTAAACAGTAAACAGTGAGCAGAGGGCAGTAGACAGTGGGTAATGGTGCCAGAGATTCCTCGCAGGCTCGGAATGACAAATCAATGCGTGTTGTCATTCAGAGCGTAGCGCAGTGGAGCGAAGAATCTCAAACAGTGGGCAGTAGGTGGTGAACCATTAACAATGAACAATTCCCAGTAAACGAGAAACATGAAACTGTCAGCAGTGAACGCCAAATAATTTGCAACAATCAAAAAATATGGCCGATTCTTAAACCTTGAACCTTGAATTTGTCCCTTGAACTTGACACTTGAAAAAATAATTATGTACCGAAAAATAGCATGGGCCCTTGTATTCCTTCTTGGTTGGGCCTGTAAGGATTCCCATCCTGCGAAGAAATCGGAGTTGGGGCCTCCTAATATCATTTTTATCATGTCCGACGACCACGCCGCCCAAGCGATTGGTGCCTATGGTCATCCCTTGGCAAAATTGGCTCCTACTCCCAACATTGATCGCTTGGCCAAGAATGGGGCCCTTTTCCAAAACAGTTTTTGCACCAATGCCATATGTGGACCCAGCAGGGCCGTGATCCTGACTGGAAAGCACAGCCATATCAACGGGTTTCGGATGAACGGGGAGCGCTTTGACGGTAGGCAGGCAACCTTGCCCAAGCATTTGCAAAAATTGGGCTATCAAACGGCCATTGTGGGTAAATGGCACCTCCATGGGGAGCCCACCGGTTTCGATTATTGGGACATTGTGAACGACCAGGGAAATTACTACAATCCAGAATTCATCCAGGGCAAGGATACTGCCGTGGTAAACGGCTATGTTACCGACATCATTACGGATAAAAGTTTGGATTGGTTACGACAAAGGGAGTCTGACGATGCCCCCTTTTTCCTGATGGTACACCATAAGGCCCCGCACCGCAACTGGATGCCGGCATTGCGGCACGTGAACAAATACGATTCTGTCACTTTTCCTCTGCCGGAGTCCTTTTTTCCCGAGTTTGTGGACCAGCAGGCAGCCTCGGAACAACAGCAGACCATCTACAGCGATATGTACGAGGGGCACGATTTAAAGATGACGAAAGCCTATGGAAGTACGGCATTGGCCCATAATCCCTGGCCTACGGATTTTGACCGCATGACCCCACAGCAGCGCAAGGCCTGGGATAAGGCTTATCTACCTAAAAACAATGCGATGCACAGCGCCAATTTATCGGGAGAGGAGCTTGCCGTATGGAAAGGACAGCGGTATTTACAGGATTACCTGGCAACCATCGCAGCGGTGGACGAGGGTATCGGAGAAGTTCTGGACTATTTGGAGGAGCACGGATTGGCAGAAAATACCTTGGTGGTGTACACCTCCGATCAAGGATTCTACTTGGGGGAGCGCGGTTGGTTCGACAAGCGCTTTATGTACGAGGAATCCCTGAGGATACCGCTGCTTATGCAGTGGCCGAGTGTCATCGCCCCCGGTACAAAGATCGAAGCCATGGTACAGAACTTGGATTTTGCTCCCACTTTTCTCGATTTTGCAGGCGGGCAAGAAGAAAGTAAGGTTATGCAGGGCGCGTCCTTTAGAAAGGTATTGGAGGGTTCGGACGAGGCCGATTTTAAAGAAGCAATATACTACCACTACTACGACTATCCGGCCTTTCATATGGTAAAAAAACAGTACGGAATTCGGACAAAAAGGTATAAATTGATCCATTTTTATGACGATATTGACACCTGGGAATTTTATGATTTGCAAAAAGACCCCAGGGAAATGTATAATGCCATCAACGATACGGAGTACATAGAGGAAATTGCCATGATGCACTTAAAACTGGATAGCCTCCAAAAACGGTACAAGGTAACGAAGCGCGAATTTGAGACCTCCCCTAAAGAAAAGGTACAAAAGGCGTACAAAGCTTTTGAGCGATTAAGGGGAACACAGGGCGATTCAGAGAGGTGAGGGCAAGCGGTAAACAATTAACAATCGGCAGTAAGCAGTGGGCAGTATTCAGTATTCAGTAAACAGTTAACAGTAGGCAGTTGGTAGTGCACAATTAACAATTAACAATGAACAATCACAGTACGCAGTTGGCAGTTCTCAGTGTTGAGTTATGAGTTATTAGTTAAAGAGATGGATTAGGGAATGATGGGCTCTCTTCGCTAATTCCTATTCCCTCTTCGCTCAAGGACTGATGATAAGTTCTACGTGTTAAATTTAAAGTTCGACCCTCGTGATTCTAAATTCATTATTCCCAGTTCCAAGTAGCTCCTTCCCTTTGTTAAGGGAAGGTGGCCCCGACCGAAGCAAAGCGAGTGTTGGGGGCGGAAGGGTAGTAAAGAAAGAATGACATGTCCTAGGCAGGCAGGCGCTGAGCAAAGCGAGGCGAAGAATCTCAAAGCTTTCGCCATCAAGCACCAACCAAAAACCTGAAACAGTCGGCAGTAAGCAGTTGGCAATGCGCTCGGCGTATGGCGCGATGCATTTTATCCGGCAGTAGGCGGTGACAAGCAGTGAACAATGAACAATGAACAATTATCAATAAACAATTATCAATAAATAATTATCAATTCCTAACTTATAACTTTTAATTCATAATTCTTAACCGGAACTTCCAACTAGCAACCTTCAACCATTGGAACATGATGAAACATACGATATTTCTTTTGACGCTGAGCCTAGTTCAGCTAACGGCTGCACAAGAGCTTGGGTTTATGAGCTACAACATCAAATTTGACGACCCCAGGGACACCTTGAACAACTGGGAGAGTCGAAAGGCCTTCCTCATCTCCCAGCTCAAGGACTACGCTCCGGACATTTTAGGAACCCAGGAAGGCATGATACATCAATTGAGAGATATCGAAAAGGGGCTCGAGGACTACTCGTTTTTTGGTGTAGGGCGGGATCAAGGGAACGAGAAGGGCGAGTTTACCGCTATTTTTTATAACGGTTCTACGGTCGATTTTTTGGAAGGAGACACCTTTTGGCTGTCCAATACTCCCGAAAAACCGTCCAAGGGATGGGATGCCGCATTACCCAGAATCTGTACCTATGGGCGCTTTAAAAGAAAAACCGATGGTAAGGAATTCTACGTGTTCAATACCCATTTTGATCACATCGGCCAACGGGCCAGGGAAGAAAGTTCAAAACTGATCTTAGCGCAGATCAATGTGTTGAACACCCAAAAGGTTCCGGTGGTATTGATGGGAGATTTTAACCTTGAGGCTAATAGCAGGGGTATTCGTTTGATTCAAAACAAAATGTTGGATACCCATGTCACTGCAGGAGCTAATGCCCATGGACCGGAGGGCACCTTTAATGACTTTGATTTTCACAAACCCGTGGAACGAAGGATCGATTTTATCTTTATCAGCAAAAACGATTTTGTAGTCCTCAAAAGCGCTATCATAAACGAAGCAAAGGGGGAGCGTTACCCTTCTGACCATTTTCCTGTATTCACAAGTTTACACCTCAAAGACAAATAGGGCACAGGCGGCCACCTATACCATACCCATAACCGTCTTTGCGCAGAGGACCACCATGACAACCCCAAAGATATATCTGAGGATAGGCGGTGACGTTCTATGGGCTACCCGAACACCGAAAGGTGCGGAGACAAATACCCCAAACAAAATAGGAAGGACCAGACTAAGGGAAATATAGCCGTATTGATGGGAAAGTACCTGGGACACTACAGCAGGGGACCCAAGGTTCAGATAGCTGATACTGACCCCCATGGCGATGAGCAACACTACCCCAATGGATACGGAACTTGCCCTTTTAATAGGAATGCGAAAAATATCGGTCAGGGACGGAATAACCACAATACCTCCACCAAAACCAGATAGTGCTGTGGTAATACCGGTAAAAATACCCAGTCCGCCAAAGGCGAAGCTATTGGGCCGATGTCCGTGGCGGTCCCGACTTATGCCGGGATGTTTGTAAAAAAGAAATCGGACAGCGACCAAGAAGACCATAATCAAGAAAAGGATGTCAAAATAAATTTTGTCGTACCAAAGGGAAGTTTTGACGATTTCGGACATGCCATAACCGGCGATAATCGCCGGAATCCCAATGAGCAGCACTTCCCGGGGATAAAAATTCTTGACCCGATATTGCTTATAGCTTACGGATAGCCCATTAAAAACGGTGATGAAGAGCGAATGGGCAATAATATATTTTACCAATTCCTGTCCTTCGATACCGAATGAGGCCAGCACCAGGTCCAAGACCGGAATCAGGATAACATTGCCTCCAGTACCCATAAGTCCGGAGTAAAAACCATTGGCCATCCCCAACAAGAATAATAAAAGGACAAGGCCAAGCGTCATCTCGGGGCGTGGTATTTACCGGATTGCATAGGCTGGAATCTAAAGGTTTATGGTATCCCTAAAGATAGCCATTTTAACCACTATACGGTACACCTTCCGGTTCACATAAAATTAACCAATTGCTCATGCCTTCTTAACCCCCCCTTGGGCAAAGGGATTGTATTTTTGGAGTGCCTTTCATAGAGGCACGTTCTTAATGGAGTTAGTTTGAGTTAGTCTTGCGAAACCGGTGGAAACATCGGTTTTTTTTGTTGTAGCTTGATGGTAGATCTCTGGGCTTTAAGCGGCGTGGTCTTCCCAGATCAACGCTGCAGCACCACATATGGCCGTGGTCTTGGGAGGTAGGCCAGAAAGGAGCAGTTTTACCTTCCCCTTGTAGATATCCAGCAAGTATCCCTCAAAATGTTTTTTTAGCGGATCGATGATCCATTTGCCGCTATTGATCAGACCGCCCATAAGAAAAAAGGCCTCGGGTTGGGTAAAGGCAGTAAAGTTGGCCAGGGCCAGCCCTAAAATATCGGCGGTATAATCAAAGGCCCTAAGGGCAATGGGATCTCCCTCTTCTGCGGCCTTGGTAATATCCTCTCCGTGCAGATCGTTATAGGCTACCGACCTAAACCGGCTCTCATCCATGTGCTTGCTGAGCATATAGAGTATGGTGCGTTTAAGACCGGTGGCCGACACATAGGCCTCCAAGCCACCCTTGACCCCCAGGCCTGTTTCCCGGCCATCACCAAGGGTCATGTCTACATGTCCCAATTCGCCTGCAAAACCATCATAGCCATCTATAAGCATTCCGTTGGCTACAATACCGGCACCAAATCCGGTACCTAGGGTAATGGCGATAAAATCGGTCATGCCCCTGGCATTTCCAAAGAGCATTTCTCCTAGGGCCGCGGCACTGGCATCGTTCATAATCTTCATGGGCAGCGGAATGCGCTCCTTTAATTTAGCCAGAATCGGTACGCGGCCCTTCCATGCCAAATTGGAAGCGTTTTCAATGGTCCCGTTTCTACTGGAAGCATTGGGTGCCCCTATACCACAGCCCAAAAGCTTTAGGTCTTTGGGGAACCGCTGCTCCAGTTCATGCACACTGTCCCTCACCTTGTCCAGATAGGCTTCCAGGTCTTGGTGTTCCCGTGTTCTGAAGAACATGGATTCCAGGCATTCGCCCTTTTGATTCACGATGCCAATCTTGGTTTTGGTACCTCCGATATCTATTCCGATTACTGCTTCCATACCAAGGTTTAAAATACGGTTTTGCAAGGCAATTTCAAAAGGAAATCCGTATAAGATATCATTCATTGGGCACAGTGCATCACCTATCGGCCCAAAGCAAGGTATTAGGGAAAATTTGCTGCCTTGGGAAGGAGGTTTGGAATGCAAACCCGGCTTATATGACAAATATCATATTTCCGCGTTTGTCCACCCACTAATTTTACCTCAGAATTCGTCAGGTAAACAACTTTTAAAGAGAGCAGATATGGAAAAAATTTCACGCATTTTGGTCCCCTTTGATTTTTCCGAAACCGCAAAAACCGGTTTGGACTATGCCGTACATTTTGTGGAAGGGCACGACGATATGGAAATCGTACTATGCTACGTGTCCGATAACCCGGATATGGAACGCCTACAGCAGGAATTTGAGCGTACGCGCACCTCTTATGGCCCCAACTTTAGATCGCCCATGAGTTGGGTAGTGGGCAAGGAGCCCTTGACCGACTCTATCCTGCACATACGCGAGACTAACAATATCGATTTGATCATTATGGGTACCTCGGGCAGTGCTGGTAGTAGCACAGAGAATACCCATGCCTCAAAGCTAGTATTGGAAGCAGATTGCCCCGTTCTCACGGTACAAGGGAGCGCAGAAGAGTTTAAGTTAAAGAACATAGCCTTGGTACTTGGCAAGGACAAGATTGAGGATGTGGAAGTCTTGGCAACGCTCTTGGAAGTGGCCCGTAGGTTCAATGCCATGGTCCACGTGCTTACCGTACAAAACGAACCGGGAGTTTATGGGTATTCCAAAGCCGATGAAAGTAATGAGAATGTGCTGGAGTACTATCTGGAAAATTTTTATTCACACCATATGTTTATGGAAAATCCTGATGTGGTGGCCGGCATCTTTAACTATGCCGAGGAGAAGGATATTGATCTGATCGCTATTCTGCCCAGGAACCACAGTAAAAAAGCGGAACCTTCCGAAGGCCTTTTGACCAAGGAACTTACCGTTCGTTCCAAAGTGCCCGTATTGGCCATCGATTGATAAAACACGCAAACATATGTTTGAAGTATTGCTGATATTAGGGTTCACTATTCTATTGTTTATATGGGGCAAATTCCCACCCGATGTGGTGGCCCTGATATCCATGTTGGCCCTTTTCCTGGTAGGCACTTTGGACCTTACCGAGACCCTTAGCGGTTTTAGCAATCCTACCGTAATCATGATTGCAGCCCTTTTTATCATAGGTGAAGGACTCTCCCGAACAGGTTGGACCGCCCTGGCGGGGCAGAAATTCGTATCCTGGGCCGGGAGCAGTATCCCCAAACTGCTGGTAATCGTAACACTGGGCTCAAGCCTATTGTCCGGTTTTGTAAGCAATACCGGTACAGTGGCCGCCTTATTACCGGTAACGGTATCCGCAGCATGGAACGCGGCGACCGTACCCTCAAAATTGCTGATGCCCATCGCTTTTGGTTCCAATACGGGGGGATTGTTGACCCTTACCGGTACCCCGCCCAACATCATTGCGAGCAATGCGTTGTTGGAGCAGGGCGTCGAAGGTTTTTCGTTTTTCGAGTTTGGACTCATAGGTCTGCCGCTACTGATCATCACCCTACTCTATTTTAGGTATCTAGGCTACAGGTTACTTCCTACCAATAAGAGCAAGCACCGTCCGGTAAACCTGGATTCGGAAATGCACAAATGGATAAAGGACTACAGTATTGGGGACAATGTGTATCGTTTTCGTATCCGATCTATGTCGCCCTTGATCAATACCAAGATAAGGGATTGGGATTTTGAGAAGAAGCACAAGGTATCAATTATGCGGTTGCGAAGAAGACACCCCAATCCCCTGAAAAAAATCCCACTTTTTGTAGAGTTCCCTACCCCGGATACCGAAATGCGCTATCATGATATTATCACCGTGAAGGGCAAAGCAGAAGATGTGGACCAAATGATGTTGACCTATAAACTGGGGGTTATCCCCTTAAAGCCTACTAATGACGAACTCAAGGAAGAATTGATCAACCAGGAAGTGGGCCTGTCCCAAATGATCATTACCCCAAATTCGGCTTTCGTGGGGAATACCGTACCCTTGGGGATGTACCTGGACCAGGCGGGCATACAGTTATTGGGCGGTTCTCGAAATAATACTGCCCTTAAGGATACCTTTATTACGATTAAACCCGGTGATGCCTTTATAATTCGCGGCTCCTGGAAGGCCATTGAAGATCTGCAAAAAGCCTACGAGCATTTGGTGATTTCAGGGAGTCCGGAAGCTATGGCCAAGAATGTGGATAAGCTTACACCCAGGTCATACATTGCCTTGGGCACACTTTTGCTTATGATTGTGTTGCTGGTGTTTAAACTCATGCCTGGAGCCGTGGCCGCTTTGCTATGCGCCGGAATTTTAATGCTTTCGGGCTGCGTACCCATTACCAAGGCCTACAAGCGAATCAGCTGGACCAGTGTGGTCATGATCGCCGCCATGATTCCCATGGGCCTGGCCCTGCAAAAAACGGGAATTGCCAAATGGACGGCCAATAGCTTGGTGGATTACCTGGGATCCCTGCACCCAATTGTACTGCTAGGTGGGATTTTTCTATTGACCACGGCCCTTAGCCAGACCATTAACAACTCGGCAACCGCCGTGTTGATGGCCCCCATAGCCCTGGCCGCAGCGGCCACTTTGGGCGTATCTCCCAAACCGTATATGATAGCTGTGGCCGTTAGCGCTTCCACTGCTTTTTTGACCCCGGTGGGGACCACCACCAACGCTATGGTGATGGCTGCAGCCGATTATAGATTTATCGATTATGTAAGAGTAGGGGCCCCTTTGTTGCTCCTGTTTTTCATAACAACTTTAATACTCGTGCCGATTATTTGGCCTTTCTGAACAATAACAATTTAAAAACTAGCATCATGGAAATTATGTCTAACCCCCCTAAAAATACGGACTTGGAGAAGTACGGAATTCGAAACGCAACGGCACACTGGAACCTGGATGCCGCAACCCTACAACGCATTACGGTCGACAAGGGTATGGGAACCGAAACGGAAAATGGTACTTTGTGCATCAATACCGGAAAATTTACCGGGCGTTCGCCAAAGGACCGATTTTTGGTAAAGGATGCCTACACGGCCGATAAGATTTTTTGGAATCGGACGAACAAACCCTTGGATCCCGATAACTTTCAGAAGTTGTACGACGAGGTGGTCAAATACCTATCGGACAAAGAGATTTATGTCCACGATGGCTATGTGGGCGCCGCACCCAAGTACCGCATGAATGTGCGCACCATTACGGAGTACCCTTGGTCCAATTATTTTGTCAATAGTATGTTCCTTCGCCTTGAGGAAGAGGAAATTGCGGATTTTAATGAGGATTGGTTGGTGCTCTGCGCTCCTGGCTATGAAGCGCCTGATCCCCAAGCTGTTGGAATACGACAGGGAAACTTCTCCATTCTGGATTTTACAAGAAAGATAGCGCTGGTGGGTGGATCTGCCTATGCCGGTGAAATGAAGAAGGGTGTTTTTACAGCGATGAACCTAGTACTTCCGGTAGAACATAATGTTCTGCCCATGCATTGTTCTGCCAATGTAGGCGAAGATGGGGAAACCGCTATTTTCTTTGGCCTTTCGGGCACTGGCAAAACAACACTTTCTGCAGACCCCAACCGTAAACTGATCGGGGATGACGAGCATGGGTGGACCGCGGAAAACATCATATTTAATTTTGAGGGCGGTTGTTATGCCAAGGTGGTGGACTTGTCCGAGGAGAATGAACCCGATATCTATCGTGCCATTCGTCCAGGTGCCATGTTGGAAAATGTAGTGTTCAAGGAAGGTACCAAAGAAGTGGATTATGAGGATACCTCCATCACCCAGAACACAAGGGTCAGTTATCCCATACATCATATCGACAATATCGTTGAACCTTCTTATGCGGGCAATCCGAAGAACATTTTCTTTCTTACCTGTGACGCCTTCGGCGTACTTCCTCCCATATCAAAATTAACACCGGGCCAGGCCGCCTACCATTTTATCTCGGGTTATACGGCCAAGGTAGCAGGTACCGAAGCCGGGGTAAACGAGCCTGTACCCTCCTTTTCCGCTTGTTTTGGGGAACCCTTTATGCCCCTGCATCCCACGGTATATGCCGAGATGTTGAGCAAGAAAATGACAGAGGCCGGGGTAAACGTCTGGTTGATCAATACCGGTTGGAGCGGAGGTCCCTATGGCGTGGGCTCCCGTATCAAACTTAAATATACAAGGGCCATGATATCCGAGGCCATGAATGGAAAACTGGACGATGTGGACTATGAGCAACACCCTATTTTTGGACTGTATATGCCCAAATACTGTCATGGCGTTCCTTCAGAAATGTTGGATCCCATGAACACCTGGCTTCAGAAAGGGGTCTATATCAGTAAGTCTATTCAGCTCGCACATTCCTTTCATTTGAACTTTGACAAGTTTATCAATCAGGCTTCCGATGAAATTATGCACGGTGGACCCTTGATCGACGCCCATCAGATTATAGATCATAATATTTAAGTCGGCATTTATGAATTAGGTTTGAGAGATTGGGGAATAGCAATGAGGAAATGGGTTATGGGGTTACAGCTTGGACACAGGAAGTTTGACGCTTCGTGGTCAGCGGTGAGCCATACCTTACAATCAAAGCTACTCCCCAAACCTGGAATTTAAGACGTGATACCTGAACTTTAATCCATCAAACTTTAAAGAAATAAACCAATGAAATTTTGTAATTTAAGAGAGTGTAAGGCCAACCCACTGTTCATGTATAAAACCATACTTTATAGCACGTTATGTTTTTTGTTTTGGATAAACTTTGCAAGTGCGCAATTGAAAATTGATGCGGAGGTACGCCCCCGTTTCGAATTTAGGCATGGATTTCAAACGCTTTTTCCAGATAACGTGGATGCTGCCACTTTTGTTTCCCAAAGGACCCGATTGAACACCGGTCTTAACATTGAAAAACTAAATTTCTATATCAGCGTTCAGGACATCAGGGTATGGGGCGATGTGCCACAGCTGAATACCACAGATAACAACGGTTTTAGTCTGCACCAGGCTTGGGGCGAATTGCTTTTCAGTCCAGAGGTCACATTAAAATTGGGGCGACAAGTATTGAACTATGACGATCAACGGATTTTTGGTGGTGTTGCCTGGGCGCAACAGGCACGAAGCCATGATGTGGCCCTCTTTAAGTATACTAAAGATGGTTTAGTATTCCATTTGGGGGCGGGTTTTAACCAGAATGGGGAGGCACTCACCGGAACCACCTTGACCGTACCAAGGACCTATAAGAGCATCCAATTTGCATGGTTGCACAAGGATTGGGAAAACCTATCAGGGAGCCTCCTTTTCCTGAACAATGGATTACAATTTATAGATGACCTCAATGCGGATAACAATGAAACCAGATATAGCCAAACCGTAGGTACCCATATAAAATACAATCGGGACCGTATGGGTCTGGTATCCAACCTGTATTATCAGTTTGGAAAGGACGTAAATGACAATGATATAGGTGCCTATCTCTTGGGACTTGAAGGAAGCTACAAGGCTACGGAACAATGGCGGGTGATAGCTGGTGGGGAATGGCAAAGCGGCAATGATAACGGAGCTCCATCCGGTGGTGAGAACGATGCCTTTACCCCTTTTTATGGTACCAACCATAAATTCAATGGATTAATGGATTACTTTTTTGTGGGGAACCATATCAATAATGTGGGGCTGTTTGATCTGTACTTGGGATCTGTGGTTAAGACCAATGAAAAATCGAACCTGAACATTAGGTTGCACAATTTCTCTGCTGCAGCAGATTTGGCCGCTGGAGATTCCAAACAACTGGGCACAGAGTTGGATTTGGTGTATTCGTATGACTTTGTGAAATACGTCAACATAAAGCTCGGATACTCCCATCTTTTTGCGTCCGAAGGGATGGAAATCCTAAAGAACAACTTTGACGATAATACCAACTATTGGGCGTGGGCGATGATCACCATAAAACCTACGCTCTTTACAACACCAATAAATTAAAATGCCGATCAAAAGTTATTTAGCACATCCGCACACAGGAAAAAAAGAGTACCTTATAGAGGCCTTGTCCAACATTGAGGCCTGCGAGGTGCTACCTGCGAATAATGAGGATGTACTAATTCTTGTTACTGAAACGAACAACAAGCAGGAAGAAGATATTTTAAAGGAAAAATTGGAAAGGATTCCCAGCCTAAAATTACTGGCGATGGTTTCCGGATTTGAAACTCCAAAAAACGAATAGGCGCTATGTACCGATCTATATACACTGATAGGAGAAGTTTTATAAAGAAAATGGCCGTTTTATCGGCAATGACCACGGCAGCAGCCATGTTTCCCGGAATCATATTTGCGGAGGAGCAGGAAAAGGGCATTCCCGAGGGTGCCAATCTGGATTGGAAAAAAGCCCCTTGTAGGTTTTGTGGCGTAGGATGCGGTGTCCTTATAGGTACGGAAGCCGGGAAGGCGGTTGCCGTAAAGGGAGACCCGGCTTCTCCGGTAAATAAAGGCCTATGCTGTGTAAAGGGCTACCATTCCATTATGGCGCTATATGGCAAAGATAGATTGACAAAGCCCTTGGTAAAAAAGAACGGTACCTACGTTGAAACTTCCATGCAAGAGGCCTTGGACCTTGTTGCTTCCAAAATGAAAGAGACCGTAAACGACCATGGCAAGGATGCGGTAGCAATTTATGGTTCGGGACAATGGACCATCCCGGATGGTTATGTGGCCTCCAAACTGTTCAAAGGTTGTATCGGCACCAATAACGTAGAGGCCAATGCACGACTTTGCATGGCAACGGCGGTCACCGGATTTTTAACCTCTTTTGGGCTGGATGAGCCCATGGGATGTTACGAGGATATTGATTATGCCGATACCTTTTTCCTGTGGGGCAATAATATGGCCGAAATGCATCCGGTATTGTTCTCCAGATTGTTGGATCAACGTTTAAAACGCGGAGTTAAGATTATTGATTTTGCTACACGGACAACGCGTACCAGCATGGCGGCCGATAAATCCATTCTATTCAATCCGCAAACCGATTTGGCCGTGGGCAATGCCATTTGTTATGAGATTATTCGCAACGGGTGGATGAACAAGGCCTTTGTGGAAGAACATTGCAATTTTAGCAAGGGACTCACCAAGATGGGGTACGGTCTGGAGGACCACTATAAATTTACCGACAAGCCGGAAAAAATAAACTTTGAGCAGTACAAGGCCTTCCTGGAAGACTATTCCCCGGAAAAAGTTGCGAAGCTTTCAGGGGTATCCGTAAAGGACATCAAATATATGGCGGCACATTTTGGCGATCCCAATAAAAAGGTGATGTCCTTTTGGTGTATGGGCATGAACCAACATTCCCGTGGCACCTGGATCAACAATATCGTATACAACATTCACTTGCTTACGGGTAAAATTTCCACACCGGGCAATAGTCCGTTTTCACTCACTGGACAACCCAGCGCATGTGGCACGGTACGGGAAGTAGGTACACTGACCCATAAATTGCCCCATGGGGTGGTGATGAACAAGGAACATCGCGAATTTGCCGCAAAAATATGGGATGTTCCCGTAGAGAATATTCCGGCCAAGCCCACCTACCATACCGTTGAAATGTTCCGGGCGTTGGATCGGGGCGATATCCGCTTCATGTGGATTCAGGTAACCAATCCCATGGTGACCATGCCAAAACTTAAGCGGTACAGGGACGGGGCTAAAAAGGAAGGCCGGTTTATTGTCGTTTCCGACATCTATCCCACGCCCACCACCGATATTGCGGATGTGATATTGCCTTCCGCGATGTGGATCGAACGCGAAGGCATGTACGGTAATTCGGAACGGCGGACACAGTACTTTGAACAAATGCTGGAACCGCCCGGGGAGGCCATGAGCGATACTTGGCAGTTGATTGAGGTCGCCAAGCGCTTGGGCTACGAAAAACAGTTCTATTACAAGGAAGAAACACATGTTGAGGAAATCTACAACGAATACAGAAGGCACCATGAAGGGAAGAAACACAATATGGCACCGCTTGAGGTCTTAAAATCGCAACCCGGGGCCATGTGGCCCTATGTGGATGGAAAATCGACCAAATGGCGGTTCAATGCCAAATATGATCCGGCCTGCTCCAACGGCAAGGATTTTCATTTTTATGGCAAGAAGGACGGGAAGGCCATTATTTGGCAGCGACCATATGAACCCGCCGCAGAAGAACCAGATGCGGACTACCCCTTTTGGTTGGGTACAGGCCGTGTAGTGGAGCACTGGCATACGGGATCCATGACACGTAGAATACCGGTACTGCATCAGGCCATGCCGCATGCCTATGTGGAGTTAAATCCCGGGGATGCCAAACGAATGCAGATCAGAACGGGGGATAAGGTGAAATTAACGACCCGAAGGGGCGAAATCACCCTACCCGCCTCGGTAAACCAAAGAGGTGTGCCGGCGCCCATGCAAGTTTTTGTGCCCTTTTTTGATGAAAATATGTTGATCAACGATATCACCTTGGATTCTTTTTGCCCCATTTCAAAGGAACCGGATTACAAGAAATGCGCGGTGAAAGTGGAAAAAGCTTGAACAATAAACAATGAACAATTAGCAATGAACAATTAGCAATTATCAATTTTTGAACTTGAACTTTCAACCAAGTAATATAAGCAAATGAAAAGACTAGGAATCCTATCGCTGTTTGCCATTTTGTTCGTGGCTTTTGTGGTCATTTGGAACTACAGTTATGAAAAGGGTCTTGAGGAGGCCTATATCCCTATTTCGGAAGAAAGGGAGGTTCCTATTATCCCATCGGAAAGTGCGGTCTTTGAACGATCGGAATTTGCTTTGGAGTATCTGAATATGCCCATTGATGAAAATCATCAAAGAACCCTGGATACGTATTACGGCAATAGGGCGTACACCGGCGCACCTCCCAGTATTCCACACCCGGTCAAAGAGGAACGCAGTATGGGAGGCAAGGTGTGCCTGCAATGCCATCAAAACGGGGGCTTTGTGGAAAAATTCAACGCCTACGCCCCGGTTACGCCCCACCCGGAGATGATTAATTGCAGGCAGTGTCATGTGACCCAGGTGGCGCGATCAACGTTTGCGGCCAACACCTTCTATAAAAAACCCGCTCCTGCAGTGGGCGTTAACAACGCGCTTGATGGCAGCCCGCCTGTTGTCCCGCATCCACTGCAGTTACGGGAAAATTGTCTTGCCTGCCACGCGGGGCCCGGTGCGGTGAAGGAACTTCGGATTGACCATCCGGAACGTATCAATTGCAGACAATGCCATGTGCCCAAAACAGGGGAAACACGGGCTGCGATGTCGTTTATAAGAGCTAATACCGATGTAAATGAATAACGTAAAGATCTTGGTGGGTTTCCTAGTATTGTGTGGCGTGCTGTCCTGCAAGCATAAAGAGAGCGAATATCATAGCTTAGGAGAGAAAATAGAGGAAGAGAGCAAGAAGTACCACGGGACGTCCATTTCCTCCGAGGATTATCTGGGCGATATCAAGACGATTGAAATTACCGAAGGAGGCCATACCTTCCTGATACCTGAACGCAAAGGCCAGATCAAATCCTATCCCTGCCTGGAATGTCACATCAAACCTTTGGAGGAATTGCAGGGAAAGGATATTAAAAAGGCGCATTGGGATATCAAATTGGTGCATGCCAATGAAAATGCCATGAACTGTATTACGTGCCATGATGGGAGCAATATGAATAATTTACAAAGCCTTACGGGAAAGATGGTCGATTTGAACCAAAGTTATCAACTGTGCAGTCAATGCCATAACAATCAGTTCGAGGATTGGAAAGGGGGCGCCCACGGGAAAAATATCGGAGGCTGGGCTCCGCCTAGGGCGGCCATGACCTGTGTAAACTGTCATAACCCGCATCAGCCACAAATAGCATCCAAATGGCCTGTGCGGTTCAACACCCGGAAAGTACAGGAAAGAGAATGAACAACAGGCGTTAGATTTAAAAAAAAGGTCATGAGCGATAAAAAGAAATGGTATTCCTTAAATCTTGGCAGTTCCCAAAAAGAAACTGCGCATTCTGGCTGTGGGTGTGGAAAAACCTCCGGTGGATGTGGCTCCCACCAAAAGAGCATAGGCGAAGAGGCCAAAAAGGACGGCTTCGAACAGGTGTTTGATGTTAAAATGGACCGCAGGTCTGCTTTTAAACAATTGACGGCCAGTTTAATGATCGGTGCGGGCGCGGTAAGTACCTCCTGTAGTATGATTGCGGGAGAGGAAACCAAGGAAAAAGCACAGATTGATTGGGAAGAGCAGTTTAAGGGGAATTATAAATTAATGTCCAAGGAAGAGCGCAAGGCCACCGTTGATCGTTTGGTGCGGTCCTACCAATTGCGCAAGAAGAAGAACATCACCATGACAACCACCGATGCCCCGGAGGATGTACTCTTCGGGTATGCCTTCAATATTTCCAAATGTCAGGGATATATGGACTGCGTAAGCGCCTGTGTCAAGGAGAACAATCAGGATAGAAATTCGGAAATGCAGTACATCCGTATCCATGAAATGAAGGATGGGGAAGGCTTTAAGTTTAATGAGGCCGATGATAATTACTACCATGAAGTGCCTGCGGAAGGTCATTTTTACATGGGCACGCAGTGTTTTCATTGCGATAACCCACCCTGCGTTGACGTATGCCCTGTGGAAGCTACGTGGCGTGAGGAGGACGGACTGGTGGTCATTGACTACGATTGGTGCATTGGATGTAGGTATTGCATGGCCGCATGTCCTTACGATGGACGGCGTTTTAACTGGAGCAAACCCGAGGTGCCGGAGGAGGAGGTCAACAAAAATCAGCACTATTTGGGCAACCGGATGCGTAAAAAAGGCGTGATGGAAAAATGCACCTTTTGTGTACAACGTTCCAGATCGGGGAAGGATCCAGCCTGTGTGGAAGCTTGCCCTACAGGAGCCAGGGTATTTGGAAACCTCTTGGACCCGGATAGTACCATCCGTTGGGTACTGGAAAATAAAAAAGTATTCCGCCTAAAGGAAGATCTGGGTACGGAGCCCAAGTTCTGGTATTATATGGATTAAGAACAGTAGACAGTGGGCAGTAAGCAGTGAACAATTAGCAGTGGGCAGTAATGGGTTGATGGCGGATGGCGGGCAATGATGGGTTAGAAGTTATGAATGATTAACTACTACCAGAAACTAGAAACCTTGAACAATAAACAGTAAACAATTAACAATAAACAATTAGCAGTGGGCAGTAATGGGTTGATGGCGGATGGTGGGCAATGATGGGTTAAGTTATGAGCGATTAACTACTACCAGAAACGAGAAACTTTGAACAGTAAGCAGTTGGCAAAAGGCAGTGTTGGGTGATGGGGTAAGAGTTATAAGTTGATGAATTATAAATTCTATTCGCTATTGCCTATTCCCTCTTCGCTCATTGGGCGATGGGGCCGGAGATTCCTCGCAGGCTCGGAATGACAAATCAATATCTGTTGTCATTCAGAATGAAAGGGAGTGAAGCGAAGAATCTCAAGCAGTGGACAGTGAACAATTCTAAATGCGCAATTATAGGAACGGGATATGAAAAGACTTAAGGTTTTTGGAAGTTTAGTGAGGGACAGTTTGGACCATATCACCCATGGTTCAAGGAAATACCACATTTGGATGGCCTTTCTGACTTTTGTAATGCTCATTGGCATGTATTGCTATTCCATACAGATAGAAGAGGGTTTGAGCGTCACGGGAATGACGGATAGGGTGAGCTGGGGACTTTATATTTCCAACTTTACTTTTCTGGTAGGAGTGGCTGCTGCTGCGGTCATGCTAGTGATGCCCACCTATGTGTTGCACGACATTGATTTTAAACAGGCCGTACTTATTGGCGAGGGCCTTGCCGTTGCCGCCTTATTGATGTGCCTTGCCTTTGTTATTGCCGATATGGGAGGACCTTCCGTATTATGGCATATGATACCAGGCATAGGCGTCTTTAATTTTCCCAGTTCCATGCTTGCCTGGGATGTTATTGTCCTAAACGGCTACCTGTTTATCAACATCAGTATTCCATTTTATATTCTTTTTAGGCATTATCAAGGAAAGGATGCCAACCCCAAGGTCTATATTCCCGGAGCAATTTTATCGGTTTTATGGGCGGTGGGCATTCATTTGGTAACGGCCTTTTTATACGAAGGGCTTCAGGCACGTCCGTTTTGGAACAACGCGCTTTTGGGTCCACGCTTTCTGGCATCGGCTTTTGCGGCCGGTCCGGCTTTGATTATACTTGTCCTGGCAATAATCCGGGTGCACACTCCTTTTAAAATCGAAGACAAAACGATTAAAAAAATTGCAATGATTGTGGTGGTAGCGGCCCAAATAAATATCATTATGCTGGTATCGGAACTGTTCAAAGAGTTTTATGCGCCCACCCATCATAGCGAAAGTGCCTATTATCTCTTCTTCGGGTTGGAGGGGAAAACAGCCTTACTGCCTTGGATATGGACCGCAATTCCCCTGAACGTTTTAGCTACCGTGCTTCTGACGATCAACAAATTGCGAAACAACCCCAAAGTCCTGTACTTTTCGTGCTTTTTACTGTTTGTGGCCATTTGGATCGAAAAAGGATTTGGCCTCATCGTTCCCGGATTTATACCCGGACCTTATGGGAAAATAGCCGAATACACACCTACAGGGATAGAAATCGGGGTAACGCTCGGCATCTGGGCCATGGGTGCCTTTATCTTTACCATGCTGGCCAAGACCGCCATTGGTATTGAGCTGGGAAAATTGCGGTACAAGAAGAAAAAAGTGGTGGACACGGAAGCCGCTTAAATTAAATTTTGAATACTATAGGAGGATGAAAATAAGAATAAGAGGAAATTCGGTACGCTATAGGCTTACAAAAACAGAGGTAAAAACGTTCTGCGAAACCGGGTATTACGAGGAAAAAACACAATTCAATGACCGGACCCTTAGCTATGCGCTAAAGGCTTCGGACACCATTGAGCAGCTTGCGGCGGAATTTAGCGGTGATACCATAACACTCCACCTTTCCGTTGAAAAAAGTGAAGGTTGGGCCGAGAATGAAACCGTGGGCTTTCAACATACGGTACTCCTGGACAATGGCGAGGAATTATTTCTTTTAGTAGAAAAAGACTTTGTTTGTTTGGACAATACCATGGAAGACCAGTCCGACAATTATCCCAATCCCCTGGCCGAATGCTAAGGGCGCCTGCATATCAGGTTATATAAATATGCTGTTCCCAAAATCGAGCGCTTGCCTGCTTGTTTTATGGTAAGGCCATTAAAAGGAACCTACTACTAGTATGGTTGAAACGATCAGTGCTATGATGCACGTTGCCAGCAAGAACATGGCCAGTACCGTACTAATGCGGACATAGACTTTTTGAATACCTGTTGTGGTTGCCATGTAGTGATGGGACATTTTGGCCAAATACAAAAAGATGAGCCAACAGGTGAGATACACAAAGAAAGGACTTACATAGGTCATTCCCCCTATGCCATATACAATGTTGGCAGAGACCTGCTCCACCTGGGGAAAGATAAAAAGAAGCGCCAAGGGGCCTAAAAAACAAACCAGAGATCTCGTAATTCTTTCCATAGCTTACACGATTATGAAAAAATGTATTGAGAGGGCTATGACTTAATACTGATATATACGCATATTCTTTTAAGAATAGACGTAACCCAAGCACAAAACTTACAGCAAGCTGCCCATATCGGAGTTCTTTCTTTATGGCCTCTTGAGGGTTCTGAAGGCCACATCCTCCTGCAGGCAGCTGTGTTTCGTTTTATTTTCCTTTGTCAACAATTTTGGTCCAATTCCTGTCCGCTCGGTCCCGGAGTGTCTCGGGTCCCTCGCTAATCCATTTTTCCAGCGTATTGGTAGACCGAAAATTATAGAACAAATACAGTTTTCCGTCCCGGATCTCATAGGTTTCCGGATCAATTTTCACCTTTTTTCCACTCTTGCCTATGGCATAGGCGCACCACCCTCCATATTGGGGTACATATTTATCGGGAGCCGATTTAAATTTGTTCAGGTTGGATGTAGTGGAAAAGCTGAATTTTGCTCCATGGTACACATACACCAAATCTTCCTTGCCCTTCTGTACCTGTTGGTCAAAATAGGCCACAACATCATATCCTTCGGCTGCATACCCATTTTTTTTGTTGAAATCCGCGTTTTGTCCAAAGGCATTGATCGTTATAAACAAAATGAGGAACCTAATGAAAAACTTTTGTGTCATAATAAGCTGTTCTTTATAGTCTTTCCCTATTAGTACTACAATCATGCCAATCATTACAGCACTACTAAAAGTAACCAAAAAGAGGTAATCCCATGGCTTCCTGTATAAATCTTAGGATAGTTTTAAGGTTTTTCCCGGAAAAACGACGTCTAAAAGGGTAGGGAATAAACTATGTTTGTCCGAAAAACGTAAATAGGGGAAATCGTGGAAACGGGAACGATTTTTGTTAGTTTTTCAAAATTTGGAGACTATTGTAAAAATGGGACACCTTAACGATCACACACAAAAAAATTACTAGAACAGAGCAGGTGGAGAAATTAGCAGTTGCGCTTAGGGCGCAAAACAGCACAACCAGGGTTGGATTGATAGGCATATATGGCCTTTTGATCAGCTTTGTGGGGGCGTTGCCTTTGGGAACCCTGAACATTACCGCCTTCAACATAGCCGCCTCGCAAAATGTTGGGGAAGCCTTGTTGTTTTCGTTTGCCGCCGTATTTGTCGAGCTGATTATTGTGCGGTTTACCTTGATGGGAGACAAAAAAATAAATTTTAACGGAAAGCTTTCCTTTTACATACTACCATTTGCCGTGGCGCTGCTTTTGTATTTGGCCATTTCCAGTTTTATGTCGGCCAGTGCACCCCAAGAATTGGTGACAAGCGCTACCGTTTTCCCGATGATACAATCTTCAATCCTGTTGGGCGTATTGCTCAGTAGCTTGAACCCCCTACACATTCCTTTCTGGATAGGATGGAATCGTCTGTTGATTTCAAAAAGACTGTTGCACAATAGCCTAGGTTCGTATACTTCCTATATGGTCGGAATTGGCATTGGAACCTTGGGTGCCCTGTTGATATTCATTTTTTTGGGAAAGTACATTTTTCAGAATTACCAGCAATATAGTTCCATAATCGCCTGGATTATGGGCTGCTTATATCTTGGCTTTTCGTTTTATTTACTTTTCCTACTATATAAGAAGCATCTAAAATTAAAAATTTCATAAGCTTATGTTCAAATCCTCCATTCAAACAATCGAGCAATTCAAGGAGATCTTATCGCAGCTCCCGGAAGATTGTTACACCCGGCCTTGCCAAATGTTGTCAGAAGCAAGCATTGGCCAGCATACCCGACACATCATTGAATTGTACCAATGTCTCTTACAGGGGTATGATTGTGCCGAAGTGTCTTACGATAAGAGAAAAAGGGATAGGCGAATTGAGCAGGAACTAACTTTTGCCTTGGACCAACTTCAGGAAATTCAGGATTCCTTGGAGCGTCCGGACAAAGTACTACGGGTCAATTATGACCTGGATAATAGCGAGGTAGCCCTTACATCAAATTATTTTAGGGAGGTCATGTACAATTTGGAACACACCATACATCATCAAGCCTTGATCAAGGTCGGAATTCGGCAATTTACGGATATGCCCTTACCAGAATCCTTTGGGGTTGCACCATCAACCATGCAATTTAGAACGCAATGTGCACAGTAAGTTTTCTTCCTAGTAAAGATCGGTTTTTCATCACCTCCAATCGGGATGAACAGCCTTCGCGCAGCGTAGCCTTTGAGCCCGTCGAAGAAGTGACCCATAATTGCAGGTTAATTTATCCCAAGGATCCAAAGGCGGGAGGTACCTGGTTCGCGGTCAATGAAAATGGAAACGTATGCGTGTTGCTCAACGGTGCTTTTGAAAAGCATATTTCCCAAGGAAACTATGCTATGAGCAGGGGCCTTGTGCTCTTAAAGGTGATAAGCGCGGCAACACCGGTTTTTGAATTGAGGACCATAGATCTACAACGGATAGAACCTTTTACCATTATCCTTTTTGTAAATCGGGAATTGCTGGAGTTTCGTTGGGATGGCCATCGGAAGTATTTTAAGGAATTGGACAGCGCACAAGCGTATATTTGGTCTTCTGCCACGCTGTACGACGCAGTGGTGAGGAGGCAGCGCGAGACTTTGTTTGACGGGTTTTTGAAGAGGACCACGGTCGTTCGGCCCGAGGACATTATCGGGTTTCATTCCAATAACCATGATGATTTTGAAAATGGTTTTGTAATCAACCGGAACGATTCCCTAAAAACACTCAGTATTACCCAAGCAATTGTGGATGAAGATGAAATAGGCTTAAACCATATGGATCTGTTGCGCGAAAAGGAGTATTTTATTTCGATGGCAACGAGGCATATGTCCAATCATTCAAAATGAGCTATTTAAGGCTAAAATTGCACAAGTTATTCCATTGGGAGTATTGGCCCATGGAGGCTATTTATTACCCTATTTTTCCCGTTTGGTTATATTATGCGATAAAGGCCCGCTCTTTTTTCTTTTTTAGTGCTGCCAACCCATCCATTAAAAATGGGGGTATGGCCATGGAGTCAAAAAAAGAGATTTATGATATCATCCCGCCCCAGTATATTCCAAAAACCGTGCTTATAAACAAAGGGGCTTCCCTGGAGGAGGCCATGAAATCCGTGGTGCAAGCGGGAATCCATTTTCCCATGATCGCAAAACCCGATATCGGGTTAAAGGCCTTTGCGGTGGATAAGATAAACCACGAGGGCGAACTTAAAGGATATCTGGATAAGATAGCCGACAATTTTTTGGTACAGGAATTTGTGGATTACCCCAAGGAGGTAGGTATTTTTTACGTACGGAAACCCGATGCTGAAAAAGGCGTCATTACGGGCATTGTTTCCAAGGAGTTTTTATCGGTCATTGGTGATGGGCAACACAGTATAAAGGATCTAATCAAACAAACCCCAAGAAGCCATTTTCAGCTCAAAATTTTGATGCGACGATATGGAGCTACCTTGGATCGGGTTTTGGCCAAGGGTGAGCAATTTGTTCTCGTACCTTATGGCAGCCATACCAGGGGGGCCAAATTCATTGACAAATCGCATTTGAAGAACCAACAGCTTTTGGATACCATAGATACCATTTGCAAGCAAATACCCGATTTCTATTTTGGTCGCCTAGACATTCTGTATTCCTCCTTTGACGCTTTGGCGGCAGGGAAGGACTTTAGTGTAATAGAGGTGAACGGAGCGGGTAGCGAGCCCACACATATTTATGACCCCAAGCATTCCCTGTTCTTTGCTTGGCGCGAAATTACCAGGCATTGGAGGCTCATGTACGAGATCAGTGCCATAAACAATAGAAAGGGGCACCGATACCTTAGTTACAGGGACGGCAGGGCCATGATGCGGGCAAATAAGGAATTGGAAGAACATCTAAAATTGATTTGATATGCGCCATCTACCCACCACTTGGTTTTTTGTCCTCTGTTTTTTATGCACACTGCCCTTTTATGCACAATCGGATCCGGGCAAAAGAACGGATTTGGGCCTGTCCGTTCAGGCTTATCCTGCGGGAATAATCCCTACCATAAATGCGGAACACTATCTTTCTGAGGAATCTTCCCTTTTATTTCGCCTGGGGGCCAACATCACGGACCGTCAGGATTTTAGCGATGAAAATGACGAGGAGGAAGGGGCAGGCTTTGGCGGTTCTTTCGGGTATCGCAAACATTTTCCAGTAGGGAAGGGAAAGATAATCGCTGGGTTTAACACAGATATCTGGAATTTATGGATCGATTGGCGCGACGGCGTCAATATGCCCAATCCAAGTTCAGGGACCACCTACATACTGGTTTTACAACCCTGGTTGGAAGCCGGTTACTTTTTGGACCTCAATGCCTCCTCACGAATCGGTATTACCGCGGGCTTTGGACGGGAAATAAACGTGGTCACCAACGGTGATGACGTGGCCCAGGATTTTATCGCCAGTATTTCATTACAGTATTATTTTTCCCTTTAAGCCCGTTTTGTATGCAAAGGCGCAAGGCTGGAACATATTGTATTTTTGGGATTTTCCTATGCATATGCGTCCATCTGACCGCTCAGATGCCGGTAAAACACTTCCAAAAGGATACCTTTGATTCCTTAAAATACGCGGCCTTTGAAACGAATAAAAAAATACCCGGCGAAATCCGCCCGCAGGCGCTGATTGCCCTGTCGCATTATCCCGAATTGCGGGAGACAAAAATAATCTTTCGCTTGCGCAAACGTAAGACCCCCCTCGCCTCCAGACCACAGGTTTGGAGCGTATTCAAGAAAAGGAAAAACCGAACCTACATTATTACGATCAGCACCCGTTCCAGCGAAGCGCTTACGCCTATTTTATTTTCCAAACTACCCTATAATGCACAGATCGGGGTGCTAGGACATGAATTGGGGCATACACGCTACTACAGTAGTAAGAACACTTTGCAATTGATAGGCCTGCCCTTTAAATTGTTGAAATCGAAAAACACGGATGCCTTTGAATTTAATACCGATCGCATCAGTATTGAACATGGATTGGGGTACCAACTTTACGCTTGGAGCAGTTATGTACGTGAGGTTTTGAACATTAGTGAATGGCGGGGTGCATCGGAAGACCTGTTGGCAGAAGAGGGCCCGGCCATTGACCAACGTTACATGAACCCAGAAACCATTACAAGGTATATGGACAGCTACCCCATTTACGAAAATAACTGACCGGGCCGTAGCTCTTTTTTATCGGATTTTTTTTCATGCCACGTATTCCCCCATAAATGGTAAGGTCTGTGGTAATTTTTATACTTTTAAGGAGTAAGTCATATCCTAGCTTGTGAAACGACCCTTGTCCATTTTTTTATCCTTAGTCCTTTACGCGCTTTTTTTTCAGGCCTGTGGTGCACAGTCCCAATTGATTGCCGATGAAGTAGAGACCGTTAATGTGGAAAAACTGCGGTACTATCTCTATTTTCCTCCGGATTATGAAACGGATAAGGACAAGGAGTTTGGACTCTTGTTGTTTCTTCATGGCGGTGGCGACGCGGGCGATAGCCTTTCGAGGATCAAATCCAGTGGTCCGCCCAAATTGATTGCAGACGGCAAGCAGTTCCCTTTTCTAATTCTGGCCCCGCAGCATCCCCACGAAAAGCAATGGTGGAACACCCGATCGGTGATGCAGTTATTGGATACCATTGTTGCCCATAACAGGGTGGATAAAAAAAGGATCTACCTTACCGGATTAAGTAGGGGAGGGAGTGCGGCATGGGAGTTGGCCGTACACTATCCCAAAAAATTTGCCGCTATGGCCGTAGTTTGTGGTATGGCACCCACTCCCTACGCCAAATGGATAGACAAGGAGATGCCCATTTGGGTGTTTCACGGGGAGGAAGACAGGTCCATTCCCATATCCGAATCGGAAGAAATGGTGGCCCGCTTGCAAAAATTGGGGCACCCGGTGCAGTTTACCAGATATCCCGGGGTTGGACATAATTCGTGGGTAAGGGCGTATAACACGGATGGATTGTACGACTGGTTTGCGGCACAGAAAAGAAAGGACGAAGACACTAAACCAAAAAAATAGGAACTCTGATGGGCAAATTCTTAAGCGTAATAAGTTTGGCAATACTGCTACTGATGACAAGTTGCAGGAAATCTGTACCTCCAATGGACGGTATCTATAGTGATATGATCCGTTTAAATCAAATTGGCTATTATCCCAAAGCCACCAAAAAGGCGGTAATCGTGGAAAGTAAGAACGCAGGGAAATTCAGTGTGGTGGATGCAACTACGAAGGAGGTCGTGTTTCAGGGGAGTCTTTCCAAACCCATGACCTGGGAACTAGCCGGCGAACAGGCGCAGGTGGCTGATTTTTCTGAACTAAATACCGAGGGCGAATACCATATTTTTGTTGATGGCATAGGGTATTCATATCCTTTTTCCATTGGGAAGAAGGTGCTGCGCAAAGCCTTTTTAGGTTCTGTAAAGGGCTTGTACTATCAGCGAGCGGGCATGGCTTTGGAGGAGCAATACGCCGGAAAATGGCACAGGCCCATGGGTCACCCCGATGACAGCATTCTTTTTCACCCTTCTTCGGGCAAAGATACCGGTTATATGGCATCGCCCAAGGGTTGGTATGACGCCGGTGATTATGGAAAGTACGTGTTAAACGCTAGTTTTCCGTTGGGACAGTTTTTCCAGCTACAGGAAGATTATCCCGAAATCATTGGCGATAACGAGTTAAATATTCCGGAAAGCGGAAACGGACAGAGCGATTATCTGGACGAACTCCGATACGAAATGGATTGGGTCTTGACCATGCAGGATACAGACGGGGGCCTGTTCCATAAATTGACGGCCTTTGGTTTTGAAGATATGATCATGCCACATAAGTCGGTAAAACAGCGCTACATCATTGGAAAAGGCACTGCGGCTACCCTGGATTTTGCGGCAGCCGCAGCCAAGGCCTACCGCATTTTTTTAGCTCAGGACGCTACCTATGCCCAAAACTGTTTGGACGCAGCAAAAAAGGCCTATGCCTGGGCCATTTCAAATCCTGAAGTTTCCTTTGTAAATCCCGAGGGTATTATTACCGGACAATACGGTGACACCAATTTTGATGATGAGTTTTTTTGGGCAGGGGCCGAACTCTACCTGTCCACCAGGGACACCACTTACTTGGACAATCTTAAAAAGGACAATCTTAATTTCGCTTACAAGCCCGGGGATGGCTGGGCGAGTTATATGCGATTTTTGGGTATGTTTTCGCTGGTAAAGCAGAAAGATGCCTTGCCCGGTGGGTTCTATGAAGAACTAAAAGCAGGTATTTTGGGGTCGGCCGACGCCTTGGTCAAAAAAGCGGCAGCCCTGGATTATTTCCAACCGATAGACGATTTTCAGTGGGGTTCCAATAGCGACGTATTAAATACGGCCATGATTATGGCGCAAGCCTATCAGCTAGAACCCAAGGAGGTCTATTTAAAAGGCGTACAGCAGGCCGTTGATTATGTTTTGGGAAACAACGCCATGGGGTATAGCTATCTTACCGGTTTCGGCAGCAAAACACCCATGTTCATCCACCACAGGCAAAGTGCCGGTGACGCGGTTGAGGAACCGGTACCCGGCCTACTTTCCCGCGGACCCAACAGCAGGTTACAGGATGCCTCCAGCGGTGTGGTCTATCCCGAAGACCCGGCACCCATGAAAAGCTGGGTCGATCAGGAACCCAGTTTCGCCAGCAACGAAATATGCCTCAACTGGAACGCTCCCTTGACCTATATCCTTGGATTTTTGGAACAGGAATCATACTGAGCAACTACCGAAAAATAAAAATAAGCAGACACTTCCTTACGGGCATAGTTGCCATTTTCTTAACAGACTTTTATCCATATTTATAGTACTTTTAGGCCTTATTTTACTTCTATGACCCATAGCACCCGGCGAAGCATACAAGATTTTAAGATTAGCTTGCTTTTTTTGTCCCTTATGGCCTTTTTTTCCTGTAAACAAACAGGGAAACAGGACAGCGGGCATAAGTATACCAATGCGCTGATCGACGAAACCAGTCCGTATTTGTTACAGCATGCCCATAATCCCGTGAATTGGAGACCCTGGAGTGAGGAAGCGTTGGAAACCGCCAAAAAGGAAAACAAGCTGGTGTTGGTCAGTATTGGTTATTCTTCCTGCCATTGGTGCCATGTGATGGAGGAAGAAACTTTTGAGGATGAGGAGATTGCGAAAATGATGAATGAGAACTTCATTAGCATCAAGGTAGACCGGGAAGAACGCCCGGACGTGGATCAGATATATATGACCGCCCTATTGCTCATGAAAGGGGATGGTGGCTGGCCGTTGAACGTTATTGTGCTCCCCAATGGAAAACCTTTGTACGGGGGTACTTATCATACCAAATCGCAGTGGAATAAGGTATTGACCGAAATAAGTGGGATGTATGCCGAAGATCCCAAACGGGCCAATGAGTATGCAGACCGCGTGGCGGCAGGGATACAGGAAGTCAATGTGGTACAGCCATCCGATGGTTTCGAGGCGTTGACCCGGGATGCCCTTTTTACCAGCGTAGAAAGATGGAAAACAAGGTGGGATCCCGAATGGGGCGGCAATCGGGAACAACAAAAATTTATGCTTCCCATAAATTTGGACTTTTTACTAAATTTTAGCCTCCTGGCCGAAGATAAGGATGCCAGTGAACATGTGCGGCTTAGCCTGGATAAAATGGCCATGGGCGGGGTTTACGACCAAATCGGTGGTGGTTTCTATAGGTACAGCACCGATAGCCGGTGGAAGGTCCCCCATTTTGAGAAAATGCTGTATGACAATGCCCAACTGATAAGCTTGTATTCCAAGGCCTATGGGCTGTTTAAGAAAACAGAGTACAAACAAGTGGTTTTTGAAACCATCGCTTTTCTGGAGCGGGAAATGAAATATGAAGATGGTGGGTATTACGCCGCAATGGATGCGGATAGCGAAGGGGAAGAAGGCAAGTATTACATCTGGGAAGAGCAAGAATTAAGAGGCTTGTTGGCCGATGATTTTCCGCTATTCTCGAACTATTTCAATATTGAGCGCCAACATGTATGGGAGAATTCCTCCTATATTTTGTTCAAATCACAGGACGATGAGCACTTTGCCGCTGAAAATGGCATCTCCTTATCGGAATTGCAGGAGTATCAAAAAAAATGGCGTACAGCGCTGCTCAATGCCAGGCAAAAACGCATACGGCCCAACATAGATGACAAGATTATTACGTCCTGGAACGCCCTGCTTATCAGTGCCTATGTGGATGCCTATAGGACTTTTGAGGACCCGGTTTTTTTGGATAGGGCCAAGGGCATATTCAATTTTATCCGTGCCCATAGCTATAAAGAAGGCCGTTTGTTGCATTCCTATAAAAAGGGGGGAAGGCCGATCGATGGTTTTCTGGAAGACTATGCCTTTCTTATCAAAGCGTCCATAAACCTGTACGGGGTTGCCCTGGATGCAGAATACCTTGATTTTGCCAACAGTTTGGCGAAAACCGTGGAAACCCACTTTACCGATAGTGCATCGGGAATGTACAGGTACAACAGCAGCAATAAACTTATTTCCAAAATTGTAAAGACCGATGACGGAGTGTTGCCTTCCCCCAATGCGGTGATGGCACAAAACCTATTCCAATTGGGGCACCTCAATTACGATACGGCATCCATGGACAGATCCAAAAGTATGCTTTCTTCCATGGTACCGTTGCTTGTGGAGAATGCTCCGAACTATGCGCAGTGGAACGCCCTCTTACTCAACCAGGTATATCCCTATTATGAAATTGCGGTGGTAGGGGACCGGGGTACCGATCTGGTAGCATCGCTGCACAAACAACATATTCCCAATGCTCTGGTGATTGGCAGTTTGTCGGAAAGCGAGCTCCCCCTGTTCAAAGGACGTTATGTGCCCGGGGAGACCTTTATTTATGTGTGCAGGAACAGCACGTGTAAACTTCCCGTCCAGACCGTTGCGGAAGCCATGGATCAACTCGGTAGTTTTTAGTAACCAGTACCTTACCTGATATCCTTAATATCCTCTAGGAAAAGCACATGGGGCAGCTGCCTGAATTTTACAAAATCGGCACTGCTTTTTTGTTCGGGATAGGGTGCAAAATGATGGCTGGGCCTGGCATTCCTCCAGAAGAGTGCCCAGGCAATACCCGAATAGGCTATGTGCTTGTCCAAAACCCGGGTCCACCAGTCGGCTACCCGCACTTTGTTCAGTCCGGCTTCGGTAAGGGCATAGGGTTTGTCCTTTGTTTTGGCAATATGTCCTAAAATGCTTATGTTTTGTTGCAGGTTCTTTGTAAAATTGGCCGTGGTCCAGTGTTGATAGATATCTACCCCCAAGATATCCACAAAGGCATCACCCGGATAATAGCTAAGATATTCTGCCTCATCGCTAAAGGTGTTGGGCGAATAGGCGTAGAGAATGTGCGAAACCCCAAATTCCGTATACATTAGGGATACGGTTTCCCGCCATAAACGTTGGTACTCTTCCGGACTGCAGTGCCCCTTGCCCCACAAGAACCAGGAACCGTTCATCTCATGAAATGGCCTAAAAACCAAGGGAATGGGCTTTCCAGATTCATCGGTCAACGCATTGATGAACTGGGCCACCCTGGACAGCCAATCCTTATACTTTTCATGCAGGCGCCCCCCTTTTAGGATATGTTTTACGGCCTTGCGCGTATGCCAAGCACTTTTGTTGGAAACTGGATTGTCCGGGTGCCAGCTCAGCGTTATGATGCCACCTTTTTTATGTCCTTTTTTGACCAAGGTCTTGATTAGGGAAAAGGGAACCGTATCCAGATTATGGGAGTTGCCCAATTCTATATGTCCAATTTCAAAACCATGGACCGCAGGGTGGTCCCCGGCAACGTCGCCTACGTCGCTTTTGTATTGGGTGCCATCATTTTTCCAGGATATGCCATAGGCTGTGGCATCCTGATGTCCAAAGGCATACCCCTTCTCTGCAATGTGCTGTATTCTTGTATACAGTCCCTGTGCGGCCGGGTTTCTGTTTATTGTGAAGTTGGCTGTATTTTTTTGAATCACGGGAGCTACGGATTTGCACGAAGCTAATAGACTTAAAATCAAGGGAAAAACAGCAAAAAATAGATATTTCCGTGTCCTTACATCTTGACCGGGCCGGGAAAACCGGGCTTGCTGTTTACCTATCATGGATTAGACTTACCCTTAGCGCATAACGGATTGTGCTATCACCGGATTTTTGGGTGTATTAATTTTAACGAACTGGATAAAATCACCGTTTTTCGCCAAAAGAATGTAACCAGACCCTGCTAGACCTATGGTACGCATGTCTTTAACGTCGCCCGGGGCAAAAAGTCCACTTTTTGTTGCTGTAATGGCTTCAAAATGACCGGCGCCATCGCCTTTCAGGAACAAACCGTTTCCCGCATCATTTCTGGGAGTCTCCACCTCTGCCCCGTACAGATTGCCCGCAAGGACCATATCTAAATGCGAATCACCGTCGTAGTCATCCACCAGTATTTGGTTGATACTGGAAAGTTGTGCCAAATTGGGCAGTTCATGGCGGACAAACTGGCCGTTCACATTTTCCAAATACACACTGGCAAAAGATTTTACCCGATAGTGCAGCGAGTTTTCCAGGTAATCCTCGGTGTACACATCTTCCAGTGTAGCCGTGGAAAAGGAGGCGTAATCCTCAAACTTTTTCTTTATTCCGGGCATTTGTTGGGAAGAGCATTCCCTGCCTCTTAGCGGATATTTTTTACCTCCATTAAAATAACTGAGTACAATATCATTGGTGTTGTTCCGATCAAAATCGTTAAAGTAGATATCAAAAGTCTCTTTTTCATTGGCCTTATACTTGTAGTTTAGGCCCAAATTGCCAGCTACCAGATCCAGGTCTCCGTCCTTGTCAAAATCACCCTGCTGAATGCTAAACCACCAACCGTTGGTATCCTTTAGCCCAAGATCTTCACTTACATTTTTGAACACACCTTGCTGATTCCGCAAAACGGTAAGGGGCATCCATTCACCTACCACGATCAGATCGGTCCACCCATCTTGATCAAAGTCGGACCAAACCGCGTCCGTAACCAAGCCCAATTCTTCTAGGAACGGGGCCACTTTCTTGGTGATATCCACAAATTTTGGGGCACCAGCCGTACTAACGTTCTCCAAGATATAGCTGTTGGCGGGGAAGGGGTAGTTGCCCGGGACAAGGCGTCCCCCGACAAATAGGTCCAGATCCCCATCCTTGTCAAAATCAAAACTTTGAGCCCGTGAGCCGCTGCTGATCATCTCCGGCAGGGCTGCAAGGGATTTTTTTAAGTGGCCTTTTCCATCGTTGACATACAATCTGTCCTGTAGCAGTATGGATTGCTTGTCAAATTCGTTGCCACCACTTATCATATATACGTCCAGATCCCCATCATTATCAGCATCAAACATATGGATGCCCATGTCCTCGTACGCTTTGTCAATGGCTATCGTTTCTGTATCCTGCTTTTCAAAACCGGTATTTGTTTGAAAAAACAGTCCGGCTTCGTAGCCAGCGGAGCCTCCCACCATAAAATCGTCCAATCCGTCCCCATTTAGGTCGCCTACGGCCAGTCCGGGGCCCAGCATAGAGGTTTGGTGCGGTAAAAGGATTTCCTTTTCAAAATCGTCATAGTAGTTCTCCAAATGTTGATGTTCGGCAATAAGCGTGGTATCGGTTTCTGTGGCAAACAGTTTTTCGAGCTTTTCTTCAGGTTTGGGAGTTTCAGCTTTGGCATCCGAATGCGCAATGACCAACAACTGATTGCTTTTTACCGCGGCCATATGTTGAACCCGGTCATCGGGCCACTGGATGCGTATGGAGTCCACCTCGGAGGCCTTGCCCAGTCCAAAGTGCAATTGCGGCGCTACGGAGGACTGAAACCCTCTGGTGAGCGTCATTTCCTGGAATTGTGTACTGCCTTTTATACTAAGGGATACTTTTACCCCGACACCAAAGGGATTTTTATCGGTTCCTTGGAACCGGAGGGTCATAAAATTACTTTGTTCCGCACTTTTGTTTTCGAAAAGCGAAACCGGATCGTCTATATTGTTGGTCACTATTTCCAGATCTCCATCATTATCAAGATCTACATAGACACTGCCGTTGGAGAATCCCTTAAAAGAGATGCCCCAAGCCTCGTTCATTTCGCTAAAGGTAAGGTCCCCGTTATTTTTTAGGGCAAAATTGTCAATACGTTCCGAAGGAATGGCCAGACTGCGTTCCAAAGTGCTGTCTATGGGTTTGTTGCGGTTTTCCAAAGCCAGAAAGTAGTCCCTGTTGTTGATTTCCCTTCGGGTACCGTTGGAAATGAAGATATCCTTCCAACCGTCATTGTCCAAATCGGCAAATAGGGGCCCCCAACTCCAATCTGTTGACGAAAGCCCTGCCAATCGGGATATATTGCTGAAATCGGGAAGCGTATCATGTACCAGCCCATTGTTAAGCTGCAGGCTGTTTTGCATGTACTGGTAATGAAAGCCCGAGTTTACGGTACTCCAGAATAAACTGGGGTTCATACTGGCCATATTCGCCTTTGACCGGCGATTGTCCTGGGCGGTCATGTCTACCTGTAGGATGTCCAGGAGCTGATCATTGTTAAAATCGGCGATATCCACGCCCATTCCGTAAAAGGAAGTGTTTTTGGTAACCCGCCTTACTTGTTCCGAAAACGTACCGTTTTTGTTGTTGATAAACAGATAGTCCGGCGTGCTAAAGTCATTGGATACGTAAAGATCGGGCCAGCCATCATTGTTTACATCGCCTACCGTGGCACTTAGCGACAGGCCAAAAGTCTTTAAACCCGCTTCTTCTGCAACATCCACAAAGACTTCCCCATCGTTTCGGTACAGCTTATCCGTTTCGTTCTCCTTGGGAAATTTTGTCTTGAACAGATAAAATTGGTTGGGTGCATTGAAGGGGGTAGGGGGGTAGTTGGCGAGATACATGTCCAAGTCCCCGTCCTTGTCATAGTCAAAGAAAGTAGCCTGCACGCTGTTCCCAACATCGGCTATCCCGTACTCTGCGGCTTTTTCGGCAAAAGTTTGGTCCCCGTTGTTTATAAAAAGCTGGTTTTCCTTGGGCTGAAATTTTCCGCCTACGGAACAATAAATGTCCAATAAACCATCGTTGTTCACATCGGCCATGGTAACGCCGGTATACCAGCGGGAATCTCCAGAAACACCGGCTTTTTCGGAAATGTCCTCGAACTGCAGGTTTCCCTTGTTGAGATATAATTTGTTAGGGACCATATTGCCGGTAAAATACAGATCGATCAGTCCATCATTGTTGATATCCCCGGCAGCTATTCCCCCTCCCATATAGAGATAGGAATAGGTGAAGTAATTCAGGGAATCGTTTTCGGTAAGGACGTTTGAAAATGTGATGCCGGTATGGTCCTGGCCAAGCTGCTGAAATATACGTGTCTCGGCTTGCTCTTGATGGCTACAGGAAAAAAGCACAAGGCCCAGTGCTATTAAAAAAAAGCTCCTCTTCATGATTGCAATTTTGAAACAATAAAGATAAGAATTAGCCCGGATGTGATGCAAAAAAAAACGGGGCAATACGCTTTTGCCCCGTCTTCCAAACTAACTCCTTAAACTAAACTTAAAATCCAGGGTTTTGTTGCAAAATTCCGCCACTTAAATCAATGGCGTTTATTGGTATTGGCATTACATCCATATTGGGCATATACGTCCCGGCCTTGGTTCCAAAGTTGGCAATGGTACGTGCCTCATTGGTCACATAGGTATTGATTACATCAGCGGCAACGCCCCATCTCCTAAGATCGAAAAGGCGATGTCCTTCCATGGCCAATTCCAAACGGCGCTCAAAGCGCACCGCTTTTCTCGCAAAGTCGGCATCCGGGAACGCTGCATACAATCCAATTACGTAATTGGCGGCAGGACCGGTTCCGGCCTCGTTCTGTACCTGGGAAGAACTAATGGCTCTTTGCCTAACTTGGTTTACGTAGTCCAGGGCTGTAGCCAAATCACCACCTTCAACAGCGCATTCCGCTGCCATCAGCAAAAGATCGGCATAGCGCATGATATGGTAGTTGATTCCGGAGTGCTGCTGCCCCCAAGCACCGGCACCAATATTACCATCCTCACCGGATTGGTATACATTCTTTTTAGGAAGATAAGGTCCTGAGATATCCGCAAAACTGGCACGGATCCAATCCTTACCGATCATGGTACCATACCCATTGTAATCGATACCCCTTCTTCCTACGGTATAATCCAACCTTGGGTCAAGATTACCGGCATCTGGAGTAAACGGATCGGCACTTTCCACACCATAGTCATTGACAACATCGCTCTGGTTAAAGGTATCCAATAGCGGTAAGCCTGTGGCATCGGTCCTATAGGCATTTACCAAATCCTGGGTAGGCTGGTAGAAACCACAACAAGAACTAAAGGGTCCGGGGTTGGGGAAGTTCAAAGTACCCCCCCTGTTTCCGTTCAACGACTGTCCGGAATCCGTGGTAAACTGAATCGCAAAAATAGATTCGGTACTGTTATCCCCTGCAAGGCTAAAGTTGGCCAAGAATTCTGGGTTCAGTGCATAGGGTCCGTTGTTGATTACATCCTGGAAAAGTGCAAGTGCACCGGCATAATCACCTTGGAATATGCGGGCCTTGCCCAAGAATGCCTTAGCGGTCCAGGAGGTGGGTCTTCCGACATCACCTTGGGTATCAGGCAAATTATCTATGGCAAATTGAAGATCGGCTTCAATATCGGCCCATATCGGTCCGGGATTGGCAACGTTAAAATCCGTGTCGGCAAAATTCGTCTCAGAAATATAAGGAATGTTACCGAACATTTTTTGAAGGTCAAAATTATAGTGCCCCCTTAGGAAACGTGCTTCTGCCAGCTGTGCGGAAAAATCACCTTCCTCAATGGAATTGATTAACGCAATTACGGCATTGGCCCGGTTGACACCGGCAAACCTACCGTTCCATACGGTCAAGTATGGGTTGGCGGAAGTCCAATCAAAAGTTTCCAATAGGAACAAATCGGCCTGGTCACCATCGGTACTACCCTTATGGGCGTCATCCGAGATAACATCGAACCACCAGTTGTCTCCACTAACGGTCCAATCGGCTCCCCCTTGGTTGTTCCGTATCCCATCCAAAGTGGAGTACGCACCAACCAATAATAGATTCACTCCTTCTGCATTTTGAAGAGCGCTATCACTTAATGCCCCAATTGCGGGCACTTCAGTAAAGTCATCACTACACGCTAGTATAGCAAAGAAAAAACTCACATAATAAATTAATCTCTTTTTCATTTTTTTTAGAATTTTGTGTTAATACCTACAGTAAATATCTGTGCGACTGGAAAAGTCTGAAAATCTATCCCTAAAGATAAGTTACTTGCGGAAATAACTTCAGGATCAAATCCGTCATAACCAGTGATGGTAAACAGGTTAGTACCTTGGACATATAATCTTAAAAGGTCCATGCCCAATGTACTTGCTATATTTTCTGGGAATGTATACCCAACTTGTAGATTCTTCATTCGTAAAAAGGATGCGTCTTCCACAAAATAAGAATTAGGCTGCGTTTCTGCGTTTTGAATCGTTTGGCTCAAAGCAGGAAGCGAAGCATTCGTATTGTTGGGCGTCCAGGAATCCAATACCCGTGTACTTCTGTTTCCGTTAAAGAAGGTTGGGAAATCGGTAAAGATTTTCTCATAGTTGTACACATCGTTCCCCTGAGACCCTGAAAAGAAGGCAGAGATATCAAAACCTTTGTAGTTGGCAGTAAGGTTGATACCATAGGTGAAATCTGGATGTGGAGATCCAATAAAGGTACGGTCGTTATCATCGTCAATAGCACCATCACCGTTGACATCTAGATAGGTAAAACGTCCGTTACCGTCAAAACCGGTCACCTGACGTCCGTAGAAGGACGATATAGGTCTGCCCACTTGTGTACGGGTAACCGCACCACCACGTAGATCTGTTCTACCTACCTGGAAGTCGCTGATCAAACTTTCCACCTCATTTTCATAGGTGGAGAAGTTGACACGAACACCGTAGTTTAAACCGTAGCTTGTATCGTGGTTGTAGTTAAGACTGATGTCGAAACCTGTGTTATTGATATCTCCCAAGTTTACCAAAGGTGCGGTGGCATCGATGGCGGTGGTACTGATTAAGCTGTTGTCCCTGGTAATCAAATCCTTGGTATCAATATTAAAGTATTCCACGGATAAGTTCAGTGCACTGTCGAACAATCCAAACTCCAATCCAATGTTGGTGGCCTCACTGGTTTCCCAGCGAAGATCCGGATTACCTACTTGGTTCAAGATAGCTCCCGTTGCGATGGTACTGCCATCAAAAGAATAGTTGGCTAAACCTTCGTTCAACTGTGAAATGTTGATCGTAGGATTGGAAACAGGTAGTGATTGGTTACCCAACTGTCCCCATGAGCCAAAGAGCTTAAGTCTGTTTACCCAACCATCTTTAGGGAAGAAATCTTCCTGGCTGATCAACCAACCTGCGCTGAAGGATGGGAAGACGTCACTTTGGTTGTCCCCAAGGAAACGGGAAGTCTTATCACGTCTTACGGTCACTGTACCGAAATATTTTCCAGCATAGGAATAGGTAGCTGTCCCAAAAAGGGAGAACAGGGTGTTGCCACCGTCAAAGGCACCGTCTACGTTAGGGGTACCACTACCATTGTTCAATAGGTAAAAATCAGGCGTTTCGAAAAGAAACCCGTTACGGCTGATCTGCTTGCCCTTACTTCCTTCTTCAACGGCCTCTATACCTAATAGTACATTAACGTTATGCTCACCAAATACATTGACGTACGTTAAGGTGTTGTTCCAAGTCCATGCAAAATTATCAATGTTCTGCTCCACCAAGGTGTTTGTACCCAATGGCTCTATATGTTCGGGATCTAGCGCTTGGAAACGTCTACTATCAAAAGATTCCAAACTTCCACTGACCGTAGTCTTAAAGGTCACCTTCTCATGCAGTTGGGCGGACAGGTAAATATCCCCGAACATTCTAAAACGTTTGTTGAAGTTATCTTGGCTACGCACCAAATTGGCAAATGGGCTACGGGAGTTTCCTAAACCTGGAGCACCTGTACCTGCTATATTGCCATCATCGTCCCTAACTGGGATCAGGGGGCTGCTTCGCAAGGCCTCATTGACAGGGACAAAGGCGGCAGGGTTGGAGTTAAGCTGTCCATCGGTTCCTGTCTGTGAACCAAATACTCCCGTCCTGGTATTGGAAAAAGAAACATTCATATGCTCCCCGATAACCACTTTATCCTTTATTTTAAACTCTGAATTCAATCGAGTAGTACCCTGCTTGAATCCGGTATTTATAAAAATACCTTCCCTGTTCAAATAATTAGCGGACAGGAAGTACTTACCGGTCTCGTTTCCGTTCTGTATGGATACAGATGCATTTTGGGTCTGCCCGTCCTGGGTAACGGCATCGAACCAATCGGTACCCTGCGGGTTAACCGTGGCATTGGCAGGTGCGCGTACAATGGGATCATAGGAAATCACTCTTGTATATCCCTGAAGACTGGAAGGCACTACTGCGGTAGCACCGCTCCCGTACTGTGGGTGGGTAACGGCTGCTCCATCATTGGCCAAACTTTCAAAGATCATATCCCCATGCTGTTGAGCATTTAACAGATCCGGAATGTTGGAGGCCCTTGAAATACCAGTGTAAAGGTCAAAGGAAACTACAGGCTTGGCCTGGTTGTACCCTCCTCCTTTAGTGGTAATGATCACAACCCCGTTGGATGCCCTTGCTCCATAAATAGCGGCAGCACCATCCTTCAGTACGTTGATCTGATCAATATCCGCTGGGTTGATACTATTAAGGATATTACCGTTATCGGTCTGTACCCCATCAATAATATACAGCGGATCAGTGTTGTTACTGGTACCAAAACCACGAATTGTAATTTGAGGTGAGGAACCTGGACTTCCCGCATTGGTCACGGAAACTCCGGTAACCCTACCTTCCAGGGCTTCAGCAGCGTTTACAATAGGCGCCTTGGTGGCTTCCGAAATGTCAACGGACGCTACAGAACCAGTAAGATCGCCCCGGGTTTGGCTGGAATACCCTAGAACGACCACCTCGCTGAGCTGGCTGGCATCTTCGGCCATGGTCACATTAATAGTGGTCTGTCCATTTACGGCCACCGACTGGGTGGCAAAACCAATATAACTGAAGACCAAGGTAGCATTGGCGTCTGCCGTAATGGTATAATTACCATCAAAATCGGTCTGTGTTCCATTGGTCGTACCTTGGACCACAACATTGGCCCCCGGTAGTGGTGCGCCATCCGAATCCGTAACCGTACCGGTTATGGTCGTCTGGAGTGTCTCGTCTAAGACGGATTTTTCATCGCTTGCTGGAGCTTTTGCATAGGCAAAATTCCCAACAAAACAAAGTAGTGCGGATAAAACCATGAACCTGGAGATCACCCTCCATTTCTTGGGTTTTAACGAATGACAAGTAGTTTTTTTAAGCATAATCATTAGTGTTTGTTAGTTTTATTTAAAGTGTCAGCCATGATTCCTGAAATTAACTGTAATAAAACGTTTAGTTTAGAGTCAATGTAAAGAAATCATAAATTTAATGTTGAATTAACAAAGCTATATGAAATATACATAGATATATTCAAATATTTTATCAATTGTTGATATTATCCTTAACCTATATAATATGCATTATCAGTAAAACATCAGTATATCAGCAGTTCCTAAAAAAAAAGTTAAATGTTAAAATAGTATTGGTGGCCGGTGCCCAGCGTAGGGGAAAGGCCTTTTGTTTTTTAGGGATGTGATGATGGGGTGAAAGTTTGAAAATAAGCAATCAATTGATTTTAAGTTACTTACGAAAAATTAAAGAAGCTGACATCCCTTGTCGCGCAAAAATGCCCCATTAAATTACCTAGGGGGAGGGACTAACAATGATCTAAGAAAAAGGTATTTATTTAACAAGAATTTTTGTTCACGGCTTTCTTTTTTTACGAGAAAATGGAAATTTTCATTAATATTGTGAATATTTCTTATCAGTGACCTGATTAAATCGTATCATAAATTTTTAACACTTGGAAATCCTTAAAAACATCCAAAGGGAAATCACTTCATTGTCCGAAAAAGACTGTTTTTTGGTCTTGGACAGGGAGCAGAAGGTTTTTGATTATCCGGTGCATTTTCACCCGGAAATGGAGCTGAATTTTATTTCCAATGGAAAAGGGGTACGTAGAATCGTAGGGGACAGTATTGAAAATATCACCGAATTGGAACTTATTTTGGTAGGCCCCAACCTGTACCACGGATGGGAACTGCACGAATGTACCAGCGAAAATGTGCATGAGGTGACCATTCAATTTCACAACGACCTGTTTGATCGGGCCTTTTTGAGCAGAAGCATTATGAAACCCTTGCGGGATATGTTCCGCAGGTCTGTTCATGGCATCTTATTTTCCGAGGAGGCCATACGCCGCGTGGCACCCAGATTGTTAAAGGTTTCCAAGTTGGATAGTATGGACTATTTCTTGGAGTTGATGTCCATCCTATACGATTTGGCCATCTCCAGGAATCAGCGCCTGCTTTCCACGGCCACCATCCACTTGGAAAATTTTGATAATAGCGAGCAGTTGAAGGCCGTGTATGACTACGTGCAAGAGAATTATGGCACCAAGATTACCCTGGCCGACGTTTCCAACCTGGTGAACATGAGCAGTGTGTCCTTTAATCGGTTCATTAAGAAACGGACAGGAAAGACTTTTGTGGAATACCTCAATGATGTGCGTATCGGTTATGCTTCCACCATGTTGATCGAAAAGGATTTTAGTATATCCGAAATTGCCTTTCGCTGCGGGTTTAACAGCATTGCCAATTTCAACAGGATTTTTAAGAAAAGCAAAAATCGCACCCCATCCCAATGGAGAAAGGATTTTTCTGGTATCAAGAGAGTACTTTGAGGCGAATGGATCCTTTTGACAACAAGTGCACCCAGACCATAAAAATTAAATAACAGACTAAACCAATGATTTATGCAGATAATTGAATCTCCAACCAAGTACGACGTTGTTATCGTGGGATCCGGAGCAGGTGGGGGCATGGCCGCCAAGATACTTGCCGATGAAGGCCTTAAGGTAGCAGTGGTGGAAGCCGGACCTTTTTTTGATCCCGCAAATCCAGAACAGCAGACCCAATTGAAATGGCCTTGGGAATCCCCTCGAAGAGGAGCCTCCACCGTCAGACATTTTGGTGATTTTGATAGTGCCTATGGCGGATGGGATATAGAAGGGGAGCCCTACACCAATACCGAGGACAGCAATTTTAGATGGTTCCGCTCCCGGATGTTGGGCGGGAGAACCAACCATTGGGGCAGAATCTCACTGCGCTTTGGTCCCAAGGATTTTAAGCGCAAGGACCAAGACGGTTTGGGCGATAACTGGCCGATCGGTTACGAGGACGTAAAACCGTATTATGATAAGGTAGACAAACTGATCGGGGTATTCGGCACCAATGAAGGCCTGCCCAATGATCCGGATGGATTTTTCCTTCCGCCCCCAAAACCTAGGTTGCACGAGCTTTTTTATATCAAGGGGGCCAAAAAGTCGAACATCCCCGTAATCCCTTCCCGGATGTCCATGTTGACCAAAAAAATAAACAAGGAAAGAGGCGTTTGTTTCTACTGCGGCCAATGCTCCAGGGCGTGTCAGGTATATGCCGATTTTTCATCGGGCACCTGCCTCATCTTCCCGGCCCAAAAGAGCGGAGGGCAGATCGATCTGTTCGTTAACTGTATGGTACGCGAGGTAACCACGGATGAAGAAGGCCGGGCCACCGGGGTTTCCTATATCAACAAGGAAGACCGAAAAGAGTACAAATTACATGGCAAAGTAGTTGTTTTAGCTGCTTCTGCCTGTAGTTCCGCACGTATCTTGCTCAACTCCAAAAGTAAACAGCATCCCAACGGATTGGGCAATAGCAGCAATGTGGTGGGCAAGTACCTTCATGATAGCACAGGGGTGAGTCGGGCCGTTTTTGTTCCCGACCTCATGAACAGAAAAACCTATAACGAGGATGGCGTTGGGGGAATGCACGTATATTCACCCTGGTGGCTAGACAATAAGAAGTTGGACTTCCCCAGGGGCTATCACATAGAAGTGTGGGGCGGCATGGGGATGCCCAGTTATGGGTTTGGTTTCAATGTCAACGAATTCAATAAATTCTTTGGACTAAAGGTCGGGGGTTATGGTAACGGCCTTCGGGAAGACGTTAAAAAGTATTACGGATCGGTCCTTGGTTTCGGTGGTCGTGGGGAATCTGTTCCCCAGCAGGACAACTACTGCGAAATTGACCCGACCAAAGTGGACGAATTTGGTATTCCGGTGTTACGGTTCAACTACCAATGGACAGACTATGAGCACAAGCAGGTAAATCACATGCAGGATACCTTTGAAGAACTCGCCCACAACATGGGAGGGGAAATTTTGGGCGACCGGCCCTCCAAGGAAGCCAAGCACGGGATTTCGCCCCCAGGTTGGATCATCCATGAAGTGGGTACCACTAGAATGGGGGATAACCCCAAAACTTCTGTGGTGAACAAGTTTCAACAGTTGCACGATACGGACAATGTTTTTATTGTAGACGCGGGACCCTTTGTTTCACAGGCCGATAAGAACCCTACCTGGACCATTCTGGCGCTCTCCTGGCGCACGTCGGATTATATTATTGAACAATTAAAACAGCAAAACATCTAGATCATGGACAGAAGAAAAAGTATAAAATCAATTATTCTGGGTTCCGTAGCCGGTGGATTGGCCATGCACGGATGCAAACCGGAAGCCGAAGCGGCCGCGGACGGTGATGCCCTTTTGACTTCCGAGCACCATTTTGGAAGAACACCCGAAGAAAAAGAACTGATTCAGGAGTTGAATGCGGAACAATTCTTTAATGTCCACGAACTGGAAACCCTAGGTGTCCTATGCGATCTGATATTGCCGGCCAATGCCGAGTTTGGTAGTGCTACGGATGCCGGAGTACCCGATTTCATTGAATTTATGGCGAAGGATATTCCGGAGATGCAAACCGATTTAAGGGGCGGATTCATGTGGTTAGATCACAAATGCAACACGGAATTTGGCACCGAGTTCAAAACTGCGGCAGAGGAGCAACAAAAACAGATTTTGGACACCATAGCCTATCCCGATGTAGAGGTACCTTCTGAGGAACACCCCTTGGAAATTCAATTTTTCTCGCTGATACGGAATTTGACCCTCACCGGTTATTATACCTCAAAAATGGGTATAACCGACTTGGGGTACAAAGGTAATATGCCCAACGTTTGGGACGGGGTACCCGATGAGGTATTGGCCCAGCACGGTGTGGCCTATGATCCCGATTGGTTGGCCAAGTGCGTGGACCAGAGCAAAAGGGGCATCATTGCGGAATGGGACGAAGCGGGAAATTTACTGACTTAACTTAAAACCATTGTTTTCAATAAGCTTTCGGTACCAATGGGCCGAATGTTTGGGCGTACGCTCTAGGCTTTCATAATCCACATAGTGAATGCCAAAACGTTTGGAATATCCCTGGGCCCATTCAAAATTGTCCATCAAAGACCAGACGAAATACCCTTTTAGGGCCACTCCATTTTCAATCGCTCGGTGACAGGCGTCTATATACCCTTCCAAAAAATGGATACGGTCTGTATCCCTGACTTCACCATTTTCATCCTTTGCATCATCAAAGGCACAACCGTTTTCGGTGATATAAATGGGCGGGTTGTCGTACCGATCCCTGATCCACTCCAGTAGCTTTTGACACCCCAAGGGTACAATGGGCCATCTCATGGCAGTGGTCTTCCATTCCGGATCTGCGGTCAACAACACGCGTTGATCTGCGAAGATACCCCCATTGCCATAGACATTGTTTTCCACTTCCATCCCAGAAGGGGCGTCAGCCGCCAGGAGGGTAGAGTAGTGGTTCAATCCAAAAAAATCGGAAGAACCGATCAAAAGTTTTTTCTCCTCCTCGCTGAATTGTGGCAACCTGTCGCCTAGGCGCTCACGCATTACCGCCGGGTAATCCCCAAAATAGATGGGATCTGTGAACCAACCTAAGAAGAATTCCAAGGCCCGTTGGGCCGCATCAATATCCTCGGGCTTATCACTAAGGGGTTCACGCCAATCGCAGTTGTTGGTAATGCCAATGGTACCCTGCTGTGCGGGTTGGTATTTTTCTCGATACCGTTGTACCGCTTTGGCATGGGAACGCAAGATGTTGTGCGCAACGATATAGGGCTCGTCCTCGGATTTTCTTCCTGGGGCAAACACACCGGCGCTATAACCAAGTATTGCAACCACCCAGGGTTCATTATGGGTGATCCAATGGTGTACACGATCTCCAAAATGTGTAAAACAAATATCCGCATACTTGGCAAAATCGTCGGCAATTTCCGGATTTAACCACCCATCTTTTTCCGTATGGAGCGCCAGGGGCAGATCCCAATGATACAGGGTTATCCATGGCGTAATCCCGTAGCTGAGCAGTTCATCGATGAGGTTGGAATAGAACTGAATCCCTTCAGGGTTCACCGCACCCTGACCATCGGGTTGGATTCTACTCCATGAAATGGAAAAGCGATAGGCCTTAAGCCCCAGATCGGCCATAAGTTTTACGTCTTCCTTGTAGCGGTGGTAATGGTCGCAGGCCACATCACCATGGTCATTGTTGGCCGTTCTTCCGGGGATATGGGCATGGGCGTCCCAAATGCTCCAAGCTCGGCCACCTTCCATGGCCGCTCCCTCAATTTGGTAGCTGGACGTGGCCGAGCCCCAAATAAAATCTTTCGGAAATTGTATCATCGTATACGGTATTCTAGCTCGTTTTAGTGGCTGTAAAGATGAAATAAATTGTAGATAATTACTAGCCGAACTTGTACAAACTGACCCAGGAATTGAAAAAGTTGCCGTATTTTTCCCTAAATCTAAAATCCAGCAGCATGATAACGAAGTGTGCACCCCGTGCTTTGGGGTTCTTCTTTTCCTTACTGATTCTTTTGTTTTCCGCATGTGGGGACCGCAACCAGACCAAGAAGTCCGATACACCGCCCTTGGAGCAAAGCAACATTTTGGAAACCCTTTCCGAGGATTTCAAAAAGGGAGAAATACGATCATTTGATGGACTGGCCGACACCACCTTTGTGCGCCTGGCAGATTTTAGTAAGGATTTTGCCTATGATATGCGCTATGCCACCACCAACAACTTCTTGAAGGCCCAGGTATACGACTGCGCGGAATGTTATACCCGGGTAAAAACCGCAAAGGCCCTGTTAAAGGCCAACAAAGTGTTTATGGAACAGGGGTATAGAATCAAATTTTTTGATTGCTACCGACCCAATTCCGTGCAGCATAAAATGTGGAAGATTGTGCCCAATCCCCAATACGTGGCCGATCCGGTCAAGGGCTCTATCCACAACAAGGGCGGGGCGGTAGATATAACCCTGGTCAGCTTGGAGGGGAAGGAACTCGACATGGGTACCGATTTTGATTTTTTTGGTAAGCGGGCCTATCACGACAATACGGATCTGCCGGCACAGGTACTGCAAAATCGAAAATTGCTCAAGGAGACCATGGAACAACACGGGTTCTGGTCCATTCGCACGGAATGGTGGCATTACAACCTTGCTGCGGCCTCCAACGACAAAGTGGACGACTTTAAATGGGAGTGCAACTAAGCCGACGTTATTCCTCAGGTACTTTGGTGCAAACCAGCACCCTTGATCGACTCTCTTGGTCCGTCGTAAAAAAAAGATATCGGTCCCCTCCGTCCTTAATCTGAAACCGCTTGCGCAGGGCAGATACAGTCATGGGAAAGTTTCTTGTAGTGATATTGGCCTTGGGTATGTCCAGCCCTAACAGTGCTTTTTTACCAAAGGGCAGACTTTTCGTAATCCTAAAACGCCGACCGGGAAAATCAACCAACCGATCGGCCGTATACAAATGGGAATGTTCCTGTAGTTTTTTTAACTGAAAACGATTCCCCACCGTCTTAAATGCCCCGGATTTTAATATGGCCGCATTGGGTTCATAGAGGTAGGTCATGGGCATGGCATAAGTGGCCTGAATGCTTTTTTCCTCAGATAACCCAAAGTTGAAACTTTCCGGTCCCTTTTTGGTGAAGTTCACCGTTTTAATGGCAATGGTGTCCCCATACCCTTTTTCAAGGACCCACAACAGCTCCCGAACTTCATTCTGTACCGCCACCACATGGATTTCCTTTACAAATTGAAGTTCTTGTATTCCGATCGAAAAATCGAGCAGGGGAGAGGTCTTGATCAACAAACGCTCCGATTTTGAAAAAAGAAGCATTAAATGTTCAGGGACGTTGGGCAGGCAATCGGCCAGTTTGAACACCTTTCCCTTCAGTTCGTTCCGGCGGGAAGGATCTAGATAAATCCAGTCAAAATTCTGTGCAGTTTTCTTTAAGAAATCAATGCCATCCCCAAGCCGTGTCTGGATGTTCTTTTTTCCAAAAACCCCAAAATTGTGCGCTGCAATTTCCGAGAGTTCCGGCTTAAGTTCGCAGTGCACGACCTCCTTCATTTTTTGTCCAAAAAAGTAGCTGTCCACCCCAAACCCTCCTGTGGCATCCAACAGCGATTTTCCGGAGACGATTTGCGCCTTGTAAGCTGCAGTGGTCTCGGACGAGCTTTGCGCAATATGCAATTTGTTGGGATAGTAAATTCCTCGGGTACCGAACCAAAGAGGAAGCTTCTCCCGGCACTTTTTCTTTGCTTCGAGCTGTTGGGCCAACTCTTGGGCGCTAATGCCCTTAAAAGGAATTTTTTTTAGTAAAACTGACAGGATGTCAGTGTTTAAATTTTTATTTATAAAATCCTGAACACCAGTATTTAATAACTTTTTATTCAAAGTAAAACTATAAATTTTTGGTCAGGGACTTTACAATCTTGTTTTCGGCAAGAAATTCCTTCAGAACCACCTTGATTGCGGTGTATCCGGGTACCGCTACGATCATTCCGGTGACCCCGAAGAGGAGCCCTCCGATTATGATGATCAGAAAGATTTCCAGGGGGTGCGATTTTACACTTTGGGAAAATATTCGGGGTTGTGAAAAGAAATTATCCACCAATTGTCCCAGGACAAAACCGATCATTACATAGAGGGTTTTGGGCAAGATTACCGTACTAAAATCCGAACCGATATTACTCGTCATGGTCAAGGTCAACATGAGCACCCCACCAATGATCGGGCCTATATAGGGAATGAGGTTCAGCAGGGCACATAGGAAGGCGATGACCACTGCGTTCTCTATTCCAAATATCAACAAGACGGCGGTATAGATAATGAAGAGGATCAGGATTTGCAGCACCAGCCCCACAAAGTATCTGGACAACAGATCTTTTATGGTATTTATAGAACTTTTAAGCCTTCTTTCCTTCCCATCGGGCACCAGGACCATAAGGGCATCCTCAAAGAGTTTGCTGTCCTTTAGAAAGAAAAACACAATAAAGAGCACGGAAAAAAGGCCTACGCTAAAACTGCCCAAAACGCCCACAAAGGAATTCAAAAAATTGGGGACAAAACCAAAATCGAGGTTCGCAAAAATTTTCGATTCCTTTATACTTTCCTCTATGTCCGAGGTGCTTACCCCGAGATAATCCGTGACTTCCCGGTACAGGCTTTCCACATTGGCCTGCATAGCCTCAATGTTTAGGAGCGACAGATTTTGCCCTTGCTGTACCAGTAGCGGAATAAAGAGCGCGATAATACCCACCAATATGCCCACCAAAAGGAGCATGGTTACGATTACGGCCAAGGTATTCCTGAACTTGAGTCGCCTCCGTAAAAAAAGCACTATGGGTCTCCCTATCAAGGAAACAATTACGGCGATGGTAATGTATACCAGCACAGAACTGATCTGGTACAGAAAATAACAGAGCAGTACAATTCCTGCCATAATACCTACCGCCCGTAGAATACCTTCAGAAATGTTCTTTGGTGTCATGTCTTACTTGTTAAAAGCATATTGTACAATATTGGCGCCCATTTGCAAGGCCTTGAGTCGTACTTCTTCCGGATCATTGTGTACGGATGCATCTTCCCAGCCATCGCCCAGATCACTTTCAAAGGTGAAGAGGAGCACCAATCTGTTTTCATGAAAGATGCCCAACGCTTGCGGACGTTTGCCATCGTGTTCGTGAATTTTGGGCAGTCCTTCCGGAAAATTGTACCGTTGCGAAAAGATGGGATGGTCCACGCCCAATTCCTGCAGTTCCTTGCCCGGGAAGACCTTGGTCAATTCCTTTCTCAAATAGGGCTCCATCCCATAATTGTCATCGATATGGATAAACCCGCCAGATAACAAGTAAGTCCTCAAGTTATCCGCTTCCTCCTGCGAGAAGAACACATTACCGTGCCCGGTCATATGGAGAAAGGGGTATTGAAAGATGCTGTTGCTGCCTACTTCTGCCGTTTCGGGTTTAGGGTTGATCTTTGTACCAATGTTCTCATTGCAGAACTTGATAAGATTGGGCAGGGCCGTAGGGTTGGAATACCAATCGCCTCCTCCGCCATATTTAAGAATGGCCAGTTCCTGTCCCACAAGCGAGGATTTCACAAAAAAAGTTAAAATGAAAAGAAGGAACGTAAGTTGTTTCATAGGGATTCGAACAATTAATTGAATCAAATGTAATAATTATCATGTTCAAAAAAATCATAGGAGCTGTAATTGTTCTGGTCAGCCTTGGATTTATGGCCTTTACAGGCTTTACCCAAGCACCGGAAAACGACAATGCAAATACAGCGGAGGCAATGGAGGAAGGTGTTTACGAACCCATTGTGGTACTGGAGCTGTATACTTCCCAAGGATGCTCTAGTTGCCCTCCGGCCGATGCCCTGCTCGATAAGGTGAAAAAGGAATATCAAGAAAATGTGTTTGCCCTCTCCTATCATGTTGACTATTGGAACTACATTGGTTGGAAGGACCCTTTTAGCAAATCGGAATATACCGAAAAGCAGCGGGCCTACAATATAAAATTCAGGAATAGGAGCAATTATACACCCCAGGTGGTGGTCAACGGGCAGGAACATTTTGTGGGATCGAGCGCCTCTAAAATGTATTCGAAGATCAATACTTACCAAAAGGTGAAAGCCGGAAACCGTGTGGGCATTTCCCAATTGCAGGCTGCCGACAACAGCGTTGGGTTCCAATATGAAATAAAGGGCAGTACCAAAGGAAAGCGTCTAAGGGCCATTTTGGTGTTGGACCAAAGGATCACGGAGGTAAAACGTGGGGAGAATAGAAACCGGACCTTGCGCAACAGCAACATTGTTGTGGCGGAAAAAACAATCTCGGCCAAGGAAGGAAAGGCTTCTTCCTATATCGCGATTCCCGACAGTGTAGGGCCCAATGAAAAAATACAGTTGATGTTACTCGTGGAGAACGACACGTACGATATTACAGGGGCTGCCAAGGGCAGTGTTGAAAGATAAGTGTTTGGTGTTTATTGTTGTTCCGCACTTCTAGCTGTTTTGTTCAGCAGTTAGGGGTGCGGAACTTTTTGTTAGCCGTTGTTGATCATATTGACCACCGTACAGGCCACAATCGCAGCAGTCTCCGTTCGCAAACGGTTTTGCCCGAGGGAGACCGGTAGAAAGTCCTTTTCTACTGCTTCCTCAATTTCCCCCGCTGAGAAATCGCCCTCCGGGCCTATTAAAATGGTGATATCCTTATCTGGCGCGACACGTCTTTTAAACTCCATTTTTTCCCCTTCCGCACAGTGTGCTATAAACAAAAGACCCTCATGGGGTACGGCCATATAATCCTTGTAGGGGATAAGATCATTGAGCTTGGGAAGATACGCTTGCAAAGACTGTTTCATTGCGGATTGGATAACTTTCTCCATACGTTCCTTTTTGATCACTTTCCGTTCTGAGTTCTCGCAGAGGACCGGTGTTATTTCATGTACGCCTATTTCCGTGGCCTTCTCCAAAAACCACTCGAAGCGATCGTTCATCTTGGTGGGGGCCACCACCATATGGAACCAATGCTTTTTGGGATGTTTCTTTTCGCTCGAAATGATTTCCACCTTACAGCGCTTGGCATCCGCGAGCACTATTTTTGCCTGGAAAATATACCCCTTGCCATTGGTAATGCTTAGGACATCCCCTATTTTTCTACGCAGCACTTTTACAATATGCTTGCTTTCCTCCCCGGGGAAGACAAATAGGGAGGCGCTATGATCTATGTTTGGACTATAAAAAAGTTGCATTACCGTTGATTAATCGTTTACAGTTTACTTTTTGCATGCTCAAGGCCCAATTCGATCCAATGGTGCAACTGCTCCTCCGAATCAAAACCGTTTGTTGCCACATAAATGAATTCCTTCATAGGTCGTTTGGTAAAGTCCATGGGGCGAACCGCATCCATTTTTAGGACGGCATCCATTTTTTCGGCTACCACACGCACTGCCAATTCTTCCTTGACTACCCCAACGGTCATTTTTCCCTGATATAAAAAGGATAGGCCGCCGAACATTTTCTTTTCGGTAAAGTTTTCCGGAAATAGTTTTATCCCCGCCCGTATCCTGTTTGCCAAAGCCTCATCGTATGCCATAATTCCCAGTGATTAAATATGATATCTTGCCTTTGCGGTAACTCCTTGATCGGAGAAAGTGCCTTCCTTGTATTTTAAGTAACCTACAATACCTATCATCGCCGCGTTATCGGTACAATATTCAAATTTAGGAATATAACTTGTCCAACCCAGTTCATCCTCCGCTTGCTGTAGTGCTTTCCTGATTCCGGAATTGGCAGAGACCCCTCCGCCAATGGCAACGTCCTTTATCCCGGTCTGCTTTACGGCCAGTTTGAGCTTGTCCATAAGAATAGTGACAATAGTGTGCTGTATGGAAGCACAGACATCATTCAGGTGCTCCTCAACAAATTTGGGATTTTCCTTCAACTGCCTTTGTACAAAATAGAGCACACTCGTTTTCAGTCCGCTGAAGCTGAAATCCAACCCGGCCACCTTGGGTTTTGGAAAACGGAAGGCTGTTGGATTTCCATTTTGTGCCAAACGGTCCAACAGTGGTCCTCCGGGGTATGAAAGCCCTAAAATTTTAGCGCTTTTGTCAAAGGCTTCGCCAACCGCATCGTCCAAGGTCTGCCCCAGGAGCTCCATATCAAAATAGTGCTTTACCAGGACAATCTGGGTATGGCCCCCGCTAATGGTCATGGCCAAAAACGGAAACTCGGGGGGACGTACGTTTTCCTCTTCGATAAAATGAGCCAAAATGTGGGCTTGCATATGATTCACCTCAATAAGGGGTATATCCAATCCCAATGCCAGCGATTTGGCGAAAGAGGTCCCTACTAAAAGGGAACCCATGAGGCCGGGTCCACGTGTAAAAGCTATGGCGGATAACTGTTTTTTGTCGATATTTGCCTTGGCCAACGCTTGATGTACCACTGGAACGATATTTTGCTGGTGTGCCCTGGAAGCTAACTCGGGCACCACTCCGCCGAATTCCTCATGGATTTTTTGCGTGGCCACCACATTGCTAAGTGTCTTAGTGTTGTGTAAAACTGCTGCAGAAGTGTCGTCACATGAAGATTCTATGGCAAGAATGTAAATATTTTCTTTGTCCACCTGGGTTTGGAATAAAAATTGGTTGTACAAAGGTAAAACATAAAGCCCTATCAAAAAATTAAGAAAAATACTGCTTAGAACCCTCTTGGTCGTCCTCATGATCATTGTTTTGGGTACGGTGGTACTTTCCTTGCCCTTTGTACAAACTCGATTTGCCAGGTTTGCGACGGATTCCATCAATACGGAATTTGGAACCAATATCAATATAGAGAGGTTACGCATTTCGCTGATTACCCTGGACGCTTCCATGGAGGGAATCTACGTGGAGGATTACAAAAAGGATACGCTGATTTATATCGATGAACTTACTACCTCTATTCTCAGCATGCGCAACATGGCACGGGGCAAGCTTGAGTTTGGCGATATCGACATCGAAAAACTCGATTTTAAGATGAAGACGTATAAGGATGCCCCGGACAGTAATCTGGGCATCTTTGTGGACAAGCTCGATGATGGAAAACCTAGGGCGCCGGGAACGCCTCCTTTCTTTTTTTCCAGCTCTGATGTAACGATTGAAGAGAGTAGGTTTAGACTGATCGATGAAAATTTGGAACAGCCTAAAACCTTGGATTTTAAGGAATTAAATATAGAAGCTTCGGATTTTCAGATCTTGGGACCTGAGGTAACCACTGAAATTGAGGCCTTGTCATTGCACAGTAAGGAAGGGTTAAAGATACAGCGGCTCGCCACTGGGTTTAAATATACCAAACAGCAGATGCGTTTTGACTCCTTGCATATAGATACACCCGAATCCAGCCTCAATGGCAATTTGGTGTTCAATTACAACAGGGAGGATTTTGCAAACTTTACGGACAAGGTGAACCTCACCGCTTCATTTGCCGAGTCTACCATAGCTCTGGATGAGATTAACTTGCTTTACGATCAATTCGGCAAGGGAAAAGAAGTATCGTTTTCCTCAGATGTCAACGGTGTTTTGAACGACCTGAACATGGAACGACTCTTTGTGCAATCGGACCAGACGGGGATTCGGGGGGATTTTAACTTTAAAAATCTTTTCAGCAGGGAAGCGCCGTTCGAGTTGGATGCCGATATTAAGGACCTCACCACCAGTTATTATCAATTGCGGTCCCTATTACCCAATATTTTGGGAAACTCCCTGCCTTCTTCCTTTCAAAGATTGGGGCGGTTCACCATTCGCGGAGACGCGTTGATTTCCGAAACCTCCATTGTTTCCAAGGTGAACATAAATACGGCGATCGGCAGTAGTTATTCCGATTTGGAATTAACGGAAATAGATGATATAGACAACGCTTCCTATAAGGGGTTCGTGTCCTTTATCGATTTTGATATCGGGAACTTCCTGCAGGATAAAAACTTTGGTAAGACCTCCCTGGATTTTAATGTGGACGGCAGGGGTTTTGTGCAAGAAAACCTGAATACCGAGGTCATCGGGGAAGTGTACAATCTCACGTTCAACAACTACGATTACAAGGGCCTAAAGGTGTCCGGGATACTAAAGGAACAATTGTTCGATGGTTCACTCCTTAGCAATGACGAGAACTTTAAATTCAACTTTAAGGGATTGGCAGACTTTGGCAAAGGGGATAGCAACAATTTCAACTTTATAGCGTCGGTGGATTATGCGGATCTAAAGAAGTTGAATTTTATAAATGACAGTGTTTCCGTATTCAAGGGCCATGTAAATATGGATATTACCGGGAATACCAAGGATAATATCGTGGGCGAGATTAAGTTTTCCGAGACCAATTACCAAAACAAGAACGACACCTATTACTTTGATGATTTTAAGATCTCATCCCAATTTGAGGCCGATTCGAGCCGTACCATAGAAATCAACTCGCCGGATATCATAACCGGTTATATGAAAGGATACTTCAAAGTGGGGGAGCTGGGTAAATTAATGCAAAATTCCGTCGGTAGTATTTATACCAACTACAAACCTTACGAAATATCGGAGGGGCAGCGTCTCGATTTTAATTTCAATATCTACAACAAGATCGTAGACGTGTTCTTTCCTGAAGTCACTTTTGGCCCCAATACTTTTATAAGGGGCAATATCATAGCAGATGAGGGCGACTTTAAGCTCATCTTTAAATCCCCCAGTATTGCAGCTTTCGGAAATAAAATGGACAATATAGATGTAAAGGTAGACAACAAGAACCCCTTGTTCAACACCTTTGTATCGGTAGAAGATGTTTCCACCATTTATTATGACGTCAAGAATTTTAGCCTGATCAATACCACCCTTAAGGATACACTGTTCTTTAGAACGGAATTTCAGGGCGGGAGTGAGTACGATGATAGTTATAACCTTAACTTCTACCACACCTTTAACAAGCAGAACAAGTCTGTTATTGGCCTAAAAACGTCCGATATCAGTTTTAAAGGGAACAAATGGGTTCTCAATAGGGAGGGGAACACAAAGAACAAGGTAATCCTAAACAAGACCTTGGATAGCATTACGATCGAGGAAATCGTAATGAACAATAACAGAAAAGAACAAATAAGACTTAGGGGCCAACTGGCCGATTCTACCTATAAGGATTTGGAACTCCAATTTAAAATAGTATCCCTTGATAAGATAACCCCGGCCATAGATAGCCTAAAGCTACAAGGTGAAGTAAACGGTACCTTGAATATCCTGCAAAAAGACGATGTCTATTTGCCCTCGTCCAATTTGGCAATTACGGATTTCTCGGTCAATAAGGCAAGACTGGGCAATTTGGCCATAGGCATTGTCGGAAATCGGGACCTAACGGATTTTGTGGTGAATACCCAAATTACGGATAATGGCAGGGAGAAGCTAAGTGTCATAGGCAATATCACCAATCAGAACAATAATCCCAAGGCCAACTTATTGGCCAATTTCAATGATTTTGAAATGGCGCCCTTTAGTCCCTTGGGCGAGGGGGTAATTACAAATATCAGGGGATATATCAACGGCAGCGCCAGGATCATAGGGGATATCAAAAACCCGGATATTAGCGGCCAATTGACCCTGAACGATGCTGGTTTGGGGATACCGTATTTAAATGTGGACTATGCTTTTGCACCCAATTCCAGGGTGCGACTTTTTGATCAAACCTTTTATTTTGAGAATATAGGGCTAACGGACGTGGCCTACGATACCAAGGCCAATATTGATGGCACGATAAGCCACACCGGTTTTGGCGACTGGCGCTTGGATCTGGACTTGGATTCCAATAATGATAGGTTTCTGATACTGAACACGGAATTTGAGGAAGAGGTACTGTACTACGGTACCGGGTTTTTTAACGGTACCGGTAGGATATTTGGCCCAACGAGCGCTTTGACCATTAATGTGGACGGATCTACAGCCCCGGGAACATCCCTGAAAATACCGTTGAGCGATATTGCAAGTGTAGGGGATTACTCCTTTATCAATTTTATTGAACGGAACGATATAAGGACCATAGAAGAACAGCGGGTGCTGCGCGACTATGAGGGACTGGAACTGGTGTTTGACCTGGACGTTACACCAGATGCAGAAGTAGAGATCGTGGTAGATCAGAAAACGGGCAGTTCCCTCAAGGGAACCGGAGAGGGTATCCTGCTCATCGAAATTAACACCAACGGGAAGTTCAATATGTACGGTGAGTTCGTGGCGGTGACCGGAGAGTACAACTATAGGTTTGGGGGCGTTATAGACAAGACTTTTACCGTTAGGCCTGGAGGTACCATTTTATGGGAAGGGGATCCCTTGGCGGCCCGATTGAATATGGAAGCGGTATATTCCTTAAATGCGAATCCCTCCCCGCTATTGGATAACGCAGGTTTTACCGGCCGTATACCCACCGATGTGGTCGTAAGGCTGACAGAGGAACTGGAACGGCCCAATTTTGAGTTCAACATTGAGTTTCCAGGGACCAATTCGATCATTAAATCCGAATTGGAGTATCGGTTACAGGACCCTACGGTAGAGGAAAGAAACGCATTTTTTCTGCTGGCCCAGGGTACCTTTGTCAATGAAAGCACCGGTATTAACCAGCAAGCTGTTACCGGGAACCTTATACAGACCGCTTCGGGCCTTTTGAATCAGGTTTTGGCAGGAGACAATAGTAAATTTGACCTTGGCGTGTCCTATGAGCAGGGGTATCTGGACCCCAGTGCCGATGTGCAGACCGAGAACCGCATCGGCGTAACCGTATCTACCCAAATAAGTGACCGTATCCTTTTGAACGGGGAGTTTGGGGTGCCTGTTGGCGGAGTAAGCGAAACCATTGTGGCCGGCGATGTGGAAGTTCAGGTATTGCTTAACGAGGATGGTACCTTACGGGCCAAGATTTTTAACCGCGAGAATGAGATACAGCAGTTTTTGGCGGACCGACAGGGGTATACCCAGGGTGTGGGACTTTCGTACGAGGTAGACTTTAATAATTTTAAGGAGTTGATGGGGAAAATTTTTAAAAAGAAACCCAAACCGGAAGTTCAAACCCCCGAACCTGATCTCAAACCTCAAAACATTATGGGGAAGGATAGTCTCATCCAATTTACGCAGAAGCCAAAAACGCTGAATAATCGTCCTTAACACTCCCTTTTTGTTATTTTTTTCGCCTGGTAGGATAAAAATTATTAACGAAAACGTTTGAAGTTTCAAGGAACCCTAAAATAGGGTGGGCCTACTTCACGTAATTAAAATAAGTTTGCTAGTTTTACCTTCTTAAAATTTTTAATGGCGACGAACATAAAGAAAATAGCGGTTTTTACCTCTGGTGGGGACTCTCCGGGTATGAATGCAGCCATTAGGGCCGTAGTGCGTACCTGTGCTTATATGAAGGTAGAGTGCGTGGCGATCTATAGGGGTTATGATGGTATGATCGATGGCGATTTTAAACCCATGAACGCCAGGAGCGTTAATAACATCATCAATAAGGGAGGGACCATTTTAAAATCGGCCAGATGTGAGGAATTTAGAACGGCGGAAGGCAGGCAAAAGGCCCACGAGCAGCTAAAAAAAGAGGGAGTGGATGCCTTTGTGGTCATCGGAGGTGACGGAAGCTTCACGGGAGCATTGACCTTCAACAAAGAATTTGATTTCCCGGTAATCGGAATTCCAGGGACCATAGACAACGATATTTTCGGAACCACGTATACCCTTGGCTTCGATACCGCCCTGAACACGGTGGTAGACGCCATTGATAAGATACGCGATACCGCAAGTTCCCATAACCGCCTGTTTTTTGTGGAGGTAATGGGGAGGGATGTTGGCCATATTGCCCTAAATGTAGGGGTAGGGGCAGGTGCCGAGGAAATTTTAATTCCTGAAGAGAACCTGGGCTTGGAACGTTTGCTCGATTCGCTAAAGCGCAGTAAAAAATCGGGAAAATCATCCAGTATCGTGGTGGTAGCCGAAGGTGATAAAATTGGAAAAAATGTTTTTGAACTCAAGGAATATGTAGAGGAACATCTTCCTATTTATGACGTTCGCGTTTCTGTTCTGGGCCACATGCAGCGTGGTGGGGCACCTTCCTGTTTCGATAGGGTGTTGGCCAGCCGAATGGGTGTGAGGGCAGTAGAGGCCTTGTTGGAGGGAAAAACCAACCTGATGGTGGGTATACAGGACAATAAGATTATCCTGACCCCGATAGCCCAGGCCATAAAAGGGCATACGAAAATTGATAAGGAACTCATTAGGGTATCCGATATAATGACCACTTAATTTTAATACTAAAACAAAGAAAAATGTCAAGCTTAAAAATAGGAATTAACGGATTTGGAAGAATAGGACGATTGGTTTTCAGGTCTACCCTGAAAAGGGATGACGTAGATGTCGTGGCGATCAACGATCTTTTGGATGTGGAGCATCTTGCATATTTATTGGAATACGACTCCGTACATGGCAAATTTGATGGTACCATAACCGTAAAGGACGGGAATTTGATTGTGGATGGAAGAACGATTCGCATTACGGCGGAAAGAGATCCGAAAAATCTAAAATGGGACGAAGTAGGTGCGGACATTGTAGCTGAGTGCACCGGTATTTTTACCACCTTGGAAACAGCGCAGTACCATATTGATGGCGGCGCCAAGAAAGTCGTAATTTCCGCCCCCTCAAAGGACGCTCCCATGTTTGTTATGGGCGTAAACCACAAGGAGGTAAAAGCTTCCGATACCATTGTTTCCAACGCGTCCTGTACCACCAATTGCTTGGCCCCCTTGGCCAAGGTGCTCAATGACAATTTTGGCATCGAAGAGGCTTTGATGACCACCGTACACGCCACTACCGCTACCCAATTGACCGTGGACGGACCGTCCAGAAAGGACTTTCGTGGAGGAAGGAGTGCACTTTTGAATATTATTCCCGCGTCTACCGGTGCTGCCAAGGCAGTGACCAAAGTTATCCCAGAATTGGAAGGAAAGCTTACCGGGATGGCCCTTAGGGTACCAACAGCCGATGTTTCCGTGGTGGATCTAACCGTGCGTTTGCAGAAAGATACTTCCTATGAAGGCATAAAAAAGGCCATTAAATCGGCTTCGGAAGGCGAATTGAAGGGTATTTTGGGATACACCGATGAAGCCGTGGTATCCCAGGATTTCATAGGAGATGCCAGGACCAGCATTTTTGATGCCGGTGCGGGGATCGAGCTGAATTCCAAGTTCTTCAAGGTGGTATCCTGGTATGATAATGAGGCAGGATATTCCAATAAACTGGTAGACCTTGCCCAGTACGTAAACGAGTTATAAAACCTTTGCTTGAGCTAACTTCCTGAAAGCGAGAGATTTTCGAGTTTCTTCCTTTCAGGAAGCGCTTTTAAATGCGCATATATGATATTAATCGTTGATAGTGGTGCCACAAAGTCGGATTGGATCGCCCTGGATGACCAGGGAAATCAGCTATTCCTTACCCGTACCCTGGGATTAAGTCCGGAAGTGCTGACCCGTGAGGTCATAGAAGATCGCTTGGCCAATAATTTTGAACTTTCCGAGAACAAAATGGAGGTAACACACGTGCATTTCTACGGTGCGGGCTGTGGTACGGATAGGATGAAGCAGTTCTTGAAGGATATTTTTAAAAACTTCTTCCCCAAGGCGGTATGTGAGGTAAAGGAAGACACCTATGCAGCGGTGTTCGCCACAACCAAAATCGGTCATCAGGGCATTGTATGCATTTTGGGTACAGGATCCAACTGTAGTTATTACGACGGACATCAGCTTTTTCAAAAAGTGACCGCATTGGGATATATTCTTATGGATGACGGCAGCGGTAATTTTTTTGGTAGAAAGCTGCTACGCGATTACTACTTCCACAAAATGCCCCAGACGCTGGCCTTAAAGTTTGCCAGCGAGTATGATCTAGGTCCCGATGTCATTAAGGAAAATCTGTACAAGCAGCCGAACCCCAATACCTATTTGGCCACTTTTGCCAGATTTATTGTGGAAAACAAAGACCATCCTTACTGCAAGGGTGTAATAGACAAGGGGTTTCAGCAGTTTGTGAACAACAACATCATGCAGTTTGAACTGGCCACCAAGGTACCTATCAATTTTGTAGGCAGTATAGCCCATTATCTCAGGGAAGAACTCACGGCCGTAATCGAAAGGAACGACCTAATACTCGGGGTAATCCGGCAAAGACCCATAGAAGGCCTTATGGAATTTCACAAGGGGAACGTTTAGATCGGATCGGGAACCCCTATATTATTCGTCCTTTACCGCGATCATGGAAATTTCCACATGTACGAACATAGGTAAATTGGCCACTTCTACGGTTTCCCTTGCTGGTGCGGTATCGCTATTAAAATAAGCGCCATAGACCTCGTTCACCGCTGCAAACTGATGCATGTCCTTTACAAAAATGGAAGTTTTAACTACATGTTCAAAGCTCATGCCGGCCGCCAGAAGGATAGCCTTCAAATTTTCCATGCACTGTTTGGTCTCTAATTTTATATTATCCTTTACCAATTCTCCCGTGGCGGGATCTATTGGCGTCTGACCGGAAATATAAAGGGTGTTGCCGCTTAGTACGGCCTGGTTATAAGGTCCTATGGGCGCCGGAGCGTTCGGGGTGGTGATAATTTTTTTCATTGATATTGGGTTTAGCGAATAAAATTAAACTTAAAAATACCTACTAACGTATGGGCTGACTCCTATTTTCCCATTTTAGGTCACTGAGAATGGAGCTCTTTATGCCAATAAAGAAATACCATCGCTCAAAGTTTCCAAAAGGCGTCCAATCAAAGTTGAGCCTAAAACTTTTGAGGTCGCGCGCAAAGCGAAGTTGGGTAAGGGTAAACCCCTTGTTCCTAAAATCGTAACCGGAGGAGACCCCCACTTCCCAACGGGGGGATAGGGTAACATTTCCCGAAAACATCAGGGAATGGTTGGTAAATTCATTTTGTCTGTTGGAGTTGCTGTAGGTAACCGCGTACTGCAACCTCAGGTCCCATGGGATTTTGGTACCATAGACCGGATTTTCGACCTGCCCGTCATCATCCTTTCTGGTTCGGAAGTTTCTACTATCGTTAAAATTGGTCGCCCGTCCAAAAAGATCGTCCGTTCGGCCCCCACTGGTAGCCGAGTACTCGTCCTGTATTTCTTCCTCATCCTTCTTCCCCTTTTGCTTGTTGAACAATTCGCTGCTTAGGGAATAGCCCACGTTTAATCGCGCAGTAGTAAGTCTAAAGAGGCTTCCCCCATTGTCGATATTAAAGGTATTGATGCGCCTGCCGTTGTTGTCAATGGCATAGGGATCTAGGCTGGCCCCGAAATTAATGTTCATTTTGTTGTCGAACAAAACGGTTCCACCGGTGATGCTCACCGGACTGATCCGCAAGGAATCGGCCTCGAAGTTATAGCCCGAGGATAAATTAAAGCTGTTCAAGATCGATATTTTTTTGGGCTCAGTAGCCGTAGAATCGCGGTCGCGCACTTTGGCTTCCAGGGTGTTGGCCAGGGAGAAACTCAGCGAATTGGATTTACCAAGCCTAGGGACACCGTATATCCCGCCCTGAAACCTAGTAAACTGCACGGAATTACCGCTTGCATCCAAGTATTCGTCATAAAATTGCTCAAAAGAGGGCGCGTAGCCGTAGCTGACACTGGGCCGCATTACATGGCGTAGCGCCTGAAATTTTTTGTCCTCCCCAAAATTGAAGGTTCCATAGAGCGTGGTTCCCACACTGGCGCTAAAGTTGTATTGATTAAAGCGGTCAAATCCGCTAATGGTATCCCTAACCACTGTTAAGGTGTTAGGGTCCAAACTCTGGTCAATGGTCTCCAGTGTCCAAACATCCTCATAAGACCCTCCCAAACTCACGCTGAAGTACTTGGCCAATTTAAAGTTCGTATTGAAAGGGATGCGATGTCTTGCACCAACCCGCGCATCATCGAACATCTTTGCGGTGAAAAAGTCATCGTCGTTGGTCTGTATACTGTTTTGGGCATTGACATCATATTGAAAATTGATATTCTGAACTACTCCCTTTTTTATTCCGTCCCTTTTGGCAAAGGGATAGATCCGCTCCATACTGGCCTGCAGGGTAGGCAGGGTGAGATTTATGATTTCTGTATTGGTGTTCTGATTATGTGTAGCGGTTAGGCTCAAATTTACCGATGGATAGGACGGGAATGTCTTGGAATAAGAGATCGAAGATGATAGGTTGTTGATCTGTGTATTGGGCAAATTTTGCTGTAGGAGCGAATTTCTGAAAACGTTGCTACTTCCCAAATTGACCGAGGCGGAAAGCCTGGAATTGGGATTGGACTTCTGATCCTGTGTATGGCTTATCTGTATTTGGTAACTGGTGGTACGACTAAAATCATCAAAACCTTTTTGGCTGTTAATGATGTTTTCAAAACTGAAATATACCCTTCCTCTAAACTTATAACGTTTTGCATAGACACTTTCCCCGCGAAAACCATAACTACCGTTCGTGTAAAAATCCCCCAGCACCGAGAGATCGGCATAGTCGCTGAACGGAAAATAATAGCCACCGTTCTGCAGAAAATAGCCGCGATCGGGGTCGTTACCAAAAGTAGGGAATATAAGCCCTGCGGTGCGCCCTGTGGTCAAAGGGAAATAGGCAAAGGGCAAGGCAATGGGTGTGGGAACATCCACGATATACAAATTGCTGAACCCGGCGATGACCTTCTTTTTGGGAACAAATTTTGCCTTTTTTACCCGGATATAGTAGTCCGGGTCAACCGTATCCTTTGAGGTAGTAAGTTTGCCCTCATTTAGGAAATAGACCGAATCGTTCTCTTTTTTTGTGATTTTCGCATATACCTTCATGGCATCACTGCCCAATTGGCCCAGGCCCGCCTGCTGCTCTGTCCTGGAATTCCAGATGAGCGCTTTTTGGGTATCAAAGTTAAAACGGATGGAATCGGGGTAGACCTCGTTGGTACCTTGCTTAAAATACGGGATTTGTGTATAATTGCCCAAAGAGTCCCTAATACGCCCCGCATATACCTCATTGTTGATGTAGTCCATTACAATGACCCCGGCCTTTAGTTCTGTATCTTGGTAATAGATCTCGGCCTCGTTGTACAAATATATCTTTTGGTCTTTCTGGCTCAATTTCACGTAATCCTTGGCCTTGTATTTTATTTTATCGAGCAATAAAGGTTGCTTTGCGTTCAAGGAATCTACCTCTGTGGAGTCTACCGCAGTGCTATCCCTGATGATATCCGGAGGGAGTAGTGGTGCTACGATGCTATCGTTCACCGCTTTAATAGGGAGGGGCTTAATGGGATCTTCTTGAGCAAATATGAAAAGGGTGCCAAACAAGAGCAGCAATAGGAAAAGTAGATAATGTTTGTTTGATTGCAAAGCTTTATATCCTATTTTTGTAAAGGTTTGGCCTAGTTTTTGGGACCAAACTTACATATATTTTTTATTCCGCCTGTAGCGTATTACAATAAATTTAACCATAATAAAAGCATCAAAACACCTTGGTTGACATGAAAATGAAGCAGATTTTTTTTATTCCCTTTTTGTTGCTCATGTGGTTGTTGACATCTTTCGTCGACAATGATGCCGAAAATCGGGATTCGGATAAATTCATCGTTGTTCTCGATGCGGGCCACGGGGGGCACGATCCTGGAAATTTGGGAAACGGGTACCTGGAAAAAAACATCGCCTTGAACATTGTCCTCAAAGTGGGCGAAATCTTATCCAAGAACCCCGGAGTAGAGGTAATCTATACGCGCAAGGACGACACCTTTGTGGACTTGTACGTGAGGGGGGAGATTGCCAATAAGGCCAATGCCGATCTTTTTGTGTCCGTACATTGCGATTCGCATACCTCCGATGCCCATGGGGCTGGTACCTTTGTATTGGGACTACATGCCAACAAACAGAACTTTGAGATTGCCAAAAAGGAAAATTCAGTAATCTATCTGGAGGACAATTACGAATCCCGCTATGCCGAATATGATATCAATTCTCCTGAATCGGTCATCGGCCTTACCATTATGCAAGAGGAGTTTTTGGATCAGAGCATCCTGCTGGCGAAATTAATGCAGGATAATTTTTCCAAGAAGTTAAAACGGAACAATAGAAAGGTGAAACAGGCAGGATTTATCGTGCTTCATCAAACCTTTATGCCCAGTGTGCTCATAGAGACGGGCTTTTTGACCAACAAATCAGAGGGAAGCTACCTTAACTCCAGGACCGGACAGTCAGAAATGGGCAGGGCCATTGCCGAAGCTATTCTAAACTACAAGGAAAACATAAAAGTGGCCGATATCCCAAACCCTGCCGAGATTGTCTCAAACCAGGAAGAACCCGATCCCGTAAAGGAGGATCCCACGCCCACAAAGGAGGAGCAGGTCGCGCAAACGGTAACGGAAAAGACGGTTGCCAAGGATGAAATGGAGGCCAAGGAGATCAAGGACCTGCCTAAAAAGGAGGTCGCCCTAGCCGTGGAGGCCATAAAACCGCCAAAGGAGGAGGCTGGTATTCCCGAAGAAAAAAAGGAAGTTACCGAGATGGCCACCAACGGGAAACAGGCGCCGGCAGAAAAGATGCATGATATCATTTTTAAGGTGCAAATATTGGCCAGTTCCAAAGATTTACCGTTAAGGGCCGAAGATTTCCATGGTCTGAATAGACTGTCCAAAGAACCGTACAAAAACCTTTTCCGATACATGTACGGCAATGTCAGCACCCATTTTGAGGCAAAACTATTGAAGTCCAACGCCGATGCAAAAGGGTATACTTCTTCATACATCGTTGCGTATAAAGACGGTAAGCGCATCCCTATGCCCGAAGCGCTAAAATACGTTTCCCAATAATGGCCCTCTTCTCAAAATTATTTCTAATTTTGTTTGGAACCGTAAACTGATCTTTTTGAAACTATCTCGGGAAATTAAAACAGGGATTATCGTTTTGGGTGGTATCTTCCTGTTTATCTTAGGCTTTAGCTATTTAAAATCGGCCCCACTTTTTGATGACAGTAAAATCCTTTACGCGGTCTATGACCATGTGGGGGGACTGCAACCGGGCACCCAAGTTTCGATCAACGGCTTTGCGGTCGGGAAGGTGCAGAGTATCCAATTTAAGGATACCGCGGGAAATTTGTTGGTCACCTTTTCCGTGAACAACAGTTTTGAGTTTTCAAGGAATAGTAAGGCCCAGTTGTACGATACGGGGATAATAGGAGGAAAGGGCATCCAGATACAGCCCGTCTTTGATGGAGCTCCGATGGTAAAATCAGGGGATACGCTGGCCACCACCTCCAAACCCGGTTTGACCGAATTGGTGCAGCAAAACCTGGCTCCGTTACAGTTAAAGATCGAAGGCGCCGTTTCCGATGCCGATTCGCTGCTGGTCAATTTTAATGAAATACTGGATGACAACACCAAACTGAATCTGAGACAGAGTATCGCCGGACTGAATCAGCTGATCAGAAGTTTTCAGGGTAGCGCCAATACGTTGAACAACCTGTTGGCCGAAAACAAAGGGCAATTGGACAGTTCCATTACCAATATAAACCATATCACAGGGAATTTTTCAAAACTTTCCGATTCCCTAGCCAATGCCGGACTGGCGGGTACCGTGAAAAATCTGGAAACTACCATTGGGAATCTTAACAAGGTGCTTGCAAAAATTGACGAGGGGGAAGGTTCCTTGGGAAAATTGGTCAAGGACGAGGCGCTGTACAACAATCTTTCCAATGCCTCAAAGGAGTTGGACCTATTGCTGCAGGATTTCCGCTTAAATCCCAAGCGATATGTGAACGTATCTGTGTTTGGCAAGAAACAAAAAGAATATACCCTCCCGGACAATGATCCCGCGGAAAAAACCGAAAAGCAGTAGATGGAATACCTTCCCAATATTTTATTCGGAATAGTGCTTATAGCTGGTATCGGCTTTTTTGCCAGGAATGTGAAACGGCTAAGCAAGAGTATTAAGTTGGGTAAGGACATTGACCTAAGCGATAATAAACCCCTGCGATGGAAAAACATGGCCCGGATTGCACTGGGCCAGACCAAAATGGTAGTGCGGCCCATAGCCGGAATCCTGCACATCATCGTGTATTTGGGGTTCATCATTATCAACATTGAGGTTTTGGAAATCATTATCGATGGTATTTTGGGTACCCACAGGGTTTTTTCACCCTTAGGAGTCCTGTACGATGTGCTCATAGCGGCTTTCGAAATATTGGCCGTACTGGTCATTGTTGGTATCCTTGCCTTTTGGGTACGCAGGAACATTATTCGCCTGCAGCGCTTTATAAAACCAGAAATGAAAGGCTGGCCAAAAAGGGATGCCAATCTTATTCTTTATTTTGAACTGATATTGATGGGTCTTTTCCTGGTGATGAACGCCGCGGATTACCAACTTCAGCTGAAAGGGGCGGCACATTACGTACAGGCGGGTTCCTTTCCTGTAAGCCAGTTTTTGGCCCCTTTGTTCCAAGGGATGTCCATTGGCGATCTGATCCTTGTGGAACGCAGCGCTTGGTGGTTGCATATCATGGGCATATTGTTCTTCTTAAATTACCTGTATTACTCCAAGCACCTTCATATTTTATTGGCTTTTCCCAATACCTATTATGGAAATCTGAGGCCCAAGGGCCAATTCAGGAACTTGGAGGCCGTTACCAAAGAGGTAAAGTTGATGATGGACCCCTCTGCAGATCCTTTTGCAGCACCGGCCGAGGATGCTCCGGTACCGGACAAGTTTGGTGCTTCGGATGTGATGGACCTCAGTTGGGTGCAGTTGCTCAATGCCTATACCTGTACGGAGTGTGGCCGTTGCACCAGTGAATGCCCGGCCAACCAAACCGGGAAAAAGTTATCGCCCAGAAAAATAATGATGGATACCCGCGATAGGCTGGAGGAAGTGGAAAAAAACATAAGATTGAACAAGGGGACGTTTGTTGCAGATGGCAAGCAGTTGTTGGGGGATTATATCAGCCATGAGGAACTTTGGGCCTGCACGTCGTGCAACGCTTGCGTAGAGGCTTGTCCCATAAGTATAGATCCGTTGTCGATCATCATGGATATGCGTCAGTACCTGGTCATGGAACAGTCCGCAGCTCCTTCGGACCTTAACAATATGATGGGCAATATAGAGAACAACGGTGCTCCGTGGCCATTCAATCAAATGGATAGGCTTAACTGGACAAACGAATCATAGGATAAAGAAAGTGGTATATGAGTAGTGAACTAAAGGTGCCTACAATGGCCGAACTTTTTGCAGCTGGCCAACAACCCGAAGTACTGTTTTGGGTAGGCTGTGCGGGAAGTTTTGACGATAGGGCAAAGAAGATTACCAAAGCCTTTGTAAAACTGTTGCATCGGGCCAAGGTAAGTTTTGCTGTCTTGGGAACCGAAGAGAGCTGTAGCGGGGATCCCGCCAAGCGTGCCGGGAATGAATTCCTTTTTCAGATGCAAGCGGTTACCAACATTGAGGTGATGAACGCCTATGCCGTCAAAAAAGTGGTCACGGCCTGCCCACATTGCTTCAATACCATCAAAAATGAATATCCGGGCCTGGGAGGCAACTATGAAGTGGTACACCACACCCAGTTCCTGAAGCAGCTGGTAGCCGATGGAAGGATACGTTTGGAAGGTGGACGCTTTAAAGGAAAACGTATTACCTACCACGACCCCTGTTATTTGGGTAGGGCCAACGACATTTACGAAGCGCCCAGGGAACTGATCAAAAAACTCGATGCCGAATTGGTCGAGATGAAAAATTGCAGGAAGAAAGGTTTGTGCTGCGGGGCCGGTGGCGCCCAAATGTTCAAAGAGCCCGAAAAGGGGGACAAGGACATTAATGTAGAACGCACAGAACAGGCTTTGGAGACCCGTCCCGAAGTTATTGCAGCCGCTTGCCCATTCTGCAATACCATGATGACCGATGGCGTTAAAAACAAGGAAAAAGAAGCCGCTGTGGCCGTAATGGATATTGCCGAACTCTTGGCGCAGGCCGAAGATTTGTAGTTTTGTAAAGGCGTAAGGACCACAATTGGGTCCTCACAGGCCCCGCCTAAAAAAAGTGGGCAGAACAACCCGTTGAAGGGTGAAACGATTTATGAACAATACCCCGTAAACCTATACAAATGTTAGTGGATTTCAAAAGCTTACCAAATACCTCACGTGTCTGGATCTATCAGGCCAGTCGAAGTTTTTCCGAGGAAGAATTACAAGAACTTAAACAGGAATTGGACCAGTTTATAGAAGCATGGACGGCCCATGGCAGTGAACTTAAGGCGGGCTATGACCTGAAGTACAAGCGTTTTATCACTATAGGACTCGATCAGGAACACGCCGGCGCCTCGGGTTGCTCCATAGATGCTTCTGTCCATTTCATACAGGCACTCGAAAAAAAATACAAAATGAATCTCCTTGATAAAATGAATGTTTCCTATAAACAAGGAGATTATATAGCGTATAAGCCCTTGGCCGATTTCAAAAAGATGGCGAGACAAAAGGCGGTCTCCAAAAACACCATTGTTTTTAATAATCTGGTCGCCAACAAGGAGGAATATCTATCGCATTGGGAAGTACCCGCATCGGAGAGCTGGCACGGGCGCTTTATGTAGGTTTTATCGATAAAATCGTGACAGAGGGCCCAGTTTTATTGCAAAACTCGACCAAATACAATATTTTTTGCTGTTTTAAGTTACTACGATAGATTATTTTTTATGCGATTTAGCTCCCTAGCTTCTCTACTTTTTTTCATTTCCCTTTATGTGGTCAATGGACAATCGGGTCCACTTGTAACGACAGATAGTCTTGCGCAGCAGGCATGGGTAGATACCACTTACGATGGGATGTCCATGGAGGAGAAGGTAGGGCAACTGTTCATGGTGAGCGTAGCTTCGGAGCAGAACCACACCGCCACGGACCGGATCAAAACCCTAATTGAGGAGCATAAAATAGGAGGGGTAATTTTTTCCCGGGGAGGACCTCTACGGCAGGCCAAGCTTACCAATTCCTATCAGGCGGCCTCCAAAACCCCCTTGTTGATCGGTATGGATGCTGAATGGGGACTGGCCATGCGCTTGGATTCAACCTATGCTTTTCCTTGGAATATGACCTTGGGGGCCATCAAGGACACGGCGGTAATAGCCAAGGTAGGACGTCAAATAGGAGAACACGCCAAACGCCTGGGAGTTCACATCAATTTTGCGCCGGACATCGATATTAATATTAATCCCCAAAATCCCATCATCGGAAATCGATCCTTCGGGGAGGACCGGCGAAATGTGGCCCAAAAGGGCATAGCCCTTATGAAGGGGATGGAAAGCGTTGGTGTACTGACCAGCGGAAAACACTTTCCAGGTCATGGGGATACCGCTGTGGACTCGCATAAGGCCCTTCCAGTAATCGACTTTACCAAGGAACGCCTGGATAGTATTGAACTGTTTCCGTATAGGGAATTGATAAAAGAAGGCCTTAGCAGCGTAATGGTGGCACATCTTAACGTACCAAGCCTGGAACAGGGAGAACAACACCCTTCCTCTTTGTCAGAAGCCATTATAACCAAGCTTTTAAAACAGGAAATGGGATTTAAGGGTCTCGTGTTCACCGATGCCCTGAACATGAAAGGGGTATCGGAATTTGCGGAGGACGGGGAAGTGGCACTGACCGCGTTCCTTGCCGGGAACGATATGTTGTTGATGCCCAAGGATGTCCACAAGGCGAAAATGGCCCTGCTCAAGGCAGTTGAAAACAAAATCATTTCGGAAAACCGCTTGTCCGCTTCCGTCAAAAAAATACTCAAGGCCAAGTATAAGGCGGGACTGCACCGGTATGCCCCTGTAAAACTAACACAGCTCTACGAAGATCTTAACACCTTGGAAAATGATCTGGTGTACGAGGAGGCCATTGAAAATGCGCTTACCGTGGTGAAGAACAATTTTTCCCTCTTACCCATCAAAAAACTGGAAAATAAAAAAATTGCCTATGTGAAATTCGGGGATTCAGATCATATGCCCTTTTTACAGGAATTGCGCAAATACGCTTCGGTCACCCAGGTTCAAGCCAAGAATATTGCCTTGCTAAAAAGCAAATTGTCCGATTATAACCTGGTGATCATCGGCCACCATAAAAGCAATGAGAGTCCATGGAAATCATTCAAATTTTCTGAGGACGAGCAGTTTTGGCTCCAGGAAGTTGCGCGGCAAAGAAGTTCCAATGTTATCCTAACACTTTTTACAAAACCGTATGCGCTCTTGGACGTAAGTTCCTTTCAAAATGTTGATGGTGTGGTCGTTGCCTACCAGAACAGTGTCTTGGCCCAGCGCAAGGCGGCCCAAATGTTGTTTGGGGCCATTCCGGCCAAAGGGGTCTTGCCCGTAACCGCCAACCCACAATTTCCGGTAAACACTTCGGTCGTATTGGATTCCCTGTCCAGATTGGGATATAGCTATCCGGAGCGGGTAGGAATGAGTTCCGAGAGATTGAGGTTAGTGGATACCTTGGTCCAAAACGGCTTGGATTCCCTTATGTACCCAGGTGCCCAGGTACTTATTGCAAGAAAAGGAAAGGTAATTTACAACAAGGGCTTTGGCAAGCCCACTTATGATGCCGAGACAAACATTAGTCCGGATCATATGTACGATCTGGCTTCCCTGACCAAAATTTTGGCGACCCTACCCATGATCATGCGCATGGAAGAGGAAGGTAAAATAGCCCTAAATACCACCTTTCAGGAGTTGATACCTGCCTACGCCGATACGGAACTCAAGAATGTTACCGTGCTAAAGGCGTTGTCCCACTATGGCAGACTGCCTGCTTGGATTGCCTTTTACGTAGATACCTTGGACAAGAGAAGAAAACCCTCGAGCGAATTCTATAGAAACAGTCCCTCGGACGGTTTTTCCATTAAGGTTACCGATCAGTTATATCTTTCCAATGCCTACCAGGATTCCATATATAACAGAATTGGAAGACAAGACCTCAAATCCAACAGGTACCGCTACAGTGATGTGGCCTATTATGTCTTTAAAAAATACATAGAGGGAATCTATAAGACCCGTTTGGACAAATTAACGGAGGATTATCTCTACAAACGGCTGGGTGCGGTCAAGACGGCTTACAATCCCTTGGAACGGTTTTCCCGGGAGCATATTGTTCCCTCGGAAGTGGATACGTATTTTAGATATCAGACGGTACAGGGTTATGTACACGATATGGGTGCTGCCATGCAAGGTGGCGTAGGTGGACATGCCGGACTCTTCAGCAATGCCAACGATGTGGCCAAAATAATGCAAATGTACCTTCAGGAAGGTTTTTATGGAGGGGAACGCTTCTTTGACGGCCGTACGATCAAGAAATTCAACACCTGCTATTTCTGCCATAAAAATGTAAGACGAGGGGTTGGTTTTGACAAACCGCAATTGGAGGAAAAAGGGCCTACCTGTGGATGTGTATCCCGAAAGAGTTTTGGGCATAGTGGTTTTACCGGTACGTATACCTGGGCCGATCCGGAAGAGGAAATTGTTTATGTATTTCTCTCGAACAGGACCTTCCCCTCCGCAACCAATACACTTTTAGTTAAATCTGGGTTAAGAACGAGGATTCAGAGCGCCATTTACGATGCCATTATAAATTAAATGGTAGTTTTGTAAGCAACAAACCAGGAATATTGTTTGATGAAAATAGCCATTGTATGTTATCCCACCTTTGGTGGTAGCGGCGTTGTAGCTACGGAATTGGGCATCGCCCTGGCCAATAGGGGCCATGAAGTACATTTTATCACCTACCGTCAGCCTGTGCGATTGGAACTGCTGAGCAATAAGATCCATTTTCACGAGGTCCACGTGCCCGAATATCCTTTGTTCCACTACCAACCCTATGAACTTGCCCTATCGAGCAAACTGGTAGACACCATCAAGTTCTTTGGGATAGAACTCCTGCACGTGCACTATGCCATCCCCCACGCTTATGCGGGATATATGGCCAAGAAAATTTTGGAAGAGGAAGGGATTTATATCCCTATGATTACCACCTTGCACGGTACGGATATCACCCTGGTGGGCAAACATCCCTTTTACAAGCCCGCAGTAACCTTTAGCATCAACAAATCGGACGTAGTGACGGCCGTATCGGAAAACCTAAAGGAAAACACCCTGAAATTGTTCCATATCAAGAACGATATCGAAGTTATCCCTAATTTTATTGACCGTACCAAGTACCGTCCAGATTTTACGGATTGCCAACGCACTTTGATGGCCAATGATGACGAACGCATCATCACCCATATCAGTAATTTTAGAAAGGTAAAGCGGATTCCCGATGTGATTCAGATTTTTTACAAGGTATTGCAGGAGATTCCGGCCAAGTTGATCATGGTAGGGGAAGGCCCTGAGAAGGAACATGCCGAGTTTTTATGTGAAAAGCTGGGTATTAAGGAGAAGGTGGTCTTTTTGGGCAACAGCAACGAAATAGATAGGATTCTTTGTTTTAGTGACCTTTTTGTTCTACCGTCCGAATCCGAGAGTTTTGGTTTGGCGGCCCTGGAGGCCATGATCAACAAAGTAGCTGTCATTTCGAGCAATACAGGAGGTATCCCTGAGGTCAACAAACATGGGGTCACCGGATTTTTGAGCGATGTGGGCGACATAGAGGAAATGGCCGAAAATGCCTTAAAAATTCTTCGAGATGAGGATGTCATGGAGGAATTTAAAGAAAATGCGGCCAGAGTTGCTTCCAAATTTGATATCTTGAACATTCTGCCCTTGTACGAAGCGGTTTATGAAAAAGCCTATAAGACCAATTATAAAAACTTTTATTGACCCATATCCATGAAACAGTTTTTGTTGAGTTTGATCGTATTGTTGGGAATGGCCTGTAAAAGCTCCAAGGAGCGCGCGCAAAATACTGCGGGCCAGGAGGTGGAGTCAGACAGCTTAACCTTGGTCTTTCAGGATGACTACAGCGGTATTAGTGCCCCGCAGTTTATGGTCATCAAAGGGGCCAAGGAGCTACAAGGCCTGTTTTCAAAAATTAACAGGACAAGAAAACCGGGCATTCCCGTGCCCGAGGTAGATTTCGCAAAGGATCTTTTGGTCGTATACTGCAGTGGTGAAACAAGCACCAATACCTCGACCAGCCTACGCACCGGAAAGGAGACAGGGGATACGGTACTGGTAGAGCTCGTGGAGCAGGTAGACCCCGAAGCCGCATCTATCACGGTGGTCACCACCCCCATATGCATCTATAAGATGCCACTTACCCCCAAAACCGTTACTTTGAACGAAAGGTAGGGCAGATCATTGTAATGATTTGGCCTCTATAACGATTATTCATACGCCTCAAGGCACTTTGTTGGTATAACCTAGGACTAAATGTAATTTTAGTAATAGGGTGCTGTTGTCATTGACCTATTTTATTGGTCCGATACACAGATTACCAAAGTAGGAAACAGATTTTTTGTCCACATGATGGGCCAGCCGATTGCGATGATGATCCCAGCTAAGATTTTGGCATGGAGGGTCAAGGTATCCGAACGATCAATAGGCGGCCACTTGTATATTGCGTGGGGCCTCGTCCTTAATTAAGGGCCATATGAATTCGAATAATCGAAGCTATACATGATGATTGAAGAAAACAATCCATTTACCTCCCAAACCTTCGTAAATACTTGGTTAAAGTATTATAACGAATCAAGGTCTGGGTTAAAATTCGATTTTTTTGAGGGGTTGGAATTCATTAAAAACAAAGGCCTTCCATTGTATAGCAACGTTGGGAGTGATATGACCAACGGACTTTTTTACACCCTTTATGGGGATAAGGTCAAAAAGCCCGGGAACAGGGTATTCCTGGTTCATGACGTACCTTCCTATTTTGCGATTCCCGAGTTTGGTAAGCGAGGATCACTCCAATTAAAAAAAATAAACCAGTACCGGGGGTACATGATAGACCTAACGAAGTATAAAGATATTGATGGGTTTTTGGCAGAAAAGCTTCCTGCTAAGGAACGGAGCAAATACAGGAGAAGATTAAGCGGGTTGACATCCAGTTTTGATGTCGATTTTACCTTGTATCACGGATCTATCGAAAGAGATACCTATGACATGGTTTTTGATACTTTTAAAGCCCTGCTCAAAAAACGGTATTTATCAAAAAAAATCGATTACCATGTGCTGAAAAAATGGAACTATTACCGAGATTTGGTCTATCCCATGATACATGCAAAAGAAGCCTCCTTAATGGTGGTTTATGAAAATTCCGAGCCTATCGGAATTAGCCTGCACTTTCATACAGATACTATATTTATAGGGGCTATCACGGTGTACGACATAGATTACTACAAATTTTCCGTAGGCAAAATAATGATCATAAAACTGATCGAGTGGTGTTTGGAGAAAAAATTTGAGGTGTTTGATTTTTCCAAAGGCCATTTTGATTATAAAGAAAAATTGAGTGACATCACCTATGTATTTGATTACCATATCCTCTATTATCCTAAAAACTTGGTTTCGAACGCCATAGCAACCGGTTTGGGCTGGTACTATAGGTTAAAGCAATATTTGAGGGTGAAAAATGTCAACCTACTGTACCGAAGAGTACTTTTTCTATTACACCCAGGTGAAAACCACAAGGGAAAGAGCGGTTTGGTTTATCGGATTATGGATGATAAGTCCGAAGTTTCGACGAAAGATGCCGTTTCCATTGATTTCCGAAAGCGGGAGTTTGGTTTTTTAAAGATCATCATTAATAATTTTCTCTATATCCATCGGGAGCATATTAATGACATTGCAGTTTTTAGACAAGGTACTCGGCTTTACCAAATCAGGGGCAAACGAGAAATCCAATGGGTTGCAATTGAAAAAGAAATCCGAGGTTAACCGTTTACAGGTAACCGGCACTGAAAACCAAAAGAAATTGTTCCCGGGTATATGGCACAGGGGTTTTAAACCCACTTTATGCGCTATATCGAATATTACCGCACTTTAAAGCAAATTATATCCCTTCCTTTTGATTTGCAGTAACTTAGCTCTAATTATTGGTCCCAAAATCAAAAACCATGAATGCCTATAAGTCGAACCTACTTGTGGTGGCCTTTTTTGCCCTGCACTGTACTTTCTCCCAAAATAACACATCCAGTACCCGGGACAGCATTGTCAAAAGCGCATGGACTGTTGGATTGGGGTTCAATGCCGTAGATGATTCGGCAACGCCTTTTGGACGGACCTTTTTGGACATAAAAAGCACTTGGAACATTGTTCCATTCCCTTCGGTTCTTAGCTTGGGCAGGACATTCAATAATGGTTTTGGCCTTGTTTTGATAGGTTCCTACAACCGCTATAAAACAGGTAAGATCGTGGATGGGGCCATCAATGCGGCTCCCAGGAACTATTACGCTATTGATGGAAAAATAAACTATGACCTAAACCGTCTAGTGGGGGAAACGGCTTGGTTTGATCCCTACCTAAGCGTGGGGGGCGGGTATTCAAAAATTGGGACCCTTGGTCGGGCCACCGCCAATGCCGGTTTTGGTTTTAATATTTGGTTTACGGATCGATGGGGATTAAACCTGAATACCATGGGCAAGTGGGGACTTCCCGAAGGTAGCACAAAGCAGCTACAGCATGTAGCAGGCGTGGTCCATAGATTTGGAATCAAAAAGGACATCTCCAAAAAAGGCCGCGAGCAATTGGCACTTCGTCAAACCCTTGAAGCCCAACAGCAACGCACAAAGGATTCATTGGATCAAGTGAGGAGGACAAAAGAGGCCGAAGCCTTGGCGGCCCAACTGGAACGCGAACGTGAAATGGAAAGATTGGCCGCTTTGGAGCAGCGGAAAAAGGACGAGAAAGTGCTAAGAAGGAAAAATATAGCAGATCAAATCCGGGCCCTTGGGGCGGTCCATTTCGATTTGAACTCCTCGTATCTATCCCAGGAAGATATGAAGCTTTTGGATAAGCTGGTCCTCATCCTTAAGAACAACCCTACCGTGGCCCTAAAAGTGAGTGCACATACAGACTCCAGGGGTTCGGCGAAATACAATCTGTGGCTTTCCGAGCGCAGAGTGATACGAACGGTGAAATACCTGATTGCCAAGGGCATTGATACCACACGTTTAACGCATGAGGCCTTGGGCGAGACCCATTTGAGCAATGACTGTACGGATCATGTCTATTGTCCGGAGGAAAAGCATAGGGCAAACCGCAGGTCTGAGTTTAGGGTGGTGGGATACTAGGGGCAAGGCAAGCCTTAACCCGGTTCGGGAAATACGACCCTTGCATGGTTTCTTTGTCCGCTGATCAGAAAAACGCCTGGTTGGTTCCCTAAGCGAAAGAGGGAAACGTTCCCGATATTTTCCGTATGGGAGTATAAAAAATCGTATACCATTTTCTTTTTCAAAGGTATTCCGGGCTCATTGATGCTTACAGCTACCTTATCGGTATAGGCCTCAATATCTTCCACTTTGTGTAACTCATACTGTGGCCCAACCGGTCCTTTCCCGGGGAATATGTTTTGCAGGACGATGCCAAGCCGATAACCCATTTCATTTACTTTTTTGGATTTTAGATACTCCTTTATCCGAACCCTAAAAATCTCCAATTGGCCGTACAACAAGGAGGAAATAGAGTCTTGGTGGTACATGACGTGATGTTCATACGCATAGACTAGATTGCACCACCTACGTTTGTAATCCATACCGCCCACGCCCATTTCGAAAAGCAGGTAATCGTTGGCTATGCACCATTGCACCTGCTTGTAAATCTCAACATGGCCCAGACCAAATTTTGAGTAATCGATGTCGTAAGAGGATAAAGCGCTAAAAAGAATGCGTTCAAAGTGATAGTTTAAGGAAACCTCGATAGGCTTGTTACCGTCGTAAATAACGAATAGGGAGGCCTTTCTAGCCAGAATCTGCTCGTAGGTATCACTAAGTATAAGATTCCATTGATAGAGCTCCTTATGGGTTTCCTTGCGCTGCCCGAACCTTCGGACAATCATGGCATGCAAGGTCTCCATGATGAAGCTGTATTCCTCAGAGGAGATAGTGCCGTGGAAGAGTTTGTACTGAATGGGGAAGCAGGCCTCCAATCGATTGACATACCGTCTAATAATGCTTCGATACTTCGATTTAAACTGTTGCTCCAGATAGTGATCTATGCTTTCCCCTTTCATTTGAATGGCATAGCCCCAATTGTAGTGGGGAATTGCCTTGGTGCGTAGGGAGGAATCCTTGAGTGCTAGCTTGAAATAATCCGGGACCAGTCTAATGGAATAGACACTTTTCCTAAGTTGTGGATCCATAGGCGAGTGGCCGGCGGTACTTTCACAATACTGATCAAAATATTCAAGTCGGGCATAGTAGTCGTAAATAGCACCGCTCCTAAAGAGCAAGGTGAAAAACCTGATATACAACTTGTTCAACAACCTCATTTTAAATTCGTTTTTTCCCCATGCCCATTCCCGTTTACGACAAAAGGAGCGAAGCGTTCGCGTTTTTGCCCTTAAAGTAGAATTTGTTCCGATGTTTGGGGTGCCCCAATACGGTCACCGCCTGTTTGGATTCATGATTGGTATATAAAAAATCATACAGTGGCTTTCGCAGAAAAGCGTTCGCTTCCTCGCTAAGATCTATAGGGGTCAAATCTTCAGTTGAAGGTATTTCAATCTTTTGGTTTAAAACAAAAGAAGGCGGTATTTTTTGGGATTGCCCTTTGTCCTGGCGATATAGCAAGCGAACCAATGCCCCATACACAATATGCAAGTTCATCTTTCGAAGGGCACGTAGCAACCAGAATTGCGCCTTGGTCTTAAGGGCAATGAGATAGCCCTGTAACCTTAGGTAAAGGGAGCTGGAATCGTAAAAAATGTGCCGCTGATACAGATATCGGGTGTTTACCCATTTTCGTTTATGTATAAAATCCCCTCGCCCAGCATCAAAAACCTTCAGGCCGTGCTCAAAACACCAGTCGAGGTGCGTTACCATATCGATGTTTCCCAGACTAAAGGCCGAATAGTCAATATCGTAACAGCTATTGCACGAAAAAAGGGTATGGCCATAGATAAAGTTAATGCTGATGTTTATGGGGCGCGCGCCGTCATATATGACAAACATGCTCCCTTTTTTGTCCAAGATCGCGCGATATAATATCTGCTGATAAACCGGTAAAAAGGGAAGTTCAAAACTTTGTTCCCTTTTCTGTGCAAAACGACGTTTGATCATCGTTTCCAATTCGGCAAAGAGGAAATCGTATACCTCCTTTTCCATTTCCCCGTAATACATCCGATAATTGGGGGAAATACATTGGTCCAGTCTTTTTTTATACCTTCTTAATTTGGACCGGCTCCGTTTTCCAAAGGTGTGCCGAAGATAATCTTCCGTATGTTCATAGGCTCTTAGGTCGATCAAAAAACCGTAGGTCAGAGGGGCTTTCAAAATTTTGACCCTACCACCATGCTCCGGTTCCATTTGTAAAAAATCGGGGACGTCGAACAGGGAACGAAGCGTCTTTTTAAAGAAACGGTTCTCCGGGGCGGTTCGTTTGTACAATACCTGTTGGGTAAGGCTATTGACCACTCCTTCATAAAAAAAGAGATCGGACCGTAATCCAATTAAAAATTCCAAAAAACTCTCTCGGTCAACGGTATTGTTTTCTTTTTGACCCACCTAATTTATCGCGTTAATGACTTTTAACAAAAATACTATTTATTACCAGATGCTCTGGTATGAAATTTACCGCCTATGCACACAAAAATCACCCTTACTTTCTTTGCATTTTGTCACCCTAACATCCTCCCGGCGACAATTGTTGCGGTACAGGTAGTCGTAAACCGCTTCCCGTACAAAGGCGTATTCCCCTGTTTCTATTTGAATGACATCGCAATTTTTGGCACCGTTTGAGCATTCAACAAGCGCGCCCACAAATTTGGTAGGTCTGTTGCGCTTTGATTGTATGGATCTCCCGTACCGATAGGTTTTGTACCTTTTGTATACCTTATCCAATTTTACACGCCTGCCGAGTTTTACCAAACGATAGAACAGCAGCATTTTTAATTTTATGTAGTAGGCGCCCAGATAGGTAGGGAGCGAATTACGACCGTAAATTACAAGATGCCTGTAATTATAGGCTTCTGTAATCCATTTTTTTTTGTGATAGTAATACCCTTTAAGCAAGTCTATAATCTCAAAACCCTGATCAAAGCCCCATTCAATGTTTTTGACCATATCTATGGAACCCAGACCAAATTTGCCGTAATCAATGTCATAAGAGGTGATCAGCGAATAGATAATCTTTTCATAATGCATATTGAGTCTAATGCTGATAGGCTTTTTGTCGTCATATATAACGAACAGACTCGCCCGCTTTTCAAGAATTAAAGGATAGACCGTGTCCTGGAAATAGTCCAGGTATTGCAAATCGTAGTTGTGCTCCCTTTTTTGAAAAAAACGTCTTTCGATCAAGACCCTAAGTTGGGCGAACAGCCGATCATATTCCGTTTTTTGTATACTTCCGTAGTACGTTTGGTACCGGATGGGAAAACAGGTTTCCAGTTTTCTTTGATATCTCCTTAGCTTGGAACGCCCGGAAGCGCTTACTCTGCTATTTAGGTATGCATCGCAGTCGGCATAGGCGTGCAATTGAATGGTATACCCTTGATAGGTGGGGATGCTTACCATATGGGACTTGTTGTTTAAATCCGGGATTTCAAGATCTAAATAACCGGGAACGTCCCGGACAAAAAAAGTGGCCTTGGAGGGTATTTCGGGTTGTTCCTGGCCTTGACAATAGATGACCTTGCCCGTAATGGTGTTGGTGACCTTACGGCAGAATGGGGACAAGTCTCCTTTAGAAAGCAAGGCATCCAGAAAAATAATCCTACGTATACCTCTACCCATTTTTTTGCTTTGTAATGAATGCCCTATCAAATGTAAGCCTTTGTGCCCCGTTTTTTCCGAGAACAAGATATGAGTTGTCTACATTGGGCGTCCTGATAACTTCAATGTGCCTGCGGTGCTCCTTATAGGTGTATAAAAAATCATATACAGGTTTTCTTAAAAAAGAAAACTCCTGGCGCTCCCAGGGGACGGTGATGCGTGACTCCGGTGGTGGAACCTCCTTCGCTACCGCTACCTGTACCGAGTTGTCATATGCGGCAGTGCTGTTGTGGGTTAGCCTATATTTTAAGGCTTTGTACCTATGGTAGATGAGATGAACCTTGATTCTCTTAAGGAAACGCACCAGGCTGTAAAACCCTCTGATCTTTAGATAGAGCACTCTTGCATAAAGTCTTTTGGAAAGAGATGCTGAAGGACATACAATATACCTTTGAAAGTAATATTCACCGTCGGTCCATTTGCTTTTGTAACTGTATTCGCCCTTTAGGAAGTCAAAGACCTCAAAGCCGTTGTCAAAACACCATTGGAGCATGTTTTTTAGATCCAAAAACCCTAGGGAAAATTTGGAATAGTCCGTATCATGCGATTTCATATACCCAAAGATAATCTTGTCATGAATGAGATTTAAACTCATGCTTATAGGTCTCTGGTCGTCATAGATTACGGATAAACACGCTTTTTTATCCTGGATCAACGGATAGGCCATTTCCCGATACTTGTCCCAATGCGGAATATCCTCATTTTGGGTGGCCTTTTCTTGAAAACGTCTATCGAGCATGTGATAGAACGCATCGAAAAGGCGCTCAAAGGTCTCCTTTTCCATGGGACCGTAGAAGAACCGACCAGTGATGTTAAAGGAAGTTTGGATCCGTCTTTCATAGGAAGCCAGTTGGGCTCTTCTTTTGGCCGAAAACCTTTTTTTCAGGTAATCTTCCAGATCCAGGTAGTTGGCCAGGTGAATGGTAGATCCCTTATAGGCATTTGTTATATAGGTTTTTGTATCCGAGCCAAGGCCAGGGGTGGCTTTCAGGTAACTGGGAACATCAAAAATCAATAGGGTTTTTTCCCCTGGAGTACCCTCATATTCCAATGGACGTTCAAAGATGGTACGGTTTACCAAGGTATTGCCAACTTTTTTAAATAGGGGAGCCAGGTCTCTTCTTTCCAGAAAAACGTTCAAAAAGTCGATTACTAAGTGTTTCCTCAAAAGAAGGGCCATATACGTTTGGTTTTTTCCTTTTGCTCGCCGTTTTCCGGGCCTAAAGCTGTTTTAATCACCACTTGGGCCAATTTCACTTGCGACAAACTGTTTCTTCAGTTTTTTTGCCTTCCAGGGATATATGAAACGTTCAAGGCTAAACAGCTTACCTATGACCTGTTTATCCCTCAGAAATTGCATCAAGCGCAGCTTGTAAGTCACAAAGGTGGTGATAGCAACCGATAGGACCGAGCTTGATCGATAAAATATATGATAATTTAGGAGATAGGAGTGATTGCACCATTTTAATTTATACGGGTTGGCACCCATGGACAGGTCAAAGACCTGCATCCCGTTTTCAAAGCACCATTCAAGATGCCGCAGCATGCTAACATCGCCCATGTTGTACTGGCGGTAGTTTAGATCATAGGTCTGGATATGGCTAAAAACAACATCGCCCATGTGAAAATTTAGGGTAATCGTGATGGGCCGTAAATTATCATAGATTACAAATATCGAAGCTTTTTTTTCCAAGAGCAAGGGATATGTGGATCGATACAAGACTTCCCAACGCTCTAGATGCCGATTGTATAGTTTTTTTTCATCGAACCGTTTTTTCAACAGCTCGTAAAAAGTTTCAAAAAGTGCATCGTACTCCACTCGGGTTATTTCCCCAAAGAACACCTGGTAGGTAACATCCTTTTCCCTTTCCAATTTACGTATTTTGGAAAATAAATTCTTTCTATTTCGTTTACTCAGCTGGGCAAGCAGATACTCATCGATCTGCTGGTATTGGTTAAGTTTTACCAAATATCCTTGATATTGCGGAATGATTTTCTTTTGGAGCGAGAGCTTTTCAAGGTCGTATTCCACCTCCAAATAATCCCCGACATCCTGCACCAGGTACACTTGGGGACTAGCCAACCCAATCGTGTATGTATGTGGCATTAGCGTAGTACCTGTAATACTGTTTACCACCCTGGGTCTATAAAAAAAGGGCACCTTTCCTTCCAAGAAAAGTTCGAAAACGAAGCGGGAATGATGGGTGAGGGGGATTAACATTTGGTTATACTTACAGTTTCTGCATACCTAGTGCTCCAGGATTCCCCGGAAGGTGGGTCGGTATTGGTTGTCCTAAAATTAACATTTGTTTTTAAATTCTCGTTATCATTTGTCTTGTCACTGGTTCTCCACGATGGACAAGGCGTAATTTTTAATTATTTTGCTCTTTTAGGTATGCCCGGATGTCCCCTCCAAGCCGCTTGGAGAATTCCACTGCACTACGGGAAACGAGGTGCGAACCGTCATAGGTTTTATACGCGTGCGGTTGCTTTGTATAGTCAAAGAAAGGCACCTTATGGGCTTTGGAAATACTATCCATCTGTTCGGAAAAATTGCTCCAATAGGCATTCTCCAGAGCGATAATATCCGGATCCGAAGGCAGGCGAACCATAAGGACAGTCCCTCTTTCCTTCAAAAAAGTCAAGGTCTTTGCAAAATGCCTGATTCTATAGGCGGAGATTTTTTCTTTTTTCATGATTTGTTCGTAGCCCCTTAAGGTAAGGGATTTCCAGTGTTTCATGTCGGCCTCGGAGATTTCGCTTTCTTCCGTGTAAACCTTAATTTCATTCCATCCATTGGGATGGGTAACCTGATTTTCAAAGAGATTGTTTCTATTGTAAACGGCATATAAGGACTGCGCATAGCACTTTACGATATAGTTGTAATTAGGGTTGGAATGGAAATCACTCAGTTTCCCCATAATCATTTTTTTATCCATCTTGAGAATAGCATCGTCATCCATTTTACCTGGTATAGTAAAACCACCAGGGGAGAGGGTCAAAATGAAAAGACCATCTTCGGTATTTTCCCCAATTTTTTTCGCTATGCCCTCCAGATAGATTTCACCATAGGGGGACTGATATTTATCAAAAGCAAAATTAATAAGGGGACGGGCCATAGGGAAACTGTCCAGTTCGTCCGCTATCACATCCGGAGAAATGCCATCATGACCTCTGGATAGGCCTATGATCAAGCTCTCTGCCCTTTGTGTAAACTTTGGGTAATATACATCCACATAGCCCTGCGAAAGCTGGTGAACCACAAAAAAATAGGTCCCGATAAAGAGGAGGATAAAAAACGATAGTTTCAGATAAAAGTTTTTCCCCATACCCTAGAATTGAAAGTAAATAAAGGTTTGTTGCCTGTTCAGGGCAAAAAATACAATGATCAGGATATAGGTAATATAAATGGTCCATCTCAAGGGGGTGGACTTGTGCACAACCAGTTCATCGATCCTGTGGTTTCCTTTGGTATAGTGTACGGCCTGGACCCCAAGGATAAGCAAGAACGACAAGAAGAGTTCAAAATAGTTGTTCAATATGTTCACGTGTAGATTGGTAATCGTGAACATGTGTTCCAAATAGTACCATGCGGCTTCTATAGAGGGCGACCTAAAGAAAATCAGGGAAATGACCAAATACCCCATAACGATAATCCATCCAAGGACGCCGACCACCTTTTTGGACAGCCCCAATTTGGCTATGATCTTTTTTCGAAACCCGTTAGTGGCCACTTCCAGGATGAGCAATAGCCCGTTAAGCATTCCCCAGACCACAAAGGTCCAATTTGCCCCATGCCAAAGGCCGATTACGAAAAAGACCAGAAACACGGCCAGGAGTCTCGACATTTTAAGGGTCACTTTAAGCGGACGATAGAGATAGTCCAGCATCCATCGCGTCAGGGAAATATGCCAACGATTCCAAAATTGCATGGCCGAGGTCGCAAAAAATGGCCTGTTGAAATTTTGCATCAGGTCGTACCCCATGGTTTTAGCGGCTCCGATAGCAATGGCGGTATAGGCCGAAAAGTCGTAATATATCTGGAAGCCAAAAAAGATTGCACTTAACGCCAAGGGTAATCCGTGATAAAGTTCGGGATCGGAATAGGCTTCGTCTACATAGAGCCCCAATCTATCGGCGACCACAATTTTTAAAAAAAAACCCCAAGCCATAAAAATGAGGCCTTTCCTGATATTCCCCAAATCGAGGTGAATGCGCTTTTTTAGTTGGGGCAGCAAGCGGTTGGCCCGTTCAATGGGGCCGGCGACCAATTGCGGGAAAAACGCGACGTAGAGGGCGAAGGTTCCGAAGTGTCGCTCCGGTTTAATGTTCCCCCGATATACTTCGATGGAATACCCCAAGGTCTGGAAGGTGTAAAAACTTATGCCTACCGGGAGCAGAATCTGTTCAAACTGATAGGCACTGTCCGGATCTGATTCGGGCAAACCGAAAAAACCTAAAACACCTTGGAAGGAAGCAGTGAAAAAACCGAGATACTTAAATACGAACAGGATGCCAATATTGACCGAGATACTTGTTGCCAGGTACAGCTTTTTTAGCTGTTGACCTGCTTTCCACATACCAAGACCACAAAAATAGTCCACCACTGTTGAAAGCAGCAACAAAAGTACCAACGAGGGCTCGGCGGCCATGTAGAAATAATAGCTGCCCAAAAGGAGCCATATCCATCGCATCCTATGTGGGACAAGGTAAAAGCCTAACAGGATTAACGGAAAAAAAAATAGAAATTCAAACGAGTTGAACAGCATCACCAAGTTTTGTAACCAGCCGTGGAACTTAGAGGCTTTGTGGAAACAAACATAAATGAATTTTAAACAATTCTATGGAAAATAGGTCGAAATGACAAAAAAATGGTTGTGTTATACCTACCATGGCATAGGGCCATGACAAAGCGGACAAAACGCTTAAGAACAAGATTTGGATTTACACCCAAACCCGCTATTTGGCCACCACAAAACGTTTTTGCACGGATTCTCCCAAAACCGGGTTTTCCATGGTTAGGAGGTAGGTGCCGTTGGATAGGATATCCAATGCTTGCCAAGTATAGGTGTTGTCCACCACTTCCACCTGTTGTTCCAACATCAACTGCCCGGACATATTGTACAATGCTAGGAAAAAGGTGCCGTTGCTCAACCCGTCAATGGTCAGGTCCGTGTCGGTACTTCTGAAGGGCACGGGGTAAAGCACCACGGAACGATCTTGGATGGTACCTTGGGCTGTAACCTCCAAATTGGCAAGGGCGCCGGTTTCCACCGATCCTATTCCCACCAAAAATATCTCATCCTCTTCCCTTTGGTCATCCTGTACCAGAGCGACCTCCAGAATAGTTTCGGTCTCCCCGGCCAGCAGGGTAACTTCTTGGATGGAACTTGTATCGTAATCCCCGTCTGTTGTGGTCTGGTTGGTAAATTCAGGGGTAAAGCGTATATCCTCTGTGGACGGTTTATCCAAAGTCACCACAAAACGCAGTACATCCCCTTCAATACCTTCGGCATCCGATATGCTTATGCTTGGTGGTGCATCCGGAGCGTCGTCGTTGTCGAGTAGGGTAACCGTCCCTCGATCCTTGGAGATGGATACGGCCCCATTTGTTATATTGTCGAGGTCTACGAAAAAAACTTCCGTGTCCTCCAAAAGAACATCGTCTATGGTGCCCAGCGTTATTTCCTGTTGCTCACCGGAGGTTCCATTAAAGCTAAGTGTCCCGCTGTTCGCGTCGTAATCGGACCCCGCCAATGCAGAGTCGTCCACCGTTGCGTAGTCCACGCTAAACCCGCCAGAGGCGCTGTTGGTAAGCGTCACCGTCAAGATTACGGCTTGTCCTTCGGTTACGGAGACATCGTCAATGCGAAGCGATGGTCCGGTAGTGTCATTGTCCGTCAGTGTAACCGTGGCCTGTGGATCGGGTAAGGTTACAGGGGCACCGGCCACATTGCTTAAGGTCACAAAAAATTGCTCAACACTTTCGGTATTACTATCATCAATGGTACTAATGGTTATTTGCTGTGTTTCCCCGGCCGTTCCGGCAAAACTCAAAGACCCCGAGTTTGCCGTGTAATCGGATCCGGATTGGGCCGTATTGTTTGCTGTAGCATAATCCACTGTAAATCCGCTGGCAACATCCCTATCCAAGGTAACGGTTAAAATGGCGTTTTCCCCTTCGGTAACGGAAACATTGTTAAGGGTAAGGGATGCGGTATCATTATCTTCAATAGTAGCTAAACCTTGCCCGTCCTGTATGATAATTGCCCCGCCGGTAAGGTTGGACAGGTTCATATAGAATTGCTCTGTTTGTTCTGCCAGGGTATCGTCTGTAGTACCCACGTTGATGGTTTGGATTTCACCAGAAAAACCCGAAAAATTTAAGGTTCCATTGGTGTTGGCAAAGTCGGACCCGGCGATTGCTGTACTATTGGACGTAGCATAGTCAACGCTGAAACCGCTGCTAACGGAATTGGTTAGAGTAACCGAAAAGACCACGGCTTCACCTTCCGTAACCGTTGGGTCACTGATTGTGATGCTTGCTGTATCATTGTCGGTAATCGTACCCCTTCCTTGAGCTCCGGAGATATTTACCGTGGCGCCTACCAAATTGCTGATATTCACAAAAAACTGCTCTGTATCCTCAACGGTACTGTCATCGGTGATATTGATGCTTATTTGCTGTGTTTCCCCTGCCGTACCATTAAAGGTAAGCGTGCCGGTTGCCGCCTCGTAGTCCGAGGGCTCAACCGCGCTGTCATCGGCGGTGGAATAATCTATGGTGAATCCGCTACCTGCGTCATTGGTCAAGGTCACCATAAATATGGCGGTACCCCCTGTTTCCATTACGGACACATTGTTGACGAAGATGTTGGCAGAATCGCCGTCATTCAGGGTTGCGGTTCCCTGGGCATCAGCCAGTGTTACTCCCGAGGTGGGGTTGCTGAGGTTCACAAAAAATTGTTCGTTGCTCTCCACTAGTGCATCATCCAGTGTTGCAATGGTAAGTTGTTGGGTTTCCCCGGCGCTTCCCATAAAGTTGATACTGCCATTCTGGGAGGTGAAATCTAGCCCGGCAAGGGCGGTATCTTCCTGGGTGGCATAGTCTACGCTAAAGCCTCCATCGACCGCATTGTTTAGGGAAATGGTAAAAACGGCGTCACCTCCTTCGAGCAAGACCACGTCATCAATCGCTATGGAGGCGGAATCATTGTCGTTGATCGTTGCCGCACCCTGAGTATCGCTAAGGGTTATTGAAGCTGATAGTGTACCGGCGATATTACTGAGATTTACAAAAAACTGCTCATCCACTTCCACCACCAGGTCATCAACAGTTGAAATGCTCAGCTGCCTGGTTTCCCCGGCTGTTCCTGAGAACGACACGGTCCCCGATTCTGAAAGGTAGTCCGATCCCGCATTGGCAGCATCGTCCTGGGTGACATAATCCACAGAAAACCCGCCATCTACCGCATTGGTAAGGCTAATACTAAAGGTTGCATTACCACCTTCCGTTACCGTTATGTCGTTGATCGATAGTGCCGAGGTATCGGTATCGGTAATAGTGATGGTCCCTTGTCCGTCCGAAATGTCTACCGAAGCACCGACTACGTTTTCGATATTTACAAAGAACTGCTCTTCGCCTTCAACGATGAGGTCGTCTATGGTGCTAATTGTAATTTGCTGTGTTTCTCCTGCAAGGCCACTGAAATTTAGGATTCCACTATCTGTGGTATAATCCGACCCACTGGTAGCGGTGCTGTTTTGTGTACTGAAATCTATGCTGAAGGGAGCAGCGGTAGCATCGTCGAGCGTAACGACCAATACCGCATCGGAGCCTTCCGAAACGGTAACATTGTTTATGGAAATGGTCGACGCAACATCGTTGTCTGTAATGGTTGCTGTTGCTGTGGGGTCATCAATCGTTATTGCCTCGCTGGGATTGCTCAGGGTTACAGTGAATTGCTCATTGTTCTCTACAAAAGCGTCATCCAAGGTAGTAATGGTAATCGTCTGATCTTCACCAGCACTTCCGCTAAACGTTAGGGTTCCCGAGTCTGTGGTGTAATCGGATCCGTCCAAGGCGGAACCATCGGACGTGGCAAAATCCACCGTAAAACCTCCGGGAACTTCCTTGTCCAAGCTTACCGTAAAAATAGCATCATCACCTTCCGATATGGTAATATCAGCGATGGAAATACTAGGTGGATTGTCGTTGTCGGTGATGGTAACCACCCCCTGGCTATCCGCGATGGTTACACTAGCCGTAGCATTGCTCAGGTTTACAAAAAAAAACTCATCGTTTTCCGAATCCGTGTCATCCGTAGTGCTAATGGTAATTTGTTGCTGTTCACCAGCTGTACCGCTGAAGGTGAGCGTACCGGTATCGGCCGTGTAATCTGTTCCATCTTCTGCGGTATCGTCTTGGGTGGCATAGTCTACGGTAAAACCTCCCGATACTGCTGTGTCCAAGGTAACCGTTAAGGTTGCCTGGCCACCTTCTGCCACGGTAACATTGTCTATTGAAATACTAGCACCATCCGCTTGCGTATTCTCTATTAGTGCTAACCAATCGCTTGATGTATTGTTGGGTGGAGTGCCTATATTTTTGTTACCGCCGGTAGCCACTACGCTAGTTATGGATCCATTTTGCAATGAACCCCCACTTCTGGGATCATACCATCTTATAGTATAGGTATCCCCCGAGTTTCCCAAGTCTATTGAATTTGAGACACTTGCATCTGGTGTATACACTACATAAACATCATTTATCTTTGCGAAGCAATAGGCTTCGGGATCTGTAACCAAGGTATCATCACCCGCCATCTCAGTAAAAGGAAGATGGGTGTTGAAAAAATCCAAAGCATGTTTGGCATCGTCCCATTTTACGTCTCTACTTCTCCAGTCCGCTCCGTCCAAATCCTTGACGCCAGTACTAGCACCGAAATAGTATTCTACACCCCAACCTCCGGCCATAAGCGTGCCATAGAGGATTTCATCACGCACGGTTTCCCTGTTATCCGGAACTGTTCCACGATCTCCTGAATAAGTCGCATCTGTGGCAACTCCAACGGTGGGAAGGCCTTGTTCGTCATTCGCAACCACCCACTGTTTCCCTGCCGCGGCCGAGGCATCTATCCATTGTTTTATTTCATCATGCGTCAGAACATCCTGAATTTGTAGGGATACCCCAGTCATTTCCGAGGCACTTCCCAAGAGAGGCGTATACTTTAATATTTGGTCGTTAGGTTTGGTATGTAGTACTATTAAATGATCATAGGGGTCTATATCCCTGATATATTGCATCATATCTACCACCTGTGCCGTGGTTTGGGTATTTTCCTCGCCTATATTCCAATTCAGGGCAAGATGATGGCCAAAACGGGCTATGAGCTCTCGGCAATATAACTTTCTAGTAGTGCCCAAAGCCCCACCATCCATCAGTTGATCATTCTCTTCTTCCTGCAATTTGAAGTGTAGGAACATTCCCTTTTCTTGCCCATGAAGAAACACAATCTCCCATTGCGCCAACTTGGAGACGTCATAGCGGCGACGTTCATCTATATCATTGGCCGTATTATCAAAAACATCGAGATACCCACCTTTCCAAGGCCAAACATCCTTACCATCTCCTAAAACATTCATGGGAAGAAAAGAAAAGGAATTCATGCCTTTGCCGGATAAATAATTGATTGCTCCAATCAAATTTCTTCCTTTTGTCCCTTGCCATTGGGGATCACCAGATACCCAATCTCCGCTATGGGCCGACCAGTCATAGAAAGCTGTGGTATTGTCAAAATCCGAAAAAGCCAATAAATTTTCCGGAGAATCTGCCCCAGCCTTCAGAAAAGCCTCTCCGGTTTCCGTAAATTTAGGGTACCGCGTTCCGTCATACATCAGTCTTCCTTTTGCCCTAAGATCTATTCCCGTTTTGTCATTTCCTGTAACGGTAAAATTTCCAGATTGTCCATCAATGGAACCCGCGCTACCATCTGATGGAGAAGCGGGATAGGTCACGGCAACGTTGGAACCTTCCCTAAAGGAGGCTGAAAAGGTCCATACACCTGTCTCATTTGGAGAAAAATTTACTTGCCATTTGTTGCCACTGGTTGCACTCGTTTCTGCTGCATTTCCATCTGCAGCGAAATAACCGGGCACTACATAGGTTTGAGCGCTGGGGCTTATAAATGTAACATCGAGTCTTCTATCAAGGAAGGGGTTGGGTGTTCCATCTTCATTGTAAGTACTGTCATCAGTAAATTCTATGGTGATTTTGTGCCATTTTTTTTGTTGACCGCTTACAACTGGACTCTGTCCTTCTACCAAAAAAAGCGATAGTAGGGTAAGGACCAAAAAAAAGGATCGAAGCATAAGATTGGGGTTTGGTTTTACTCAATTACAGGTACATACGTACAAATAACCGCATTTAGACGATGAAAAAGTGAAAATTATCGAATATTTGCCCATTTATTACGTATTTACGTACACTTATGCTATAAAAACTCCACTTATGCCCCCAATATTGTATTGCTAACTAGTTTTCAAGGGTATAGGTCCCCATTACGGTTTCCTATACCCTTGATTCTTATTTTATTCGGATTTACGGTTCAGCTAAAATTCTGTAATCCGCAATGTATTTTCCGGCTGCTCCATTTTAATTGTTTACAACAATCTTTTGCATTTTCACCACGCCCTTGACGTTCGTAGTCTTAAGTACGTATGTGCCGTTTTCCAATCCGATTAAGGACAAACGATAACTTCCGTTGGCTACTTTGATTTTTTCCGCATTCCTGCTTTTGATCAGTCGACCACTAAAATCGTACAAACTAATGTCCTCAAGATTACTGGAAGATCTGCTTGTGGTTATATACAACTCTATCGAGGCCGGGTTAGGATAGATACGAACCTCATCATTTACGATTAGATTATCATCGAGTAAAGCATCTGTTTGTAGGGCTAGAATAGGTTCAGAATTCCCACTGGAACGGGCTGAAGAACTTCCTCCTCCAACAGATTGGGCCCCAAGGACTTCAATGGCGTTGACCAAGGGGTTTTCCACGACATGCCCGAAGGCGATGTTGAGCACGCCGTCGCTCACCGTCAC
>CANLWN010000004.1 GCA_947494825.1 uncultured Flavobacteriaceae bacterium | reverse complement strand
CATGGTTAAAGAACTGTAGGGCACTGCCTTCATAGATATAGTTTCCGGCATCCGCCGACGCGCCAGCTGGCCTGTTCGCTAAAAATGTCCACAGGACATTTTCTTAACGCTCCATCCTGTCACAGAACTTAGCCCGGTTTCGTTTACAACTTTCTTCTGTTTTACGCCCGTGGCGTCGTAAAGTTAGGGTTTATTCCTTTTTGCCTGTCCAAAAAGGAATACAAAAAAGACACCTTCTCCCCAGGCATTTTTGAGTGCCCCCGCCCGTTCGGTCGGGCTGGCAAAACCGGTTCGGAAACTTCGCCATCACGCCAGGGCGCGACGGTACCGTCCGAAGCTTTCCTCACCTATGCTTGGGAGAAGGAAAACCAAATTCAACTACTACATATAAAAAACCACAACCCCCACTCGGGAGACTGTGGCTTTCTAATTTTTGTTTACTTAAATCATCTCCACACCAGGGCATGGTGGTAGCCGAGACACGGAAAACATTTCCGCGTCAGCGGGGTTCGTTTTATAACTTTTCTACATAACCATTCGCTTTAGGGTAATGCTCTGTATAATTTATAGTTTCGAACGTAAAGCAATTCTCTTTTCTATAATATTTTGCATTTGGCACCCCTCTATCATCTTTGTACCAGTTCTCTTTGAAGATATATTTCGTAGTATCTAATTTGATTTCAGTTACTTTTGCTTTGTGGTTGACCAGTTCCCAAGTATGACCGTTTATTCCCCAGCAGACCCCAAGCTCATCACCTAACCTTGTGATTTCTGATATATCTAACTCGATAAAGTTCATTTTTGGCTTTGAAGAATGTTTTCCCACTGCAATAGTCCTTTTGTTTTTATCATAATCGCTTATTATCGTTATCACCTGTGTCTTGTCCTTTGAATACAAATAGACAATATCGTTTCTCTTTTCAGAGCCACAACTAACATATAACATACATTGTATCAATATTAAAGCTGTACACTTAAATATTATTAAGTCTTTATGTTTTACATTAAATGAATATATAGTCATGCTATTATTTTCTTTTGACATATTTAAAAGTTTATTTTCCCATCTAACTTGTTCAATTTTATCCCGATTGAATGACCAAGTTTTTGAGCCTTCTGTGTAGGCGCCTTTTCTGATGTGAAGTTGATATCGAAAATTACGCCCGTGCCACCTCCTGGTATTGCTACATTAAAAACAGATGAATGTTGAGCTGTTTCCAAAGCATCAAAACCTAATCTTGCGGCATTCCAAGAAAGACCAAATCTTCCTGCTACTATACCGGCTCCAACATTTCCAAAATCACGCGCAGAACCAATTTTACCATTACTTGCTGTACTTCCTCTATATCTATGTTGTAATTTTGTTTTTCCTTCCGCCAATGCTTTAGTCATTCCTCTTTCTTTCAAATCATATTTTTCGCCACCCGTGGCATTTGCAAGGTATTTAGCTATAAAAGGCTTATCCTCTATGATTTCATTATCAACAAAATCTTGTCCCTCAGTGGAATTAACATCTATAATAGCACCCACTACTGCATTTTCACTATCGTCAAAAAACGAATGGCTTGTTAAGGACTCTCCTATACTTTCACCTGTTCGAGTAAAACTTCCATCCTTATTTTGGGTAACCACATAAATGTTGTTATCACCATCATTTGCATCTCCACCTACTACAGTATGTGTTCCATCATCGTTCTCAACGACTTCTGTTGAAAATAACCCTGTCGGATCAACATAGGACAATGGATTATTGTATCCATATTGATAAGGCGAGGTTTCAACAAAATTATCAGCCAAAGCATCAATTACATTGAACTTGCCTAAAGCAGGATCATAATGTCGCCAATCCATTTCAATTACGTTTAACCCTAGAGCTTCCTCCGATTCTTTATCTAAGTACTCAAACTTATGATCCCTTGCTGCCCCTTGCGCATCATTATACCCCCTGTGCTTTAGCCCAAAAGGATAGTAGTTGTTCTCCTCTCGGATTTGCAAGGTAGGACTGGTAGCGGTGCCCGAGTTATGGTAAGCAAGCCTAATGTTCCCCAAATGATCCTTGTACTGATAGATATAGTCCCAGTTGTTGCCATTGGGTTCCACATAGCCCTCGGCATGGTTAAAGAACTGTAGGGCACTGCCTTCATAGATATAATTGCCCGCATATTCGGTTGTCACAGAACTTAGCCCGGTCTCGTTTACAACTTTCTTCTGTTTTACGCCCGTGGCGTCGTAAATATATTGAATATTTCCGGAACCCAGGGTTACCTGTGTAGGTAAATTCAGATGGTTATAGGTAATACTTGTAATACCCTTGTTGGCATCGGTGATCATATTGCCGTTGGCGTCATAGGTGTATTCCGTAGTGGTATTGGCCCCGTCCTTGAAGCCGTAGGTATCGTTGCCGTTGTCCAGCACCTTGGTAAGTTTGTTGCCGCTATCATAGGTATACACCAGATCGTCCATAGTCCCAAAGCTGGTGGCCCCGCTGTTGGTATGGCCCTTGCGGTTGAGCGCGGTGATGTTCCCGTTCTTGTCATAGCCCACCGAGACCAGGTTGTAATTGCCATTATGGCTGGTCCCCGTTTTGATCCGGTTCAGTGCATCATAGGTATAGGCATAGCTTTTTAGGCCCTGGTCCGTGTTGGCGGTCTTCCACTCGCTCTTGGCAATATTGCCGTTGTAGAGCGGGTCGCTGCCCTCGTTATAGCCCAGGCGGAAACTAAAGAGATCGCTGGCAATATTGCCCACATCGTTGATGCTCGTAAGCCAGCCGCGGGTGTTGTAGCTGTAGTCCACCACCTGCAGCGGACTGTTATTGGTATCATTGCCCACGGCCTTCTGTACCAGTTGCCCGGTACCGTCATAACTATTGCTGGCGATCAGCTCCGGCGTGCCCCCATTGATGCTATGGGTCTGTTGCACCACGCGGCCTGCCGGATCATAGGTAAAGGACTCCTCGGTCACAACAGGAGCATTGGCCCCCTTGGTATGGGTGGTCTTGGTCCTTTTGACCTTGCCAGGAAAATCCAGTTCGCTTTCGACCACATCGGTGACATCCAAATAGGTATTCTTGCTAGCGGTATAGATCGGCCTGCGTTTGCTGTCGTAGCCGGTAATGGTCGTGATCCAATTGGTGGTGCCCAATACCCGTACCTTGCTTACGGTACCCAGACCCTTGATGGCACCGCCGCTCAAGGTGTTCTGTGTCAGTACCGTGGCCGGAACGCTTAATCCTGCAACATCCTCATAGCTGTCGTAGTAGTTTACGGTATGCACCTCGGTAATGGAGGTAGGGTAGGCCACGTTGTTGTAAAAAACGTAGGTTCCCCCAATGTCGGTGCTGCTTCCGCTCTGGGTCACATATTGTGCACTTGTACCATCGGCATTGCCCTGCATGGTGGCCCTATTGACCGCTCCACCTGCCGTATGCAGTCCCGTATAGGCTACCCGCCCAAAGGCGTCGTATTTGGTAAAGAGCCATTTGTTTTGGGCCGCGAGGTTGGCATCCTGGGTCATGATGGGTTGGTCCAGTTTGTTGTAGACAATGTATTCCCAGCCCTTGCCGGGGATTTTTTTCTCGATCAGGCGGTTCCTGTGGTCGTACTTGTACTGGTAGCCCAGATCGTCCAAAATGGCCTGGGTAATAGTACTGTTCTCCGAGGCCTTGGGCGGCAGTACAAAGCTGAGGTTCCCGTAATCGTCATAGACGTAATAGGTGTCGTGCGCCGCGCTGTTGTAGGTTCGCTTTAGGACCACACGCCCGTCCTTGTCCGTAAACTCCTCCGTGCTATGATCGGTGCCACTGCTGTGATTTTCATCCTTGGTCACCGTTTTATAGAGGACGTCCGCGGGATAGCCACCGCTCACCTCGTTTAGGGTGGGCAGGGCGGTATTGCTATTGGTAAAGCTTACCTGGAAAAGGCGTACTTCACTGGCCGTATTGGTCTCGTACCCAAACTCGATCTCATGGCCACTGCCCAGTTTCCAAGCCTCCCCGGGGGCGGCCTGTTTCAGCACCCGGTTCAGGGGCGAGGCCTCAAATTCCTTTTCCCCAAAGGCATTGACGTTGGTGCCCGTCTGGGTGGGGTAGTCCCCCTTGTAGTGGGCCTCATAGTACTGTTTGGTGGCCTCGGTCCTGTCGCCCCTATAGGCCCCAATGGTGCCATTGGGCTCAGTATAGGGAAGGAAGTCCTTCGCCTGCCGTCCGTAATCGTCATAGCTGATCTGGGTCACCACATCACTGGGCAGTTGCTGCATCAGGAAAGTCCCTACGTTGGCCTGGGTTCCGTCCAGTTGCTGCAGTACGGGGTTCCAAAAGAACTGCCGTACGTTGGTGTTGGTGGCATAGTAGAGGTAGCTCCTAAACCTCGAGGTGGTGGTGTCCGAGCGCCAGGTGTACTCCGTGCCGTCCAGTACCTTGTTGCCCTGCATGTCGTAGACCCCGCTCTCGCCGGTATCGCCACCACTGTAGGTATGGGGATGGATTACCCCCACCAAAAGGTACCACTGATTCAACTGCGGCAGGTCGCCAGCCCAGAAATAGGGATTGGAATTGGCCGTACCGTCCAGGTTATTCACGTTCTGGGTACCGTGGTAGGTGGTACCGTCATTGGAATAACTCCGTTTTACCCAGACCGTATAGCGGTAGGTGGCCGTTTTGTCGACATTAAAATAATCGGTGTTCCAACCGCCATCGGCGTTGGAGCTGGCATCGTTGCCGCATTTCCACAAGAGGTCCGAGCTCCCAAAGGGATTGAGGCCCGTTTCGCGTTCGTTCTCGCTGGTGGCCCCGTTCTGGTTATAGAAGGCGGTGCCGCCACTGCCCGCGGTCCAGTCCATCGTCCATTCGGGCAGGCTGCGTACCGGGGTGCTTCCGCTGGCCTTGATGGCCACCTCCTGCATGGGCCGGCCCAGGCCGTCGAAATAGGTGATCTGCTCTATGACATCGGCATCGTCCTTGATCAGGGCGGCATTGGTGGAACTGTTCACCGGTATTTGGAAGTTGCGCACGTAGACGTAATTTTCATCGCTCATGGCGGCCGGGGTGTAGGTACAGCCATTGCTGGAGCCATAGGTGGTAGGACATTCGTCCGTACTGTTGCTCACATAGCCCTGCAGGCTATAACTAAAATAGCCGGTATCATTGGCATCGCCATAACCGTCCCCGTCCGTATCCTTATAGTAGGTCTGGGGCGCTATATCTGAGATGTGTTCGGTGGTATCGTCATGGTCGCTGTTGTTGCTCACATAATTGGCCGGTGGGGTGCAAGAGTTGGTGGAAACCGAAGGGTTTCCAAAACCATCGTTATCACTATCCTCATAATAGGTAGATCCAGAGGTTATGGTAATGGCCACAGCCGTGCGCACGGTAGATTCGCAGCCCGATCCCGTATCATAGCTCGAGGCGTAGTAGGTGGTATTGCTACTGAGCGTGGGCGTGGTATAGGTGGAGCCCTGGTAAAGGTGCGAGCCTCCGGTTGCCACAGTATACCATCGTAAGGTATTGGCACTGGCACCTGGGGTAAGAGTCAAGGCCAGGGTGCCACTACCACAGCGACTGGCGGTTTCCGAACCGGTGGGTTTTACCAGCAGCGGGTGTACTGTTACGGTAACCGTATTGGAATATTTGGTCTGCCCGCAGGAAATGACCCGTCTTCGGAACCATTGGCTCTGCGTCTGGTCCCCAGGGGGATTGTAGGTGTTGGAGGTGGCCCCGCTGATATTGGTCCATCCACTGCTACCATTACTGGAAATCTGCCATTGATAGGCAAAGCTGCCGTCGCCACCGGAAGGGGAGGAGGCATTGCCCAACAGCCCGGGATTGCCTCGATAACAGATACTGCTGGCCCCGTTGATGGTACCGGCGCTTAGGTTGGCGCGTACAGTGACCTTGATGGTGTTCGTGTATTTCAACTGTCCGCTACAGGAGGAGACCCTTCTGCGGTACCATCGCGAGGCGGTAAGTCCGCCCGGCGGATTGTAGGAGGTGGCTGTGGCCCCGCTGATGTTGGTCCAACCACTGCTGCCGTTATTGGAATACTGCCATTGGTAGGTATATCCACCACTACCATTGCTGGCCGAGCTGGTACTGCTCATGGTACTGGGGTTCCCGGAATAGCAGATGGTCTGTGCACCCGTGATGCCCCCGGCGCTGAGATTGGCGGTGGTCACCGATCGGCTCCCCGAACCGGTGCTCCAATCTAACGTGGCATCGTGACGGGCACGGATGTAGTAGGTACCGTTGCCTTCATTGGCCACATAGGTAGAACCGGAGCCCTTGTCGATGCTGGTACCGTTGGAATTTTTTCCCTGCCAGTACCAGGTGATGCCCCCTGCGGGCGAACCACTGCGCTGCAGGGTGGTCTGGCCGCAATTGTTGCTGGAAATGGTGGGGTTGCCGGGATTGGCCGGAATCCCGTAAACCGAGACGGTGGCCGAGGCGCTGTAGGCGTTCCAGTCCGCCCCCAAAATGGAGGCCGAAATGGTGGTATTGCCGGTATTGTTAAATTTTACGGTGACCGAAGTGTTGGAACTGAGCGTGATCGTGGCCCCGTTGGTAACGGTCCATAAGGTATTGGTAACCCCCGGTCCCGCTAGGGTATAGGTCCTGGTATCATTTTGACTTAGGGGGGAAGGGCCGGTCAAACTGTATTGGCCGTATAGGGCCGGAAAGCAGCAGAGCAAAAGGAACAGTCCCCAGAGGGCTTTTCCGAAAGTCATGGGACTTGCTGTTGTTTTTTGTGTTCTGTAATACATGGTCTTTCGGTTTTAGTTTTTAACAAAGTGGGTTTCGGTGATGATGCTCTTGGTGTCCCCGGAAGCAATGTTGACCATCACCAGCCGGTTTGGTGCCGGGAAGGAGATCCGCTTGCGGAAGACCGACCCGTCCGGGGTCGTTATCAGTACAATGTTGTTGTTCTGTGCGGCCCATTGGCCCACCAGGGTGCTGCCGTCGGCAAGGGTAACCGTATAACTTCCATCCAGGGAAAAGGTTTCCGTTCTGCCAATGTAATAGGCCCTTATGGCGTTTTTGTGTGCGGGTATGGTGTCCAAACGCTGTTTGGTGCCTTGGTCCATACGGGTCTCAAAAGTGCTGGCGTCAAAGGTCCAGCTGCCTACGACGGGGTGTTGCCCATCGCCACGGTCACTTTGTGCGTGGGCTAGGTACATCCCCATGAGGAGTACCAATATTGTGAGTTGCTTTAGAATTTTCATGCTTACTGATTTTTATAGTTGTACTGGTAATGGGAAATGATCTTGCCGTCCTGATCCACAATTTCCTTAAGCCGGTTAAAGCTGTCATAGGTATAGGAGGTGGTATACTCACTGGGGTCGGTAATGGAGGTGATCCCTACTAAGGGATCGTAGGTCATGGTGGTCACCATGGTATTGGCCAGAGTGCGCAAGGTGGTCTCCTGGCCAGTGGACAAGCCGCTGGCACCTAGGGAAAAATTGGCCCCAAACCCACTCAGGGCCTCGATTTGGCTGTAGGTGGCATTTTCTACCTTGGCCACCGGATAGCTCTTGTTATAGCCCCAGATATAGGCGATATGCACCCCGTTTTCCAGGGCCACCTCTACCACATTGCCCACATCGTCGTATTCGTGGTACACCACACGGGATTCCAGTGCCCCCGTGTCCTTTTTAGAGTAGATCTGCTTGGGGATCTTAATTCCGTTGGCAAGCGAATCATAGGCCGTACGGGTGATCATTTCCTCCCCATCGGTCTTGCGGTGTACCTGTATGGGCGCCCCGATCTTGGGACTGACCCCCGCTTGCTTCATTTTTAGGATTACGGCCAGTTCCCTTGCCGTCAGGTTACCTCCCGGCAGGCTGCTGGCGACGGTCACGTCGTCCGGATAGTATATTTTCTGTTGCTGGGCCTGGTTCTGACTGTCCGTGGTCTCCGTACGGGTGCGCTGCAGATGTACCAGGTTGTCGTAATAGTAGTTTTCCGTGCGCGAGACCTGGTCGGGGAAATAACTTATGGTCTGCTTGGAGACCGGTTTTACCCAAGAACTTGTAATATAGTAGTAGTCCCAGGCAAAGGTAGCCTTGTTGGGAAAGAACTCGGCCTGCGCCTGCCGGATCACAAAGCCGGCCGCCAGCTTATCGCCCCCATGGCTTTCCGAGGAACTGCTTATAAAATTGGTGTCAAAGGCATAGGTATTGATCTCTTCCTGTACCTTGCTGCCGCTGCCGTTCACCAATTCCTTTTTCAACAGCAACCCCCGTTTCCAGGAATAGGAAGTGGGGGGCACATTGGGAAATTTGAGCGCCGTACCCCCATAGGTATCACTATCATTGGTAAAGTGGTAGACCGTCTTGCCGTTGCCCGTTTCGCTCTTGTTGATCTCCGTGGTCCGGGAGTAGCCCACAGAATTGCCCAGGGCCGTGGCCAGTGCATATACGCTTGAATGTCCCCTGCCCAGATAGGAGCAGAGATTGGCATTGGTCTGGTTCTCTTGATAGATGATATAATGGAACTGGGGAATGCCCTGCAGGTTGCCACTGGATTCCGTAGAGCCCTCCTTGGTATACCCATAGGTCCGCTCCTCGTAATCTATGCCGTCATAGTTCTTGATCTTTTGGATGCGGAGCCCCCCTGTAAGTTCATTGTGCGGGGCAACGGTCTGCTGCGTATGCCAAGCCAATTTGGCGGAGAAGAGACAGCCGGGACCGTCCACCTCGAACTCCAGTGTATAGTTGCCGGGTGCCAGGGAAAGCGGATAGGTACCCGAAACAATGTAGCGCCCCACTTCCTGCTGACTGCTGTTGATGATCTTGGCAATGGCCCCGTCCTCCAGGATCAACTGGTCCGGATCGTTCCCGCATTGGTTATCGATGATAAGCCGCAAATTTTGATAGCCGCTCTGGATGCTAAAAGGGTTGGTGTTTTCGTTGACCAGCTCAAAATTGGGGTACTTGGTCAGCCCGCCGGCCGTGTATTCCGTGGTGGACTGGTTCAAGTAATAGTCGTTGGACTCATAGAAGAACTCCGAGGTCCCCTGGGTGGGATAGGTGATTTTGGTCAGTACCCCGGCCTGGCAATGCGTAGTGCTCACGGAACGGTCCGCCCCGGCAATCAGGGAACCGCCATAATAGGTCTCCGGCAATATGGTACTGTTGCTCTTGCCGTTATAGAAGCCCCAAAGGTCCTGGGAATAGCTAAAACGGGCCGGGAGGTTCTGCGTCTCGTTATAGGTGAAGCGGTGTTTCTTTTCGGAGCTCACTTCTATAAGTTCAGTGAGTTTTAACCGGTTATCGTCCTCGGTGGAGGTGCCCGTGGGACCAAAATAATCGTAGATAAATTCGTAGGTCTTAACCGCCCCGGAACTGTTCGAAACGGCAATCTTCCGCAGCGCGTGGTTCCCCGAGAAATCGGTCCGGGTATTGGATCCGTTGATGGGATAGGAGACATTGTCCGAATAGGTGAACTGTACATTCCCGTTGGTAAAATCGATACGGTCCAATACGGGCTCGTTATGGGTGATGGTCTTTTCGCAGTTTTCCGGGGGTTTGGTGGAACAACCTGCGGGAATGCTCACGGGAAAATAATCGGTGGCCTCCTTGGCCAGGATATATTGATAGTTGAAGAAGCGGTACACAAAGTTCACCTCTTCCCCGGTATAGGTGGTGATCTTGGTCAGTTTCCAACTTGTGGAGACATTGTTGCCCAAATAGTTGGAAGCACCCCCCTGGCTACAATTGGAACCTACCACGGACATGCCCATGGCCGTAAAGAGAAAGCTGTTGCCCATCTCGTCCACAATAGTGAACTGGGTCATGAGCGCATTGGTACTGATGGTAATGGCCTCCTTGGGAATCAGGTGGATCTCCCCGGCATCGTCAAAAATGAACTTCCCGGAACGCCCCAGGAAATTGTACTGGAAAACATCCGGTTCCGAGTCCTCTTCCCCAGCAACAACATCCAGGGCGTAGTTGTAGTCATCTATATGGTTGGCATAGTCGTTGGGGTCAAAGGAGCCTACGGTGGGGCGGGTCCCCGTGACCGTGAATTCCTTGATGCCGGCCACGCTCCTGGAGATGACGCCCTCGGCGTTCAGCGACCAGCCCAGACCGACCCTTGAGGCCTTTTCGTCCACTCGGATTCCGGAGGGGTGGTAGCTTAAGCTGATGGGCACCGCAAGATCCGATCGGGTAGCGATCTGGTAGAGATCTATACTGATGTTCGGGGTACCGGTATAATAGCCAATGGGGATTTCCCCGTATTTTTCCATTTGTTGTACATCGGGTGTCGGGGGAATGATTCTGGGAAGTTGAAAATCGTTTTCTGGGGGTGTTTGCGTCACGGCAAAGGTGACGGATAGGAGACAAAGAATAAGAATTACTTTTTTAATCATGATCTTGAATTATTTTATCGGTTTTGATTGCCTGCGAAGAGGGCGTACGCCGCCTGGGCAAGGGACAAAAAATGTCCAATGCGATAGCGGTACACAGCTTTTCGTACGTTACATCAGAGTAACGGCAGTTCGCTGCATAGAGCTGTTTTCATCGCGTGCCGGTTTCCCGTGGGAAAGGGACGCTTGTTATGGGAGGGGAGGACCTAGGCGGAAGAAAATTCCAGGCCGCCGGCCGGTGGGATCAGGTATAGGTTTTTTTTGGGTCCTAATTGCTTCAGTAGGGTCGGGTACCATGCGTTGGTAAGGAGTGCATTCATGGGGTTCTCGTTTAAAAAGTGTTACATATTTGTTTTGTGTTATAAAACCTTTCCTAATATATAATTTATTTCTTATTTAATTGTAAGAAAGATCGGTATTTTTATCAACAAATGATGTATAGTGTACGTAAACGGCCGAAACTTCTTTCGTTTTACCAAAACTCGGGCTTAAATGCTTGGTAAGGAAACCTGATGTAATAAGCGGGCAGATTATGATCATGGACGGGAAAATCCTTGTGCTGGAGAGGTTGATAGTTGGTGGTAGGCAGTTGGCACACCTACGCCATCCGCATGTCGCCATCCGCGTGTCGCCATAGCTTTAGCGGAGGCACAGGCTGCGGTGTATGCTGACAGTGGGCGGTGATGAATTGATGAATGATGAATTAAGGGTGTTGGGTTTGGAATTTGGGATTTGGAGGGATGAGTTGGCAGTGAACAATTATCAATAACCCTGAAACAGTGGGCATTTCGCTGGGCGCATGGCGCGTTGCGCGGTGCAGTATGGCAGGCAGTTAGCAGTAGGCACACCTACGCCATCCGCATGTCGCCATCCGCATGTCGCCGTAGCTTTAGCGGAGGCACAGGCTGCGGTGTATGCTGACAGTGGGCAGTCATGAATTGATGAATTATGAATGATGAGTTGAAGGGTGTTGGGTTTGGGATTTGGGATTTGGAGTGATGAGTTGGCAGTGAACAATTATCAATAACCCTGAAACAGTGGGCATTTCGCTGGGCGCATGGTGCGTTGCGCGGTGCAGTATGGCAGGCAGTTAGCAGTTGGCAGAGATTCCTCGCAGGCTCGGAATGACAAATCAAAGCGTATTGTCATTCAGAGCTGAGCATGGCGAAGCGAAGAATCTCAACCATATACCAACAATCAGTAACCTGAAACCAGAAACGTGAAACAGAATGCAGTGGGCAGTTGGCAGTTGGCAGTTGGCAGTGAACAATAAACAATGCCTAATCTTAAACCTTGAACCGGAAACAGTAGGCAGTACGCAGTTCTCAGTGTTAAGTTTTAAGTGTTGCCTCATGAATTGAATTGGCAATGCGCGCGGCGCTTTATATTAGCAGTAAGCGATGGGCAGCAAGTAATGGAGCTAAAGATTCCTCGCTAGCTCGGAATGACAAATGAAGGTGTCTTGCCATTATGAGCGAAGAATCTCAAACCTGAAACGAAAAACTTTAAACCTTGAACCTTTGCTATCGCAACCCCATCTTATCAGCGGCGTTGGAGGTGCCAAATTGGCTCCTCCAATTTTGGAACTCCGCCTTATCCAACTCAAACATAAAATCTTCCGGAAAGCGTTCCTTGTTTCTGCGATTTCAAAATCACTAGGGCGCCGAATCCAATTGTCATATTCCTGTGGAAACCTAGTCCCTCCTTCCAGGGCTAAAATCGGCTGGGGCATTTTGTGGTTGTTTTATGGTGCCCGCCTCCCCGGTATCGTTATAGAGCGTCCATTCCTTAAAATCATATACTGGATTCCCCATGGAAATGTCCGGGTTCCGCACCGCCCGACCGTCCTCAAATTCATGGTTGGTCCCTGAACCGTCCTCCCCGATGACACCAAAGGCATCGATTACGCCGCCGAAGGGATCCACCAACTCCAGATTATCGTCCCCATTGGAGTCGGCCGGTCCGTTTTTGGGACTCGACAAATCCGGTGAAAAACCATAGACCAGTTCAAACTCCGCCGCATTGGGGGAAATGACCAAAGCACTATTGGCCCCAATAACGAGATCCGACAAGTCAATAGAGGAACCTATCTCTGTATTGGCATTGGTATAGCGGCGTAGCAGCCATCCGTTCAAGGATAAGGGTTCGGTGCCCGCATGGTAGAGTTCCACAAATCGGGCCCCCGTGTTGTTGTTGGGATCGGCCAGCTCAGAAATAAAAATCTTCTGAGAGGTAAACATCTCGGGTTCCTTCCTACAGCGCTCCTTGGAAAAATCGATATCGGCCAGCTCACGTATCACCAACCGATATGCTTTGTTCCCTTTCGACAGAACCGCGGTAATGCTTCCATTGCCCTCGGGCAGCCTGTGGTCCTGGAAATCGGAAAACCCGCTGTTCAGAAGTACAATTTCCCCCTCATGACAGTCTTTAAGCCTGCGTTCCGTGTCTTCCCTGGGCAAAGCAAAGATAAGTCCCACTTCCTCCTCTAGCACTTCTATGCTGTCCAACTGCACCAGGGTATTGACCATCTGTTCCCTTAACTCGGCTAGGGCAATCTTTTTAGGGGAGAGCTGGGCCGGTGCCTCGCAGGCGATGCTAAGATGTTCGTCTATTTTTAAGGCGGGAAGACGCCCAATGGAAAGATGGCCGAACGCATTAAACGTTCCCCCTAATTTAAAGACACCCTGCTGTTTTCCCAAGTACAGCTCCTTTACTCTTACATATACCTTGCTCCCTAAGGGGTAGAACAGGTGCAGATCCCTCAGGTCCAGGTGTAGTTGAATGCCTTCGGTCGGCTGGGTCGGATGGTCCTGTAGATGTAGTGTGCCGTAAAAATTCCCCGATCGGTCCGAGGATATCACATAAGCTTCCATGATAAGGTCTTCCTGTATTTGCATAGTTTCCCCGGCAAACAACGCTTTTACCTCCGCGAAGGTAGTGTTGGCTTCCACACCCTTGGCGCAAATCCTCTCGGGTATCCCAAAATCGGTTTCCCCGACACAGTTCCACAGTAACACAAGGCTGGCCAACCTGCCTAAAATTCCACTCCTTATCCGTTTCAAATTTCCCATTTGATGATGTTTGTGTCCCTGCCTTTCAAAAACTGATGGCCAAATTGATAAAATAAGTGCGACCGTAGCCATACCAGTATTTTGGTCCAAAAGAGGGGTTTCCACTTAACCGATCTTGCCAAAGTTCCCCAAAATTGCCTTTTCTACGTTGCTCAAACCCTCCTGTCTTAAAAGTGGTGTCGAACACATTATTGATACTTGCAAAAAGGCTTACGTACTTGTTCCCAACCAGCCAGGATTTGCCCCCTATCACATTCAACAGGTAGCAATCCTCCATTTTTCGCTGTGTCAATAACGCGTCCACATTTTCTTGTGTAGCCTGGGGAAAAGACCGTCCCGTTTCCGGATCGATGAAAAAACTCCCGGTTCGGTTTATAAAAGAAATCTGGCCGTAATTATTGGCCAAATAGTTGGCGATGCCCCCCACCCACCAATATTTGGGGTCCCGGTATTCCAAGCCCAAGGCATAGGCTTTCTGCGGGCCCTGGGCCAACTTCAGATCCTTGATCTTCGCCTTCCCCAGGTCTAGATTCCCCACGGCATTGATCTGATCGTCCTCGCTTCCGGCGGTATCAAAATTTATCGTTAAGGAGGGGTCCCTGGCATACACATATTTGCCTATGGCAGCGACGGCCGACACCTTCACCGAGGAGGACATCTTATACTCCATACCCAGTTCCGTTCCCAGATGTAGCTTGTCCAGACCGCTAAGGACTTCTTGCACAAAATCGGATCCGACGCCCGACTCCACAAAGAAGAAATTGATATCCGTCAGGTCCTGAAAACGGGTGTAGAAACCTGTGATTCGGCCTGTAAGCTTCGGGAGCCGAACATAGTAGTTACAATCTACCGTAGAGATTTTTTCGTTTTGCAAATTTGGAACGGTATGGTTGTTCTCCCTGGGATTTATAAATACATTACGGAACGCTGGATTCCTAGTGAGGTACGCGCCATGGATTTTAATCCTATGTCTGCCATTTATGCTGTAGCTAAACCCTCCCTTTGCCCCGTAATTTGAAAAATCAACCATCCCTCCCGGCCCCAAGGACCCCTCCAAAAAACGCTCGTTCAAAAACAATCCCTCCCGTTGGTATCCTGTTTTGGCATAATTTCCGGATAGGAACAGACCCCATGTATTTCCATTCATTCTGAACTGCAAGAAAGCATCGAACGCATCTGCATGTATGAGGTAGTTGTAGTTGAAGACTTCTCCTTTTTCTTTTGCCAGTGTCCCGTTCAAATCGTTTCGGGTGCCGGAGAAAGGGTCTATATCCTCGTGAAATTCGGCTCCCATCAAATCCCGGAGTACCGCAAAATTTTTGGCTTTTAGGGTTCTGTAGGTAGCCCCAAAATCCAACTGCACCCCTTCACCCACCTTAAGGTTGGCCCGTCCGTTCGCCGTTAACAGTTCATTTTGAATCGTATCATCGTACCATACATAGGACGCAGTGTCCTCTTCGATATTGGCCCTGTAGAGCTTGCCCCAATTCAATTGCGGGTTGTTGAGAAATCCTTCTTTGGCCAGCTTTGCATTTTCAAAGTTGGCGCCTGTTGGACCGTTGATATAAAAACTGGGCAAATAACGATAGTAGGTCGGGTCCGGATTGGGTGCGTTGTAATACCCGATCCTGCTCCGGGCATCGGGCCCATATTGATAGGCAATCCCAGTGCTTAATCTGAGGCGATCGGATCGGTGAAAATAGTTGAGCATCAAAAGCGGTTGTTCTATCCTTCGTTCTCTGGAATTCTGCATATCTCCCTGCTGAAAGCCCCAAAAGGGATTGTATTTTTTCCCCGCCAAATTAAAGACCTCCTCCGTGATGGCCGAAGAACGGCCCCGGCGATTGGAAGCGAGCAAGGAAGTAAAACTTACACTGTTCTTTGGGTCTATATGATACTCCACCGCACCAAAAAAAGAATCGGCGTCATATAGCGTGCCAGAAATATACCCTTCGGAGGCCCATCTTTTGGAAGCGGACACGCTATAGGAAAATCCCGAGTCCCTATTGCCCGAGTTATAGGTAATCATGGCCCTCCCCCGATACGTTCTATTTGAAGCGGAATATGAAATTCTTACCCCAGGGCGCATTGCAGAGGGCCTGGTATCAATTTGGGTAGTGCCCAAAATACCTCCAAAGGTATGATCGGAGGCTTCCAATCCGTTGGAGAAGTCCTGGTTCCGGGTCACATCGTTTAGGCCGCCCCAAGTATTCCATTGGGCACGGCGATCATAAAAGGTGTTCATCCGGATTCCATTGATCAATACGGTACCGTTCCCCCGATCATAGCCCCGGACCTTAAAAAAAGCCTGACCAAAATCAAAAGCGGCCCTAGTGAGGAAAATATCCCGGGAGGCCTGTAGCAGACCCGATACCGTGGATCCATTTTCCTCTTCGTACAGTTCGGCATCCGTTAAACTGATAAGATTATCTGTTTTGTCCAAGGCGATATCCCGTTCCAGATAGATCGTACCAAGGTCTAGCACCTGCTGCTCCAGAACAATCGGGATTCTTTTGGTCACAAAATCCGGGGCTGATATGCGAAGCAGCTGTTCCCCTGTAAGGGAGGTTTCCAATCGGAAACGGGTATTGGCCTCAATTTTTTTGGAAACCCAGCTCCCTTCGATTGAAACGGTATAGGGACCTAGGCTTGTTCCTGTTTGCGCATTTAGGACCTTTCCTTCTACCGCGAATGCCCCTTGGACCCTTTGCGATAGCGAAGTGTTGGCTGTTAAGCAAAGAAACGCAAAAAGAAGGGTGCCTACCGGAATTCGATAAAACCGGGCATTTAAGCCTCCTTTCAGGCACTTCTTATGCTGCCCCCTGGCTAAGATGGTAATTTTCATAACGAAACTTCATATATTTGGAGTTGCGTCAAAAAGGTAGTTCTGGCCGATTTTGGTCAAAACTAAAGGCGCAGACTGCAAAAACATTGCACTCCCAAAAAAATTTATGGCAATCCGTTCGCATTTTAGCTGTTTGCGAACCTGATCAGAAGGTATTTGGATGGGACATAAGGTAATTTATCTCTTGACTTTTTTGATGGTGTGCGTGGGGCAATCGCAAAAGCGATATGTCACAAGGACCATTGCTTTTTACAATGTGGAAAATCTGTTCGACACGGCAAACGATTCCCTGACCTTTGATGATGATTGGACCCCGGAGGGCAAGTACCGGTGGACCATGGGGCGCTATCAAAAGAAGATAGATCATATTTCCAAGGTGCTTTCCGAAATTGGGGCCGAAGTGACCCAAACCTCCCCGGATATCATTGGCCTTTGCGAGGTAGAAAACAAACAGGTGGTGACCGATCTGGTAGCGCATCCAAATTTGAGGAATAAAAATTATGGCATTGTACATTTTGACTCCCCGGACGAGCGGGGCATCGATGTGGCCCTCTTGTACAAAAAGGCCGTTTTCCTGCCTACCTCCTTCGCCAGTCATAGACTACTGCTCTACAAGGAGGCCGAGGAACGGGATTATACCCGTGACCAATTGGTGGTAGGAGGAATCCTGGACGGGGAGCAGATGTATTTTATTGTAAACCACTGGCCCTCCAGAAGTGGTGGGGAGACCAGGAGCAGGCCCCATAGGATCGCCGCCGCCAAATTGAACAGAAGAATCCTGGATTCCCTTTCCAAACATGATGACGAAGCAAATATTATTAGCATGGGCGATCTAAACGACGACCCTGTGGACCACGGTTTAAAACACGTACTAAAAACCGATGGAAAGCGGCAAGCCCAAACCCAACTTTTTAATCCTATGGAGCAGCTCTACCGTAAAGGGGCAGGCACGCTGGCCTATAGGGATCAATGGAACCTCTTTGATCAGTTTTTCTTTACCCCTAGCTTATTGCAGGTTCGTAAAGATCGATACCGTTTTTGGAAGGCCGGCATTTTTAGGCCTCCCTATCTTGTGGTACCCAACGGAAAATACAAGGGTTATCCCTTCAGGACCTTTGCCAGCGGCAACTACACCGGCGGTTATAGCGATCATTTTCCGGTGTATATGTATTTGATCAAGGAAGTAAGGCATTAGACCTGTATTGGGGCAGGGAGAAAAAAGTACAGGGAACAGTGCTAAAAGTAAAATTCAAAAAAGGGGGTACTAAAAAACGTTGTATATATGAGTGCAAAATCAACCAAAATCCATTCAGAGAACATCGCCCAACTTATTCTGATGTTCAGGGGGCAAAAGGTATTGTTAGATTTCCATTTGGCCAATTTATATGAAGTGGAGACAAGAACTTTAAAGCAGCAAGTGAAGCGCAATTTAAGCCGGTTTCCAGAAGATTTCATGTTCAAATTGAGCAAAGTTGAGATCAATGAGCTGGTATCACAAAATGTGATACCAAGCAAAAGTTTTCTTGGTGGTGCTACGCCTATGGCATTTACAGAACAAGGTGTGGCCATGTTGTCCAGCGTCTTACGAAGTGCAAAGGCCGTTGATGTCAACATTGCCATTATGAGAACATTTGTACAACTAAGGAAATTGCTGGAGTCCAACAGCGATTTAAAGAAGAAAATTACCGCTATGGAAAAAAAGTACGATCAACAATTCAAAGTGGTATTTGAGGCCATCAAAAAACTAATCGCTCAAGATGGTCTGCCGCGAAAAAGAATCGGCTATAAAAGTGGAGGTAATTAAAGTTCAAAAAACGATTTGATAAAATTGGCTTATGATTATTGATCATATCTTCCGATATTGGGAAGGAATCATCTACCCAGGTAGCATTAATTTTTACCAAACACTAGCTGAATGGAAAATGAATTTGCAAAAGTAATGTCCGAACGGACTGACGAGGAGCTGATTAAAATAGTGACGGTCGAACGGGACAAATACAATCCAACCGCACTTGAAGCAGCAGATACTGAGGTTGAAAAACGGAATATTGACACTTCAACATTTCAAGAAATTAGAGAAAAAGCAACCACTGAAAAAATTCAAAAACAAAAAGTGGACTCCAGTGTTGTAGGCTCGGGGACAAGATTTATGCATTTACTAATTGACTGGGCCATTTGGATTGTTTTATCATTTGTTTTGAGCTTCATTGTCGGACTTATTGTTAATCCAATAAATTTGGGCTTGTATCAAATTGTCATCTATATTCTGTTTTTGGGTGCCTTTTTGGGTTACTACGCATTCATGGAAATTATGTTTCAAAAGACCATTGGAAAATTTGTGACTAAAACAAAGGTTGTTAAAATGGACGGTAGTAAACCAGAATCTTCGGACATAATCGCAAGGACTTTTTACCGACTTATTCCTTTTGACCGGCTTTCGTTTCTTTTCGTAAGAAATGGAATTCATGATTACCTATCTAAAACTAAAGTTGTACGAGATAACTTGGATTAAAATGAGGATACGTGCCTACACTCCAATAGAAATCGACACATGCATTACAAAACAGTCAAAATAACCATAATATCCCTTATTTTAGGGGGATATCCAGCACTTCACGATTATTTTTTGTCGGGAATCAGTCCAGTTCTCAATACTATTTCAAAAATTCTATTGTTAGGATTTTTTCTTTACGCGATACGCTTGGTTTTCATAGAAGTTAATCGTAGAACTAAAGTAGTTCAAATCGTAATTCTTTTGATTTCAATTTTAGCGGGATTGATTGTAGCCAATGTAATCTCAAAAAAACACGACGAGGATCTGCCTAGAAAATATCATATGACCGAAGATCCGTGAAAGAGTATCACACATGAATAAGGTTTATGATTATTGATTATATCTTCCGATATTCGTCAGGCGTATAAGCACTCTCTAGTGCTTTATTGAACACCCTAAAATTTAGCTTTAAAATAGTAGTTATTTCCGATGGATCAATCACATTTTAAAAAACTGGAGCGGATGTATTTACTGGCCAAGGTGAACACGATGCTCTTTGACACCACCACCTGTAAAATCTCCGATGGCCAGGCCGAAATAGGACTGGAAATATCGGAAAAGTATTTCCACGCCCTAGGGGCCATCCATGGCTCTGTCTACTTTAAACTGCTGGACGATGCCGCCTTTTTTGCCGTGAACTCCATGGTGGAAGATGTCTTTGTTTTGACTACCTCTTTCAACATCAACCTGATTAGGCCGGCAAATAAGGGCAAAATCACGGCCGTGGGACAATTGAAATTTAGATCACGGGAGTTGTTTGTGGCCCAATCCACGTTATACAATGAAGATGGCAAGGAAATAGCTTTTGGCACGGGCAATTTTTCAAAAAGCAAAATGCCCCTGACGGAGGACATTGGATACAAGTAATCAAAAAAAACATGTCGTGAACATCGCTTTTAATCGCTGCGCTAATTTTGGGACCCGCTCCTATCCAGCCCTATACAACCAACCGTGAATCCTTATCTTTGGATGTGGTCTAAAGACATGGTACTAAACTGTATTTAACAAATGAAAAACACCTTAATCCTAGCTACCTTTACAACATTCCTTTTTTCCTGCAATTGGCTAGCGCCCCAAAAAGCGGAAAGCAACGTACTTAAAGAAAAGTTAGCCCCCGTTCAAGAAGCGGATAAAAACGGATTGACAATTCCCTCGGAACTGCTTGGCAAGATCCAAAATATGACTAAAGGCGAAATACAACCTTTCAAAAGGGAAGTTTGGAAATACGATAAAGAGGGCAATGAAGAGCATTACACAATTGATCAGGGCATCTATTTTGATTTTGTAAATGAAACCACGGCCCACGAGGTTTTTCTGAAATTCACGGATCAAGTGAGGTCGGGCGGCAACTACATCTTTCTTACCGAAATGGATTTTGATGATGACTATAACACCTATTATGACGTTGTTATCCTACCTAACTCCGACCCATTTGAAATTATAAAACGCATTGGGACACACGGCATAAATTATGACCGCTATAATACCGATATACTGGAAAAACTCAGAAAATGGCACGAGGATGTTCAATTTGACATTGTGGTCATAGATCAGGCAAGAATCCATGCCTATATGAAAAATAGGGCCTACGACATGAAAGGCTTTGCAAATGAAGTATATGATTTTTGCCCGGATGTGATAGACCAGGGATACGGTTCAATGGAAGAAATGGTGCAGGACTATAAATTGAATAAGTATTTTTGGCTCTGGTGGGACTAAAACCGTGTTCTGGATATTTATCTTACTTTTTACACTTCCTTTGGTAGGGGTGGTTTCCTGTCCATGCAACCCTCCTTGCCTATCTCTACGGTAATCTCTACTTTTATTCCATAGCTTAATTCAAAACCTCTACTAGTATGGGCCGGGACCGTTATACGTAATTATAAAAACAAAGATCGTGAACACTCCTTTTAATCGCTCCACTAATTTTGGGACCCTTCCTTATCTGGCCCTCTGCACCCTATTTTGTATCTCTCTTATCGGTGTACAAACTACATGGGCACAAGCCATAAACAATGCGCAAAAGGGGGAAGATGGTACCCTTGTCCAAGTTAAGCCCTACGAGTTTCCCGCCTACAAACAGGCCTATGGCTATACACGGGTAGACGGCAGTCAGGACGCCATTCAAAAATACTGGTCGCAGGGGGAATATGACAGCGCGGTCTCCAACCCGGATTTTGAGTTCCAAAAACTGATCTATTGGAGCGATGGCCTACAGGTGGTGACCTACGTCTACAAACCAAAAAGTGTACAAAACAAACAATTTCCTGCCATTATTTTCAATAGGGGGAGCGGTATCCATAAAGATCTGGCCCCGGTATTGGTGCCCTATATGCACCGACTGGCAAAAGAAGGCTACGTGGTCTTTGCGCCCATGTACAGGCAAAGTGATGGTGCTGAAGGTATAGATGCCAATGGGGGCGCCGACCTGAACGATCTGTTGCATATGGCCCCGTTGTTAAAGTCCCTGCCTTATGTGGATCCGGAAAATACCTTTATGACGGGGGAATCCAGAGGTGCATTGATGACCTTGCAGGCCATCCGGGAGGGGTTCCCCATGAAGGCCGCAGCCATTTGGGGCGCATTTTCCGATATTGAAAAATTGTTCAAGGCAAGTCCGCAACTCTTGGAATACGCCATAAAATATTGGGAAGGTTTCAATGGCAAAGATCCGAGCGAGGACATTAAAAAGCGTTCGGTGATCTATTGGCCCGAAAAAATCAATACACCCCTGTTGATCATGCACGGGGAACGGGACAGGGCCACGCCCGTACAACATGCCCTTGATATTGCCCAAAGCCTGCAAGCGCATAACCGGCTGTACAGTTTGATCGTTTTTGCCGACGACAACCATATCCTCCATAAAAATCAGCTAGAGCGGGACGCTCAGACGATAAGGTGGTTTAAAAAATACAATACCGAAAGTGAGGCGAAAATTGATGCCTGGTTAAGGACCGAAGCCACGGAAAGGGAACTGAACAGGTATGGATATGCCCTGGTTGAGCGCGGACGCATTACCGATGCGATTGCGGTGTTTAAGTTGTTTGTATCCCGTTTTCCCGAGAATTGGATCCCCTATGACGGCCTGGCCGAGACCTTGGCCTTAAACGGCAATACGGGCGAAGCTATAAAAAATTATAAAATCGCGTTGAAATTGGTGCAGGACGAAAAGCAAAAAGAACGTATTCTATCCATTTTAGCAGATCTGAAGTAAAAAATGCCGGCCACGTTCCAAAATCCACAGCACCCGTTAAAAAGCTATGATTATTGCCCATATATTCCTATCTTGAGGAGTTGCCTTGCCCCTACTTCCCCATGAAGACCTGCTGAGGGAACATTTGCTGTTCCAAGAAGACCAGATTAACTTAGAACACATCATATGGTTGGTGCTCAGTTGTTGCAAAGGGCCAAGTTTAAGAGGATCCGGGGATGGGTCAAGGTCTCCTTTAAGCAATGGGCCCATCTGGCGATATTGGCATCTGTACTTTTCTTGATTCCGGCAACACTGAGCGGCCAGGTCAAAAAGGTGTTTATAACCGATTACTTTCAGCTGCATTCCGACTATTCGGATTCCGAACTACACTTTGACCTGTCGGCGCATTTTGAGCAGCCCCAATGGACCTCCCTTCTCAACGATAGGGCCATCGCCCTGATCCGCGAAAAATTCCCCTTGGCAGAAATCAGCTATTACGGCGGTACCGGTTTTAGCTATCGGTTCAGCAAGGGGGTACTGAATTTTGATGTCATAAATCGCAAGGATGCGGATTACTTTGTCAAAATACATAGCGAATTGGCCGTTGCAGCCGGCCAATCGTACAGAAATCCGGGCCCTAATTTTACCAATTATACCATGCTCCTTGAGGTCAGGATCGAAAATGCCAAGGGTAAAAAGATCTTTCGCAAGACTACACGACTGCCCTTCCAGATCAGGCGGCCCAATCATTTGCACGGACTAGGGATCCGTCTGGCCGATGTTGAAAGCATGTGTCTGGATGCCCTGAATGCGGCCTTTAAGGGCCAAAGGCGATTGGAAAAACGAATCGTAAGGAACGAGAGAAATTCATCTTACGCGGCTTTCCTCTCCGAATCGGATTCCTTTACACTGGTGCACGACCCCAAGGGCCAATTTTGGCTGGGCGAGCGGTTTGTGAACGGCACGTACCAGCTCGTAGACCAGCAGCAGAAAGTGCTCGGTTCAGTCAAAATTACCGGGACAAGGGCCCAACCAGAATTTACGGAGGTCATTGGCCTTGATATCAGCGACCGCTTAAAACAGACCAGCAAGCTCAACAACACCATTAGTGATGAGAACTTCACGGTCCTGTCCGGCTTGGATACCGATCTGGATTATGAATTTGAGACGAAAAACTTTGAAATACCCCGTGTGGTCGTATGGAAAGGAAAAGACCTGGTGGGCAAATTTGAATTGCTGGAACCCGAAAGGTTTGTAGGAGATTATAAAGGGGAAACATACAGGGTTGACCTCAACCATAGCATCGGTCTGTTCCAGTTGTTCCATCAAGGGGAACTGAAGGGCATAGTTCAGCTAGGGCCCTACCTAAAGGAGGACAAGAAGTATTTTGATATCGTCCACTTCAAAAAGGGGATGGTGGAGACGGATCAAGGGAAGCTGCTCAATCTTTATTTTTTTGCGCGTATGGCCCATCATATTGCTTCAATCGCCGCCGAAAAAGCCCGGGAGGAAGATGAATAGGGATAATATTCCGATATTGTTTATTGTTCACTACTTAAATTACAAATCATGGAAAATACCAAAACCCAAGAATTGGCGGCCTTATTGGAAAAAACGGGGCATGCCCATCACCAGGCATTCATAAAAACGGATGGTGTAGATCCCGAATGGGCGCTCTGGTACGCTGCCACTTTGGAAAAACCCCTGTCCAGTCTGCTAAACAAACCCTTTACACAGAGCAAGATCATCTATGAACTTGTACGGCTCGAAGAAACCGCAGACGTCAGCAATGCGCTCTGGCCCCAGGTCTATGCAAAGGACCTGGTTGAAAAATATGGATAGTTCTTTTGGAAACTAGGTATGGATGGAGTGTGCGAACGGATTTCCAGATCAAAATCAGGTCCGAACCCTTATAACGAATTAAAAATACCATGGATAAAAAGTACGATTACAAGCAATTGATGAACGTGAAATACGGTCACCATGAAGTGATCGACGTGCCGGACATTATACAAAACTGCACGGATAAATGGTTTAACCAAACACTGACCAAGGTCAACAACAGTGTCGTGAGAATTGGCATTGTTGAGGGCGACTATCATTGGCACAAACACGATGACGATGATGAGTTTTTCTTTGTTTTGAGCGGTAAATTATATATTGATCTGAAGGATAAGACCATTGAGCTGAATCCAAATGAGGGCACCACCATTTCCAAAGGTGTACTGCACCGGCCAAGGGCGCCTAAAAAAACAGTGATGCTAATGGTTGAGACCGATAGTATTGATCCCGTGGGAAATGAAGAATAGCTACGCTTTAGGGCAGGAGCCAAAAAAATGAGCACAATAGTAGGAAAATACAAACTGAATTGGGTGGAGAAAAGCTTTATGCGGGCATTTCCCCGTAGCATCCCCGCTTTGGATAAAACACTGTTGCCAAAACTCCGGGAGTCCTTTGCCCGTGTTTTTGAAAACGAAAAAGAACACATTACCGATCGGCAAAGTCAAACGCATTACATCATGTGCGCCTATGTACTGGCCGCACATCAACTGTTGTTAGCTCAAGGGGTCAATCCAGAAAAGAGCATGGAGGCGTTGACCCAAAGTTTTGGACAATTCGGTGCCAGATGGGTCAAATGGTCCATGCGCATTGCCATTTGGTTTCGGGTATACACCCGAAAATACCTGGAGTCAAACACCCTTAAGACCATAAGGGCCAGATATGGCAACACCTTTTCGGTACAGGAAGAAAAGGAAAAGGACAGCTACACCCTGGTAGTCCACAAATGCGGGTACCACGGTTTCTTTTTGCGGAACGGACACCCGGAACTAACGCCCATCTTCTGCCAGTGGGACAATATTTGGTCCGAGGAAATAAATACAAGAAAGAGCGGGATCAACTTTAAAAGGCCCACCACCATAGCGGAAAACAAACTGCATTGCCGGTTCGAATTCCACTTTGAAAAACCGCAATCCTCGGAATGATTATCCCGGAGGTGAGAACAGTTCGGCATCCAGGGCATCGTTAAAGCCATTGAGGGACACCATTTCATAGGTAAAGGAACCATTATTGTAGACCGCCCAGGCCGGATGGTAGAGGTTGCCGTATTTTTTTAAGGGGCCAAAGGTGTACTTGTATTGTTTGGTCTCCCAGACCAAGGGTTCGTTCCTTGCATTCACAACAATGGTCCCCCCTGCTTCCCCCTTGTAGTAGATATCCAAAGCTGTGCCTCCCCGTACGATGCTCTCCCCGATCTTCAGTTCATAGTCGGCCGAATTGTTGGCAATGGCCCGCAACAGTCTATAGATGTTATAGGGGCCCCTTTTCAGGGCATTCGCTAGGGAGCTTTCATTGCCCTGGGAGAGTTCCCCGTTGAGCAGCGACCAATACCCGTGGGCCTCGCTATAGGCCCTTGTCCGGTCAAAAACTTCGCTTTTCATGCGTACCCAGGAGCGTATTTCCACAAGGTCTATGATCTCGTCCTCTACATAGGATTCCCGATTTACCGGGTGCCATACGTGCTGGAACTTTACATAGGTCATGTTCTTCCACAGGGACGCGCCTCCCATGCGCTCTACCATACCGTTGGCATGTGCAAGGGCCGCTTCGGAACCTTGAAGACCAGTGTCTTGGGCCTTGCCTTCAACCAAGACTAAGCTGAACACAACGCTTACCAGCAAACAAAAATTTCTCATGATTTTCTTTTTTTAAGTCCGACTTTGATTGACGATTTCTATTATCTAAAATAGCGTATTCTTTTGATCTGCTCTCCACGGGCTAAAGGAATTAAGTACCGCTTTTCCATATTCCATAGCTTTTGGTATGATTTCCAAAGCATATTTTCCGATATTGGTGATTGATTATCGGTCGAAATCAAAACGCGCAAAAAAAACATGGATAGCATCGAGATTTATACCAGTAAGAAGAAATCAGTCCTATTGGTAATTGGCTCCATTGCCTTCGTTGTCCTGGGCGTGTGGTTGCTTATGGAGGCCGATAATTTAAGTGGATGGAGAGCAAGGAATCCCATGGTCACCAAAGGCATCGGTTTGGCCTCAATCCTATTCTTTGGCTTTGGAATGATCGCGGGCATCAAAAGGTTGATAAAATCCGAGATTGCCCTGATCATCGGTCCCAAAGGAATCAGTGTAAATCCGAAAAAATCACCCCCCGAGTTTGTTAAATGGGAGGATATTTTCGGATTTGAGGAAATTAAGATCCACAGCACAAGGATTCTTATAATAGCGGTGAAAAATCCTGACCATTGGGTGGAAAAAGAAACCAATGCCATGCGCAAACGGTTGATGCAATTTAATGTAAACAATTACGGTTCTCCCTTCAATATTGGGGCATCCGGACTTCAAATCAGTGCTAACGAACTGAAAGAAACATTACATCGTTATTTTGAAAAATACAAAGGTGATAAGTGGCATGAACTATAATGCTATACCGCAATCGGATAATTTCTAAAATCCATACCTTTAAGCTGGCCTAATTCTGTATCAGAATTATTGCCCGGACCACTGTATGAAATGAAAAAAACGCTGCTGCTTATCATTTTAATCTTATGCACATTCGCTTGTGATTCGAAAAATTTTGAAAAAAATATTGGAAAGGACTATTATTTAAAAAGAGTGGACTTAAACGGACTTCAATTCATTGGGAAGCTTCACGACACCATACTTGAAGATGGCATTTTTGAAATAATAATATCAGACTATGTTTTTGCGATAGGGAGTAATGAAAATATTATAATCGCAAAACAGCATCCAAGCCGCTTTCAAAGCTATTGGAACATAGACACTGCCAAAACGTTGTATTATGTCATCGATTTAAAAGACAGCATCGATAATGTATATGGAACTTCGTATGAGTATGAATTTGAAAATAAAGTATTGGATCTGAACGGGGAAATGATTGAATTTGATCTATTGTATCCCGAATTAAAAAAATAATACCGCAAATGAAAATAGAGAAAATTAAAAATTACAACCAAAAACTACTTGCTATTTTAGGTACTGTAAGCCTTATATTTCTTATAGTTGGGCTTATTGCATTTGTTTCAATCACTGTTCTAGAACTCAGAAGATACAGCAATGACGACATCGAAACGGGAATTTTGTCCGACGAAAAAATTGAAGAGCTGCAAAAGGAAAATAAACGCAAGCAAGTAATTTCGTTTGAAATGCCAAAATTAATCGATACGTTGAACTCTGTTTACATTATTCCCGTGTCACATAAAAATCTTAACGAAGCCGAAGATATTGATGAAACTTTAAATGCTTTTGCGTCTGCCGAGAGCCCAAAATCTGCGGATCGTAGATATTCCAAGCGATTTTATGGTGCCTTCAATAACTTGATTGTCTACAATCAAATCAGCGGCAGCAAGAAAAAGCTCTTTGATAAGCGAGTGAACTTTAACAATGTAAAAGCGGAATATTTTCAGGATGATGTTCTATTGCTTTTTAAAGCATCGGAAAAAGACACCTATAAGGATGGGGTCATAAATTTATTGGATTTTAAATCGCTATACGTGTATTCCATTAACAGTAAGACGTTAAAAAAAATTGGAGGTGATGAGATGGATGTCTTTAGTTATAAATTTCTGAACAATAGCAAGGATTTAGTAATCGGTTTTGGAATTGATAAAAATAAAGATGGGAAATTTGAGGACTTCAAGGAACCGACCATGCTCAAAAAATACAGTTATCAAACTGAAAAACTAACAGATATCATCGAAAACCAAACAAGTTCCGATCTTCAAAAACTGCTCGAAGGAACAAACAACTAGTGCGATAACATAACCACGGACCATGAGTGAGCCGAAATCACAACCCAGACTATTCACCAAAATTGGGGTAAGCTCCATTAATAGCAACAAGGTATGCTTTTAGTGCGCCTGTTTTTTATACTGCTTATCATGGGACCTGTGGCCCTGGGAATTTACAATCTGCTTAAGTATCGAAAGCTGGTTACGTCCAAGACCTCTAGCTTTTTTCCCGCACTGCTAAATTCCGCCGTATTGTATGCCCTGGCCTATAACCTGATCTATTTTCTTCAGGAATTGTTCCTGGTCCTGGGCAAGAACGCCTTGGGCCTTGAAGCCTATCTCTACCACAACAATCACAACTGGGTAGGGGAACATCCCATGACTTCGTTGATGCAGGGCTCCGGTGCCCTGGCCATTTTTATTATTGGGATACTATGCCTTGTTGGTCTATCCCGGTTTAAGGGCTCTAACAGTAGTTGGCGGGCTTTTATGCTGTGGATGGCCTTTCACGGTTTAATGCAGTCCATAGCACAGGTCATGGTGGCCTTCTTTGCCCCAACCACCGATATGGGGCAGGCATTGGTAGGCTATCTGGACATAGGCCAAACGGCATTGGCAGGCTTTTCCGTGATCAGCATGATCGTCATTGCCTTATTGAGCGCTTGGTTTGCCAGACCACTTTTGAAACTCGCGCCATTGGAAACAGAAAACGATCACCCAAAATACAGGTTAAAATATACGCGGTTTACCGCCTTTGGCGCGGCCTTGCTGGGATCCATATTGATTATTCCCTTTAAAGTCCCGCCTATGGAACAAGGGCTAACGCCCTTTTTATTGTTGGCTTTTTCCGTCTCCTGGCTTTGGGCGGCCTCCCCCTACGTCAAAAACCTAAAAGCTACTCCCAACCGTATCAACGATCAAATACAATGGATTCCGATCGTACTCCTACTTGTTCTCTTGGTATGCTTTAGATTTGTATTGGCCCCAGGTATAAAATTTTAATGACACCTGTGGCAAGCTTAGGCCATACCAGAAGCCACAAATAAAAACAAACAGCATGAACGCCAAAAAAACACCGGAAACCTATGTCGTTTTTTTGCGGGGCATCAATGTAGGCGGACATCACAAGGTGCCTATGGCCGACCTTCGCCAGGAAATGGAAAAATTGGGCTTCAAGAAGGTGGTTACCCTATTGAATTCAGGCAACATCATCTTTGACGCTCCTACAGATGATCCGGAGCAGCTTGAAAAAATAATCTCGAACCATTTGGAGCAAGTTTTTGGTTTCCCGATCCCAACCCTAATTAGACCGGCCAAAACTATTGAACAGTTGTTCGAGGAGAATCCCTTTCAAAAGGTAGAGGTCACGAAAGACATTCGCCTGTACGTCTCTTTTTTGAAAAACAATCCTGCTGTGGAACTGGACTTACCCTGGGCCAGCGCGGACCATTCTTATCGGATTCTTGATGTCCGGGACAAAACCATCCTCAGTGTATTGGACCTGGCCGTTTCCAACACCCCAAAGGCCATGGAAGCCTTGGAGCAATTTTTTGGAAAGGAGATCACCACCAGAAATTGGAAGACCGTGGAACGCGTCGTAAAAAAATTATAGTCGGGTAGTCCACAAGGTTAATTATTTGATTCCCACCCCTTAGGACCGAGGTTAAATCCTTAACTTTAGTACGCTGTCTGGCTTTCTTAAGATAACAAGAGTAGTCCCGGTAAAATAGCAACAAAAAGAAGCTGTTCTGACCGAACATCTTCCTACTAAATTAAGTTCATATGAAACTCCATATTAAATTTCACTCCTTTGGCCGTTTCCATAGAAGTTCAAGGGTTTTAGGCCTGATATTGCTTTTAAGCTCCATGAACGTTTTTGCCCAACAACCGGATACCAATGCGCATGTGAGTGATCCGGAAAACCTGGTACGGCATCTGTACGATCAGGTGACCTTTCCCGCTGGAAAAACCCCGGATTGGGATTATGTAAGGACCCTTTTCATTGAAGCATCTACCGTGCACATGAGGGTCTCAAAAAATGAAACCACTCAACTGTCCCTGGAGGGATGGGTGCAGGACTTTGAAAACTTTATCCAGACGGCCAATATTGAAACAACGGGCTTTGAGGAAAAAATCGTTACTATGAAAACGATGGTTTTCGGTGATATTGCCCATATACTGGTGCTGTATACCTCCTACATTCCTGGCAAAAGTAAAGCACCGCGGGAAGGCGTGGATAGTTTTCATTTGATTAGGAAAGAAGGACGGTGGTGGATTGTTTCCATCCTTAACGAGATTCCCACACAGGACAGGCCAAAACCCCAGGTGTTACATTAAAAAAGTGAGGATGCGTAAAGCGATGTTTTTTATTTTGCTCCTTCCTTTCTGCTCCGTGGTTTCACAGGAACTAAAGGGAGATTATTTAGGGCAGACGCCTCCCGGCGCCAAGGCCAAACTGTTCCATGGGGGCGGACTGGTGAAACATGAAAACAAGGAGAAAAGGAGCTTTAACCTTGCCTTCTCCCCTGATGGAAAAGAGCTTTTTTTCTCCTATTATAAGGCCACAAAAGAAATTCCACATCCCACCTATGAAATAAAGACTTTTAAACAAGTCGACGGGCAGTGGACCGGGCCAGAGACGGCGTCGTTTTCTGGTAAATTTTCCGATGTGGATATCAACTACGGCCCGGACGGTAATTTTGTTTTCTTTGCCTCGGACAGGCCACAGCCACATTCAGCGGGATTGGACATTTATTATGCCGTTAAAACCGGAAATGGTTGGTCCCAACCCATTTATGCGGGTACCGAGGTCAACACCCCCTATGGCGAGGTGTATCCTTCGGTATCGACAAAGCGCAACCTTTTCTTTCGTTCATCGCGTCCTGGTGGTTTCGGCGAGGACGATCTGTATCGGGCAGCATGGGTCAACGGCAATTTTATAGAGGTAAAAAATCTTGGCCCAAACGTAAATACGAAATATGGGGAGAGCAATGCGGTAATTGCCGCCGACGAACGTTATATCCTGTTCTGTTCCGCAAGATCAGCCGATGGCGTAGAACAAATTTACGTCTCCTTTCAGACCGGGGACAATGTTTGGACCCAGGCCGTGGCCCTAGGCCCCGAAGTAAATACCAAAGCTGGGGCGGGAGCACCTACACTTTCAAGTGATGGCAAGTATTTGTTCTTTAAAAAAAGGGCCGAACCCGTACGTGGTATTTACTGGATCAGTACGGCAATTATTGAAGCTGTAAGACCTAAGGAAATAAAAAGGTAAATGCTGTACCATTTTCCACCAAGGTTTGAGCGAGTTTTGTAATTTAAATCAAGAGTTATGGAAAAAAGGAATATGGTATTTATCGGAACCAGCCTGGATGGGTACATCGCCGACAAGGATGGTGGGCTGGACTGGCTACAGGCCGTCCCCAATCCCGACCAATTGGACTTGGGTTATAACAGTTTTATCGCACAGGTGGATGCCCTGGTCATGGGACGCACCACCTTTGAGACCGTATGTGGCTTCGATATGGAGTGGCCCTACAAAATTCCGGTGTTCGTGATGAGCAGAACGCTACAGACGGTCCCGGAAAAGTATCGGGACAAAGCAACACTGCTGCATGGACCACTGCAGCAAGTCTTGGGACAGCTACATAAAAAAGGGTATGGCAAATTATACATTGATGGGGGTTCCCTCGTGCAAAGTTTTCTGCGGGAAGACCTGGTCGACGAGCTGATCATCACCAGACTGCCCATCGTCTTGGGAGGCGGCACCCCGTTGTTTTCAACCCTGCCCGAAGCACTGCAATTTGAGCACGTCAAAACGGAGGTGCTGTTGGATGAAATCGTACAAAGCCGTTACAAACGAAAAAGATAAGGGAGGTGTATAGGTACAAATTTAGTACCTTGGAAAAGCTTAAAAAGCGATAGAAATGAATCTGACCAAAACCTTCAAGATCGAGGAAAAGCTCGACGCCTATCCGAAGCACGTGCGTCAAAAATTGATGCGGCTTCGGCAACTCATCCTGGAGACGGCAGCGGAAACGGAAGGAGTCAATACCCTGGAGGAAACGTTAAAATGGGGAGAGCCCAGTTATCTCACCAAAAACGGAAGTACTATACGCATCGATTGGAAGGAAAAGAAACCAGATCAGTACGCGATGTACTTCAAATGTACGAGCAAGCTGGTGCCCAGCTTCAGAACCATCTACAAGGAGGTGTTCACCTTTGAAGGCGATAGGGCTTTGGTCTTTAAGATGGATGATACCCTTCCGGAAACCGAATTAAAAAAATGTATTGCGGCGGGTTTAACCTATCACAAGGTAAAACACCTGCCCCTACTGGGCTTATGACAAATCATACCACTTACCTCACTAACAAAACAAACACTATTCAAAAAATGAAAAAAAACGTTCTACTCCTTGCACTATTCGTTTGTTCCTGGAATCTTTGGTCCCAGGACCAGGGCTCTTGGGAACTGGTGTACCACAATGACAAGTCGGGAAAGGCCCTCGTCGGGGATATACAGACCTTGATCGAGGACGTACGAAAAGGGGAACGTGTCAGGATATACTGGTTCTTTCAGCATCCCACTGACAAAACCATCAAGGTAGAGCACCTTACCGAGGCCAAGTTCCTTACCGTTCTGAGCGATTCGGTGGTACTGGCCCAAATCGACCCGATCATTGGGCAGTCGCCCGACTTCGTTGCCCAGCGCATCGATTTAAAGGAGAATTTGGAATGGTCCTTTATTGCGGCGAGCAACGGCAAATGCGATACCATGACCAGAAATAGTGCCACAGGCGAAATAGTGGAACACAGGCCCCGGGCCTTTGAGATCAAATGGTTTGTGAGGAAATAATCGGATCAATGATGGCCATACCACACCGTCTTTTCGTTCTTTCTGAAAATTCTCCCCTCTCCAACCCAGAATACGATCTTTAAGCAAAGCGCGTGCAATGACTCTAGGAGTTATTTACACGGTATTGAAGTGGCGTTATTTTGTATTTACGTTTAAAAGCAACTGAAAAATTATTGGAATATTTATAGCCTACCTGTTCCGAGATGGATGAAATAGTTTCCTTGGGGTCCATTAAAAGTCTGCACGCGTTCCGGAGCCTCACGTCCGTTAAATAACGTATTAGTGGGCTATTGAACAATACTTTGAACCCGACCTTGATCTTATAATCGTTGATGCCAAAATTTCTTGAAATATCTTTAATGGATATTTCCCTTTGAAAGTTGTTTTGCAAATAATCCCGTATGGCATACAGGGCAAAGATGTCCTCAACGTTCAGGATGTCCAGTTTTGGATTGTTTATGGCCTTACCATCATTTAAAAAGGTATGCATGGCAACGATCTCCTTTCGCTTGGTGCTAAACCACGGGAAATGATCTTTTCCCTCATGTACCAATAATTGGGAGTGGGGTATATTTTCATGCAAATATTCGCTATGGGAACATGCTATCAAAGCGTCTCCCTTTCTGTGCATGATCAAAGTAGGCGCCATAATCTTATCCAAACAATCGCGAACGTCTATTTTCGTATTCATTTCATAGAACACCTTGGCCGTGTTGGGGCTAGCACTTCTTCGAAGAAACTTTGACCATTGATCCTGGGCGATTGGATCGTCTTTCGCACTTGGAGCCATTAAATTTAAACCAACAGGCCCTCCCCAATCCCGGAAAATAGCATGCTTGATCTTATCATGGAGTTCCTTTGACAATCCATAAGGGTAGTCGCCACTTTTTGTCCATTTTGAAAAACTGCCGATCAATATTAGTTTGTTCACTTTTTCCGGATGGTAGGCTGCCAGGTGTATGGCAAGAGGTCCTCCTTCGGACAATCCTATAAAATTTGCCCTTTGGATACCTATGGTAGACATCACGATCTGTAGATCATATGCCCTTTGCTCAATATCGGGCAAATCATTTTCATTGACCGTATCCGATAAACCGGTTCCCCGCTTGTCAAAAATCACCAGCGTACTGATGGAGGCCAAATATCTGAGCCAGGCCGATAATTGTGGAATATTCCAGGTCTCTTCCACATTGGTTACCCAGCCCGGAATTAAAATCAGGTATTCCGGCCCATCTCCCAGTAGCTGGTACGCAAGATTTATGCGCCCGCATTGTGCATATTTGGTTTCAGGAACAAACATAAAGGGTAAAATTAAGCATTATACAAATCCCATAAAATTCCATAAATATTAAAATCCTTTTTACATAAATCATAATACGGATGGCAGATACGGATACCCCACTTTTCAAAATACTTTTGAAGAAAAATTGCGCCCATGAGCCCAACAATCCCAGAAATAGGGTGCAACTTCCTTAAGGAGTTGTCACGGGTGAACCAAGGGAGAAATCAGTACCAAATGATGTCATATGAAAAAGGATAAATCAAAAAATACGGGAAATCCCGTCCGTGGAAGAATAAACGCATGGATGTTCCACCTACTCGATGGTTACTCGCATTACCTCTATAGCAATAGGAAAAGGAAACTATTTGGGGAATTGCCCCTGACCCTTGTTGAAATAGGCCCGGGTGCCGGTGCCAACATCAGGTATTTGCAGCAAAAATCACAGCTTATTGCCATTGAACCCAATGAATACATGTATCGGCGGCTACAAAACAAGGCAGAGAAGTACAATATTGACCTGGAGATTAAACCCAACATGGCAGAGCGGATAGATCTTGAAAGCAATTCCGTTGAGGCCGTAATAAGTACGCTCACCCTTTGTACCATCGCTGACAACAAAAAGGCATTGAACGAGATCAAAAGAATTTTAAAGCCCGGTGGCAAATTCTTTTTTTTAGAACACGTAGGCGCTAAAAAAGGCTCTTTGTTGAGAGGTATCCAAAAATTGGTTCACAGGCCGTGGTTTTGGTTTTTTGAAGGTTGTCATACGCATAAGGATATAGCCCAGGGCATAGGCGAGGCAGGGTTTTCAGAAGTGCACATGGAAGATTTCAATATGTATTCTCCATTTGTCCCTATTACCCCCCAAATATCAGGTTATGCGGTTAAATAATATAGGACATTTGCAAGGGAAGGTACCCAGTCTCTTTTTTGCCTTCCTCCCTGTCATATTTTGTTGTTTCCTGCTATTGATCCTGTCCTCCTGTTCGGACAGTCACAGGGATAGCATCGCCTCGGATATTATTGTAGGCAAATGGAAAATTTATAGGCTATTTGAATCCGATATCGAAGTGGATATAAGTTTATGCGATGCAACATGGATCGTAGAATTCAAGGCCGACAAATCTATTGACAGCTATCATTCGGATCCTCAAAATTATCCTGACGAATGTCCGCCAAAAATCTCCCAAGCAGGTTGGAACTGGATGCATAGAGGCAATAACCACTATGAAATAAGATATTTAGACGAGCAAGGGGAAATTGATATTTTTTATAAGGACAAGGGTCACCTGGTCAGGGAACTTCACAATGGGACTACAATAGTCGTTTACGAATCCTATAGATAGCTTCGCCATGTATGTACAGCTTAATTCAAGTGATATGAACATAAAACTCAAAAAAGAAAACAGAAATGTCAATTGTGCCATATGGAATAATTCGCAAAGTAACGACGTACTAATCATTGCACCGGGAATAGCCATTTCTGGTTGGCATTACCGGGCAATGGCCGATTATTTTTTTAACAAGTGCTACAGCGTCATCATCTTTGACTATTTTGGAATGATCCATTCAAAAAAAACCTCCCTGATCAACACTATTAAATTATGTGATTGGGGACGTAAGGACATCAATATGGTGATTGCATATGCCCTTAAGGAATTTCCGGGCCAGAAACTTTTTTTTCTTGGGCACAGTATTGCAGGTCAGTTATTTCCGTTGGCAAAAAACAGTTCAAAGGTTACCGCCGCTTTTTTGGTAGCCTCACAAAATCTTTCCCAAAGAAATTGGAGTGGCTTGCCCAAGCTAAAAGTATATCTGTTATGGCATCTGATCATCCCCTTTTTTGTGAACTTCTTGGGCTACCTTCCGGGGATGGCATATGGGGGTAAATATGATTTGCACAAATCAATAGCGACCGATTGGGCCAAATGGGGCAAGAGCAAATTGGGCTTGCTCAGCGTAGTGAAAGATGCCAAGTTGAAATATAAAAATCTGGACGTCCCTGTTAAATTTTTGAGCTTTTCAGACGATGCACAACTGGCGCCCCTTAAGGCCGTAGAACATCTGTACGATTCGTATGGCTCCACCCGTAAAAGTCATGAACATATATGCCCTAAGGAGGTGGGTCTTGAAGCCATAGGACACTTTAATTTCTTTAAAAAAGACTATTCCAAGCTCTGGACAAAGATAGATTCTTGGTTTGATCAGGTCAATTACCCCCAATAGCAATGTTATCTGGCGCTCGTCATGGGCAAACTTGAAAAAAAGACTTCAATACGGTATCCCCTGCCCCCAGAACCCAAATCTGGATAATCAGTACTGAAATGTCTCATAGTGGGAGACATGCTCCTCGAACTCCAAAAGATATTTTTTGTCGTCAGGATAGTATCTTGCCCTTTCAAAATCATTACCGGCAAATTTCTTGATATCCTCGTACGAATCCCATTCGGTTACCGTTAAAAAATGGCAAATATTCCCCTCAATCCTTCTCAGGAGTTTTGCCGACAGATTCCCATCCACTTTTTTATAGTCCGAAAGACCGGTATCCTCAACGTATTTTAAATATTCATCAGCATGTTTTGCCTCGGTTATTCCGTGCCATATTCTTGTTATCATAATAATTGCTTTTAGATTTATATAGATTGATTAGTAATACGCCCAAAAATATTATACCGAGCCCAAGGAGTCTCTGTAACGAAATGTTTTCGCCCAGTACATACCAGCCCAGAAGGATGGCCACAGCAGGATTAACATAAGTATATGTCCCAACGAGCGTAGTGGGCATAATACCAATAAGCCATACATAGGCCAAATAGGCAAAAATAGACCCGATTAGGATAAGGTATAACAATCCAAAAAGGGCACTTGCGGAGATCTCCTGCCATTTTACAAGCTGTGGCTCTCCCATAAGGAAGCCCGAAAAAAGAGCCAGTAAGCCAACCACAAATAGTTGGATGCCGGCAGTCATTTTTGTACTAGCCTTGATCGTCATGTATTTGGTATAGAGCGAACCCATAGAGAAAAGTACAACACCGCCAAGTGCAATAACAAAGGCTATGACGGGTACGTCCTTGTTCGTCTGTAATAGTTCCTGATCCTTAAAAAGGAATAGTACTCCGGAAAAACCGATCATCAGGCCTGTGAGAAGTTTGGGGTTGGAAAAATGCAGGGACCATTTTTTTCTGTCCAGCAACACAAGCCATATGGGCAAGGAGGCCCAAATAATAGCGGTAAGACCGGTACTCAGATATTGCTCCACCCAAATCACCGAGCCGGACCCAAAAAATAACAGGAGGATTCCGGCTAAACAAATGGGCAATAGCTCCTTGGCTTCCGGAAAAGGCTCTCCTTTCCATCTACACCAGATCAACAATAGGGATCCAGCAAGGAAAAATCGAATTCCGGCCAATAGGAACGGAGGAAAATCCCTAAGCGCCAAGGCTATGGCCAGATATGTGGTGCCCCATCCCAGATAGATTCCCAGGAAGGCAAAAATCAACTTCCAGTTGAACGCGCTATTTTGTCGGAATACTTTCAATCGTTATCTTTACCTATAAAATTAGTTTAGAGCGTAAAAATATTTAATTTTACCATTAAAACAAATTTAAATAGTAAAAATGTCGCTGCCAGATAAAATTCGGTTCGATGGAGGCAAGCTCTGTTTGGATTATGTCAATACCATCCACGATAGGTTTGAAAGACCGCTAAGGGATTATTTGCAAACCCCGGATGACCTGATCAGATGGTCGCTCCAAGCCGGTATTTTGACTACTGAAGATCATAGGATTTTGGAAAAAACGGTTTTACAAAAATCTGCAAATGCTGAAGCTTTTTTCGCTAAGGCGATCCAATTCCGCCAAGTGTTGTACCGTTTGTTCCATTCCATTTCCCATGACAAAAAAGTTGAAATTGGTGACCTGGATGCCTTCAACACCTTTGTGTCCAAATCCTTTTCCATGCTTAAAATTAAACGGCAGCGTGGGAAATTCACTGAAGGTTGGAACCTTGAATCACAGGATTTACATACCATTACCTATCCCATTGTTAGGGATGCCTACAATCTTCTTTTATCTGATAAGCATTACCGAATAAGGGAATGTCCAAAATGTGGCTGGCTCTTTTTTGACAGTTCCAAAAATGGCAAGCGGCGCTGGTGTAGTATGGAAACCTGTGGTAGTAGGTCAAAGGCCAGGGAATGGTACAACAGGAGCAAAGGCACTTGATAGCAAGGTATTTCTGAAAAGAACGGATTAAAAGTTCAAACAAAACGATGGTACCCATTGGGCATATATAATCAATAATCCCATATGCCAATAGTAGTTAACGAATATATACCTTCGTGGTATACGCGCCAAAAAACAGGGAATGGACAACCCAAATACAAAAAGACATATAGGCAAGGATGTGGTGCTTCCCATAATCGCTTGGGGTATATCAGGGAAAAGGACGGCTCCATTCTCGCTGCAGTATTGCTCCACGCGATGCTCGATATGCCCTTGGTCTTTATGGGTGGGTGATGCATCGTTGGAATGTGGCAACTACTGCCCTAGGAAACTGTTTCGATAATCGTTGATTCACCAAATACGTGATGTGTTTATGAAAAACTTGATTTTTTTATTCTATATCGGTTCGATCCTTTGCTGCAGGAACGATACCCTTCCAATAGCGGAGCTTAAAAAGTGCATTGCCGCCGGTTTAACCTATCACAAGGTAAAACACCTGCCCCTACTGGGCTTGTGACAAACATTCGCCGTAGCTTATCCAAGTACATGATGGCTGTAGGTCGCCAGACCTTGTTATGGTGGATCGGTTTGAAACACTTTGGGTTTTAAATCGTCATAACAGCAACCATCCATCACCGTAAAATGGTAAGACCATGAACAAACTATTGCTTGCCTTGTTTTGGGTATCCCTGGCATCCGGCCATTTGTGCGCCCAAGATGCAACCGTAAAACAGGAAATTTCCACCTACCTCGAGGGGTTGGATCCAACCACCTTTATGGGTACCGTTTTAGTGGCCAAAGGGGACACCGTAATCTTTTCGGAAAGTTATGGAAACGCCAGTTGGGAGCACAACATCAAAAACAGTTCGGAAACAAAATACTTGATCGGGTCGATCACAAAATCGCACACCGCCCTGGCTATTGCCATTTTGGCAGATCAGGGAAAACTGGGTTTTGACGATCCCATATGCAATTACCTTCAGGATTGTCCCAATGCATGGAAGCCCATTACCATCCATCAATTGCTGAACCACACCTCGGGCATTGTAGACCTGATCCGTACCCAGGGGTTTTTTCAAACTATCACCCTTCCCACCACCCTGGAAAACAGCTTAAAGAGAATCCGAGACCTCCCTTTGAACTTTGAACCGGGAACCCGTTTTGAATATGGTAATTCTGGATATCTTATTGCTGCTTATATCATTGAAAATACTACTGGTATGCCTTATGACGAATTTTTGGGAAAGGCAATCTACGGCCCCTTGGAAATGCGCGATTCGGGATATGCATCTACCGGGCTGGTTCTGGAAAACAGGGCATGGGGCTATCAGGTAAAAAACGGTAAATTCCTTAGGGCGCAATACATGGACATGTCCATTCCCATTGGAGCAGGTTCACAATACGCCACGGCCAACGATCTTCTTATTCTCAACCGCGCACTTAACAGTCCGGGAAAGTTGCTCAGTGAAAAAACCGCGAAAAAAGTTTTTGATGGGGGCGAATTCGGCTATGGCTATGGCTTTTATATTGAGGAATTCAAAGGCAAAAAAGTGATTCAGCATATGGGCGACATCTTTGGTTTTGGTTCGTATCTGAGCTATATCCCCGAAGAAGACCTTTTCGTTTGTGTACTGAGCAATGTGCAGGGTGCCCCGGTAAGGGAGATCAAAGAAAAATTGGTTCAAATGACCCTGGACCGTTAAGGTCAATGGATGCATGTAGGTCGCAAAGCTAGCCGTTGACGGTTTAGAGCTCAACGCCAATGGTTTCTTTCACTCGTTTCTTGATCTTCTTTATGTTTCCTTCCCTAAATTTAGTGTCTAACAAGCAAAAATGTCTCCAGTACCCAGGATTCATGACATCCCTTCTACAAAAAGGGAATACATAATAGGTACCCGTATGTACGGCGCCAAACATATGACCCACTTCATGGGCAGGCGCTTCAAGGTCGGAATAAGACGAATTGGCCCAGGCAAAATTGTCCCCGAGAATAGCTTGTCCGGCTTTACCCGGTAAAGAGAAATCCGTCAAAAGCAATTGGAGTTCTGTAGGCTTTCTATACGCACTAAGTTCGTACCAGGCGTAATGGAACCAATCCCATAAAAATTGGCCCTCGATTGATTTATCAAAATCCCCATAGATAATCTTTCTTCCAAACTTGGAAGCATTGAAGTAGGTAGAAATATGTTTCATTGCGTGCTTTGAAACGGTTCTCAAAGCCTTTCTAGTATAAATCATGTTGTAATTTATGTCTCTGTCATTCAGTGCCTTTTTGTACGTGTATACCCGAACTCTGATTTTTCTGCGTTGTTTATTGCTGAAGGCTTTCTGCTCTAATTGTTTTAGCCCTAAGGAAGGCATGGTAACCTCATTACAAGCGGGTGAAACGCCCGACCGGTTCGAATCCTCCATGTTCCTATTGCGTTGGATATGCTCTATTACGGCATAAGGCCCGCAATCCATTAGCTTTCTGATCGCACTTCCCTTGCCAGTAAAGTCCCTTACATACTTGGATTCCGCCTGGGCGGTTTCTTTCTTGGTATGTATTGAACCATAATATTTGCCTCCCTGCTCTGGGTCGTCCCATAAAAAATAGATCTGCTGTCCTGAGTCCATGACAATACTCCCTTTGCCATCCGTTGTGGTATAATCCACGTCTGCATTGGGGTCATCTACGACATCAGCGCTCAGGCCATCGAAATTGAAACTCAGGGTATCGTTTAATACAACTTTGACATTTTCATATTTCCCGATTATTTCTTCAAAATCCAATTGGGACAGATCATCCTTGTTCAAGTTTAATATTATATTGGAATAATCGGATTGTGTATTCCCCGTGAACCCCTGCTCTGTAATTTGTCCCTTTTGGCAACTGTTGGCGAAAACCAGGAGAGCCAATAAATAGAATCTCTGTAAACCTTGTTTGTTCCACTTCATCATGAATTTATTATTTTAAAGTCGGTGTCTAAAATAGATTAACCGTATCATTGTACCAGTACTAAAAAGCTTGGGAAAACCCTAGGAGGGATTCGTTTTTACATTAAAATTAAAAGGCTAGTGCCCTTGATACGATATCGTTTTGGTCAGGGGCACTAGGCGAGAAATCAATGATAACCAATTACATGTGCAGAAGTTAAAAAAGGGAAATAGGAAGTGAAACTATTCGAGGAAATGGCACGGATCTTTTTTGTTGCCATGGGACTAGGTGATTATATATATGCGGCTTCAAAACAAGGCTAGGAAATATGATATGCCCCTAAAGACCAAATCCAACACGATGGAGCGTATAGCGCTCAAAAGCAATGCTGCAAACGGCATCCTTAGCGCGTTCATCTGCTACCTCATTTCCAACAAAAAAAAAGCCACCGAATGGACAACCCAAATACAAAAAGGCATATAGGCAAGAATGTAGTGCTTCCCGTAATCGCATGGGGTATCATCATTCTCGTTTTTTTAAACGTAAAAAACATTCCCTACGAATTTTCCGAAAAGGACGGCGTGGTGCTGCGTTATTTTGTAAAAGTTGTCATGACGATTGTATTTCCGCTGGTACTGATCCATCTTTTATATAAGAACAAAAGTGATTTTGGAATCTACTTCCCCAAGTTTTGGACCTCCTTTAAACTTTCCTTGTGGGCCTATGCCGTTGGTGGCCCGGCGGGCATGACTTTTTGGTTAATTGGTCTTCTCGGATGGGGATTTGCAGATTGGCCCGGCGCTATAACCCTGGGTGCAGTCTATCTCCTAGTGTTCTACTTTGTTACGAAGGTGGTCAAAAGTCTCCCTACCCGAAATAGCATTGCCCTGCCCAATAAAGGAACCATCGTATTTGTCCTTTTCAGTCTGGCGACGGTAATTTTTGCGTATTTTACCTATGAATACATTCCCAAGGCTTCGAAGATTCTGTATTATATATTTATCGTTGGCCTTGGTGAGGAGCTGTTGTTTAGGGGGTATATACAATCTTCCTTCAACAGCTATTTTGGCAAACCCTTTCATATCGGGAATGTCAAGTTTGGCTGGGGAATGTTGCTTTCGGCACTGCTGTTTGGGCTGATGCACGCCTTGGTCGTAGTTCCACCAGCATGGCCATGGGCATTGTTTACCTTGGTCATTGGACTCACCTTGGGGTATATCAGGGAAAAGGACGGCTCCATTCTCGCTGCAGTATTGCTCCACGCGATGCTCGATATGCCCTTGGTCTTTATGGGGGGATGATGCATCGTTGGAATGTGGCAACTACTGCCCTGGGAAACTGTTGTGATAATCGTTGATTCACCAAATACGTGATGTGTTTATGAAAAACTTGATTTTTTTATTCTATATCGGTTCGATCCTTTGCTGCAGGAACGATACCTTTCCAATAGCGGAGCGAAGCTCGGCCCGCGTCGAACTTTCCCCATCCGATCTTATTGGCAAGGTTCAGGAATACATGGATGGGCTGTGCGAAACCGATGACTTTTCTGGAACGGTCCTGATCGCCAAAGGTGATCAGGTGTTGTACGAGAAGGCCTGTGGGGAAGCTTCCAAAAGATTCCATGTCGCCAACAACTTGGATACCAAGTTCAATCTGGGCTCCATGAACAAAATGTTTACGGCCACCGCCATCATGCAACTTGTGGAAAAAGGGCTTGTTCAACTCAGCGATCCCATTGGTAATTATGTGGACGAGAGCTGGTTGCCCAAGGAAATTACCCATAAGGTCACCGTGCACCACCTCCTTACGCATACCAGTGGTCTGGGAAGTTATTTCAACAGTACCTATTGGAATGCTTCCCGTGAGCTGTACAGAAGCGTAAACGACTTTAAACCCCTGGTTCGGGGCGACACCCTAGCTTTTGAACCGGGAGAAAAATTCCAATACAGCAATACCGGGATGTTACTTTTGGGGGTGGTCATAGAAAAAGCCACAGGCCAGGACTATTTTGAATACATCCGTCAAAACATATACATCCCTGCTGGAATGGTCAATTCGGATGCCTACGAAATGGACCGGCCGGTAGAAAACCTCGCCATTGGCTATATTTCCTCATCGGACAAGGTCTTAGGGTGGGAAAACAATCTTTACAAACACGTCATCAAGGGTGGGCCAGCTGGGGGCGGGTTTTCAACAGTCAGGGATTTGCAACGGTTTGCGAATGCCCTAACAAGCGAAAAACTGGTTTCAAAATCTTCGCTGGACCTCCTTTGGAGAGATTATACAAAATCGCGCTACGGTTACGGTTTCCAGGTCAAAAAAAGCGGGGCGGGAAAAGTAGTGGGTCACGGCGGCGGATTTCCCGGCCTGAGTTCAAATCTCGATATTTTTCTGGGCAGTGGATACGTCGTGGTGGTCATGTCCAATTATGATCGGGGTGCGGTTGAAGTAAGTCGAAAAATATACCATTGGATTGAAAAATCCTAGCAACCCTTTGCCGCCGTGCATAGCTAAAAACAGAATAATGAAGACCATCCTATCCTTGTTCCTAATAATCTTCTTGGCCGAGCAGAGCTATGGACAGCTTCCGAAGAAAACCGATACCGTTCGGGTAAACAATATAGACCTGTACTACGAAGTATATGGAGAAGGGAAACCGTTGTTGCTGCTTCACGGGTGGACCCAATCTTCCCAGTTTTGGTCCGCCTACATCCCGGATTACGCCAAGACCTTTGAGGTATATGCCGTTGACCTCAGGGGGCACGGTAGAAGCACACCCCTTGCTAAGGATTTTTCAATTAAAAAAACCGCTGACGACCTTATAGCATTGCTAGATCATCTAAGCTTAAAGAAGGTTAAGGCCATTGGCCTGAGTTTTGGAGGAATTACGTTGCTACAACTTGCAAGCTTGCACCCGAACCGGATAGAGGCCATGGTACTCATTGGAGCCGCTCACAATTATAGCGGAAAAGACAATAACACGCTCGACGACAAATTTAATTTCGATGACCTCCCTGCACAGTTCATTGAACAGTTGAAGAAAACCCACGTCCATGGTGACCCACAGATCAGGGCCCTGTTCAACCCCGAACTGAATTATGAGATTAGGCTTAGCGATGAATCGCTTAGGGCCATTCAAGCCAAAACCCTTGTCGTTTCAGGTGATAGGGATGAAATATTAGGCGTGCAGGCAGCATTTGCCCTGCATGCCCACCTGCCCCACTCAAGTTTATGGGTGCTCCCCGACCAGGGGCACATTCCAATAAACGACACCAACAGGTCCGACTTTATTGGAACAACACTGGCATTTTTAGATCCGGACAAGGAAGAAAACTCGACCGACAAAAATTGAGGCTTTTAGCAGGATATGGGTCCAGCGATTAAATCCCTGATTGCCATATAAACGTATATCTTTATGCCGATGAACCGCTTAAAAACAATAACCGTCCTCGTCGTTTTTTGGTTATGTTCCTGCTCCGGGACACCCAAGAAAGTGTTGCCGACCTTGGAGCCCAATTATTACACCCAAGCCAACCACAACAGAGTGGCGGCAGAATGGGAGCCGGCCTTGGGTACCATGGTCGTATGGCCGCTCAGTATTCCCAATAAACTGGCCGTTGAGCTGGCCAAAGATGGGCATCTGTATACCTTGGTGGTCGATGAAACAGCAGAACGGCAGGCCACGGAATGGTATAAAAGATGGGGCATGGACATGCAGCGTGTTACCTTTGTGCATGCACCCCAGGGCACCGATGCATGGTGGGTTCGGGATTGGGGCCCCAGTGCGGTGTTTACTCCCAAGAAGCAAATGAAGCTCGGGGATGGCAAATACCCCTACGCCACGCCGTTTACCGATAGGGCTTGTAATGATTCGTTGCGATTTTTGAACATGACCCCGGAAAGAAAGCGGCGTTTGGAAAATGGGGAAAAAGTGAACCTTACTGAAATTGATGACAAGGCAACCGGACCTATGGGGGAGCAACTGGGTATGGAAATTCTTGAACTCCCCTTTATCAATACCGGTGGAAACGTACTGTCCGATGGTTTGGGAACCGCCTTTTCTACCTGCGTCATTGCCAACGAAAACCGATACGATGGTATTTCCGAGAAACGCCTTCGCCAACTGAACAAAGCGCTGTTGGGCATAACCCAATACCATATCATCTCCAATTTTGAAAAATACGGTATCCAACATATCGATTGTTTTATGAAATTGTTGGACGAGGAGACCCTCTTGGTCGCTGAGCCCCCATCCGATCACGAACTCCACGATATCTATGAGAACATTGTAACCGATGAGCTGTCGCGACTCAAATCGGCCTATGGAAGGCCCTATACCATCTTGAGGATCAAGACGGACAGGTACCGGGGAGAACGGCTGGCGGCCTACACCAATTCGCTTATTGTCAACAAAACGGTCTATGTTCCGTTGTTCGATATCGCACAGGATAGCTTGGCCCTAAAGCGCTGGTCGGAGGTGATGCCGGGTTATGCAATCAAAGGGTTTGCATTTCCCCTTTTGGAGGAGCCCATTACCACCCCCGAAATGAAAGCGCACTACAAGACCTATGGATGGAACCAGGGCGATGCCCTACATTGTAGGGTCCGAGCCATATGGGACCCCGAAATGCTCTTTATGAGCCTAAAAAAAATTGACGCCAAGGACGCCAAAAACGACATGCAACAGGTCCATGCCACTATAATCGATTATAGCCAAAAAGGCCTCGAAAAAGGAAAGGCCCAACTTTTCTGGCGGTTGCAGGGTTCCAAAGCGTGGAACGTAGTGCCCTTGGAGCAACAAACGGATTCCGATCATTTTTTTGCAGAAATTCCCGCCGACACAACCGAACATAGGGTTGAATATTATATCTCTGCTGTTTCAAAATCGGGAAGGACAGAAACCAGGCCCAAAACAGCACCCTTGGGAACCTACAGCTTTTAAGGTAGGCAATATCGTCCATCAGAGCTAGCAACTTAACAGGGATATCGGTATATTTAATGTGGCTAAAGACCCATTGGAAAATGCAGGAGGAAAGCAGAAATATACCAGAGGAAGTGGATCATCTGTACCGCCGTGAATACGGTAAGCTGGTTGCTGTACTTACCAAAACTTTTGGGGTCAATAATATAGAACTTGCCGAGGATGTTGTGCAGGAGGCTATGCTAGAGGCTTTAAGGCAATGGGCGTATACCGGCGTTCCCGAAAATGCCATGGGTTGGATCTATAAGGTAGCAAAATACAAGGCGGTAAATCTGGTCAATAGGGAGAAATACAAAAGAGCCTATACCTCCAAGGTGGTGCACCACTTGCAGTCCGAATGGACGCTTGAACCTGCCTTAGATCATATTTTCACGGACAGGGAAATTGCCGATGACCAACTGCGTATGATGTTTACCTGTTGCCATCCTTCGGTTTCCAAGGACTCGCAGGTGGCCCTTACCCTCAAAACACTTTGCGGCTTTAGCATTCCAGAAATAGCCAAGGCCTTTTTGACCACTAATGAGAACATCAATAAAAGACTCGTTCGGGCACGAAAAAGCATCCAAGCGGCCAACATACCCTTTGAGGTGCCCACTGGCAAGGATCTGGAACCTAGGCTAGCGAGTATTATGGAGGTCATTTACCTGCTGTTCAACGAAGGGTACCATGCCTCGAGTGGCCAGGAGGCCATTCGGTACGAACTCTGCGAAGAAGCTATTCGGCTTGCCGAAATGGTAGCTTCCAACCCCAACATTGTGAATACGTCCCAGATATCCGCTTTGCTAGCCCTTATGTCCTTCAACGTTTCCCGTTTTGCGTCCCGGACCGACACTTTCGGAAACTTAGTGGATTTGGAACATCAGGACCGTGATAAGTGGGACCAGGCACTAATCCAAAAGGGGCTCCGTTATTTGAGTTTTGCCGCACAGCATGATCAGGTATCCCTGTACCACATATTGGCTACGATTTCCGCGCATCACTGTACCGCTAAAGATTTTGGGTCCACGAACTGGGAAGGGATCTTGTCCCTATACGACAATCTTGTCCTATTGGACGATTCGCCCATAGTGCAACTCAATAGGGCCGTGGTACTTGCCAAAACAGCGAATGCCAGGGAAGCACTTATGGCCATTGAAGGGATAAATGACATCACCGCCCTGCAAAGTTACATGCCCTATTACACTGTGCGGGCAGAACTGCATTTTCAAATTGGGGAGGTCAAAAAAGCTTCCGAATTATTGAAAAAAGCACTGGGTCTCTCTCCAAACGAAAAAGCCAAATCGGATATTCTGGATAAATTGAAAAAAATCGATGATTTGTAATCAATTGACTATCATTATATTATATGCTTAACTAAAAGCTGTTTCACTTTTTTTTACTTTCCATGTCCCTTTTTTAGATTACCGATTGACTAAGAGGTAATAGACATTAATTAACGGTTATTAAAAATAGTATCATGCAAGAATTTATGTTATTTATCAAAACAAATGGGGACCATCTATTGTCATTGTCCCCTGAAGAACAACAGGCACATGTTCAAAAAATTGGCGGTTACATCGGGGGATTAATGGAGTCCGGAACCCTAAAAGGAGCTCAACCCTTGGAGATGGGCGGAGCCGTGGTTCAGGGTAAAGGCGGTGTGTTCAAGGACGGCCCGTTCAACGAATCCAAAGAAGTGATTACCGGCTACTTTCACATTGTTGCCGAAGACCTTGCCTCAGCAATCAATATCGCCAAGGCAAATCCCATTTTTGATGAGGAGCAGGCCATCATAGAAATCCGCCCCATAAAACGTATGGAGGGTATCAATTAAGTTTCACGACAAAAACAAGATTATGGAAAACAATCCTATGAATACCGCTTACGACGGACGTTGCGCGTTTGCGGTAAGTACCGGAAAAACGGATGTTATGGGTGGAAAACACAGCTTGACCCTCGATAACCGAACCTATCTTTTTTCCAACGGAGTGGCCAAGTTCCTATTTCGGATACTGCCCAATAGGGCGAGTAAGGCGGATGGTGTTTGGGCAAAAAAACTGGGGTCCTTGTAAAGGTTCCAAAAAATGATAGCCCATATCGGTTTGTTGCGCTTGAAGGCTTAACTTTGAAGCAACTTGGCGTTTCTTGCCATTTTCGGGGAAACATGAAAGAGCAGCTCCTTTTTGACTATCTGTCTACCTTTATTACCTTAACGACGGAAGAAAAGGACATTTTGGTGTCCAAGCTAACGTATCGAAGTTATCTAAAGGGTCAATATCTTGTACAGCAAGGTGATATTTGCCTGTACGACAGTTTTGTGGTCAAGGGCTGCCTAAGAACCTTCCATGTAGATCCGGAGGGGCACGAGCACATTGTTCGTTTTGCCATCGAAAACTGGTGGACCGCCGATATGGGCAGTTTCATCAATAGAACGCCAGCGGATTATAATGTACAATGTCTTGAGCCCACCGAAGTCTTACAGTTTTCATATGATACCCTTCAGGAACTGTTTGCCCTGATTCCCAGTTTTGAACGTTTTTTTAGGATCATTGTCCAAAATGCCTTTGTAGCCTCGGAAAAAAGAATCGTCAGGAACTTTAGTCTGCCGGCCAAGGAGCGTTACTTGATTTTCTCCGACTTATATCCACAACTGGAGCAACGCGTTCCACAATATATGATTGCATCCTATCTCGGAATTACCAAACAATATCTCAGTGAAATACGCAATCAGCTTGCTAACAGGTAGCTTGCAATGTTCTGCTAGTTGAACCTAATTTGTTAAACTATCCGATTGTCAAACCTTAAACTTCCCAGCATCTTTGTCCTCATCAATAAAACAATTAAAGAAGACAATCATGACACAGACAAAATCTATGTTTAATTTTGCAAAATCATCCAGCGTCGCCAAAACGATTTTCTGGTCGGGTTTGGTGGCGGGGATTTTGGATTCCTTGGCCGGAATACTGGTGTACTACGTTTATTTTGACCTTAACCCGCTGCAGGTATTGCAATTTATTGCCAGCGGAATTTATGGCCCAACAGCTATTAATGGAGGTGGATATATGGTACTTGTTGGGTTTTTCTTTCACTTTGTAATTGCCTATACCTGTGCAATCATTTACTTTTATCTACATTCAAAAATAGCCGCATTGCGTAGCCATAAAATAGCCTCTGGGCTAATCTTTGGCTTGGGTATTTGGTTGGTAATGAACCTGTTGATATTGCCGGCGACCAATATCCCCAAAAGTCCCTTTGATTCAGGACTGGCAGCCATTGGAATCATATGGCACATGGTTTTGGTAGGTGTACCCATTGCCTTGATAACAGCACAATACGTTTCTGGAGAAGGACAAATCTCCCAAAAAACGGCCGGTTAGCTTACGGATTGAAGACAGGGAAAACTAAAAAGAGCCTTATCGGTTAAGACAAGGCTCTTTTACGAGAACACTATATGAAAATGAAAAAATTTGGGTCGTCTTGTTAATTATTATGTGATAAAAGTAGGGCAGTGATCCGTCAAGGGAAAATTAATGTTGCGTAAGTAGGCCTTTTTGTGGTCTGCACTGCACAAACTGATATCTGGCGCTTCCCGTATGTGCAAAAAAAAGTATCTTGACCGCTGTTTGATGTTCCCATGAAAATAGATTTAGGCAATTATTACATTAGCGAACTGGATACGGCGAAACCAGAATTGTTCTATGCCCTTATAGAAAAAAACAGGCCCCGACTGGAGGATTTTTTTGCAGGAACAGTCCGCAAGACCCGATCCTTGGAAGAAACAATGGCCTATTGCCAGACTATCGCCAAACTCAGAAAGGAAAAAGCCTACCTACCCTACACCGTTTCCAAACCCGGAAAGACCGATTATATTGGATTCCTCGATGTCAAAAATATTGACCTTACCATCCCCAAGGCCGAATTGGGCTATTTCATCGATGCCGGGTTCGAAGGTCAGGGTATTATCTCCAAAGCCCTGGAGCCTTTCATCCAATACCTTATATCAACCTATCGCTTTAAAAAGTTGTTGTGCAGGGTTGGCTCGGAAAACCAGGGCAGCATAAAGGTTGCTCTTAACAATGGTTTTACCCTGGAGGGTACCATAAGGCGTGACTATATCACCACCCGCAACCAACTGGTAGATCTAAATTATTACGGTAGGATTTTCGACTGAACCCCTAGAACCGCAATAGAACGGATGCCAAGTTGTATTCTTGCAGGTATTCGAACTTTTTCGGCCCTGGCAGCATATTACTTCCCCACTTTTTGGAGTATTATTGCTTAAAACCACAATACGCCGATCATGCATGGAATCCATGCTAAATCCTTTGTTCAATTTTTAATTACGCTGTTTGCGTTTTATGCCATAGGCCAAACGGAGGCACATGTTAGCGCCGTGGCCGAAGGCGATAGCCTTTGGACCATAGACCTCGACAAAAGCATAGCAATCTTCCAGGGGGTGGTAAAAAAAGACACTTCCAACTCCTATGCGCTCAACCAATTGGCCCATGCCTATCGCGCTTCCAACGACCATGAAAAAGCCATAGCGGTATTTGAAAAACTGGCGGTTACCCCGGAGTACAGGAATACGGTCTTCTTTTTCATTGCGGATGCCTATCTAAAACTGGGCGACTTTGAGTCGGGGGTTCGCTATCTGGAGAAATCCGTGGAAAGCGGTTTTACCAATTTATACAATTCCGGTTTTACAGACCTTGCCACCATCTCGTCAAGTCCATATTATGAGGCCTTGAAGACCAAGGAGGCCTTTAAAAAGTTGCTGCGGAAAATTCGGGCGTTGCCCTTTAGTCCGCAAGTACAATACCTGGATTGGTCACCTAACGGGGAGGAACTGATCATGCAGGCCGCCCTGAATGGCAGTGGAAGCTATGACCTCTATGTATATAACCTTAAGCATCGGGCATTGCGACGTCTTACCTATACCCGGGAAAACGAGATGGCCCCAAAATGGTCTCCTGATGGGAAATGGATCGTTTTTCATCGTTCCGAATTATACAGTGGCGGCAAGGAACTTTTTTTGATAAGGTCAGATGGGTCTGAAGAAAAAAAACTTACGGATCAGAAGGGGCTCAAGGGAACCAAGTCGTTTCCCTGCTGGTCCTTTGACGGAAACCGTGTTGTTTTCGTGAATCAGGACGGTCCGGATGCCAATGATCTCTATACGGTCGATATCACGGAAAAAACATATACCCGCCTTACCCGTTCAAAGGGAATAAAGAGCAACCCGACCATAAATAAGGACGGACTTGTGGTGTACGATGTTCAGCTTTCCCAAAATTCCTACTCCTTGGTAAAACTGGATATGAACACAGGGGAAAGCGCACTGTTGACGCAAAAAAACTGGTGGTGGACCCCCGTCTGGATCCCAGGTGGCAATTCCTTGGTTACAGGTTATTATGAGACAGGGGCCACTATGCGCAACCAACTTGCCATGATGGACCAGGATGGGTTAAACAAAAGGATTATTACAGACTATGGAGAAGATGCCTGGTTCCCTTCCCCTTCGCCCGATGGCAGGAAAATTGCGTTTGCGGCGCCCGTCAATCCCTTTTTTATGGGCGGCTCTACCCTGAAAATCCTAGATTTGGAATCCGGGGAAATAGCGCACATAGCAATTTCAGGGGATTAATCTTTCGGAATTCCTCATGCTCGATGAAATGTTTGGAATAGAACTTTTAGCAACAGCATCCTTAGTCGGACATTTTTTTGCTCCTTAAAGCCTCAATAGCCATCAGCACATTTTGCCTGTCCGTTTCCAGATCATTGGCCACGCTTCGGAAAAAGGTCTGACGGTCCTCGGGATAGTGCAATTCATGGTCCACCGAGATTCCCACGGATTCATAACAGATTCCCTGAAGGTCCAAATACACCTCGTTGGAAAGGGAAAAATACCATCCGTTGGGCAATTGTTTTTCAAGGGCATCGGACAAGGCTCCTTGGGTATGCGAACCGATCCGCTTAACATTATCAAGTGCAAGGGAAGCCATGGCCAGATAATCGGTAGCACTTGCAGACTGTTGTGAAGTGAGCATGTACAAGGGCTTGGTATATGGTTTGTGTCCAGGGTCCAGAAAAATTGGAATTTCCTTGGTGTGCCCCATTTTAAGCCTTGCTTTTTTGCTGGCAACCTGTATGCGTTCCGCATTAAATCGCTTCAGGATTTCCATGCCCACCTCATCAATGCCCCCTCCATTGAACCGGACATCCAAAATAATGCATTGTGTGTCCCATAGATCGGCTAGTACCTTGTCCATAGTGGACCGTATCCCCAACAACTCCGCCTCGAGTTTCCCTTTTTCACTGAGTTTGTCAAGTTCGTCATAGTAGGTCTCCACCAGGCCGTTTTTTTGGACCAAGCTATCGGACAGGTCCAAGTTGGCGTGGAGAAACATGGCCTTTAGCTGTATGTACCCGATATTGCCCTCCATTTTTCCCCAATTGACGATCCAGGTGTCCTTGGTGAGATTTTCCACCAGATAATGGTCGGTAACCAACTGGGCAATTTCAAAGTCGCCATACTCTTTGACGCCCTCTGTTTTTTTGGTGTCCCTCTTTTGTTCCAACAATTCGTACACCTCGTCCGTAGGTTCAACATAGCCGTGATTGTCCTTGAGGCTATCTATCATCGCTTGCATCACGAGGTATAGATTAGCCGTTGTGGTCTTGGCCGAGATCTTGCTTCTTAACGAGGGGTATAGTGTGTTCCAGTCAATGTGGTTGCGCTCAAAATAGGCAAAATGCTCCTTAAAGGTATTTGCAAACACCTCAAAATTGAAAACAGGATCCGAAAGGATACTATCCGTGAGCTGTTGTTGGCAAAGAACAGGCAGTTCGTTTATTCTTTCGAAAGCATAGGTATCAAATCCCAAGGCAACATTGAGGGTATCGTTTTTGAGATGCACTGCACTCTCCAGTTTGGATAGGTCGCCTTGGCTTACCGGCAAGCAGGACATTTGGGTGATATCATACATTTCAAACTGGTCCGAAGCAATGTTCAGTACCCGTCCATAACCAATCGATTGCCAAACACCTTCTATGGTCCTATCCTTTTTTTTGCCGGTTTCGCAAGCAATTAACACCAGGAAAATTGCAATCAGTAATAAATAAGGCCATTTTGCACGCATAGTCTTTTGTTCTCGTTTCCTAAAAGATGATCTTCGGCGCAAATCGTTACACCTTTATCCCTAAATGTTCCCATGAGGCGGGTCAAAGGAAACCCAAGGGGTATTTTGGCCTTAGAAATCCCTAAAAGTATCTTTTTGAGCCGTTTATTGGGATTATTTATGACCAAAATGACAAATTTTCCCTTTAAATTAGTAGGAGTATAGGGATATATTGACCAAACCATGAAAAAGCTACTCCTTCTAGGCTTCCTTTTGATGCATTGTTGGTCTACCCATGCGCAACTCAGAACCAAGATCGATAGTTTGGAGCGGGTATTGGAAAATAGCCCTGCTCGCGATACCACGGAGGTAAAGCTGCTTTTGGATATTGCCAATGCCTATCGGGGGGCCAGTTTGGATACTTCTTATCACTATGCAAAAAGGGCGTATGACCTGGCCGTTATCAACAGCTACAAATATGGTATGGCCTCGGCAGACAAAATCAAAGGCACCTATTTCCTATATACCGGCGCCATGGACAGCTGTATTTTTTATTATGAACAGGGTCAGGCGCTTTTTGAAAAATTGGGAGACTTGGACGGGGTGCATGACATTAATTACAACTTAGGTCTTTTGCACGCCTCCATTTCCGAATACGACAAAGCCATCTCCTATTATGAAAAAGATTTTACCTATAGAACCCAAGTAGCGGATACTTTGGGAATCGCGGATGGCTATCTAAACATGGGCGCCGTCTATTTATATCAGGGTGACAATCAAAATGCCTATAGGAACTTTACCGCCTCCATTCCCTATTTTCAATGGGCGGGGGACAGCTTGTCCGTCGCCAAAGTGAACTTTAATCTGGGAACCATCCAGTGGAATTTTAGCAACTACGATCTGGCGTTGAACGATTTTTTCTCCTCCCTCGAGGTCTTTGAACGGGAGGGCGACCAGTATTTGCTGGCCAGTTGTTTTGAAAATATTGCCGGGGTCTACGATAACATGGAAAACTATGAAAATGCCTTAAAATATTATAGGGCATCGCTTCGCCATAGCGAAGAGTTGGGGGATGCACGGCTAAACGCCTCCAACTACCATAGCCTGGGCGTGGCCATGGACAAGAATGCGCAGCAGGACTCGGCCCTTTATTATTTTGACAAAAGCCTAAAATTAGCGGAGGAGGGGGCCTTTAAGGATCTGTTGAGCCTAAACTATCACAGCCTTGGCGTATTGCATGCCGATCAGGACCCTGCCAAGGGAATCACCTTTCTCAATAAGAGTATTGCCTTGAAAAAAACAATTGAGATCGACAACTTCAACATTGCCACCTCCCTTTATGAACTGGGCAACATATATGTAGCGCAACGGCAGTTTCGGGAAGCAGTGAACACCTTCAACAAAGGGTGGAACATATCGCGCCTAACCGATTCAAAGGAAATTAAGAGCAAGCTGTCCTTTGCCCTATACGACCTATATAAAAAGATGGGGAACGAAAATACGGCACTCACCCATTTGGAACAATATTACGTGCTAAGGGACAGTATTTTTGACGAGGAAACCAGTAAGAACATCGTTGCCCGGGAGATACAGTACGAAACCGCAAAAAAAGACCAGCAAATAGCGTTGCTCACCAAGGAAAGGGAATTACAGCAGGCAGAAGTGGCCACTCAGGAAGCGCTTATAAAACAAAGCGCTACCCAAAGAAATCTGCTCCTCTGGGGCATTGGTTCATTGATCGTTATTTTGCTGCTCTTATTTCGAAATTACAATACCAAGCTAAAATCAAGGGAGCTTATCAATAAAAAGCAACAGGAGTTTGTAAACCTTAGGTCGCAGTTTTTTGCCAACATTTCCCATGAGTTCCGTACCCCCCTTACACTGATCTTAGGGCCCTTAGAAGATCTACTGTCCTCAGCCGAGGAGGATGGGGAACACCGGCAAAGCTATCAATTGATGAAACAGAACGGGGAAAAGCTGCTGGATCTGGTAAATCAACTGCTGGATCTGGCCAAATTGGAAGCGGGCAATATGCCCCTGCACGTAACCGAAGGTGATCTGGAGACCTTTCTGAAAACACGGGCAGCTTCCTTTAGCTCCCTGGCCGATTTTCAACATATCAAGTTCACTGTGGCCATAGCCTCCGAAATTGGATCGGGTTGGTTCGATGGTGATGCACTGGAAAAGATCGTAAACAATCTATTGTCCAATGCGTTTAAATTCACGCCCGAAGGCGGGATGATACAATTTGGCGCAACACTGATCCAAAAACAGGACAAGGTGGTTAAGATTGTAGTCCAGGATAACGGACCGGGAATATCCGGAGCGGAATTGGAGAAAGTATTTGATCGGTTCTACCAGGTAGACAGCTCCACGACTCGCGAAAAAACCGGAACGGGCATAGGTTTGGCCCTGACCAAGGAATTGGCCGAGTTGCACAAGGGGACAATCTCCGTGGCTAGTGAAGAAGGAAAGGGAACCACCTTTACGGTAATTCTTCCCATAACCAAAGACCAGTTCATTGAAGGGGATCTCAGCCAGGTAACGCAACCACCCTCAAAACCCAAAAAAGCGGTTCGGGGCGTTTCGTCGGGGATTTCAGAGGACTTGGAAATGGGGCCGTCAAGAACAAAAGGAAGCCCGCAACTTCTCATCGTAGAGGACAATGACGATGTACGCGCCTACATCAAGAAACAGCTCACCAAGGACTACCATATAACCGAGGCCGTAAATGGAACCGAAGGCCTCTCACTGGCCCTAAAAATGGTGCCAGATCTCATTGTCAGCGATGTGATGATGCCCGGGATGAGTGGCATATCGCTCTGCGAAAAATTAAAGCAGAACGAAAAGACCAGCCATATCCCTGTAATATTGCTCACGGCATTGGCATCCCAAACCTCCAAGCTCGAAGGAATTGAGACCGGAGCGGATGATTATATCGTTAAACCCTTTGACAAGGAGGAACTGACCGCGCGTGTAAAGAACCTTATCGATCAACGAAAGCGCCTGCGCAAAAAATACAGTCGGCAACTTAACCTGGAACCGAAGACCCTGGCCATTACGTCCAAGGATGAACTTTTTCTGGAAAAGGTCATCCAGGTTTTGGAGCAACATTTGGATAATTCGGCTTTCAAAGTAGAGGATTTTGCAAGGGAGATGGGAATGAGCCGGACTCAGCTGTTCCGAAAAATGCGGGCCTTGACCGATCAATCGGCCCAAGATTTTATAAGAGATTTTCGTCTAAAACGCGCTGCGCAACTATTAAAGAACAAAGCGGGCAATATTTCGGAGGTGGCCTATCAAGTGGGCTTCAACAATCTTTCCTATTTCACCAAACGCTTTAAGGAACTGTTCGGCAAAACGCCTTCCGAGTATTTTTCTTAAGCCGGAATTTACGGCCTAAGACCTATTCCAATAATAAAAGATCAATTTCCTTACCAACCAGCGCCCCAAACTTCTTTAGGTCTTCGGAATTTTTAAGCTCATAGTGCATTGGTATTACCCGGTCCGGTTTGATCTGGTTGACCATCCTTGCCGCCTCTTCCACATCCATGGTCAAATTATCTCCCCCAACGGGGACCATGGCTACGGCGATGGAAGCTATACCGTCCATTTCCGGAATCAAATCGGTATCGCCGGCATGGTAAATGCGTGTGCGGCCAAAGTCTAGGACATAGCCCACGTTTCCTTTGGATTTAGGGTGTGCCTTAATCCAAAGAAATACGTTTTTGGTGTTATAGGCGGCGACGGCTTCGCACTGTATTCCATTGAACCCTATAGTTATTCCAGGCCGTACCTCTCGTACCTTATATCCCTTTTTTTCTAGTTTTGCCGAGACCCCTTTAGGGCAAATAAACACCGTTTCCGGTTTTACAATTTTTTCAATGGTGGTCAAGGAAAAGTGATCAGGGTGTGCATGGGTGAGAAAGATGTAATCCGCTTTCTCCCCATCGGGTATTTCCACCGGGTCTATGTAGCTGACAGTACCACCCCATTTTAGTTGAAAACTGGATGGATAGAAATGGGCCTTATTTACCTGAATGGCACCCCAACTGGTTATTTTCAGTTCCTGATCCACTACCACACTTTGGGGTATCGGATTTCGTTTTTCACTACTACGTACTTTTACCATGGTACAACTTTGTATTAAACCCGTTGCGAGTATAGCATGGATCAAAAGGAGTTTTTTCATTTCATTCCAAATTGGATCCAGATAAAGATATCCCAGAATTGCGGTAGGTAAAATGATTAAAATCAGCTTAACCCGGTGGGCGTGTGCTGAAGGAAGTTGGAGGTCAAAATGAGTATCTTTATACATCCAAAAGTGCAACAAAGGCAATACGCGAATCTATGAGGGCAAACCTTATGGTGGTAGGTTGACCAAAAACCCTTGGAATGACACAAAAACTAAAAACCTATTTTAACTGGAGTTCCGGGAAGGATGCCTCACTGGCCCTTTACCATTTGCAAAAAGACGGGAAGTACCAGGTGGATCGCCTGCTTACGTCCATTAACACCCACCACAATCGGGTTTCCATGCACGGGCTTCGCAGAGCACTCTTGGAAAAACAAGTTGAAGCCATAGGACTTCCCTGTACCACCATCGAACTTCCTGAAGAAACTTCCATGGAGGACTATAACCGTATAATGACAAGGACGGTGGAAACTTTACGGGACCAGGGATACGCACATACGGCCTTTGGGGATATCTTTCTTGAGGATCTTCGCAGCTATCGGGAAACACAGCTGGAACCTTTTGGCATACAATGTAGCTTTCCCCTTTGGAAGCGCAACACCAGAGCGCTGTTGGAAGAATTTTTGGATCTCGGGTTCAAGGCCGTAGTGGTCTGTATCAAAGCTGATCTGTTGGATGTGTCCTTTGCGGGAAGGATAATCGATGAGACCTTCCTAGACAATCTTCCGGCAAACGTTGACCCCTGTGGCGAGCATGGCGAGTTCCATACCTTTTGTTTTGATGGGCCCATCTTCAAACATCCCGTAAAATTCACGATTGGCGAAAAGGTGTATCGGGAATATAGGGCGCCCAAGGACGACGAAAAGCAGGAAGATACCGCTTCCATGGGCTTTTGGTTTTGTGATCTGCTGCCCGTGGATGATTAAGCGATAATTTTTGTGGGTTAAAAAACCCTGAGGAAAAAAGGACCGGAGAAGTTTTGAAATAAAATTGTACAAAATGCTACTTTTTATGTAGCTTTGCTATTCAATATGTAGCAATACCCATGGCAATACCCATTCCAGGCAAACCCGTTAGGGGTTCCAAGACCGGACAGCCCATCATGGCTTTATTAGACCTTTTAGGCCGCAGTTGGGCCATGGGAATCGTATGGCACCTATACAACGGTCCCAGTACCTTCAGAAAACTTCAGGAGTACTGCGAATCCATTTCACCCACCACATTGAACAAAAGGCTGAAGGAACTCAAGGATTCCCATCTCATAGAGCGGACCATGGAAGGGTATGCCCTTACTGCGCAAGGAGAAGCGTTGTACGAACTTATTGCCCCGCTTGGCGGGTGGGCGAAAATTTGGGCGAAAAATTTTAAATAAAAAACATGTACGTCCTATGAGAAACATTGACAAACCGATTCCAGGAGAATACCCCAGCTATTCCAAAATTTATATGGATCTATTGGAGGATGATGGCAACATATTGGACCATCTTTGGCAGAATTTTTTAACGATCAAAGAATTCATTTACGGGCTACCCGAAGAACAGCTATACTACCGCTATTCCACGGACAAGTGGACCATCAAGGAGATTCTAGTACACCTGATAGACGACGAACGTATTTTTGCCTATAGGGCGCTAAGGTATGCGCGCAACGATCAGACTCCCGTGCTGGGTTTTGAGGAAAACCACTACGCCCGATATTCCGGTGCAAATACCAGAAGTTTGGACAGTATCTTTGAAGAATACGAAACCGTGAGAAAATCTACCCTTTCCCTATTTCAAAATTTGCCCGAGGAGGCCTTGACGCGAAGTGGGAAAGGGGTCGACTTTGACGGTAGCATTATTAATAAAAGAACGGTAAGGGGATTGGCCTACCACATTGCAGGCCATGAGCTGAGGCATTTTAATATCATCAAAGAACGCTATTTGGGGATGAAACTGCCCAAGGAAGTGTCCACATTTAAATGAAGTCGCACTGCGAAAACGAAAACTTGAGACCCTTATTTGGTCGCTTACCAAACGATGGAGATGTATACAATGAAAACCAACGCCCTTGGAGTAAAAGACTATCAGGCCTTGCGCGGAACCACAAATTGGAACCCGGTTCCCGACCTTCAGGTACAAAAGGCCCTGGAACACGATCTGTTTTCCGTTTGCCTGTTTAGCGATAGAAAAGCCATAGGCATGGGACGTGTTATTGGTGATGGGGCCATTTACTTCTATATTCAAGACCTTATTGTACACCCGGAGCATCAAGGCAAAGGGGTAGGCACCTCCCTTATGAACACCATAGAATCATTTTTGGACCACAGGGTTCAGGGGTATGCATTTGTTGGTCTTATGGCCGCACAAGGCGTGGAGGCATTCTACAAGGGGTTCGGTTACACGAAACGGGCCGACGATGGCCCCGGGATGTTCAAAGTAATCCAAAAATAATGTGTAGGTAAGCTGAAAGTCATGAAATATTAAACATCCAATACCATCTGCATGAACCATGCTACAACCAAATACTTCATCGATAGGAAAAAATGGCGTGATTGGCTTCTGGAAAACCATAACAAGGCCTCGGAAATCTGGTTGGTCTATCCAAAAGTTGCTTCTGGAAAACTTCGTATTCCATATAACGATGCGGTAGAAGAGGCGCTCTGTTTCGGATGGATCGACAGTACGGTAAAGTCGCTCGACCAAGACCATACCATACAACGATTTACCCCAAGGCGTGCCCGAAGCGGTTACTCGCAGGCGAACAAAGAGCGATTAAAGTGGCTTTTCAAGGAAAAAAAACTGCATCCTATAGTGGAAAAAAGTGTAGGTCCCATTGTCCGCGAGGAATTTGATTTCCCGGTCGACATCATCGATGAAATAAAAAAGGACAAGAAGGCGTGGGCACACTATCAAGCGTTCTCCGACCCCTACAAAAGAATTCGAATTGCTTACATTGATAGCGCCCGCAAGCGTCCGGATGAATTCAAAAAAAGACTTTCGAATTTTATCACTAAAACCAGGGGAAACAAAATGATAAAAGGGTTCGGTGGCATTGACAAATACTACTGAAGTGGCCAAAAACAGGAAAAAGGTAATTTCTACAAGGATTAGGGAAAAAATGGTATTCCAAGGTTCTTGTGCTTGTACGACTTTTGTGCATATAAAAATCACAAACTAAAAAGTGTAATTATGGATACAACAACAGTACAGGAACAGGAATTATTGACAAAAGCCAAGGAGGTGACCGCGCTTTTGGCAGAGGGTAAGTTTATCGAGGCCATGGAAGAACATCTGGCCGAGGATGTGCAACTCTTCGAGGGAAACAATCCTGCAAAAGTGGGCAAGGACTTTTGCCTGGCAGAAGAAAAAAAGTTATTGGACACGGTGGTGGCGTTCCACGGATATAACGTGTTGAGCGGCCCTGCCGTAAAGGACAACACTACCTTCTACGAAGCCGTAATGGAATTCCGGACCAACGACGGCACGGAGCACAAGTTTGAACAGGTAGTCCGGACCACCTGGGAAAACGGCAAAATAGTAAATGAACGTTACTATCACGCTTAGACCCAAGCGCCAAGGTTAAAGCGGCCGTCCGGACAATCACATACTTTCCAGACGGCCGCTCCTTTTTTATAAAATGGGCTATCAGATCTACAAACCATAGATCAGATGTTTTCAAACCTTGTGTGAGGGGGTTATCCCAAGCTGAGGGAACTAGTTAAGCCATTGCCCCCATGGAATGCGGCTAAGAATAAACACCAATCCAAGGCCATAGAATATGGCGATGCTCTTGAATTTCTTGTTCCCTTCCATAAACTTCTTGTGCCGAGACCATCCAATGGTGATGAACACCACGGCAATGATGTTGATCAGTGGATGTTCCAGGGCCAGCAATCGAGCGGCAGCACTCATACCTCCCATACCCAGTTCCTGAATGGCTTTCATTCCGTTAGGGGAAATAAAATAAAGAATAAGGCCCACTACCAATTGTATATGCGATAGAATAAGGGTAAAGAGACTAAGACGAAAGTCTTTGTTCAAGGTAAACATTTTGTTTCCGGCCAGTCCAATAAGGGCGTTGGCCACGGCAAGGAAAAGTACGGCCAGCACCACATAGGCCATATAGGAATGCAAGATTTGTATGGTTTCGTACATAATGTTGATTTTTAGTTGCCTAAAAGTAGTAATTTTTGGGCATTAAAAAACCCCGACACTACGGTCGGGGTCTTAAAAATAATTAGGCTGATGTATTAGTTAAAGATATACCGTAACCCAAGTTGCATTTGCCACCTGGATGATTGGATACCCCTGTCGTCTATTTGTTCAAAATCCTCTATTTGTGTGTCCGGGTCAAAGGTAAAGGCCGGATTTGGTCCGCCACTGGCCGTAGTAATCGGTGCAGCTTCCAAATCGTCCACGAACCTTCTTACGCCCCAATCCTTGTTCAAGAGGTTGGTGAAGTTAAAGATATCAAAGGACAGTTGCAGGGTGTGCTTGTTTTCCCCGGTCTTGATATAAACGTCCTGAAGGAACTTTAGATCAACCACATGACTCCAAGCAGATCGGGCACCGTTACGCTCGGCGTATTGCCCCCTACGGGTACTTAGGTAGTCATCGTTTTCGATGAAGCGATCCAAAGCGGCCCACTGCTCGGCAGGTGTAGCGGTAACATTTCCATTGCTGTCCGTTAGATCTACCAAGTTAATATCGTTCTGCGTGGCAGGCACATAGATCAAGGCATTGTCCCTGGAATCATCGTTCAACAAATCCCGTCCTTCGTTATAGATCCAGCTATAGGGCAAGCCTTCGGCTCCTTCGTAAAAAAGGCCCAAGGTAGTCCTGCCCCCAAACTCACCTCCGTACTCAATGGCATAGGAAACATTTGCGGTTACCCTATGTCCCAGCGAGAAGTCAGATTCCGTTACCGGCAAATCGGAGTTCTTTCCGTTCACAGTTTGTATGTTTCTCCATTGGGAACTGTTTTGTGAGGAAGTACCATCAAAAATTTTGTTGGATACCCCGTACGCGTAGGAAGCCTGGCCTGCAAAACCATTTTCATAAGGCTTTCTCAATGTAAAGGACACATTGGTCGCATCACCACCTCCAGTGTTGGAAGCCAGGATAATCCTTCCATAGGTGTCATCGATTTCATCACTTCTACTATAGGTAGGCCTTCTATCCGGTCCGGTCAACAAAGAGCCGGTGGCATCCGGTAGGTTTAGGTTTTCATAATAGATATCGGTAATAACATCGGTATAAAGGAAATCTACGGAAGCGATCAATCCCCAAAGTGGCAGCTTCTGGTCCACGGCTATGTTGTACTTAATCACCTGTGGCAACCTAAAGTCCTCGGATATCAGGTCTATATTACCTCCCAATCCTCCGGAACCCGGAGCAGGATCTTCGAACTGATTGTTTACATCGGCAACGAAGGGCTGCCCAAACTCAAAATTAAACCCGCCGGTGACCCCGTTGTTGTTGTAGGTTCCAGCTGGCCATACCAAGGGTAGTCTGGAAGTAAAGATTCCCAGGCCGCCTCGTACCTGTGTGGTGGAATTGCCATGCACATCCCAGTTAAACCCTATTCTAGGGGATATGTGGGCGTTGGCACCTATGGATTGTCCTACACGGGCACCTTGTAAATCTTTCCCGGCAGCCTCCAATAAAGGAATGGTGCGGGTATTGAAATCGTCGTTGACCGTACCATCCTCGAAGAAAGGAACATCTACACGCATACCGATGGTAAACTTGAAATTGTCGGTAAATTGCACCTCATCCTGCACATAAAACCCGGCCTGGAAGGTGGTAAAATCAGCAGATCCGGCAGATTCATCTCCGGTAACCCCGTTACCCACCAAAGAATATCCGTGCTGGTAAACATCGGCATCCTGTCCGGTAAGGAACTGGTTTAGACCAGAAGATGTCAAAGTAGTGCCATCCGCGGCAAACTGATCTTCAAAGGTGTAGTCCCCAAAGTTAAAGGCAAAGAAAAGGTTCTTTGCGGAAGCATACTCCAAGTTGGTACCTAGGGTAATGGTGTGCGCCCCGGCGTAGATCTCAAAATTATTGATCAAGTTGAATACGTCCTGGTTCAACAGGTTGGCCGTGGAAAAGGGCTCGGAACCAAAGGAAATCTCACCCAACCCGTCTTGGATATCCACAGTGGGGAAAGGATCTCCAGAAGGATCACGGTCGTCCCGTACCGTAGTATAGGTCAAAATTAAGTTGTTCGCATATTTGTTCCCGAACCTGGAGTTTAGTTCCAGGGCCGTAGAATTTGTGGTTGTCTTAAAAAATTCGGAACCGTTGATAAATCCTATGGTATTGTTATCCGAATTTCTCGCTTCCAAATTCTCTCCTTTTACCAAACCATGACGCAAGGAAAGCTTGTGGTCATCGTTGATGTTCCAGTCAATTTTTGCTGTGAACTTGTCACTCTCCAAGGTTCTGGTATTGTTGTTGAAGATCCCAGGATTGTAATTGTAGGTGTTCTGTAAAAAAGTGCTTAATCCATCAAGGTCTGCCTGTGAGGCCCGTCCGGTATAGTTGGAAAGGTTAAAAGGTTGCGGGGTTTCATCATCCTGTCTTTCGTAGTTTACGAAGAAGAACAATTTGTCCTTTACAATGGGCCCTCCAACACGGACACCGTAGGTAAGGGCGCTAAAATCGTCCACTTTTTCCCTGGATTCACCTGCACCTACCAATTCTGGCGGGGTCTTGCCCACTAGACTCTCATTTCGTACAAAGCCATATGCAGATCCCTCCCACCTATTGGACCCAGAGCGGGTAATGGCGTTGATAGATCCCCCGGAGAAACCGGATTGTTTTACATCAAAAGGCGCTATGTTCACCTGAAAGGTCTCGATCGCATCCACGGAAAATGGGTTTACACCGGTCTGGCCTCCATTGGTACCCGACCCTGCCAGGCCAAAAACGTCATTGTTTACAGCTCCATCAATATAGATGGCATTGTAACGGTTGTTTTGACCGGCCAGGGAAACGGAGAAACCGTCGTCACCCTCGCTCAACTGTGCCTGTGGTGTAATCCTAACGAAATCCGCGATAGATCGGGATGCAGCCGGAATGGTCGCAATTTCCCTGCTCGAAATGTTGGTGTTCGTTCCGGTTTTGTTCGAACCGAAAACGCCATTGGACACGGCCGTGATCACCACCTCGTCCAAGGCGGTAGCAGATTCGGACAGCTGCGAGCTAATCCTTGTGGTCTGTCCCAAATTTAGGTAGACCCCTTGCCGTGCATCATCATTAAATCCTACATAGGAAATGGTCACGGTGTACGGACCTCCTGTTCGCATACCCGAGATACGGTAGTACCCATCAAAATCTGTAGCGGCACCATACTTGGTCCCTGAAGGCGTGTGTACTGCTACGATACTGGCCCCTAAGAGGGGTTCCCCGGTGTTGTCGGTTACCTTACCTCCTATGGAAGCTGTGGTAACACCCTGTGCAAAAGTAGCCGCAGAAAAAAGCAAAGCGGCCACTACAAAGTAAAGTTTTTTCATTTTTCCAGTGTTTATTTGTTTTTAATCGTGGTACAAAAGTGCTGTATTCCAAACACTCCTGCATTAAGCCAACGTTAAATTAGTCGAGTTCAATTTAACATAAATTTTTCATAAAAAAAGCTGAAAAACAAGAAGTTATTAACTGTTGCTCAAAAATGGGGAAATTCTACCTTAGTTCTTAAAAGATTGCAAAAGCTGCATTGTAGAAGCATCGTGATCAGTGATTTCGGAATCCTGTATATCCTTTAAAATGGCTGTAGCCAACTGCTTCCCGAGTTCAACACCCCACTGATCGTAGCTATAGATGTTCCATAACACCCCTTGTACGAATATCTTATGCTCGTACATCGCGATCAAAGCGCCCAAGCTTTTAGGGGTCAGTTTTTTGATAAGTAGCGTATTTGTAGGCTTATTGCCCTCGAAAACTTTAAAGGGAAGTAGGGGCGCAATTTCCTTTTCGGACAGGCCTTTTTCTTTCAATTCGGTCAGCACCTCTGCCTTGGATTTTCCGTTCATCAGGGCTTCGGTCTGGGCGAAAAAATTGGCCATTAGCTTGTGGTGGTGGTCGGTGTCCCCATGTAGGGATTCCTTAAATCCAATGAAATCGGTCGGAATGAGCTTGGTCCCCTGGTGGATCAACTGAAAAAAGGCGTGCTGCGAGTTGGTTCCGGGTTCTCCCCAGATTATGGTCCCGGTCTGGTAGGCTGTCCTTTGCCCATTCCTGCCCACGCTCTTCCCATTACTTTCCATAATCCCCTGCTGCAAATAGGCCGAAAACCTATTCAGGTATTGGGAATAGGGAATAATGGCCTCCGTTTCGGCCCCGTGGAAGTTGTTGTACCATATACTCAAAAGGGCCAGGATAACGGGTATATTGTCCTCAAAATCGGCCGTTTTAAAATGCGTATCCATGTCATGGGCACCGGCCAGAAGGGCATCAAAATTTTCGAAACCTACCGCAAGGGCTATGGATAGGCCCACGGCGCTCCACAAGGAGAACCTACCGCCCACCCAATCCCACATGGGAAATACGTTTTCCTCGGCAATGCCGAAGGCTTCTATTTGGGCCGCATTGGTGGAAACCGCAGCAAAATGTTTGGCCACATCCTGTTGTTCCGCATAACCCAGGAACCACTTTTTGATGGTCGTGGCATTGCTCAGGGTCTCCTGAGTGGTAAAGGTCTTGGAAACCACAATGAACAGTGTGGTCTCCGGATCGAGCTCCTTAAGGATTTCGTGCACATGATCCCCATCCACATTGCTTACAAAGTGGGCCTTTAGATGGTTCTTATAAAATTTCAAGGCCTCGGTGACCATCGCAGGTCCCAAATCTGAACCCCCGATACCAATATTCACGATATCCGTGAATTTTTTTCCTGTGTATCCTCTTTTATCCCCGGAGATTACCGCTTCCGTAAAGGCCTTGATCTGTGCCTTGACACGGTACACCTCGGGAATCACATTTTCACCTGCAACTTGTACCGTTGCCGATTCCCTGGCGCGCAAAGCCGTATGAAGTACGGCCCTCCCTTCGGTCTCGTTGATCGTATCCCCCGAAAAATATTTCTGGATGGCATCTTTTAGTCCCATCTCACGGGCAAGTGCCTGCAAAAGGGACATGGTCTCCCCATTAATCCGGTTCTTGGAATAATCCAATAAAAAATCGCCCCAGCTTATACTGAACTCCTTGGCCCTTTCTTTATTGGCCGCAAAGAGATCTTTAAGTTTTAGGGTTCTGTTTTCAGTAAAATGTTGGGTCAGTTTTTCCCAGGCTTTGGTGGTGGTTGGGTCGGTGTTCTGTAATGGCATTTTATTGATTCAGCGTTAGGAGATCAACCTGAGATTCTTTTTCCGGGAAACCCATGCAATCCAACTGATCTTTTATGGGTGCTATAAATTCGGTATACTTGGGCCTTAAGGCTTCTGCAAGGGGTTCCGCTGCCGGTAGCTCCTCTCTAAAGGGGTCTACCTGCCGGCCATTTTTCCAGAAACGATAACATACGTGGGGGCCACCGGTATTGCCGGTCATGCCTACCCATCCGATAACGTCGCCCTGCTGTACAAAATCGCCCCGTTTTACCTTTTGTTTTTTCATGTGCAAGTACTGGGTACTATAGGTGCCGTTATGTCTGATCTTTACATACCGTCCATTGCCCCCGCGCCTTGTAGACTCGGTAACGGTACCATTGGCGGTAGCCAAAATGGGCGTGCCCACAGGTGCGGCATAATCCGTTCCCTTGTGCGGCCTAACCCTGTATCCGTAGTAGCGTATCCTCCTTTTTAGGTTATATCTGGACGATATTCTACTAAACTTTACAGGAGCCCGTAAAAACGTTCTTCTCAAATTATTGGCCGATTCATCAAAATAATCATCCAGGTTCTTAAGGGAATCCGCTTCAAAATTGAAGGCGTAAAAGGGTTTTCCATTATGCTCAAAATAGGCTGCCTCAATAGGTTCTGCCCCTGCATATATACTGTCGTTGATAAATTTTTCCTTGTAGATGACCTTGAATTTATCCCCTTTTTGTAGTCTGAAGAAATCTATGGTCCAGGCGTATATCTCGGATAGGTTGTTGGTTATGTTATAATCTATTCCCTGGTCCAGTATGGCTTCCGACAAAGAAGTTTCAATAATTCCCGAAGCTTCCCTTTGCACATACTTTACTTCCTTCTTCTCTTTGTAGGCCACCACAGAGTCCCTAAGGTCCACCACGGTATAATTGATGCGGTCGTTTTCATAGATGAATACTTGGGCCCTTTCTGTACTATCTTTGGATTTTAGAATCCAATAGGGTTTCCCCACCATAATCTTTCGCACGTCAAAGGTATCCCTGAATTCCTCGGAAACCCTTGCAATTTTGGGGTAATCCACCTTGTTTTGGAGCATGAGTTCCCCAAAACTATCCCCGCTCTTTACGGTATCTTGTTGTACCTTAAAGTTATCCAGGTTAAACCCATACTGCTTTACCACAACCGGTATTTCATCGGCTTTCACGGCGACCACCTCTTGCTTGAGGGGTTTGTCCTCTTTACAGGATGCCAGTAAAACCAATGCCAAAATGAAGCCCCAATATTTTTGCATGCCTATTCTATTGTTCTAGTTTTTCGGGGTTAAAGATATGGTCTACCCATTGTTTTCCCCAATTATCCAACTCTTTTTTTGAATACAGTTCAGGGAAAAACACCACTTTTTGAAAACTTGGAGGTAAAAACTTCTTCCAATTGGTGCCCCCTGTTGCATCTATTGTTTTGTTGTCCTTGGCCAGATATCTATAGGCAGAGCCCATATGCATCAATGGCCAATTCACGTTTGCATTGATATCCAATTTTTTTAACGCAGCTATCAGGGTTTTATTATGCTTAATTTCCTCAGGTAATTTCTGGTATTTGTGATATATGGTGGTATCCTTCAATTGTTTGGCGATCCGTATGAGCCTGGGCGTATACCGATACTCAAATTGCTTAAGGGTCAGGGTCTTTTCACCCGTTGCCTTATCCGTGGCTCCTTTTTTCCAATAGATATGCTCAAACAGCTCTTCAATACTATTCTTTGAGGAAAACCTATCCCGTTCGGTATGGTGTACCAAATTCTCCAAGGGCGTGGCGTAGACCTCGATCATTCTGTACTGGGCCGATTGAAATCCGCTAGCGGGCAAAAGGGCCATTCTGTATTGCAAAAACTGCTCGCGCTCCATCCCCTTTATCATAATACTAAAGGAGGAAATTAGGGCCTTGTAATAGCTATTTATCCTATTGACCTTCTCTATAAAAAAATGGGCTTCCTGTGAAACGACATCCACCAATTGTTTTTGCTCATGAAGAATTAATTTAAAATAGAGTTCCGTAATCTGATGGTACATGATGAAGATCTCCTCATCCGGGAAATGGGTCCTCGGTACCTGAAGACTCAAAAGAGTATCCAAATGGATATAATCCCAATAGGTAAGGTAACGCTGGTAGAGAAGCCCATCCAGATAAGAGCTTAAATCTTGACCAGAATTCTTATATTTTTCGGCGAGTTTGGCGATTTGCGATTCAATCCGCTCCTTATCGTTCATAAAGTGCCCTAATCCATTATTATTTTAAACTGGTTCCTTAAACCGTTATATCCGGCCAAATCTGCCTTTATGGAACCGACAGCCAAATCTGCCTTTATCCTAATGGGAATCTTATTGCGGTCGTTGGATACCCAAAGGGACAGACTTTCCTGTTCCTTAAATACCCTGCCCGACTGTACGTAAGGTCTAAATTTTAAACATTCTACCTTGCCGAACTTGGTGCGCAATATTTCTTTCCCCAAATACTTGAGCTTGAACTTAAAGATTCCATCATCATCGTAAAGCATATCCAACTGTATGGATTCACCCTTGACCAAATCATCCAATTCATAATTGCTTCTCAGGTAGTAGAAGGCAGATAACAGATCCTGTATACTATCCCGGATCGTAAAATTAAACTTTTTCTTGTTCTTCTTGTCATTTAGTACCGCAAGATCGTTTTCATGGTCAAAGTTTATTTCCACATCCTTGGTATAGCCCCCCTCATTGATCTTGCGCACAAACTTGTACGGTTTTCCGTTCTGTTGGCCAAAATAGCTTTCATAGGTGTCGTCTACCTTAAAAAAGATGCTAGCAAAGCCCGTGGTCCTTCCCCTGCCTACCACATGATAGACCGGAGTATCGTTTATAACATCGGTCTTTAGATGAAGGGTCGCAAAACTGGCATTCAAAAATCCATAATGTATTCTGAACTTAAGCCACTCTCCAGATTTAAAGGCAGGTCCTTTTTCTTGGGCATTTAAGGAAAGGCCCACAAATACAACAAGAACGATGTAAAGTTTTTTCATAGCCGAAAGTTGCACTAAAATTACTAAAACGGGATTAAATTATTTCCACTTTACATTTACTTAAACAAATTTTGTTCCAAAGTATTGCACAAAAAAAAGCCCAGTGTTGACACTGGGCTTTTCCTAAATAACCAACCAAACTTTAAATTATGAAAAACCAATACTTAAAGTAATAAGGGAACCACCCCTTATGTGTTACAAATTTAAGGCATCATTTCTGTTCTGTAAATTGTTTTAACGTACTTTAACTATCGTCTTAACAGTAATTTAGATAAGCCGGGCAAAAATTTGCAAATTATTAAGAAAGCAGGGGCCTTTAAAGGGTTCCCCTAGCCTCTTGTTCGCGTTCTATAGCCTCAAATAGTGCCTTGAAATTTCCAACCCCGAAAGACTGGGCGCCCTTGCGTTGAATAACCTCGATAAACATAGTGGGCCTGTCCACTACCGTTTTTGTAAACAATTGTAACAAGTACCCCTCCTCATCCCGATCGATAAGGATACCGTGTTTTTTTAGCACCTCAACGTCCTCATCTATTTCGCCGACCCTTTCCAATAAGTCGTCGTAATATTCTTCGGGCACATATAAAAACTCTACCCCTCTATCGCGCATGGCGGAAACCGTTTCCACAATGTTGTCCGTGGCAACGGCAATATGCTGTACCCCAGGGCCGTTGTAAAAATCCAAATACTCTTCAATTTGTGATTTTTTCTTGCCCTTGGCCGGTTCGTTGATAGGGAACTTTACGCGGCCGTTCCCATTGCTCATCACCTTGCTCATTAGGGCAGTGTACTCCGTTGCAATATCATCGTCCACAAAGGAAATGATTTGGGCAAAGCCCATAACTTCCCCGTAAAACTTGCACCAGGTGTTCATTTCATCCCAACCTACGTTGCCCACCATATGGTCTATAAATTTTAATCCCACTGGTTCAGGGTTGTAGTGCGACTCCCATTTTTTGTATCCGGGCAGAAAAACGCCCTGGTAGTTTTTGCGCTCAACGAAAATATGCACCGTTTCACCATAGGTGTAGATTCCAGACCGTATGGTATGGCCCTGCCCATCTTCCTCACGGGTGGGTTGCATAAAGGGCTTGGCCCCGCGCTTGGTGGTTTCCTCGAATGCCTTAGTGGCATCTTCGACCCATAAGGCCACCACTTTGACCCCATCTCCATGTTCCTCTATGTGTCTGTTGATTTCGCCCCCTTTTTGCAAAGGGCTGGTCAGTACCAATCTAATTTTTCCCTGTTTCAAAACATAGGACACCCGATCTTTAAGGCCTGTTTCCAAACCGGCATAGGCCTCGGACTGAAACCCAAAGGCCGTCTTGTAATAATGGGCGGACTGCTTCGCGTTTCCTACATAAAGTTCCACGTAGTCCGTGCCCAGGAGTGGAAGGAAATCCTCCGCGTCCGAAAATAGTTTCTTCAGGGAATATTCCGTGTTCTTTAAATCTTTTAAATTCTTTATTTCTGCTGCCATGATGTTCTTTTGAATAGATTAACTAAATATTGAATAAGGATATGTGTGGTGGAAAGTCTCCACCATGTCCTTACCACATAGCCCTGAGATGGGCAGTTATATCAATCCGTGTTTCTAGCATATCATCGGGAATCCGAAGTACAAATATCGTAAAAAAACGATCAACTCTCGATACGGCATACGGCTTAAAACCAATATCCTATACTAATAAAGATGTTACTGCTATCTATTTCCGGGGACCAGGAATACAATACCTGCATAGGGCCCACAAAGGACTCCCATCCGTATCCCAGTGAATAACCGGAAAAGCTGGGCTCCGTAAACCACTCCCCCGTCCGGAAAAGATCGTCGTCCACATTGGCAAAATTTGCCGAGAACATAAGATGGTTCTTTGGGGAGAATTCATAATCCAACCGCCCAAATGCCTTTACATAGCTGTTTCCTGGCAGGCTTAAAAAATCATAGCCCAAAAAGGGTACAAAATTATTGGTCAGGTTGTTCCCAAAGCCTCCCAGCACAAAATCAAAGGAAGTAACCCCGGAGGTGCCCAATTTAAAGCCCCCTTCGGTCTCTATGTTCAGGGAAAATTTCCCAGCCAAGGGAAAGGCCGCACCCATTCTGGCCTTGGCAATGGAAAACTCCTTGAAATTATCATTGAAATCGGATGAAAACAAATACAAGTGGAAGTCTCCGTTGAAGTACAAGCCCTTGCTTGGAAAATAATTGTCGTCATAAGTGTCCAGAATGAGATTCCCGTAGGCGCTAAAATAGTTGCTCTTTTCAAAGAATGTTCGGCCCTCGGAAGACAGGTTCAGGGCCATGTTGTTCCCAGCAGTGGAATCCCGTAATGTCCTGGTGCTATATTTTAGGAATTTGTGTTCTGCGCCCAGGGTTACGGCAAATTCCTCCTGAAACACGGTTTGTAGATAAATTTGATTGGTCAGGTCCGAAACATCCAGGTTAATGGAATTGATATTGGGGTCGTCAGTGACCTCAAAATTTGATCGAATCAAATCAAAATCTATTTCTTCCTCGAACTGATCAAATTTGGAATTGACCCCAAAGCTCCAGTAAAATCCCTTATCCACATAATACTGCAGATTATACCTGATATTATCGCCCAAAATAAAGTCGAACGAAGCCACATCATCTTTAAGTAAAGAGTTCTTACGGGTTAAATTGATCATGGCCGCACTTTTATACAGGTCATCATAATGTGCGCCCAGGCGGATATAAGTTTTTGTAGGGTTCTCCCGCAGTTTTAAAATAAGGTCTACCCCAAGGCCATTGGACACCAACTCGTACCTCAGTCCTTGAAAGTTACTGGTAGCCGAAAGGTTGCTGATTCCCTGTTGCAGTTTTTCGAAGGTCGTTTTCTCTCCTAGGGGAAATCGCAACTTTCCTTTAACATAACCGCGGGTATAATTCTTGTTTCCGCGCAAAATAAGGCGGTTTATGGTAATGGAGTCCTGCGGCTCAATGGCCGGTTTTATCGTTTTTTGACGGTTTTGCCGCATGGAAAGGGCCTTTAACGCCACAGTGTGCTGTTTAGCGGCCACTTCCCCACTTTTGATGATCTGGCCACCAAGGTCAAAATCGATGACCGAAAAATTGGCGATATCCGGCGTGATATAGATATCGGTCTGCTTGGATTTTTCGACCATATCGCTGACCGTTCTAAAATTGTTGATCTGCAACAAGATCTCTGTGGCGGAATTTAGGGATTCCCTGTCCGACAGACCGTGCTGAACATCTACACCAATGATGATATCCGCTCCCAGGGCCTTTACCCTTTCCACCGGATAGTTATTGACCACGCCTCCATCTATCAAAATGTTCCCGTCTATCTCCGAAGGTTCAAACAGGGAGGGAAAGGTGCCACTGGCCAAAATGGCCTCGGGGAGATATCCCCTGTCCAACAACACTTCTTCCCCCGTCTCAATATTGGTGGCTATACAGAAAAAAGGGGTGGGCAAGCGGCCAAAGTCATCTACATCCTTTACATGAAATAAAAGACGGACCAATTCATTATAGATATTTTGTCCTCTAGAGATTGCTGAAGGGAAGGAGATCTTAAAATTGCTGAAGGGCAACGTAAGCGCGTATCTTTCCGAATCCTCTTTTTCATAGAACGTTTTTGCATTTCTGGGCAGGTTATCCTGTATAAGCTCGGTGAAATCGGTATTTTTAAAAATTGAGTCCAATTCCCCCGCAGAATATCCGGAGGCATACAGTGCCCCTACAATGGCCCCCATACTGGTCCCCCCAATATAATCGATTTCCACTCCGGCCTCTTCGATCACCTTCAATGCCCCTATATGTGCCATCCCCTTGGCACCACCCCCACTGAGCACCAATCCGACTTTTACATCCTCGGCCTGTTGTTGTGCCGTAAGGGACAGGGACATGAGCAACAGGGCTACCCATAGATACGGTTTGTGCCTGCCCTGTACAGGTTCTTTAGTGAAAGGTTTCATATATTTTCTTTGCTTTGACCATCCCGACGGATTTGGCCAAGTTTTCGATAGAGGCCTCCTTGATGCGCTTTACTGATTTAAACTCCTTTAATAATTCTTGGGCCGTTTTTTCTCCGATTCCTGCTATACCCTCCAGTTCCGAATCAATGGCCGCTTTGCTTCTTTTGTTCCGATGAAAGGTAATCCCAAAACGGTGGGCCTCATTACGCAATTGCTGTATGATGCGCAAGCTTTCCGATTTTTTATCCAGGTACAAGGGAATGGGATCGTCCGGAAAATAAATCTCCTCCAGGCGCTTTGCAATCCCAATGATGGCCACTTTGCCCCTTAAATCCAGCAATTCCAAGCTTTTAAGGGCCGATGACAACTGGCCCTTGCCCCCGTCAATGACGACCAACTGCGGTAGGGACTCCTCTTCGTCCAACATGCGCTTGTAACGCCTAAAGACCACTTCTTCCATGGAGGCAAAATCATCGGGCCCGGTCACCGTCTTAATATTAAAATGTCTGTACTCTTTTTTGGAGGGCTTTGCATTTCGGAAGACCACACAGGCGGCTACCGGATTGCTCCCTTGTATATTGGAATTATCAAAACACTCTATATGGCGTGGTTCTTCGGACAGGCGCAGGTCCTTTTTCATCTGGGCCACAATCCGATTGGCATGCCTATCGGGATCCGTAATCTTGATCTGCTTAAAGCGCTCTTGCCGAAAGAACTTGGCATTCCGCTCGGAAAGCTCCAATAACTTCTTTTTGTCGCCCAATTTGGGAACGGTGACCTTTAAGTCAGGTGCTACCGTAATCCGGAACGGCACATAGATCTCGCTCGAATTGGAATTGAAACGCTGCCGTATCTCTATTATCGCCATCTGAAGGAGGTTTTCATCAGATTCGTTCAATTTCTTTTTTATTTCCATGGTGTGCGAACGTATGATGGAGCCGTGCGAAAGTTCCAAAAAGTTAACATAGGCAAAGACCTCATCGGATATCACCGAAAATACGTCCACATTGTTGATCTTGGGGTTCACTATGGTAGACTTGGCCTGGTAGTTTTCCAGTACTTCTATCTTGTCCTTTATCCGCTGTGCCTCCTCAAAATGCATTTGTGCGGCCAAGGACCGCATTTGTTTTTTAAAGTACTGCAGGGAGGTCTTGAAATTCCCCTTTATTATCTGCCTAATATCGGCTATTTGCCTGTTGTACTCCTCCTCTTCCTGAAGGCCTTCGCACGGGCCCTTGCAATTTCCCAGATGGTATTCCAGGCATAGCTTGTATTTGCCCGCTTCAATCTTTTCCTTGGAAAGATCATAGTTGCAGGTCCTTAGAGGGTATACTCCCTTTATGAGATCCAATAAGGTGTGTACGGTCCTCATACTCGTATAGGGACCGTAGTATTCGGAACCATCCTTGATCAACTTGCGGGTGGGGAATATTCTGGGAAAGCGCTCCTTTTTTATACAGATCCAAGGATAGGTCTTATCATCCTTGAGCATCACATTATATCTGGGCTGATATTTCTTGATCAGGTTGTTCTCCAACAGGAGCGCATCCGATTCGGTAGGGACCACAATATGTTTAATGGACCTTATTTTTTTAACCAGCACCCGCGTTTTTCCGTATTCGTGTTTTTTCGTAAAATAGGAAGAAACCCTTTTTTTTAGATTCTTCGCTTTGCCCACATAAAGTATTACCTCGTCCGAATCATAGAACTGGTATACTCCGGGGCTGTTGGGCAATGTACTCAGTTGTACCTCAATGGAAATTTCGGACATCTAATTGAACGCGATTTTACAGATCATTGTTTACAAAGTTAAATTACTATGTTTTTATGAAAGGGATAGGGCTTTTGTTTTTTTTAACTTCCCTTCTTTAATGGTTCCCATAATTGGCCCATACGCAGTGTTTGGGTATTCCAGAACAGGAAAAACCCAAGGCTGCGCGCTTGGGAGTACAGCTGTAGTTTTTTTGACGCCTTGATTTGGGTTTTTCGAAAATCCAGGGGCGGTCTTTTGCCATATCTTTCTTTTTTTTCTTAAAAATTCATAAAAAATAAGGACGAAATGCCCAATGCCCAAATTGTTCCCAATTCCCTGTTTGTCCATCTAAAATATTGAATATCATCTATTTAAAATAAGATCTTTGTAAACTTTTTGTAATCCAAAGGAAAGGGAAATGTTAAAAAACAATTAAAAAAGCGCATTTCATCGGTAAAAAAGTGCCTTTTATGGGATTTATAAAGATTTTTCTTTACATTTATTTCATCAAAAATTTATAATCGTATGGAGAATTACTTTATTGTTGGAGGCACCTACCTTATTTTGATGCTCTTCTTCAAAATTTACTATGCAGTTGTTGTTAAGGAGTAGTTTTAGTTTTATCGTTTCCCCAATTTTTCCGAGAGCTTAGCAATCATATGTTGAAGCAGGAACTTCGATTACACTATCAAAATCTTAGAAACAGTTTATCTTCAGAAGAATTATCCTCGCTAAGTCTGCAACTGGCGAACAGACTTCTTGAACTCCCAATTTGGTCCTTTGATACCTATCATCTTTTTTTACAGCTTGTAGAAAAAAAAGAGATTGATACTTCTTACATCCTTTCCATTCTATTGGGAAAGGACAAAAATGTGGTGCTTCCCAAAATGGAAAAGGGCGGGATCCTACGGCATTACCTGCTCACCGACAATACCGTCCTAAAAAAGAACAAGTGGCATATTCCCGAACCTACCGGTGGATTCGAAGTGCCTGCACATCAGTTGGATGTAGTTTTTATGCCACTCCTTGCCTTTGATCAATTGGGCAATCGGGTGGGTTATGGAAAAGGGTTTTACGACCATTTCTTGGAAGCCTGCCATCCCAAAGTCTTGAAAATAGGGCTTTCCCTCTTTGAAGCGGAAGATGAACCCATTGCTGACATTCATAAGAACGATATTCCCATGGATTACTGCGTTACTCCCAATAAAACGTACAGGTTCTAGGCGTCTTGCTTTGCAAAAGCTTTTTTGTTGAAGACCAACAATATACCCACCCCCGTGCTGATGGCCGTGTCCGCTATATTGAATACGGGTTCGAAAAATCGAAACCTGTTCCCCCCAAAATAGGGAACCCAATCGGGCCAGGTAGTATCTACCATGGGGAAATAAAGCATATCTACCACCCTACCATAAAAAAGACTGCCGTAGGGCTCATCCGAAAACAAAGTGGCCACCTGGTTATAACTGTCGTTGAACAAAACCCCGTAAAAGATGGAATCCAAAATATTGCCCAAAGCTCCCGCAAAAATCAGGGAAACGGACAAAATAAGGGTTCTGGAAGCCTTCTTTTTAATGGTGTCGTGCAACCAATAACCGATTCCCACAATAGCAAAAAGTCTAAAAATGGTCAAAATCAATTTTCCGGCCGATTCCGATATAGGCAGGAAATCGCTGAGTTTGGTACCCCATGCCGCTCCAGAATTCTCTATAAAATATATTTTGAACCAACTAAAGACCTCTACAGAGTGCTCATAGATAAAATGTGTCTTGATGTAGATTTTGCTTACTTGGTCCACCAATAGTACCAAAGTAATTAGTATAAGGGACTTTTTTAAACTCATGCGTCAAAAATAGGTTGGGCAAAAATAGACATATTATTTGGTTTTCTTAAGATGTATGTTGCCCGTAGTTGTGCGTAGGGTAAAACGATTGTCTCCCTCGGGAATGGTCTCCTCGAATATTTTTCCATATTTGGAGGAAGCCTTGATTTCCGCAGCCCCTTGGCTTACATAAATATCTCCGCTCTGTGTAGTGACGGCTACGGTTTGGCCGGTGTTGTTCAGAGTACATCTGCCATCTTCCAAAACAACATCCAATTCTTCATAGGAGCCCGTAACGGTAATATTGCTACTGGTCCCATATATCTTTACACTTTTGTGCCGGGGGACCACGACCGTTAAGGCGATGGATATGACCTTATGTGCACTTAACTTGTCGTTTGGGTTTACGAAATTGGGCTGAAAACCCGTACTGACGAAGACCGTGGTACCTGCTTTCCGTATGTTGAGCAGCAAATCCTTTTTGTATTCCCCATCTATAGTAGCCTCAACCACCATTTGATCCGACAGGGAAGTCCTCAGATCCACTTCAAAACAATTGTTGGTTTCTATTTGAATAGAAGAGGTGGTAGCGTCAATGTAGGATTTTTTTACAAGCTTCTGGGCAGCCAGCAAATTAGCACACAACAGTACCGAAATAAATAGTCCCTTCTTCATCCCCCGCAAAAACCCGCCTTTTCCGGCGTTGCATCTTTATTTCTGCATGTTCTTGGCCTCGATGCTCAATGTAGCATGTGGTACCAATTTAAGACGCTCCCTATTGATGAGTTTTCCTGTAACCCGACAAATGCCATACGTTTTGTTTTCTATACGCAACAAGGCATTCTTAAGGTCGCGGATGAACTTTTCCTGGCGTATGGCCAATTGGGTGTTGGCCTCCTTGCTCATCGTTTCAGAACCCTCTTCAAAAGCTTTAAAGGTAGGTGCTGTATCATCCGTACCATTGTTGCCATCATTCATATAGGAGCTTTTGAGAAGATCCAAATGGCTTTTTGCCTTTTCTATTTTTTCTTCTATCAGAACTTTGAACTCTTCAAGATCTTTATCCGAATATCTTATTTTTAAATCTTGTGCCATCTTTTACTGTTTTTGGATAAACAATTTTGTATTTACTTCATCAAAGGAAATCGCTGTTCCCTTTTCCATTTGTTCTTCAAAATCCAATTCTGCTGTCAGCGTTTCCGTTTTAATATAATTCATGTTGCTCGCAACCGCCTCTTCAACAAAACCGTCTTTTAATATCTTTATATTTATTCTGTCCGTTACCTCAAACCCGGATTCTTTCCGTATGTTCTGAATCCTGTTTACCAACTCCCTCGCTATTCCTTCCTTTCGAAGGTCCTCGTTGATCGTAATGTCCAACGCAACGGTCAGTGCGCCTTCATTGGCCACCAGCCAACCTTCAATGTCCTGTGAGGAAATCTCTACATCCTCTAACCGTAATTTAATAATTTTATTTTCTAAAGCAAGTGATATTTCGCCTTCTTGCTCAATTTTTTGGATATCTTTCTGATTTAGAGTGCTGACGGCCATGGCCACTTCCTTCATTTCCTTGCCAAAACGGGGGCCCAACTCCTTGAAATTAGGCTTTATCCGCTTTACCAAAATCCCAGAGGCATCATCGAGCAGTTCCAGTTCCTTAACATTGACCTCCGATTTGATCAAATCCGCAACCGCCTCCAATTCTTGCCGTTGTCCTTCGTCTTGCACCGGAATCATAATTTTCTGCAAGGGCTGTCTTACTTTGATCTTTTCCTTCTGTCTAATAGATAGCACAAGGGACGATATGGTCTGTGCCTTTTGCATTTTGCTCTCCAAGGCCTTGTTCACCATGGCCTCATCACATTGCGGAAAATTGGACAGATGAACACTTTCAAAACGCTCTTTTTGTGTGACAGCTGTAAGATCGGTATACAAACGATCCATAAAGAAGGGTGCTATAGGGGCCGAAAGTTTTGCCACCGTTTCCAAGCAGGTATACAAGGTCTGATAGGCCGCTATCTTGTCTCTCCCATAATCCCCTTTCCAGAAACGTCTCCTGCATAAACGCACATACCAATTGCTCAGGTTTTCCTGTACATAGTCCGATATGGCCCTGGCTGCCAGGGTAGGTTCATAATCGGCATAGGCTAGGTCTACCTTCTTGATCAGTGTGTGCAGTTCCGATAAGATCCATTGATCGATCTCCGGGCGTTCATCCATTGGAACATCGGCTTCCGAATAATCAAATGCATCTATATTGGCATAGAGTGCAAAGAAGGAGTAGGTATTGTACAAGGTTCCAAAAAACTTGCGCTTCACCTCCACAATGCCATCGCTGTCAAATTTTAGGTTGTCCCATGGGTTGGCGTTCGAGATCATATACCAGCGTGTGGCATCAGCGCCGTGCTCTTCCATGGTAGTAAAGGGGTCTACCGCGTTGCCCAAGCGTTTGGACATCTTCTTGCCGTTCTTGTCTAACACGAGCCCATTGGATAGTACGTTTCTGTATGCTACCGAATTGAACACCATAGTGGCTATGGCATGCAGGGTATAGAACCAACCCCGTGTCTGATCCACGCCTTCTGCAATAAAATCGGCCGGGAACGCCGAACCCTGATCGATCAGGTCCTTGTTCTCAAAGGGATAGTGCCATTGTGCATAGGGCATTGAGCCGCTGTCGAACCAAACATCTATAAGGTCGCTCTCCCGTTTCATCGGTTTCCCTGAAGGAGCAACCAAGGTAATTTGGTCCACGATATTTTTATGAAGGTCTATTTTGTCATAGTTGGCCTCGCTCATATCGCCTACAACAAAATCGGCAAAGATATCAGCTTCCAAAACGCCTGCTTTTACCGCTTTGGCCATGGCATCCTTCAATTCGGCCATGGAGCCGATCATCAACTCTTCTTTCCCGTCTTCGGTGCGCCAAATGGGCAGGGGTACGCCCCAATACCTTGAACGGGAGAGGTTCCAATCGTTCGCATTTGCCAACCAATTACCAAACCGTCCTTCACCGGTTGCCTTGGGCTTCCAATTGATCGTTTCGTTGAGATCGAACATCCGGTCTTTGACATCGGTTACCTTAATGAACCAGGAATCCAGCGGATAATAGAGTACAGGCTTATCGGTCCGCCAGCAATTGGGATAACTGTGCAGGTATTTTTCTACTTTAAAGGCCCTGTTCTCCTCCTTCAATTTGATCGCAAGCTCAACATCCACCGATTTCTCCGGGGCCTCGCCGTCCTCATAGTATTCGTTCTTTACGTACTTGCCCCCAAATTCTCCAAGTTCCGGACGGAACCTTCCCTGCAGGTCTACTAAGGGCACTGGATTGTTATTTTCGTCCAGGACCAATAATGGCGGCACCTCGGGTTTCGCCTGTTTGGCCACAAAGGCATCATCCGCGCCAAAGGTAGGGGCCGTATGTACGATTCCGGTTCCATCCTCGGTGGTCACAAAGTCTCCAGCGATTACCCGAAATGCATTTTCCGGATGCTGATAGGGTTGGGCATAAGGGAGCAATTGCTCATAGCGGATATCCACAAGATCCCGTCCCAAGAAGTTGGCGGCAATCCTATAGGGTATTTTTTTGTCCCCAGCGCTATATTCCAGTAGGGCGGCTTCGGTATCGACGGACACAAATTTCCCTGCAAATTGTTTTTCGACCAGGGCTTTCGCCAATAGCACGGTAATGGGTTCAAAGGTGTATTGATTAAAGGTCTTAACCGCAACATAGTCTATTTTTGGGCCTACCGTTAAGGCGGTATTACTGGGTAGGGTCCAAGGTGTGGTGGTCCAGGCGAGGAAGAACAACTCCCCGGGCAATCCATCGAACCCCTGGGGGAGGGAATCCCGCTTCACCTTGAACTGGGCCGTAACCGTGGTATCGGTTACATCCTGGTAGGTGCCCGGCTGGTTGAGTTCATGGGAACTAAGGCCTGTTCCCGCCTTTGGGGAATAGGGCTGTATCGTATATCCTTTATAGATGAGTCCCTTGTCATAAATCTGCTTTAACAACCACCAAACGGATTCCATGTACTTGGACTTATAGGTGATATAGGGGTCGTCCATATCTACCCAATAGCCCACCTTCTCGGTCATCTCGTTCCAAACATCGGTATAGCGCATCACCGCTTTTCTACAAGCGGCATTGTAGGCCTCTACGGATATCTTCTTGCCAATATCCTCCTTGGTAATGCCAAGTTCTTTCTCCACCCCAAGCTCTATGGGCAGGCCATGGGTATCCCAGCCCGCCTTTCGCTTTACTTGAAAACCTTTCATGGTCTTATAGCGCGGAAAAATATCCTTGATGGTCCTTGCCATGACATGGTGAATCCCGGGCAAACCGTTTGCGGAAGGCGGTCCCTCGTAAAAAACAAAACCGTCCTTGCCTTCCCTGTTGGAAACGCTCTTTTCAAAAATATGATGTGCTTTCCAATCGGCCAATACGGCTTCCGCCACTTTGGGCAAGTTTAGTCCTTTGTATTCAGCAAACTTCATAGACCTGTTTCGGTAACTCAAATTAAGGATGCAAAATTATAAATTTAGATTGAATTTAAGGTCTTCACGACTCATGAAAAGGGCATTAAAAGGAGTCATGGCCAGCTGTTTGTGATATCTAGGGGGCCAAATGTGGAAATTAGGCCTAAAAATGGTAACCCAGACCCATAATGAAGTTCATTCCCGGTGCGGCTATTCCAGAGGAATAGGTCCTATAGCGTTGATCTGTAATATTTTCCAAACTAAGGGATGCCTTCAAAGCGTTGGAAATATGGTATTGGGAACGGAAATTAAGCGTGTACCAGGAAGGGGAAAATGGATTTCCGTCGGCATCCGTGTCGTAGATAAAGGGCTTGCTACGTTCCGAAAGCGCAAGATCATCGAATGAAATCTCCCCGTTGTAATTTAAGAACAGGTCTGCCTTTAGCCTTTCATTTTTCCAGGCAAGGTGAAAATCCCCAAAAGTGGGCGCTACATGCCTTGCCGCCGAATCGGTCCCGTCATCATCTTCCTCTATCCCCTCGGTTAGGGTAAGGTTCGAGGAAATGGACAGGTTTTCGGTAAGAAAGGCCTCCGCACCAAATTCAAATCCGTATACATAGGCCTTGGCTGCGTTCTGTATGGCCTGCACGTTGCTCAGTTCTCCATTGTATACGATCTGGGTCTCCCCGTTGAACTGAAAATCCCTCCGGACCAGGGCATCCACTAGAAAGGTATAAAAGGCGGTACCCTTCAGTACCACTTTATCCTTAAAGTTCTTGCGCAACCCAAATTCAACATTGTACGCATATTCCGGTTCCAGATCGGGATTGGGCACCACCACGGAACCCGGTTCGGAGTCGAATATCTTTCCGATATCATCTATATTGGGCGCCCTAAACCCGGTAGAACCGTTTAAGGTAATCTGAAGATCAGCCTTGGGAAACCAGCTAAATCCGACACTCCCCGTCAATGCTCCGGTACTCAACCTGGCATCGTCAAAGGGAAAGGAGAAAAAAGTCTGGTCAAATAGGGCATCGATCCAAACATGACTATATCGGAGTCCGGAGAGCATGCTGAAATTTGGCTTTGCCTTATACTCGGCAGTAACATAGGCCGCAGCCGTCTGCCAGGTGGCTCCATCGGGATATCTGGAGGCCGCAGCGGAGCGTACGTCCGTTTCTATATGCTGCTGCCTACCTTCAGAGGCCACATGATTGAAAACATATTCCGTGCCATAGTACAGCCTTAGGTTGCCGATCCGCTTGTTCTCAAAATCGATATTCGCCGAGAGGGCATCTACCTGTTCCTTGGTAGAAAACCGGATGGGATCCTGGAAGTCCCGATTGTTCCTGCTCTCCTCAAATCGTTGATAGGCCGCGGTAATCTTGAGTCCGTCGTAAAATTTGCCCCGGCCCTGCTGAAATACATGCACGTTGCCCATAAACCATTTTTGGGGGCCGTAAAACCATTCCGCAGAGCGCAGGCCATCGCCCTCGCTGTTCGGTCTGATCAGGCGGTCGTACCTGGAATAATCCGAGGTCTCGGAATAATAGGCTCCCAGGTCAAAACTCCAGGAGTTGTTCGGTTTAAATGCCACCTTTTGCATCAAATTGATCTGGTCGTAGCCCGAGGTAATCTGTTCACGGGGGCTCCCATTGGGCACCAGTACGTCCTCCCCGTCCCTACGTACCACATAATTATTCCTTAGATATGAATCGGGGCCATGACGGCCCATGGTAAGATCGTCAAAATCATTATAGCTAATGCTGCTCAAAAAAGCCCATTTTTTCTTGCCAAGATTAAGGTCTGCGTGTACGGTGTTCTCGTTGTTCGCGGAGGCATACCTATAACTGGTATTGCCCGTAATCATCAAACTATCGGTATCCGAAAATTGAGGCTTGTGCGTGTAAAAGTTCATGACCCCACCAATGGCATCGCTTCCATAGATAACCGAACCCGGCCCAAAAATAACTTCCGTATTCTTTATGGTATAGGGGTCAATAGAAATGACGTTCTGTATATTACCTCCCCTAAAAATGGCATTGTTCATACGAACCCCGTCTACGGATAACAGCAGTCTATTGGTAGCAAAACCGCGAATCAAAGGGCTGCCACCTCCAAGCTGACTTTTCTGTACAAACACTTTTCCACTTTGTTGCAACAGGTCTGCCGCCGTCTGGGGGTTGGTAAAGGCAATGGTCCTGGCATTGATCGACGCTATTCTTTGGGGGATGTCCTTTTTTTGTTGCTCCCACTTGGAGATGGACATCACCACCTCATCGAGCTGTTGTGCCCGTAGGGTAAGATACACCCTGCCTCCTCGTCGCAAAAGTTGTGATTTTGTTGTTTTCCTGGTCTGATAGCTAATGTGCTTCAGCGTTAGTCGTTCGTTTCGATCAAAAACGGCGAGATCACACCTGCCAGTGGCATCGGTAAGTGCGGTCTTGCTTTGATCGGTGTTAAAAATTGCGACATTCGGCACCGGCGTTTGGGTCTCTACATCCAAAACGCGTATCATTTGTGCGGAAAGACCATGAACCCATAAAAACAAAATAATGATGAAACCTGTCCTTCGCATACTAGCTAAATACTTCATTCAAAATGGCAAGTGATCTCGGTTTTTTAAACCCCTGCAAATGTAATTCAAAATAGAGAACAAGCGATTGCAACAGATCCCTTCTGCTGGCTTTTCCCATCTTGATTGTATGCATAGCATCAAAATTTGTGCCCAAAAACCTTTTAAAATATGCCAGCGTTTTATCCTGTATCATCGGGTTCAGGGAAGGGGCAACCACAAAGTTTCCCTCCTGGAGGTCAAAATAAGGGGCATCGTGGTGGGCGGTGTCCGGATAAAATCCCAAATATTTCGTAAGACCAAGCAAAAAGTAAAGATGGAAATTGGCAATTTTGTCGTGGGTATCCAACCATTGCAACGAAGCAGCTATAAAATGAAAAAGTTGCGGATTGGGTTCTTCCTCAAAGATACTGCTTCTTAGCACCTCGGCAAGAAACATGCTCATCGCGTTCTTGGTGATATCGGTATGTAGGCTGTTGTAGTGGTAGTCTACCCTTGCCTCACGGATGGTTTCCAATGTTCCTTTGTCCTTATGGTTGGCCACCAGTTCCAGTTGCATCAGGGGTTGAAAATAGGCCGATTTCAATTTTCCCTTCTTCGAGGCCAGCACTCCTTTTAGCAGATAGGTCTTCATACCGCTCGAGGCTGTGAATGCCTTTACGATCAGGCTGGTATCCCCATACTTAAGCGCCGATAAAACAATGGCCTTGGTCGTGATTGGCATGGACAGAAATTTGAATGCTCTAAGATAAGCCTATCCTGGACAATATGGTATCAAAAAAAGGCTTTCCAACCCAATGGAAAGCCTTCCTAACCTAAGCTGTTTTCTATTAGATGACCCCTTGCGCCAACATCGCATCCGCCACCTTGACGAATCCGGCTATATTGGCTCCTTTAACATAATTGCAGTAACCATCCGCTTCCTTCCCGTATTCAATACAGGAATCGTGTATTTCCTTCATGATACCCTTTAGCCGATCGTCTACTTCTTCCCTTGTCCAACTAATACGTAGGGAATTCTGTGACATTTCGAGCCCTGAGGTAGCCACGCCGCCGGCATTGGAAGCTTTTCCTGGTGCAAATAAAATCTTTGCCTCATGGAATTCGTGGATCGCTTCGGGGGTAGAGGGCATATTGGCGCCCTCGGCCACACAAATGCATCCATTTTTTATAAGGGTTTTGGCGCTATCCCCGCCCAACTCGTTCTGCGTGGCACAGGGCAGTGCAATATCACATTTTACTTCCCATGGCGTCTTGCCCTTGTGGAACTCCGCACTGCTGTATTTATCGGCATATTCCGATATACGACCTCTACGGTTGTTCTTCAGGTCCATAACAAAGGCCAGTTTTTCATTATCAATTCCGTCTTTGTCGTGGATGTACCCCGATGAATCGGAAAGGGTAACCACCTTGCCGCCCAACTGCAACACTTTTTCCGCAGCGTACTGGGCCACATTCCCCGAACCGGAGATCACAACGGTTTTTCCGTTTACGTCCATATCTTGGGTATTCAGCATGCTTTGCGCAAAATATACCGTACCATACCCTGTTGCCTCCGGACGTATTTTGGATCCTCCCCAAGAAAGTCCCTTTCCGGTAAGCACTCCAGTAAACTCATTCCTTATTTTCTTGTACATTCCGAAAAGGAATCCTATTTCGCGTGCGCCCACCCCGATGTCTCCTGCGGGAACGTCGGTATTTGGACCTATGTGCCTACAAAGTTCCGTCATAAAGGCATGGCAAAAACGCATTACCTCATCATCGGATTTGCCTTTGGGATCAAAATCAGATCCTCCTTTGCCGCCGCCCATGGGAAGGGTGGTAAGGCTATTTTTGAACACTTGCTCAAACGCCAAAAACTTCAAAATACTGGCATTTACCGAATGGTGGAACCTTAGGCCTCCCTTGTAGGGTCCTATGGCCGAGTTCATTTGTACCCTATACCCCCGGTTTACATGGATCTCTCCATCATCATCTACCCAGGCCACTCTAAAGGACAATAAGCGTTCCGGTTCTACCATCCGTAATAAAATATTTTTGCCGTTGTAAATTTCGTTGGCGGCAATATAGGGTATTACGGTTTCGGCAACTTCCTGTACCGCTTGGAGGAATTCAGGCTCATGGCCGTTTCGACCCTTGACCTCATCCATAAATGCTTTGATTTTTGCTTCCATAAAGACTTTGCTATCGGTTAATATTTGCCCGTGCACTACCGCTCAGGACAGACTGTCTCCTCCAAAAACCCAAGACAAAAATTAAAGAAATCTTAGGGATTCGGAATATTTAGGCAAAATTATATTATTTCTATAATTTGAACCCTATTTTTTTAAAAAATTGATAAAATGTCTATCCGATAGCCTGCTCCAGATCGGCAATAAGATCGTCCTTGTCCTCGATGCCCACACTTAAACGGATCAATGCGTCCACCACCCCGCTTTTTTCCCGTTCCTCTTTGGGAATACTGGCGTGGGTCATACTCGCCGGATGTCCTGCAAGGCTTTCCACACCGCCTAAGGACTCGGCCAGGGTAAATACCCTTAAACTTTCCACGATTTTAATGGCATCGGCATACGCGCATCCCCTGGTAACAAAGGAGATCATTCCGCCAAAATCATCCATCTGACTGGCAGCTATATCATGGTTGGGATGGTCCTCGAAGCCAGGCCAGTACACTTTTTCAATCTTGGGATGTTTGGCCAGATATTCCGCAACCGCCCTTCCGTTTTCGCAATGGCGCTGTATCCGAACATGTAGGGTCTTTATTCCCCGAAGTACTAGAAAACTGTCCATGGGGCCACAGACCGCCCCACTGGCGTTCTGAAGAAAATAGAGCTTATCCGCCAGTTCCTTATCCTTTACCACCAGGGCCCCTACCACCACATCGCTGTGGCCACCCAGGTATTTGGTAGCTGAATGCATCACGATATCAGCACCCAAATCCAACGGCCGCTGCAAATAAGGGGTGGCGAAGGTATTGTCCACTGCAAGCAAAATATCGTGTTTTTTGGCCAGGCCGGACACGGCGGCGATATCCACAATATGCATCATGGGGTTGGTGGGAGTTTCTACCCATATCAGCTTGGTCTTATCTGTAATGTACGATGCGATTTCGGATGCATCCTGCATCCCGATAAAATGGAATACAATACCATATTTTTCATACACCTGTCTGAAGAGACGATAGCTGCCCCCGTACAGATCGTTCGTGGAAACCACTTCATCACCGGGTTCCAACAATTTAATTACGGCATCGATAGCCGAAAGGCCACTGGCAAATGCCAGACCATAATTGCCGTTCTCTATGCTGGCCAATGAATTTTCGAGGGCCGTTCTCGTAGGATTGCCACTTCGGGAATATTCATACCCCTGATGTCCTCCAGGAGTGGTCTGCGCATAGGTAGAGGTTTGATAAATGGGGGGCATTACGGAGCCGTAGGCCTTATCCGGTTCTTGCCCTCCATGGATGGTCCTGCTGTTGAATTTTAGTTTTTTTTCGCTCATATGGTAAAATTATCGCTACAAATGTATCGTTATCTTTTGGAGAATACAATGAAGGTGTAGTTTTGCAGTATCCATTAAATTACATTTTATGAAGACCCCAGTAACCTACCTATTGTTAGCGGTGATGCTCATTAGTTGTACAGACAACGGCAAACTTACGTTCGAGGCGGCAAATTTCAATGCAGGGACCTGTACGGATTGTCCCCAGGTTTCGGTTAGTATCCCTATGGCCCTGGCAGAGGATAGGATAGCCACCACCATTAACACGACCTTGAAGGAAGAGGTAATTTCCCTATTGACCTTTGACGATGATGTTAAAGCGGTGGACATTGAGGGTGCCATAGGTTCCTTTAAAAACGGTTTTTTGGAGCTGAAAAAAAAGTATCCGACCGAAACCATCGGATGGGAAGCCAACATCGAAGGAAGTATCGCCTATGAAAACGTCCGTATTCTGACCGTTGAGCTAGGTTCCTACATATTTACAGGTGGAGCACACGGCTATAGCGCTACACGTTTTCTAAACTTTGATAAGAAAAAAGGGGTAGAACTTGAAGATTGGGAACTGTTCCGAAACCAAAAGGATTTTAAGCGATTTGCCGAAACCAAATTTCGGATCCAAGAGGATATCCCCCAGGATGCACCCATCAACAGCACGGGTTTTATGTTTGAAAGGAACGAGTTTTACCTCCCGGAAAATATTGGTTTTACCCAGGAGGGCCTGCAGTTGCTTTACAATCAATACGAAGTGGCCTCCTATGCCGACGGGCCCATTGTTCTCATCTTGCCCTATGCCGAGGTAAAAAGCTACTTATCCGGTAAAACCAGATCCTAAGCCGCCGACTCCCTTGCCAAGGCCTTCCTAAGCGCTAGAATGGACCCAAGATGTAGGCCTTCATGGTACAAATTAAAGGAAAGGGCATCTACCACATTATTCAATTGGGCCTTGGTACTCGTCTCATAGGCCATATACTCTTGGAACACGTTTTCCCGGTAATCTGTCCGGGTCTTTTCAATAGTAGTAAGCAGCAAGGCACTCAAACGTTCAATTTCCTCATCGCTTGCCGTACCATCGGGCACGGTTCCCTTTTTAAACTTCTCCACCAATTCCGTATCCACGAGCATGGGAAGTCCACTTCTGCGATAGACCAGTAATTGTTGGGTCACAACCACATGGGCTATGTTCCACCAGATGTTGTTACTAAAGCCATCGGGAATCTTCAACAGGCTTTCCCGGGGTGTTCTCAAGAGCAGGCTGTGGAGCAGCCTTCTGTTTTGCAGTGTTATATTCAGTAGATTTTCCAAAGGGATTGTTTTATCAGTTTTTAAAAATAGTACAATTCGCAGGAATTAGGTTTCTTTGTGATGCGATTTCCGGTGACATCATCTGCTGACCGGTTCATAATGCCAAATCCGTTTAAAATGAAAAAAATCTACCACCTCGGAACCTGTGATACCTGTAAACGAATCCTAAAGGAATTACAGCCATTGGAAGGCTTTAACCTGCAGGACATTAAGACAGAAGGTATTACCCCTTCACAACTTGAAGCGATGCATGCGCTAACCGGAAATTACGAAGTGCTGTTCAGCAAACGGGCACGTTTGTACAAGGAACGCAATTTGGCGGCCAAGGCACTTTCCGAGACCGATTACAAGGACCTTATTTTGGAACATTACACTTTTTTAAAGCGTCCGGTGGTCATTGTACATGACAAAATTTTCATAGGCAACAGCAAAAAAGAGGTCGCCGCTGCCAAAGAAACCATACATTCTTGAACAAAAGGTCCTTAGCCATACTCGCGGCCCTGGGGGCGACAACCATTTATGGCTTAAACCATACCATTGCCAAAGGGGTTATGCCCCTCTATGTAAAACCTTTTGGGTTTATCCTGCTGCGCGTGGTGGGTGCCGCCATATTGTTTTGGAGCATTTCGGGCCTCGGTCCGAAGGAAAAAATAGAGCGAAGGGATTGGGGCCGTATTTTAGTCTGTTCCATCCTGGGCATGGTCATCAACATGTTGGCATTCTTTAAGGGACTTGAGCTGTCCACTCCCATAAACAGTTCGGTGCTGGTAACAATTACGCCCATTATTGTAGTGGTGCTTTCAGCCCTGTTCATTAAGGAAAAAGTAACAGGGCAAAAAGCTTTGGGTATTCTCTTGGGTCTCGTAGGCGCTCTGGCCCTTATTCTTTTTGGTGCGGAAATACGGCAGGACGCCCCCAACATTCCCCTGGGCAATACCTTGTTCATTGTCAATGCCACCTGTTATGGTTCCTATCTTATCGTGATTAAAAAATTGCTCGATAAATACCACCCTTTCACCCTGATGAAGTGGTTGTTTACCATTGGTGTGCTTATTAACTTACCGATTACCTATGGGGAGTTTATGGAAATTCAGTGGGCCCAACTTCCAATGGAGGTCATCGGTGCCATAGCCTTCGTGGTCATAGGCACTACTTTTCTGACCTACCTATTCAATGTATTTGCCCTAACACAGTTAAGGGCTTCTACCGTGAGCGCCTTTACCTATGTACAGCCCCTGATCGGGATTCTTTTTGCGCTATTCAGTGGAAAGGACCACCTAACAAGCATCAAAATTCTAGCAGCTGCCATGGTTTTATTGGGCGTGTACCTTTCTAGTAAAAGGCCTAAGCCAAGTCCTTAGGGAATTTTGACATGCGCCGTGTATCTTCTTTGGTAAGCACCCGAAAATCGGTTGCCCTTTCTACGGTGCTGAACATTTGCAGCAGGTCCTTTTCCAGGGCAACAAGTTTGCGTTGCCCCAAATCCATCCAGGCGCCCATCATTTCACAATGCGCAAAGTTCATCCCCTTGGCATCATAAAAGTTATGTCGAAACTCAAAAAATTTCCCATCCTCGCTGGTCCCCACCACTTCCAGGGAGACCCGTACGGGTTGGCCCGGAAAAACCTCCTTATAGTAGTACATATGTTCATAAAACACTACCGGTCCTATATTGCGTTCGGCCATGATCCGGTGGGTGAAACCTTGGTCTGCCAAAAAACACATTCGGGTGTGGACCATAAAATTGATATAGGCGGTATTGGCCAAATGTCTATTGGCATCCACATCGCTCCATCGTACTTCAAATTCCTTTAGATACATACGGTTTGTTAGGTTTTCTTGGTATATCGTTTATATACTGTTAAAAATACCATAGTTTTGGAAAAGCCGATAGGCACCCTCATAAATTTAACGAATATCCTTATTTTTAAATCGAACAAAATTTTTCACTATGAGCAAAAAAGCGTCCTTTATAAAAGATCTTTCCCTACCGGCCATTGCGGCTCCCATGTTTTTGATTTCCGGACCAAAATTGGTCATAGAATGTTGTAAAAACGGAATCGTAGGGACCTTTCCTGCCTTGAACCAGCGTAGCAGTGAAGGTTTCGAGGAATGGCTGATCGAAATTAAGACCGCTCTGGACGCCTTTGAATCCGAGACGGGAAAAAAAGCGGCGCCTTTTGGGGTAAACCTTATTGTGCATCAGACCAATCCAAGGTTGGAGGCCGATCTAAAGTTGTGCATGAAACACAAGGTCCCCCTAATTATCACTTCCTTGGGCGCAGTGTCGCAGGTTGTGGATGCCATTCACAGTTATGGCGGACTCGTTTTTCACGATGTTATCAAAAAAAGACATGCCCAAAAAGCGGCAGGTGCCGGGGTAGACGGACTTATTCTAGTAGCTGCGGGAGCAGGCGGACACGCCGGAACCATAAACCCGATGACCTTGGTTGCCGAAATTAAAAAATTCTATGACAAGACCATTATTCTATCCGGTTGTATCAGTACGGGCAGGGATATCGCCTCGGCAATGCAAATGGGGGCCGACCTCGCCTATATGGGCACCCGCTTCATCAATACCTTGGAGAGCAAAGCGCCGGAGGACTACCGGAAAATGATTGTTGAAGCAGGGGCCAGCGATGTGATATATACCGCAGCCATCTCGGGGGTACATGCCAACTTTTTGGGGGCCAGCCTTCAAGCGGCCGGCATTAGCCAGGAAGACCTTAAAAAGGACGTTAAAGTAGACTTTGGAAAGGAATTGGATACAGAGGCCAAGGCCTGGAAAACCATATGGTCCGCGGGCCAGGGAGTAGCAACCATAGATGATGTCGTATCTGTAGCGGCACTGGTTTCCTCCTTAAAATCCGAATTTCATACGGCCATTGCAGAACAGAAACAGCTCCTGGAACTATACCCGGAATAGATAAAAGGCCATGTACGTAAAAAGAAATATTGGTTGGGGACTGATCTTAAGGTTTAGCTGGAAGAACATCTGTTTTTTTATTCTGTATTCCTTCATCATCTTTGGGATATACTCCTTTTTGGGGTGGGACTTCATCAACCTGCCCTTTGAACCGCTCACCGTTATTGGTATTGCCGTTTCCTTTTATATCGGTTTCAAAAACAGTCAGAGTTACGATCGTTTTTGGGAGGGCAGAAAAATCTGGGGCGGTATCGTGAATTACAGCCGTACTTGGGCCTTACAAGTGCTCTCCTTTGTTCGGACCAACGATGCTGAAAAGGACAGGGAAATGCAAAGACAGCTGATCCATAGACACATTGCCTGGATCAATGCACTACGGGTACAGCTACGCCAAGCACGCTCTTGGAGCCTAAGGGAAGCCAGGACAGTGGAGAAGTTGTACGATCGCCACGCCGAACGGAATATTTCCTGTAACGAAGCGTACAACTATGTAAGTATGCGGGAATTTTCAGATTTAAAAAAACGGGTAAACCCCGCCACCCATTTGATCAAGAACCAGGGCATGGAAGTGACAAAATTGAGACAGGGAGACATTATTGATGGTTTTCAAGAGGATCAGCTTCAGAGCATTCTGGAAGAGTTCTACAATTTACAAGGGAAGTGCGAACGCATTAAAAATACTCCTTTCCCAAGACAATATGGCTATTTTTCAAGGGTTTTCACCTGGATTTTTATTCTGTTGCTCCCCTTTGGCCTGTTAGATGTCTTTGAAAAACATTTATTGGAATACGATGAGGATACCATGGGCTGGATGATCTTTTTACAGATTCCCTTTTCCGTATTGATTTCCTGGATTTTTGTAACCATGGAAACCGTGGGGGACAATAGTGAAGATCCCTTTGAGGGCCGGGCCAATGATGTACCCATGACCGCCCTGTGCCGAACTATCGAAATTGACCTCAGGGATATGCTCGATGAGGAAGAACTACCCGAACCTATTAAGCCAAAAGATAATATTTTGTATTAATGCCGCTGGTTCCCACTACCTATGACCCTCCGTTTCCCTTTAAGAACGGCCATATCGCTACCATTTATGCCGGCATTGTTCGGAAAGTGAACGGTCTGGAGCAGCACCGGGAGCGAATTACCCTCCCCGATGGCGACTTTCTGGACCTGGATTGGAGTCACGCTTCGGTCAAAACACTTGGGGTGGTCATCCTCTTGCACGGCCTGGAAGGTAACGCCCAAAGGCCCTATATTACCGGGAGTGCCAAACGGTTCGTTGCCGCGGGTTTTGATGTCTGCGCGGTGAACCATCGAAGTTGTAGTGGGGAAACCAACCGCCTGTTCCGTTCCTATCATTCCGGAGCTACTGAAGATCTGGATGCAGTGGTCAACCATGTTCTCCACACAAAACCTTATCCCCAAATCTATATTAAGGGATTTAGTCTGGGCGGAAATATGGCACTCAAATATTTAGGCGAAGGCCTAAGGGTGCCCGAACAGGTGAAGGCGGTGGTAGCAGTTTCTGCCCCCTGTAGCCTACACAGCTCCCTGCTGGAATTGCTGAAACCCAAAAATTTCCTGTATGCCAAGCGTTTTAGGAGGCATTTAATAGAAAAATTAAGGGCCAAACAGCAGTTGTTCCCGGAACTAATTTCGGATGCCGATATCAAAAATGTGATTACCCTAAAGGATTTTGATGATATTTATACCAGTCGGGCACACGGATTTAAGGATGCGATTGACTACTATACCCAATGCAGTTCCTTGCAGTTTCTGTCCGGGATTCAAATCCCAACCTTGATCATAAATGCTATCAACGATTCCTTCCTAGGACCCGAATGTTATCCCGTAAGGGAAGCCGAAAACCATGGGAAACTCTACCTCGAAATGCCTAAATACGGGGGTCACGTTGGCTTTTATGCGCCAAAAAACACCACCTACACGGAAAAAAGGGCATTAAAATTTCTGCAAGAGTCCATTTAAATGTGGTATTGCTTATATTAGTGGTCTTAAACCAATTACCGATGAAAAAAATAATTACCATTCTAGCACTGGCCGCTCTGGTCCTTGGTTGTGGTGAAAAAAAGGAAGAAAAAAAGGAAGGCTTTGAAATGAGCCGTACCAAAAAAGAGACCAAGTCCGTCGTCTCCGAGGAAGTTCCTGTGGATTTGAGCAATAAGGGCGTGGGACCCATTACTTCCGTAACATTTGATGATGAAATCGACACGGAGCTGGTCGCCCAGGGTGAAGCCAAGTTCAAAACCATATGCACGGCCTGCCACATGGTAGATCAGCGCATGATTGGTCCAGCCATGGCTGGTGTATACGAACGTAGAAGTCCGGAATGGGTAATGAACATGATCCTGAACCCCGATGGCATGCTTAAGGAAGATCCCATTGCCAAGGCGCTGTTAAAGGAATACAACAATGCCATCATGCTAAACCAAAACCTTTCGGAAGAGGAAGCAAGGGCAGTGGCCGAGTACCTTAGGACCCTATAGGGCTTATTTAAAACTATGAAAGCACCTACCCTTACTTTTGGGATAGGTGTTTTTTTTGGTCAAAACCTTATGAAAAAACCGCAACAGCAGTTCACAAAACAGACCGACTTCTACAAAAAGTATCGGCCTAGCTATCCCGAAGCTTTACTTACGGATATCCTGGCCCTCACCCAGGGAAGGGAATGTTGCTGGGATTGCGGTACGGGCAATGGGCAAGTGGCCATAGTGTTGGCAAAGCACTTTAGGACCGTAGAGGCGACGGACATCAGCAAAAACCAATTGGCAAAGGCAGTAAAGGCCCCCAACATCCGGTACTCCCAGCAACGGGCCGAAGCCACCGATTTCGAGGAAAATACCTTTGATCTGATTACCGTGGCCCAGGCCGCCCATTGGTTCGATATGGATGCGTTCAACCAGGAATTCAAAAGAGTGGCAAAGCCTCAAGCCCTTGTAGCGCTGTGGGGTTATGACCTGGTGCAGGTAGATAGGAACGTTGATGCCCTGATGCAACGTTTTTATAGTGAAATCGTAGGACCCTTTTGGCGCCCGGAACGCCGACATATTGATCAGGAATATCGCAACATTCGGTTTAATTTTCAAGAGATAACATTACCCGGCTCCTATGCCATAGAGGCACAATGGGAACTCGAAACTATGGAAGGTTATCTAAACTCCTGGTCCAGTGTTCAGAATTTTAAGGAAGCCCGGGGAGAGAACCCGGTCAATCCATTTATCACCCAGCTAAAAGCCCATTGGGGCAAGGGGGCGATCAAAAAAGTTCGTTTTCCAATTTTTACCAGGATCGGGAAAGTCAGCAAGTAAGCTGCAGCCAAGCAATGCCAGATCTATAATCCAAAAACATGCTATTGGTACCAATCCATAACCAAAAAGGGGTGTTGGCTCATTATCGCTTTTAAAATGCCAATATAAGTTTTAGCTTCGTAAAAAATATCCCATAAAAAATCTAAACATGAAACAAATCACCAAAATTGCACTTCTGTTGTTGTTCTTTGCGGTATCGCTTGCCGGCCACTCACAAACCAAGAATTTTATCGATCAGCCCTATTTGGAAACTACCGCTAGGGTAGACACGCTTGTGGTTCCCGACAGGATCCATATGTCTGTCCTAATAACCGAAGCGGACACCAAGGGGAGGACGTCCGTGGAGAAATTGGAAAACAGAATGGCCACAGAGTTAAAGGCGTTGGGCATAGATACCGATAAGCAACTATCCCTATCCGATTTGGGAAGTAATTTTAAGAAGTATTTCCTTCGGAAGACGGATATTCAGAAAAGCAAGGAGTACCTGTTAGTAGTGTATGATGGCTTAACAGCGGGCAGGGCCATCCAAGCGTTGGAATCCATTGGCATTGCGAACGTAAATCTTGTCAAGACCGAATACTCCAAAATTGAGGAGCTTAAAATTGCGCTGCGAAAGCAAGCGGTAGGAAAGGCAAAAACACAGGCAGAGGCCATGTTGGAGCCCTTGAATCAAAATTTGGGCCGAGCCCTTTTCATCTCCGATCTAAATACCAATATCGTCCGCTTTCAACAGCGCGCCGCCTATGGATTGGAGTATGCCAAAGCTGCTGATTCCTCACAACCCTTGGCCGTGGAATTTGAAAAAATTAAAGTGGAGAGCACGGTCAATGTAAAATTTGCCATGGAATAAGCTGTCCGTAGATCATATTTTGTCTACCACCACTTTGTAGGTAGGGTCTTCCAGGACATTGACCTCGATGATCTTGTCGGCGTTCGACAATAGTCTTCGACAATCCCTGCTCAGATGTTTTAAATGGACCTTCTTGCCCACCTTGTGGTAACGCTCCGTAATCTTGTTTAAGGCCTCAATGGCCGACATGTCCACGACACGGCTTTCCTTAAAATCGATGACTACCTCATCCGGGTCATTGAGGACATCGAATTTTTCGTTGAACATGGTAATCGAACCGAAGAACAAAGGGCCATAAATTTCATAATGTTTTACCCCTTCCTCATCGATATATTTTCTGGCGCGGATGCGTTTGGCATTGTCCCAGGCAAATACCAGGGCGGAAATAATTACCCCCACCAAGACGGCCAAGGCCAAATTATGCAAGAACACGGTTACCAAGGTCACGAGCACCATCACCAGCACATCCGATTTGGGCATTCTCCTAAAGGTCCTTAGGCTTGCCCATTCAAAAGTCCCCAGGGCCACCATAATCATCAGTCCTGTAAGCGCGGCCATAGGCATACGTTCTATAAGTCCCGAACCGAACATAATAAATACCAGGAGCATCACAGCGGCCACAATTCCCGACAGTCTGGCCCTTGCGCCATTGGAGGTGTTGATCAAACTCTGTCCGATCATGGCACAACCGCCCATCCCCGAAAACAGCCCGGAAAGCACGTTGGCCGTACCCTGAGCAATGGCTTCTTTATTGCCCCGACCGCGGGTTTCCGTAATTTCATCAATAATATTCAGGGTCAACAAACTTTCGATCAAACCTACACCGGCAACAATGGCTGCATAGGGAAATATGAGTCCCAAGGTCTCCAAGGAAAAGGGAACAGTCGGTATGTGAAAGGGTGGAAACCCTCCCTCAATAGAGGCGATATCACCAATGGTCCTGGTATCGATATCGAAAAATACGACCAGTCCAAATATGGTCAGGATGGCGATCAGGGAGGCGGGCACGGCCTTGCTCAATTTGGGCAGTCCCCATATCATGACCATGGTCAAAAGGACAAGTCCCAACAGGATATATAAGGGTGTGCCGGATAGCCAGGCGCCCTCCGCAGTCTTAAACTGATCCAACTGTGACATAAAGATGATAACGGCCAGACCGTTGACAAAACCAAAAATTACAGGATGGGGCACTAGGCGCATTAGTTTTCCCAATCGGAGAAAGCCCGCGGCCATCTGTAGTATTCCGGCCAAAATAACCGTGGCGAAGATATATTCCACCCCATGCGATTTTGCCAGAGCTACCAGTACAACGGCCACCGCACCGGTGGCGCCAGAAATCATGCCAGGACGGCCACCCAACACCGAGGTGACCAAACCCATAACAAAAGCGGCGTACAGGCCGGTCAAAGGCGAAAGGCCTGCGATCAATGCAAAGGCAATGGCCTCGGGTACCAAAGCCATGGCAACGGTGAGCCCGGAAAGCACTTCCGTTTTATAGTTTACTTTCTGTGAAAAATCGAATAGGTTCAGGTACTTCTTCATAAACCCCTTAATTTAAGGGCGCAAAAGTAAGCTATAATCATCGTTTGCCACGACTAATCCGTGAAAAATTGGGTATAGGCTAGAGAATACCTCCCATACTGCCTCCATCAATCTTAATGGCGGCCCCGTTCGTGGCGGCAGAAAGCGGACTTGCCATATAGGTAATGGTATGGGCCACCTCTTCCACAGAGGCAAACCGTTGCAGGAGGGAGGACGTACGGGTTTCCTTAAAAAAGTTGGCCTCCACCTCGCTGATGGTCTTCCCTTGCTTAAGGGCGGCGGCCTCCAAAAACTGTTCGGCGCCCTCGGATAAGGTAGAGCCCGGCACTACCGAGTTTACGGTTACCCCACTGCCTTTGGTGAGTTGCGCCAAACCTCTGGACACCGACAATATAGCCGTTTTGGTAACACTATAGGCAATTAAATCAGGAGGCACCAAGGTTGCACACTCGCTGGATACAAACAGGATACGACCCCAATTTCTCGCTAACATTTTGGGCAAACAGTGACGGGATAAACGTACCCCGCTCATCACATTTACATCAAATTGTTCGTTCCAATCCTTGTCCGTCGTCTCCAAAAAAGACTTGGCCCGGTAGATGCCCATATTATTGATCAAAATATCGATTTCAGGTAAATTTTGTAGCAGGGCCGCTATGGATGCCGTATCAGAAAAATCGGCCTGCAGACCGCTGGCAGTGTCCAGGCCCGTCTCCTGTTGCAAACTTGAGACAGCTTCATCGATCTTTTTGGTCTTTCTGCCATTAATGATCACATGGGCCCCTTCCTGCAATAAGCTCTTTGCTACCGCAAATCCGATACCGGAGGTAGAGCCCGATACAAAGGCGGTTTTTCCCTTTAACTGCAAATCCATATTTTTTGACTATTTCGATTATTAAATTGATTGTTTTTTCCGCCCTGATATCAAGTCCATATTCCCCACGGGCTAAACACCCACCACAAGAGTAGAACGAGCAGGACCAAAACGATGGTCAACACCACATCGGTGGAAAAGGTAAAGGGGGGCCTTGGACGAACGCGGTCAAAGGTTACCGCTTGGAGCACTTCTGCCGATTGCTGTTTTCCGGTTTTACTGACCACCATCAGGACTAGGGCGCAGAAAAGAAACAGAAACAAGGCAAAATGCAGAAAATTAATCTCCAGGAAGATGCCCAAGAGCGAGTCCTTTTCCACGTTTAGACTTCCTTCCTTGCTCATAAACTCCGTGACCAAACGTAAAACTCCCAGTACAAATCCAGCCCAAAGGGCCACAATAGCCCCACGGGCATTGATCCATTTATAAAAAAGACCAAACAAAAAGACCGCAGCAATCGGGGGAGAGATATAGGCTTGTACGCTTTGAAGGTATTTAAAAATTCCTCCATCCATAAGAGCCCGCATGAATGGGATCCAGCCCAAGCTCACAATGACAAGGACCACGGTGGCCAATTGTCCAAAACGGACCAGATCCCGTTCCGAGGCCTTGGGTTTCCATTCCCGGTAAAAATCGATTGTAAGTAAGGTAGAGCTCGAATTAAAGGCCGATGACAAGGAACTCATAAGTGCGGCCAACAAGCCGGCTATGGCAATACCTTTGAGTCCGGCCGGCAGAAAAGTGGTAATCATTGCGGGCAGCGCCTGATCCGCATTCTCCATGGTAAAGCTCAGCTCCCCTTGCTGCAACAGGGCATAAGCAATGACCCCGGGGATAAAAAAGATAAAGACCGGTAACAATTTCAAGTAACCCGCAAACAACGCTCCCTTCCGGGCATTGGAAACATCCTTTGCCGATAAGGTCCGCTGCACTATATACTGATCCGTACACCAATACCACACACCCAATATGGGTGCTCCGAACAACATACCGGTCCAGGGATACTCCGTATCCGTCATGGGGCGCCATAGATTAAAAAAACGTTCTACGGGAGGATTGGAAGGCTGTTCCGCGGCAACCGTCAAGGTATTGACCATACCATCCCACCCGCCTAAATGATGTAGGCCAAAGAGGGTAACGGCAATAGTGCCTGCCAATAGGACAAAGGCCTGGACCATATCGGTATAGATGACCGCCTTTAGGCCTCCCAGAACGGTGTAAAAGCCCGTTGCGATCACGGTGACAATGGCCCCAGTCCAAAATGGGATGCCAATGGTCTCGAACACCAAGGCCCCTGCGAAAATTATAAGGGAGATCTTGGTAATCACATAGGCCAATATAGAAACTACGGACAGGTAGTTGCGGCAGGCCCTGGAATACCTTTTTTCCAGGAATTCAGGCATGGTATAAACACCAGTCCGCAGGTAAAAGGGTACAAATACCCATCCCAACAGGATCAGCACGAGCGATGCGATAATCTCAAAATTGGCCAAGGGCATATCTCCTCGAGCTCCCGCTCCGGATACGCCCAAAATAATTTCAGAACCAATATTGGAGGCGAAAAGGGAAGTCCCTACCACCAGCCAACCTTGACTTTTACCTGCAAGGAAATAATCTACGGAACCACGGGATTCCGATTTGCTTTGGGCCGCCCAACGGGCAATCCACAATATTACGCCAAAATAAACAAGGATAATGGCAATGTCCCAGGGACCAAGATGGTTGAACATATGTAGTTTTTGGTTAATTTACAGTTTGGTGGTTGGCGCAAGCTTACCATTTTTCCAGTCCCAATAGTTTTTTGCCCAGCTCGTTCAGATCGGCCACTCCGTATTTGGTCTGCTCCCAATTCCGTGGATCTCCGGGGAAGGCATATCCATCAGGGGCGATCCTATTTTTCCAGGAGTTTATACGCCATTGCCGCAAGGCCTCATTATCCTCCTCTGCCGGCATCATGGAAATATACTGGGCAATACGCACCTTGTCCTTGGAAAGGTTGGGACGAATACCATGGGGTTCTGTGCTGTTAAAGATAAGTAAATCCCCCGCTTCCATTTTTACCTTTACAATCTTGTCCTGCAAATCGGAAACATCCGGTTTAAAATGATCACGGTCTTTGGGTTGGATCTGTTTCCAGCTATCATAATTTCTATACAGCCAGGGTATGCATTGGAAGCCGCCCATATTTTCATCGGTTTGATCGGCCAAGGCCAATACACCCTGCACATTTTGCGGTTGGGTCTCAGGGTCATAGTCCCAATGGATAAATCCTTTGTACTCATGTCCGGGCCTAATGGGGAAGTTCAAATTGGCACGATCAATGGTCACCCATAATTTTTCCGTACCCCATATATCTACAAAAGCATCGTATACCCGTTGCGATTGCCGGTTGTTCCAAAGAAACTGATTGTTGTATACTTCTACCATTCCGGTACCTGCAAGTTCTTTCATTTCGATCTCGGCACGTGTAGGGGCGTACCAGGTCTCAGGATCCTTGGGGTCTTTCTCATCAAATTCCCAGATAAAATCGGCCGTGGCCAGAGCCTGTTCCCTGGGAACGGCATTTTTTATAACGATATAACCGTTGTGCATCCAAAACTTCCAATCGTCTTCGCTCAGTACCTTTAACGGTCTACCGTTGCTCCGATCACTTAATTGTATTTTGCTACTGGTAGCCGTTGATGGGTTACCAGGAACGTCCTCGTGGGCCGTATTTGCCATTTTTGTCTTCGTGCTTTTCATAATCGTAGCGGTTTAAGAGTGAATAACTGAAGCAAATATAGCTGGAGAGGGCTTATGGGTTCAACCTCCATATTGACTAAAATTTGAATAATATTGATATTTTTTAATCCAAATTATGATAATAAATACATTTTAGTTAAATTTTGGATATGAAAATACAATTGGAAACGTTTAAGCAAGAAGCCGAAGGCTCGTTTAGATTGCTGCACAACCCCCGTTTGAACGACCTTTTCTATTGGCACTTTCATCCCGAGTACGAGCTGGTTTATATTGAGGGAGCCAACGGTACGCGCCATGTGGGCGATCATATCTCTACCTATAGGGAAAGTGATCTGGTGCTCATCGGTTCCTATATTCCCCACCTTAATTTTGACCATGGCGTACGGACCGATTACAAAAAGGAGGTACTGCATATTAACACCTCCTTTAAAAATAAACTGTTCCAGGAAATCCCGGAACTTTCCGAAATATTCGAACTCTTTGAAAAGTCGCAATACGGCATTGCCTTTAGCGGGGCCACCAAGGCCGAGGTAGGCGAACGTCTAAAGCGCCTTTATGCCCTCTCCCCATTTGAGCAATTTTTGGAGGTACTGCACATCTTCAAAATTTTGTCGAAAAGTGAGGAGTATATTCTGTTGCACGAACGCCCGGTGATTAACCGATATGGCAAAAAAGGCCAGGAACGCCTACGGAAGATCTATGCCTTCATTGATGAAAACTACCACAGGAAAATAGAGGTCAACGAGGTGGCCGCCATATGCAATCTTGGGAAGGCCGCTTTTTGTCGCTACTTTAAAAAGGCGGCAGGAAACACCTTTGTCGGGTTTTTGAACCAATATCGTATTAGTCAGGCAAAACGTCTGTTGCTCACCGGAAAGAACGTAAGCGAGGCATGTTACGAGTGCGGCTTTGAGAGCCTGTCGTATTTTAATCGTACGTTTAAAAAGGTGGTCAGGGAAAATCCCTCCGGGTTTCGGAGAAGACATTCGGGTCTGCGTATCAGCGGTTAAAAAAGAACCGCCCTGAACCTGAAGGTCCAGAGCGGTTCCCAACTAAATAACCAACCAAAAACTCTTTGCGTCCCAAACCGTTATTTGGGTTCGCTTTCTTTATTTCCTTTTGCGCTTTACGTTCATGACCGGATTGGAGCTCTTCTTCCTCTTCTTGCCCTGAGCGGTATCGCCAGATTTCAAATATTGTATATATCCCCTTCCTCTAAATTCATATACCGTTTCGCTGCTGGGGTGATATAATTCTATGGTACTATCATTGATAACGTACAGTTCAAAATAATCATTGCCCAGAAAATCATAATCCAGTGTTAAAGTTTTTAAGGTGTCATCGCCCTGCACATCATACACCTGATAATCACCTTCGTAGTCCCAGACCAAATCACCTATTGGTGTACCATTGGGGTCTATGGACGACCTGAAGAAATCCCCGTTGTCTCCAGAGAGGAATTGCAAATAGGTTTCGTCATCAAAGTCGTTAATGGCACCAGCTTCACTCGTAAATACCTTTTCCCAGGCTCCGTACTCCTGTAAAAAATAGTGGATGTTATCATAGAACACCTGATCGTAATCAAAATTACTACGTTGGTACCCTTTTAAAAAGTAGGAGGTATCCGTAGGTGCGTGGTAGAGTTCCAAGGTACTTCCATTAATCTCGTATACATCAAACAACCAGCGCCCATCCACATCGTGATCTATTTCCACAGCGCCGGCCAAGGGGTCGTAATAGCCCACATCAATCCCCAGTCCGTTGCCGGTCTTGCCTATCCCCACAATGTTATTGTTGGCATATACCGCACCTCCGGTAAAAGAGATGGTAAAGGCCCGCTGTAAAAAAGGGACTTCCCCATTTCCGCTGGTAGCATTGATATCCACGTACCACAGTTCGTGCGACTGCAGGGCGGTGTTTACGTTGAATATGGGAACAGCTACAAAATCATCGTCCAAGATGACCTCCGTGTAGCAGGAAGTGCTCAATGTTCCGATCATTAAAAATCCTAGTAGTAGTTTTATACCTCTCATAAATAACAGTGTTGTGGTTCTGCCCTGGTTAAAACAAATGCCGTGCCATTATTTTTAACTTGTTGATTATCAAGTGTTAACATAAAGATTTTTTTATTTACTTTTGAGGCAATTATCATAAAGTATATGGATACAACACCCACATTTGCCGTAATCGGCGGAGGCAGCTGGGCCACGGCCCTGGTAAAAATGCTCTCCGAAAACATAGATAAGGTGAATTGGTATATGCGCAATGTGGACGCTCTACGACATATTGAGCAGCAAGGGCACAACCCTAACTATTTGAGTTCCGTGGAGTTTCAAGAATCACAATTGGCCCTATTTGAATCGCTCGATGAAATTGTTGGGCAGAGCGATATCCTGATCTTTGCCATTCCCTCCGCATTCCTAGAGGCAGAACTTAAGAAGATGATCTCGTCCCTAAAGGGCAAGATCATTTTTTCGGCCATAAAGGGCATTGTCCCCGAAACCGGGTTGATCGTAGGGGAACATTTCCATGAGGCCTACGATATTCCGTTTAAAAACATAGGGGTCATCACCGGGCCATGCCACGCGGAAGAGGTGGCCCTGGAGCGCTTATCCTATCTCACCATAGCCTGCGCCGATGAGCGGAAGGCCGAACTGGTAGCGCATCATCTCAATAGCCATTATATCAAAACCAAGATTTCAGATGATATTATTGGGACAGAATATGCGGCCATGCTCAAAAACATCTATGCCATAGCAGCTGGAATCGCTCATGGCCTACGTTATGGCGATAATTTTCAAAGTGTGTTGATGAGCAATGCCATCCGCGAAATGGAGCGCTACATAAAACAGGTGCACAAAATGAAGCGTAACATTAACAATTCTGCCTATTTGGGCGATCTTTTGGTTACCGGTTACTCGCGCTTTAGCCGTAATCGGATGTTCGGCACAATGGTCGGGAAAGGCTATACCGTACAGAGTGCGATGATGGATATGAATATGGTCGCCGAAGGGTATTATGCCGCCAAAAGTGCGTTTCAGCTAAAAGCACGATTTCGAAAAAAAACCAAGACGCCCATTATTGACGCCGTTTATGCCATTTTATATAAAGGCAAAAGTGCCAAAAAAACTTTTAAAAATCTTACGGATCGTTTGGATTGAGCTATGACGGGGAAGCCCGATCAATTAAGCAATACCTCATCGGTTACACTCTTCCCTCGAGGGACCGATTCATTTTGGACATCAATAGTATTGGCATCATAGGACTTTATATGGTCCCTGTTCACGATATAGGAACGGTGCACGCGGACAAAATTTGAAGGTAACAGCCTCAAAGCCTCCTTAATGGTCCCATAGGCGGTGATCTTGGATTTATCGGAAAGGCGATAAACCACATAGTTTCCCAATCCTTCCACAAACAATATGCTGTCCAAAGGTACACGGTGCATCCTTCGGTTAGACCGTATTTCAAGAAATTTTTGATCGATGCCCTTGTTTTTTTCATGGGCTATTTGCCAAAGTTGAAACAGTTTGGCCCCCAGTACCAATAACACCGTGGTATTGATCAACACCACGGCCCTAATGAACATGGTGGCGCTGAACAGGCCATGTCCGGCCGTATTGAGCAAGAGATTTTCGTAAAACAAATGTATGAATATCCGCTGAAGCGCACCTGCCAAAAGCAACACCAGAACATAGCCCAAAAAGAAATGTGGGTACTTGCTTTTCAGTAAAAAACGGGGCAATAAAAAATAAATTACCAGGTAGACAGCCATTATACGTGTGGGCAACAATACGAACTCCAAATAGAAGGACGCGAGATAACCCTCATCGGTGACCCAGAGCAGCCCAAAAAAAATATAGTACGCTATCCAAAAAATGATATGGGTGGCGATGCGCGAATTAAACAGGTAAAAATCTTTGATGAGCTTCATGTACCTTAAAACTTATCATGATATAAAGGGTATTCGCATAATATAACTGTGGGGTTATATAAATATCGATTTGGATAAATATAGACAATCTAATTTTAAGGAAAATATAAAATTCCTATTATGATATCCAAAAAGAGTTTCCTGTTCCAAGTACTTTGCTTCCTGCTTTTGGGAGCTGTCCTTCATGCCCAAAAATTGGATCGTCGGGCCTCCTGGCAGGCCAAAATTTCTGGTCCTTCCAGCGAACAAATTGGGGCTGTCATCCAGTCCATTACCGAAAACAGTCCTTTGGAAAAAGCGGGATTACGGCCACAAGACCGTATTCTTAAGATAGATGAGGTCCTTATTTCGTCCGACGAGGTATGGACCGAAATGTCCTATGGTATCCGAGCGGGCAGTCCCATAAAATTGGAAGTCTTAAGGGGAGGACAGCTAATACGATCAAGCGTTTTGTTGCCGGCCATAGAAAAAGAACAACATGCGGGTATCGAAACCTTGTATGAAGCGGTTACCAGTGTTTATGGTTTGTCTCAACGAACGATCATCACCAAACCCAAGCGCCCGGGCAGGCAAGCTGCGATTATCCTGATCGGAGGGTTAAGCTGTTCAAGCATTGAGAACTACCCGGGTAGAAACAGCAATTGGGCCAAAGTGCTCCGAGATCTCGTTGAAAAATCCGATATGGTCGTAATGCGGGTAGAAAAACCGGGAGTTGGGGACAGCGAGGGTGATTGTTCCCGATCCGATTTTAGGACCGACGTGGCGGGCTTTAAGGCTGCCATTAGCGCCCTGAAATCAAAACCCTATGTAGACCCGGACCGCATTATTGTTTACGGCTCCAGTATGGGCAGTGCCCTGGCCCCCCTATTGGCCAATGAGTTTAATTTGGCCGGTGTTATCTCCGATGGTACCTTCTTTAAGACCTGGTATGAGCATATGTTGGAAATTGAACGGCGTATCCTGCAATTCAAGGGACTTTCGGAACCGGAGATCGTACGGCAAATGAATCGATATTACATCCCTTTGTACTACGGGATGCTCATACAGAAAAAGACCTATCAACAGGTAGTGGATGAATACCCCGCATTATCTGAATACAACTATCACGCTCCCGGGCATATGTACGGGAGGCCCGTGGCCTATTATCAACAGTTGCAGGACTTTGATTTGGCCGGAGCTTGGGAAAAGGTGAAGGTCCCTGTGAGGATCATGCGGGGCACAAACGATTGGATCATGTCTTCCTTTGACAACAAGATGATCATTGAAGTACTTAAGCGGAACGGCCATCAGGATCATGTGCTGTACGAATATCCGGGGCTGGACCACTGGAACACCATTCATCAAACCGCCAAGGACTCTTTTGAGGGGAATCCTGGCAAATGGGAGGAAAACATCAGCATGCAAATTGTGAACTGGGCCCGGGAAATTGCCGGACTGTCCACCATACCTGTACAAAACTAGCCCAGGAACCGTGGGAGAAAGAGCGGCTGAATCCTGATTAATTTTACTATTTTTAGGATTCATCAATTAAAGTCGTTCCTATGAAATCCCTTCTTTTTTGCATCCTGTTCGTTTTTTCCATGTCTTGTAAGCACCCTTCCAAAGAAGTTGGTGCACGTTTAAATCAAGAAGCATCCGCTTCTCAAGACGGTATTGTATCGGGCTTTTTGGAAGTTCCGGAAAACCGATCGGTAAAGAACAGCAAAACCATACGCTTGGCCTATCGTGTACTTAAGGCCAAGGGTGATTCACCTAAAGAGGATCCCATTCTCTACTTGCAGGGAGGTCCGGGAGGCGCTACGCTGATCATGCAAAATTTCTGGAGCAACAATGCCCTGAGAGCCGATAGGGATATTGTTTTAATGGACCAACGGGGCACAGGTGAATCCAATGCCATTTGCAGTGATTTAGGTGCCCGGTTGATTCAGATCCTGTCCATGGACCTGACCCCTGAGGAGGAGGAAGTCAAAATTCTGGAGGCCACAGAGCGCTGTAAAAAGGAAGCTGTGGCCCAAGGGACCGATCTGTCCGGGTACAACAGTAGGGAAAACGCCGCAGATTTTGAGGCACTACGTAAAAAGCTGGGGTATAACAGGTGGAACATTCTCGGGGGTTCCTACGGCTCAAGACTTGGGCTGACCATCATGAGAGATTTTCCAAACAGCGTGCGTGCTTCCATCCTATTTGGAATCTTCGCGCCCGACTCCGAAATTTACACCCACTTCATCAGCAATTTCAACACCGCCCTGATGGCCGCTTTTGAGGAATGCGGTGAGGACCCCGATTGCAATATCCGTTATCCAAGGGTCAAGGCCCGTTTTTTTGAAGCACTGAAGCAGTTGGAAAAAGAGCCCATTTCCTTTTCCTACAACGGGGAACCCTTTGTTTTAAATGTGCAGGATGCCCTGTTGGTAGCACATCAACTGTTGTATCAGAAGAGAATGATCGGGTTTTTACCCGCCTATGTTGAAGCGCTTAACAAGAGGGATCCGGACGGGATCCGGCAGGCATTGGGACCTACTACCGCAACCGTAAATTTCATCAATTTCGCCATGTATATGTCGGTCATGGCCTATGAGGAACTGCCCTTTAACGGAACTTTGGAATTTTCCAAAGACCTGGAAAGACATTCGGAATTCAGTACGGGGCCCGCCTTTTTTAATTCGGACCCCAAGGCCTTGGAAAACTGGCACTCCTTTAGGGCCAAGGCCCATGAGGATCAGCCTGTTGTTTCCAACATTCCGACCCTTATAGCCAATGGCCGTTTAGATCCCATAACACCTGCCAGCAATGCCGTGGAACTGTCCAAAAACTTAAAAAACTCTTACTACATGGAATTTAAACGGGATGGCCATTCCCTGTTCAATTCGTGTTTTTTTGAAACCTGCCGTGCATTTCTGGATAGCCCCCAGGAAAGGCCCGATCTATCCTGTGCGGCCAAAAGCGGTCCTATCCCCTGGGAATAGAATTAAACGGAATAGGCGGCTAAACGCGGTCTAGGGAAAAGTCGGAATGATCCAGCAGTAAGGCCTGCAACTCCTCCTTATAGGACATGAGCTTGGCATTGTCCAACTTGAAGATGGTTCCGAATTCCTCGAGAATGGGGTCCATCAGTTTGCGAACGCCATCAATGTCAAAATAGAGGCGTCCCGTTCTTCTCACAAAGAAATCTGTGGGGTACTGTATCATCTCATAGGCGATACCGAAATGGAGTTCGGCCTTGGCCAATCGCACATAGGGGTCCTCGTCCTTTAATTTGTTGTAGCCCTCCAGGATCATCTCGGTCTGCTTCCCGTAGTTGGTCACCAAAAACCATGCATCGTATGCTACAAAGCCATCCGCTTTGATCCTATCGAACACTTCGGTAATATATCGTTTCACGTGCTTAAACTTCTTGAAATCATTTCCGGTCAAGGGAATAGTATCGGTACTGCACTCCTTGACCTCCCGATCATAGTCTTCCTTCATTTTATTGGCCACCCTGTTCACCACCCGCTCGGCCATTTTACGGTAGCCGGTAAGTTTTCCCCCAGCAATACTGATCAGTCCGGTTTCTGAGGTAAAAATCTCGTCTTTGCGGGATAGTTCCGAAGCGGATTTTCCCTCTTCATGGATCAAGGGCCGTAAGCCTGCCCAAGAAGAAACAATGTCTTCCATCTCCAAATTCAATTTGGGGAACATATTGTTTACCGCCGAAATCAAATACATGGCATCTGCCAAATCTACCCTAACATCGTCCTTATCGTTGTTGTAATTGGTATCTGTAGTACCCACATAGGTTACCTTGCCCCTAGGAATCGCGAACATCATTCGGCCATCCGGAACATCAAAATACACCGACTGTTTTACCGGGAGTTTTTCGTGCGGGAACACAAGGTGTACCCCTTTGGTAAGATGTAGGCGTTTCCCCTTTTTGGAATTGTTTATACTCCTAAGTTCGTCTACCCATGGGCCGGCAGCACTGATTACATATTTCGTCTTTATAGTAAACTCTTTATCCGAAGTACCATCCTTTATCTTGACGCCCGAAATTTTTTCGTCGGTATAGTCAAAATCGGTTACCGCTGCATAGTTGAGTGCCAAGGCACCATGTTGAAGGCTGGTCTTTATGGTTTCAATGGTCAAACGGGCATCGTCGGTCCTGTATTCCGCATAATAGCCCGCCCCCTTCAGGATCTTCTTGGGCAATAGGGGCTCTAGCTTTAATGCCTCTTTTTTCTCCAACATTTTTCGCTTATCGTCCCCGGTTACCTGGGCAAGAATATCATATACCTTTAAACCGATGGAGGTAAGCCATTTACCATAGGAGCCATTTTCGATCAGGGGAAGCAACATTTTTTCCGGAAGTACAATATGGGGCGCCAATTTATGTACGATGGCGCGTTCCGACCCCACCTCCTTGACCAACCAAAAATCAAACTGTTTTAAATATCGCAGGCCGCCATGGATCAGTTTGGTAGATTTACTGCTCGTTCCCGAGGCGAAATCGTTCTTCTCTACCAACGCCACTTTTAACCCTCTAGAGGCCGCGTCCAGGGCGATGCCACCACCAGTAATACCGCCCCCGATCACTACAAGATCAAAAACCTCGCTGGCCAATTTTTTAACGGTCTTTGACCTGTCCAAGTTTGAAAATTTGATATTCTCTTTCACACTATTTTTTTAATTCAATTTTCTTTTTCACTATCAATAAGACGCTCACCGTAAAGGGCGGTGAACCCGTCCAACGAAATCATATAATTTGCTAGCTTTAATCCAGATAAGAGCCTCAAATATAAATGTTTATATTCCTAATTCAAAGGGTGGCACCTACTCTATCGTTATAGTAATGGCAACTTCATGACCCAAGGCATCAACGGCAGTAATTTTATGGGTTCCTGGAGGAGGGAGCATTATTACTTCATGAAATTCCCTCGTTTGTGTCAGGAAGATATCGTTCAGATACCAAAAGACAGTGGCACCTATTCTGGCATGTGCCAATTTCAGCACCAATTCATTTTTATTTCCCTCAAAATTCTTGGTTAGGCTTATACGGCTGCCGTCCTTGGGGTAGATAAATTCCATAACGGGCGCTGTTATGGGACTACAGTCCTCCCGATACGGCGGGAGCTGTTTGTACGTGGGATGGTTTCCCCGATAATAAAACTCCAGCAACGGTGGTAAGGTAAACCAGGGTACCCGTAGCACTTGGGAAAGATCTTCACAGGAAGCGTTGACCCTAAACTGGTGTTGGGCGTCCAGGTGTACCCATTGGTGGTAGGGACAGGGACCTACCGAATTTGGTGCCTGGGGAATGTCTATTCTTTTTTTTTCACAGATTTCCCCAGCTAAAAATCCGCTCTGGGCACATACCGTTACTTCTGTAAATTCGTCCAGGGGTTTGGCAAACCAGCTAGATCTTGGTAAGAGGTCAAAAACATCGAACAGCAACGGAGCGGCACTGCTTAGCCCGGATACATTAGGCCTCCCTTCTCCATCAGCGTTGCCTATCCAAACCCCCACAACAAAATCTTTGGTAGCCCCAATGGCCCATGCATCCTTGTTCCCAAAGCTGGTCCCTGTTTTCCATGCGATTTCCTTGGAGGAGTCAAAAAATTCCCAGGCCTCGTTTCCTTCTGGCCGGTTTACCTCCTTCATGGCTTCAAACGTGAGGTAGATACTGCCCGCACTGAAAATGGTCTTTTGGGTGTTCTTTTTTCCAAAATCGACCAATTTGTCCGCTATCAGGATGGGTTCGACAAATTCACCTGTATAATATTCGCTCGACGTCGTATTGAAGTGCGCTATGGTAGCCGCCAGGGAGGCATAGGTTTTGCACAGGTCCCATAGACTGCTCTCCGCGCCGCCCAGTATAAGGGTAAGCCCGTAATGATCTGCAGACTTGTCAATGCCCTTTAGCCCAAATAGATCCAATTGATCCCGAAATTTATGTAGGCCATAGGACCGCAGTAGGCGCACGGCCGGAATGTTCAATGATCGGGACAAGGCCTTTTTGGCCCTTACGGCACCGCTGTACCGCTCATCAAAGTTTTCGGGAGTGTACCCGGCAATTTGGGTGGGAACGTCAGGAACCAACATATCGGGCAGTAGCTCCCCACTATCCAACATCGCCGCGTAGAGCAAGGGTTTCAAAACACTTCCGGTACTGCGGTTGGCCTGTACCATATCCACATCTTTTTGATGCTCCTTTTTGGTATCTGTGTTTCCGACATACCCCAAGACGGCCCTACTGTGCACGTCCAGGACCAAGACCGCTGCATTGTGCACTTGATTTTGCCGTAGTGCCTTGTGATGTTTGTCCACGAGACTATTCAAGTTTCTTTGAAGATCGGCCTTAAGGTTTGTCCGTATCCGTCGCCCCTTGTACTTTTTGGAAACAAGCTCCACCATATGCGGAGCCACTTTGGGCAAAGGGTAGGGTTTTTGGGGTAATTCCTCCAAGAGGGCCAGGGTGTAGGTTATGCTGTCCATTAGCTCCTTGCTATAGATTTTTTTGAGGAGCCTGTTTCGTTTTGCCAGTAATCGCTCTTGGTTTTTTCCCGGATAGATAAGCGCTGGCGCGTTCGGCAGTACAGCCAGGGTGGCCGCTTCCGCCCAGGATAATTGATGTGGCCTTAGGCCAAAATACCGCCAGGCTGCTACTTCCAATCCTACCACATTGCCGCCATAAGGTGCATTGCCCGCGTAGAGGTTCAGGATTTCCTCTTTGGAGTACCTCCATTCCAGGCGGGTGGCCAAAATAAGTTCAATGACCTTTTCAAGGTAGTTTCTTTTTTTGTTGTTTCTGGATAGGCGAATGACCTGTTGGGTAATGGTGCTACCGCCCCGTACCGTTTTTCCAGCACGTATATTGGCCCTCAACGCCTTGGACATGGCAACGGGGTTAAAGCCAGGATGTTGATAAAAATAGGTGTCCTCAAATTCCAACAAACAGGTCTTGAATTTGTAGGGCAAGCTATCCGCTACAGGGAAGCGCCATTGACCATCATCCGCAATTTTACCCCCTAAAAGGGTTCCGTCTGCGCTTTCGACTATCGTTGCGGTGGGCTTGTTGAAGAGTTGTTTTGGAAGGCAGAAATAATAGCCGATCAAAAGAAGCGATAACAACAGTATTTTTCTAGGGTGCCCTTTAAGGTACGCTATACTTTTTTCCAGGAACGTTTTAAATGTGCCCATACAAATCCCTTGCCCGATGGGCTGATAAAACTTGCCTACCGCTTAAACTCGTATTCCCTTTCCACCAGGCAGATACGGACTTTGTACCAGCTGTACCAGTCCGATATTCCCTTTTCCTGTGCAAAGTGGTGGTCTGCATGTGCCTTCCAATTGGCAATGGCTTCCAGGGACTCCCAATAGCTGACGGTGACCCCAATTTCTTCACGGGCACTTTCAAAGCCCAGATAGCCCGGTTGTTGCCGGGCCAAATTTTCCATACGTTTCGCCATTTCGGGATATCCGTTTTCCCCAGAGGTCCGCGTGGAGGTGAATATAACTGCGTAATAAGGTGTTGTGTTGTTCAAGACATTATGGTTTAACAGCTTTTAGTCCAAATACTTTTTTTCCAAAAAATAATTGACCAGTGCCTCCTTCATCAGGACCGATTGTTCGCCGGCCTTTAAATGGGGCAATGCTTCCTTTACTTTGTAATGCGGCCATCCGTCTTCATCAAAAAACTCAAACTCGTAATATCCATAGGGTTCCAACAACCTGCATATGGCAATGTGCATGAGGTTCAATTTTTCGTCCTTCTTGTACTTCTTGTGGTACTGTCCCAATTCTTGTACCCCAACCAAATAGATTATCGCATCCATTTCCAGGGGATCGCCATCAGAGAACTGTGCGGACAGCTTTTCCACCAGCAAATCCCAGCGTTCCTTTAAAATGATGTCTCTTGACATTTAGCGGCGTCTTTTTGGCGTTTTAGGTTGGTCGTAGGCCTACTTCCGTTTTATGCCATCAAAGGTACAAATCAAAGTTCTATATTTGCCAATGAAAACCAATCGTTACAAAGAGATTTTATACCATTAAAAAATGCCTATGGGTTTTTTGGACATCGTTATTGGGCTATTATTGATCTGGGGACTTTATAAAGGCCTCAAAAATGGTCTCTTTGTGGAAATTGCTTCTATAATAGCCTTGGTCGCCGGACTTTACGGTGCCATTCATTTTTCCTATATCGCGGGGGACTACCTCTCCAAAAATATGGAGTGGAACGAGCGATATATTAACCTGACCGCCTTTATCATTACCTTTGTCATTATTGTTTTGGTAGTACATTTGGCCGGAAAATTTTTGACCAAAATTGCCGATTTTGCCCTGTTGGGCCTCTTGAACAAAATTGCGGGAGGGGTTTTTGGGGCCGTGAAAGTTGCCGTAATCCTTGGGGCATTGCTCGTATTTTTCCACAGGGCAAATACCTCGATTCAACTGGTGGAGGAAGATACCTTGAACCAATCCGTCCTTTACAACCCGGTTAGGGAGATCGGGGCTTTTGTCTTTAGCAAGGTGTTGAAAGAAGCGGAAACTCCCAAGGAACCATAATAACACTTGTCCATAAAAAATGCAGTACACAGATTTTTGGTGTTCTTAAACGATGGAAGGAACATCCTAGGTTTAGTTCCCTTATCTTGTGGCCGAGAACTTGGAAATGGATTTTGGTGTGAAGAAACTAAAGGACACGCCCTTTTACCGCAAAGCACTGCAGGAAATAAATTACTCTTTCGGCAACTACTATTTGTTCGATTCCTTTATTATTGCCGAAATAAACGAGGACGTCCTGTTCACGTGGGAAAATCATGGAAAAAGGGTCGCCGAGGATTTGACCAATCTTTACGACAATGACGGTCAGGATTATGTGCTGATTACACATCGTATCAATGCGTATTCCGTAATGCCAACGGATTGGATAAAGTTCTTCAAGAACAGCTATAAACTAAAAGGGTATGCAATTGTGAGCTATACCCGGGCAGGCTTTCTGAATGCCGGACTGGAAAAAATTTTTTTAAAGAGCAAGGTAAAGCGGTTTAAGTCCTTGGAGAATGCCATTGCCTGGGCTCAGGAAATCGCCAACAGCAAAACCCTATCCTCCTAAAGGGATTATGGCCGTACCACCCTTACCCATTTCCCCCTTGTCCGGACTGCATAATCACTGTCGTACATGGCCTCTGCCTGTGTTCCGGGCAGATAGTACCTCCCCAAATACGAAGCGTTGAGCAGCACCCTAAAAGTTTTGGTCTCCTTTCTTTTTAAATCGAAATAGAAATTGGCCCGATCATCCCTTAGGTCTGTATAGCTAACCTTGTTGTCCGTAAAGTCTCCAAAATCGGTAAAGCGGGTATTCACAATTTCCCAACCGCTCGGAAAAATTTCCGTCAATGCCATATCTTTTATGGCCTCCGCACTCGTATTGGTCAGGGTAACCTCAGCGACAAAATCTGTCCCCTGTACCAATTTGGAAGCGTCCAGACGTTTTCCGTCCCGGCCTTTAAAAATTGTAGTGGCCAATAGGTTCCGTTGCACCACTTTCTCTTGGCCAACTGGCAGAATACCACTGTTGACCACGCTCACAAAGAGCGTATGGCCCGAGGCGTTTTCCAACCGTACGTTCGCATTTCCGCTTTTAATGTTCCAACTGCGGTTGGCCAAGGTCTTTTCGGTACGGATAGGCTCTGTCTTCCCGTTTACCACAGCGCTTCCCTCAATACCCTTGCCGCCCACCATCTCGGCAAATTTGGCCATCGCCAGCAAGCTGTAGGAAGTACTCTGCGTACTCATGTACCGCCTTTCGCCCAATCCTTGGGCCACCGTCTTAGCCATTTGTTGCGCCTGGGTCCTGTCCTGTAGCAAAACAAGGGTTTCCAAAGCCATGGCCCTGTTACGGTCCGCGGAACCATAGGTGTAGTAATCCTGGGTGTTGTCGGTAAAATCCAAATTTGCATTGCGTAGCAGTTGCTGGGCCACATTGGTCTGCCCTACCAGGGCATAGGCCGCTGCTAAGCGATAGCGGGCCTGACCGGACAGTTTAGAGGTTTCCCGAAGCCTGTTCATTGAACCTATGTCCGCGTTTCCGGAAAGCGCCAGGGTGTACAGGCGGTACGCCTGGGCCAGGTCAGGGGTGTGGATCCCTGCCCGCCATTGCTTTGCAATTTGTCTTTGATACCCGATCCAGGCAGCCTTAAACCCGAGTGGTAGCACATATCCTTTTTTTTCGGCCTCCAACAAAAAATGTCCAGCAAAGGAGGTACCCCAATCGTTGGCATGGTTTTGTCCAGGCCAATAGGCAAATCCCCCATTGGGCAACTGATACGTTCCCAAGCGATTGATCGCATGGGTTACATTATCTTGTATCCGCTTCTTTTTGGTCGCGGTAATATCAAAAATATCGGCCAGAAACAACTGGGGAAAAGCGGCCGAGGTGGTCTGCTCCACGCAGCCGTGAGGATATCGTATGAGTTGTTGCATCCTTCCGTTGAAATTCATGGGCGGAAGTGTGGAAAATTCAATTTGGACGGCATTGCTGCCCGCTATACCAAAAGTTTCTACAGTGAGGGTCTTACTGCTGTTCGCATCCAAGGTCAGGGTTTGGGCCGTCGTGGTCACCGGGTTGGGATTTACCACATCAATGGGCACTTCGAACGAAGCACTTTCCCCATGGCCCGATGCCTCTACCACTACTTTTCCTATCCCCTTGAAATCGGACACCTTTAATTCAAAATAGGCCATTTTCTCATCGGGACCCATAAAGGAAATCGACTGTGTAGCATTGCCTACTATGGTAAATGAAGGGTCTGGTTTTAATTGTATCCGTACATTTTTTACTTTCTTTTCCATGGCAAATACGGTAACCGGCAGCGTTACCTGCTCCCCAGGGGTGATTTTCCTTGGCAGTGATGCCAGGACCATAAGCGGTTTACGGACCGGTGTAGTTTTTTCTGCCATGCCATAGGCTTCTTTGCCACTGTCCCCGGCCACTACCATGGTACGCACAGACCCTATATATTTCGGGATTTTTATCTGGTGCGATTTGCTGGCACCCTCCTTGAGTTCAAAAGGGCCGAGATAAACTACCATGGGCTCGAACCTATTGGCTTTTTTATTTTTGGCCCCCGCAATTTCCCCATCACCACCAATGGCAAAGACTTGATCTATGCGTCCGCCATAAGCGCCGACCACATCATCATAAACATCCCAAGTCTTGACCCCTAGCGCCTCATGGGCATAGAAAGTACTCCATGGATCGGGTGTTTTAAATCGGGTGAGATCCAAGAGGCCCTCATCCACAATGGCAAGGCTATACGTTATGGCTTGTCCTTCTTTTTCGCTCACCTTCACCGTAATACGTTCTTCGGGCCGGAGCACATCGGGCATATCAATTTCGGGCTGCAGTTTTGTGGCAGGGTTCTCCACACCAATGGGAGCCACTCCGTACAAACGGATGGGGGAATCGTTCAAGGTGGTGGCATGCGGTTGTAACAGGGAAATATGGATGAATACGTTGGGGGCATATAATTTGGTGATGGGGAGTTGAAATTTGGTTTCTCCCTTGGCGCTCTCTACCCATAGGGACTCCAATACTTCGCTCCCGTTTTCAACCGTTACCAAGGCCCTGCCCTTCTCTGAGCTCGGAAAGCTGATGGTAGCCGTTTCCCCAACCTGATAATTGGTCTTATCCGTAGAAAATACCAGCATGGTTGCGGCAGAGGGGTCGTTCTTTCTGGATTTTCCTGCCCAACCTGGCCAATCAATATAGATGGCTTTTCCAGTGGCGTGCCCGCCTCGTGTATCTTCTACGCGTACCAGATAACGTCCCCAATCAGGGTACTTTAACTCAAAATTGAAGGTTGCTTTTCCATCGGGCCCGGTGCTAATGGTCTCTTCAAAAAGCTTTTCACGGTAATTGCTGCTGCTAAAGCTAGAAAGATTGTCTGCCGAAGTGTCCCACCACCATCGCCAATTTACTTTATGGATTGACACCTTGAGCTCTTCGGTTGCTTTTGGCCTCCCCCGTTCATCCACACTGACCACCTCGAAAGTATGCTTTACATCAGTCAGCAACATACCCCTGGTTTTATCACCCTTGGGCACGTTAAGTCCCACATAGGTGGTGAAGGGAGAATAGGTTTTGGTAAATACGTCGGTACTAAAATCGCCACCATTTTCATATACCTTGGTCACAAAGGCTGCATTGAGCATTCCGGGAGCTACCGTTTTTAGTTGTGGGTCTATCGAAAACGCAGCTTTCCCTTCCGCGTTCACCTTGCCGCTAAATACCACTTGATCCTCTGTGGCAAAGCTGCGGGAGGGGTCATCAAAAGTATAGCCGGGAAAGGTCTTGAAACTGGTCTTTTGGGATGTGAATTTTGCCGTTACATCGGCCTTGAGGTCCTTGGCAATAGCACCGTGCAACCATTTTACCTCCAGGTCAGCGTTCACCGCTTTGTTGGCCGAAAGCATCTCTGACCCAAAGTCCGCTTTTATTTTTAAACGGTTGGGCTTTATGGTCTCTATCTTTAAGGTCTTGGTAAAGCTTGCTCCCCCAACCGATACTTTGGCCGTCCAATTTCCCGTGGGCGCGTTGGCATCGGTCTTTGCGGAAAAGTGGTAGAAACGGTTCAATCCGGAGGTCTGTATTTCCCGGTGCACCACTTTATTATAAGGGTCTAGGAGTTCTAACTTCACCGGATGGTTCGCAGGAAGATTGTTGGCATTATCGTTCAGCATAAAGGAAAGAAAAAGTTGGTCCCCCAGCCTCCAAACGCCACGTTCCCCAAAAATAAATCCTTTGATCCCTTTTTGTAACCGAACCCCGGAAACGGCAAACTTGCTCATGGATAGCACGCCCCCATCGTTTAATTTTACATAGGTCTTTTGCCCATTATTTTCCGCTATGGCAAAATAGGCGTTGTGGTCCGAATCAAAAATGGAGGTGCCGTCCGCATCCGTTACGGTTTGCCCCAGGGCTTGTTGTTGAAAATTGTAAAACGTGACGGTGGCACCGGCAACCGGGTTGGTGTTGAGAATATCATTAACGGCCACAAAATAGCTTTTGTTGACCCCCTTCTTGATGGTTACACCAAGATCGGTTGCCAGTACGTTGGTTCCCACTTTCTTATCGTAATAGTAGGAAATATGACAGGGGTTTTCCCGCTCGTTCCAATCATAGCCGTAGTAGTCATTGTAATAGTTTTCTACCCCGTCCCAAAAACTGGCTTCCGCCTCCACATCAAAATCTTCATTGTTATCCCCGTCCGAATCAAAATTGGTACTCTCACAGGTATAGCTGCTGTAGGAAGGCCTAAAGTTGAGCGCTACCCGATATATAGCTCCGGCCTCTGTGCTTATTAGTGATTTTAGGTCCAGGGCATGGGCGGCCCATTTACCGGTATTGGACAATGCTGTTTGAAGTATAATCTTCTTGCGAGCAATGGGACGTGCAACTGTCTTTAGACTATAACTGCCATTGAGGGTGTTGTTCTGTAAAAATTGTAGGATGTTGTTCCCATAAATTTTATATACGGAAACATCCACCGCCTTTAGGTTGACAGCTTCAAAATTTATCTTGAGATTACTGGACGATGGCAGTATGGTTCCATTGGAAAGCATCCGTACTTGTGGTTTTAATGCCTCAAAGGCAATCTGCTCCGTGAACCTCGACTTTAATTTATGTCCGTCCTCACTTTGGATGCCTGCAAAAACCTCCAATTGAGCTGTTCCCTTGATCACCGTGGACAGATATACTTTTAGGGTGTGGCCCGCTACCGAAAATCGGGCTTGATCATCATCTGCAAGGACGACAAGGCCTTTAAAATCCTGGTCTTTTTTAAGCGGATCGGAGAAATTGATCTGTACCGTCCTATTTTCTGCCAAATCTACGGAGACATCCGTAATAGTGAAGTTGTTTTTCCCCGGAATTACCAGGACATTTCTCCCTGAGCTCTCCATGTCATAATCGGATCCATCCCAAGAAACTTCCAACTCCGTGTCATGGGTTTGGCGTTGGATGCTGTCAATAGTAAATTGAAATTGGGTTCCTTCCGTAACGGCCTCATCAAACTTGAGCCGTACCGGCTTTCCTCCCTGCCGGACCCGAATCAATTTTTTGGCCGTGTCCAAGGACAACTGATCCGCACTTCGCAGTTGGCCCTCAATAAACTGTAACTCTTTGGAATAGGACTGCAGGGGATTGGTGTATACATTGAACTGTTGCTTCAGGGTCCTGACCCCAAAGGTCAGGGTGCCCAATTCCCGAGGAATTTCCTTGATAATCTTGTTCAGTGACAGGGTAACACGGTATTCCGTATCCTGTTCAAGACCAGCATCCGGAACAAAAGCAACGGTTCGCTCGTCCAGGACCAACACTTTGCCTTTTACCCTAGGGGAAAGGCGAATCAAATCTTCGTTTAACTCGTCTCCCTTATTCCATGAGGTCACGGGCTGGTTTAGTACGGCCCGGATATCGCTTTTTGCCGAAATTATCCCAGGGGAGACCTCTGCAACGTAGGCCTCATAGGCACTGAGGTCATCATAGGAACGTGCCTCGCCCTCTTTTTTTGTTGTGCAACCTACCGCCGTGCAGAAGGCGAGTAAGTATAAAAGTGATTTTGTTTTCATGGAAAGTGTTTGTACATGTAAATATAACGGTTTAGAACATTCTTGCGGCGGCGGTTAACGCAAAATCCCGGCCCATTCCGGGCAAAAATTACCATCATTGTCCCGGGCTTCCAATCCTGTTGGTTTGTCCCTTCCACGTATTTTTCAGAAAGCATGCCGCAGAGCCGTTTTCGACTTGCAAAAGCGATAAAAAAGGTGCAGATGGTCGAAAAAAACACTTTTTTCATGGATTATTCCGATAATATTTTTTAATATTACCCAGTTGATTCGATTTGTATCGATAGCACGAGAACCCCCAACTCTTCCCTCTACTTATCCCTGGAATACAAGAACACCCCATTCTTCCTTTTTCTATTTATGGCGAATAGAACACTATATGAAAATGAAAATGAAGGGTATGGCATGGGCATTGCTCGTTGTTGTCCTCGGTTCCTGCAGTACGGAATCCTTGGAGGAATCGCCCAAACCTATTGCGGAGGCAGCAAATGCCGTTGAAGTTGAAGAGGAATTGTTGGCCCTGGTCAATGAGCACAGGATATCTATAGGGCAACCTGCCCTGAAATTCAGCGCCGTGGCCTATGAATATGCCAATGCCCACACGGATTATATGATTTCCAAGGGAAGCTTAAGTCACGATAATTTTTCTTCCAGGGCTTCTGGAATATCTTCGGAGGTAAATGCAGCTCAGGTAGCGGAGAATGTGGCCAAAGATTATTCCAATGCCGCCGCCGCCCTACAGGGGTGGTTAAACAGCACCAACCACAAAAAAACCATGGAGGGGGATTTTACCGATACGGCCGTGAGCGTCAAAAAGGACCCAAGTGGCAATCTCTACTTTACCCAGTTATTCTACAGATAGGCTCCGTCAAAGCCATTTTCTTTTCTTACATTAGCATAAGAACAATATGGCTATGGCGATACGAGCCCCATTTAACCTCCATCATTGGATAAGCGAAAACAGGGATTTGCTTCAACCTCCCGTTGGCAATAAAAATCTATACAAGGAGGCGGGCGATTATATTGTCATGGTGGTGGCCGGCCCCAATGCCAGAAAGGATTATCACTATAACGAGACCGAGGAACTTTTTTATCAGTTGGAAGGCCAAATTGAAGTACATATTCAGGAGGATGGCAAAAAAAAGACCATGGAACTGGGCCCAGGTGATATGTATCTGCACCCAGCCAAGGTGCCCCATTCCCCAGTACGGCACGAGGGTTCCATAGGGCTCGTCATAGAGCGGAAAAGGGCCGATATGAATGTGGATGATGGACTCCTATGGTTCTGCGACAACTGCAACAACAAGCTGTATGAGGCGTATTTTACCTTACATGACATCGAAAAGGATTTTTTAGGTCATTTCAAGACCTTTTACGGATCGGAAAAACTACGTACCTGCGATAACTGTGGAACCATAATGCCGGTAGACCCAAGGTTTATTGCACAAGAATAAAAACATATGGATAGTATTGCTAGGATTTTGGTAGGATTAGTGGCGTTTATCCACTGTTATATTCTATGGTTCGAAATGTTTGCGTGGACCACTAGAGGAAGAAAGGTATTCAAAAACTTCCCTAAAGAACTATTTGAACCGACCAAGCCGCTCGCCGCCAATCAGGGATTGTACAACGGTTTTTTGGCGGCAGGTCTTATTTGGACCTTTTTTATAGAAGATCCCCTTTGGCGGGATAATATTTCCCTGTTCTTTCTTGGGTGTGTGGCCATTGCCGGAATTTACGGAGCCCTTACCGCCGATCGCAAAATATTTTTTGTACAGGCGCTTCCTGCCCTCTTGGGCATCCTTTTCGTCCTATTGCCATAGATGCGCTCAAGATATCCTTTCCCAGCCCTATAAAAGTTGCTTCTAATTTGTAGCTTTGCTGAAAATCTAACAATTCTTGCTTAAAAAGTTATAAAATGACTAAAGTTGCTGCTGCATTTGGAATTCAGGAAGCCCTGGACAAACTGGGGATCCAAACCGTAAATAATGGTACCGCTACCGGCTCGGACAATTTTGCATCAGGAGAGATAATCTCCTCCTATTCCCCAGTGGACGGTGCCCTGATCGCTACCGTAAAAAGCACCACCAAAGAAGATTATGAAAAAGTTATGGAGGTCGCCACCAAGGCCTTTGCCCATTGGAGGACGGTACCAGCTCCGCAACGCGGGGAAATAGTGCGTCAATTTGGGGAGAAGCTGCGCGAACTTAAGGAGCCTTTGGGAAAATTGGTTTCCTACGAGATGGGAAAATCCTATCAAGAAGGCCTGGGTGAGGTACAGGAAATGATCGATATCTGCGATTTCGCCGTGGGATTGTCCAGGCAACTCCACGGGCTCACCATGCATTCTGAGAGACCCGGACACCGCATGTATGAACAATACCATCCCTTGGGCGTTGTGGGCATTATCTCCGCCTTTAATTTTCCGGTTGCCGTTTGGGCATGGAATACCGCCCTGGCATGGATATGCGGGGATGTTTGTGTTTGGAAACCTTCGGAAAAGACCCCTTTATGTGGGATTGCCTGCCAAAATATTGCAGCGGACGTATTTAGCGCCAATGGACTGCCCGAAGGAATTTCATGCCTAATCAACGGGGATTACAAAGTAGGGGAAATGATGACTTCGGATTCCCGAATTCCACTGGTTTCTGCTACGGGATCTATCCGAATGGGGAAAATCGTGGCACAGGCAGTGGCCTCGCGTTTGGGAAAGTCCCTGTTGGAGCTCGGTGGCAACAATGCCATTATCGTAAGTCCGGACGCTGATATTAAGATGACCGTCATCGGTGCGGTATTTGGAGCCGTGGGTACCGCAGGACAACGCTGCACCTCGACCCGCAGATTGATTATCCATGATTCCATTTACGACAAGGTAAAGGATGCCCTGGTGGACGCCTACCAACAGTTGCGTATCGGAAATCCTCTGGATGAAAACAACCATGTTGGCCCACTTATCGACACGGATGCCGTTGCGCTCTATGAGCAAGCGTTACAGAAAGTCGTGGACGAAGGAGGCAAACTCATTGTAGAAGGTAGGGTGCTACAAGGTGAGGGCTATGAAAGTGGATGCTACGTGAAACCCGCTATTGCGGAAGCGGATAATTCCTTTGCGATAGTGCAGCATGAAACCTTTGCCCCCGTACTTTATCTGCTAAAATATTCGGGTGGCGTGGAAAACGCCATTGCCTTGCAGAACGGTGTTGTTCAGGGACTTTCTTCTGCAATTATGACCAACAATCTTAGGGAAGCCGAGCGTTTTCTATCGGCTAACGGAAGTGATTGTGGTATAGCCAACGTAAATATTGGAACTTCAGGTGCAGAAATAGGCGGCGCCTTTGGCGGGGAAAAAGAAACCGGTGGTGGCCGGGAATCTGGGTCGGATGCCTGGAAGGTATATATGCGCCGGCAAACCAATACCATCAATTATACAACAGAACTGCCTTTGGCCCAGGGCATCAAATTTGACCTGTAAATCTCAACTAAAAAACCCCTGGCCGCTCTAACGGTCAGGGGCTTCACAAACCCCATTGGTTTTAAGGATCCTAATATTCCAGCCCAAAATGGTCCATGACCTCGTAGTAGGACATTTTTTCAAAATCCTGTTTTGAAAACCCTTTGGAAGCCAATTGGCTCCCGGGGACTAAAATATATCTAAATGCGTTTCCGGAACCGCCAAATGTCCCGGGATCGCCAACCCCGTCGGAATTGATAAACTTGATAGTGATAAGTGCTTCACTGTCGTGATGAAATATGGTTTGAACCCCTGAAAGAATACCTCCGGTAAATGGGGTAATAATGGCGTCATCACCAAATCCGATAAATCGAACATATAACAAGACCACCCCGTTGTTAAGGACATTTTGGGTAAGATCATTTGCCACTACAGGGTAGTTACGAACATCGATACCAAAATCGCTCGACAATGCACTCCATTCTGCAGCTACAAAATCTACCCATTCCGAGTAGATTACATTGGCATTCCCATCAACACCATCTACCCCATCGGTTCCTGCAATTCCTTGAGGACCCTGAGGGCCAATTGCACCGTCTTCCCCATCCTCCGCGGAACAGGAGGTCAACACCATGGCAAGGACCATGGTTCCCAACATTAAAAATCTCATTGCTTTTTTCATAATTGTATGATTTTACGATTATATATAGCATTAAAATTATAATATAAACATCTGATTATAAGGGATTTATGTGTATTTGGTGTATAAAAAAGTCTAGTCGAAGAGGTATCGTGTACCAATGGAAAAAAGAAGAAAAATGTCAGTCAGTTTTACATGCAATGCTGGCTAAAAAATAGCATAGCACTATCTCAAATGGCACCAAAAAAAGCCCGCCGATGCCTTAGCTCCTTCATTACGTCAAAGGCGTAACTGGCTCAAAGCATCGGCGGGCTTTCAATTCAGCTTAACAACCGGATATATATGGAAACCGTTTGAAAGGTTTTCGGCTTATTCTATTATTTTAAACGTATTCCATTTTTGGGTTGTGGCCCAACTTTCACTGGTTTGGTCTCTGCCGTCCAACTGCCTCGCAACATGGCTTGTGTGCCAAGTATCAGGAGCATGCAGCAAAAATTCACAAATTCTTTTATCGATCTTTTCATAATCCTCGGGTTCTTAAGGTATGGACAAGGTAAAAGTAGCCCATCTATGATGGAATGCCTATCGCTTGTGTGTTCCTTGCCTAAAAAATAATATGGACGGATGCTGGGATCGTGTATTTGGTCATATGCCATAAGAAAACCCGCTGCCCCTTTGATGGACCCAAAGTGGCAGCGGGTCTTTCCAACCAACTAAACTAAATCAAACTACACTTAAAATATGTTGAACCCTATCTCAATGCCGGATCTTTGTCGGGAGAAATAGGGTTTATCCTTATTGATGGTACTAAAGTCCGAATTATATACGGGACGGCATTCCGTTACTTCACAATTGGTAGTAAAAACTGTATAATTGGTTCATTTGATCAATTATTTGTGCTTTTTGAGGGTAAAAACACGTTTTTTTTCACCAATGAGGCCTCTAGGATAAGTAGCTGAACAATAAGATTTAAGCCATAGCATTAAACATTTTTTAGGATTTTTTTAATACATTGTATAGCAAACACTAAATAACTATAACAATGACAAAAACAACGACCAACCTGATCGGGATTGCCATTGCGATTCTGGCAGGAACCTATTTTTTCGTTATGTATTGTAGCGAATGTGGGGCGACTTCCGCAGAGGTTTCGGTCAGCGAAACGGTAGCGCCCGAGGACGATGTTCCCCGTATGAACACTTCTTCCCAACAGGGAACGGAAAGACCCGATCATCGACAGGCAAAGCTAAGCCTCCACTAAACAACTAACCCGTAAAACAAGAGACATGGATTTTGAAAATATGAACCTATGGTGTTGGGCCATACCCCTTCTGGTAGGGGTACTCTGCGCCTATTTTGGATTTCTGATCGGTAAAAGCGGTACGCAAACCACCGATGACCCGGCCAACCTAAAACTGCTTCAGGACAAAAACGCAAAATTGGAGGCCGAGCTTGCGGCCTGCAACAAAAAACTGACCTCAAGCTCGGATAGTACTCCCGTGGCCTCCATGGCACCGTCCGGTACCACCGCTGCAAAGGGCCCGGTGTTCAATGCCGCTGCAGCCAAATCGGCCATGGGCTTCAAAATAAAACAGGACGATCTGACCATCGTGGAAGGAATAGGTCCAAAAATAGAAGGTTTGTTCCATAACCATGATATCAAGACTTGGAAGGCCTTATCGGAAACTACGGTGGCCAAATGCCGCGACGTATTAAATTCGGGTGGAAATCGTTATAAAATGCACGACCCGGCCTCATGGCCCATGCAGGGTAAAATGTGTTATGAAGGTAAATGGAAAGATCTTGCCAAATGGCAGGACAAGCACAAGCACGGAAAACTGTAAGCCCAAAAAGTGGGGCCTAAGATACGTCTATAGGTCCCTCTTTAGATGATGCCATTGGCTTCCACCCATTTAAAGTGGTATTGCTCCTCGGGAAATTTCATACGGTCCGAAATGCGCTTTAAACGATCGGGTAACCTCATCAAATAGTCCCTCGCCCTTTCGGCGTCGTCGCTAAGGCTTCTTAAAGAGGCCAAATCCCAATAGGTGTTGAGCTTCCCAAGAATATCAATATAATCTTGGGCGGTGTATACTCCCAAACGTTGGGCACAATTGGAAAAGGTTTCAAAGGCCGTCCCTATGCTTCCACCGGACTCCCTTAAAAAGTGGGCCGGCATCACAATCTTCTTTTTCATCATATCCGCAAAGGCCAATAACATTCCGCTGGGATCCTCCCCGAAGATGGTTTTCACAAATTCCCGATAGGCCAAATGATGGCGCATCTCATCCCCGGAGATGATGGTACACATTTTTCCCAAAAGGGTATTGCCCTTTTTCTTGGCCATTTGCCCCACACGTTTGTGGGAGATATAGGTAGCCAGTTCCTGGAAACTGGTATATACAAAATTCTTATAGGGATCCCTATCGGTGCCTATATCAAAACCATCGGCGATTAGATGCTGCGTGGTAATTTCCATTTCCCGCATATTTACCCGTCCCGAGAGATACAAATACTTGTTCAGTACGTCACCGTGCCTATTCTCCTCCGCCGTCCAGGCCCGGACCCATTTGGACCAACCGTTTTTGTTCCCATCGTGCTGATCGATCCCTTCTACATCCATTAGCCAGGACTCGTAAGTGGGCAATGCCTCTTCCGTGATGGTGTCGGCGACCATGGTGACCCAAAAATCATATCCCAATTCCTTGGCTTCTTCCCGTATTTGATGTACGTCTTCCATAAATCCTTCGCCTTGGGAATCGGGTAAAAAATCCGTGGGCTGCCATATTTCCTCAATAGGAATAAGGAAGGAATCTATGAACCCATCCACTTTATGTTCTATGGCATTCATTACTTCTATGCGGATATTCTTGGGAGACATGTTGGTATTTTTGGTAAATATCCCTATTAATATTGGAATATAGTCACAAAGGACTATTAATTTTGGTTCCGCCCGTTTTCTCCTGGATATAAACTAAAGACCGGATCGCTTTGCCAAACCTCCTTGCTTTCCACATCAATTATGGACAAAGGACCTTTAAATGCTGCTCCTGTATCCACGTTCCACACATTGACCGCCCGTTGGGGAGTAGTCTTCCCAATTCGGGTTACAGGGGTATGCCCAATATAGACCTCCTTGTAGTGCAATAGTCTTTTAGGATACCGTGCATCGGTCTTCGGAAGGTCGGGATCAAGGGAAAGAGCCAGCTCCCAAAGCGTCCTATCCCAATAGAATGTTTTGGAAAAGTATTCGTAGGCCACCCCTTTAAGGTTGGTAAACCCGGCATGAAGAAACAACCTGTTCCCTTCATCCAAATAATAGTTCTCCAAATTCTGATAGAACACCATGTGACGTTTCTTGGTAGCGCTATCTGCCTTGGCATAGGACGCTACAGTGGTTTTTCCACCGTGTTGGAACCAAAGAGGCCTGTCCTTGGCCTCCAGCAACCAATCCATACAGAGCTCATCGTGATTTCCCTTTAAAAAGGTACACTGGTGGGTGTTGCCCAAGCGTATTAAAAAATTGACCGTTTCCACTGCCTCGCTCCAGCCATCCACGTAGTCTCCCAAGAAAATAAGATGATCTCTAGGGGACGCCCCTGCTCGGTCCATAACCTGTTCAAGTGCCCTTAGTCCGCCATGGATATCCCCAATTACCAATGTTCTCATTGGGCAAATATTACAATTAATCCTATTGCTACCAACACCGCTACAATCAATAGGAAGATTTTCCAGAAGGAATAGGGATGCGTTCCACTAATGCTACCTGTTTGCCCATTGACATAAAAGTGGTATTCCTTGTTTTTGTAGCGATAGGAGCTTATGTATAGAGGTAAAAGAATGTGTTTAAAGGTCTCCTCCGTAAGTTTTATGTCTGCATGATGGATCCGTTGGGTATCCCCGCCTATGTCCCGTCGTATCCAGCTATGGGCAATTTGTTTGGCCTTTTGAAAGGACAAATGGTGACCGTCCTTAAGGGATATCGTGTACTTTTCAGTAACAAAGCCCGCCAAATATTTGGAGTTAAAAACCACCAATTCCTTCAAATTCCAATGGCTGATCTTGGCTGGGATTTCCCTTCTCTTTTTTTCCGATGCGTTAATCAATATATCATCTACAAAACCTTGTACAGAACCGGAAGCCGAGGACCACTTGGTCTTCCTGACCTGTCTGGTACGGTTCCCGTTTTTTGTTCTATAGGTCTGGGTCTCGTAGTAATAATCTCCCCGTTCCCCTTGATAAGCTGCCTTTAGATTGGCATCGAAGGTCCAGTAAGGGACGTACAGCCCGTGTATACTTTCAGGATCCAGGGCCGCCTTTTTTAATTTATTCGGTGCAAACCAAATTCGGTTTACCCAATTCTTAAAAATGTTCCGGGCCGTTTTGCCATCCAATTGAAAAGGCACCAACGCCCCTGGCAATATCCAACCCTCTTTTTCAATATCTTCTTTAATCAAGGGCTCTCCGCAATATACACAGTGCAGGGATTTGTAATTTTCCTCCACGTGTTGGTTGGCCCCACAATTCTTGCAATGCAGTAAATCTATGGTCTCCGTGAACGCATGGTTGCCCACCACCTTCAAATAGTGTTTAAGTTCCAGTTCCTCAAAACTGCTTTTGGCCTGTTCTATGAACTCCTCGTAACCACAGTATTCACATTTTAACTGGTGCGAACCCGGTTTAAAATTGAGTTCCGCACCACAGTTGGCACATGATTTTTTCTGTTGGGATTTAGCCGTTTCTTCCATATAGCAGGTGTTCCCATAAGGTGGGAATCCAAATAAAAATTGTAGGAGGTCCTATGTTGTCGGTAGTGGGGGTGGTGTGCTTCCTCCCAAAAATGATTTTAAATCCTCAACATCCTTTAAAGCGGTCCAATTGGCCATGCCCTGTTTCCAGATCAAGGAATCCCTGTTAATGGTCCTATTGGCGAACAGCTCCTTTAATTTGTCGAGCGAAACCGGACCGAGTTGTTGTCCATTGACGGCATAGTGGTACAGGACTTGCAGTGGTATGGGAGGAGGCGCGGACCCTCCTTGCGGCGGTGAGAAAGGTTGCTGTGTATGCTGTTGGGTCATCATACCGCCCATTTGTTGTGCCAGCACAAACCCCATGCCCATGCCCATGCCGGCGCCGGCCGTTCCCCCTTCGTTTTTGGCGGCAGCCTCCATGGCCTTGGCCGCCTTGAATTGGGAGAGTTTGGACATGTCTAGCTTATCCAATCTGCTATATTCAAAGATTTCCTTTTTAAGGTCTTCCGGCATGGAAACATTTTCGATATAAAATTTTTCCAATTCAATGCCCACCCTACCAAATTCGGGCTGCATAACCTCCTGACAGGTTTGGGATAGTTCGGAGGTGTTGGCCGCATAGAGCTCTATGGGAAGATTGGCTTCCCCAACGGTATCGGTAAACCTGGTAACGATCAGACTCTTGAGGTGTTCATTGATCTCATAATTGGTGAAGTTCCCGTCTGTTCCCACCACATCGACAATAAACTTCCCGGGGTCTCCAATCCTGAAACTATAGGTGCCAAATGCCCGTATTTCTACCAGTCCAAACCGATCGTCACTTAACATCACCGGATTTTTGGTCCCCCATTTTTCATCAGTAAACAAACGGGTGTTTACAAAATAGACCTCGGCCTTGAAGGGGCTGTTAAAACCATATTTCCATCCTTTTAAGGTGGTGAGAATCGGCAGGTTTTTGGTGTTTAGGGTATAGGTGCCCGGTTTAAAGGCATCGGCCAGTTGCCCTTCGTTGATAAATACTGCGGTCTGTCCTTCCCGAACAATGAGTTTTGCCCCGTTCTTAATTTCGTTCTGGTAGCGTTCAAAACGGTGTGCAATGGTATCGTTTGTATTGTCCAGCCATTCCACAATGTCAATAAACTCATGGCTTAGCTTCTTTTTTATCTCATCGAATAAACTCATTTTAGATAGGTTTTTTTGTTTTTTAAAAGGTAATCATTTCTTCAAAACGGACCAAAGGTCAAGCGCTAATTTCCACGCGAATTTAATCCCATCGCTGTTCCTGTAAAATAAATCCCCTATTTTTTGGATTCCCGTGGTATTTCTAATTACTTTGAGGCCCCAAATGATAAGTGAAACTGGATGAGGAAAGTATATTGTATAGGTGAACTGTTGATAGATTTTGTAGCGGAAAGACAGGGAAACGATCTCTCCAAAGCAAATGAATTTACCAAAAAGGCAGGTGGTGCCCCGGCCAATGTGGCCTGTGCCATATCCAAACTTGGAGGGAACAGTATTTTTGTCGGTGCAGTTGGCGAAGACCCCTTTGGTACGTTTCTCCTGAACATTTTGGAAGGCTCCGGGGTGGATATCTCCCTGGCCCAACGTTCCCCTGTATTTACCACTTTGGCGTTCGTTTCACTGGCAGAGGACGGCGAACGGGATTTTGTCTTTAGCCGGGGAGCCGATCGGGAGCTGAAATATGTCGCTTCCGTAAAAAAGGATTTTAAGGGCAATATGCTGCACCTGGGAGCGGCAACCGCACTCTTGGGAGGCAATCTGGAGGAGGCCTATGGCCGTTATTTTTTCGATGCCCTTACCCAGGATACTTTTATAAGTTTTGATCCCAATTTTAGGGCCGATCTTTGGAAGGGAAATGAATCGGCCTTTATAAAAAAATGTATCCCTTTTATTGAAAAGTCCAATCTGTGCAAGTTTAGCTTGGAAGAGGCCCAATTATTATCGGGAAAAGCGGATATTGAACAGGCCTGCACCAACTTGCATGAAAAGGGGACCCATACGATAGCCATCACTTTAGGGGCCGAGGGCACATATATAAGTAACGACCACATAAAAAAAATCGTGCCAAGTGTAAAGGTAACACCGGTTGATACTACAGGGGCCGGGGACGCCTTTATAGGGTGTTTATTGCAGCAGATTTCCACCCTGAACCATCCAGGTCATATTTTGGAAGACGGTCCGCTTTTGGAGCAGATGGTGCAAAACGCGAACAAGGCAGGTGCAATTACCACTACAAACTATGGTGCCATCACCTCCTTGCCCACCAGGGATCAGCTGTTCCCCCATTAATTATACTGTACTTTTCGCAATATTCTGAGCGACTCCTTTAAGGATTGGTAGACATTGGCGTTATGGGCTTTGAGAATAGGTCTGGCCATGTCCATTTGATCTTTGGCTTCCTCAAAACCATTCAAATAGCAAATAAGATAGGTGGCCGGAAGATGCTTTAGATCTTCCCGTTCCGAAGCCTTCAACGAGATGTTTTTCTCCAATTTTTGGAGTAGGGCATTGTTGGCGTTAAAAATATGGTGCAGCGTTTTCTTATCATACTGCGGGGGATCAAAAATCAAATTGCTGAGAATTTGATATTTACCATTGTCCGAAAAGGTAATGACCACCTTTTCCAAAGGGAAATAACGAAGCTCCGACCCCAGGCCCAGTTGAACATATTCAATGGTCGTAAAGGAATCCTCATCAAACGAAATGGTAACCTCATCCAGGGTAGAATAAAACAGTTTCACCTGCTCGTTGATCAATTCGATATCCACACGGGAATAATAGGTTTCTTTTTTGACCTTCTTTTCATTCCCGGCCCAGCAGACCACAAATTGCTCTTTAAAAACCTTATAGTCGCTCGTTAGATCCTTATGCCTGTTGTTGATAAAATCAATGACTCCGTCCAAGGTGAGCTCAATATTGTTCCGCGCATGCTGTTCAATGGTGGCCACCGTTTGGGAGTTGATGTCCTTCAATTCAATATCAAAGGCCTTGGGCAGGCTAATGCTGCCTTCCCTAAAGAAGACCGCGCCCCCGTAATATTTCCAAATATTCTTCCGAAGTGCACAGACCTTCCCACTTGATTTTATACTTACCAGACCCACCACTTTACCTTCGGACAAGTGAGGAAAAGGAATATTCTCATAGGAAATTAAGGGCGGGTGGTCCAAATAGGCGTTGACCAAGTTTTGAATCTTGCTGTCATCGAAGAAGTCGACCCCAACAATCTCGTTATCCTCATCCTCCACCCCGATCACAATGAAAGAATTGTTTAGGGGATTGCTGTTGGCCAGGGCACATACGTGCTTTAGGAACTTTGCCTTGCCTTCTTTTTGTCCAATATTGATAAACCGCTTTTTGTCATAAAAGCTGTTCTCATCATTATGGGCCAAGAGGTTCTTTACCAGCAAGCGCTTGTTAATCATAAGTCAGTATTCAGATGTGCCGTGCAGCCAGCTTGCCCAACATCCATGTCATTTGTCGGGAGTCTTTGCTCCCCCTTTTTCTTCCTCGGGCACCATCAAATCTAGGGCACCCTATGTCCTTGGCTCGCAGCCAAAAGCAAAAACCAATCCTCCAGTTCCAAATCAATTTTCGTGGCATTGATTGCATCAGTAAGGCGTTGGGGGGTAGCGGTACCCACGACCGGGTATACTTTGGCGGGATGTCTTAAAATCCAGGCCAGAAGGAGCTGACTGGCGTTGACGTTATATTTCTTTCTTAGGCGTTTCAGTACTTTCTTGATCCTTTTGGTTTTTTTGTCCTTTTCCCTGAAATAACTCCCCAATGGACTCCAGGCCATGGCCATTCTATCATTAGCAATCATATCGTCCAAAGTGCCGTCGTACATTGCCCCATCTGCCGTTAAGGAAAATTCCACTTGGTTTCCCGAAACCGGAACAGCGGTCTCCAACATCGCGATCTGCGAGGGGGTAAAATTTGATACTCCAAACGCCTTGATCTTTCCCTCCTTCTGCAATTGCACAATGGCCTCCGCAATCTCCCCTGGATGCATTAAAGGGCTTGGCCTATGTAATAAAAAAAGATCCAGGTAATCTGTCCTTAAATTTTTTAAGGATTCTTCCGCGCTCCATATGATGTAGTCCTTGGAGTAGTTATAGTGTACTACTTTGTTCTTCCTGACTTCGGTGTCGAGTTGAATCCCACATTTGGTGATCAACTGTACGTCGAATCGGGATATGCCGCTCTGGGCAAAGGCCTTGCCAAATACGGCCTCATTGGTATACCCTCCATAGATATCGGCATGGTCAAAGGTAGAAATGCCCGCGTTGAGACAATGCCCGATCAAAGCGATTAAATCCTTTTGCGAAAGGTCTTTCCCCCAGCTTCCCCAGGTCATGGTTCCGGCAATGATTTTGGAATAAGAAGTTGTATTGTCCATAGGTTGGTGAAAATAAAAAATAAATCCCTTAAATACTTCATAAAACTCGGGGGTTTCACCAATTTTTAACCAATAATTAACAGGGGATGACTAAATAAATTTTCATTTTGCGTTTTATTTAAATGCTTACTTTATTTGCATCAAAATTAAAATGGTTTCTATGGAAGAAAATACTACTATTGATATTAGTGCCGTGAACGAGAAAATTGAGAAGGAGAGCGCTTTTATAGATTTGCTCACAATAGAAATGAACAAGGTAATCGTTGGGCAAAAACACATGGTGGAACGATTGCTCATTGGCCTGTTGGGACAAGGACATATTTTACTTGAAGGTGTTCCCGGTCTGGCCAAGACCCTTGCTATAAATACCCTTGCCAAAGCGGTTAAAGGAAGCTTTAGCAGAATACAATTTACCCCAGACCTGTTGCCCGCCGATGTGGTAGGCACCATGATCTACAACATAAAAGAGAACGACTTCTCCATTAAAAAAGGGCCCATTTTTGCCAACTTCGTGCTTGCGGACGAAATAAACCGGGCCCCGGCCAAGGTGCAATCTGCCCTCTTGGAGGCCATGCAGGAGAAACAGGTCACCATTGGGGACGAAACCTTTATTCTGGACAAACCTTTCTTGGTAATGGCCACACAGAATCCGGTAGAGCAGGAAGGCACTTACCCACTGCCCGAAGCACAAGTAGACCGTTTTATGCTTAAGACCGTAATTGATTACCCCAAGATGAACGAGGAGCAACTGATTATGAGGCAAAATCTACTTCAAAATTACGATGCCGTTACCCCTGTGATTAGCCTTAAACAAATTCTAAGCGCCCAACAGGCGGTCAGGGAGGTCTATATGGACGAAAAAATAGAAAAGTATATCCTGGATCTGGTCTTTGCCACACGCTATCCGGAAAAATATAATTTAGGAGATCTAAAACCACTCATCAGCTTTGGTGCCTCTCCCAGAGGAAGTATTAATCTGGGGAACGCCGCCAAATGTTATGCCTTTATCAAGCGAAGGGGGTATGTGGTCCCCGAAGATGTCAGGGCCGTGGTGCACGATGTGCTCCGGCATAGAATAGGCATCACTTACGAGGCAGAGGCAGAAAATATTACTTCAGAAGAAATCATCAATAAGATTGTAAACGAAATTGAGGTGCCTTAGCATCCCGTTTCAAGTTTCGAGATTTTAAGTTTTAGCTGGAAACATTCATCAGGTGAACAAACTCCCGACGGAGCCCATGGATACCAAAGAATTACTTAAGAAGGTTCGCAAGATCGAGATAAAGACCAGACGTCTTTCCGATCATATTTTTGGTGGTGAGTACCATTCTACCTTTAAGGGAAGGGGTATGACCTTTAGTGAAGTGCGGCAGTATCAGTTCGGGGATGATGTGAGAAGTATAGATTGGAATGTAACCGCGCGGTATAACGAACCCTATGTAAAGGTCTTTGAGGAAGAACGCGAGCTCACCATGATGTTGATGGTAGATGTGAGCGGGTCCGAACTGTTCGGCACCTCCAACCAATTCAAAAAGGACATTATTACGGAAATATCGGCTACCCTGGCCTTTTCCGCCATGCAGAACAACGATAAAGCCGGGCTGGTTCTGTTTTCTGATGAGGTAGAGCTCTTTATCCCACCAAAAAAAGGGAAAAGCCATGTACTCCGGATTATTAGGGAACTTTTGGAGTTTACCCCAAAAAGTAGGCAGACCAATATTGCGGAAGCCTTGAAATACCTTACCAACGTCATGAAAAAGAAGGCCATTGTTTTTGTGCTTTCCGATTTTATCGCCGAGGACTATGAAAGGACCTTAAAGATAACGGGCAACAAGCACGACGTTACCGGCATACGCGTATACGATCAGCGCGAAGAAGCTATTCCCAACTTGGGAATGGTCCAAATGCGCGATGCCGAAACCGGAACCCTGCAATTGGTAAACACCCAATCCAGAAAGGTGCGCATGGCTTATCAAAAATACCATCAGGAGCGCGTCGATTATTTTGAGGATACCTTCACCAAGTCTGGCTGTGGTATTCTGAGTTGTCGGGTAGATGAGAGCTACGTAAAGAAATTATTGGGTTATTTTAAGCGAAGGGGATAGTACAAATGAAGTGTTCTAAAGTTACAGCTAAAACGTTATTAAAGCGGGGGGTGCGATACCCCTACCTCCTTCTATTTGTGCTGGCTTCGTTTTACGGCAGGGCACAATCCTCCCCTTCCGTACACTCAGAAATCGATACCACTTTCATAAAGATAGGGGAGCAGATAAAATATACGATTACCGTGGAGACCGATTCTACCGATCTGGTCTTCTTCCCCGAGGGACAGACCTTTTCTCCCTTGGAGACCGTGGAGGCCTTTGCGACCGATACCACACGTAAAAAGAATAGGCTCACCCTACAAAAAATCTACGCGCTGACGCAATTCGATTCCGGGGTATACACGATTCCCCCGCAACGTATTGCGATCAATGAAAAACCCTTTTTTACGGATTCTGTCAAGATCAACGTGGCCACGGTACCTGTGGATACCCTTACCCAAAAGATGTATGACATTAAATCCCTGATCCCTGTAGAGAAAAGTTATTCCAGACTTTGGAAAGTCCTTTTGATAATCTTGTTGGGCCTGTTATTGGTGGGCGGATTGTTGTATTGGTTCGTGTTCCGCAAAAAACCGTTGACCGAAGAGGAGAAAGAGGCCCTTTTGCCGCCTTACGATAGGGCTTTGCTGGAGTTAAAACGCCTGGAAAATTCCAAGTACCTCATCCAGGACGAATACAAGCGGTACTATTCGGAGCTTACGGACATTGTACGCTCGTACCTTGAGGAGGACGTGCACGTTACAGCCCTGGAAAGTACCACGAATCAGCTGATCGATAAATTGGAGATGCTCAAGGATGCGGGGGAACTAAAATTGGAAGATGACACCATTCATCAGTTCAAAAGAATATTACAGACTGCGGATCTTGTAAAATTCGCAAAGTCCAAGCCGCCTACATCCACCGCGGAACAGGACAGGAAATCTATTGAGGAAATTGTCATTAAGACCAAGGAAGCCCTTCCAGAACCTACGGAGGAGGAATTGATGCAACAGCAGGAATATCAAGAAGAATTGGCTCGTAAAAAGTATCGGAAGAAGATTGTCATTGCCGTAGCGGCCACGGTTGCCCTTCTTCTCATTTCCGCAGTTTCGGCAGTAAGTTATTACGGTTTCAATCAGGTAAAGGATACAGTATTGGGTCATCCCACCAAGGAACTTCTGGACGGGGAGTGGGTATCCAGTTCGTACGGCTATCCCCCGATCAGCTTGGAAACCCCTAAAGTATTAATTCGACAGGACATTCCGCTTCCGGCAGAGGCAAGGGAAGATATTAAAGAACAGCACAACTTTATCTATACGAGTTCCATCGGCTTGTTCACCGTTGCAACCTCATCGACCTCCTTTACCGAACTTGCGGAACCCGATTTTGAAAAATCCATAGAACAGTTATTGAAAAACTTTGAGGATCAGGGCGCCAAAAATATCATTACCAAGCAGGAAGAGTTTACCACCACGACCGGGGTAACGGGAATCAAGACCTACGGCAGCGGAAAGTTTGCCGTTCCGGATTCCAAGGAACTGGTCAGGGGAAAATATATTATATTAAGTTTTGGCGGCAAAGGTTTTCAACAACAGATTCTATTGTCTTGGTTGGACAATGATTCCTATGCCGAACAGATCGTTGCGCGCATCCTAAGGTCCGTAGAAGTTAAAACAGAAGCGTAAATGTTAGAAAATATCGAATTTGCAAACCCACAGTTCTTTTGGTTGCTCCTATTGCTTCCGCTGGCTTTGCTTTGGTATTTTTTCAAACGCAAGGAAGAAACGGCCGCGCTCAAAATTTCGAGCATCAAAGGATTTTCGGATTCGGGGTTTTTGCCCAAACTGAAGCCCTTGTTGTTTCTGTTGCGCCTGTTGGCACTTGCGGCGATCATTATGGCACTGGCCAGACCGCAGACGGAGGATATTTCTACCCGGACAAAAACTACCAAAGGGATAGATATTGTTATGGCCATAGATGTCTCCTCCAGTATGCTGGCAAGGGACTTAAAACCCAATAGGTTGTCCGCGCTTAAGGAGGTGGCCGGTGATTTTATCCGAAAACGGCCCAATGATCGGATCGGCCTAGTGGCCTATGCCGGGGAAAGCTATACCAAAACTCCTATAACCAGTGATAAATCGATTGTTCTAAACGCACTTCGGGAAATTACCTACGGACAGCTCAATGATGGGACGGCCATAGGGATGGGCCTTGCTACCTCTGTAAACCGCTTAAAGGAGAGCAAAGCAATTAGCAAAGTGATCATATTGCTCACCGATGGGGTGAACAACTCCGGTTTCATAGAGCCTCAGACAGCCGCCGATCTTGCCGTGGAATTCGGAATAAAGACCTATACCATTGGCCTGGGCACCAACGGCAATGCCCTTTCACCAATAGCCTATAATAGGGACGGATCCTTCCGATATGGCATGCGCCAGGTCGAAATAGATGAAAACCTCCTAGAGGAAATCGCCGAAGTTACTGGGGGCAAGTATTTTAGGGCGACCAATAATGAAAGCCTGGAGGATATCTACGACGAGATCAACAAGTTGGAAAAAACGGAAATCGAAGAATTCAAATATTACAAATACGAAGAAAAATTTAGACCCTGGGTGCTTTTGGCAGGGGCTTTGCTTATACTGGAATGGTTCTTCAGGATAACGCTATTTAGAAGCTTTATATAAATTTTATGATTCAGCTCGACGAAAAAATATATTTCTATCTCCTGTTCATTATTCCCATGATGATCGTGCTGTTCGTTGCCCTGCAAATATGGAAGCGAAGTGCGCAGAAGAAGTTTGCCAGCCCGTCATTATTGAGACGTTTAACACCAGATCGATCTAGCTTTAAATCTACCTTGAAACTCATTTTTTTGCTTTTGGGCCTAACTTTTTTGGTCCTTGGGCTGGTAAACCCGAAAATTGGCACAAAATTGGAGACGGTTAAACGGGAAGGGGTAGACATTGTCTTCGCGGTGGATGTCTCCAGAAGTATGCTCGCGGAGGATATTGCCCCAAACCGACTGGAAAAGGCCAAACGCTTGGTCTCCGAAATCATCAACCAATTGGCCAGCGACCGGATAGGGATTATTGCCTACGCCGGGCAAGCTTTTCCCCAGTTGCCGATAACCACAGACTATGGAGCGGCCAAAATGTTCTTGCAAAGCATGAACACCAATATGCTTTCCTCCCAGGGAACGGCAATCAACCAGGCCATTGAACTGGCGGCGACCTATTATGACGACGAAGAGCAGACAAACAGGGTACTGTTCATCGTTTCGGATGGGGAGGATCATTCGGAAGGTTCAACACTGGAAGCGGTGGATGTGGCGGTAGAAGAGGGGATTCGTATATTTACCATTGGTGTTGGAAAAAAGAAGGGAGGCCCCATCCCACTGAAAAAAAATGGGGTTGTGGAAAGCCATAAAAAAGATGCCCAGGGCGAGGTGGTCATTACCAAACTGAACGAAACCATTTTGAACGAGATCGCTTCCGAGGGCAATGGGGAATACATTAACGGGGCCAATACGGAAGAGGCCGTTGAATATATCAAGGAGCAATTGTTCCAGATGGACAAAAAGGAGTTCGAGGCCAAACAGTTTGCAGAGTTCAAGGACCAATACCAGTGGTTTTTGGCCTTGGGGCTATTCTTTTTATTTTTGGACATCTTTCTGTTGGACCGAAAGACCCAATGGCTTAAAAAACTGAATCTGTTTAATGAAAAAGTGGATGAGTAACATGAGAACGATTTTATATCTTGTTTTTTTGGTCGGATGTGTTTCCTTTGCCCAAGAGGAAACCAAAGAAAATGAGAAGGCCCTGCGCGTTTCCAAAAACCTTACTTGGGAAGCGAACAAGGAACTTTCAGAGGACAATTTCATCAATGCCGAGGCCACGTATAGAAAGGCCATTTCCAAAAGCACGGAAAACGTGGCCGCGCCCTATAACCTGGGGAATGCCTACTACAACAAGGAAACCTATAGCGAAGCTTTTGCCCGATTTAAGCAAGCGGGCGATTTGGCAGAAAACAAAGCGGACAAGCACAAGGCCTATCACAATATGGGCAATGTCTTTATGAAGAACAAGGAATACCAAAAAGCGGTGGAGGCTTACAAAGAGGCCCTTAGGAACAATCCTACCGATGAGGAGACCCGCTATAATTTGGCCTTGGCCAAAGAAATGCTGAAAAAACAGCAGGACGAACAAAAGAACGACCAAAATCAAGGAGGAGAGGACAAGCAGGATCAAGAGGACAAAAAGGATAAGAATCAGGATCAAAAAAACGAAGGGGACAATAAGGAAGACAACAAAGGCGATCAGGACAACAAGGAAAACGAGGACAAAGGAGACGAGGGTGACAAGGGAGATGAAAAAAAGGAAGAGAACAAGGAAGGTGATGGAGATAAAAAAGAAGAAAAGAAAAAACAGCCAGAGCAGGGCGATCGGCCTAAGGACCAGAAACGTCCAAGACCCAATCAACTGTCTCCCCAACAGGTAAAGAATCTTTTGGAGGCTATGCAGAATGAAGAGAAAAAAGTTCAGGAAAAAATAGACGCCAAAAAGGTAAAGGGTGTTAAAACGAAGAATGAAAAAGATTGGTGATGTGGCTTATTTCTAAAAAATACTTCTTGCTTTTACCGTTGCTGCTCATGGTTTTTACCGTGAGGGCGCAGGATGGCGTTAGCTTTGAGGTTAAGGTTAGCAAGAGTAAACTGGGGATTAATGAGCGTCTACGGGTAGATTTTGTGATGAACAAGGATGGGGATGATTTTGACCCGCCCGATTTTAATGGGTTCAGGGTGCTTATGGGACCCTCTCAATCCATCAGTTCTTCGTGGATCAATGGGGTACGAAGTTTTTCCAAGACCTATTCCTATACCTTGGCACCCACCTCACGTGGCGTTTTCACCATCAAGCAGGCCACAATCGTCATAGATGGAAAAACCTATAAATCGCTCTCAAAAAAAATAGAGGTCACCGCCGCTGTGGACAAGCCCAGCGATCAAATGACCGTGGATGACGTCGCCGATGAAAGTCTCCATTTGGTGGCAGAGGTGTCCAAGGCCAATCCCTACCTTAACGAAGCGGTAAGCGTGGTATACAAACTGTATGTGAGTCAATTTATAACCGTGACCAATTTTAGGGCCCTGGACAATCCTAAATACAACAACTTTTGGAGCCAGGATATGCCGGTGACCAAGTATAATATACAGAATGGCACCTATCAAGGAAAGGCATACCGCTATGTGATTTTGAAGCGTGTGGTCCTGTATCCGCAAAAAACAGGGAAATTGACCATAGAACCCCTCTCGCTGGATGTAAGCGTGGATGTGCCTACCAACAAGCGCGATTTCTTTGGAGGTAGGATCTTTACCCAGACCAATAAGACGGTTTCCGCAGGTAAAAGAACGATAAACGTAAAGGCTTTGCCTTCGGATGGGAAACCTCCCAACTTCAGCGGGGCGGTGGGAAGTTTTGATTTTTCGGTGACTACGAGCAAGACCGATTTAAACGCATCGGAATCCCTTCAGGCCAAGGTGGAGGTAAAGGGAAAGGGCAATCTAAAATTGTTTCAGTTGCCCGAACCAAGCCTTCCCAGTGCTTTGGAAGTATACGACCCTGAGTTTAAGGAAAACGTGCGCACCACGCTCTCGGGCATGGAGGGAAAGGTAAGCAACAACTATACCATTGTGCCTTCTTTCCGGGGCAAGTATCCCATCCCGAGCATTTCCTTTAGTTATTTTGACCCCAAGACGGAGTCGTATAAGCGCTTGAGCTCCGAGGAAATTTTGATCAATGTCATGGACGGGCCGGCCGGAGAAGATACAGCAAGTCCTTTGGGGGCACCCCTAAACAACCGTCAGGCGGTGGTAAGCATAGGAAGTCAATTCAGTTTTATAAAACTGAAGCCGAATTTATCGGTGATCGGCACCAATTATTTTTTTGGATCCCCCCGTTTTTACATGTGGTTGTTCCTTCCGCTGCTGTTGATACCCGTTACCGTTCTTTTTGGGAAAAAACGGGAGGCCATTGCCAGTGATGTTGCGGGCAACAAAATAAAAAAGGCCAATAAATTGGCCAGAAAATACCTGTCTGCTGCCAAAAAGACCCTGGGAGACAAAGAGGCTTTTTATATCGCTCTGGAAAAAGCGTTGCACAATTATCTCAAGGCTAAACTAAAGATCGAGACCACGGAGTTCAGCAAGGACAAAATAAGCATGTTGCTTACCGAAAAGCAGGTAGATGAAACCACCATGGAAGGATTTATAGGCTTGCTCGAGAATTGTGAAATGGCCCGGTACAGCCCTTTTTCCGAGGTGCAGATGCAACAGGACTACACTAAGGCAAGTGACGTAATCTCTTATTTGGATAAACAGTTATAGCGCAAGATGAAGAAACTGATGCCCATATTTCTATTATTGCTCTCCCTTACCGGAACGGCACAGAACGATGCGCTTTTCAGCAGGGCTACAGAGGCCTATAATGAAGGTGATTATGAGAAGGCCTCCGAGGACTATCTCCGAATCTTGGAAAATGGCGCGCATTCGGCAGAGCTCTATTTTAACTTGGGGAATTCCTATTACAAAATGAACCAGATTGCGCCGAGCATCTATTATTATGAAAAGGCGCTGCTGCTAAAACCCAACGATAGCGAGATCAAAAATAATCTGAGGTTTGCCCAGAACATGACGCTTGATGCGATAGAGGAGCTCCCAGAATCCAGTATTTCCAAAATTTATAAGGGTATTACAGGGTTTTTATCCTTTGAACAGTGGTCTTACCTGGCCGTAGGTCTCGTACTCCTCTTTGTGTTGGCCTATATCGCGTTCTACTTCCTTAGATATGCTACCCATAAAAGAATCGCCTTTATTACGAGCATGGCATCCATGATCCTGGCCGTTTTGTCCGTGTCCCTTGCCTATCTGCAATACAGGGATTTTGAAGCGGAACAGCCTGCCATTGTATTTCCCGAGGAAACCACGGTAAAATCCGAACCCAACAATCGGAGCCAGGAAGCCTTTAAACTGCACCAGGGCACCAAAGTATTTGTTTTGGACCAGCTTAACGATTGGAAAAAAATAGCCCTGAGCGATGGTAAGACCGGATGGATCCCTTCGAGCGACATAAAGTTGTTGAAGGATTTTTAAAATTTATTTAACAGGCACTCTGGGTAATCCTTCTATCTTTGTGAAAAATCGATTTTGCCCATGTTCAGGTATTTCTCGCACTTACTTCTTTCCTTTCTGTTGGCAGGTTCTATTTTGATGCCCTCGGTGATTACCTTGTTAGATTTCGAGGCGAAGGTCCTGATGGTCATGGATTTTGGTGAGGAAGAGAACAAAAAAAAGGAAGGGAAAAAAGAGTATAGCGAGAAAGAGGTCTTTTTTCATTCCCATTTGGACCCGGCAAATTTTCTGGGCAAGGAAGGGGCGAATGCAATTACTTTTTACGCTTCGGGCTGCTCGGACTTTATCAGGGAGATCCACCTACCTCCGCCAGAACATATCATTTAGTTTCAGGTTATTCTTATTTATCATCTAACCGTCATCATATTCCTTATATGATGACACAACAACTATTGATATGTTTAAATATATTAAAAACGACTTGCCTGCAAGTATCGTTGTATTTTTTGTGGCATTACCGCTATGTCTCGGCATAGCACTTGCAAGTGGCGCGCCGCTCTTTTCGGGGCTGATCGCAGGTATCGTGGGCGGTATTGTCGTAGGAGCTTTGAGCGGCTCACAAATTGGAGTCAGTGGCCCTGCTGCCGGATTGGCTGCCATAGTGCTTACTGCTATAGCTGCCTTGGGCAGCTATGAAAACTTTTTATTGGCCGTTGTCCTGGGCGGTGCCATCCAAGTGCTGTTTGGTGTCCTCAAAGCAGGGATCATTGGATATTATTTCCCCTCTTCGGTCATAAAGGGTATGCTTACCGGAATAGGTATTATCATTATTTTAAAACAAATTCCGCATTTCTTCGGATATGATGCGGATCCTGAAGGCGATTTTGCCTTTTTCCAAGTAGATGGAGAGAACACCTTTTCGGAAATCATCAATTCCCTTAACTTTATAAGCCTTGGCTCCACCATTGTGGCATTTGTCGGTTTGGGTATCCTAGTGCTCTGGGATCGGGTGCTGACCAAAAAGGCAAAAATATTTCAATTGGTACAAGGGCCCTTGGTCGCCGTCATCTTTGGCATACTATTCTTTGTCTTCGCTCAAGACAATGCATCCCTGTCCATTTCCACTCAGCAATTGGTAAGTGTCCCCATCCCTGGTGATGCCGCATCCTTTTTTGCACAGTTCAGTCTTCCGAATTTCTCCGAAATCGGAAATCCCCAAATATGGATCACGGCATTTACCATTGCCCTGGTGGCCAGCTTAGAGACCTTGCTCTGTGTTGAAGCTACGGACAAACTGGATCCAAGAAAACGGGTTACCCCAACCAATAGGGAGCTGCTGGCGCAAGGTACCGGCAATATGATTTCGGGAATGATAGGCGGCCTGCCCATTACCCAGGTCATCGTAAGAAGCTCTGCCAACATACAATCTGGTGGAAGGACCAAAATGTCTGCCATAATCCATGGTTTTTTTCTGCTCACTTCGATCATCCTAATTCCAAAACTATTGAACATGATTCCCCTTTCTGTTTTGGCGGCGGTGTTGTTCATTGTAGGATACAAACTGGCCAAACCAGCCTTGTTTAAGAAGATGTACCAACTGGGGTGGAAACAGTCTATCCCCTTTACGGTTACCGTTCTAGGTATTATCTTCACTGATTTGCTTATCGGAATCGGACTTGGCCTGGCCGTGGGCATCGTGGTTATTCTCATAAAGAGCTATCAAAATTCCCATTTCTTGCATATCGAGGATAAAAGCAATGGAAAGCATAGGATCAAAATGACCTTGGCCGAGGAAGTTACCTTCTTCAACAAGGGTGCCATCTTAAAGGAACTGGATAGTTTACCTGAAAATACCTATCTTGAGCTGGATGTTAGAAAGACCCGGTTTCTGGACAATGACATCGTGGAAATCCTGGAGGATTTTACCGAAAAAGCACGGAATCGACATATCGATATCAAACTTATTTCGGAACGTGGGGAAATCGAAAACCCCGATAGTTATTTAGAATTTTTTGAACTAAGATCAAAATCAGCATAAAAAAAATACGATGAAAGCACAAACAAAAGAAACGCAGGCGGCCTTGACTCCCTCGGCCGCCCTAGACTTATTGAAAGAGGGAAATCTGAGATTTCAAGAGAACAACCCTATTAACAGGGACCTATTGGAACAGGTAAGCGATACGGTCTCCGGACAGTATCCCTTTGCCACCATCTTGGGTTGTATCGATTCAAGGGTATCTGCAGAATTGGTCTTTGACCAAGGTGTCGGGGATATCTTCAGTGCCCGTGTGGCAGGGAATATTGTGAACGAGGACATTTTGGGAAGCATGGAGTTTGCCTGTAAGTTGGCGGGCACCAAAGTGGTCGTGGTCCTTGGCCATACGAGCTGTGGAGCAGTAAAGGGGGCCTGTGATGATGCCAAGTTGGGTAACCTGACCGCTCTGGTCTCCAAGATAAGGCCCGCAGTTGAAGCGGTTAAAGAGCCCAGGGAAGCTCAGGAGCGTACCTCAAAAAATACAGGCTTTGTCAATGATGTTGCCGTGACCAATGTGAACCTTACCCTTCAAAATATCCGTGAACAAAGTCCGGTATTGAAGGAAATGGAAGACCAGGGTGAAATACGGATCCTTGGGGCCATGTACGATATAAGCAACGGAAAGGTGACCTTTTTGGATTAATCCCTGTTTTATAAAGACTGAGGCCGATATTTAACAGAATATTGGCCTCTTTTTTTTGAGTAAAAATGGTATCTTGGAACCATAAGTTACACAACTAAACGACTATGAAGAATCTTTTTTCCAACTTTAAGGGCGATCTTTTTGGCGGTGTTACCGCAGGAATCGTTGCCTTACCCTTGGCATTGGCCTTTGGTGTAAGCTCCGGCCTAGGTCCAAGTGCTGGACTTTACGGGGCTATTTTTATCAGTTTTTTTGCGGCCCTTTTTGGGGGCACCAATACACAAATCTCTGGGCCAACCGCCCCTATGACCGCAGTGAGCATGGTGGTCATAGCTGGGATCATAGCCATCAACGATGGGGATATAAACAAGGCTCTGCCCGTTATTTTAACCGTTTTCCTCCTGGCTGGGCTTATGCAAGTGGGGCTGGGTCTATTGGGATTGGGGAAATACATCAAATACATTCCCTACCCGGTGGTTTCCGGATTCATGACGGCGATCGGGGTTATCATATTGGTCACCCAGATTTTTCCGGCAGTGGGCTATTATCCCAAGGAGGACATTGCCCTGGTGGCCGAATTTAAGCCTGAAGCGGAAGAGCTGATCTTGGAAAACATATTACGTGACGAAGCTGGAGAAGGTATTCTTGTCCTAGAGGATTTTGAAGAGACCATTAAGCGCGCAGGGGAAACCTCCCAACAAGAAATCCTTGAAGAGGCCAAAACCCTGGCGGCCAAAGAAGCTTCCGGTGTTGTAGGCACTATAAAGGTGCTGCCCAGGGCATTGGAGAACATCAATTGGTTGGAACTCATCCTGGCCCTGGCCACGATCATCATCATTTATGGTTTTAAACGCATTACCACCACCATTCCCAGTACGCTGGTGGCCCTATTGATTGTCTCTGGGGTGGCCTATGGCTTTGGGTTTGCTTATAGGCCCATAGAAAAAATACCGGAAGGGCTTCCCATTCCCAATATGGAAATATTTACGGGATTTGACTTTTCTTCCCTCTCGCCCTACATCTTTACCGCCCTTACCTTGGCCTTGTTGGGGGCCATTGACTCCCTGCTCACCTCCGTAGTGGCCGATAATATGACCAAGACCAAGCACAAGCCCAACAAGGAGTTGGTTGGTCAGGGAATTGGCAATAGTGTTGCCGCTATCTTCGGGGGCATCCCTGGCGCCGGCGCCACCATAAGAACCGTGGTAAATATCAATGCCGGAGGCAAGACAAGGTTGTCCGGAATGCTGGCTGGAATCATGCTTTTGATCATTTTACTGGCCCTGGGGCCTATAGCGTCGCAAATTCCGGCCGCAGTGCTCGCGGGCATCTTGGTAACCGTAGGCATAGGTGTTATGGACTACAAGGGCTTAAAGGCCATTCCCAGTTTGCCCAGAGACCTAAAGGTGGGGCCCATAAAACTCAGTTCGGAGGTCATCGTGATGCTCATTGTGTTGGTACTGTCCTCGGTCTGGAACTTGGTGTATGCCGTGGGTATAGGTCTGGTCATCGCTTCGTTGATGTTCATGAAAAAAATGGGAGATCTTACCGCGGAACGGTCAGACGTTAAATCCCTACTCTTGGAAAAATCCTGGGCAGATGAGGCCAAATTTCCAAAGAGCCTTCAGGAGGAAGTATTCATCAAGCACATAAAGGGACCTTTATTTTTCGGGTCCACCAGTGATTTTCAGCAATTGGCCAAACAGATTCCGCCGTCGGCCAAAAGTGTTATCATCCGTATGGATAGAATGCAGTATATCGATCAATCGGGCTTATATGCCCTGGAGGATGTACTTGTAGATTTGGAAAGTCAGGGGATAAGTGTGCTACTGGTGGATGTTCTAAATCAGCCCAGGTACATGATGGAGCGTATCGATATTATTCCCGATCTGGTCTCCAAAGAACATATCTTTGACACGTTTGACGAATGCGTTGCATGGCTCAAGGAAACGATGGACGTACAACCGTCCCCGGTGGAGGTGTAAATAATTTCCCCGGACTCCCGTAAAAGTTTTAAATTTGTCGTTCTTAGTTTTTTATATGATCGACCAGTTAAAGGAGCACATTGTAGCGGTAGAAGGATTCACTTCCAGTAAGGCGGAGGAAATTGAAGCTTTCCGAATCAAGTATCTAGGCAAAAAGGGATTGCTGAACCATTTTTTTGCCGAATTCAAGAATGTTCCACCCGATCAAAAAAAGGAGTTTGGGCAGACCATCAATCTACTGAAGCATTCGGCTACGGAAAAGGTAAGTACCTTAAAGGAAGCACTGGAAGAACGGAAGGGTGAAAAAACCCAATATGGTGACCTTACGAGGCCGGGAGAACCCTTGGAACTTGGGGCCCGGCACCCTATATCCATCGTTAAGAACCAGATTATAGAGATCTTTTCCAGAATTGGCTTTAATGTGTCCGAGGGCCCCGAAATTGAGGATGACTGGCATAATTTTACTGCCTTGAACCTTCCGGAATACCATCCGGCCAGGGATATGCAGGATACCTTTTTCATCCAAACCGACCCTGATGTGCTCTTGCGCACGCACACCTCCTCGGTACAAGTGCGTTATATGGAAACGCACAAACCTCCTATCCGGACCATTTCTCCGGGAAGGGTATACCGAAATGAGGCCATTTCGGCCCGCTCACACTGTTTCTTTCACCAGGTAGAAGGCCTGTATATAGATACCGATGTGTCTTTTGCGGATTTAAAGCAGACCTTGCAATTTTTCACTACGGAGCTCTTCGGCAAATCTGAAATTCGCCTGCGGCCCTCTTACTTCCCCTTTACAGAACCCAGTGCCGAGGTCGATGTCTATTGGGGTCTTGAAACGGAAACGGACTATAAAATGACCAAGGGAACCGGATGGCTGGAGATTATGGGCTGTGGCATGGTAGATCCCAATGTGCTGGAAAATTGTGGCATAGATTCCAATAAATATTCTGGCTTTGCGTTTGGAATGGGTATAGACCGGATTGCTTTGCTCTTGCATCAAATCTCGGATATCCGGCTTTTGAGCGAGAATGATATCCGTTTCCTGGAGCAGTTCAGGAGCTCGTTTTAAACGATATGAGAAAAGATATTGAAATTCCCGTTGTCAAGGATGTTCACGTTGCCATTATCCACGAGTGGAACGACGAATTTCTTTCAAAGGATTGGAACGCCTACATCATAAATAATAGAGATTCCAAAATTGACATGGTCCTGATCGTATCCAAGGGGTACGATGGCGATCGGAAAACCTCAACCATGAGACATGGCATAGGGGTAGTCCAGGCAAAGTCCTACGAAAAAATAGAGCCCTTACAGGAAGACATTTTTGCCTTGAACAACGAGTTTTATGTCACCTTCTATGCCGATGATAAGCTCTATGAAAAAAAATATTTTTTCGAAAAAAATACGGTCAATCCCAACAATTTGATCCATATTCCCTTAATTGAAAAGGAAGGTATTTTGGCGCAATAGTCCGACTTTGGCGGTTTTTACAATTCCGCCATGGAGATTCTGCGGTACTCCCACCCTCTCTTGTTCTCCCTCGAATTTGAACTACCTCAAGGGAAAGCCTTTGCCCGCCCACCAAGGATGCATTTCAATGACCAACCGGCCGGCCTTTACCATAGGGTCCATATTCGCTAGGCTGTCGGCCATTTCCAAAGTGGGGGTGTTGTAGATGGTTATTCCCCGAATATCGCCATCGTCCCCAAAAGGACCCGAAATATCGGCATAGCCCTCTTCGTACATGCGTCCCAAATGTGCCAGGTGCAATGCCTGCAGGCTATCGGCCTGCTGCTTGTTCTGCGAACGTTTGGGCCCGCTTTTCAAAAAAGCGATAAAATACTGCTGCATCAGCACGGTGTCCTTGGTTTTCCCATCTACATAATCAAAGGTCTTATACCCCTTTTCGGTAAGCTCGGCCTTAAGCTGAGCCACGCTTTTTGCTTTGCTCGGCGCTGGTTGTGGCCTATCTTCCTTTTTTGTGGCCTGAGTACAGGCAACAGCAAATAATAGGGCCAAAAATACATACGGATATTTCATTTTTCCCAGTTTTTATACGGATGTTTACTCAATTGCGAGTTGTAATATTCCGGCATGCCGGTAACCTCCTTGCCCAACCAAGGCGGTCTCTTGAAAGGCTGGCGTTCCTCCTGCAACTCTATCTCGGCCACCACCAGGCCCTCATTTTCACCCAGAAACTCATCCACTTCAAAAACATGGTTTCCCAAGGGCACGATATACCTTGTTTTCTCGAGCACGCCGTCCTCACATAAGGCCAACAGGGCTTCGGCATCATCAACTCCAATTTTCCTTTCTCATTCAAAACGGGACGTCCCGGTGGGATTGGATTTCCCCTTTACCGTCAAAAAACCCGTTTCCCCCACAATCCGTACGCGTACCGTACGTTCCGGGTGGGTATTCAAAAACCCTTGCACAATCCGGTTCTTAGAACGCGCCTCCGCTCTATATGCCGTTGAATTTACTAAAAATTTGCGCTCTATCTCTATCATTTTCAAAGCGTCTTTTCCGCTATGGCCTTGATTTTATCCGAAGAAACCTTAGGGGATTCAAACCTATGGTTGGCTAGCCATAGCATGGCCTTTGCAATGGTGGCTGGATGAATGGAACGGTATTTTTTTAAGGATCCCACAAAAATGGGGTTTAACGCCTTCATCACTTGTTTGGCCAACCACTCCCCGATACGTTTCTCATTTCGTTTTCCTCCTATTAGTGAAGGCTGAAGGATATATGTCTTGGCGAGTCCCAGTCCTAAAACGGCCTCCTCCATGCGGCCCTTGATCCGGTTGTAGAAAACGGCACTCTTTGCATTGGCGCCCAAGGCTGAGACCACCACAAAGGTTCCAATGCCATTTTGTTTGCACAGTTGGGCCGCCTGTACGGGAATGCCGTAATCTATTTGTTCGTAGCGATCCCGATCCGGGGTCTTTGTTTTGGTGGTCCCTATACAGCAAAACACCTCATCGCTTACAAAATCGGTTTGATAATGCTGCAACTCCAACATACTAACCAGGTATTCCTTTACTTTGGGGTGGGTATAACCTATACTGGACCTGGAAAACAGTTTTATGGTCCCGTAGCGCTGGTCCGCGATCAACAGTTCTACCAAAAGCCCTCCTGTAAGTCCAGTAGCTCCAAGCACAATTGCGGTTTTCAGTGCTTTCATCGGACTAATATATCGTTTAAATTTGTAATATGTCCTACGATTTTCCCTTGCGAAAGATAATACATGTAGACATGGATGCTTTTTATGCCTCCGTGGAACAACTGGATCGTCCGGAGCTTAGGGGGAAACCACTGGCCGTGGGAGGCGGTGAAAAAAGAGGCGTGGTCTCGGCAGCTAGTTATGAGGCCCGAAAGTTTGGTGTGCGAAGTGCCATGAGCGGGTATTTGGCCAAGCGAAACTGTCCCGACCTTGTTTTTGTGAAACCCCGCTTTGCACGTTACAAGGAAATTTCGCAACAAATCCGCCAAATTTTTTATGACTATACCGATTTGGTGGAACCGCTTTCCCTGGACGAGGCCTATTTGGACGTCACCGTCAACAAAAAAGGGAATCCCTCGGCCACGCTTGTCGCCACCGAAATTCGTAAACGCATCCTCGACGAGCTAGGACTTACGGCCTCTGCGGGAATTTCCATTAACAAATTCATCGCCAAGGTAGCCAGTGATTATAACAAACCCAACGGACAGAAAACGGTGAATCCGGAGGAGGTTGTCCCATTTTTAGAGGCATTGGAAATCCGGAAATTTTATGGGGTGGGCAAAGTAACGGCCGAGAAAATGTACAAGCTGGGTATTTTTAACGGTAAGGACCTCAAGGAAAAATCCCTGGACTATCTGGAAGACCACTTTGGCAAAAGCGGCTCCTTTTACTACAAGGTGGTACGTGGTATACACGAGAGTGCCGTAAAACCGCATCGAACACCAAAATCCGTAGGCGCGGAGCGTACATTCAGTGAAAATTTGAGCAGTGAGATCTTTATGTTGCAACGTTTGGAAAGTATCGCCACGGAACTTGAAAAACGATTGAAGAAATCCGGGATTGCCGGTAAAACCATTACGCTGAAAATTAAGTACAGCGATTTTACCCTGCAGACGCGAAGCAAAACATTGCCGTATTTTATTGCCGATAAAAATCTTATCCTGGAAATGGCAAAGGAATTGTTGTACCAAGAGGAACTGCAAAATTCCGTGCGGCTGCTGGGCATATCCCTGTCCAATCTAAACACCGAAAAAAAAGACCCCCCAAAAGAGGAAATGGTATCGGTGCAATTGAAGTTCGATTTTTGAACGCAGGGTTTCCCATAAGGCAGCGTTGAGCATATTTTTTATATAAAGTAGACAGACTTGTTCATTTTTTATATATTTGCTTCATGAAGCGCTCAGAAATCAGGCAACACATTGTGGAGACGGCATCGGAATTGTTCTATGCCAAGGGGTACAATGCAACGGGCATCAACGAAATCATTGCGGAAGCCGGTATAGCCAAGGCCACGCTATACCATCATTTTAGGTCCAAGGACGCTATCTGTATTGCCTATTTGAAGCACAAACACCACCATTTCATGCATGCGCTCACTGACTTCATCCGGGCGCTGCCCAAGGGCAAAGGGAGAATATTGGGCGTGTTCGATTTTCTAAGCGAGTTTTATAGGGAGCCTAATTTTAGTGGGTGCTGGTGCATAAGGACGGTTGCCGAAATTCCTGCTGACGAGCTCCAGATCAGGACCGAAATCCAACAACAAAAAAAAGAACTGCTCACTTTTTTAAGGGAGGTAATCCTGGACAACCATACCGATGTTTCAAAAAGAGCCGCCAAAGAGCTGGCCCACAGCCTGTACCTTTTATACGAGGGTGCGGTAAGCGAAAGCCATTTACACCAAAACGATTGGCCCATTAAGTCGGCCAAAAATATCGGTGCCCAATTGATTTCTTAAAAAAATTTAATCTAAAAAAGACAGACTTGTCTGTCCATTATTAATTTAAACTCAATACAATGTCAAATTTTCAAAAGAAAACAGCCATCGTCGTCGGCGGTACCAGTGGTATCGGCGAGGCGGTAACACAATCCCTGCTAGATGCAGGAGCAACGGTACACGTAGTGGGCCGCACTGCAGACAAACTCCAGAACATAGCCGGTGTTGTCCCCCACAAGGTGGACATTGGCAATGAAACGCAAGTAGACGGACTGGTATCCGAAATTGGACAAATGGAGCGGGTGGATTACCTGGTAAACGCTTCGGGCATATTTGCCCCCAAACCCTTTTTGGACCACAGCCGTCAGGATTACGATTCGTATCTGAACCTTAACAAAGGTTTCTTTTTTACGACCCAGGCCGTAGCCAAAAAAATGAAGGAAAGCGGTGGTGGCTCCATTGTAAATGTGGGATCTATGTGGGCCAAACAATCCGTAAAGGCCACCCCGTCATCGGCCTATTCTATGCAAAAGGCAGGCCTGCACAGCCTTACCCAACACTTGGCCATGGAATTGGGCGATGCCAATATTCGTGTAAATGCGGTTTCCCCGGCAGTGGTACAAACCCCGGTCTACGATTCGGTCTTTGGAGGACGTTCAGAGGCCAATAAGGCCCTGGAGGGTTTTCATGGTTTTCACCCCATTGGAAGAAATGGCACCGCTGAAGATGTTGCAGAGGTCATCTCCTTCTTACTTTCCGATAAGGCCTCCTGGGTCACCGGGGCCGTATGGGATACGGATGGCGGGGTCATGGCCGGTAGAAACTAAGGGTAGCGAACACATTAAAAAGCCCCGAAAGTTCTAGAACTTTCGGGGCTTTCATTTTCTCGGTCTCTTCTACTTATTTCACAATTAGGGTATTATCAGTAGATGTTGGGTTCAGGGGACAAAAATATATGTACTCTCCTTTTTCCAAGGTGGTGGGTTTGGACGTTTGGGTCGCACCCGTGGCCACTGGTTTGGTCACATAGGCCGTTTGAATGTGGTTCTCAGGCTTGCTCACATCTTTTCCCTTTTCCACCAAAACAAAACCTACGTCATGTCCTACGGCATTGTTGGTAATCTCAAAAACATAGGTTCCAGCGGAAACCGTTAGTTGTTTCTGGGTAAACTGCCCAGGTGTTTGCTCCAAGGCGATTACCTTGGACGTTTCCTTCATCGCTTTCTCTTGGGCCGCCATGTTGAAGGATACGCCCAAGGCCAATACCAATACTGCTATTACTTTTTTCATTTTTGTTGTTTTAATTATGATTTATTTAGTTTACTTATGCTTCTATGGCGTTCAAAGGTTGTGCTACCGGAAAGTCTACGGGGACTTTCGTGGTTTTGTGCAAATAGTTGGAAATGGTCTTGTCACCAACAAGTACTATAGTATCCACAAGATTTTCTTTGGTCCAACCTGCATTGAAGAAGTTTTCCAAGACAGCGTCATCTGCAGCGCCCCTGTTTTCGGTCAGGTTCTTGGCCAACAGGGCCAAAGCATCCAATTTGTTGTCAAAGGAGGCGTTTCCATCCCTGAGTTCCAAAATTTGCTCCTCGGTAAAACCGTTCATTTTTCCTATCGCCGTATGGGCAGACAAACAATAGATACAATTGTTCACCTCGCTAACCGCTAAGTTGACCACTTCCTTTTCCTTGGCCTTCAAGGATGTTTTTGCATTTTGAAGTGTCAGGTAGTTGGCCAATGCATTTTCCGAATGCGCATAGGTGGCAAAAAGGTTGGGAACAAAGCCCACAGCTTTTTGAAGGTTGTCAAAAATTGCCTGATTGTCGGCGCTCACTTCTTCTCTCTTAGGTACATTAAATGTGCTCATAGTTTTAAATTTTTGTTTGCCCCATTTAGGGCGATTAATACACTGTTATATTTATGGTCTTTTAGAATTGAACAAATGGTTTTTCCGCATCACAATAAAAATCGTGATTGTCCTCCTCAGCACAGTTGGTCTTAGGACTTATCGTATGCACCACGGGTTCGTTGACCCGGTGGTTATTTGCTATTAAATTCAATACAGCTTGCAGTTTCATCCTTCACTAATTTTAAATTACAGGGCAAAGATGCGGCACTTTGCCATCTAGATGTTATGAAGGATTGCCCGAGTGCTTGTAGAAATTTCCCTTTAGGGAGTAATTAGGGCGGACTCCCTATACTGGGTGGGTGAGAAATTGGTCATTTTCTTAAAAAAACGACTAAAATGGGCCGGGTCATTGAACCCGAGTTCGTAAGCGATTTCCTGATTTTGTTTATCCGTAAAATTCATCAGTCTTTTCGCTTCCAAAGCCAGGCGTTCCAGGATGATTTGTTGTGGGGATTTTTGATTGTACATGGCAAAAAGGTTCGATAGTGTCTTGGGCGATTTAAAAAGCATCTCCGCATAGTCGCTTACCTTGCGCTTGCGCTTGTAATGCAGGTCTACCAAGACATTAAACTTTCGAATCACATCAATTTGTTCGTTATCCAGTTTTTTTACGATCAGTTGTTCCTTGGCCAGGCGGGTACAGATGATGATAAGCCGCTTCAACAACATCTGAAGCATATCGCCCTGAATTTTATCGGGGGTACTAAACTCATCCTCGAATACCTCGTACAAGGTGTTGAACTTCCTGAGTTGCTCCTTGGGTATACTTATAATGGGAACATCCTGTGTTCCAAAAAACAAGATCCCGTTGCAGGATACCTCACTGTCGTGGTCCGAGATACAATAAAACTCCCTGTTGAACAGAAAAGCGGTAAGCGGCCCCTGCTCCTTGTCATACGATACGTGTTGAAGATAGGTGGTGGTGACCAATTGGTCCGGGAGTAGCTCCATGCGTATGCCATCAATTTGAAAAAACACGGATTCCCTATTTCTGTTCCATAAAAATTTAATGGTCCCTGCGGTCGTTGAAAAGTAACCTTCGTCCTTTACTATATCATCGGTCAATCCAAAAATGGAGCCGAGCTTTGGGTCGTGAAATTCAAACTTCATAGGACGGAAATTTACGTAAATATGGCATTATATTGAAAGATTTTAATCGGGCTACCTCAATTTTTGGGCATCAAGTCCATAATAGTACTACCTCAGTCCTCTTTTTTTGTTTATGCTTACATAGGGTCCAACCCGATATCAGGTCCTTATCCTCAAACAAAATTGTTAATCTTTTCCTCAAATTTTCATAGCTCAAAACCTTTTGCTAGTATTGATTTCGAAATTAGAAAGGTGCCAAAGTGAGTTGGAGGCCCTTCTTTTGGGATAGGCCCTGTGTTTAACAAGCATAGGTTTTACACTTTAAAATTTTCAGATGGACGAAATAAAAGCCTATGATGAAGCGGCCAATACGTTTTACAGATCCAGGAACATAACCGCACTCCCCTTGGTTTCATGGGACCTGTTTGGTCCTTATTTCAACAAGCTTTGCAAGGACGCCAAGGACATCTGCGGGCTAAACCGCTTGGCCCAAGACAATCAATGGTCCTATACCGGCAAATTTGATCGGGCTTTGACAGAAAAGGAACACGTAATTGTGGTCACCGATGTGGAATTGAACATCGTGTATGCCACACACAATATATCCAAAATGAACGGCTACCCCCAAGCGGAGATTATGGGCAAGAAACCAAAGATGTTCCAGGGCAAGGATACCTGTAAGGACACGGCGCGTTACATTTCCAAGGCGGTGCGAAACAAACTTCCCTTTGAGGCCACCTTGTTAAACTACCGCAAAAACGGTGAACCATATAACTGCTGGATAAAGGGCGAACCTATATTTGATGGAAAGGGAAAGCTGGTAAATTTCATCGCCTATGAAAGAGAAGTGGCCTAAACACATAGGCCCATAAAGCAAAGGTCCCGATCAGGGCATACCTATAGGGACTTTTTTGTGTCACTTCCTTTGGGTTTTAGAAATTGCAGGTTTCGATCTCGGTAACCCGTAGCGTATTTACCATACCCTTGTCTTTTATCGGCATGGCGGCCAAGCTTATGAGCATATCGCCCGCATCCAAAAATCCTTTTTGGCATGCAATTTTATTCACATCCTCTATGGTCTCATCGGTAGAAACGTATCGGTCATAATAAAAGGCCTTCACGCCCCACAACAGGTTCAACTGGGTAAGTATCCTCTTGTTAGAGGTAAAGACCAAGATATGTGCACTAGGTCTCCAAGCCGAAATTTGAAAAGCCGTATACCCACTGTTGGTCAGGGTCGAAATGGCTTTGGCCTTAATTTCATTGGCCATGATCGCTGCATGGTAACAAACCGATTTGGTGATATAACGTTTGGTCCTGATATGGGGCGGGTCATGGGGAACCTGTATAAGTTCCGATCCTTCTACGCTTTGTAGAATACTCGCCATTTTTTCGATTACCTGAACCGGATAGTTCCCTACCGAGGTCTCCCCGGAAAGCATTACGGCATCGGCCCCATCCATGACTGAATTGGCCACATCGTTTACCTCGGCGCGTGTTGGGGTAAGACTGGTAATCATTGTTTCCATCATTTGCGTGGCAATAATCACTGGGATCCTGGCCTTTTTTGCACGTAGCACCAATTGTTTTTGTATCAGGGGAACTTCCTGGGCCGGCACCTCTACCCCCAGGTCGCCCCTGGCCACCATGAGTCCGTCGCAATAGGCCACAATCTTATCTATATTCTCAACGGCCTCGGGTTTTTCGATCTTGGCGACGATAGGAATTTTTTGGTCGGAATGTTCTTTGATGATATTCTGTAGATCGATCAGATCCTGGCTGTAGCGCACAAAGGAAAGCGCTATCCAATCCACATTTTGCGAGATGGCGAAAATGGCATCCTTGATGTCCTTTTCGGTAAGGGCCGGGAGCGAAATATTGGTGTTGGGTAAATTAACCCCCTTTTTGGATTTTAGGGGACCCCCTTGCACTACTTTTGCTTTTACCTCATCCTTTTTATTGGTGTTTAACACTTCGAATATCAACTTTCCGTCGTCCAGCAAGATCCGTTCCCCAGGATTTACATCTTGAGGGAAACTGGCATAATTCATATACACTTTTTCCGCATCGCCCTCAAAGGGTTTGCCGGTTACAAAGGTAATCTCATCGCCGGGAGCCACCACAACCTCACCGGCCATCACACCAACCCGAAGTTTGGGGCCCTGTAAATCTGCTAGTATGGAGGTATTGGTGCTCAATTCTTCGTTGAGCTCACGGATGAGGCCAATACGCTCGATAACGTCCTCATAATCGGCATGGGAAAAATTTATTCGAAAGACATCTACGCCTGCCTCGATCATACTCTTAAGCACTTCCTTCTTGCTGGTAGCCGGTCCTAGGGTGGCTACTATCTTGGTCTTTTTCTTGCTTGGCATTCTTTTAAAAGATTAAATTGTTTTTGGATTTCAACATATTGGCCTCAATGGTATATGCCGTTACTACCCTGGGTATTGAAAGGATAGACCGTACAAGCTCGTCATCCATATCCGAATCGTCCCGTTCTATTTTTAAGAAGTAATCCACATCTTTATGTTCCGGCACCAAATGGTGTAGGGTCAATGCAGGTTCATTCCTAAAGAGGCCGCTTTGGTCCACTTGTTCCTCTGCGTTGCTGTTATTGGGAAGCAAGGTCCAGTACCGATCGTTTATCCTATCCCTCCATTCGAAAATGGGGAAAGAAATTTTTTGGGACAAATCCAAGTCTATTGCGGTCCTCGATAAATTCGATTTAAGGTACAGGTTAAGTGCATACGCCATGGCGTAATCCTCCAGACTACTGTGCAGGGCAATCAAAGCGAAGGAATCTTCGTAAAAGTCTCCTGAAATTTTGTGTATCGCCGCCATACCCACATATACGAATTGGTAAATATATAATTAATAAAGTAACTGGCCTAGTTAAGTATGGGGTTTGCGGGGGTTTTGATTTACGAAAACGTTGGAGTTGAACAATTTTTGTCTACGATTTATCCATTCGGTCCTGTAATGCGAAAAACGCCCTTTTGGAGGCCTTTTCCTCGGCCTTTTTTTTGGAGGTGGCCCTTGCCTTCGCCAAAACCTTATTTTCAATATAGAGTTTTACTGCAAAATGTTTTAAGGCATCGTTACCCGTGTCATCGTAGACATCGTAGTGAAATGTCTTTTTCTGTTTTTGGCACCATTCAATGACCAAACTTTTATAACTGATGACCTGCCCCTCCAGTTGTTCTATATCCACATAGGGACCAATGACCCTCTCGTTTATGAATTTTTCGCAATAGCCATAACCTCGGTCCAGATAAATGGCCCCGATCAACGCTTCAAAGACATTGCCGTGAATGTTATCCCCAAAGTGGGATTTAGGTATACGGCTGTGCACGAACTTAATGAGGTTAAGGTCTTTTCCCAATTCATTCAGATGCTTTCTACTTACAATCTTTGATCGCATCTTGGTAAGGTAGCCCTCATCTCCTGCAGGGACTTCATTGTACAAGTGTTTGGAAATAATGGTCCCGAGCATGGCGTCTCCCAAAAACTCCAGGCGTTCGTAGTTCATGGGTGTGCCGTGCTCGTCCCTTTTATTGGCCGATCGGTGCAAAAAAGCCTTTTTGTAGACCTTTAGATTTTTGGGTTTGAATCCTAGGATTTTTGTAATGCCCTCCAAAAAATCCCCATCTTCCTTTGAACGGGAATTGAATATATTGGAAGGAAACCCCATACTTTGATTTAACTGATTTTTTTGAACGCTACGCAGGCATTGTGGCCACCAAATCCAAAAGTATTGCTCATGGCAATCTTAACTTCCCTTTCTTGGGCCTTGTTCAGGGTTAGATTTAGCTTGGGATCAATATTCTCGTCTACCGTAGTATGGTTTATGGTGGGTGGCACCAAATTGTTTTCCATGGCCAAAATAGAGGCTATGGCCTCAATGGCCCCGGCAGCTCCCAGCAAATGTCCGGTCATGGATTTTGTAGAGTTAATATTGATATTTGGGGCATGCGCGCCGAACACTTTGGTAATCGCCTTTAGCTCCGCTACATCGCCCAAGGGTGTAGAAGTACCATGTGTATTTATGGTATCCACGTCCTCCGGTTTGATCCCGGCATCGTTCAAACAATTTTGCATAACACGTTCCACACCAATTCCTTCCGGATGCGGCGCTGTCATATGATAAGCATCACTGGAAAGTCCGCCACCGATCACCTCGGCGTATATCTTTGCCCCTCTGGCCACTGCATGCTCGTATTCCTCTAAAATTAGGGCTCCAGCTCCTTCTCCCAAGACAAAACCGTCCCTTGTGGCATCAAATGGCCGTGAAGCGGTCGCCGGGCTTTCGTTTCGCGTAGACAAGGCATGCATGGCGTTGAATCCTCCCATGCCAGCAATGGTCACTGCTGCCTCGCTTCCACCCGTAACCACTACGTCGCAATAGCCTAAACGGATGTAGTTCAGGGCATCGATCATGGCATTGGCCGAAGAGGCACATGCAGAAACGGTAGTATAGTTAGGACCCATAAACCCGTGTTTTATAGAAATATTGCCCGGGGCAATATCCGCTATCATCTTAGGGATAAAAAAGGGATTGAACCTTGGGGTACCATCCCCTTCGGCGTAGTTTAGCACTTCATTTTGAAAGGTTTCCAAGCCGCCTATCCCGGCACCCCAGACCACGCCAACCCGGAATTTATCGATTGCGTCCAAGTCCAATTTGGAATCGGCTATGGCCTCGTCCGAAGAAATAAGGGCGTATTGTGCAAACCTATCCAATTTCCGCGCCTCCTTCCGGTCAAAAAAATCTGCTGAATTGTAATTTTTTAGTTCACAAGCAAATTTAGTCTTGAATTTTTCGGTATCGTAATAGGTAATGGGTGCTGAACCGCTCTTACCGTTTTTTAATCCATCCCAATACTCCTCGATATTGTTACCTATGGGGGTCAAGGCCCCCAATCCAGTAACCACAACTCGCTTTAATTGCATTGAACCAAATTTTTGTTTTGTTCTAAGTCTAGTGAAATTAAAAAAAATTATCCATGCGGCATGATTACCACATGGATATTTTTAATCTTGTCCAAGTATCATGAAATTACTTCGCTTCCTCTATATAACTTATAGCTTGGCCAACTGTTGCAATGTTCTCAGCTTGATCGTCGGGGATTTGGATATCGAATTCCTTTTCGAATTCCATTATCAACTCTACTGTATCCAAGGAGTCTGCCCCTAGGTCGTTGGTAAAGCTAGCCTCGGCTACAACTTCGTTCTCATCAACACCTAACTTATCAACGATGATAGCTTTTACTCGTGATGCAATGTCTGACATAATAATTTTGGTTTTAAAAATTTAAATCGTTGGCAAAAATAAAAAACTTTGGTGTAATAACACTATTTGTCGTTAAAATGTACGGTAATTTAAGAAATTTAAGCGCAGGAGTATTACTTTAGTCCAAAAAATTTCGGCCCCCTAAAGGGTTTATATTGAATGAAACAGATTGTTCTTTTTGCTTCCGGGTCAGGTTCCAATGTGGAAAATATAGCACACTATTTTAGGGACAATCCAAAAATCAACATAAGCTGCGTCTTGACCAATAAGAGGGACGCCCAGGTAATAGATCGGTGCAACCGATTGAAAATCAATGTTTTGTTTTTTAACAGGACCGCCTTCTATGAGACAGACTGCGTTTTGTCCATTCTAAAAACTTTTGATCCCGACCTCATTGTACTTGCTGGTTTTTTGTGGAAAGTACCCGAAAAACTCATTGACGCCTTTCCCAATAGGATTATCAATATACATCCGGCCCTATTGCCCAAATACGGGGGCAAGGGCATGTACGGTTTTAAAGTGCACCAAATGGTAAAGGAAAACAAGGAAGAGAAGACGGGGATTACCATCCATTATGTAAACAACGCCTATGACGAGGGTGCTGTCATCCATCAGGCAGAGACCTCTATTCTGCAGACAGATACCCCTGAAACTATTGCCGAAAAGGTGCATCGTTTGGAATATGAACACTTCCCGAAAATTATTGAAAAGTTATTATTGTAACCCGCTATGGCCAAAAAGGAAAAGTTTTATACCGTCTGGAAAGGCAAGCGCCCGGGGATATACACTAGCTGGGAAGATTGCAAAGCGGCCATTGCGGGCCATAAAGGGGCCCAGTACAAATCCTTTCCTTCCTTTGCGGAAGCCAAAAAGGCCTATAACGGCAACTATGCCGATTACAAGGGGAAAAAAACGGGGCAGTCAGCCCTTTCCAAGGCGCAATTGTTGAAAATTGGAGCGCCCAACTTCCGCTCCATATCCGTAGATGCGGCATCTAGTGGAAACCCGGGGGTCATGGAATACCGTGGGGTGGACACCAAAACTGGAAAAGAACTGTTTAAGCAGGGGCCATTTGAACAAGGGACCAACAATATCGGGGAATTTTTGGCGCTGGTTCACGGACTTGCCTACTTAAAGCAACACCATAGCAACAGGATCATCTACTCCGATTCCCGGACCGCCATGAGCTGGGTGCGTAAAAAAACCTGCAACAGCAAACTTGTGGAAACCCCAAAAAACAAAGCGGTTTTTGATATGGTCCGCAGAGCGATAGCTTGGCTGAAAGCCAACACCTACAGCACGGAAGTCGTAAAATGGGAGACCAAGGCGTGGGGTGAAATTCCGGCGGACTTCGGGCGCAAATAACCCAGCCTAAAATTTAGTCCTGCCCTTATGGCGAATAGCTGTTCAAAAACGTATATTTGCAGCAAATTTTTGGATTACATGGGTAAACTTTTAATCGTAGGGTCCGTCGCCTTTGACGCCATAGAGACGCCCTTTGGCAAAACGGATAAGATTTTGGGCGGTGCAGCCCCTTTTATTGGTCTTGCAGCTGCACAATTTGACATAGAATCCGCCATAGTCTCCGTGGTTGGTGAGGACTTTCCTCAGGAATACCTAGATCTCCTAGCCGATCAAAATATCGATATTTCCGCCATTGAAATTGTGAAGGGGGGCAAAACCTTCTTTTGGAGCGGCAAATATCACAACGATCTGAATTCCAGGGATACTTTGGTCACAGAACTGAATGTAATGGCGGATTTTAACCCGGTAGTCCCTAAAAACTATAAGGATGCGGATGTCGTAATGTTAGGGAACCTTCATCCCAATATTCAAATGAGCGTGATCGATCAAATGGAAGTAAGGCCAAAACTCATTGTGCTCGACACCATGAACTTTTGGATGGACAACACTTTGGACGAACTTACCCAGGTAATCAAACGCATCGATGTTATTACGATCAATGATGAAGAGGCCAGACAGTTGACCCATGAATATTCCTTGGTGACCGCGGCTGCCAAAATCCAACAAATGGGTCCCAAATTTGTGGTAATCAAAAAAGGGGAGCACGGTGCGCTTTTGTTCCATAAGGAGCACATCTTTTTTGCACCGGCACTCCCGCTAAAGGAAATTTTTGACCCTACTGGTGCGGGTGATACGTTTGCGGGCGGTTTTTCTGGATATTTGACCCAGACCGAAAACGTTTCGTTCAACAGTCTAAAGAACGCCATTATCCACGGTTCCAATCTGGCTTCCTTCAGCGTGGAGCGATTTGGTACGGAACGCATGCTGGACCTGGAGAAAAAAGAAGTGGCCCAACGGCTGCGCCAATTTAAGGAATTGACACAATTTGATATTGAACTACAATAAAACACGCCCTGAATTTTCAGGGCTTTTTTAATTTATATAGACAATGAGTGACGCCATTAAGCATGAATGCGGGATTTCCTTGATCCGTCTGTTGAAACCCTTGGAGTATTATAAGGAAAAGTATGGCACGGCCTTTTATGGGGTGAACAAAATGTACCTCATGATGGAGAAACAGCACAACCGTGGACAGGATGGTGCAGGCTTCGCCAGTATTAAACTCGATATGGCGCCTGGGGAAAGATACATGAGCAGGGTACGATCGGTGCAGTCACAACCCATACAGGACATTTTTGACCAAATCAATGAGCGTATCAACAACACCCTGCTGAAGCATCCGGAATACGAGCAGGACGTTACGCTTCAAAAAAAACATATGCCGTATATCGGGGAGCTTTTGTTGGGTCATGTGCGTTACGGCACCTTTGGCAAAAACAGTATAGAAAGCGTACATCCGTTTTTAAGACAGAACAACTGGATGCACAGGAACCTCATTGTTGCCGGGAATTTTAATATGACCAACGTAAACGAGCTTTTCGGAAATTTGGTCGAGCTGGGACAGCACCCTAAGGAAATGGCCGATACCGTCACCGTGATGGAAAAGATAGGTCACTTTCTGGATGATGCCGTTGCTAAACTGTACAAACAAATTAAGAAGGAAGGTCACAATAAACGTGAAGCGTCTCCCTTGATTGCGGAAAGGTTGAACCTGACAAAGATCTTGAAAAAAGCGTCCAAGAATTGGGATGGAGGTTATGCCATGACCGGCCTTTTGGGGCATGGGGATTCCTTTGTTCTCCGTGATCCCTCCGGAATAAGGCCCACCTACTATTACCAGGATGACGAAGTGGTGGTAGTGGCCTCTGAACGGCCCGCCATACAGACCGTCTTTAACGTAAAATACGAGGCTGTCAAGGAATTGGATCCGGGCCATGCCATCATCGTTAAAAAGAAGGGCGAAGTGTTCATTTCTGAGATATTGAAGCCCCGGGAACGAAAGGCTTGTTCCTTTGAGCGTATTTACTTTTCCAGGGGAAGCGACAAAGAAATCTATCAAGAACGAAAACTGCTGGGGAAATTGCTCTTCCCCCAGATACTATCCGCTATTGGAAACGACATAAAGAATACGGTGTTCTCCTATATTCCCAATACCGCCGAGACCTCCTTTTTCGGTATGGTAAAGGAGGCTCAGAACTACCTCAACAAGAAGAAAGAGGAACAGATTCTTTCCAAAGGAGCATCGATTACCAAGGAAGAACTTCATAAGATTTTGGATATCCGCCCCAGAATAGAAAAGGTGGCCATAAAGGACGCCAAGTTGCGTACCTTCATCACCCAGGACAGTAGTAGGGACGATCTGGTAGCGCATGTTTACGATATTTCCTATGGCTCTGTCGAGGAAGGCGATAACTTGGTCATTATCGATGACAGTATCGTAAGGGGCACCACCTTAAAGAAAAGTATCCTTCGTATCCTGGACCGGCTTTCCCCTAAAAAGATCGTGGTGGTGTCCTCCGCACCGCAGATACGCTACCCCGATTGTTATGGTATTGACATGGCAAAATTGGAGGACTTTATTGCCTTCCGGGCGGCCTTGGCCCTGCACAAGGAGAAAAATTCCATGCAGCTCGTTGACGAAATCTATCAAAAATGCCTACAACAGCTCAACTGTGCCGAACAACAGGTTGTGAATCACGTGAAGGAATTCTATGCCCCCTTTACGGCCCACGAAATTTCCCGTAAAATAGGTGAACTTTTGAGTCCTGTAGATATTAGAGCGGAAGTACAGATCATTTACCAGACCATTGAAAATCTTCATGAGGCCTGTCCAAAAAATCTAGGGGACTGGTACTTTACCGGAAACTACCCCACGCCGGGTGGAAACAAAGTGGTAAATCGGGCTTTCATCAATTTTTACGAGGGAAAGAACCAAAGGGCCTATTAACAATTTTGTCGATAAACTGCACAAAATTATGCATTTCATCGATAATTCATGCTTTTCGTCGGGTTTTTAACCACTCGCGAGCAAAGCCGTTTACTTTAGACTCGCCATAGCATAAGTAGGTTAAGTTCATGGTAAGATTTGGGGCAAAAAAGGTGGAGACTTCTCCACCTTTTTTATTTTTCTACCCGCCTCGATATCCGCTCGCTACTTTCATTTCCCAGTACATTTTTTAAAAAATGGTAGTTCATCCGATTATAGGGACATTCATCTAAAACCTTTTTTCATCGATTGGCTATAGCATACATTTGGAGAACCATAGCATAAGTAGGTTAAGTTCATGGTAAGATTTGGGGAAAAAAGGTGGAGCTTCGCTCCGCCTTTTTTATTACTGATAATCAACCGATTAGCTCACATTTAGACATAAAACTGCTGGAAACCGCTGTTTACCAATCCCTAAAATTTCTTAAAATTCCTTTGTTATTTCTCACAATACCAGTAATTTAGTATTGCCATAGCATAAGTAGGTTAAGTTTATGGTAAGATTTGGGACGAAAAGGGTGGAGGCTTCTCCACCCTTTTCTATTTTCCTTTTCTATTTTACTTCTTTTGTGAAAAGCAAAAAAGCCATCCCGCAATCGCAGAATGGCTTTTCAAAATCTGATTTAAAATCCTATTTGTTCGCAGCGTAATTTTCGCTGACTTTCTCCCAATTGATGACATTAAAGAAGGCACTGATATAGTCAGGACGCCTATTTTGATAGTTTAGGTAATAGGCGTGTTCCCAAACATCCAGGCCTAAAATTGGGTGGCCACCACAACCGATGCCCGGCATTAGTGAATTGTCCTGGTTGGCTGTAGAGCATACCTCTACAGCACCTCCTTTGTGCACACACAACCAAGCCCATCCGGAGCCAAATCTTGTTGCTGCCGCCTTGGAAAAAGCATCCTTAAAACCCTCGAAGGAACCAAAAGCGGTGTTGATTGCATCGGCCAATTCTCCAGTGGGGCTTCCGCCACCGTTGGGTGACATTACTTCCCAAAAAAGGGCGTGGTTAAAAAAGCCTCCCCCATTGTTACGCACTGCGCCATTGGACATATCCAAATCTTGCAAAATAGCCTCGATCGATTGGTTTGCCAAATCCGTTCCTTCAATGGCGCCATTTAATTTTGTGGTATATCCATTATGGTGTTTGGTATGATGAATCTCCATTGTTCTCGCATCAATATGAGGTTCCAATGCATCGTACGCATAGGGTAATCTAGGTAGTTCAAAAGCCATGATCTATTTGTTTTTACGTTAATTTTTCCTGTTTCCCAAAATTACGGTTTTATGGACTAAATTCCACTATTAAATTGATAAGAACTCTCCCGGAATGCTTATTTTGCAAAGAAAAATAGGTGCAGGAAGCTGCTTTCAAAATATATGATGCCTCAGCGGGTTCGGGAAAGACATTCACCCTGGTTTCGGCTTATCTGAAAATTGTCCTGGCCTCGCCCTCCAACAAAAGTTTTCGAAAAATTTTGGCCATTACGTTTACCAATAAAGCGGTAAACGAAATGAAGCAACGCATCCTTACCAGTTTGTTCGAGTTTGGACAAGATCCCACACCCCAAGGGAGCAAGGATATGTTCCAGATGATTTGCAAAGAACTGCAAACCGACCCCAAAACCTTACAAGAAAGGGCCAAAGGGCTTTTGAAGGAAATCTTGCACAACTACGCCTTCTTTGATGTTTCAACGATTGACAAGTTTACCTATAGGTTGTTGCGCACTTTTGCAAAAGACCTAAAACTCCCACAAAATTTTGAAGTGGTCCTGGATACCGATCTATTGTTGGACGAAGCCGTAGCGCGTCTCGTTCACAGAGCGGGCACCGATGTGCAACTGACCAAATTGTTGATAGATTTTGCCTTGGAAAAAATAGCCGAGGACAAAAGTTGGGATCCAACCCCGGATCTGATCAAAATTGGCAAGCTCTTATTTAATGAAAACCACGTGCCACATGTAAAGGCAATGGACAATAAGGGACTTACGGATTTTGCAGCTTTGAAGAAAATCCTTTTGGCCAAAATGAACCAGGCCGGGGAAAAGGCGGTTGAAAAGTGCAAGGCAGTGCTCGACATTATTCAGGAACACGGCCTGGAAGCGGACGACTTCCCTCGCGAGACCCTGCCCAACCATTTCAAGAAAATTATCGCCAGGGAATTTGATCCTGCGAAACTTTATAACAATAAACTGGAGCAGAACCTTCGGGAAGGCAATATCCTAAAGTCTGGAGTAGCACTACCTTCTGATCAAATTACCCCAAAAATTCTGGACCTATATCTAAGTGTAAAGGAGCAGTTGTACCATAGGGCGTTTCTCAAAAACAGCTATCAGAACGTGCTGCCCTTAACTGTGCTGAACGCTATTCAACAAGAGGTGAACACCTTGATAAAGGAGCGGAACCAGTTACCCATCTCTTCCTTTAACACCATAATCTCCAATGAAATTCGAAATCAACCCGCGCCCTTCATCTATGAACGACTGGGAGAAAAATACAGACATTACTTTATAGATGAGTTCCAGGATACTTCCGAAATGCAATGGAAAAACCTCATTCCTTTGATCAGTAATGCACTGGAAAGTGAAAACGAACAAGGGCAAAAGGGCTCCTTGCTCCTTGTTGGCGATGCCAAACAGGCCATTTACAGATGGAGGGGCGGCAAGGCAGAGCAGTTCTTGAACCTCATAAACCTATATATAAATCCCTTTGTAATCCCTCCCAAATTGGCATCCTTGCCTACCAACTATAGAAGTTCAAGGGAAATTGTTGAATTCAACAACGATTTTTTTTCCAGAACGAGCCCCTTTTTGAACAATGAAATCTACAATAGGATGTTCCTGGAGGGCAACCAGCAAAAATTCAATACCTCCGAGGGTGGCTTGGTGCAGCTCACCTTTCTCGAAAAAAAAGAAAATGCCTTGGACGAGTCCTATGCCCATGAAGTATTGAAGACAATTCAGGAAGTACGGGCCAAAGGGTATGCCTATAAGGACATATGCATTCTTACCCGGAAACGCAAACACGGTATTTTGTTGGCAGCTGCGTTGGCCCATGAGGGTATTCCCTTAATATCCTCGGAAACCTTATTGCTGCTGAGCAGTCCAAAAATTAAATTTTTAATCAGCCTTCTCAAGTACTGTGACCAGCCCAAAGATCGGGCAACGGCCTATGCCATCCTTTATTTTCTTGCCGAAAAAGACGGGCAAGGACATACGTTCATACAGCGGCATCTTGGAAACCTTCGGGAGATGCTCCTAGGTGAGTATGGTTTTGATCTGGACTATTTAAAAAGGTCTGCGGTCTATGACGGTTTGGAATATGCCATTAAACTATTTCAATTGGGGGAAGGTTCCGATGCCTACCTCACCTATCTTATGGATACGGTACTGGAAGTGGAGCAAAAAGAGGGGACAGGCCTGCAACTTTTTTTGAGTTATTGGGATAAGAAAAAAGACAGCCTGAGCATTGTGGCCCCGCAAAACATTGATGCGGTCCAAATAATGACCATACACAAGGCCAAGGGGCTCGAATTTCCGGTTGTTATTTTTCCTTTCGCCAATTCGTTCATCTACGAAGAGATAGCGCCCAAACTTTGGGTAACTGTACGAAGCGATTTTTTTGCCGGCTTCAAAGAAGTACTCATCAACAAAAAACAAGAGGTCATTGGGTATGGTGAAAAGGTCGGGGAACTATTCCATGAGGAGCAGCATAAATTGGAACTGGATGCCTTCAATATATTATATGTGGCACTTACAAGGGCAAAAAAGGCCTTGTTCATTATTTCTGAGGAACACTTGGATAGGAGCGGGCAGCCCAATACGCGGTATTATTCCGGCCTGTTCATTCATTACCTTCAGGACATAAAACATTGGGAGGATCAAAAGAAAACCTATGCGTTCGGTGTTTTGAATGAAAATCCGGGCCCGCACACAGCCGGTGCCCAAAAGAAAAACATTCCCTACTCCTATTCCTTTAAGGACCGGCCAAGTTTCAATATTCTTTCAAAAGCTGGGCTGCTTTGGGATACCCAGCGGGAACAGGCGCTTTCCCAGGGCAACCTCATGCATGCCCTGCTGGGTCAAATTGAAACCAAAAAGGATATTGGCCCTGCCTTTGAGCATTTCCTTCAAAATGGGGATATTACGGCCGACGAACTGGATGTTCTGAAATCCAAAGTGCTCCAGGTGATCGATCATCCACAACTCAAGGTGTATTATCAAGAAGGGAACGTAATCAAAAATGAGCAGGACATTATAACTAAAAATGGATTAATTTTGCGACCGGATAGGGTGATGATACAGCAAGATATCGCTACGGTCATAGATTATAAAACGGGAGAGCGGAACAGTTCCTATGGGCAGCAGTTGCACCAATATGGCGATGCGCTGAAAGCTATGGGGTATGCCATCGAAAATTTGATCATCGTATATATTAACGACACTATAGTTCCAGAATTCATTTAAAAATCAAGGGGTATTATGTACGGAAAGATAAAACAGCATTTGCAAAAGGAGTTACAGGACATAGAAGAAGCGGGCCTGTTCAAAAAGGAGCGTATTATTACCTCCCCACAGGGCGCGGTAATAAAAATTTCCACGGGACAGGAAGTAATCAACTTTTGCGCCAATAACTATTTGGGACTTTCATCGCACCCGGAGGTGATACAAGCAGCTAAGGACACCTTGGATTCGCACGGTTTCGGAATGTCTTCCGTACGCTTTATCTGTGGCACACAGGATATCCATAAAACCTTGGAGCAAAAAATCGCGGATTTCTACGGTACGGAGGATACCATATTATATGCCGCCGCCTTTGATGCCAACGGAGGTGTTTTTGAACCATTGCTGGGCCCGGAGGATGCCATTATATCGGACTCCCTCAACCACGCCTCCATTATTGATGGGGTAAGGCTGTGCAAAGCGATGCGGTACCGTTACGCCAACGGTGATATGGCAGACTTGGAGCGCCAACTAAAACAGGCCGATCAGGACAAGGCCCGGTTTAAAATTATTGTGACCGATGGGGTGTTTTCCATGGACGGACTTTTGGCGCCCTTGGACCAGATCTGTGACCTTGCCGAGCAATACGATGCGCTGGTCATGATAGACGAGTGCCATGCTACCGGCTTTATCGGGGAAACAGGAAGGGGTACACTGGAGGAAAAAGGTGTGCTGGGCCGGATCGATATCATTACAGGGACCTTGGGAAAAGCCCTTGGAGGTGCCATGGGTGGATATACTACGGGGAAAAAAGAGATTATAGAACTGCTCCGGCAGCGTTCAAGGCCCTATCTGTTTTCGAATTCCCTGGCCCCGGCTATCGTAGGGGCCTCGATCAAGGTCTTTGAAATGTTGGACCGTGATACCGCCTTAAGGGACAAATTGGATTGGAACACCCGTTACTTCAAAAAAGGGATGAAGGCAGCAGGTTTCGATATCATAGACGGAGATTCTGCGATAGTTCCTGTAATGCTGTACGATGCAAAATTATCCCAGCAAATGGCCGATATGCTGCTGGAAAAAGGAATCTATGTTATCGGTTTCTTCTTCCCGGTAGTGCCCAAAGGAAAGGCCCGAATACGGGTACAGCTCTCCGCCGCCCATGAAACAGAGCATCTTGATCAGGCCATCAAAGCATTTACAACTGTGGGAAAGGCTCTAAATGTCGTTTAAATGCCTTTTTTTACATATGAAATGCGCAAAAAAAAATGAGAAATTGATTTTGTTAATAATTTTTAACAACTTACATTTGCGTCTAATAAACACTTAAACTTAAAATTTTGAACATGAAACAACTTAGCAAATTATTGGTTGTCATCCTTATTGTAGCTGTTGGTATGAACAACCTACAAGCGCAAGACGAGAACAACCCTTGGCAGATCGGTTTTGGTGTGAACGCAATTGACGTTTTCCCCACTGGCGATGATGATGCCCTAACCAATTTTGGATTTCAGACGGGTAGCTTCGGCAGTGAATTCTTTAACGCAAATGACCACTGGAACATTCTACCCTCTATTTCTTACGTTTCCGTATCCCGTTACCTTTCGGATGGATTCTCGGTTGGGGTAAGAGGTTCATTAAATAGAATTGAAAACCTTGGCGATGTCCGAGTTGATGATTTGTCCCACTATGCAGTTGACGGAACAGTCAAATATAATTTTCTTAAAAACACCAAATTGGATCCTTTCGTTGAAATTGGCGGTGGATATACCTGGGTAGATGAAATTGGTGCCGGTACTATTAATGGAGGCATTGGACTAAACTACTGGTTTACCGATAACATCGGTTTTACCATTCAGTCTTCCTACAAGCACGCTTTCGAGGATTACTTGGTAAAACATTTCCAGCACTTGGCCGGACTTAACATCAGATTCGGTGGAACCGACACGGATGGTGACGGTATCTACGACAGGGATGATGCTTGTCCTGAAGTTGCCGGTTTGGAAGCCTTCAACGGTTGTCCTGATTCAGACGGTGATGGTATTGAGGATGGCAAGGACGATTGTCCTAACCAAGCTGGTTCCAAAGAAATGAACGGTTGTCCTGATGCTGATGGCGATGGTATTGCCGATAAGGACGATGCTTGTCCAAACGAAGCAGGTCTTGCCGCTTTGGCCGGATGTCCTGATGCTGACGGTGACGGCGTTGCTGACAAGGATGATGAGTGTCCTAACGAAGCAGGTCCTGCAGAAAACAAAGGATGCCCATGGCCAGATAAAGATGGCGACAGCGTTTTGGATAAAGATGATCAATGTCCTGATGTTGCCGGTACTGTAGCCAACAACGGTTGTCCTGAAGTAACCGAGGAAGTTCAGAAGCAATTGAACGATTACGCAAGAACTATCTTGTTCGATACAGGAAGGTCTTCTATCAAAGCAGAGTCTACTTCTGTAATGGTTGATATCATCCAAATCTTGAACGAGTACCCTAACTCCAAGTTTACGGTAGAAGGGCACACAGATAGTGTAGGTAGCCAGAAATTGAACCAGACGCTTTCAGAATCCAGAGCCAACGCAGTTCGGGATTTCTTGATCGACAAGGGAATAGGTGCAAGTAGGTTGACCGCCGTAGGATATGGTGAGGACAAGCCTATCGCTACCAACAACACAAGAGCTGGTAGAACGCAAAACAGAAGGGTAGAAATCAACTTGATCAAGTAATCGGGTAAACCCTACCAAAATACTTTAAAAAAGCTCCGCCTTAGCGGGGCTTTTTTTATTTTTGGACATGCGAAGTTTTTTGGAAGAGGTCATCGAGGAAGAATGCAGTCAAACCGATTCGCTAGATCGTTTTGTTTTTGTACTTCCAAGCAAGCGTGCTGGCATCTTTCTAAGGAACTGTATTGCCCGTTCGGCTAAACGGACTTTGTTTTCACCGGAAATATACAGCATTGAAGCCTTTGTGGAAAAACTGTCCGGACTTACGTACGCCCCACATACCCAACAACTTTTTGAGCTTTACACGTCCTACTTAAAAACAATAACGGGAGAGCACGACAATTTCCATGACTTCTCTAAATGGGCGCAGACCTTGTTGCAGGATTTTAATGAGATTGATCGGTATCTGATAGACGCCGAAAGCATTTTTTCGAACCTCGCCTCCATCCGGGAGATGGAGCATTGGGGCCCACAGGCCGAAAAGACTCAAATGATGCGGAACTACCTCCGTTTTTGGAATCAGTTGGAAGCATTGTACACCACCTTCAACACTGCTTTGCTTCAGAAAGGAGTAGGCCATCAAGGGCTTGTATACAGACAGGCCTGCAAACAGTTGGAGGGCTATATGGGTCGTACCCGGGACAAAAGGCACGTTTTCGTCGGGTTCAATGCCTTGAACACGGCAGAAACCACAATCATTCAGCACATGCTATCCGCATCCGATGCCACTATCTACTGGGACAGCGACCCTTACTTTATAAACGATCCCATACACGATGCCGGTCACTTCATCAGAAAACACAAAAGCAGTTGGGCCTATCTAAAAGATCACCCACTTAGAGGCGTAAAAGAAACCTACCTTTCCCAAAAAAATATACAAATCATTGGGGTGCCCAAGCTGGTTTCCCAAGCCAAGTACGTTGGGAACTTGCTGAACCACCTAAAATCAAAAAACCCAAGCAGTTTAAAAAATACGGCGGTCGTTTTGGCAGATGAAACTCTTTTGAACCCGCTTATGAATGCTATTCCCCAAACCTTGGAGGGGGTGAATATTACTATGGGGTATCCGCTGTACAAAACCCCCATGGCAGGTTTGTTTTCACTTTTTTTTGATCTGTACGACCATAAGAGCCCTCAGGGGTGGTTTTACAGGGATATGTTGTCCTTTTTATCACATCCCTATTGCCAAGTGCTGCTCACCGGCGAAAAAGAAAATAACGCCGCGTATTTGAGTGAAACGATAAAGCTTAGGAATTGGTCGTATATCAACAGGGAAAAAATAGCTTCCCTTGCCCTTGGGGCCTCTCCGCTAGAAGAATTGCTCTTTGAGGGGGTGCCGCTTCCAGGCCTGCTCCTGGACAAATGTCTGTATATCATTGAAGTGCTCAAATCCAAGTTCCAGCAAACCGAGCAAGTGCTGGAGCTGGAATACCTCTATCGTTTCTACACCCTTTTCAACCAATTGAAGGAATGGGTGGCTGCCCACTCCTTTGTAAACGACCTAAAGTCGCTCCACAGTCTCTATGTAGAGCTACTATCCACAGAAACACTTGATTTTAGGGGGGAGCCCTTACAAGGTTTGCAGCTTATGGGTATGCTGGAGAGTAGGAACCTCGATTTTGAAACGGTGATACTCACCTCGGTAAACGAGGGTATCCTACCTTCGGGGAAGTCCAACAACTCGTTTATTCCATTTGATGTTAAGCTGGCTTTTGGTCTGCCCACCTACAAAGACAAGGATGCCGTATACACGTATCATTTTTACAGACTATTGCAACGAGCCAAAAACATATATATCCTGTACAATACGGAACCTGATGTGCTGGAGGGTGGTGAAAAGAGCAGATTGATCACCCAATTGTTAACAGACGGGAATCGCCCTGGGGATATCACCGAACTTATCGCATCCCCGGAGATAAGCCCTATCGTACCCAGCTTGGAGACCGTTATCAAGGACGTGGACTTAATGGCCCAGATCCAAAAGCTCGCGGGACGAGGATTTTCCCCAACATCCCTATCGAACTACATCAGGAACCCTATTGACTTTTATAAGCAAAACATCCTTAAAATAGAAGATCCCCTGGAGGTAGAGGAGATTGTAGCGGCCAATACCTTCGGCACCATTATTCATAATACGCTCGAAGACCTTTACCGCCCTTTAGTGGGGACTACGCTCACCGAGGCTGGCTTAACCAACTTGAAACCGGGCATAGAAAAGTTGGTCAGGCACCATTTTACAAGTTCTTATACGGATGGGGATATCGGTCGCGGCAAAAACCTCATCGCCTTCCGTGTGGCGGTCCGCTATGTGGAAAATTTCCTTGATCGGGAAATTGAGGAAGCAAAAAAACACCATATACGGATTTTAGGCCTGGAAGAAAGTTTAGAGATGCAGTTTGCCCTTCCCGAAATTGACTTTGCCATTTTTATTCGCGGGAAACTCGATAGGGTAGATGAGATGGATGGGGTCTTGCGCATCATAGACTACAAGACCGGAAAGGCCACACCTGGTCAGGTAGAAGTGGTAGATTGGGAGAATATCATTACGGATTATGATCAGAGCAAGGCCTTTCAACTTCTATGTTATGCGTTCCTATATGCCAACAAGCATCCGGTAAATAGCCTTGAGGCCGGAATCATTTCCTTCAAGAACCTCAGTGCGGGCTTGTTGCGGTTTGCTACCAAAGCGGCCAAAGGCAGCAGAAGCAAGAACACCACAATTGACAAGGACATCTTACAGCGGTTCCAGGACCACCTAAAAAAACTGATCTTGGAAATTTGTGACCCCAAAGTTCCCTTTGTACAAAAAGAGGTCTAGCCCTATTTTTTATCCGGTCGGCTGGGTCTTATTTCCACTTTACTGGGCAAGGTACGGGGATGCATTTTTAGCAGATCCAGCACCACTTGGCCAATATCCTCGGGCTGTATTTTCCAGGCATCCTTGTCCGAAGGTTCGTTGTGGTTAAAATGGCTGGCCACCGAACCCGGCATCAACGTACTCACTTTGATATCGTACTGCCTAAGATCTAACATAGCCGCCTGGGAAAAGCCCACAACACCAAACTTGGTAGCGTTGTATCCGGCGCCAGAAGCAAAAAAGTTGGTCCCGGCCAAACTTGCCAAGGTCATATAGTAGCCCTTGGATGCCTTCAAGGCCGCTACCGAAGCCTTTAGCGTATGAAAGACCCCGCTGAGGTTCACATTGATCATCTCGTGCCACTGGGCCTCGGAAAGCTCGTCCACCGGAGCAAAATGACCCACTCCGGCATTGGCCAACACCACGTCCAATTGTCCCCAGGTATCCACGATTTGTTTCACCGCTGCCACTTCCTGCCCAAGTTGGGCAACATCGGAGGCAATGGGCAACACCCGTGTGCTATCGCCCAATGCCTGGGCAGCCTGTGTTACCGTTTCCAGGTTTCGGCCACTTATGGCGACCCGCATCCCTGCTTCGAGTAGCGCTTTCGCAACCCCATACCCTATCCCTTTTGAGCCTCCGGTAATGTAAGCTACTTTGTTTTTTAAATCCATAATCCTGTACTGTTTTTGGTGAATTTAAAGCCTTCCCTTCATATGTAAAAGAGGAAAGCGTTATTCTTTTCTTAAAAGAAAATGGGGCTGAATTTTGATACTTTGTCAAAAAAGTATTTCCTTTGGGCCTTCAAAGCTGGGGGATTAGCTCAGCTGGCTAGAGCGCTTGCCTGGCAGGCAAGAGGTCACCGGTTCGACTCCGGTATTCTCCACGATCAAGCGCAATTGGGATTGCGCTTTAAAACATAGAAAAGCCACCGAATTTATTTGGGTGGCTTTCGTGTTTTAATCGCCCGTGACGACAGGCACGGCCAATTGTATTTGCAGGACGGGATATGGTCAGGAGCAATGCAGTTACTCCGGTATTCTCCACCAAGTAAACAAGGGCCTTCAAGAAATTGAGGGCTTTTTTGGTTTACATTTCAAACTACATGAATTACCCTTCATATCGATAAAAGGGTATGGCTTTGCTTCGCAATCTCCAATTCCTCATTGGTGGGAATCACAAGCACTTTCACCCCAGAGGGGTCTTTCTGAATTTCCCGAATGCCCGCTGACCTTTCACTGTTTTTGATCGGATCGATCGCAATGCCCAAAGCATCCATATCCTTGCAGACCATGCTACGCAACATATCGGAGTTTTCCCCTATACCCGCCGTAAAGATCAGGGCATCCAAGCCATTGAGTGCGGCTACATAACTACCGATGTATTTTTTAATCCGATAAGCGGTCATGGCCATGGCCAACTGGCAATCCTTGTTCCCCGCATCAGCGCCCTTTTGGATATCCCTTAAATCGGAAAAACCGGTGAGCCCCAAAAGACCGCTTTGTTTTTGTAAAATCTGGCTCAACTCCTTGGACGAAAATCCGAAGGTGTTCATTAGAAAGAAGATGACCGATTGATCAATATCGCCACTCCGTGTTCCCATGATGAGTCCGTTGGAAGGTCCAAAGCCCAAGGAATGGTCTATACTCTTGCCGTCCTTTATCGCGGTCATACTACATCCGTTGCCAAGGTGGACACTGATGATCTTGGAGGCACTCCCGTTCAGAAATGCCATGGCCTGTTCGGAAACATATTTATGGCTGGTTCCGTGAAAACCGTACACCTTTATGTGATGCTTTTCGGTTAAGTCCTTGGGTATGGCATAGGTATAGGCCTTCTGGGGAATCGTTTGGTGAAATGCCGTATCGAATACCGCCACCTGCTCCGCTTTCGGGAAGAGTTTCATCGCGGTTTCTATGCCGATGGCATTTGCAGGGTTGTGCAAAGGGGCCAGTGAAGAAAGTCTTTTGATGGTTCTGAGCACATTGGCATTGATCCTGACCGGGGCATCAAAAGCATCTCCCCCGTGGACCACGCGATGGCCCACCACATCAATTTCCTCCAGACTGCCCAAAATCCCCATTTCCGGATGGGTAAGTAGCGCGATTATCGCTTTCAATCCCGCAGCATGATCTTTGAAGTTTTCTGTCCTGTGCAAGGATTCACTATCGCTTTCATAGTGGATACCTCCATTCTCCTGCCCCAAACGTTCAACCATACCTTTACAAAGGGTTTCCTTTTTGGGCATCACAATGACCTGGAACTTGATGGAAGAACTCCCTGAGTTGATGACTAGGATTTTCATAAATGGCTATTCATTATCTTGTGCTTGTATAGCGGTTACGATCACCGTGTTGTATACATCGTCCACCGTACATCCCCGACTTAAATCGTTGACCGGTTTATTGAGTCCTTGGAGCATGGGACCAATGGCCAGGGCCCCTGTCTCCCGTTGCACGGCCTTATAGGTATTGTTTCCCGTATTGAGGTCGGGAAAAATCAAAACTGAGGCCTGTCCGGCCACTTCGGAATCGGGCAGTTTACTTTTGCCTACCAGGGGGTCTACGGCTGCATCGTACTGGATGGGCCCTTCGATCTGTAGATCCGGGCGCTTGGCCTTTACCAGTTCGGTGGCCGTGCGCACTTTGTCCACATCTTCTCCCTTGCCCGAACTTCCGGAGGAGTAGGACAGCATGGCTATTTTCGGCGTTATACCAAAGGCCTTGGCCGAAATTGCCGAGGACATCGCTATTTCAGCCAACTGCTCCGCAGTGGGGTTTGGGTTGATGGCACAATCCCCAAACACGGAAACCCTGTCCTCCAGGCACATAAAAAATATGGAGGACACCACCGAAGTTCCGGGTTTGGTCTTTATGAACTGAAGCGCCGGTCGTATGGTATGCTGGGTGGTATGTATGGCCCCGGACACCATCCCATCGGCATCCCCTTTGTACACCATCATGGTGCCAAAATAGGATACGTCCTGCATCATATCGCGCGCCATATCCATATTTACTCCCTTGTGTTTTCGCAATTCGTAAAAAGTAGTGGAATAGTCCTCGAACACATCGGACTGTACCGGGTTCAAGACAGTTAGCTGGGAAATGTCCTCCCCCAACTGCATCGCTCTCTTTTCGATTTGTTCCGGATTTCCCAACAAGGTAATATCTACAATGTCCAAAGTACTTAGCTCACAGGCTGCTTCTATGATCCTTGGGTCTGCACCCTCGGGGAGCACAATATGTTTCTTACTTCGCCTGGCCCGTTGTACCAGGTTATATTGGAACATTCGCGGTGTGGTTCCCTTGGACTGAAAGGTCATTAAGCGCTCCAATAGGGGTTCGCCGTCCACATACGTATTAAAGAGTGATATGGACGTGGTGATTTTTTGTTTGGATTCCGCGTAGATTTTGGATTTGATATTTCCAACGGCGTTCGCCGCATCAAAAGTTCCTTGCGGCACCGAAATAATGGGAACATTGCTCTTAAAGCCTTCCAACAATTTAAGAATGGAAGGTTCCGGAAGCAGTCCCCCGGTCAGTAAAATACCGGAAATGCTCGGGTAGTTATCCGATAGGTTGGCCTGTAAAGCCCCCAAAATAATATCGGCCCGGTCCCCTGGGGTAATGACTAGGCTGTTTTCCCTTAGATGGGTCAGGTAGTTGTGCAGTTGCATGGCGCCAACACCAAAACTGCCGGTCTGGTTATTCAGGTTTTCCTCCCCGAACAACACTTTGCCCTTTAAGGCCGCTAGGATCTCATTAAGGGTGGGATGGGACAGCGCTTTGATCCTGGGAATCGCGTACACCAGTGTTTCCCCCTGAAGTTCTTTCCCCAGCCGCTCACAAACAAGCGCTAGGTTTTCTGGCCTTACTTTATTGGCCACTGCCCCGAGAACTTCGATTCCCTTTTGTGTATAGGTGTTTACCGCAGATTCAAGATTTCCGCAGAACTCGTCCAGGGTCTTGCCTTTGGCATTATCCACTAAAACCACCGGGATTCCCAGATTTTTGGCGATGTCTATGTTCAGGTCAAATTCGATAATGCTGCCCGCACTGGAGAAATCACTGCCTTCCACCAGGATAAAATCGAACCGCTCCTCCAACTTCTTATACTTGGTGATGATACGGTCCAAAATGTCCCCCTGCCGTCCGTCGTTGAAAAGATCTACGACCTGACTCTGGGTAAGCGCATAAGCGTCTTGGGGCTCGATATCCAGGTCAAAATGGGTAATAACCGTTTCGATATGATTATCGATACGATGGTCTTCTACATCATCTATAACGGGTCTGAAGTAGCCTACCTTGGCCATTTTACCAAGCAACAACTGCATTAGCCCTATAACCATCAAGGACTTACCGCTATGGGATTCCAAGGTAGCGATGTACAGGGATTTGGTCATTTTAAAAGGGTATGTTTTTGAACGATTATATCTACTTACAACACTGCGTTTGGACCTGGCCTCTCCGCCCTGCGTTTGCGATACAAAATAAGGCAAAATATATGCGTAACATAACAAACAAAGCATAAAGTATGCTTCCTGGAAGCTTCTTGATCCTTGAGTGGATTCTTCCCTGTCCGATTGCTTACCAGTTAAGGGGCTTAAGACAAACTATCAAAAAAAGTATGCGTTTGTATGATATCCAAAAATACATAAAGCAACCGGTTCATTTCCATTAATAATCTCCGGAAATAGGCTGATCGATCATGTCGACCAAGGTTTTTTAGAAGAAAAAGCCCCCTAAGCTGTCTGAGACTTTTTTAAAGCATTTAATCCTTCTTTTGGATACATAATATCAACACCGGAATGGGGGCGAAAAATTCAGACTTTGGAATGGTGTTCTTTTCCCATAATTTTTTGAAGAACCCTCTTTTTCGCCTAAAGACGCAGAGCAGGTCGGGATGCTGCGCCTGAAAATTTTCCAGTACGCCCAAATACGTAGTGGGATTTTCGGTAATGGTGAGTTGTGAACTGATGTCCATCAGGGCCGTATTCACTTTTAGGTCCTCATCGGAATAGCCAGGGGTCTTTACCAATAAAAGATTGATTTGCGACTTAAATTTATCCTGTATGTAAATCAGCGGATTCAATATTCGCTTGCGCTTCAACACGCCGGATTTAAAGGCCGTTAAAATGGTCTTATAAGGCTTAAACGCGGTTCCCTTGGGAACGATCAAGGTGGGAATATCGGTCTGCTTCACTATTCTTCCCGATGTATTTCCCAAATAAAGCTCTTCTTGTATGTCATTGCTTCTGGGGGCAATAATAATTAGATCGATCCCTAGTTCCTTATCGATTTCATTTAGGCCATCTACAAGATCTCCGTTATAGGTGGCAATTTTAACATCCACCTTTTTGGCATCTATCTTGCCAATGACCTCTTTTAAACGGTCCTTGCTACTTTTGGTGGCTTTTTCCTCGATATTGGTCAGGCCGCCCGCTCTGGCCATTACACTGAAAACATCCATTACATAAATTTGGGATGCAAACTGGGATGCAAAATCTACCGCGTATTGCAAGGTTTCGTGCGCCGAGGACGACGTACCGATGGGAACCAGAATATTTTTCATAGTGAAGTTTTATGGTTATAGTATAAATTTACAATTAAATTGAAAACCTAAGTATGATCCGACGCGCAAAGATATCGGAAATAAACGATATAATGAACTTAACCAAAGCCTGTGCCGCCCATATGATAGCGAATGGGATCTATCAATGGAACGAGCACTATCCGTCCAGGGAAGCTTTTATGACCGATATAAAAAGAGCAGAGCTCTACGTGTTAGATCTAGATGGTGAAATTATTGGAGCCATCGTAATTTCCACCAAAATGGACGAGGAATACGTTCCGATCCAATGGCTCACCCCAAATGAAAACAACAGTTACATTCATCGTTTATGCGTGCACCCCCAACACCAGGGTAAAGGATACGCTCAGGACCTCATGCGTTTTGCGGAGGACTATTCCAGGAAGCACAATTTTAGCTCGGTCCGTTTGGATACCTTTAGCCAGAACAAGAGGAACCAGAGGTTTTATGAGACCCGGGGTTATAGGCGTTTGGCAGATATTTACTTCCCCAAACAAAGTGAACACCCTTTCCACTGCTATGAACTCGTGCTCTAAAACATTTCTTTTTTGAAGACGCTTATCACCTTTAAAACCATCAATAGGCTGGCCGTCCCCGCTACCGTAGCAGGTATTGCAGAACCCCTTTTGTCCATTACCGATACGGCCATTGTGGGCAACATTCCACAGAATGGACTGGAATCCTTGGCCGCAGCAGGTATCGTAGGTTCCTTTTTGTCCATGCTGATTTGGATACTGGGGCAGACCCGAAGTTCTATTTCCGCGATTATGTCCCAATACTTGGGAGCAGGCCGTTTGGAAGAGGTGAAATCCCTACCGGCACAGGCCATTTTTTTTAATATCTCGCTCAGCATCCTTATTCTAATTTCCACCATCTTCGTGACCGAAGATATTTTTCGGCTTTTGGAAGCCTCTGGTAAGATTTTGGAGTTTTGCATCTCCTACTACTCCATACGCGTATGGGGCTTTCCCTTAACGCTTTTTACCTTTGCTGTCTTTGGTATTTTCAGGGGTTTGCAAAACACCTATTGGCCTATGCTCATTGCGCTAGTGGGCGCGGTACTGAACGTGGTGCTAGACCTTATCCTGGTATATGGCATTGAGGATTTCATAGCCCCCATGTATCTCGAGGGAGCCGCTTGGGCGAGTCTTATCTCCCAAGGGGTAATGGCGTTGATGGCCTTTGTGCTCCTGGTCCTGAAGACCCAGATAAGCCTTAGACTTCGTTTTCCGTTAAATCCAGAGTTGGGGCGTTTGGTCGTTATGAGCTTAAATCTTTTTGTGCGTGCCTTGGCACTGAATGCGGCCCTGGTCCTGGCAGTCCGTGAAGCAACGGCACTGGGCGACCGTTACATTGGTGCCCATACCATTGCCCTCAATCTCTGGCTCTTCGCCGCCTTTTTTATTGATGGCTACGGGGCAGCGGGCAACATTATGGGAGGGAAACTTTTGGGAGAAAGGGATTATAACGGACTTTGGAAGCTTTCCAAAAAAATTATTCTGTACGGTATAGTGGTAAGTTCGGCCCTTGCTCTTGCCGGAGTGCTATTTTATAGGCCCATCGGAAGTCTCTTTTCCAATGAAACGGTGGTGTTGGAAACCTTTTACAGTGTTTTTTTCATTCTGATCCTAGGCCTGCCCATGAATACCGTTGCCTTTGTCTTTGATGGCCTTTTTAAGGGCCTAGGCGAGATGAAATATCTTAGAAACGTCTTACTTTCCGCTACCTTTTTAGGATTCATCCCTACGCTTTACTTAGGGAAATTTATGGGATGGGGCCTCTACGGGATTTGGATCGCCTTCATCGTTTGGATGGGCATTAGGGGTGGGGCACTGGTCTGGAAATTTAGGCGAAAGTTTCGCCCCCTTTTGCAAAAGGGTTAATTTTGAAAAAACGCAAAGCGGATGGGTACCAACAGGGAAAACGGGAGTCTCTATACCAAAATTGAAAATGGGATCGCCACCGTAGAATTTGGGCATCCGGCAAGCAACTCCTTTGTGACCGAACTTTTGGAACGATTGGCCAGGGAATTCCAAGAACTTTCAAAAAATCGTGAGGTATCCCTAATTGTTCTGAAATCAGAAGGAGATCGCACCTTTTGTGCCGGCGCTTCTTTTGATGAATTGGTAGCCATCTCCAATGAGGCCGAAGGAAAGGTTTTTTTTAGCGGATTCGCTCGTGTAATCAATGCGATGCGCCATTGCAAAAAGATTATCTTGGGTCGTGTTCAGGGCAAAGCTGTTGGCGGTGGGGTTGGACTCATCGCGGCCTGCGATTATGTTTTTGCCACGGAAGCGGCAGCGATTCGTCTTTCAGAACTTACCCTTGGCATTGCGCCCCTGGTCATTGCCCCGGTAGTGGAACGCAAGATTGGAAAGGCCGGTCTTGCAGAATTATCCCTGGCGCCCACCGAATGGAAAAATGCCTATTGGGCCAAAGAGAAAGGCCTCTTTTCAAAAGTTTTTGACAGCCCGAAGCAAATGGACAAGGAACTGTATTTTCACACACAAAAACTGGCCTCGTTTAATCCCGAAGCCCTAGCGGCCATGAAGAAAGTGTTTTGGGAGGGTACGGACCATTGGGATACCCTGCTTATCCAGCGGGCGGAGATGTCCGGAAAGTTAGTGCTATCCCCCCATGCGCAAGAAGCGCTTTCTACTTTTAAAAAATAAAACAATAAGCTCCAGGTATTCCCGTTCTCCTTCTTAAAACAATACTATGGATATGCTTTCCTTTTTGAATGGCGACCTCGTCTTTCCCTTGTTGGCCCTTTTTGTGGTCATCATCTATTTCGTAAATCGTGTGCGAAATCAACGGAAGTTTAAGCGATAAGCCCATATCTCTTTTTAACATCCGGGCACGCAACACCTGTTCAACAATCGTATCTATGGTTCACATGCCCCAAATAGATAACAAATGAAAAAAGCATTGTTTTTAAGCACTTTGATGCTGGCCATATGGAATTGTTCTGACAAGAATGATGACGATCAAATCAGCTGTACCGGAGTAGCCTGTACAGAAATCTTTGTCTCCTTTAGTGTGAATGTTCAAGACAGCTCGGATATGCCGGTCGCCCTGGATGAATTTGAGGTGAGGGATGCCACCACGGGGGAAGATCTTACCCGGCCTATCGACAATGACCCACAGCGGAATGAAGGCTCTTATCCCCTTTATGATGACCTCTTTGTGCCCGGAAATCAGAATACTTCCAGGGAAATTGTATTCAAGGGTTTCATCGGTGGCCAAGAAGTGGCCAATGTGGTCTACACCGTGGCAGCAGATTGTTGCCATGTGAGCCTGGTCTCGGGAAATCTCGATATCGTCATCGACTAAAAGCAATGTCGGCCTCCGACGGTTTCATTCTAAAGAATCCTTACCTTTGCTGGGCAAACAGGACCCATGTCAAATATCAGAATCACCAAGCAATTCACCTTTGAAACAGGCCATGCCCTCTTTGGGTACGATGGTAAATGCAGAAACGTCCATGGCCACAGCTACAAACTTTCCGTAACGGTCATTGGGAGCCCTATTACCGATACTTCCAATGTAAAACTGGGAATGGTCATTGATTTTGGGGATTTAAAGAAAATAGTGAAGGAAGAAGTTGTCAACCCATTTGACCATGCCACGGTATTCAACAAAAACACCCCTCATATAGAATTGGCCGAGGAGCTAATGGAACGTGGCCATAAGGTGATTTTGGCGGATTACCAACCTACCAGTGAAAATATGGTAGTCGATTTTGCGGCCAAAATTCGGGCACGACTTCCTGAGAACATTCAGCTACACTCCCTAAAGCTTCGAGAGACCGAAACGGCCTTTGCAGAATGGCATGCCGCTGACAACTAACATATTCCATGGGTTCTTTCCTTATCTTTACAGCCTAAATGAAACAACTGAACGTTCCAAAAGATAAAAAAGTCTACTTCGCCAGTGATAACCATCTGGGAGCCCCCACGGGTAAACAAAGCCTTCCCCGTGAAAAAAAATTTGTGGCCTGGTTAGATTATATCAAGGCCGATGCCGCTGCCATTTTCTTGCTGGGGGATCTGTTCGACTTTTGGTTCGAATACAAAACCGTGGTGCCCAAAGGGTTTACCAGGACTTTGGGGAAATTGGCCGAGCTATCCGATGCCGGCATCCCTATTTACTATTTTGTGGGCAATCACGATCTTTGGATGAACGGTTACTTTGAGGAAGAGCTCAACATTCCCGTCTTTCACGAACCACAACAGTACATCTTAAATGAAACCTCCTTTTTTATCGGCCATGGTGATGGCTTGGGCCCTCATGATAAAGGCTACAAGCGGATGAAAAAGGTATTTACAAATCCGCTTGCCAAATGGCTCTTTAGATGGCTGCACCCGGATTGGGGTGTGCGTTTGGCCCAGCACCTGTCCGTAAAGAACAAATTAATCTCGGGAGATGAGGACATTAAGTTTTTGGGGGCAGACAAGGAGTGGTTGGTGCACTACGCCAAACGAAAATTGGAGCAGCGCCACTTCGACTATTTTGTCTTTGGACACCGCCATCTACCCCTAGAGATCGATCTGAACGAAAAATCGAAATACATCAACCTGGGCGATTGGATTTCCTATTTTACTTATGGGGTTTTTGACGGACACCGCCTGTTCCTGGAAAAATTTGACGATTAGTCGTTGACGATATCTCCCAACATATGGTCCAGATCCAATTGAAACAGGGTGCCCTGCACCAGGTCATGCACCGCCAGCAGTTCCTTCTGGTTCATCGCCAAACTAACCTGGGGCGCCGGGGTGTCCAATAAGAGCACGCGACAGGATTCGTTTTCCGCACAGTCCTTGCAGAGGGTATTGCTGTCCAATGTACATTTAATATGCCGTGAAAACTGAACCAGTTCCTCCTGGGTGAGCAAAAGTCCCGTATCCCGGAACACCATTTGAATTTTTTTAAGGTCCTTGGCCCTATTTCTTTTCCACTGGAAGGCCACGCCAAATTGGTTATGGTATATGGGATTGATGTCGTTCATGCCGATTAGTTTATTATTTCCTTTTGCTTCAATACGTTGACCCCCTGCAAGAGCGCGTCTACGGCCCTGGTCATGCTGCTTGCCGAAATCGTGGCCCCGGCAATAGCATCTATATTGTCCCCATAAATGGCGTTCTCCCCAGGGGCCAGGCCAATAAACTGTTTTAACCAGCGCTGAGATCCGATTTGTTGCCCGTAATCTTCCCTATATATCAGCACCTTCGACTTTTTGATGCTCAAATCCGGATGGAACAGTACCACATAATCAAATACCTTCTTCATACTTTTTGCTTCACCCAAATAGGCATAGCCTATAATAGTTTTTTGCTTCCTGATGCCGAATAGCCGACTCCCGTTAAAGGCGATTTGGGTAACTGCATCAACGGTTTCGGGCACCCGAAGGGTCTCTAGTCTAAAGGTATCCACTTCATAGGTGGTCCGTATGGCATGCTCCATCTTTGTGCACAAACGGGATGAATGCTGAATGGTTGAAAACCCGTAAAATAGGGCAATCGCCAATAAAAGGATTGCCCCATGGCCCAAGTTGCTATTTCCCTTGAACATCCGCTTCCGGTTTATCGGCGATGAACTTAGCGATCAGTTCGGTAATCTCTTTTTTCCCGTGGGCTTCCTTGGCCAAAGGGTAGAAGTGCATGTACAAGGGTTTGTTGTCTACTTTTTTCTTTAGGGTCAGCACCCCTGCCTTATCATATATTGCACTCCAGGAATTACGAACCTTGGCCCAAAACTTCTCATTTTCCTTCCACCAATCCCGAGCCAGTTGGCAACGTTCATCAGCAACCTTGGTATACCTATTATAGCCCTTTTCCTGGACCAAGAGCAGGTCTTCCCTGTCATTCTCCCGTATCACTTTATCGTTGTCCTGTTCGTGTAGCCATCCATAGTCCGTAATCTCATGACGGTTGCCTCGGAACATGACGTTGTAATCGGTTCGCTTGGTATATTCCCGTCGGGGAAGTGGGGAAGCTGTTTTGTTCTCCCAGTAATGCCTGCCATCGGCATGGATCCAGGTAGCGGATCCCGAATATCTGGGGCTATCATCTACCTGAAATACTTTTTGCGTCCACTGTCCCTTTACCCTTTCCCTGGGAAGCGTTGTAAATTTCCAACTGTTGACCTTATCGTAGTAAAAGACTTCACGATTTTCATATTCCCAGTCCTGGCGCCAGTGTTTCACTACCATGGTATCGTTAACGACAAGCAGATGCTGTATGGATAACTTGTTATCATCCTCTTCAATAAGCTGTGCCCATTCCAGGGCCGATGCAGTGTAATCATGATGCTTTTCATAATCAATTTCAGGGGCGAAGGTCTCGGTGTATTTGAACGTTACTTCATAGCAGCCGCACATGGCCTTAATAGCGGTAATATCCTGTTGTTTCTTTTCTTCTTGGGCATGGACCGCAAAGGTGAGTCCGCAAAGCAATGCGCTTAGGGCAATAAATTTCTTCATCATGATGGGTTTAAAGGGTTAACGTTTAAATCTGAGATCAAAAATATTAAATTTATTTAGATCAAATAAAAATAAGATCTATATATTTGTCAAAAAATTATTAGGAATGAATCTAAATAAGGTGTTAGCCCCTTTGTTTATTGTAGTTTCCACGAGTATCATCTTTTCGCAAAAAAAAGTAGCGATCGCAGACTCCTTAGTGCTGGAAACCTTGGATGAAGTGGTCGTGACCGCTACGCGGACGCTTAGGCAGCTCTCTTCCATCCCTTTACCCGTAACCTTAATTTCCAAAAAGCAGCTGCGACAGACCGGGGTGGTCCGTCTCAACGAAATTCTAAATGAGCAGACCGGAATCATCACCGTTGCCGATGAAAGTGGCTTTGATGGTGTACAGATCCAGGGCATTGCTTCGGACTACGTACTTGTTCTTATAAATGGTGTTCCTTTGGTGGGCAGATCTGCTGGAAACTTTGATCTGAGTCGGCTTACGGTAGGTAACATCCAACAAATTGAGGTAGTGAAAGGCCCCTCCTCCAGCCTATACGGTTCCGAAGCGCTTGGTGGCGTCATCAATGTTATTACGGAAACCCCCAAGGATTCCAGCCTAAATGGAAGTGTGTCCTACAGATTCGCCTCCTTCAATACCCATGATGCCAACATGGCGCTCCGACAAAGAATAAAGCGTTTTGGATATTCCTTTTTCGCCAATACCCTACAAAGCGATGGATATGACCTGCGTCCGGACATCCAAGGACAAACGGTAGATCCTTTTGAAAACTACACCTTTAACGGGCAGTTTTTCTACGATTTTTCGGATAATCTAGTGTTATTCACTTCGGGACGTTACTACAATCAGCGACAAGAAAGCTCCTTGTCCGTGGAAGAAGACCTGTTTGAAGGAAGTAGCGACATTGATGAATTCAATACCCACCTTCGCCTAGATCATTCGACAGGCAAAAAACTCCATTTCCAATATGAATTCTATGCCACGAGGTACAAGGCCACCGAAATTTTGGAGAGCCCCATCACAGCCGATGTATTCAGCGAAAGTGAATTTGACCAGAACATGTTACGACCGGAAATTAGGGCCACCTACTCCTTAAAACCAAAACATACCCTTATCACAGGAGTGGGCTTTGCACATGAAAACCTGGATAGGACCTTTTTTGACGAGCAGGTCACTTTTAACTCGCAGTATGCCTATACGCAATACGACTTTTTCCCTTTTGAAAAACTCAATTTGATTATCGGTGCCCGTTTCGATGACCACAGCGAGTACCGCTCACAGTTTAGTCCAAAATTCTCTAGCCACTATGCCTTGGGTCCATACCTTTCCCTAAAGGGTTCCGTGGGCTATGGGTTTAAGGCTCCCGATTTTCGCCAGCTGTATTTCGACTTCACCAACTCGGCTGTGGGTTATACCGTATTGGGTTATAATGCGGCTATCGACAAGGTCCGGGAATTGGACGAGCAGGGCCAGCTCACGGATATCCTGTTTGATACTTCAGAGCTTGGCGAACCCCTGCGACCCGAAAGTTCCGTGGGCTACAATTTGGGAGCATCCTTTAAAAAGGGAAGGCTTGCCACCGATATCAACTTCTTTCGAAACGATTTTGAAAACCTCATCGACACCCGGATCATTGCCCGTAAAACCAATGGCCAGAACGTCTTCAGCTATACCAATTTCAACAGGATATACACCACAGGTCTAGAAATCAACGCCGAATACAAACTAGCCAAGGGCCTACAGATTTCGGGAGGTTATCAACTGTTATATGCAAAGGACAAGGAAAAAAAGGTAGCCTTGGAACGGGGAGAGATCTTTGCCCGAGACCCGCAATCGCTTCAGACCGTTGTACTGGACAATTCCGATTACTTCGGCTTGGTGAACCGTTCCAGGCACACGGCCAACTTTAAGGTTTTTGGTAACGTTCCACTCTGGGACCTCAACTTTAACTTACGTATAAACTACCGGAGCAAATATGGCCTTTTCGATGGCAACGGCAACGGTATCCTCGATGATTTTGACACCTCCTTTGTAGATGGGTATGCCCAGGCCAACGTAGCGATTAACAAGACGTTCCATGATGATTATACCCTACAGATAGGGGCCAACAACCTTTTGGATTATACAGATCGTGAAAACATTCCAAACCTTCCCGGTATACAGGGCTTTGTAAAACTTAATATTCAATTCTAAAATCAATACCTATGAAATCTACATGTAAATTTATGTTCCTATCCTTGGTCGCAATGGTTTTTATGGCTTGCAGTGATGATGATGAAACTCCACAATTACAGGCCGTTGAAAGTAGAACTGCCAACAACATCCCCGCTCCGCAAACGGGTGAACAGGGCGAACCTGCCGGAGGACCCTTTACCAAATTCAGCTTCGCCACCGGTGCCGTAACCTCCAGTGAAACGGATTGGGATATCGCCTTTCGGGGCACCATTATTGCGGTAAACGGAGGTGCTGCGACCGGCACCAATGACGAACCAGCGCGCAACGGAAATGCAGCCGCTTTTCTGGCCACTGGCACCTTTGCCAGTATTACCAGTGCGGATGGCCTAAGCTTTATCCAGGACGCCGATGGTGCCTTTGCCGTCCCTACCGGAAGCGACAACGGCTGGTACAATTACAATTTTATGACCAACGTGGTGAGTCCCATTCCAGGAAGGATTCTGATGGTCCGTACTTTTGACGGGAAATACGCCAAGGTAGAATTCCTCAGCTATTACAAGGATGCGCCGGCGGCCCCTGATGGTTCTGTGGACGAAGCCCGCTATTATACCTTCAATTATATCTACAATCCCAATGCGGGCGAAACATCCTTGGAATAATGGGAAAATCTATACAACTCTTGTTTATCGCGCTTCGACTCATTTTAGGGGGCATGATGCTCTACGGAGGCATACAGAAATTTCAAAAACCGAATCCCGCGCCTGTGGAAGTGGTGGAGAAGGCCTCCAAATTCACCTCCCCGGACAAGGAAAGCACCTTACAGAAAATATTGTACATCAACGGGGCGAAACAGACGGGATATTTCTGGCAGCTCCTGGGGGTATGCGAAATATTCTTTGGCCTATTGCTCCTAATACAGGGAACAGGATTTATCGGTGCGGTATTCCTGTTGCCCATTACCCTGCACATCTTTTTGTTCCACCTATTCTTGGAAGCCGATGAAGTGGGGGAACTGATGCAAACGGCCGGTTTGTTGGGTATAAACATCCTCTTGGTGGCCAAGGAAAAAAGGAAATGGAAAAACCTGCTTTGGATTAACCCTTTGCCTTAGGCTTGTGTTAGTTGGTTTTCTTCAAGGCCCAGGGGGTAATTCCTTTTGGGCCTTATTTCATGATCTTATATCCCGAAGCTTTAACTGCAGGCTTACGTTCCCTTGCCATTCATTTTCCTCAATGGAAAAGGCGGCGGAAAAAGACTTTTTGTTGGAAATCAACGCAAGTCTATCCCCCAAACCAAAACCGATACCGCCTATGGGGCCACTCCCATTTTGTATGGCGGAAAGCTTTAAGTGTTTTTGGTCCTCCCCTACACCCCTTGCATAGCCCGTATCGGTCAACCCTTCGGCCATAAAGACCGGGGCCATGTTACCAGGACCAAAGGGGGCAAACTGTTTTAGGACCCGCATCAATTTAGGGGTTATCTCTTTCAATCGGATCGGGGCATCCACGGTGATTTCCGGGCTAAGTAGTTCTGGGTCTATGGTAGCGGACACCACTTGCTCAAATCGTTGCTTAAAGTTCTCATACTGCTCTTCCAAAAGTGTAAGTCCGGCCGCGTATTTGTGCCCCCCAAACTGTTCAATGCAATCGGCACATCCTAGGAGTGCGTTGTATACATCAAAACCCTTGACCGAACGGGCAGAGGCCGCCAGTTTGTCCCCACTTTTGGTAAACACCAAGGTAGGGCGGTAGTAGGTTTCGGTAAGGCGAGAGGCCACAATGCCGATTACCCCCTTGTGCCAGGAATCCTTGTAGACCACCGAGGTAAATCGCTCTTCTTCCTTATTTTCCAAAATCTGGGCCAAGGCTTCCTGGGTAATTTCCTGATCCAATCCCCTTCTATCGGTATTGTACCGTTCAATTTCTTCGGCAAACTTCCTGGCCTGGTCAAAATCTGTTGCCGTTAAAAGATTTACAGCATGCTGGCCATGTTTCATTCGCCCAGCCGCATTGATCCGCGGCGCAATAATAAAGACCACATCGGTAATGCTGAGTTGCTTTTTTTTAAGGGTATCTATAATGGCTTTGAACCCGATTCGGGGCGTGGTGTTTATAATTTGTAGACCGTAATAGGTCAACACCCTGTTTTCTCCGGTAATGGGCACAATGTCGGCCCCGATGGCGGTTGCAACCAAATCCAAATAAGGAACCAAATCGTCCGTATTTTGCCCTCTTCTTAGTCCCAGGGCCTGTATCAACTTAAAAGCCACCCCGCATCCACAAAGCTCGTCGTAGGGATAGGGGCAATCCTCACGTTTGGGATCCAAAACGGCAACTGCATCCGGTAACTTAGGTCCGGGCCGATGGTGATCGCAGATGATGAAGTCGATTCCCTTTTCCTTGGCATACGCCACTTTGTCTATTGCTTTTACCCCGCAATCCAGGGCAATAATTAATGTAAATCCGTTGTCATGGGCAAAATCAATCCCTTTGTAAGACACCCCATATCCTTCATCATAACGATCGGGAATATACGTGGCCACATTGGTATAATATTCCATCAAATAGGTGGACAATAAGGCTACTGCTGTAGTCCCATCCACATCGTAGTCCCCATACACGAGTATGTTTTCCTGCTTGGCAATGGCTTTCCCTATCCGTTCCACCGCCAAATCCATATCTCTCATCAAAAATGGGTCGTGCAAATCGGACAATTGGGGCCTAAAGAATTCCTTTGCTTCCGAAAAATTGGTAATGCCTCGCTGTACCAACAATTGTGCTACCAACTCGTCCACCCCAAGCGCTTGGGCCAGGGTGTCTATTTGTTGTTGTTCCGGTTTGGGTTTTATTGTCCAGCGCATGGTTAAGTAATACTGTTTACGTCAGTTCGAGTGGCATTTTGCGCATAGCAAAATGATGTATCGAGAACCCGTTACATAAATTTTTTCTTGGCCAAATTGGGTAAGGTGTCATACCTACCTTTGATTAAGGCCTCCTTTTTGGCTCTAGACCATTTTTTTATCTGTTTTTCTTTTTCAATGGCAAGATGGACACAAGTAAATTCAGCAAAGAAAACTAAGCATATTGGCCTTCTTGTATAGGTGTAACTAGCTGGGTGTTTTCCTGCCTGATGCTCTAACAAGCGTTGATTCAAATCAGTGGTAACCCCTGTATAATAGGTCCCGTCCGAGCATCTCAAGATATAAACATATGACACCTTCATTGTCCTTGAATTACCCCTTCTTCTCGATACAATTTCGACTTCGTCGAAATCACTCAAAGTGACGTTTAGGTATTCCGCCTAAATCCGTACCATACCCGTAACGACTTGCCTTGCTTGCCTATGATTCACATTCCTACCCCATATACTCAATTCTCCAAACTTACCCTTGCCCTTAAAGCTTGAACTTGAACTTCTTCAGGTATGATGAAAAATGGTCTTGGTCTTAAAGTCCGCAAATCTCCTGAACATCTCCGAAACCCCACAATACTTTTCCAGGGAAAGATCTATCGCTTTTTGCAATTTTCCCTCTTTGAGATTGCTCCCATAAAAATGGTATTCCAACACCACCGAATCGTAATATTTGGGGTGTTCATCGGTAAGGTTCGCTATGGTTTCCATCCGGAACTCATCGACCTCCAATTTCATTTTTTTGATCAGGGAAGCCACATCCAGACCGGAACAGCCCGCAAGGGAGGAAAGCATCAGGGCTTTTGGCCGTAGGCCGTTACCCTCGCCCCCGTTTTCCGGTCCGGCATCGATGCGTATGCTTTGCCCGGACGGATTGTTGCTCTCAAAGGCCATATTGCCCAGCCATTTGGTGGTGATATGATTTGTTGTACCCATAATTTTTCGTTTCTTGTACCTCTCAAAAATACAACAAAAAGATCTTAAAAAAATCCCTATGCCCTTAGTACAACCCTTAGACCAAAGCCACGATAAAGAGACCAAGAAATTGGCCGAATTTTTTAATGAGACCTTGGGCTTTTGTCCCAATTCTGTGCTTACCATGCAGCACCGTCCGGCCATCTCCAAAGCTTTTATCAACCTCAACAAGGCCGTAATGGCCAATGACGGTAGGGTAAGCTCAGCACTAAAACGGATGATTGCCTGGGTAAGCAGTAATTCCACCGGATGTCGCTATTGTCAGGCCCATGCCATACGTGCTGCGGAACGTTACGGAGCGGAGCAGGAACAATTGGACAACATCTGGGAATACCGGACGCACGACGCCTTCTCGGAAGCGGAACGTGCGGCCCTTGATTTTTCCCTAGCCGCTTCCCAAGTGCCCAATGCAGTCGATGAAGACATAAAAGCTCGCTTGTACGAGCATTGGAACGAAGGGGAAATTGTGGAAATGTTGGGTGTTATTGCCCTCTTTGGGTACCTGAACCGTTGGAACGACTCCATGGGCACCCATATTGAGGACGGCGCCGTGGAAAGCGGAGAACAGTACTTGGGAAAACATGGCTGGAACACTGGTAAACACCGCTAAATGAAAAAAGTCCAAGGACAGTTGGTCGATATTTTTGCCCGGCGTATTTACGCCGCCGAACTCAGTATCTCCGAAGGCAAAATAGTGGCTATCACCGAAAAAGCGCACGAAAACAAGGTGTTTATACTCCCTGGGTTTATCGATGCCCATATCCATATTGAGAGCTCCATGCTTGTGCCGTCCGAATTTGCGCGATTGGCCGTGCTGCACGGGACCGTCGCCACCGTATCCGACCCTCATGAAATAGCCAACGTGCTCGGTGTGGAAGGAGTGGATTTTATGATCAGAAACGGGAAAAAGACACCCTTTAAATTTCATTTTGGGGCGCCTTCCTGCGTACCGGCCACGGGCTTCGAAACCGCGGGAGCAAACATTGATTCCGATGCCATATCGGATTTATTGTCTTTGAAGGACATCTACTATTTGGCAGAAATGATGAATTATCCCGGCGTGCTTTTTGATGATGAGGAGGTGCTTAAAAAGTTGTCATGGGCCAAACATTATAACAAGCCCATTGATGGCCACGCCCCTGGATTACGCGGCGTGGAGGCCAAAAAGTACATTTCCGCGGGCATCAGTACCGATCATGAGTGTTTTACCTATGCCGAGGCCAAGGAAAAACTGGAGCTGGGCATGAAAGTAATCATTCGCGAAGGGAGTGCTGCCAAAAATTTTGAGGCACTGATCGATCTGCTACCGGATAATTTTGAACGAATGATGTTCTGCTCGGATGACAAGCATCCCGACGACCTCATCCTGGGTCATATCAATCAACTCTGTGCCCGGGCAGTGGCCAAGGGTGTGGATGTGTTCAAGGTACTGCAAGCGGCTTGTGTAAACCCGGTTGAACATTATGGGATGGACGTGGGCCGATTAAGGGAAGGGGATCCTGCCGACTTTATCCTGGTAGAAGATTTAAAAGAATTCAAGGTACTACAGACCTATATCCAAGGGGAACTCGTCGCAGAAAACGGCACCTCTTTTATTGATTCGGTTCCCTTTGAGACCCCCAACAATTTTAAGATCGGTCCCAAGAAGGAAGCGGATTTTTACCTGTCTGCCACAGCTGGGAACATTAGGGTAATAGAAGCTTTGGACGGGGAGTTGATTACCAATGAAATTATTGCCTCAGCTCTGGAGAAGGATGGAAAACTGGTGTCGGATACGGAAAACGATATTTTGAAAATTATCGTGGTCAACCGCTACAATGACGCTCCGCCGGCCATAGGCTTTATAAAGAACTTTGGTCTAAAACAGGGAGCCATTGCAAGTTCGGTTGCCCATGATTCGCATAATATCATTGCGGTGGGCACCTCCGATGCTGAACTTTGCAAGGCGGTAAACCTTATCATAGACAACAAGGGAGGCATCTGTGCGGTGCACGAAGAAGAGCAGCGAAGTCTTGCCTTGCCCGTTGCAGGAATCATGAGCGACAGGGACGGGTGGAGCACCGGGAAGGCGTATGAGGCAATCGATGCCATGGCCAAAGCACTGGGAAGCAGATTACGTGCCCCGTTTATGACACTCTCCTTTATGGCCCTACTGGTAATTCCGGACCTGAAGCTTTCGGACAAAGGTCTTTTTAGCGGAAAAAAATTCGATTTTGTTGCTTTACGCCCCTAAACCAGAACTACTCCTTTTTGACAATCCGGGAGATTCGTTCCTGCAGTTCCGGAACCACCTGATCATTGAACCAAGGGTTTTTGCTTAGCCAAAACCGATTTCTCGGTGAGGGGTGTGGCAAAGGGATATATTTGGGCAGATAGTCCCTATACGCTTGTACCGTTTCCGTAAGGTTCTTTTTGGTCCTTTCCCCCAAATAGTAGTTCTGGGCATAGGTGCCGATCAAAACAATAAGTTCCAACTGTGGCATCGCCTCCCACAGGGCTTCATGCCACAAGGGGGCACATTCTGGCCTGGGGGGAAGATCGCCCGATTTACCTTTTCCCGGATAACAGAAGCCCATAGGGATCAAGGCAATCTGCGATGCATCATAAAAAACGGCATCGGACACATTGAGCCATTTGCGGAGCTGTCTTCCACTGGGGTCGTCCCACGGAATCCCGGTTTCGTGTACCTTGGTCCCCGGTGCCTGCCCTATGATGATGATTTTGGCATCGGGATGGGCAGCCACAATGGGCCTTGGGCCCAGGGGCAATTGAGCCCGACAGACTTCACACGCCCTAATGTTGGTGAGCAATTCTTGCATTACTTTTTACCTGCAACTACGATTACGATTTCTCCCTTTGGAGGTTTGTCGGTATAATGTTGCAAAACTTCCGTAATTGTGCCCCTTTGCGTTTCCTCATGTATTTTACTGAGCTCCCTGGAAATGGAAATGATCCTGTCCGATCCAAAGTAGTCGGCAAATTGGGTGAGGGTCTTGATCAGTTTATGGGGGGATTCGTAGAATACCATGGTCCGGGCTTCCCCAGCCAATGTTTTCAACCTGGTCTGTCGCCCTTTTTTTACCGGCAAAAATCCCTCGAATACAAAGCGGTCATTAGGGAGGCCACTATTCACCAAGGCGGGCACAAAAGCTGTAGCCCCCGGCAAACATTCCACATCGATTCCATGCTCTAGACATGCCCTGGTCAATAAAAATCCTGGATCGGAAATCGCAGGGGTTCCCGCGTCGGAAATGAGTGCCAGCGCGGCCCCGGCCTGCAAACGTTTAACAATACCCGCCACGGTCTTATGCTCATTGTGCATATGATGACTTTGCATGGGGGTATCTATTCCGTAATGCTGTAATAACTTCCCACTGGTACGCGTATCCTCTGCCAATATAAGATCCACTTCCTTTAAGACCCGTAGGGCCCTCAAAGTGATATCCTCCAAATTGCCTATGGGCGTAGGAACGATAAAGAGTTTTGCCATTTTAGCGTGTTAGGGCCTCACCTGTTTTCCCAAAAAATAAGAGCTAAGCACCAAAATTATACCTATCAAAGCCCCCATGTGTTCCCCATCATTGTTCATAAAATGGGCAAAGAAGGCGAGCACAAAATTGAAGAAAAAGCCTGCATAGGCCCATTCCTTTAAGGCGCCTCCCCTATTGCTAAGGATTACACCGAGACCCAATAATTTTAGTACCGCAAGCGGATAGACAACATAGGACGGATGACCCAGCTTGGTGAAGGTCTGGGCTACCTCTTCATAATTAAAAAAATACATGCTTGCCGAGAACAGCATCAAAAGGGAGAAAAGGCCAGTGGCCACCCAATAGAGAATTTTTTTGGTTTTCATTTTACTAAGGTTGTTATTGGTTTATCGTATTAAAGATAACAAAATAACAATTCCTTGCTTATGAAAACTTGCGTTCGATCAAGGCCATGAAACGCGCTTCATACTGTTCTTTGCCCTCCCAGTTGTTGTAATCCGGTTTTACCATATTCGTTACAAAGGCAATGGACCGCTCTTCTGTATCTATGGTATTCAATTGGGAAAGCACGCGATTGTAATCCTCTGTGCTGTCATTAAAAAGATGTTTCACAAAGGCCAACCGATCGTTTAGGCCCACTGAAATGTCCTTGGTAAGCCGGTCGTTCAGGGATGTGTTCTTTGTGTCTTCCGACGGGCCGTTTAGCGCGTCCGGGGCCGTCCACTCCTTGTCGTTCTTCATTACATCCGACTTTGGCATAAACTCTGCAAAAACCCTATCGGCCTCAGCGGCCGTGGGCATTTCCATGACCATGTCCTTGATCGTATCTATACCTGGTGTAATAATGTCCTCTTCGTGCGGATTGGTCTCCGGTACGGAGGTATTGGCATCCATCACCGCATTGGCCATTTTCTCAAATTTAGAGGCCACCACGTTTTTGGAAACATCTATTTCTATATCGTTCAACTTCTCCTCAATAAACTTCAGCACCGCCAACTTTTCGTATAGCGTTTTTGCCGCTTCGTACAGTTCGTTTATTTCCGTCAGCCCCCGGGAGGTTATGATGTCAGTGGACATCTTTACCAGTTCCTCTTTCAATTTTCGCTTCATACCATTTTATTTTACCTTTCCAAAAAAGGTATATCTTTCTTTACTAATTTTGTGGTTCTTTTAATCAAGAACGAAAAAACAACATAATTTCGTCTAAAATTACAAAATGTTTCTCGAAAACACTGTTAATCACAAGGAACAATTCGGTTGGATAGAGGTTATCTGCGGATCCATGTTTTCAGGGAAGACCGAAGAGCTTATACGACGACTACGGCGTGCCCAGTTCGCCAAATTGAAAGTAGAGATTTTTAAGCCCATTGTAGATACCAGGTACCATGAGGATATGGTGGTATCCCACGACGATAACGAAATTAGATCTACCCCGGTACCCGCTGCGGCCAACATAAGACTATTGGCCGATGGTTGTGATGTTGTGGGTATTGATGAGGCCCAGTTTTTTGATGACGAGATCGTAACGGTCTGCAACGATTTGGCCAACAAAGGGGTACGGGTGGTGATAGCAGGCCTGGACATGGATTTTAAAGGAAACCCCTTTGGCCCTATGCCAGCGCTAATGGCCACCGCGGAATACGTAACCAAGGTGCACGCCATATGCACCCGTACCGGAAATCTGGCCAACTACAGTTTTAGAAAATCGGATAACGACAAATTGGTCTTTCTAGGAGAGACCGAGGAATACGAACCTTTGAGCAGGGCCGCTTTCTTTAAGGCCATGTTGCGGGAAAAGATTAGCCAAATGGAAGTAGATTCCGAAGAGGTACTGGCCAACAAAAAGGACGCCAATGCCTAAGACCGAGGAAACCGTTTTGGAAATTGACCTGAGTGCCATGGAGCACAACTATCGATATTTAAGGGCAAAACTTGCATCTACCACCAAATTTTTAGGGGTGGTCAAAGCTTTTGCCTATGGTAGTGACGCGACAAAAATAGCACAAAAGCTTGAGCAGCTCGGGGCAGACTACTTGGCTGTTGCCTATACCCACGAAGGCATTTCGCTGCGCAAGGCGGGCATTGCATCCCCAATTTTGGTGCTGCACCCCCAACCGGTAAACTTTACCGTGCTCATGGATCACCAATTGGAGCCCAGCCTTTATTCCCCAAAAATTCTAGCGAAGTTCTTGGAAGTAGCAAGGAAACAGGGTCAGAAAAAGTATCCTGTACATCTAAAATTCAATACCGGACTTAACCGTTTGGGCTTTTGGGAAAACGACGTGGATTATATTGCTGAGAAGCTTGCTGGGCAAAAGGAAGTTGAGGTCCTATCGATCTTTTCGCATTTGGCCGCTTCGGAGGACCCGGCCGAAAAAGCATTTACCCGGACCCAAATCGCCACCTTTACCAAAATTGCCACGGAAATGGACAACAAAATGGGTTGCCGTCCCTTTAGGCACATCCTGAACACTTCTGGGATTCTCAACTATCCCGAGGCCCAGTTTGATATGGTACGGAGCGGCATTGGGCTTTACGGTTTTGGAAATGAAGCTTCCATTGATGCCCAATTGCGACCAGTAGCGACCCTAAAAACGGTTATTTCGCAAATCCATAAAATTGAGCCCAACGAAAGCGTGGGCTATAACCGAGCCTATACCTCCGAGGGCTATAGAGTTACCGCAACCCTCCCCTTAGGGCATGCCGACGGCATAGGCAGGCAGTACGGCAATGGTAAGGCATGGGTTACGGTTAAGGGGGCAAAAGCGCCCATCATTGGAAACGTATGTATGGATATGACGATGATCGATGTTACCGGTATTGATTGTAGCGAAGGGGACGAGGTCATCGTTTTTGGAAAAAGTCCCTCCGCCGAAGTGTTTGCCGCCAATGCACATACAATTTCCTATGAACTGCTTACCGGAATCTCACAAAGAGTCCGACGTATTTTTAGCGGGGACCCGGCTACACATTAACATTTTTTTAGGAATTTCTTTTTTTGATTATATTGCATAGGAATACTATTCAACTATATAAATAACTACACTAAAACACTAAGACATGTTAAAGGAATTCAAGAATTTTATTATGACGGGCAATGTTATCGAGTTTGCAGTGGCCGTAATCATGGCAGGAGCCGTTGGCCTTGTGGTTAACGGATTTGTAAATGACATTGTGATGCCCGTGGTAGGACAGTTTACCGGAGGTGTGGATTTTGCCAACCTAAAGGTTATCCTGACGGAAGCTTCGGGAGTTGCCGGAGAAGAAGGTTTTGTTGCCGAAAATGCCATCCGCTACGGCGCTTGGATCAATAGCTTGGTCAACCTGCTTATCGTAGGACTGGTCATGTTCATTATTATCAAGGCCTACAACAAGATGAAAACACCACCTGCGCCACCTGCGCCGTCCGGACCAAGCCAGGAGGAACTGCTTGCCGAAATCAGGGATTTGCTAAAGAAGCAATAACATAGTCCGTTCCCTGCTTTGGGGATATGACCGCTATACTACTGAAATTATTGTATAAACCGTCGATCGGGTCTCGCTAACCTGATTGGCGGTTCTTTTTTAATTAGTTGTGTTATTCATAACATTTTGTTATATTTTGATGATTCCTTGACAAAGCACTTGTCAAGTACATCCCATTGAAGTACATTTGCATCCTAAATCATAAACCAATGAAGGTAGCGGTTGTAGGTGCCACAGGAATGGTAGGCGAAGTAATGTTAAAAGTGTTGGCGGAGCGAAACTTCCCCATCACAGAGCTGTTATTGGTCGCTTCACAGCGTTCCGTGGGGAAGAAACTGTCCTATAAAGGGGAGGACTATACCATCATAGGCCTTGGGGATGCAGTTTTGGCACGGCCCCATTTGGCCATTTTCTCCGCCGGGGGCGACACCTCTTTGGAATGGGCCCCTAAATTTGCGGCCGTGGGTACCACCGTGGTGGACAACTCGTCGGCCTGGCGCATGGATCCTGAAAAAAAGTTAGTGGTGCCCGAAATAAACGCTGCTGCCCTGACCAAGGAAGATAAGATCATTGCCAACCCCAATTGTTCCACTATACAACTGGTCATGGCGCTGGCTCCCTTGCACAAAAGATATAAGATGAAGCGCGTCGTCATTTCAACTTACCAATCCGTATCCGGAACGGGGGTAAAAGCGGTACAACAATTGGAAAATGAAATGGCAGGCGTACAAGGTGAGATGGCCTATCCCTATCCCATAAATAGAAACGCCCTGCCCCATTGCGACATTTTCTTGGAAAACGGGTATACCAAGGAAGAAATGAAACTGGCCCGGGAGCCTCAGAAAATATTGGACGACCGTACTTTTTCCATAAGTGCCACTGCAGTGCGCATTCCGACAGCTGGAGGACATTCGGAAGCCGCCAATGTAGAATTCGAAAGCGATTTTGATCTTGCGGAAGTCCGTCAATTGCTACATGAAACACCAGGAGTGGTGGTACAGGACAATCCGGACACCAACACCTATCCCATGCCTATCTATGCCCATGACAAGGACGATGTTTTTGTGGGGAGGATCCGCCGGGACGAATCCCAACGGAATACCTTGAACCTATGGATCGTTTCGGACAACCTTAGAAAGGGTGCCGCCACCAACGCCGTACAAATTGCGGAATACCTGGTAGACAAGCAGCTGATTTAAGCCAGCTATCATTGCAAGAATCTGGCACGGAAAGACACGTCTTGAGAATTAGGAGATCTATACCCAGCTTGTAAAGAAATTGGCCATTCCGGAAGACAGGAACTTTCTGTTGGAGTTCGAAGAAACCGTACAGCACTACGAGGTATTTGCCCCTTGAAGCACAATCATAAATTGTGTTAAAACCTTCATCGACCATCCATTTCATAGCCTATTTTATGGTATTTTAGGGCCGACTAATTTCCTAAAAAATGAAAAAAACAGCAGTTTTCGCGCTGGCCCTTATTAGCTTGGTGGCCTGCGAAACAACACTTAAAAAAGAACGCATTACCGTGAACTATCCTACTACCCAAAAAGTGGACACCATTGACACCTATTTCGGAACCGATGTAAAAGATCCTTATCGTTGGTTGGAGGACGATAGGAGCCCCGAAACGGAGGCTTGGGTAAAAACACAGAACCAAACCACTTTTGGTTATTTGGAACAGATTCCCTTTCGTGAAGAGCTTAAGGGACGCTTGGAAAAACTTTGGAACTACGAGAAATTGGGATCTCCTTTCAAAGAGGGAGATTATACCTATTTTAACAAGAACGATGGCTTGCAGAACCAATATGTGGTCTACCGTCAAAAGGGCGATGGAGAGGCCGAGGTATTTCTGGACCCCAATACCTTTTCCGAAGATGGGACAACCTCGTTGATGGGGCTCAGCTTTTCCAAAGATGGCTCCCTGGCGGCCTATGCCATTTCGGAGGGCGGTAGCGATTGGCGAAAAGTGATCGTGCTCAACGCGGAAAAAAAAGAGATTGTGGAGGATACCTTAATCGATATTAAGTTCAGCAATATCTCCTGGAAGGGCAATGACGGGTTTTATTATTCAAGTTACGATAAGCCCACAGGCAGTCAACTTTCTGCCAAAACAGACCAGCACAAACTGTACTACCACAAACTCGGCAACCCGCAAAGTAAGGATGAACTGGTCTTCGGCGGGGTCCCTTCCGAAAAACACCGTTACGTAGGGGGTAGTGTCACGGAGGACGATCGCTATCTTATCATTTCTGCCTCCAATTCCACTTCGGGGAATAAACTCTTTCTCAAGGATCTGGCGCACCCCAAAGGTGGGTTGATCACGCTTTTGGACCACACGGACACGGACAGTTACGTCATTGAAAATGTGGGTTCCAAACTTTACATCGTTACCAACATGGACGCGCCCAACCAAAAAATAGTGACTGTGGACGCCGCCAATCCCGCACCTGCCAACTGGAAGGACTTTATCCCGGAAACGGAGAACGTGCTTAGTCCCAACACCGGCGGAGGTTATTTCTTTGCGGAATATATGGTAGATGCCATCTCCAAGGTACTACAGTACAATTATGACGGTGAGCTGGTCCGTGAAGTGAAGCTTCCCGGTGTGGGCAGCGCCAATGGTTTTGGAGGTAAAAAGAAGGACAAGGAGTTCTACTTCTCCTTTACCAATTACAACACGCCAAGTTCTTCCTATAAGTATCATGTAACCACCGGTGATTACGAACAATACTGGAAGCCAGAAATCGATTTTAATCCCGACGCCTACGAGTCAACCCAGGTCTTTTATACTTCAAAGGACGGTACGCGTGTGCCGATGATCATCACCCATAAAAAGGGGCTGGTGTTGAATGGAAAAAATCCTACCATCCTATACGGTTATGGCGGTTTCAATATCAGCTTAACCCCCTCCTTCAGTATTGTAAATGCGGTCTGGATGGAACAAGGGGGTGTCTATGCCGTTCCCAATCTTCGCGGTGGGGGCGAATATGGCAAAAAATGGCATGACGCGGGAACAAAGACCAGGAAACAAAATGTTTTTGATGATTTCATCGCAGCTGCGGAATACCTCATTGAAAACAAATATACCTCGGCAGAATACCTCGCCGTCCGTGGAGGCTCCAATGGAGGCTTGTTGGTCGGCGCTACCATGACACAGCGCCCCGACCTGATGCGTGTGGCCTTACCAGCGGTCGGTGTTTTGGACATGTTACGCTACCATACCTTTACTGCTGGCGCTGGATGGTCCTATGATTATGGGACGGCCGAAGAGAGTGAGGAAATGTTTAACTATTTAAAGGGCTATTCTCCCTTGCACAACATAAAGGAGGGTGTGGCGTATCCTGCCACCCTGATTACCACAGCCGATCACGATGATCGCGTTGTTCCCGCCCACAGTTTCAAGTTTGCAGCCGAACTTCAGGAAAAGCAATCGGGCACAGACCCTGCCCTTATCCGAATAGAGACCAACGCAGGTCACGGTGCAGGTACGCCGGTAAGCAAGACCATTGAGCAGTATGCGGACATTTTTGGTTTTACCCTCTACAATATGGGTTACGAGACGCTTCCCAACAGGGCCGTATTAAAAGAATTTAAAGAATAACTATCAATATTTTAAACGAAAGTCCGTTTCTAAATAGGGGCGGACTTTTTTGTTTCGTAAATCCAGTGTTTTATAAATTTGACGGATATGCTCAAGGTAGACCATATTTCCTTTGCTTATGACAAGCATCCGGTCTTGGAAGACATAAGTTTTACCATAGGTGCAGGGGAGCACGTGGCCATTATGGGTGAAAGTGGATGTGGCAAAAGCACCCTATTAAAGATTATCTACGGTCTGCTACAGCTCAAGGTGGGAACGGTGCATTGGAGCAAGTCCCAGGTAATGGGCCCCTTATACAATTTGGTCCCCGGGGAACCTTATATGAAATACCTCTCCCAGGATTTCGATCTAATGCCGTATACCACGGTAAAGGAAAACATTGGGCAGTACCTTTCCGTTTTTGAACCCGAGGAAATGGAACGGCGCAGCATGGAGCTGTTGCAGATGATCGAAATGGAAGATTTCTCGAAAACTAAGGTCAAGAACCTCAGCGGAGGGCAGCAACAGCGGGTAGCCCTGGCAAGGGTATTGGCGCAGGAACCAGAAATCCTTTTGCTGGACGAGCCCTTTAGTCATATTGATAATTTTAGAAAAAACAGTCTGCGTAGAAATCTCTTCGACTACCTTAAAAAGCGAGGGGTTACCTGTTTGACCGCTACCCATGATTACCATGACATCCTTCCCTTTGCCGATAGGGTTATTGTACTGAAAGACCAACAGATCCTTGCGGACAAGGATACTTTGGAACTGTACAAAAACCCAAAGCACATATATGTTGCCTCCCTTTTCGGAGAGGCCAATGAAATCCCCATCAATATTGTAAAGTCCTATGCGGATACCAAAAGAAGAATTATTGTTTATGCCCATGAATTCCGGGTTTCCGAAACTTCAGGTCTGGAAATAACAGTCAAAAAAGCCTATCCCATGGGAAGCCATTTTATGATCAGGGGGGAATACGACGGACATATCATCTATTTTGAGTCGACCGATGGTCTGGATCCCGATACCAAGGTGTTTCTGAACATCTCTCTTGAAACCATCAACAGCCGCTTAATGCCCTAGTCGGAACAGCCATTGGCGCATGCGTCAATCGCCCTATTTAAGTACCTTTGCAGGAAACGTCTACTTTGAACAAGGACCAAGTGGTAAAGGAATTACGTTATAAGGCCATCAGGAGTGGTGGTGCCGGAGGACAACACGTAAACAAGGTGTCCACCAAAATAGAACTGTCCTTTGACCTCGCAGGTTCCAACGGCCTTTCCGAAACCGAGAAGGACCGTTTGTATGAAAAGCTGGAAAACAGACTTAACAAAGAGGGCTCGCTCCTTTTACAATGCGATGAAACCCGAAGCCAATATCGGAACAAGGAACTGGTTACCCAGCGTTTCCTAAACCTTCTTGAAAACCTACTCAAGGTCCAAAAGAAAAGGAAAAAGACCAAGCCCTCCAAGACGGCCAAGGAAAAACGCCTAAGGGCCAAACAGAAAACGGCCGAAAAAAAAGCAGGTAGAAAAAAACCCGATTTGGATTAGGGACTACAGGATTTCCAGAACGGTAATCTCCTTGTCGTTAAAAACGAAGGCGTCCCCTACCGATTTTCCCAAAAGGAAACCGCCAATGGGTGTGTTGGGAGAAATACAATATACCAGCCCTCCCTCTGCATGGCACTCCCCTGCAGAAATAGCCAAAAAATAATTGGCTTTGTTCGTGCGCACCAAACTTCCAAGGCCTATGGGGCCCTTGAGCGGGTTGATGTTCACTTTTGTAAGTGCCTGCGTCAGCGCTTCCGCCACCGCCAACTGCTGTCCCAACCGCTCCCTTTCGAGTTGCATGATCGCCCTTCCGGTTTCGTGCTTGTCTCCAGCACTGCTCTTCGTCTCCGAAAATAATGACTCCTGCAAAGTGGCCATTTGGGTTTGGAGACGCGTTACCCTGTCCTTGGCATAGGTTTGACAAAAATCGTAAAGCTGCTGTTTGATCGGGTTTGTGTCCATACTGGTATACTGATGCCTATATCCAATTGCCTTTTTCACTGGAAGTCACTACGCAAGATCTGCCAACGCCTTTCCAACCAGGCTGCCAATGGCAACACCCATCCCGCCAAGACGAACACCACAATAGATATGGTCCGAAAGCTGTTTTATCACGGGTCGTTTTTGGGGCCCGGTTCCCATAATACCGCTCCAACGCCGTTCTACGGCGAAAGGAACCCCTGGTAGAATAATTTCATGAAGCATTGTTTCCAGTTGGTTTTGAATCAGTTTGGTCTTGCCAAAATCCATGGTTTCCTCTCCTTCGAAATCCAAATTACGGCCACCTCCCAGAAGGATCCTCTGGTCTATATTCCGAAAGTAGTAGTAGCCCTCGTCCAGATGGAAGGTGCCTTTAATATGAAGTTTCCCAATGGGTTTGGTAATCAACACCTGAGCCCTGGCCGGCCTAATATCCGCTTGTACGAGTTGTGATGCAAATCCGTTGGTGGCAATTAAGAGGTTCTGGGTTTCCAATTCAAACTGATCTGTCTTTATCGCTACCTTGCTTCCTGTTTCCTCAAACCCTCCAACGGCTACGGAATTCAAAATGCTTATCCCTGCTTCCCGTGTCCGCCGCAACAACTGCTGCATCAATTTGCCCGTATCCAACTGGGCCTCCAAACTATTGGTGATGTAATTTTGTTTTACTTTTTTAAACTTGAACACATTGGTCTGTTCTGCAAATGGGCGCTGTCTGAATACAGGTTCCAGCAGGTCATTTACCTTGTCAATGTTTGCCAAACAGCGTTCGTACAGTTCATTTTGGCTTTCCAAAAAAACCTCGTGTCCGCCATAATTTCTGAGATCGATAAGGGAATCCCCTAAGTTACTGCGCAGTACTTGTATGCCGTCCCATCGCATTTGGACCAGATCAAGGACCTCTTCTTCGGAATGCTGGCTGAGGTCTGCCAAAATTTCGGAAATGCTCCCAAAGCATGCAAAACCGGCATTTTTCGTGCTGGCTCCTTGCGGCAAGGTCCCCTTTTCGAGCACTAAAATCTTGGCTTCGGGAAACCGTTCCCTAAGTCGGAGCGCAGATGTGAGCCCAACAATACCGCTTCCTACAACGGTAAAATCGATATGTGACAACCAGGTCTTGTACTCCCAGTAACTTAGGTCCATGCTCATGTATAAAAAACTCCGGTGCTGGCCGGAGTTTGTAAATTAATCATCTGCTTGTGGTTCCATTTCAAAATCCTCCATGAATTTGGTGGTATAGTTACCGGCCAAATAATCCGGATGGTCCATCAATTGTCTGTGAAAAGGTATAGTGGTCCGTATCCCCTCTATGACAAACTCATCCAAAGCCCGTTTCATCTTATTGATGGCCTCTTCCCTGGTCTGGGCAGTGGTAATCAATTTAGCTATCATGGAGTCATAGTTAGGCGGAATCGTATAGCCGCTGTAGACATGGGTATCCAGTCTAATTCCATGCCCTCCCGGGGTATGAAGGGTGGTAATCTTACCTGGAGATGGTCTAAAATCGTTATACGGGTCTTCTGCGTTGATCCTGCACTCTATGGAGTGTAGATTGGGCACATAGTTCTTTCCAGAGATGGGCACGCCACCGGCAACCAGAATTTGTTCCCTGATTAAATCGTAGTCAATGACCTGCTCCGTAATGGGATGTTCTACCTGTATCCGGGTATTCATCTCCATAAAATAGAAGTTTCGGTGTTTGTCCACTAAAAACTCTACCGTGCCTGCGCCCTCGTACTTTATGTATTCGGCAGCTTTTACCGCGGCCTTTCCCATATCGTCCCTAAGCTTATCGGTCATAAAGGGAGATGGTGTTTCCTCGGTCAGTTTTTGGTGCCGCCTTTGTATGGAGCAATCCCTTTCTGAAAGGTGGCATGCTTTGCCATATTGGTCCCCTACAACTTGTATTTCGATATGGCGCGGTTCCTCGATCAGCTTTTCCATATACATCGCGCCATTGCCAAAGGCTGCTGAAGCTTCTTGTACAGCGCTCTCATAGAGATCTGTCATTTGCTCCTCCTTCCAAACAGCCCGCATGCCTTTTCCCCCGCCACCTGCAGTGGCCTTTATCATTACAGGGTAGCCCATTTTTTTGGCAATTTTCTTAGCCTCGGTGACAGATTCCAGTAACCCATCCGATCCGGGAATTGTAGGTACGCCTGCCTTCTTCATAGTTTCCTTGGCCGTGGCCTTGTCACCCATTTTATCGATGTGCTCACCCGAAGCCCCTATAAACTTGATTTCGTGCTCGGCGCAGATCTTTGAAAACTTGGAATTTTCAGATAAAAATCCATATCCGGGATGAATGGCATCCGCATTGGTAATCTCCGCCGCTGCAATAATATTGGGTATTTTTAAATAGGATTCACTGCTAGGTGCCGGACCGATACATACGGCTTCATCTGCAAAGCGCACATGTAGACTTTCCTCATCCGCCTTGGAATAGACGGCAACGGTCTTTATCCCCATTTCCTTACAGGTCCTTATAATCCGAAGTGCAATCTCGCCCCTATTGGCTATCAGTATTTTTTTAAACATCTTCCGAAATTTTAAATTTTAAATTCTAAGTTTTAAACAGGTTCAGATACAGGTAATACGCTCATTACTTGTAGTTTACCCCTTAAAATTTACTAAGATGGATCGATCAAGAACAAAGGTTGATCAAATTCTACCGGTGAGGAATCTTCCACCAATACCTTCACAATTTTTCCGGCTACCTCGGATTCAATATCGTTAAAAAGCTTCATGGCTTCAATCACGCAAAGGACGTCGCCTTTGGCTATGGTGTCCCCGACCTCCACAAAAGCAGGCTTATCTGGAGCCGACTTTCTGTAGAAGGTCCCTATAATGGGTGATTTTATGGTAATATATTTAGAGTCGTCCTCTGCTGCAGAGCTTGGTGTTTCACTTTCTGCGGCAGGCACCTCTGCCTGTACTGGAGGGACCGGTGCTACGGGTGCACCTGCAACCGGTATTTGCTGTACAAAGGTGGTTTCCGGTGCGGAACCTACCGCCCCGGTACGGATGGTGATCTTAATATCCTCCATCTCCAGTTTTACCTCACTGGCCCCTGACTTTGCCACAAATCTGATTAGACTTTGAATCTCTTTAATATCCATGGTGTTCTATTTAGTTGTTTGAATTAGTCTATGGGTTGTACGCCCACTTTAAATATATTGATCCCCAGGTAAATCCGCCCCCAAAGGCAGCGAAAACCAGGTTATCGCCCTTTTTTAATTGTTGCTCGTAATCGTGCAACAAAAGCGGTAAAGTGGCCGAGGTGGTATTGCCATATTTATGGATGTTGATCATCACCTTTTCAGCATCCAATCCCATACGTTTGGCCGTAGCGTCTATAATGCGTTTGTTGGCCTGATGAGGCACCAACCAATGCACATCTTCGTGCGTAAGACCATTGCGTTCCATGATTTTGGCGGAAACATCGGCCATATTGGAAACTGCGAACTTAAACACGGATTTCCCGTCCTGGTACACATAATGCTGTTTGTTCCTTACCGTCTCTTCAGAGGCAGGTAGCATTGATCCCCCCGCATCCATCTTTAAAAATTCCCTACCTATACCATCGGATCTGAGGAACTCGTCCTGAAGGCCCAGGCCTTCCGTATTAGGTTCAAAAAGTACCGCCCCTGCTCCATCACCGAAGATGATACAGGTAGTCCTATCGGTATAGTCAATAATCGAAGACATTTTATCTGCTCCGATCAACAGGATCTTTTTATAGCGACCCGATTCAATATAACTAGCCGCCGTTGACATCCCATATAAAAAACTGGAACATGCGGCCTGCAGGTCATAGGAAAAGGCGTTGGTAGCCCCAATTTCCGAAGCGGTATACGCAGCAGTTGCTGCAACCATGAGATCCGGCGTGGCGGTAGCCACTAACACCAAATCTATTTCTTTGGGATCTAGATTCCTTTTCCTAATAAGGTCTTTGGCCGCCCTTATGGCCATATACGAAGTTCCTTGCCCCTCTTCTTTTAAAATTCTCCTTTCCTTTATACCGGTTCTACTGGTAATCCATTCATCATTGGTCTCCACCATGGTTTCCAAAATTTTGTTGGTCAACACAAAGTCGGGGACATAGGCTCCTACAGCCGTAATGGCTGCCGTTAGTTTGCTCATGCTAAAACTGTTTTTTTGCCAAAAACCTTCAAAAATGCTTCAAAATTGGTGAAAAGTAATGATTTTTTGGGACTTTTAGCCTTAAAAGCAATGATTTTTGAATTTCACTTAAAATCATAAAAAAACTCCCACTCATCTAAAAGTGGGAGTCCCAAAAAATCATCTATCTGCTGAATTATGCAACCGCATCTTCAGTCTTGTCTATCAATATTTGACCTCGATAGTACAATTTGCCTTCGTGCCAATGCGCCCTATGGTACAAATGCATTTCACCCGTGGTGGGATCCTTTGCCAGGGTAGGGGCAACAGCCTTATAATGTGTTCTTCTTTTGTCTCTCCTGGTCTTGGAGATTTTTCTTTTTGGATGTGCCATTATGAACCTTATTTATCCGTTAATAATTTTTTAAGTGCATCCCATCTGGGATCGATTTCTCCCTTGTTTTCCTTTGTCTCTTTTGGTTGGAGTTCCTGTAACTTTTGCAGGGCCTCCGAATGTTTGGTACCATCCAAAACTCCAGGATGAACCCTTTTGGCAGGTACCGCCAACACCAGCATTTCATAAATATACTGGGCAATATTGACTTGATGTTCGCCATGGGGTATGACCAATATGTCGTCATCCTCATCGTTGTATTCCTCCCCAAATTTTACCACCAATTCCAAACTGGCCGTAATAGGTTGGTCGTAGGGCTCGCTAATAATATCGCAATTTACATTGACCGTGCCTTTGGCCATTAGCTCCAACTCCAACATCGTGCTCATCTTGTTCAATATTACCGTTAAATCAATGGCGGCATCATTGAACTCGTCATAACCAAAAGATTCAAAGAACTTATTTTCAATACGATACTCAAACTCGTGCTTTCCTTGCTTTAATCCCGAGAAAGGAATAGCAAATTCCTTATGCTTCATCATGTACAACGCTTGTTTAACGTATCTGCCTTAATCAAAGGCGGGTGCAAAGATATTATTATTTTAGTAAAACCCAACAATAATGGGCGAAATATATTTTGTTCCAAACGGGCTCGGCCAAGCCTATTTCTTTAAAGTTCCATCCGGTGCTAGCGCTTCATTTTTTGCTTTTGCAGGGGGTTCTCCGTGAGCTCTCTATATTCCATTCTGTTCCTATAAATCCGCAATGCCGTGAACAAGGCCTCCTTGAAGGAGCTCGCGTCCGCATTTCCCTTGCCTGCAATCTCATAAGCGGTTCCATGATCGGGGGAGGTCCGTACCCTGGAAAGGCCGGCGGTAAAATTAACTCCCTTTCCAAAAGAAAGGGTTTTAAACGGAATAAGGCCCTGATCGTGGTAGGCTGCCAAAATAGCGTCAAAATTCTTGTATCCATCCGAACCAAAAAAACTATCCGCCGAATAGGGGCCGTACACCAAATGCCCAAGATCGGTTAATTCCTTGATGGTGGGTTTAAGCACCTCATCGTCCTCTTTTCCAATGACTCCGTTGTCCCCACTATGCGGGTTAATGCCCAAAATAGCAATTTTAGGTTTGCGCTGCGCAAAATCCATTTTCAAGGACTTTTCCACGAGGGCAACTTTCCGTTTTATAAGTTCTGGGGTAATGGCATCGGACACCTCCTTTACCGCTACATGATCCGTGAGCAATCCCACTTTGAGCGTATCGGTAACCATGAACATTAGGCTATCTCCCTCCAATTCCTGTGCCAGATAGTCGGTATGTCCCGGGAATTTGAAATCGGCTTCCTGTATGTTGTTCTTGTTGATCGGCGCTGTGACCAGCGCATCGATTTCTCCTTTTTTCAGGGCTTCAACCGCCGCCTTCAAAGACCTCACGGCATATTTGCCGGCTTCGGCCGTAGCCTGCCCGAAGGCTATCTCTGGTACTTCCTTCCATACGTTCACCACATTTAGCTTCCCATCTATCGCTTTAGAGGCATGGGCTATGCCGTGGTAATTGACTGCAATGCCCAGTTCGTTTTTTTGAAAGGAAATGGTCTTGTTGGAGGCAAAAATTACGGGCGTGCAAAAATCCAACATCCGGGTGTCCTCAAAAGTCTTTAGCACTACTTCGCACCCTATCCCGTTCAAGTCCCCAATAGATATCCCCACTTTAATTTTTTTGCTTTCCTGCATCCTGTGTATTCCGGTATTATCTCTAAATTTACAGCACAAAACTACTTAAATTAAACGAACCATGTTTACTGGGATAATTGAAACTTTGGGCAAAGTGGACCGCTTGGAAACGGAGGGCGGTAATCTTCATATTACGCTTAGCTCCTCCCTGGCCCAGGAATTAAAAATAGACCAAAGCGTTTCCCATAACGGGGTCTGCTTGACCGTAGTGGCCATAAACGGTGAAAACTACACGGTAACCGCTATTGAGGAAACCTTAAACAAGACGAACCTGGGGGGGTTAAAGGTTGGTGAACTTGTTAATCTGGAACGGGCCATGGTACTCGGTTCCAGGCTAGACGGACATTTGGTTCAGGGGCATGTGGACCAGACCGCCCAATGCACCGCAATCGCAGAACAGGACGGGAGCTGGTTCTTTTCTTTTGAGTATGACCCTTCCCTAAACAATGTGACCATTGAAAAGGGGTCCATTACCATTGACGGTACCAGCCTCACTGTGGTGGGTTCGGGATCACATAGTTTCAGTGTGGCCATAATTCCGTATACCTATGAACATACACGGTTCAATGCCTATCGGGTGGGCACCGTGGTTAACCTGGAGTTTGACCTCATTGGAAAATATGTTGCTAAATTGGTCGCTTTACAACAATAGGCGGCGTATTACACTTTTATAAAAATCTTCTTTCGGTGCATGACATAGGCAAGCAATACATAAAAGCTCACAACGGTCAATCCATAAAGTAGGGAGGAGAATTTGGCAGAAAGAAATCCGTGGGTGTATACCGTATCAAAAAGCCAACTGTGCAGGGAAGTCTCCTCATCAACCTTAATGGCGTAAAAAATCTTCGTCACGAAGCTGCTCAAAAAATAAACCGCGATCGCATTGGCGCCGGCATACTTGAAAATACTCCCAAATTTAATCCCCTTTACATCGGAGAGGTAGTAGATCAATGCTAAGAATACGTTGGCCCATCCTGCGGTAACCAGCACAAAGCTACTGGTCCACAAGGCCTTGTTGATCGGAAAAGCCAGGTCCCAGAGATGACCAAGAACAATCAGGACCACACCCATGGCCACCAGCAGGGTCTCTTTCTTTTTTCTTTTGGAAACCAGGACCATTCCGGTAAAAACGCCAAACAATGAAGATGCAATGGACGGCAGCGTGCTCAGTAGCCCTTCAGGGTCATAGTCCGCTCTGTACATATGGGTGCCAAACACCTTAAGGTCAATAAAGTTGGCCCAGTTGTTGGGTGCTCGATCAAAGGTGGGTTCCATCCCGTTGATGGGTAGGTAGCCCATCCATACCCAATAGCCCACCAAAAGGGAAATACAGATGCCCAACAGCACCTTCCAGTTACCGTGCAAAAACAAAAGTGCGGTAAAAAAGAAAACCACCCCTATACGCTGCAATACCCCAGGGAAGCGGATGTCCGCAAAATCCTTGAAAAACGGGAAATAAATGGTGAACGCTCCCAAGAAAAGGCCCAGACCGATCAGTTTTAGGCTCCGTACCGTAATTTTTTTATAGGTCTTGGAATCTGCTTTCTTGTTGCGGTAGGCAAAAACAATGGATGTCCCCACGATAAACAGAAAAAATGGGAATACCAAGTCTGTTGGTGTGTAGCCGTGCCATTTGGCATGCAAGAGGGGTGCATAAACATGGGACCAGGTACCCGGTGTGTTTACCAAGATCATAAGTACAATGGTAAGCCCTCTAAAAATATCGACGGAGATAACCCTTTCTTTCATTACGGCACCTATAAAATAGTATCTTTCATTCGGTTCCATACCCTAATGAGCAAGGCCGCCGAAACTGCTGCCGTGACTGTAAGTCCAGTGGCCCATGCGTAATCGCCATAAATCCAATACCCTGTGGCGAACATACAGGAATAAATGAGTATGCACCCCAGAACCATGGCCTTAAGCCCAGAGGGCACACTCCAAGGTTCGTCCGAGTTCACAATCTCTACCTTATCGGCCTCGGCCTCGGCAATTATCTTTTTCCATCCCGGACCTCCAGGTTGAATTTTTTTATAAAAGTTTTGAAGCACTTCTTTTGACTCCGGTTGGGTCATAAAAGTAGCGGCAAGCCAAATGATCGAGGTCGACAATACAACGAAGGGATATTCTGCCCAATCTGGGAACACCCCAGTATCTGCGGCAAAAAAGAAGGGGCCAACGGCAGTTAATTTTATAACTATTGAAATAATCCCTGAGGCGAACATTGCCGTTATTTCGCTCCAGGCGTTGATACGCCACCAAAACCATCTTAAGATAAAAATAAGTCCTGTGCCAGCTCCAAAGACCAATAACACTTCAAATAACTGTAAGGCGTTCTGCAACAGCAAGGCCAATGCCGCACTAAACACCATCAGGCCGATGGTAGACAACCTTCCCACCGCTACAAGTCTTTTTTCTGAAGCGTTCGGGTTGATCTGTTGCTTATAAAAATCGTATACGATATAGGAGGATCCCCAATTCAATTGGGTGGAGATGGTACTCATGTAAGCCGCTATTAAAGAAGCCAAGACCAGTCCCAAAAGTCCGCTAGGCAACTTGGTCAACATGGCCGAGTAGGCCAGGTCATGTCCTAATTTGTCTTCCGCCACATTTGGAAACGCCTCGTGGATACTGGCAACATCCGGAAAAACGACCAAGGAGGCCAAGGCGACTAAGATCCAGGGCCAAGGTCTTAAGGCATAATGCATAATGTTAAAAAAGAACGTTGCTCCTATAGCATGGTTCTCATCTTTGGCCGCAAGCATCCTTTGTGCTATGTAGCCACCACCGCCAGGTTCGGCGCCAGGATACCAAGAGCTCCACCATTGCACGGCCAGGGGTATAATAAACAAGGTTATCAATACCTTGGTGTCGCTAAAATCGGGGATGATGGAAAGCTTCCCCGCTACATTTTCATTGGCCATAATCCCGGCAATACCACCCACTTCGGGTAGATTTACCAGGTAGTAGGCCGCCCCAATGGCACCGCCCATGGCCACAAAAAACAATAGAAAATCGGTATAGACCACGCCTTTAAATCCGCCCAGGGCGCTAAAGGTAACCGTTATGAGACCCGCACTGATGACGGTCTGCCAGGGCTCCAGACCCAACATGATGCCACCTATCTTAATGGCGGCCAGGGTAACGGCAGACATCGTTATAACATTGAAAATAACCCCCAAATAGATTGCGCGAAACTTTCGTAAAAAACTGGCCGGACCTCCTCCATAACGAAGTTCATAAAACTCAAGATCCGTGTTGACGTTGGATTTCCTCCAAAGCTTGGCATACACGAACACGGTCAGAAGACCGGTAATCAGGAAGGCCCACCAGACCCAATTGCCAGACACACCGTTCGTGCGAACAATATCGGTCACCAGGTTAGGGGTATCCGTAGAAAAGGTAGTCGCCACCATGGACAGCCCTAATAGCCACCAGGGCATAGTGCGCCCAGAGAGAAAGAACTCTGAAGAACTCTTTCCCGAAGCTTTGGAAACATAGATTCCAATTCCTAAAACGATTGAGAAAAAGCCGATAATCAGGCTATAGTCAAGTGTACTTAGTTCCATAGTTCGGTTTTGGTTAAGCCATAAAGATATTATTTTTTGAGATACCTTTACCCAAGTCTTTCTAAACCCGACCATGTTCCTGTTCACCACCTTGGATATTTCTACACTTTCATGGGTGCTCGCGTTTGCGGGCTCCTTTGTGTTGGGGGTGTCCAAATCGGGCATAAAAGGTATTGCGGTCATTACCGTAACCCTTATGGCGTTGGCCTTTGGTGCCCGGAAATCTACAGGTCTCATTGTCCCTATGCTCGTTGTAGCCGATGTTTTTGCCGTGATCTACTATAACAAACATGCGCAATGGAAGTACATCTTTCGCTTTCTCCCCTGGATGACGCTGGGCATTGTCATCGGTGTCCTTATCGGCAAGGATCTTCCGGAGCGTTTGTTCAAGATCGGGATTTCAATTATTATTCTCATCAGTGTGGGCATGATGTATTGGTGGGATCGACGACCCTCAAAAAAAGTGCCCACCCATTGGGCCTTTGCTGGTCTTATGGGGGTTATGGCCGGTGTCACCACAATGATCGGCAACTTGGCCGGGGCCTTTTCCAATATCTACTTTCTGGCCATGCGCGTACCCAAAAATGTCTTTATAGGCACCGCCGCCTGGCTGTTCTTGCTCAACAACCTGATCAAACTTCCTTTTCACATTTTTGTGTGGAAGACCATAGACCTGGATACGCTCCCTATCAATTTACGACTGCTCCCTGCCATTGCCCTGGGATTGTTCGTAGGGGTCAAGTTGGTAAAACTTATCCGGGAGGGTTTTTATCGAAAAATGATATTGGTCCTTACCGGGATCGGCGCATTGTTGATCTTGTTGCGATAAGATTCCGCCAGCGTTTTGCCTATCTTTGTTTTTTAGAAGCATCCGAAATTCCAAAGAAAAACATGGCAACTTCCGATAGAATGCTCCAGGCCTTTCAGCGTTTTGACGACGCAAACAGCCAAGATCCAAATACGGAATCCTATGAGGGGAAAAGTTACCCGAAAGAGCTGTTATATGCCATTCGAATGACGGATACCCTGAATGCTTTCGCCCCCGATGCATCGGAACATCTGCAGTTGACCGCCCGATGCCAGCACATTTGTCGCTGGGAAATTCCAAGAGAATCCTACGAAATGGATCGCGCGGGCTATTTAAAATGGCGTCAGGATCTTAAAAAATTCCATGTGCAAAAGGCAGGCGTCATTATGGAAGCCGCGGGATATGAAAAGGAAACCATTGATAAGGTGGCCTTTCTTTTGGAGAAAAAGAAATTGAAAAAAAATGAGGAGACCCAGGTTTTGGAGGATGTAATCTGCTTGGTCTTTCTCCAATTCTATTTGGAGGCCTTTGCCGAAAAACACGCGGAGGAAAAGCTCTTGGACATTCTTCGGAAAACCTGGCGGAAAATGTCCAAAAAGGGCCGGGAAGCGGCCTTGGGACTGTCCTTGTCCAAAGTTTCTGCCCAACTCATAGCCAAGGCCATTCAAGATTGATGCCCTATCTTTACAAGGAAATTCAGTAAAAAAGAAGGATCCCGGCATGGAACGGAATGAATTGTACCCCATTTTTTTAAAGGTCTCCCAATTGAATGTTCTCATTGTGGGTGGAGGTAAGGTGGCGTTGGAAAAACTGACTTTTTTGCTAAAGTCCAGTCCCGCTGCCCGAGTGGAAATGGTGGCGTTGGAATTTTTGCCCGAGACCGTGGCCCTAGCCCAAAAACACCAGGTAACACTTACCCAGGATGCCTACCACGCCACTTGTTTGGAAGGCCGGCACATGGTGGTTGCCACAACGGATAAGACTGCTGTAAATGAGCAGGTCTATCACGATTGTCGGGCACGGCACATTCTGGTCAATGTAGCGGACAATCCGCCCTTCTGTGATTTTTATATGGGCGGAATAGTGACCAAGGGGAATGTAAAGGTGGCCATTTCTACCAATGGCAAATCGCCCACTACAGCCAAGCGCCTCCGCCAGTTCTTTGAGGACGTTATCCCGGAGAATATTGATGATCTGGTCAAAAACCTCAATGAGTTCCGAAAGACCCTTAAAGGCGATTTTGAGGAAAAGGTGGAAACCCTGAACGAGTATACCAAAGGCTTGGTGAGCAAGAAGCGGGCCGATGAAAATGAAAAGTCAAACTAAACCAGCCAAAAGAAGCGCTGGCAACTCCCGGAAATTTTCATCTAAACCCATTCCTTAGCCTACTCGCTCTAGGGACACTGCCATTTAATTCGGTAAAATTGCTATATATTTGTAGCCATGGAATCCCGTTTGTGAAATGGCATGGTCATTTAGCCACTTCCCGGACAGATTCTGACCAAACCCGCTCCGATACAAAATTTTCATCTAAACCATGACTGGTCATGAGAATTTTCTTCGGATTATTATGTTTACTTTTCCTTTTTAGTTCCTGTGGTTCCACATCTTTCCTGACCAAGAGGGATGGCTCTACGGGTAGGCTGGGCAGTGCGTCCAAATCCTCGCGCTTGGTACCCAAGGATGCACATAGCTCTCAGGGTCTTTTTACGGTGCACCAGGTGGGAAGCACCTATTACTTTGAGATTCCCGATAGTTTGTTGAACCGCGAAATTCTTGTGGTGACCCGTTTTATAAAGACTCCTGCCGGTGCAGGGAATTACGGAGGCGAGAAGGTAGGGGAACGGACCATTTTTTTTGAAAAAGGCCCAGAGAATACCCTCTTTTTGCGTGTTGCCACCCTGATAGGCACTGCCGATGAGGAAGACGCCATCGCCAAGGCCGTGAACAACTCCAGCATTACCCCTATTTTAAAGGCGTTTGATATTAAAGAGCGTAACGAGGAAGCACAGTCTTCCCTAATAGACCTTACCGATTTCATCAACAGCGAAAATCCGTTGCTGGCCTTGACCGAAGCACAGAAGGAAGCCTACAGACTCTCTGTTTTGGAAAAGGACCGGTCCTATATCAAGGAAATCCGTTCCTTTCCCATCAATACCGAAATTAGAACGGTAAAGACCTATCGGGCAAAGACAGGAAAGGGAAAATCCAAAAAGGAACTCCCGGCGGCAGTGCTTTCAGGGGCTGTCACCTTAGAGCTCAACAATTCATTTATCATGCTGCCGCGTGTCCCCATGCGAAAACGGTTTTACGATTCCCGAGTGGGGTATTTTGCCAGTTCTTATTTGGAATATGGAGATGATCAGCAAAAGGTAGATCGCAATATCTATATACACCGCTGGCGTTTGGAACCCAAACCGGAAGATTTGGAACGATGGAAAAACGGGGCACTTGTTGAACCTAAGAAGCCCATTGTCTATTACATTGATCCGGCAACACCCAAAAAATGGCGCCCCTATCTCATACAAGGCATCAATGATTGGCAGGTTGCCTTTGAGCAGGCGGGATTCAAGAATGCCATCATGGGCAAGGAGTGGCCAGAGAACGACCCCGATATGAGCCTGGAGGATTCTCGGTATTCCGTCTTGCGCTATTTTGCGTCGCCAAGGAAAAATGCCTATGGCCCCAACATCGTGGATCCCCGGAGCGGGGAGATTTTGGAAAGCCATATCGGCTGGTACCATAATCTCCTGAGCTTATTGCACGACTGGTATATGATCCAGGCGGGAGCTGTGGACGAACGAGCACGTAAGATGACATTTGACACTGCTCTCATGGGTAGTTTAATTCGCTTTGTAAGCGCGCATGAGGTAGGACATACCTTGGGGCTACGACACAATATGGCCGCTAGTTATGCCACGCCCGTGGAAAATTTAAGAAACGCGGATTGGTTAAAAAAAATGGGGCATACCAGTTCAATCATGGACTATGCCCGTTTTAATTACGTAGCCCAGCCCGAAGACAGTATCCCTGCAGCCTATCTCATGCCACGGATCGGAGATTACGACAAATGGGCCATCCAATGGGGATATTCTCCAAAGTCCCCAGATAGCACAGCGGTGCAACAAAGAGAACGCTTGAGCCAAATGGTTAGCGATAGCATTGCCGACAACCCCAGATTGTGGTTTGGGGGAGAGGGGCGCGACTTTGACCCCCGATCACAGAGCGAGGATATGGGAAATAACGCGATGATCGCAAGTACCTACGGTATTATTAACTTACAACGGATCTTGCCGCACTTGCCCGAATGGACCAAGGAACGCAGCAGTGATGACTATGAGAATCTAGACCGCCTCTATAAGGCCTTAGTGGATCAGTACAGTGATTACCTTTTTCATGTGGCCAAAAACATTGGCGGCATTTACACCACCCCCAAAACTCAGGGAGATGGTGGGGCGGTATACAGGCCTGTGCCCAAACAGATTCAGAAAGAGGCCTTGGTCTTTTTGGACCATCATATCTTTAGGGCGCCCAAATGGTTGTTACGGAACGATATCCTAAACGCTATACAATCACCACAATCCAAAGAATCGGTAACCCGCACCATGGAGGCTATTATGCTGAATTTGCTCGGGGGAAGCCGTTTGAGCCGCATGACTTTCATTGCGGAACGATATGGTAACGAAAATCCCTATCGGCCGGAGGAATATTTGGATGACCTCAACCAACTCATTTGGGGGGAAATGAACGTATTTTACCAAACAAACGCCTATCAGCGAAAACTACAAAAATCCTATGTGGCCAATATGATAGCGCTGTACAAGCCCGAAAAGGCCAACGGCATGGTAGAGCAGCTACTTGCGAAACTTTCCGAAGGGTATACCTCAAATACCGATGTGCGTTCCCTGGCATTAAGCGAACTGTTGGTATTACAACGCAGGATAAAAGGTACGATCCCGGTAATCACCGATAGGTTGACCATTGCCCATCTGGAATATTTAAAAAGACAGATAACCGAGGTCATTGGCGAGGACAAGGATTCCAATCTTCCGTATATCCCTTTTAACAAGGACCTTTCCATTAAGGCAAATGACGGCAACTGATCTGTCTTCCGAACCAAAAAACCCATAAGGCCCACTGTATTCCCATTTTTTGTACCTTATCGTTGTCTTTAAATCTGTGTAAAATGAAAAATATAATCCTCCTTCTATCTCTTGTGGGCCTTTTATCCATATCGTGCAAGTCCAGTGAGGCCACCAGTGATCGGGTCAATATTTATCGGGCCCAGGAAGCGACCGTGGGAAACGACCAGGTAAGCCTTTTGAACATGATGCGAAAAGTGCCTGGGGTCATTCTTAGGGGCAATATCCCAGTTTTAAGGGGAACGGTGAATTCCGTGCAACAACCGGTGGGCGAACCTCTTTACATCCTTAATGATTATCCTATCGGTCAATCCTTCCAGTCCGTCAATGATTTAATAGACGTTTCCATTGTAAAAAAGATTTCGGTGCTTTCCGAACCTTACTCCGCAATCTATGGTTCGAGAGCTGCGAACGGTGTTGTTGTAATTGAAACATTTTAATAAAAATACCGATTGATATATTTGTAGTTTTTGATTTCAAGTCTTTGGTTTTTAAGACTCTATAACATATGTACTTATCAGTATATTCTATTTTGTCTTTCGCCATTTCCGTTTGATTAGCGGTACGGGCGGAGCTTGGTCCACGATGATTTCCTTCACCAAATACTCAAAATTGTGCAGCATAAAAGCCTTGATTTCCTGCTCCTTTTCACGGCGCGCCGCATAACTGAACATACGGGTATAGTTGACCCCGTACTTCTTAAGGGCGCTTTCAAAAATGTTCGCCACTTCCCTGCGCTTGAAGAAGTAAAACAGCTTCCTTTCTGTAAAAAGGTCTACGAGCATTTTCTCCAGAGCAGGAATAGGGACATTCATCCTGCTTTCGGACCCCTTTTCAACAGGTGAACGAGCGATTAACCGCCTAACAATGACCGGATATTCACTTAGAGCCACGTAAAAGGCAATTTCCTTGCCCTTGGGATCAATAAAAAGCTCATGAGGGAAGTTCTCTTTTAGGTAATAGTACAGTGGGGCTACCGCCTGCTTTTCAATTTCGATAATAAGCATGGGCTTTCCCGCCCTTTGAAGTACAAACTCGTTCAGCCAGGCCGTGTCCCATATACAATAACGAAGCTCACCATATTTTTCGGCTATTCGCTGAAAAAGTGGTAGCAGCTCTTCCGAAAAGACAGGGTCAAATGCAGGGGTTTTGGCGATTGTATACACCCCTCTTTTTACCGTTTTTATGATATTTTTTCGCCTGAGGCTGTGGATCCGCCAGCCCAAGGTTCCCGCCGTCATTCCTGGCTCAAACTGTCTAAAAAAACGAACGATTTCCTCTCGCGTAAAAAGTTGCTTGTTTTTAAACTCTTCAACCAGCGTATTTTCTATAATTCTTGAAACCATAGTTCAAAATATTCTCAAAGATAACTAATTCCGGTAAATATTGGAATACCAATAATCGATGTTAATATTATTTTCTGGCAAAAATTGGATTTTAATTTAAAGATATTTATAACTAGATTCTCTTTAACTATATGTTTTACAGTGATTTATGTTCTTGGGCTAGTTTACCCTTACATCAGCGCTAGGATGGATTATTTCATTTGTTGGAAGCACAGGTCATGACCAGGTCCGTTCCAAGAAGTCGATAAAGTTTTGGTGCATAATATTCTCAATATCTCCTTGAGAATAGCCCCGTAGTTTGAGCATATCAGGTACTTTTTGCAAATCCGCTATGGTATCCAGATCGGCCGGGCTTTGTTCCTTCCCGAACGCCCCGTCCAAATCCGTGCCTATGCCCACATGCTTGGAATCTCCGCTTAGTTGGCAAATATGGTCAATATTATCGATCATTTGACCCAAGTTCACCCCCATACCCTCAGGGGTAGATTCCCCTCTAGTCCAATTGGGTACCATCATCCAAGCATCCAGGGCAACACCTATTACCGCTTTTCTGGAAATTAGCTCCTTGATCTGCTCATCGGAAAATTGCCGATTATGATCAACCAATTTTCTGCAGTTGTTATGACTGGCCCATACCGGGCCGTTGTAGATCTTCATGGTTTCCCAAAAACTCATGTCGCACAGATGGGTAGCGTCCAAAATTAAGTTCAATTCCTCTATTTTTTTGAGGAGTTCCTTTCCTTTGCTGCCAATACCCCCGACCGAGTCCGTACCATGGGCATAGGTGCCTGGACCGTAATGGGCGGGGCCAATGGCCCTAAGCCCAGATTCAAAGGATTTTTCCAAATGCGCCATGCTCACAATGGAATCGGCTCCCTCCAAGCTCAAAATATAGCCTATGGGCTTATCAGGGGATGTGCCCTCCCATAGTTTTATATGCTTCTTCAATCCCTGAAGGCCGGTTATCTGGACCATCTCCCCCAAATCCTCCATGGTCCTGTACCATGCCAGCTGTCCTTGGGTCTGGGCCCAAGCCTGTTGAGGCGAATTCCACCCCGGAAGTTGGCTTTCGGGTTTCACATAACGTGCAATCTGTGTGGCTACACAAAGTCCTATATTGCCCTCTCTCATGGCCTGTAAGGAAACAGTATTCTTTCCTCGATCCGGTCTATCGGTCATTCCCCGCTCACTTTCACGGATCTCATCCACCGTCCAGGTGAGATCCCGGTTCCATTCCATGGCGTTCATGGCGAGGTCTAGATGCGCATCGAGTATAAACATGTGATTTACAAATTTAGGATTAGGTAAGCATCTTATGATCGCGGGCCGCAACTTTCCAACGCCCGGTGATTTGGCCCTCTTTAACCGTCAGCACACTATCGTATTTGGCCACGGTGGGACAAATATGCTTGGGCACCACATAAGCAATATCTCCCGGGGCATAGGTGTCCGCTTCGGGGCTTTCCACAACCAGATGCTCCTCGCTCTGACCCATTTGGGTATACTGTCCCGCGTTCAAAAATTCCACCCTTGGAAGCGGCATTTCGGAAGCGACCGATTTATGCCCCAGGTCAAAACATAGGTAATCGGCCCTTGGCTTGCTGATTACCCTGGTCATCAAGACCGCCGCCGGCAGGAATTGCATTTCTGGAAAAAGTCCACCATAGCCACGATCCCATAATAGGGTTGTTCCCGGGCTCGTTTCCACGTTCTTTCTTGCTGCGTGGATTTCAAAGGAGGGCGATCCTCCGGCCACCATATGCTCTACCGGCATTCCTGCTTTTTGTAATCTTTCCTTTAGCTGTATCACCTCTTGGAAGGCCGTATCACATTTTTCTTTCCGCAAGCTAAAGTCGGGATCCCTGATATGCCCATCATAAACGTGCAGTCCGGCCGCTACCAGCTGAGGGGAATCTACCAATGCCCTGTACAATTCAAAGGCTTTATCGCCCGGGACAATACCCGTCCTGTTCATTCCATTGTTGATATCGAGCCATAGCGAAACCTCTTGTTCCTTTTGTTTTGCCATAGCCGCTATTTGATCAATAATTTGCCCACTGTCTACTATGGCGGAAAATTTTGCCTGCCTGTAGGTTTCCATTAGTGCAAAGAGCCTTGGGATGTTCGCTCCGGTTGGTTGTACCGCCAACAGTATGTCGGTAGCGCCCGATTGCGCCAAAAGTTCCGCCTCCGCGATTGTGGCGCATTTAAATTTATAGATGCCGTGCTTCAACTGCATCTTAATGATTTCGGCCATTTTATGGGTCTTTACGTGCGGCCGTAAAAACTGGACCCCGCCCGAAATTCCAATCATTCTTTGGATATTCTTTTCAATCCTTTCTGGATATACGAGAAGGGTGGGAGAGATTACCTCCTCCGGCTTGTCCAGTGCGTACCAATTTTCTCGCTCCATGACTTAGTGTAATTCAAACATCGCTTCCACTTCAACAACAATATTGTCCGGTAGCATCATGCCTACGGCGCTGCGCACCCCTATGCCGTTCTCTTTTCCAAAAACATCGGCCATCAGTTCACTGAAGCCATTTACCACGTACGGTTGTTTTCCAAAATCGGGCGTGGAGTTCACCATCCCCAAGACCTTTACCACTCTTTTGATTTGGTCGAGGTCCCCAAAATGTGTCCTGATCGTGGAGAGCATGGTAAGGCCCACCTGCCTAGCGGCCTTTTTGGCCTGCTCCATGTCCTGGTCATCCCCGGCACGGCCTACCATTAGGGTTCCGTCCATATTAATGGGCCCCTGTCCCGATACGTACAAGAACTTCCCCACAACGAGTATGGGGCGGTATACCCCAACAGGTTGTGGCGCTGGTGGGAACTCCAGACCTAATTCCTTGACTTTTTCAGAAGGTGATGTTTTGTTCATAATTGTATGTTGTTTATAACAATGCATTTAAAATTAAGACCCCTATCAATCCCATGACCCCAACCGTAGTTTCCATAATGGTCCATGTCCTAAGTGTTTCCTTTACCGTTAGATTGAAATATTCCTTGAACAGCCAGAAACCGCTATCGTTTACATGGGAGAGCATAAGACTGCCCGAGCCAATGGCAAGCACCATGAGTTCCGCACTTACTCCAGTACTGGAAACCAGTGGCAATACGATGCCCGCAGCAGTCAATCCGGCCACGGTGGCCGAACCCACACATACCCTGATCACCGTAGCGATAAGCCATGCCAAGAACAGTGGGGAAATGGTAGAGCCCTTTAGCATATTGGCGATATATTCACTTACCCCGCTATCTACCAATACTTGTTTGAGCGCGCCCGCGCCAGCAATAATCAAAAGTACCATGGTAATGCCAGATATGGAGCTCACCAGGGAATCCATCACTTCCGTCATTTTTTTTCCTCTGGCAAGCCCTAAGGTATAAATGGCCACCAGTACCGAAATAAGCATGGCCACGGCAGGGTTGCCCAAAAAATTAATGGTACTTTTTAGGGGAAAGTCCTCGGGCAAAAACAAATCGGCCAAAGTTGCCGCGGCAATCAATACAATAGGGAGCAGGGCGGTAAAAATACTGACACCCATACTTGGCATTTCATGGTCCTCCAATACTCTGGGGTTTACAAATTCCTTCAAAGGGGTGGCATTTACGTTTTTTATGGTTCTGGAAAACAAGGGCCCCGCAATGATGATTGCCGGTATGGCCACGATGATTCCATAGATCAGGGTCTTTCCCAGATCCGCATTGAACATTATGGTAATTGCAGTAGGGGCGGGATGGGGCGGAAGATACCCATGGGTTACCGAAAGGGATGCCAGCATGGGAAGTCCTACATAGAGCAAGGGAAGCCTCGTTGCCGCGGCCACGGTAAACACCAGGGGGACCAAGATTACAAAGCCCACCGAGTAGAACATGGGGATACCCACGATAAAACCGGTCAATACCACTGCCCATTGCACGTATTTTATCCCAAAGGTAGACACCAGTTTGGTGGTTATCCTTTGCGCGGCACCGCTATCTGCAACCAGTTTGCCCAACATGGCCCCGAGCCCTAAGATCAAGACCAGGAAGCCCAGGGTGTTTCCAATCCCCGCTTGGATGGAATCCACGACTTTTTCCAAATCCATACCCTCGGCGATACCGACGAAAAGTGAGATGATAATAAAGGTGAGGAAGGCGTTTAATTTAAATTTTGCAATGAGTACAAATAAGAGTACAATTCCAATAATAACAATGATCAGTGGCATATGGTTGAATTAAGTGAGGTCATAAAAATACTGATTCGATCGGAAATACCATGGTATAGGCGCAACTCTCTTTAAAATGTACCTCCCTGTCCCCATGACCAAAACGGTATGGGGCACGATCGGATTCATAAAGGGGCGGGATTTGGAATTCATTTTATTTAAGGTTTAGGATCAAAACTGCTTTAGATAACTGATTTTGGCAATGGCCTGCCGTTCTGTGCGTTGCCCCAAGAGCGTATCGTTAAAATCTTGATCGTTGAACACCAAATAAATGAACGACAGGGGTCTATACTCCCATGAAAAGCGAATGTTTAAATTTCGCTTGTTGTTTTCCGAATTGCTCTGATAAAAGGCGGACAGCTGTATCCTAGGATTCCATGCGAAACGCCCTTCCAGATTGTACAGGTCTACGGTTTTGTCCGTGCTGTTGATGCCAACGCCACCGAACTTAACGCGATTAAGTCCTGCACCTAGGGAAATATGCGGTAGCGGAGCATATTTTGCTTGGATGTCATAGGAATCCAATCGGCCATTGAAGTAACTTCCAAAATTGACCGTGCCATTGATATTGAATTTCTTTGAGGGATCGGTACTGGCCAACAGGGTATGTTGCACATAGTCATAGGTTCCAACACCAATGGGAACCTCCAAGGGCGAAAAAGCTTCGGTCAGGCGTTGAAAAAACAGGTTTACTCCATACCCAAAATAGCCGCCGTTCTGCAAATTGAGATAAAAGGGAAACGCTCCAAGCTGACGTTCGATCAACCGACCTGTGGACGCCCGATGGTAGAACTGGGCAAAAACACTGGGTTCAAAAGCACGGAGCCATTTCTTAAACGGCAGGCGTTCTCCTCTAAAATAGTGGATCAATCCCGGGGTGGTCCCAATAACATCGTTTCGCGAAATAAATCCTAAGGCCGGGTCAAAATTCTCAGTAACGACCGATTGTGTCCACCACCCTTTCCAGGTATTGGTGGAGTAGAAGTACTGGGCAATGCCGGAAAATCCATTTCCGCCCACCTCGGTATTCCCCGAATAACTTAGCAAGGTGTTAAGGGAGTGCGATTCCCCAAAGCGCACGAAGGCATCAATGGTTCCGGTGATATTTGTATTGTCCGGTCTGTTCTTTGTGGTGATCAATGTGCCTATACGGTTTTGCTTGCCAAAGTTTTCCGAGTAGCGCCCTACAAAAAAATTGGTCGCAGGCGTAAGGGAGTCTCCCCGTTGACGCATAAGGATGGCGCCGTAGTTCCGTTGCGTGGAACGGTTTACAAAGCGCCCTCCGGCATCTATGGGTATGGGACTGGCCTGATCGTCCAGACCAATTCTTCTGCTAAAAAAGGGCTGTACCCGCATGGACCCCCCTTGTGAACCGCTCCCTGGGCGAACATTGATGCCAAATAGCGATGCGTTCTCCAGGAAAAACTGCCTTCGCTCGGGAAAGAAGACCGAAAACCGGCTGGTATTGTTCACTTGCCGATCAACCTCGGCCTGGGCAAAATCGGTGTTTACCGTAACATCCAAAACCGCATTGGGATTCACCGCCCACTTTAATTCCCCACCTACTTTTACATCGGTGGTCTCGCTTTCCACGTCCGAATTGGATTCCTTGGTTTGCTTATAAGCGGTTAAAAAATAAGGTTGTACAATAATATTGGACTCTGGCGGTGGGGGCCTAAGATTGGTGAGTTCTCCCGCATAATCCATTCGGGCAGAATTAAAGGACCTGGGGAAGGCGGAAAAAGCCGTTATTTCATTGGTCAGCCGTCTGTTCCTATATAGCTGAAATCCCCAGCTCTGGGCCTGCTCCACGGTGTTGGGATACCGCAAGGTTTTCCATGGTATGGCAATTTCCGCGACCCAGCCCGTATCGGTCCTTGTGGTTCTGGTTTTCCAAAGTCCGTCCCATTCAATATCATAATAGATCGCATCAAAGGACAGGTAATCGCGTTGCACTCCGTAGGGGTTGACCACGATCGACATGGCATTGCGTTCATCATTGAAGCCGTCAAAGCAGAGGGTGACCAAATCGTGGGTCCTAAAGTCAAAATCCCTTTTGAAATCCGTGGCCCTAAGGGCGTCCTTGCCCAGGGAGTCATGACAAACAATCCCGAAATACAGGTTGTTTTTATCAAATAGCACCTTGATTTCCGTATCCTGTGTGGGAGGGGCTCCTTGATTGGGTTCTATCTGGGTAAAGCGCGGTGAGGGTTTGGCTCTCTTCCAACTGGACTCGTCCAGTACACCATCAATCTTTAAAGGCGAGCTTATGGCTACGGCCTCTAGCTTTTTTTTAACCGGGTCCGGCTTAAAGACAATAGCTTCCTGTGCAGGTATTTGGCAAAGGGGGAGAAGGACCAACACCAAAAAAATCGATTTCAGTCCCATCCCCACAAGCCAAAAGTGTGCGCTCTTTTCTCCATCAAAAATGAACCTTTGGACGGCCCACGCTACAAGGACCATCATCCGGTTCTATTAGAGCTGCTTTACTTTTATGTTGCGCCATTTGACCTTGATGCCGCCGCCATCGTGAATCTGAAGTGCGATAGCGCCATTGCCTTCCCCTATTTTCTGGTCTTCTATATGTACCATCTCCTTGCCATTTAGCCAGGAGGTCAGCTTGTCCCCAACAACCTTGATCTTTAAGGTATTCCATTCGCCTTGTTTGAGGTATCCTTCCTTTTCGGGCTCGGGTTTAATGAGCCATCCCCTACCATAGGATTCATAGACCCCGCCCGTATGTTTTCCGGCCGGAGCTACCTCTACCTGCCATCCACTTACCTTGGTGCCCTCAACGCTAGACCTAATAAAAACACCGCTATTCCCATTGGCTTCTTGCTTAAATTCCAATTGTAGTACAAAATTCTTATAGGACTCCTCTGTGGCCAGATAACCATACTGCTTGTCAGGGCCGCTTTCCGAGACCAGTAGGCCATCTTCCACATACCATTTTTCGGTGCCATAAATGGTCCACCCGGTCAGATCTTCCCCGTTAAACAATGATTTTTCCTGGGCCGTGGCGCTAAGGCCCACAAGCAATATGCCCATAACGATACTCTTTACTCCTAGTTTCATTTTTATCTTTTAAGTTAATTCTGCGTTGTACAATTCAATTTTCAGACCGTGTTATGCGGAACGATCTTAAGCGTGTTCATGACCACAAAGAAATGACGGCCTGTGTAAAATGTGGGGTACCAAACGGGGTAATGAGAAAAAAATGTTGGTTCAAAGTTTAGATTGATGGTTCAAAGTTTCCGGTTTCTGGTTTCTGGTTTCTGGTTTAGCAACGGACCATTTTTTATTGATTATTGCTAATTGTTCATTGTTTATTGTCAACTGCCCACTGTGATCATAAACCGCAGCCTGTGCCTCCGCTAAAGCTTGTGCCTCCGCTAAAGCTACGGCGACATGCGGATGGCGTAGGTGTGCCCACTGTTTACTGCCGACTAGGACTCCCAACCGCCCACATTTAATTGAATTGGATTCCGCACTAAATGCGGAATGACAAATCTAACAGCGATTTCAAGGTTGTGCCGTTGATATACGCAATTCAGCAACCTTCAAGAGATAAACCAATGGCAAACTACCCTTCTGTCCCCAACGCTCGCTTTGCTGCACTCTGACTGACAATGTACGTTGTTTTGTCATTCCGAGCCTGCGAGGAATCCCTGGTTCTATTATCCAACAAGCGAAGAGGGAATAGGCAAAAGCGAAACGACTCCATAGCTGGTAATTCATCAATTCTTAACGCTTCAACCCATCACTCATAATTGAACACTGCCCGCAGCCGACTGTTTAAGGTTGATAATTCTCAGTCTCCAATATCCGTTATGCCAAGAATATGGAACAAAGACCTGGCTAGATACAATACACATCTCTGGCAGACATAAAGTTTATCTCTTGTAGACTTAAGGTTTAACTTTGGAAGACTTAAAGCTTATGTTCTGGAAACTTAAAGCCTAACTCTTGCGGACTTAAGGCTTAACTTGGGAAGGCTTAAAGCTTATCTCCGCGAGATTTTAAATACCTCTTTGGCGGATTTAGAGGTGAGAATTGTGAATTTGGAATTGGGTGTATGTAATCACAAAGGCTCTCACCTTGGTCCTCTCCCAGGGGAGAGAAGGTCCGCCTTGGGCATGTTTTTTACTACCCTTCCGTCCCAACGCTCGCTTTGCTTCGGTCGGGGCCACCTTCCCTTAACAAAGGGAAGGAGCTGTTTGGAACCACGAATGATGAATTTCGAATTACGAAGGTTGAATGTGGTATTTACGCCTATCACTTAACATTTAATACTTACAGCCATCTACCGTCAACTGTTAACTGCTTACTGTCAACCGATAACTGCCAACTAATAATCCCTATCCCGAAACTATTTGCTGAAAGGATACTCCATAGTCCTCATCGTATAATTTGCGATATAGCTTGGCAAAATTATCGTGCACGGTATGCGCCAAACTTAATTTTCCCTGTTTTACCAGGACCTGTAGCTTTAGGCGAAGTGCCTTCTCGTTCAGTTCATCATAGAGGTATATGACCTCTGCGATCCGAAAGAGCAAATCGGCGTGCTTTTCCATGTTGAGCTCCACGGAGCATCGCAAACACTGCTCAATGATCCTATTGCTGAATTTTTCGATAAAGGGATCTAGCCAGGAACGACTACTGCTGGCCAACAGTCGGCCCTCCTGTAAAATGGAAAGTACTTTTGGCAATTCTTTTTCCAACAGGGACACCTCATAGTTTTCCCTAAGGAACAGATCCAGGTAGTTTTGGCATTCCCCATAGTCAAAATAACATCCGTCACCGATTTGCATATACCAGTGCTTGTTGACAAAGGCGAGTTCTATTTCCGAGGAAGAGGCCAATACGGTCCTTAGGTTCTGTATGCTGGTCCCCCTGGTGTTTTTGGCGCCTTGGCTGGTAAGGCCCGGCCACAGTAGTTCTGTTAGATGGTTGGTAGAAATCCCTTTCCCTTGCTCCTGACTGTACAAAAGAATAAGGGTAAATATCTCCTTTAGTTTTGGGGAAAGCTTTTTGGCAAGATCCCTTCCCGATGCATCGTAGACCCTTAAGGTACCGAAACACCTCAACTGCTCAGCCCGCCCTTGGTATTCAACAGTTTTGTTTTGAATTTTGGGCGTAGGTATCGGTTTATACAAAGAAGCTGTCTCCTTCTTTTTGCTCTTTTTTCTCCATATAAAAATGGTAAGGGCAAGTAGTGAAACCAACACTATTGCAATGAGGGAAAAGGTATAGGGAAATCCTTTGCTTTCCTTGTGCGGGTGCTCATATTGATACCGTATCTCCTCGGCATTGAGTTCTCTTTCCCAAATTTTGATTTGGCCCAAGTAACCGGCAAAAAACTCTTCCCAAAGATTGCTCCCCACTAAAATATGATAGGTAGACGGTACGTATTCCGAAATCAACTTCACCCTATCCGTGCGTTCCCCGTTTACGTAAAAAAGTAGTTCGTTGTCCAGTTTGGCATGGACCAAGGCAACATGCGTCCATTGGTTCAGGGGAATCGGTGAGGCCTCCGAAATATAATCCTTTATGCCCGCCATGGTGAAGGTCAGGAAGCCTTCGTGCAGCTTTAGCACAAAATTGTCGCCCTTCCCCAAAATACTGTTGTTAAGGTCCAGGGTGGTGGGTTTCACCCAGGCTGATATGGTAAATTCCGACTGCAAGGCTACCCTGCTGCCCAACCCGGCATCCACATAAGCGCGATCCCCAAAAAAACCCACCGTGCCGAACAAAGGGTCTTCGTTAATCTCCACGCCATTGGAAATGATCTCCTTATCGTTTTTCCGAACCGTATTGACCACGGATTCCCTAAACACGAATTCATCCGTTAAGCCAAAATCGGTGTCGAGACGAAAAGCGACAAAGTCCTTGGGGTTGTGCTGGTTCTCCACGGCCGTAAAAATAATGTCAGGGGAAAATCGATACCCTGCCTTGTGGGGAACCAAAACGGGCAAGGTTGGCTCCTCCTCCAAAATGGGAAAGGAAAAAAACCCATTGACCCTGCTTTTTCTAAAATCCTTAAACGCCACCCCGTGCAAGGGTCCTTCTTGGGTCCGGACCTGGCCGAACACTTTTTCCATGGTGTTGATCTGGCGGACCAGACTATCCACTTGGCCCAAGGTGTTGCCGGTGGTCTTAATAAAATTGGGAAGGGTGCCAAAACGGTTCCATATGGCCATGCATTTGTGTTCCAGGGCAAGTTCTGCTTCATCAAACTGCACCAAATGCAGCGCTCCCGTGCTACCAAAGTCGTCCTCGGAATCCCCGCTGAATCCGTTTAAATGATAAATTTCCACATAGCGCTCAGGAATCTGAAGGACGGTAATTTCTTTGGAAACCGGCAATTCCACGACCTTGTCCTCCAACACGACCAAGGAATCGGAATAGGTGCCATAGGTATCAAAAAAAGCAGTGTTGACCGCGTCGTTTTCGGAAAGAAAAACGGCGAGCGGGGTCTTACCTTCCATTACCGTCTGTAGGTCGGCGAGGTTGAGCTCGTTGAGATCGACCAATACGTGCGACCGTAGTTTTAGCCGTGTTTGTGCTTCTGGTCCAAGCGTATTGTACTCTTGTCCAAAGCCCGTCCTTAGCCCGCAAAGGAATACGATCAACCAAAATATGTGCAGCCTTTTATTTTTCAAAAGTGTTGTTTCTGTTCTTCTTCATTTACCCTAAACTTGTACTATTTCAATTGCCCCTTTAGAGCTTCCTTGCTACAACAATATGGTCTTTCCTGTCCTGACAGATTCATCTGCAGCTAGCACCACCTGCAAACTGCTGATCGCATCCCCAATATGGTCCGATAGGTCCAGGGACTGTTCTATGGCATTTAACAGGAACTCCTGCTCCATTTGGCAGAGCGCGTCGTGGTCCGGTTCATCGTCCGTGTACAGGAATTCGTCGGGTTTGGTAAAAACCCCTTTTTCATCCAATTGTCCATGGTGTATCTGCAGACAGCCCGTTTGGGTATGTCCTTCGATATTATCGGATTCCGCATCCGTTTTTTCCACAATGCTCACACTTCCCTTTGGCCCCATTACGTCCTTGACAAAAAAAGCGGTTTCGCTGATCATGGGTCCCCAGCCGGCCTCGTACCAGCCTACCGAGCCATCTTCGAAGGTCACCTGCAATTGCCCATAATTATACATTTCCACGTCAATTTCATCGCTTAATCTGGCACCAATAGCACTTACCTTTACCGGTTTTGCCATTGTCATTTGGCACATGATATCAACATAGTGCACTCCGCAATCTACGATAGGCGACATGGAGTTCATCAAATTTTTATGGGTAATCCATTGGTTTCCTGAACTTTGTTGGTTCAGGTTCATCCGCATCACCAGGGGCTTTCCCAGGGAGCGGGCCAGGGCAACGAATTTGCTCCAGGCCGGATGCACCCGTAAAATGTAACCAATCACCATCTTGCGGTCCACGGTCTGGGCCAGTGCTGCCAGTTCTTTTGCCTCCGCAACCGTGGTGGCCAAGGGCTTTTCCACAAAGACATGTGCTCCGGCCCTAAGGCTTTTCCGAACGTAATCTGCATGGGTTTCCGGGTAGGTGTTTATGGAAACGACCTCGGGGGCGGTGGCTTTTAAGGCCTCGTCAAAATCGGAAAAGGTCGGCAATCCGCCCAATTCCCGGGACAGTTTATCGCGGCTTTCGGGATTGCGGCTTACCAGGCCTACTATGGTAAATTTGTCAAGTTTGTGGTACGCCCTTGCATGGGAAGTTCCCATGTTACCGCAGCCCGCCACCAATACACTATACGTTTTCATTTGTTTCTTTTTATTTTGGTCCCTGTTGGATCGAATAGTCGCTTAGGCCTATTTTCTGGATTCCTGCGAAGGCAGGAATCCACTATTCATCCAGAACCTGGCCTCACCCCAACATGCTTTACCCCACCATTATCCCTCCATCAATGTTTATTGTGGATCCCGTAATAAAGGAAGCGTTCTCGGACAAAAGGAACAGGGCCAGCTTGGCAATATCATCGGGAGTTCCAAGCCGCTGTACCAGCGTAGCCTCTGCGGCCTGGGCCACAGCCTCCTGCGGAAATTCAAAAGCTTTGGCAGAGTCCCATATCAACGGGGTGTCTACAGGACCCGGACATATCGCGTTGGCCCGTACCAAAGGGCCATAGTCCTTGGCCATCTGCTTTATCAAAGCCACCTGGGCCGCCTTGGAAGCACAGTATGCCGGGTGTTTGGGGAAGGCCTTAAAGGCCGCTATGGAGGCATTGGCCAATACTATCCCGAATTTATTTTTGAGCATATGGGGCAAAGCGTATTTGGCAAGATAAAAGAGTGAGCTAAGATTGGTGTTCAGCGTTTCGTGCCAAGATTCGATGGAAAGGGAAGTGACCTCCCCCAGGCCAAGTACCCCTGCATTGGCGACGATGGTGTCCAATTTTCCAAAGCGGTCCACCGCGGTCTCCACCAACTCTTTGTTGGTATCCGGAGTGCCAATATCGCCACAGACCAAGGCGCTATTGGGATGAATCTGCTGCAGTTCCGCCAATAAGGACTCCCCACGTTCCCGGTTACGTCCGGCAATGACAAGACTTGCCCCTTCCTCGGCAAAGGTTTTCGCCATGGCCCTGCCCATACCACTGGTGGCCCCAGTGACGATTATTACCCGGTCCTTTAATGCTCCCATAGTACTTTTACTCTTTTTTGGGTCGTAATTGAGCGGCCTGTGGAGGCGCTTCTTTGTCAATCCCTAAAATTATCTGTTTTTGCGCTAACTTCTATAGCAAAAAATGTCCTTTCCTTCTCATTTTCTAAAGGAAGGCGCGAGTAAAGGGGTTTAGGTACCTTTTTTAACGTATTTATCTGTATCTTTTTGGCAACAACCCTAATCGCTAACGTTTTGAAATATTTATCCTTTCTATTGCTCCTTTGCCTGGTGGCGTGCAAGCCATCGAACAAATCAAAAATGCAGCGCACGGCGACGGAGGCAATGCCTGCCGATGAAATGACAGATCCAGTCTTCTTTGAGCTTAGGACCTATTACGCCGCCCCTAATAAGTTGAACGCTCTTTTGAAAAGGTTCGAGGACTACACCCTAAAGATTTTTGAAAAAAACGGCATGCTGAACATGGGTTATTGGACACCGATAGAGAACACCGAAAACAAGCTCGTTTATCTGCTTGGCTATGAAAGTAAGGGGCAGAGGGACTCAGCTTGGGCATCGTTCAGGGACGATCCCGAATGGAAGCAGGCCTATGCCAATTCCATTGTTGAAGGAAAATTGGTAGACTCCGTAGATCAGCTGTTTTTAAATTATACCGATTATTCCCCACCACTTAAAAAGGAGGATAAGGGCCCGCGTGTTTTTTCCCTTAGAACCTATTATACGCATACAGGCAAACTCGATAATCTCAACGCCCGTTTTAAGGACCATACGCTCGATATATTTACCAACAATGGGATGACAAATATTGCGTACTTTGATTTGGACGAAGGCCAGGAAGGGTTCAACAATACTCTGGTTTATCTCATAAGTTTTCCGGACACCCTTGAAAGAAAAGAGGCCTGGAAGCGCTTTGGGGAAGATCCCAATTGGAAGTCGGCCTACGCCAATTCCAGAAAGGACGGTCCTTTGGTCGATTCCTTGGTCCATGTGCTGCTGAATCCCACATCGTTTTCGCCTTTAAAATAGGAAAGCCGTTATTTCGATGTTTTTATTTTTTCCAGGATTTTCAGTTTAGTGTCAGGGTGCAGTTGGGCCGCATCCTTATCCGATCGGGAGACTTGTATCATTCGCTTTAGGGCTTGTTCGATCAAGAGGGATTGTCTTTCGTAGGATTTGCAGGCAGCGCACATGACCACATGCAATCTGAACCGCATGCTTTCGATTGTCGACAAGCCCACGAGCTGTTTTTTTTCGACCAGCTCCGTAACCTGCTTGCAGGAGAGGAACATGATGTTCATAAGCGTTTTGACCATACCGAAACGAGTTTGAAGATTTAGCGTTTCCAAAGGCGATCAATGCATTTTTTGAGCATTAATTTCGCCCGATGTACCATTTGCCAATAATTGGACGGCGTTACCTTTAGTTCCTGACAGATCTCTTGACCCTTCTTGTTCAACAGATACTTGGAGGTGATGACCAAACGCCAGTTTTCCGGGAGTTCTGCCATACAACTGCCCATTACCTTCCTGAATTCCATATTGTCCAACAGATGTGATTCCTCTTCCCATAATACCGCTCCCTTGGACAAGGTCCATCGTTGGTGGGCATCAAAATGGGAATCGGTCTGTTGTACAAAGTTCTGTTCGGCCCGGGTTCCGTCAACCGTGATGCTTTTGACCTTTTTTCTGTAGTAGTCAATTATCTTATGGTTCAGTATGGAGAACAACCAGGTCTTTGCCGACGCTTTTTCCTCGAAGTTTTTGTGATTTTTTACGGCGGCCAAGAAGGTTTCCTGCACCAAATCTTCCGCTATTTCCCTGGACGATGTTTTATAAAAGCTCCATCGGAACAGTTCATCCGAATACTTATGGAACCAACTTTCGACATCGTGTGGCATGGCGTTTAATCGATTAAGACAACATCTCTGTAATTAAGGTCGGTAAATAACGCCTTAACTTTCAGAAATTAGCGCCCTGTTCCCACTTCCTGGTGCTTTAAAAACCCTTTTTGTGCACTCAAGGAGATGGATTGCGCTACAATCTGGGATTGTTCCATGTGGTTCTCATAGTCCGAAAAAATACCGCGTCCCCTGTCAGGATTGTAAGGATCTACGTCTATTCGTTCGCAAAATCTATGGGCACAATGATAAAAAGGACCACTAAAATAATCTCCGGCACGCTCGGTATCGGCGTACTAGTGGCGCTTGGTATTGCCTATTATATGTTTAACCTGCCCCACCGGGATGTGCAAGCTGCGCAGATAGATTTCCGTTTATCGTCAACAGAAATTGTAAACCAATATTTGGCCGATGCCCCTTCGGCAAACGACAAATACCTTCAGGAGGAAGGGGATTCAAAAATATTGGCTGTCACCGGAAAAATATTCTCCATCCGCGAGGACCTGAACCAACAGAAAGTGGTCCTGCTCAAGGAAGCTACCGAACATGCTGGGGTAAGCTGCACCTTTACCGAAGCCACGGGCAAGAAGGTGGAAAATTTGGATATAGGCCATACCATTACCGTAAAAGGTGTTATACGCTCCGGTGCAGGTTTTGACGAGGATCTGGATCTTTATGAGGACGTGATCATGGAAAAATGTGATGTAATCGAAAAATAAATATCAAATAGTAACCTTTTAAAAGCAAGTAAAAATGAACAAACTATCGGTAATGGCTATGGTATCAATAGCTTTGGTATTCATGGCCTTTAAGCCCCTAATGGGCAAATTGGTGAGCAAGGATGCACACATCAGCTTCTTTTCGCATACGGCCTTGGAGGACATTACGGCGAACAACTACAAGGTGGTGAGCACGCTTGATACGGAAACGGGCGATCTGGTGTATTCCGTGCCCATGCAAAGCTTTGAATTTGAGAAGGCCCTCATGCAAAAACATTTTAATAGCAAAGGCTTTTTGAACACCAAGAAATTTCCCAAGGCAAAGTTTACCGGAAAGATTACCAATCTGGAAAGTGTTGATTTTAGCCAGGACGGTACTTACGAGGCTGCGGTGGCAGGAGCGTTGAATATTAAGGGCGAAACCAAACCCATGAACGAAAAGGCAACGCTTACGGTTGCTGGTGGGACCGTGTCCCTGGAATCAAAAATGATGGTGGTCCTGGCTGATTATGGCATCACCTTTACCAAGGGCAAACCATCTACCAACGTAGCCAAGGAAGTGGAAGTGACCGTAAAAGCGGTCTATACAAAGGAATAATACATAGTAACGTTTAAAATAGTACAAAAAACAGCAGCTGGGCAGCACAATTCGATGTTCATATTTTTGATTATTGATGGTTTTGTGTTTTAGAGTTGTTATGGATGTTTCGCAGTATGGGATATACGATATCTTTTTAACTGTGCTCACTATATTTTATATGTCATGAGTTGAAACGTCCGCCAGAATATCGGCTGTTCCGGCTGTTGTATTTGTAGAAAAAAAGCCTAAACTATGTTTGCGTCTTCCATACAGATTTTGGAGCAACTTAAGCAGGTGCTGTTGCAACTTCCCAAAGATTGCTATGACCGACCCTGCAACCTCCTGTCCCATGCCAGCATAGGACAGCACACTAGGCATATTATAGAATTTTATCAATGCCTTTTGGCCGGTTATGAAACGGCTGCTGTTTTTTACGACAGGCGAAAAAGAGATCAACGCATTGAGCTAGACGTACATTTTGCGATAGACCGATTGCTGCGGATTCAAAACGCCCTTGAGCGCCCTCAAAGAAGGCTATTGATCTATTATGAATTGAACGGGCGTCTAACCAAATTGAAGTCCAACTACCATCGCGAGCTAATGTACAATCTGGAGCATACCATACACCATCTGGCATTGATAAAAATAGGTATTGAACAACTCACCGATATCGTATTGCCAGACTCCTTTGGCGTTGCGCCCTCCACCTTGCAATACAGAACACAAGATCAAAACGTCCAGTAAAGTCCTGAGCTTCTTATTTTGCAGCCTTCCCAAAATACAGGGAATGTCCAAATTCTGCCATTTCCGCCAGATCTTCAATAATTGCTGCTCCCAAGTCTTTGTTGTACCAACGCTGTAATTCCTCCTTGAACGTATCGTTGATTTTTCCATGTTGGGCCTTGTGGGCCATCACTAGTTTTGTTGCCTTTTTTGAGCGTGGGCCCCAGGTGTTCACAACATTATATTCCCCATCCAGGATTACAAGCTTTGGAATGGATCGGGTTCCATTGGTCAAAAAATGGTCCATCAACTCCGCATGTTCGTCCCGTAACAAAATTTTAAGGTCGATGCCAGGTACTTCTTGTGCAATTTTATTCAAGATTGGGATGGTTTGCGCTCCGTCTGCACACCAACTTTCCAAAAACACCAACCAGGTCTGTTTTTCCGCTAGGCCCTTAAACGTTTGTAGTGCTCGCTCCGGTATTGTCAGGGTCTTATCCAACCTTCGCATCCTACTGGCGTTCAATTTGGTAAAATCTATGCGCTGTTTGGTCTGTTCCGGGCCGCCTGTCCTTTCTTCCGCAACAAGCTGGTTAACCCATTTTATATATTCCTGGTACGTACAGCTTTTAGGCATGGCGCCTTTAATTACTTCATTGATCATATGTCATAGTATTTCGTTCACTTTTGTTTTTAAGACTACATTATCGCTATTAAAAAATCCTCCGCGGTTCTCCTTTCTTTCCAAGGACTGACCGATGATCAAGTGTGCCACATTGATCATATTTCGCAATTCGCATAAGGCGGAATTCACTTTGGACACTTTGTAAAACTCCTCTACCTCCCTATACATCAGATCCAAACGTTCCTTTGCCTTTTCCAAGCGATGATTGCTACGTACTATACCTACATAATCCCTCATCAAGGCCTGCAATTCCCTGGTGTTATGTGTTATGATGATATGCTCCTCGGTAACACCGGTGCCCTTGTCGTTCCAATCAGGAATGGCTATCGGTATTTGCTGAGCAGAATTTAAGCTGAGGTATTCGTAAATATTGTGGGCATATACCAATGCCTCCAACAAGGAATTGGACGCCAACCTATTTGCGCCATGCAGTCCGGTCCTGGAACACTCGCCACAGGCGAAGAGGTTCCGGATCGATGTTTTCCCGTCCTTATCCACCAGGATGCCCCCACACAGATAATGGGATGCCGGTACCACAGGTATCCAGTCCTTTTCCATATGGATATGTTTTGATAGGCATTTTTCATAAATGGTAGGGAATTGGTCCTTGAATTTGGATATGTCCAAATGGGTGCAATCCAAATACACGTATTGATCTCCCGTTTTTTTGAGTTGGCTATCTATACCCCGAGAGACAATGTCCCTGGAGGCCAGCTCTGCCCTTTCATCGTAATGGAGCATAAATCTATCCCCGTCCGTATTGCGTAAATAGGCGCCAAAACCCCTTACAGCTTCAGAAATCAGGAACGCTCGCCCTTCTTGCGCATCATATAATGCGGTAGGGTGAAACTGGATAAACTCCATGTCACAGATCCGGGCCTTTGCCCGATATGCCATGGCAATGCCATCCCCGGTTGCAACCATAGGGTTGGTGGTATGACCGTAGGTCTTGCCAATGCCCCCGGTAGCCAAAACCGTTGCACCCGCTTTTATGGTTTCAATATTTCCGGTTTTTTGATTTAGAAGATAGGCCCCATAGCACGAAATATTTTCCGGATCGGGTATTTGCAATTGATGTTCCGTGATGAGGTCTATGGCAAAATGATAGTTTAATACGGTAACATTGGAGAGTTGATGTACCTGTCTTAGCAGGGTGGTTTCTATCTCATGGCCCGTAATGTCCTTGTGATGGACTATGCGATATTCCGAATGGCCGCCTTCCCTTCCCAAATCCAATTTACCGGCATGGTCCAAATCAAAACTGGTGCCCCAACGCATCAGGTCGTCCAGCCTTTTTGGTCCCTCCTTTATCACCATTTCCACTACCTGTGTATCGCACAGGCGGTCCCCGGCGATCAAAGTATCCAGCACGTGTTTCTGAAAGGAATCTTCCTGGGCATTCTGTACCACCGCAACACCTCCCTGGGCATACTTGGTGTTGGATTCATCTTCGCTGGCCTTGGTTACAACGCATACTTTTTTATCCTCAAATTTCTCCGCAATTTTTACGGCAAAGGTCAATCCTGCTATGCCGGAACCGATGACCAAATAATCTACAGTTATCATTGGCTGTTATTTTGAAAGTTGGAGCATTCGTTCTATGGGAAACAGTGCTTTTTCCCTAACATCTTTGGGAACGTCCACTTGTGGACATTCGTGAAGCAAGCAATCGTATAATTTCTGAAGCGTATTCACTTTCATATAGGCACACTCACTACAAGCGCAGCTGTTATCTTCTATGGCGGGTGCGGGAATCAATACCGTTCCCGGTACTTGCTTTTGCATTTCATGTAAAATTCCAGCTTCGGTAGCGACAATAAATTTCTCTTCGGGATGTGCTTTTACATACTGTATCATCCCTGCTGTAGAGCCAATATATGTCGCTGTTTTTAAAAGGTGTTCTTCGGATTCCGGATGGGCAATGATCACTGCATCCGGATTTTTTTGGCAGAGGTCCAATAATTTATCCACACAGAACGCTTCATGTACCATACAACTGCCGTCCCATAGCAACATCTCCCTGCCCGTCTGTTGTATGAGGTATTTCCCCAGGTTTCGATCTGGAGCAAAAATAATGGGCCTATCCGCCGGTATGGATTTTACCATTTTCAGGGCATTGGAAGAGGTACATACCAAATCGCTCATGGCCTTGATCTCTGCCGAACAGTTGATGTAAGTGATGACCACATGGTCTGGATGGGCCACTTTGAAGGCGGCAAAGGCTTTTGGCAGACAGGAATCGGCCAGGGAACAACCTGCGTTCAAATCTGGTAAGACCACCTTCTTTGCAGGGTTAAGGATCTTTGCCGTCTCCGCCATAAAGTGCACCCCCGCAAACACAATGATATCTGCATTTGCCCTTGAGGCCATTTGGGCCAATCCCAAGCTATCCCCTACATAATCCGCAGCTTCCTGTATTTCGGGACGCTGATAATAATGTGCCAGAATCACGGCGTTCTTTTCCTTTTTCAGCTTCTGTATTTTAACCTTTAAGCTCACTTTTTAGGGAACATTCATTACCGTGGAAAAATAGGGGTGCCTACCCTGGTTCACTATGACAAAAATCATAATTAAATATAAAAGTGTCTTTTTATTATCTTTAACCCTTAAAAAAACCGTTCTATGCTATCCAATGCCTGTAAGTATGCCATAAGGGCCATATTGTATTTGGCGATACACAGTGATGATGCCCATAAAATAAGGGTGAAGAAAATTGCAGAGGAGTTAGAGACCCCGCAGGCCTTTTTAGCACAATTGTTAAGACAACTTACCGCGAACAAGTTGGTCTCCTCCACCAAGGGTCCCGGGGGAGGATTCTATTTGGATGCGAGAAATAGGGAAAAATCGGTTTGGGACGTCATATCCTGTATAGACGGCACCCATAAATTTGATGCTTGTTTTTTGGGCCTCTCCCAGTGCAACGATATCAACCCCTGCCCAGCACATTATCTAGTAGCTCCGTTCAAAAAGAAAATATTAAACGATTTTAGGGACAAAACCATTTCCAAACTTGCGAAAGAAATGGAAAAGAAGGGCACTATAATTTCTTTGAAGGATTTTAGTTTAAAATAGCCAAGCAAACCGGGTATACGCCCTATCCCATGGCCGTACTAACAAGCCGCAAGCCACATTTTCCTTTTTAACGTGATAGCTAGGGCCTATAATCTTCTGCCGCTACAGTAATTTACAGCTTGTCTATTTCCAAACGTAGCCGGTTTAGGGTGGTCATTCCCCTGTCCAAATCGTCCAAAATCTGAGATTTTGAACTTTCAAAGGCGTTTTTTACACTCCCAAAAACAGTTTCATAATACGCAATGCCCTCCGTGAGGTTTTTTGCAAATGTTGACAGGTATTTCCTTTGTTTGTCGCTGATGGAATCCTTGGTTTCCTGGAGCGATCGTTTTAAAAAGTCGATATAAATGGTAAGCTCCTTTATAAACATGTTTGGACGATCGGTCCTTGAAATCACATTGGATTCTCCATAAATATGACCGGTAATTTCCTTTAAGCTTGAAGTTTTTGAGAAATAGGCCATATTGGGACCTGGGCAAACGGATACCCCCTCACCTTCCGTTCTGGTATCCAGGTCGTATTTTAACAAAGCCGTGGTTCCCAATCCAACACAGGCGCACGATTTTTGTACAATTTTATCGTATTCCGCTTGATACGCTTCCTTTGAAAGCGCTTTCTGGTCCAATTCCTTGATCTTCAAGTATTGATATTGTCTTGATGCGGTACAAATTCCCTTTTCCGTAAATTCCTTGTTCAGGGCCACATATTTTTTGGGGCACGGACTGCCAGGTCTATTTTTTTCTATTAAGGCGAACTTTTCCAGGTCTTTGGTATTTCCCTTAAGGCTATTGAAAGGCACTCCCAGGGGAGAGATATCACTTAAATGTAAATCCTCTTCTTTGGCCTTGGCCAGTTTGTCCAAAGTGTCATCGTCTACTGTTGTTGCCTCGGGCACCAAAAGAAAAGGGGTCCCCCACCCAATGGAATCCACCTTGTAGTGCTCTATTAAAAACCGATGTTCCTCCGCGGTCCCCACGCCGCCCTGAGCAGTGATCTTAATGGGCAGGGGCGATGTGGGTACGGGGCGTTTTTTACGGGAAAGCGTTTCGGTCATTATTCCATGTAATTCTTGGGTCAGTTCTTCTTTCCGGTCCCTGAACTGTGCCAATATGGGACCCATCAGATATCCATCTGTTGCAAATGCGTGGCCCCCACAATTTAATCCGGATTCAATTCTGTATTCTGATACCCACAACCCCTTTTTTGCAAAGAACTTCCCTTGTATCAAAGCAGATCTGTAATCACTTACCTTTAAGGTTATTTTCTTTTTGACCTGTCCCATGACATCAGGATAAAAATCTTCAAATTCCTCCATATAACTGTACAATCTAGGGTTCATTCCGGCAGACAGTATTACCGATGAGGACAAATCGCTATGGGCATACCCCCTTAGGGCCGCATGGGCGTCATTATATTGGGTAGGCAATCGCTCTGCTTTTCTATAGTTTTCCTTATCTACCTTGGTCATGATGTTAACGTCAATACTGCCCATGGCCAGATTGGTTTCAACTAGATCTTTGAGCTCTTTCAGATTAAAACTGGGGGAGGTCAAACGCTTAAATCGTTCCTTAAGGGCCGATGTATCGGGCAAGAGATTAAAGTACTGTTTCAGGTCATTGCTGCACTCCGCGCTAACGGTTTTGAGCTTTTCAAACTTTTTTTCTGCCAAACCGTTGATCAAATTTAGATAGGAAGTAATCCTCTTGGCCCTAAAGTCCTCTATGCTTTCCGTAATTTCCCGATACGGAAGTTGAAATAGGTCACAATACATTTTTCTGAGTTTTTCCAAAAGGACATCGTCTACCAAAGAAATAACGGAATCTATGCCCAAATGGGAAATTTTCAAGGGGGTATCAACGGTAAAGCCTATTCCCATGACGGGAATATGGAACGAATGCTGCTTCATTAAGACGGTGTGGTTTTTTGTGATTACATGGTTTCACGGATTTCTTGCCCAACCCTTATGTTCTGGCGGACAAGACCCTAATTTCACCCGTATTGCCGATTGCCTAAAATCTCTGGTGTATGCAATGCGGGGAGTTTTCGCCAAAAGTCACAAAAGGCACGGGAACGGCATATGACAATTATCATATGTTAAGAACTTCCAACGGCCATGGGGCAATCCCCTATTTGCTGCTTTTCCCTGTTTTCCGTAATAGTTTCGACGCTTCTATTGGCCAAATTTGGTTCAGGACGCTGGGTATGGTAGTGCCTCAGTCGGTGCTCCTTTTGTCGACCGGAACTAAAATTGGAAACCCGTTTTAAATACCCAATTACCCGGGTGGCGTGGTCCACGTTAAGGGATCCGCACTGGCTACATTTAGACAAGGTGCGCTTGTCTATATGTTTACAAGCATTGCAAACGGTAATTCTTACGTTGAAGCAAAAATAGTTGCATCCTGCCTTGGCCGTAGCATGAAGGAGTCTGATAAACCCCTCTTTGTTGGGCGCCTCTTCAAGGTTTAAGTGCAAGGCAGAACCCCCATCCAGATACTTTATGGTCTCCTTGCCGTGCAGCAGGATCTTGTCCAGCGTATTTGTTTTTTGGTCCTCTACCGCATAGAAATACGAATTGTAACAGTCCCTGGGTACAAACAGCCCGTCTTCCCTGTCCCACTTGGCATTTTTTATTCCCAGATTTTCGGCAGGCACAAATTCTGTATTGAACATATATCCATAACGCTCTTTGGCAGCCCGGTTTTCGTGGTAGATTGCCTTGAGGTGTTTGTTTACGAAACTCTTATATGTGGCGTTGTTGCCCACTTTGACGCCCTGACTTTCCGCTGCTTCTACCATACCATTGATTCCGATGGTCAAAAATTGTTTCTCCAACAAAATAAAACCAGCTTGATACACGGGAAGCATTCCTGCCTTGGCATATTCATCGATAAGTTTTCTGAATGCCACCTGATATTTATGCACTTTTTGTACCTCCTCCGCGATATTGGCATTTTTTTGGACCAGGCGGTTCATGTTGAGTGTAATGACATTGATAGACCCCGTTGCCACGCCGCCCGCTCCCAGGGAATAGCTAAACGTATGGTCGCTAATTTCGTTCCGCAAACGACAACAAGAGGCCAAACTGTCCGCGTTCTCGGACTGATAGATAAAAAAAGAATTGCCCTCGCTCAATTCTTGCGCGCACATTTCCGTAAAGTCCATGTCCACAGGAGTACCCTCGTTCACCAGCATAGCTGCGGTGACCACGGGGAAGGTCAAGACCGCTTTTTTTCGCTCCTCATTGAACCACTTCATGAAGAATGTTTGTAGTCTTTTTACACTTTCCCATTGTGGTCTGGCCATGTCTGGAAATACGAAGTCGCCGAACATGCTGTTGAAATAGGCTTCGTCATAAAGGGAAATATTCCAAAATACGGATTGGTAGCCTCTGGCGGCAGCGGGTTGGTTAATGGCGTATACTACGTGCTGTAAATGATTTTCAATTAATTTTTCGTGGGTATGCAGATAGTTTTCACCATAGTCCTTGGTCGCAAAATAATCGAAATACATTAAAAACTCTACCGTGGCCAATGCGCCGGCAAATTGTGAACTCACCGCAAAAACAAGATTGACAAACTCTCCACAATAACTTTCCAGGTGTTTTGGGGCCATACTTTCTCCCCCTAAATTGGTGAGGCCATCCAGCAAAAAGGGATACATGCTTATGGATACGCAATAGGGTTTCAAGGAGGTTTCATCGTGTACGTATATTTCATGGGACTCTATCTGCCTAAGGTATTCATTGGCCAGATCGCTTCCGAACAGCGAGGCTATTTTTTGTTTGACCAGTGCCCTGTTTACCTGTATGTTGATATCCTTATTTAATTCCGCTTCCATGGTGGCTATGTTTTTGGAGGTTACGTTGGCATTGGAATCTACCTTGGAGCCATCTGCCGCGTTTGTGGATTGCAGGTAATGGGAGATAAAATCTATTTTCTTGGCAATTTGGTCGTTTGAAAGTCGGATCATGTGATTTTAATTATGGATGAATAAATGGTTTAGTATCGCATTGCTTTTTACGTTCTTGAATTTTTGATTGGTGGTCTTGCTGTCCAGGCCCCCATATTTTTTATCCCATTTGCCCGTCTTGATCCAGGTGAGCTGTTCCAATATCCTTACATCAACGTGTTCTTCCCCAGTATACAGGCAGGTTTTGAATCCCTTGGTTTTAGCGTACTTCAGATGGGCAATCAATTCTTTTTTATGCCATTCTCCCCCCATAAAAACAACACAGCTGGCCAATCCCCGATATTGCTCCAATATAGCTCCGTACACCTGCTGGGTGAGCTTTTTCCCGCTCCCTTTTTTCCAGAGGAAAGGAGAGTGACAGCCATCGCATTGCAGGGGACAGCCCGAAATGGTAAAGCAAAGGCTGAGCTCTCCCGGCACCTCCTGGAGGACCACGTTGAAATCATAGTAATGCATAATTAACTATTAAATGACCTTTTTATCATTTTTAAAATTACTATGTTCCTCAACTGCTTTTTAAATGACGCTATCTAGTTATCAAAGATCTTATCAACAACCCTCGCGGTTAGTGTCTTCAGGTGGTTAACCCGGTTCTAGCCTGGTATTGGCTTCAAAGAAAAGGGGAAGCTTGTGGACCTAGCGGGATTTCACCTGTTCAAGGCGATATTCCGACGGTGTAATTTGTGTTCGTTTTTTAAAAGCCTGATTAAAGGCCGATTTGGAATTAAAGCCCACCTCATAGCAAATTTCCTTAATGCTCAATTCGGAATGCATAAGCCATGTTTTTGCCTCCGTGATCCTGTGGTCGTTGATCCAATCATTGAAGTTTTTTTCAAACGCGCTGTTGATGATTTCGGAAATGCGATGAACCCCCAGGCCGGTAGCCTCCGAAATCAGATTGCGATTTAAGTCCGGATTTTTGTATTCCTTTTGATGTAGCACGTATGCAAGTATCAGCGCAAGCTCCTCATCGATGTTCTTGATTTTTTCGTTCTTGTAGGGAATCCGTATCCGCATGTTCGAAAAGGCTTCGGGCTTGGTGATGATCTGTTTTATTGAAATCAGCAAAAAGACAAAACAGAAAAGGTTGTAGATCGTAGTACTGATGATGACGATGCGGTTGACCGAATCAAAATTCAAGCTCATCCAAATAGACTCCGCCAAGTAGAGCACGATCAGTCCCCCAAACCCCAGGGTTATGGTCCGCATCCAGTCCTTTCCCTGTTTTAAGGGAACGGACCACCTAAGCTTCAGGGCAGCAATAAAATATACGAGCAGTACGGTGGCATAATAAAGATTGTAGAACCATCGTGGTGTTTCCAAGATTCCCAGGCCGTGTAGCAGAAACAGGGACCACAGTCCCGCTTCCACAGGAACAATATGCCATAGGTATCCACGGGTAGGGAGGCCGTGGAATTTTCGCATATAGTGGTAAAAGGTAGGGCCGTACAGCACTACCATGGATAAGGAAAATAGGGCATAAATGCTCAACTCCATCACCCCGCTTACCATTAAGAGTCCACCCATCAAATGAACAACAAGGTATGCCAGTAGAATCAGTAGATACAGGTTTCTGTCGCCCTTTCGTGCAGGCAGGATACTGAGAATAAAAACCAGGATGATCGCCGCGGTCAGCGCAAGGGCATTAATTATACTTGGCCACATAAGGGAATTCTTTAAGTAAACCACCGGTGTATTATCTGGTACGGATTCATAAATCCCTACCCCCCATTGAAAATCATTGGGTTTCTTTGTCCTATTGAAAACAAATATAGCGTGAAATGACCTTTTTAGAGCTTGTCCTTTTTTTGACCGCCCTGGCATTGCTAGTGATACTTTCCTTTTTTGGAGCACACAGAAAAATCCAAAAAGCCCTGATCTTGTTAGGTCTGGCCGTTTTTACCCTACACCTCCTGGTAGGGTTGCTACGGTGGCAAATGGCCTTGGTCTATTTGGTCATGTTCTTATTGGGTCTGCTGTATTTTAAGAAATCGACCAGTTATTTGTTCCTTAGGGTTTTTGGCTTTCTCATGGGCATAGTGCTCATGGGCAGCTCCGTTTTCTATGCTGTCACCATGCCCATCCTGGACTTGGACGCACCCCAGGGAAAATACGAGGTTGGCAATACTGTGCTAACCGTCAGGGACGAAGGCCGCATGGAGTTCCGCTCCAAGGACCCGAATGACAAGAGGGAACTGCTCGTGGAAATATGGTATCCCGGGGAGGGGCGCACAGGCGGGGCAAAGACCCTATGGGCCGGACTTTATTCCGGAGAAGGGGATGTCGTTAGCTTTTTCCTGAATTACCTGCAGGAAATCCAAACACACTCGCATCCTAATCTGGCGCCGGCTAAAGGCAGCTACCCGCTTATCCTGTTCAATCACGGCCTACAAATGTTTAGCTCCCAAAACACCTTGTTAATGGAGCATTTGGCAAGTCACGGCTACATTGTGGCGAGTATAGGGCATCCGTATGAAAGCATCCGGGTAGACCTTGGGCAGGATAAGGTAATACTCCCAGAGTTTGTGACCAGCTTGGAAAAGTTCAAGGAGGGGATGCAATGGATTGCGGAAAGCTCGGAACCGGTGGTAGCCGTCCATAAGGAGATTGCCTCCCTGACCGATCGGGAAGCGCGCGGCAAGCGGGTACTGACCGTCCTTGAAAAAGCGGATGCAATCAACAGCACCGCAGTGGAATGGACCAAGGACAACCAATACGTTTTGAGCTGGTTGCTCGAAAACCCTCCGGCCCTATCCGGTTCCCTTCCAACCATTGACCCCGAAAAAATTGGGGTCATGGGCATGTCCATTGGCGGGGCAACAGCCGGAGAGTTGTGTTTGGTGGACCCCAGAGTGGTCGCCGGCATCAATATAGATGGTCTGCCCTATGGCGTACACCAGAAAGACAGCCTTAAGGTGCCCTTTATGCTGTTGACCAGTGAAGATGGCAAGGGCATGCATGACTTTATGTTTTTGCAAAGTCAGGCCGATTATTATGAATGCCATCTTACCAAGACCCGTCATGCCGACCTGACCGATCTGGCCGTTGTTTGGCCCATTTTAAAATACTACGGGCAATCCGGGGAATTGTCGGGAAAGCGTGTTGTGGAAATTATGAACACGGCCATTTTGAATTTTTGGGAACAGTACCTAAAGGGAGAGGAAACATACAATCTTTCCAAATCTACTTTTCCGGAGCTTCACGTGCAATCCAATAGGAGCGATTAAAACCTTAATATTCCTGTGGTTTTTGTTTTATAATCTGTCGGGCGGGCCCTAGAAGGTTTAAGGGTTTTTTTGTTGCGAAGGTTTCCATATTCCCTATCTTAAGGACTGCACAAATTCTTCCCCCGATCTGGATCTTCACCGGATGTAGCTATTCCCTGCAATCCGGATTCTTGGACTATCGTCCACTTTTCATTTAATAAAAACTTTATTCATTATGAGAAAAGAACTGTTTCTTACCTGTTTGGCAATTCTACTGTGGGTGCTGATCTTTATGTGGCTGGGAAGGGCTTATGGCAACATAGACCTCTGGGCCGTAATGTTGATAGGGGCAACGCTAATTGCCTTTTTTGGATTGCTTGGCCTACCCGGGGGTATTGCGCCAGATGGTTCTATTAAAGAATCGCGGGTAAGGCTTGCCATTGCTGGCAGTTTGATTATAATTTACCTCGTGTACTTTGGAAGCGTTGTCTATCTGGACGATTCGCCCAAAGGGGTAGATGGGAAAACCGTGGAAAGTTTTGCGGAGACCATGATGCCGACCCTCACCAACCTGTTGACGGTTACCATCTCCTTTTACTTTGGCGCCACCGCGGCAATCGAGGTTGCGGATGCGGTATCTAAGAAAAAGAAGGGTAATAAACCATAGACTCGACACAGCTTTTGCCTCAACTTTATTCTACAAAAAAAGCCCTGGCGGTAGCTAGGGCTTTTCTATTGGCGTGCCACGAGCGTGGACGCTCGCGGTAGCTGGGGAAGTACTTAAAGGTACTGATTTTCCTTAGATTTAGACTGCCGAAGTTTACTTTAAATTTAAGGTCTTCGCGTAATGTGTAAACCCTACCTTGGCTTGTATTTATCTAGCTTAATTGCAATTGGCAAGTATTTCAGCTACATCATTGCAACCGGTTAGGTTATCCCCAATGCCGTTTGATCCGCCAAGGCCCAAATGCTGGCATATCAAATCAAGAGAGCAGCTGGACAACATTGGATTGTCCACTATTGTCACGAATTGGGATACGCTCTCCATATTGGAAAGGCCGCTGATATCTGTCAACAACGGATTATCTCTTATGGAAATGTTGCTAATCGAAGAAGTAACGTTTGCCAGCCCGTTGAGGTTTGCCAAAGTAGCGTTCCTTCCAAATAGTATGGATTCCCCGATGCTTGTGAGACTCTGAAAGTTGTCCAGGTTTGGAATATCCGTGGTCCCTCTGATTATAAAGTTTCTGCCTACGTTGCTCAAATTAGTGAACCCGGAAATAGTGGATAATTGCTCATTGTTATCTATTGAAAAAGTATCTCCTACGGATTCAAGCATGCTAAAGCCGTTGATTGTTTGTAGCGATTCTCGATTAAAATTAATAACAAATCCTTCCTCTATTCGCTGTAGTGAATCAAACCCCGAAACCGTGTTTAAGCTTGGGTTGGAAAGTATTTCAAGAGACCCCAGAGTTGTCAGCGACTCAAATCCTGAAATTTCCTCTAAGACCGGATTATTCATTATGTTAAAAACACCGCCGACAGACGTCAAGTTAGTCAGACCGCTGATTGTTTTTAACGCCGGGTTGCCCCTGACAACAAAATCCCCTGCTACGCTGGTCAAATTTCCAAGTTCATCTATATCGATCAAAGCTTCGTTGAAATCGATATTGAGGACCCCGCCTACGCTTGTGAGGTTGGAAGCGAAATCGATGTTTTTCAGGTTTATAGTTGTACTTATCCCCAGGCCTCCGGATATGGTGCTAATTTGATTCAAGCCGTTGATCTCGGTAAGGCCCAGGCCACCAAGCGACAAAGTGCCCGTAATCGTGGTGAGGGAGCTGAACCCTTCGATTGTTGTTTCTTCCACATCACTTGTGCCTATGATTAATCCTCCGGCTGTTTGAAGTGAATCAAACCCATCTATCCGGTCCCATGTGGTCTCAAAAGCAACAAGGACAATATCCCCACCAACGTTAGTTAACGACTCAAATGAAGGAGCTGATTTTAGCAGGCGGTTGAATCTGATGAACAAATTCTCACCCACTGATGACAAAAGGTCAAATCCATTTATAGTCTCAAGGTTCAGATGCAGCTCTAGACTCAAAGTGCCTGAAATGGACGAAGTATTTGGGAAAGCATTTATCCTTTGTAATGCGAAGTTGTCCTTTACTATTACGTCACCGGATACAACCATATCACCATTAAATTCGGTAATTTCCAAAACCTCGTCATTTTCCTCAATTCTTATTGTCCCTCCTACAGATTGTAGTGAGTTAAATCCCCTAATGGCCGTTGTGCCCCTTAGTTTTTCAATAATCAAGTCTCCCCCTATACTGATAAGGTTGTCGAATCCTTCCAAAGTATCAAAGTACTCACCGGCAATCCTAAGATTGCCCCCAACGGATTTTACGTTGGTTATCCCGCTAAGGTCTGTCCCTTCTACTATATTGATAATGCTAAGGTCGCCCTTGACCGATTCGATGTTGATGAACCGATCGGTAACCTGTGGGACCTCTATCCTTATTTCCAGGTCCCCATTGATGACCTTACAATCCCTATAATTGACGGCATACCGTGAAAGGGCTGCGGTATCCGAGATCAATACGTCCCCCGGAGGGCATGCGCCAACTTCCGGAGGTGGCTGTGTTCCACCATCGCTTTCATCCCCTGAACTACAGCTGAGGATGCAAATTGTGCCGAAAACTAGAATGAATAGGTAATTTGTAAGCGAGTATAGGTCGTTCTTTTTCATGTATGCTGGTCGAGGGCTTGGTTAAACACTTCACCAAATATAGATTAAACCGAACAATACTTTCCAGATATATCGTTCAAATACCTCAATGAAACACCTAAAAACGTTAATATTTCTTTCTTCTTTCGTTCAGCTCCTTGATCTTTTCCACATATTCTTGCTCGGACATCCGTAGTTTTGCTTCCGGCTTTTCAATATTGATTTTTTCTTCAGGGTTTAATTCTATCTCGGTGGCGTAATAGTGAATTTTTGCATTTTCATAATCAGCGGTGAGCTCTAGGGTCAGACCGGGCAAACCTACAAATGTTTGGATACCAAAAGGGACCGGTATTTCGTTCGTGTACCACGCCTCGACCGGGTTCAAAAAATTCATGCCATGGGTTTGTTCCGCTTCTACTGTGGCCGTAGCCTTATAACAGGTATATTTTCCTATTTTCTTGGTTTCTTTGGTCAGCTTCCAGTCTAAGTCCTCCATATTCACCAAAATATGTTGCACTTTGTGATTCTGATAATATTTTTCCCCGTTCTGTAGGTTGGTATAGTAGATGTAATGATGCCGTCCGACTATATTGGTCTGGTTCATCAACAATCCCAATCTTTTGGTTTCCATCACGTCATGTTCAGCCTGATACAAGGATTCAGTACCGTCAAAGTACAAATGAAAATTGACCGGCACAGCGTCTTTACCAGCTTTCAACTCAAGGTTTTTTAGGTGTGGTGGCATAATAACTAGATTCGTTAAATAAGAATCAACAATTGTCGCCTCATAAGTAATCTTACCCTGCAACACTTGCGACGAAGAAAGGTAATGGATTGCAAAAGTTAACAAAGCGAAAACCACTGTACTTCTTTTCAACAACATCACCTCACAAGGTTTAATTTAAGGGTATAAGGCTGCTTTTTCCCATGTAAACAAACGTACGATCGCTATCTGGGCTAATTTGAACTTCCACAAAATGATTAGGCAGTCGCCAACCTATGTACGAGGGGCCATCTTCAAATTCACATCCTTGTGCAAGACCTTTTGAACTTTTAGCGATATATCCATTTCCTTCAATGGCTTCTTCCTGAATTATGGTTCCCATTTTAAGCATCCTACTTGGTTCCCCATATTTTTCCACAAGCAAATCAAATAAGGATTTATCCACTTTTTCTTCGAAAGTGATACCGACACGTGCTATGATGCCATCATTGTAGGTCTCCAGTGTTATGCAGTGGAATGGTTTTCCATTGAACCTACCATGCGCAACCTCCAACTGATATAGCCTTCCCAATGCCGTTTCATCCACATACGCAACGTTTTCAACCTCGCTGACCTGTTTGCCGATATAATGTTCCAAATCTGGTTCCGTTATAAAAAGTAATGTTAAGACAAGAATAATTTTCATAATATCAAATTAATCACAATTTCCTGAACCCCACAAACTGGTAATGTAGGGTGCAGGACTCGGTATGTTGAAAAGCGGGGCTTTGCTGGCTGCCCCACTACCGTCAGCTTGTAGCTGGTGGTTACAGCAGAGTAGGTAACAGAATGGAAATGCAAAAACCCGCATCAATTGGTGCGGGTTTTCTGTTTGATGTGGTCCCACCCCTCCTACGTTACACTTCGGCGGGCAGGCTGGACTTCCCGCCCAGGGCCAAAAATGGCAAAAGCCCCAGCTTTCGCTGAGGCTTTTGGTACCACTTCGTGGTCCCACCTGGACTCGAACCAGGGACCACCTGATTATGAGTCAGGTGCTCTAACCAACTGAGCTATAGGACCAATTTGGTAACCACTAATTTCAATAAACTTTTTGCCCGTGCTCTAATGCCGACGAAGCTCTGCTTGTCGGCATCCCGATATTCCGCAACGCGGAACCGTCGGGACCAACTGAGCTATAGGACCAATATCGCAATCGCGTATGTCAAAAAACTCCCAGGGTTGCATCATCTGCAGGGCCTGAAAACGGGATGCAATATTACTACTTATTTTTAAAGGGTGCAAACAAATGCCGCCGCTATTCCCCTCTTTCCTGGCAGAGTTCTATCAATACCCCATTGGTACCCTTAGGGTGCAAAAAAGCCACCCATTTATTGTCCGCCCCTTTTTTTGGCGTCTCGTTCAGCACCACAAACCCCTCGGCCTTTAACCTTTTTATTTCGGCCTCGATATCCGTCACATCAAAAGCGATATGGTGAATGCCCTCGCCTTTTTTAGCGATAAACTTGGAGATTGGACTGTCCTCCGAAATGCCTTCCAACAATTCTATCTTGTTGGGGCCCGTCTTGAAAAAGGCAGTCTTTACCCCTTCGGAGGCCACTTCCTCGGTCTTATAGCAAGCGCTGCCAAAAAGTTTTTCAAAAAGCGGAGTAGACACGTCCAAATCCTTTACCGCTATACCAATATGCTCTATTTTGTTCATTTCTGATGCCCGGGTTTCAGTATCTCTTCAATTATACTATCTAAGATACATTATTCTCCGTATTTTTGCCCCATGGAAACACAACGACAGAAAAAAATTGGGGGGGTTATCCAAAAGGACATCGCCGACATTCTGCAACGCGCGGCCACCGATGGCGGACTACGGGGCACGCTGATTTCCGTATCCAAGGTCTCCGTGACCACAGACCTATCCCAGGCCAAGGTGTACGTAAGCATCTTTCCTACCGCCAAAGCAGAAGAACTGCTTCAGGGTATCCGGTCCAACCAGCCCTTGATCAAGCACGAACTGGCCCAACGCACCAAAAATCAATTGCGAAGGATTCCCGAGTTGGCTTTCTTCCTGGACGACTCCTTGGAATACATCGATAAAATTGAAAAATCGCTCAAAGGCGGGGATAATCCCATTGAAAACCCCGACCTTTTGGACAAAAGAAAAAAATCCTAAACCGCTTTCGTTGAATTTTCCGTTCTACATCGCCCAACGGTACATTAAGTCCAAGAGCAGCCAAAATGCGGTGAACATTATTAATTTTATCACTTTTTTGGTCATTGTCATCGGTTCGGCAGCCCTTTTTATCGTGTTATCCGGCTTCGCGGGCCTAAAGACCTTTAGTCTGTCCTTTAGCAATTCCATTGATCCCGATCTAAAGGCACAGACAGCCTCTGGGAAGTTCTTTTCCATCTCGGCCGATCAAGAAAGGGACCTTGCAAAAATCAACGGGCTGGTTTCCTATGCGAAGGAGTTGGAGGAACGGGTCTACCTGACCCACCATCAAAAAAGCAGCATTGCCTATATCAAGGGTCTGGACCACAATTATAACCGTGTCACCGGAATAGATAGTACCCTCTATTTTGGGCAGTGGGCCACGGACCAGCAACAGGGCGTGGTCGGCATCGGAATTGCCAACCTGCTGGGTCTTACCGTCAACAACTATCGCAGTCCTTTGGTAGTACTGGCCCCCAAGCCGGGAAAAGGGCCCTTGTCCACCAAACCCTATAATGAAATTCCCCTTGTGGTCAGTGGGGTCTATGCCATAGAGGAAAACTTGGACAAAAAATACGTGTTTACCGATCTTTCCCTGGTGCAGGCGTTACTGGAAAAGGACAGCACCCAAGTTTCGGGCCTCAATTTTAGATTGGAACCTTCGGCCGATGTGCCACAGATACGAAATGAAATTACCGCTGTGCTGGGCAATGAAATTGTGCTGAGGAACCGCCAGGAACAGAACAGTGCCCTCTACAAAATGTTGAATACCGAAAATGTGGTCACCTATCTCGTCTTTACCTTGGTGCTTATTATTGCTCTTTTCAATGTGGTGGGGGCCATTATCATGATGATCTTGGACAAACAGCAAAATTCAAAGACCCTTTTTAGCCTGGGAACTACGGTTCGGGAACTTCGGAGGATTTATTTCGTACAGGGTATACTGGTTACGGGTCTTGGTGGTCTTATCGGGGTAGTCCTGGGCGCTTTGTTGATCGGTTCTCAATTGGCCTTTGGCTGGTTCAAAATAACCCCTTCCCTGGCCTATCCGGTGGAATTTAATCTCATGAACGTGCTCTTGGTTTTCACCACGATACTCATTCTGGGCTTTATCGCCTCCATGATCGCGAGCAGTCGAGTAAACAAAAAACTGGTCGCCTGATCAGACAAACTGGTGGTCACCAAATTTTTCCAATACTTCGTCGAAAGCGGCGAACACATCCACCGCATCGTCACTGGTCACCATTTTCATCCGGTATTCCTTAAAATTGGGTATGCCCTTAAAGTAATTGGTGTAGTGCCTACGGGTCTCAAAAACACCTAGTTTTTCCCCCTTCCAATCTATGGCCATTTGTAAATGCCTTCGGGCGGCTTCTACGCGCTCTTCCATGCTGGGGGGCATCAAGTGGTTCCCTGTTTTAAAGAAATACTTCACTTCCCTAAAAAACCAGGGGTAACCAATGCTGGCACGGCCTATCATGGCACCATCCAGGCCGTATTGGTCGCGCATGCGCATGGCGGCTTCCGGGCTGTCTATATCCCCATTGCCAAAAACCGGAATATGCATACGCGGATTGTTCTTCACCTCGGCGATAGGGGCCCAGTCCGCCTGGCCCTTGTACATCTGTACCCGAGTCCTTCCGTGTATGGCTATGGCCTTGCATCCCACATCCTGTAGGCGCTCTGCCACCTCAACGATTTTGATTGAATTTTGATCCCATCCAAGGCGCGTCTTTACCGTTATGGGAAGCTTGGTGCGTTCTACCATGGCCTTGGTCAAGGAGACCATCAGGTCAATGTCCTTTAAGATCCCCGCACCGGCACCTTTGCTCACCACTTTTTTTACGGGACATCCGAAATTGATGTCTATGATGTCCGGACCGGACCGTTCCACAATATCCACGGACTGTAACATGGAGTCCAGGTTGGCACCAAAAATTTGTATGCCCACCGGACGCTCTTTCTCATAGATATCGAGCTTCATGACACTTTTTGCGGCATCGCGGATCAGCCCTTCCGAAGAAATGAATTCGGTGTACACCACATCGGCCCCCTGTTCCTTGCAAAGGGCACGGAAAGGGGGATCGCTCACATCTTCCATAGGGGCGAGGAGCAAGGGAAAATCCGGTAGTTGTATGTCTCCTATCTTGGGCACTATTCCTTTATTTTTGAATTGCAAAGATATTGAAATCCCGCTTTAACGAAATATTGATGCGTTTTTCCAGGAATTGATGCTTCCCATCTATAAATATTCTATTTTCGCTTGCTCTAAAAAACCCCGCCCGATGAAAAAAAATCTTCTGCTTTCTTTGTTATGTGTGTTCGCTTTAGGTTGTTCAAGCGGAGATGATTCAAGCACCAAGGAAGAATCTGAAGAAACAGAGTTCATTGGTGGTGTATTGGAAGGCGGCATCATGTTAAGAACGCAAAAGGAAGTGGACGAATTCGCCGCCAAAGGGTATACCGGAATTACGGCTTCCCTATTTTTAACCGGTGTGCTTACAACAGGAAATGCCGTATTTGACCCTATCAAAGATATCTCAGCTTTGAACACACTTACCTTTATTGGTGCCGACATCAGGATTTCAAGAACCGAACTGACGGCCTTAACCGGTTTGGAGAACTTAACTTCCATTGGGGGCGATATCTTTGTCTGTATTTGCCCAACTGGCGATGATGCTTGTCAAATTTGTGGTAGTCTTATCACCGATTTTTGTGCCATTAGGGCCGCTTTAACAAATAGTAGTGATACTTCAATTCAGATAAGAGGTCTATTTACCCCATCCGTGGAGGACATCATTGGTGGTAATTGCAGTCTTTGATTATTCTGGGAATTCATAGGTATAAAGGTTTTAGAAACTTCTATCTTTGCCGTCTTAGTAGCAAAGGACGTTGTAGCGCATGAAACATATCAGGAACTTTTGCATCATTGCCCATATCGACCACGGTAAAAGTACCTTGGCCGATCGCCTATTGGGTTTTACCGGGACCATTACAGAACGTGAACAACAAGACCAATTGTTGGACACCATGGACCTGGAGCGCGAGCGCGGTATTACCATAAAGAGCCATGCCATACAGATGGAATATACCTATCAGGGCGAAAATTATATTCTGAACCTGATCGATACCCCTGGACATGTGGATTTTTCCTATGAGGTTTCCCGTTCCATAGCGGCCTGCGAAGGGGCACTGTTGGTGGTAGATGCCGCTCAGAGCATCCAGGCACAGACCATCTCCAACCTGTACCTGGCCCTGGAAAACGATCTGGAAATCATTCCCATTTTAAATAAGGTAGACCTTCCCAGCGCCAATCCGGAGGAAGTGACCGATGATATTGTGGACCTCTTGGGATGCAAACCTGAGGACGTTATCCCTGCCAGTGCAAAGACAGGAATCGGGATAGAGGATATCCTAAACGCCATCATTGAGCAAATACCGGCCCCTAAGGGCAATCCCGAAGAACCCTTACAGGCCCTGGTGTTTGACTCGGTCTATAATCCGTTCCGTGGGGTAGAGACCTATTTCCGGGTCATCAACGGAGAAATCAAGAAAGGACAGAAAATTAAGTTCGTGGCCACGGATAAAACCTATTTTGCAGATGAGGTAGGCACCTTAAAATTGACCCAGCTGCCCAAACCTGTCATCAAAACAGGGGATGTGGGTTATTTAATCACTGGAATCAAGGATGCCCGCGAGGTAAAAGTGGGGGATACCATCACCGATGCCAACGACCCTACCCAAAATGCCATTGAAGGCTTTGAAGATGTTAAGCCCATGGTCTTTGCCGGCATTTATCCGGTAGATACGGAGGATTTTGAGGAATTGCGCTCTTCCATGGAAAAGTTGCAGCTTAACGATGCTTCCCTGGTTTTTACGCCAGAGAGCAGTGCCGCCCTTGGGTTTGGTTTTCGCTGCGGATTTTTGGGTATGCTCCATATGGAAATCATTCAAGAGCGTTTGGAGCGGGAGTTCAACATGACCGTAATCACCACCGTGCCCAATGTAAGCTACCATGCCTACACGCGCAAAAATCCAGATACACCCCTTATAGTAAACAACCCCAGCGACCTGCCGGATCCCTCTACCGTAGACCGGGTGGAGGAGCCCTACATTAAGGCCACCATAATCACCAAGGCCGATTTTGTGGGCAATGTGATGTCGCTATGTATCGAAAAGCGAGGGTTGATCACCAATCAGACCTACCTGACCACGGAGCGGGTGGAGCTTAATTTTGATATGCCTCTGGCAGAAATCGTCTTTGATTTTTACGATCGGCTCAAGACCGTATCCAAGGGCTATGCTTCCTTTGATTACGCACCCATTGGGATGCGGATTTCCAAACTGGTGCGCGTGGATATTCTGCTGAATGCCCAACCCGTGGATGCACTTTCCGCTTTGATCCATTTTGACAATGCAGCGAACATCGGGAAAAAAATGTGCGAAAAATTAAAAGAACTGATCCCTAGGCAGCAGTTCGATATCCCCATCCAAGCCGCCATAGGCTCCAAAATCATTTCACGGGAGACCATCAAGGCCCTTAGAAAGGACGTTACCGCCAAATGTTATGGCGGCGATATTTCCAGGAAAAGAAAACTGCTCGAGAAGCAAAAGAAAGGGAAAAAGCGCATGCGCCAGGTAGGCAATGTGGAAATCCCACAGCAGGCGTTTATGGCCGTGCTAAAGTTGAACGATTAAAAAACCAGGGCCAAGGCTCTGGTTTTTTCACTTTGGTTAGGTTTGGTGGCCCCTATTGTGCCGTGCAAAGAAGATCTACAAATTGCTTGGGGGTAAGACCCAACAGCTCCGCAGAGCTGATGGTATCACTTTCCTCGCCAGAGGTAAAGGTGTAGGTGCCGTCCCCATTATCGCATATCTCCACATTTTGTCCCTCAATGGAACAGGACTCACAGTTGCCGTTGTCATCATTATCATCGGAACAGGCGTTAAAGACCAGAGCAAGGACAAAAATTGCTGGTAGTATTTGCTTTTTCATAGAAAGGTGTTGGTTTGTGGTTCGTAATTCAGAATCTAAACGCCACACCATCGATCATATTGCTATTTGCTGGTGCTTTTGCCCTATGATGTTGTGAACCAAAAATAAAGTGTAGTGAACGTAAGCTATTTGGGCACAGCCCTAGTCGTGTTGATCTCTTCCAGGTCGAACATCTTTCCCATATAAACGAGTCGGGAACCTTCTTCAAAATTGATGAATTCGTCACTGAAGGAGGAGATAATCTGTAGATTGCCGTCGGGAGTCTTTATAAAAATAGGGACGATATCATTATCCGCTTTGGTTATTTCAATGAGTCCCCTATAATGTGACTCGTCCTTAAGGCCCATTTCATGAATTGCAGGATAATGTCTGGCCGCCTCGGTCAATTTTATAAAGTCATCGGTATGCGAAAACAGGCCTTCTTTTGGATTGTTCTCCGGATCGTTCATCTCATCCGTGTTTACCAATCTAAAGGCTCCGTTCTCCCCAAACTGTCTTTTAAATTTGTTAATGGCATATTCATTGATCTCAGAATTTCCTGTAAGCGCCATGAGATAGCCCATATCGTTCAATTCAATGTTATCTGCCAAGGTATCGGAATAAATGTTGGCGGTCATCGCTTCCAGGCCCAGCATTTTGGCCTTTTCCACATTGGTGGGGTTATTATCGATCAGCACCACATGCCTGTTGTTCTGCTTAAGGTAGTTTCCGATCAGTCGCGACACCTTGGACGCGCCTATGATCAATATTCCTTCCGATTCCATTAAAAAAACACCGACCAGTTTGGCAAAGAACCGTGCCGTTGTAGCGTTGAGCAATACGGTCCCCAGCACGATCATAAAGACCAGAGGGGTAATGTATTCGGCCCCTGGCTCGCCCTTCAATATTAGTTTGGAGCCAAAGAGCGACGCGATTCCCGCAGCTACTATCCCCCTAGGGCCCACCCATCCAATAAACAGTTTCTCCTTTAGTTTTAGGGAAGACCCGTTTGTACTTAAAAACACCCCCAATGGCCGTACCAGAAAAACAATGGTGGCGAACAACAGGACGGTTTGCCAGTTATAGATCAATTCCATATCGCTGATGTTGATGTTGGCCGCAAGCAGGATAAAAAGGATGGAAATCAATAAAACACTCAGTGACTCCTTAAAATAGAGCAGTTCCTTTAAGTTGGGCAAGTTCATGTTTCCCATGACCATCCCCATGACCACCACGGCCAAAAGACCAGATTCGTGGGCAAATAGATCCGATTCTACAAATACCAATAACACAACGGACAAAGAGACCACGTTCAACAAATAATGGGGGATAAAGTTTTTCTTTATGGCAAAGGCCAGGGCATGGGCAAAGGTGAATCCAAAAGTGGTCCCGAACAACAGTATCTTTCCAAATTCGATCAATGCGGTCATGGTATAGGCTTGGCCGGCGCCCACACTAATAAACTCAAAGACAAGCACCGCTACCAAAGCCCCTATAGGGTCTATGAGTATCCCCTCCCACTTTAGCACCGCCGAGACGTCTTTTTTTAGGGGAATGTTTCTTAGGATAGGAGTGATTACGGTTGGGCCGGTAACAATGATCAAACCCGAAAAAAGAAAGGATATCTGCCAACTAAGTTCAAAAATATAATGCGCTGCCAAGCCTCCTCCAAAAAAGGTGACCAGAGATCCCACCGTTATCAACTTGGTGATAACGGGTCCAACATTGGCAATTTCCGACCGTTTTAAAGTGAGTCCGCCCTCAAAAAGGATAATACTAATAGCGAGCGAAACAAAGTAATAAAGGCCCTCGCCGGGAAACAAGCCCTTTTCGCCATTCCAAATGGGTTCAATGAGTTTTCCACCATCCTCCGTAAACAGGGTGGCTATCGGGCCTACTAGGAGCCCAATCAGTATCAAGGGCAAGATAGCCGGCAATTTTAACCGCCAGGCCACCCACTGGGCAATGATGCCCAAGATGATTATTCCCGCAAGTTCGAGCATAGAACTATTTTTTTGAAATTTACTGTTTTTATTCCAAAAACTAGAATTCAATCGCACCATAAGCCCCTATTTGGAATATTGTGCTATCTTGGGGTAAAAATTTGTGCTATGCCGATAAGCGCTAAACCCTTTAAAACCATCTTATTTGGGTTTGCTTTTTCCCCTATGCTCAAGATCAACATCTTGGAAACCACACGTATTGCACATTTTTTTGATGCAAAACTTATTCTTTTGCACGTAGGGGACAAGACTTCGGAAAAGGCCGAAAAAATACGTGCCATCTTAGAGGAAATTGAGCATAAGGACCTGTCCATAGAAATTCAATGGAAACAAGGTTCGCCTATTGGAACTATATTGGACACCTGTAGAACATCCCATATTGACCTGCTAATTTTAGGGGCGCTTCAACATGAGAACATCTATCAATTTTATGTAGGCTCCATAGCCCGTAAATTGACCAGACAGGTGTGTTGTTCCGTTTTGTTGCTCATTAAGCCCTCGGCAGAGCGTGTCCCCTGCAAGCACATCGTGGTGAACGGATTGGACGCGCCGGAAACCCCCATGGCCATTTCCAATGCCTGCTATGTGGCAAATGCTTTGGGGGCACAGCAAATAACCATTGTTGAGGAAATCTTGCAAAAGGAAATACATGTAAGTGTGCAGGACGACAAATCGCTCAAAAAAGCGAACATTGTAAAAGAAAGATTGAAACATAGGGAAGAATCCCGGGTGAGGAATGTATTGAAGACCTTTCCGGACGCCCTTTTGAAAAATATAAAAATAAAAACGCAAAGTATCTTTGGGAAAAGGGGATATTCCATAGGCCACTATGCGGAAGTAGTGCGGGCAGATCTGTTAGTGATGAACGCACCCATTAAATCAGGTCTGTGGGACCGTATCTTTCCCCATGATATCGAGTACATTCTATCCGATCTGCCAACTGATTTACTGATTATCCGCGAATAAATTTGACACCTAAGACCCGCCATACCAAAGCCTTTCTAAGTGCCTTGCCTAAAAATATTTTTTCAGGTTTTGTGGTATCGCTTATCGCTTTGCCATTGGGCCTCGGCCTGGCCATTGCCAGCGAGGCGCCTCCCATATCGGGTATCATCGCTGCCGTGGTGGGGGGAATTGTTGTTTCCATACTCGGAGGGTCACAACTTACCATCGCCGGACCGGGTAACGGACTTGTCATTGTCCTCTTGGGGGCCATTACCACCTTGGGCGGGGGCGATCTGTACCAGGGGTATCTGTTTACCCTTGCGGCCATAGTCCTTTCCGGAGTGCTAATGCTACTCCTGGGGTTCTTAAAGATGGGGCGTCTCGCCGATTTTTTTCCGGCCTCGGCCATCCAGGGCATGCTGGCGGCTATAGGTCTGGGTATTTTGGCCAAGCAATTTCACATTATGATAGGCCATAACAACGAGCACGGGAGTATCATTTCCCTTTTGTTTCAGATTCCAAGTGGGGTATGGGAATTAAGGGAGGCCACAGACCCCGGGGAATGGGTGGCCGCTGGAATTGGTGTCATCAGCCTGCTCATTATGATTTTCTATTCAAAGATCCGGAACAAATATTTTCAATTGATCCCGGCGCCTATGTGGATCTTGATTCTTGCCGTAGGCTTTAGCTACAGTTTTGGTTTGCTGCGAATGCCATATCCCATGGACGCCTCCTTTCTGGTAAACATTCCCGACAAGGTCCTGTCCAGAACGGCATTTCCCGACTTTTCCATAGTATTCCAAAGCAACTTTCTTGCATCGGTCTTTGCCATAACCTTGATCGCCAGCATAGAATCCTTGTTGAGTATCAAGGCCGTGGACAAGTTGGATCCAGAAAACAGAAGGTCCAATGTGAATCGGGATCTAAAAGCTTTGGGTGTGGCCACCGCCATCAGTGGTATCCTGGGGGGCTTAAATGTGGTTACCGTAATCGCGAGGAGTTCGGTCAATGTGAACAATGGTGCCTCCAACCGATCCGCCAATTTCTTCCATGCGGCCTTTTTGGTAGGTTTTGTTCTGTTGTTTCAGGAACAGCTCCGAAAAATCCCGTTGGCTGCGCTAGCTGCTATTTTGGTGTACACCGGGTATAAATTGGCCACCCCTAAAATCCTGGGTAAAATTGCCAAAATTGGGAAGGAACAAATCGTTATTTTCCTGATCACCTTGCTTACCACCTTGTTCACCAACCTCATTACGGGAATCAGCGCCGGTATCTTGGCAACCTTCCTTATCCACATTTTGATCAACAAAAGCGTCTCGCTTTTTTTAAGTCACTTATTTAAGCCGAACATCCTACTCTTTAAGGAACGGGACGGCGCAAACTACTATGTGAGCGTAAAGTACTTTTGTAGCTTCCTTAATTTTTACAAACTAAAGAACAAACTCGATGTGGTTCCGGAAACCGAAACCGTGGTACTCGACTTTTCCATGTGCAATTTTGTGGACCACACGGTCATGGAAGGCCTGGAAAACTATACGGACACTTTTTCCAAGAAGGGCGGCAGCATAGAAATCATAGGCCTTGATAGGCACGGGACAGACTCCAAGCACCCCTTTGCCATACGAAAAATACTGCCTCTGGGTTCCCTAAAACCAATTGAACGCTATTTCACCAAGCGGCAAACCACCCTTAAAGCCATGTCCAAGGAGTTCAAATGGAGCTATGACCCAAAAAAGAGTACGGCCGTGGACATGCTTCGCGATTTTGTTTTCTTTAGGACCCGGGAAATCCAGTATCGCTACAATCGCTTGGTCGATGGAGAAAAAAACGTCAGCGTATTCGATCTTGAATTTACCGAAGGGGCCTTTATTGCCAGGGAGGTCATAAAGACCACGGTGATGCATATTGCCCTGAACGAAAAGATTCCGGTGTTTACCCTGGATCGTGAAGGCCTGTTGGAACTGCTCTACAGTTTGGCCGGTTTCAAGGATATCCAGATCCCCCACCATGCCGATTTTAACAAACGCTTTTATCTGAGCGGCGAAAATACCGCGGACATACAATCGATCTTCTCCGATGAACTGATCCTATTCTTTGAAAGCAATCCGTACTATCACGTAGAATCTAACGGGTCTGCCTTACTTATTTTGAAGAAAGAGCGCTTGCTGAGTGTACAGGAAATAAAAGCCTTGATCTATTTTGGGCAACAGTTGTCCCGCTTGGTACAGACCCGGATAACCGCGTTTTAATTTGTTAAAAAACAGCTAATAACGGCCGTTTGGAGCGAAAATACCTCCCGCTTTTCTTATTTTGCGCCTTAGGATCATTTTTGAATGAAATTATACCCTATAGAGACAGGTAATTTTAAGTTGGATGGAGGGGCCATGTTCGGAGTAGTGCCCAAATCGCTTTGGAACAGGACCAATCCTGCGGATGCCAACAATATGATCGACCTTGCTGCCCGATGTTTGCTGATAGCGGATGGGGACCGTCTCATTCTAATCGATTCCGGTCTGGGCCATAAACAATCCGATAAGTTTTTTAGCTATTACTACCGCTGGGGAAACCATTCGCTGGATGCCTCCTTACAAAAATATGGGTTTCATAGAGATGATATCACGGATGTTTTCATGACCCATTTACATTTTGACCATTGTGGTGGAAGTGTACAATGGAACAAGGACAGGACAGGCTATGAGCCCGCCTTTAAAAACGCCATCTTTTGGACCAATGAAGCGCATTGGGATTGGGCCATAAGGCCTAATATAAGGGAGAGAGCTTCCTTTCTGCAGGAGAACCTCCTGCCCATGCAGGAAAGCGGCCAACTTAAATTTGTCGGTCGTGGGGACGGCCCCTTTGTGGAGCGGTCCGAACTGGGTTTCGGGATCCTATTCGTGGACGGCCACACGGAAAAACAGATGTTGCCGCACATTGACTATAAAGGAAAGACCTTGGTTTTTGTGGCAGACCTCATCCCAACCGTGGGACATCTTCCGGTGCCCTACGTCATGGGATACGATACAAGGCCCTTGTTGACCATGTCCGAAAAGGCATTGTTTCTGGATACCGCGGTACAAAAAGGACACCATTTGTTCTTTGAACACGATGCCCATAATGAAGTCTGCACCTTACAGCAGACAGAAAAAGGCGTGCGCCTAAATAATGCCCATACGTTCCATGAGCTGTTCAATTAAATCTATTATGGGACAGGGCAGAACGCATCACAATGTGGCTGGAAATTTGTACTTTCCCCGCTACAAAAAAGAAACCGCTGTCCGTGTTACCCAACTGGGCAAGGTTTTTGCAAGATTGTACCTAAAAAGAAGGTTTTATCATATATAAATAAATTTTAATCCATGAATATTTCATTTTCTAAATCATTTTTGGGGCTTTGTACAGTATCTGCCCTATTGGCCGGTTGTGGTGCAACCAGCTTGGTATCTACGCCCATCGAAAACATTGATACCATTCCCTTAAAAATCTCGGAACTGACCGAAACGGAAAAAAAGAACTGGGGCCATAAAGATCTCCTTACCGATACCATTCCGGGCATGAGCATAGATAAGGCCTATGCCGAAATCATTGGAAACAAAAAAGGGCAAAAGGTAATCGTTGCGGTTCTTGATTCGGGAATAGATCTCGAGCACGAGGATCTCGACGATGTGCTCTGGACCAACAAAAGGGAAATTGCCGGTAATGGAAAGGATGATGACGGCAACGGATATGTTGATGATATCCACGGCTATAACTTTTTGGGCGAATCCTACAACGAGCAATTGGAGTTTGCCCGAATGATCCGCTTAGATGTGGGCGATACAGCACTAAAGGCCAAAGCCAAGGCCAAACTGGACGAGGATTATCCAAAGGCACAACAGAACAAACAACAATACGAACAAATTTTACAAGCGGTGACCAACGCCGATGCGGCCGTAAAAAAAGCCTTGGGTAAAACAACCTATACCAAGGAAGACCTTTTGGCCCTGAAACCAGAAGATCAAGCAATGCAGCAAAACGTGAGCATTTTAATGCAAATGTTCAACTACGCTGACACCATTCCCGAAGTGCTTGATGAACTTAAGGATGGTATAACGCATTTCTCGGAGCAACTCAACTACAACCTGAACAAGGATTTTAATGGAAGAAAGGTTGTAGGCGACAATCCGTACGACCTGAAAGACCGTGGGTATGGCAACGGAAATCCCCAGGCAAGAGTGACGGATGAAAGCCACGGCAGCCATGTGGCCGGTATCATTGCGGCCGAACGCAATAATGGTAAAGGGGTTAATGGTGTTGCCAACAACGTGGCCCTTATGAGCATCCGTGCGGTACCCAATGGGGATGAATATGACAAAGATATTGCCCTAGGCATTCGTTATGCTGTGGACAATGGCGCCCGCATCATTAATTGTAGCTTTGGAAAATCGTTTTCCCCAAAGGCAGAATGGGTCTACGACGCTATAAAGTACGCAGCATCCAAGGATGTCCTAATTGTGCACGCTGCCGGAAACGATGGGGCCAATTTGGATGATCCCAAGAATCCCAACTTCCCCAATGATCATAGGTTCCAAGGTTCGGAAATTGCGGATAATGTAATTACCGTAGGTGCCCTTACCAATAAATACGGTTCCGAAATGGTGGCTTCTTTTTCCAATTATGGAAAGGCCAATGTAGATGTTTTTGCCCCAGGAGCAGCCATTTATTCTACTTTCCCCAACAATTCTTATGAATCCATTGGGGGAACCTCTATGGCAGCACCTGCAGTTGCGGGCATTGCGGCTCTTATCCGCGGGCATTATCCAAAACTTACCGCGCCCGAAGTAAAGAAGATCTTGATGCAGTCTGGTCTAAGCACCAAGGCATCTGTTATTTTGTCCGGGGAAACCGGAAATACCAGCACTTTTGACAAGATTTCGAAATCGGGCAAAATGGTGAATGCGTACAACGCGTTGATCTTGGCCGAAAACGTATCCCGTGGAAAGGTAAAATTGAGAAACCATGCAAAATAAACTTTTGGTATCCGTGAAAATTCTTTTTGTTTTCCTGTCGTTTGCCCTTTCGCTCCAAGCCCAAAACCGGGGGTCGTACTGGCAACAGCACGTAGATTATACCATGGATGTGACCATGGACGTAAATACGTATCAATATTCGGGCACCCAAAAATTGATCTATACCAATAATTCGCCAGATACGCTTTCCAAGGTCTATTACCATCTGTATTTTAATGCGTTCCAACCGGGAAGTGAAATGGATGTCCGGCTCCAAAGCATCAGGGATCCCGATGGACGGATGTTCGTGGATAATAAAAGTCGGATCGCTTCCTTGGGGAAGGATGAAATGGGCTACCTAAAGGTGTCCTCCCTTGAACAAGAGGGCAAAGCGTTATCGTACACCGAAGCCGGAACCGTGCTGGAGGTAGAACTCCTTGAACCAATTGCCCCTGGGGGCAAGACCACCCTCCAAATGGTCTTTAACGGCCAGGTCCCGGTACAGATCAGGCGTTCGGGCAGAAATAACAAGGAGGGGGTAGCGCTTTCCATGAGCCAGTGGTATCCCAAACTGGCCGAATACGATTTTGAGGGCTGGCATGCCGACCCCTATATCGCCCGTGAATTTCATGGCGTCTGGGGCGACTTCGATGTGAAACTTACCTTGGACAAGAATTATATTGTTGGGGGCAGCGGATATCTGCAGAACCCGCAGGAGGTAGGTCACGGATATGAGGCCCCGGGCACCCAGGCAAATAGGGTAAAAGGGAAAATGCTAACCTGGCATTTCAAGGCGCCCAAGGTGCACGATTTTATGTGGGCAGCGGATCCCGAATACCTTCATGATACGCTAGAGGTAGCCGATGGGCCAACGCTTCATTTTCTGTATAAAAACAACCCTGCCATCCTTGAAAACTGGAAAAACCTGCAGCCGAAGACCGCACTGGCCATGGAATTCTTCAGTAAACACATTGGCCCTTATCCTTATGACCAATACTCTGTAGTACAGGGCGGCGATGGAGGCATGGAATATGCCATGAGCACCTTGATCACAGGGGAACGAACCTTTGGTAGCCTGGTGGGGGTCATGGCACACGAGATGGCCCATTCCTGGTTTCAACACATCCTGGCCACCAATGAGGCCAAGCACGAATGGATGGATGAAGGTTTCACCACCTTTATCTCTACACTCTGTATGAACGAAATCATGGAAGAGGGAAAGGAAAACCCCTTTGAAAATGTTTATAAGAGTTATTACGCCCTGGCAAATTCTGGTCAGGAACAGCCACAGACCACCCATGCCGATCGTTATGGCGCCAATTTCGCCTATGGCATCTCGGCCTATAACAAAGGGTCTATCTTTTTGTCCCAGCTAGGTTATGTCATAGGACAGGACAAGCTCATGCAGACCATAAAAAAATACTATGAGGATTTTAAGTTTACCCACCCCGTGCCCAACGATATCAAGAGAACAGCGGAAAAGGTTTCCGGCCTTGAGCTGGACTGGTACCTGACCGATTGGACGCAGACCACCAACACCATAGACTATGCCATAAAGGAGGTGGTCGCCGACGGGGAAAAGACAAAAATAATCCTGGACCGCAAAGGCCTTATGCCCATGCCCTTGGATATTCTAGTGGTCTACCAGGACGGTACCCGGGAGACCTTTTATGCGCCCTTGCGCATCATGCGGGGCGAAAAGGAAAATCCATTTCCAGACCTGAAAAGAACAGTGCTGCCCGATTGGCCTTGGGCATATCCTACCTACGAATTTACTGTAGATAAGCCCATTAGTGCAATTTCAGGAATTGTTATAGACCCTTCCCATTTAATGGCAGATGTTAATAAAGAGGACAACAGCTATCTCTCCCCGCAAAAACCGGAATAACGGGTAGGCGTGCACACACTTGTTCAACCGCTGGTTATTTGGAAAATCGGTCGGTGTTTTTATACATGTCGTTTTTGGCCGTATGTTCCCGATTATACATGAGCAGATGGTCCTTGTCCAAGGTTTTGTTCCGATAACCCAAAAGATGAAAGAAGGATTTGGTAAAGAACCTGGCAATCTTAAGGTTTACCAAAAGACTTTCCTTTTGCGTATCGGCCCAAGAAATCCCTGGAAGCAGCGTTAACAGACGGTGCAATTTAAGCCTTCGCAGCAGTGCGGACCACTGTAGCGCCCAAAGCGGAATTTTCCGAATAAGGAAAAAGCCTTCCTGGCCCTGTTCCTGGTAAAGTGGCATAAATACAATGGCGTCCTTTTTTGCCCGTACCTTCCTTTCTTCCTGCATGGCCATTACGGTTCCCTTGCGGACCTCCTCAAAATTTTCAAAGCCCAGGGCCATCCGAAAACGACCTCCAATGGGGATCAAGTACCGGTGTACCACTTCATAGAAACTGGTATTTCCTGAAGCAGCCTGTTGGAGGTTTTGATAATACCGGTCAAAATTGGCAGCCTCATTCCTTTGGAGGCAGCCTGCAAATACCAGGGCCAGCCCTATAAAGGCCATGCTGTTCTTAACGCTGGCTTCCTCCGTATGCTGGCCTGCCTCAAAACCCAAGGACACATAGCCCAGGGAATTGATATAGCTCAGTAAGGGGCCCTCTAGATATTCCTCTATGCCCAAGACGATGGGTACGGGAAAGTGTTTGGAAAACCTCCTATTGATAAGGGCGTCGTTTATGGTAATGAACGGCATGGTCCTCCCGGAGGTGGAATGGATGTCCACAAAATAGAAAGGAGGTGTATGTAAGGCAATAATGTTCAGAACAAGGGCATGGATTTCGATTAGTTCGTGTTCCTCGTGGGAAAGATCTGTTTCCTTCTTCGTCTTTATGGCCTTTATTCCTGCCGATGTCCATAGTCGATTCAGATCCGTATCCAAAAAACGCTTTCGCTGTAATTGCGCAGGAATATTCCCGTGGATACCGTATATCGTTCCTCGGATGCTGGCCGAAGACATTTTAAGTTTTTGAAAAGTCTGCTCAAGTGCGTCAACACCGCAGGGTTCGTTCCCGTGGATGCCCCCAAAAAAGACGACGGTAGGTCCTTTTTGTTTTCCCTGAATATGGCCTATGATCCTCAATTTCGTAGCACTTAGCTGTTTTTTTGACATTGCGTAGGTCATAAGCTAGAAGTCGTTGGAAGTAAGAATTCCTAAAAGCTGTTGCCCCGTTACTACGGGTAAACAATTGATTTTCTTGGATGTCATTAGGGCCTTAGCCTCCGTCATCTGCATTTCGGGAGTTGCTGTAATGAGGTTTTTCTTCATCATGTCGGCGACCCGTTGATCTCCTTTTTCAGGGTGCTCCAAAAAGTTCTGAACATCGCTCCAACTAAGTAGTCCCACCAATTTTAGGTGTCCGTCCAGGATGGGGACATGATGTATGTTCTTCCATTGCATCATTTTCAGCACCAAGGCCGCACTATCGTTTTCCTGCGCGGTAATGGTCCTCGTAATCATGCACTCTCCAACGACCTTTTTCTCCAACGTAAACACGGCTTCATCTCCCCTTGGAAGTTGCCAAGCATCCACCGGATATCCTTTTTGCTGTCTTTTGTACATCGTAGCGGTCAATACCTTAAGGGCATCTGGTGTTTTATGTTTTTTCATAAGGCTTCGTAAAGCGTTTACCGTCCATCTAGAGCCGCATTGTGTTCGAACCCTATTTTCAATAATGGACAGATAATGTTCCACGTCCTTTGGTGCCACATCCATCGCATACAGTCCTTTGTAGGCCATGGGCAGGAATACATCCAAAAGCAGTTCTTGGCTGGTGTATAAAGCCCCGTTCCAATAAAACTGTGCGGCCAGGCCATATCGGGCCGCATTAAAAAAATTGCCCTTGGCGTCCTTAAAGTCCATTTTGGTGTGTATTTCCTTGAAAGCATGGGGCCGTCCACGCATTACCCCCACCCAGAACATCATATTGGCCATCTCATCCTGTACGGAGGGCCCCGCAGGCATGTACCTGTTCTCAATGCGTATATGCGGTTTGCCATTGCCCACGCCATAACAAGGCCTGTTCCATTTGTAGACCGTGCCGTTGTGCAGCCCCAATGCCTTTAGTTTGGGTATGCTTCCTTTTCCCAACTCGTCCAGGCTGTCGGATTCAAAGTCGGCCGTAATCAGACTCCTAAAACCGATTATGGAGTCTTTAAAGAAATCTACCAGGGAACCGCGCACCCAATCGTTTCCAAAGTTTACCCTGCTGTCCCTGTGATTTAGGATAAACGTACTTGCCCGGGTATCTATGCTTTGGGTAAAAAGAGCTATCCGTGTTTCTGCCCAAAGCTCCCGGCCCATCAAGAGAGGCGAATTGGCACAAACCGACAATATGGGCCCTGCGATGGCCTGCGCCCAATTATAGGAATCCCTAAAATCGGCCGGGTCAATCTGTAAATGGCTCTGAAAGCTGGTGTTGCATCCTTCGTAGAGAATGGAATCATGGCGCAGGTTCACCTCATCTACCCCCTTTATATGCAATTCAATATCGTGCTTTCGCAATTCCTTGATTGCGTCGTTCAGCACAGCGTACCGCTTTGCGGGGGTCATAAAGGACAAGTCCAAATGCCGCGCCTCAATGGTAGGGAGAATGCCACTGAGCAGTACCTTTGCCCCGTGTTTTTTGGCCGCTTTCTTCGCTTTGTCCAAAAGTCGGTTGAGTTCCTCGTGCATTTTTGAAAAACAGTCGCCTTTTAACTGGGCCGGGTCTAGGTTGATCTCTAGATTGTACAGGGCCAGTTCCGAGGTAAAATGCTCGTCATTGATTTCCTTCAGTATTTCCATGGCGGCCCGGGAGGGTTCCCAGGATTTGTTTACAAGGCAGAATTCCTGCTCGGCGCCGATTCGGATGGGGGCCTTCTCGAATAAATTGTGCTTCAACATATATTCCAGCGCCTCAATATCATTTAACAATTGCCTTATATACGGCGCTTTGTTAGGGCTTCCTACTAATTTTTCAACTTTAAGTTCTCCCATAATCCACAGGTGTTGGGCCGGTCTATGTGATATGCGCTCAGCCTAAATACAATACAATATACCCTGCTTTTCTTCCGGTAAATATGACAAAAGTCATCTCGTAAAGCTGTGGATTTTATTTTTACTTTTACGCCACCATGGCATTTACATTTCCCAAAAAGGAAAAACTAAAAAGCAAAAAACGCATTGAGCAATTGTTCAGCGAAGGACGGTCCATATCCCAGTATCCGATTAGGCTCATCTATTTGCAAACGGAGTTGTCCCAAGAAGCAAAAATACAGGCCGGCATGGCCGTCCCTAAAAAGAATTTCAAAAGCGCGGTAAAAAGGAACCGTGTCAAGCGTTTGCTCAGGGAAAGTTATCGCCTGAACAAAGATGTGGTTTTTAACAACATAGAGGGAAACTTTGCGTTTCTATTTTTATACCTTGGCAAGGATTTGCCCAGTTATCATAGGGTTGAGGATAGCATGAAACAGATACTTCAAAAATTTATAATACAGTACCGCAATGAAAAAGTTGGTTAAAAAACAAGTGTTGATCCCTATAGTCGCAGTCCTTTTTTTGCTGGCGGGATCTAGTTTTAAAAGCGATTTTTTTGAAATCGCCAAACAGATCGAAATCTTCACCACGCTCTTTAAGGAGTTGAACATGAACTATGTGGATGAGACCAATCCGGCAGAATTAATGGATACCGCCATCAAGAACATGTTGGACGATCTGGACCCCTATACCAAGTTTTTGAACGAACAGGACGTAGAATCCTATAAAATAAACAATGCGGGCGAGTATTCCGGTATCGGTGCCCTGGTACGATCCTATAAAGAAAAATTGTTGGTCATTGAGCCCTACAAGGGATATCCAGCAGACAAGGCCGGCCTTAAGGCCGGGGACGAGATCATCAAAATCGGAGATATCAAGGTCTCTGATTTTAAGGACAATGCCAGTGAGCTGCTCAAAGGGGCCAATGGCACTGAGGTAACCGTTACCTACAACAGACAGGGGCAGATCAAAACCACTACCCTGGGCCGGGAGGCCGTAGAGGTAGATGCCGTACCTTATTACAAAATGGTGGACGATAAGATCGGGTATATTGTTCTGGCAAGGTTTAACCGTAAGGCTTCAGGACAGACCAAAGCCGCGCTAGTGGATCTTAAGGGCCAGGGAGCTGAAAAAATCATCTTGGACCTGCGTGGAAATCCAGGTGGACTCTTATCGGAGGCCATCAACGTGACCAATCTATTTGTGCCCAAAGGCGAGCTGATCGTGACCACAAAATCCAAGGTAAAAAAGTTCAACAGCGAGTATAAGACCAAAAACAAGCCTTTGGATGTGGATATTCCCTTGGTGGTTTTGGTAAACGGTAGAAGTGCCTCCGCCAGTGAAATTGTTTCCGGAGGCCTACAGGACCTTGATCGTGCCGTGATCATGGGTGCCCGTAGTTTTGGTAAGGGCTTGGTTCAAAGACCGCTGAAATTGACCTATGGTACGCAATTAAAAGTGACCATTTCAAGATATTATACCCCATCTGGCCGGTGCATACAGTCCCTGGACTATTGGAACAGGGATGATCAGGGCAATGCGGTAAGGAATACGCAGTTCAATGATTTTACCACAAGGAACGGCCGTAAGGTACAGGATGGAGGGGGTGTGCTGCCCGATATTGAAATAAGTTCGGTCAAAACAACTACCCTGACCAACGCACTATTACAGAACAACGTCATTTTTGATTACGCCACAAAATATCACTACCAGACACCTTTGGACAACTTGGCCGACTTTACCTTCGCCGAATCCGATTTTGAAGCTTTTAAAACCTATGTGTCCCAAAGCGATTTTACCTTTGAAACACAAGCCGAAAAGGCACTTAAAGCAGCAATGGATGGTAAGGACAAAGATATTTTTGGGCCTGCCGTCAATGAAAATTACGAATCGTTGCTGCTGGAAATCAACAAGAGTAAAATTTCGGGCTTGGACAAGTTTCAAAAGGAAATTCAAAAAAACCTCGAAGATGAAATCATCAAGCGCTACTTCTATCGCGAGGGCCTGTATGATTATTATCTAAATCATGACGACGCCATTTTGGCCGCTACGGAATTGTTGGCAAACCCCGCCAATTATGCCGGTATTTTGAAATAAAGTGATGTGCGAAATTATTTGTATGAGTTCGTATGACATTTTTTGAATGGTTGCTCTTTTAGGTGATTGCTGAACTAGACTCCATTTTTTTACCTTTTTCATTTAGACCAGCTCAGATAGATATATTTAGGCTGTACCGTTTTTAGCCCGTCAAAAATTATTGTATTTTTGGCCTGGTAATCCGCTCATTATTTCTATACCTGTTCCCATTTTCGATTTCTTTGTGCAAATGATGTATCACGCAAAATGAAAGTATCTGTTGTTAGTCCGGTTTATATGGCTGAAAGGGTTCTTTCCCTTTTGGTGCATAGGATTCAAGATAGCATGGAAACCGTTGCCGAAGATTACGAAATCATCTTGGTTGAAGACGGCAGTCCTGATAATTCCTGGAGCATTGTCGAAGGTATTGCGTCCGCGAACAAGGAAGTGGTCGGAATAAAGCTTAGTAGAAACTTTGGACAGCATTACGCAATTACTGCTGGATTGCAACAAGCTAGGGGAGATTGGATAATCGTTATGGATTGTGATCTTCAAGATCAACCCGAAGAAATTCCGGTTTTGTTTAAGAAGGCAATGGAGGGGTATGATATTGTGTTGGCAAGAAGAAAAGCCCGGAAAGACAATTTTCTTAAAAAGCAATTTTCGATCTGTTTTTATAGATTGCTTTCATTCTTTACAGACACAAAACAGGACCGGTCTGTAGCGAACTTTGGTGTTTACCATAAAAAAGTTATTCGGGCCGTTTTGGACATGGGTGATATTATACGAGTGTTTCCTATTATGGTTCAATGGGTTGGTTATAAAAAAACAACAGTCGACGTAAATCATGCTAAAAGAGAGGCCGGTAAGTCCTCCTATACTTTTCAAAAGCTTTTTAGGTTAGCTGTCAATATCTTTTTGACTTTTTCAAACAAGCCCCTAATTCTTACGGTGAGGTTTGGGTTGTTTATTTCACTGGTTTCTTTTTTGGTGGGTATTTTTTACTTGGTCAAATACCTGACTGGTTCTATTGTTGTTCTTGGTTATACAAGCCTAATTCTATCTATTTGGTTTTTGGCAGGGATAATTATCTTTTCAATAGGGATTTTGGGATTATATGTCGGGAAAGTGTTTGATACTACAAAAAAAAGGCCCTTTTTTATAATCGACAAAATAGTCAAATGACGCATTTTCCAAATATTCATTCAGAGCATATAAGTGTCGGCATTAACACTGTGATAGAGCCTACCGCAAGCATTAAAGGGCTTAATGGAAAGGCACATAACATTGTTATTGGTGACAATTGTTACATTGGTTCCAATGTGCAAATTATTATTGATGAATTTGATATAGGAGACTATTCAAAAGTTCATCACCATACGAACATCCATGGCTACAAGCCTTGTACGATAGGTCATAATGCTTGGATTGGGCAATACACCATAATTGATTCAATAGGGGGCGTGACGATTGGAAATAACTGTGGGATAGGTGCGCAATCCCAAATGTGGAGCCATATAAAGTACGGTGATACCCTTGAGGGAAGTCGTTTTAAATCGGAAAAAGAGCTTGTAATCGGTGACGACGTTTGGTTAGTGGGGCATTGCATCCTATCGCCTGTTTCCGTAGAGAGCAAATCCATGGCACTCGTAGGGTCTGTAATCACCTCAGATATGAAATACAACCGCATTTACGGGGGTTCTCCTGCAATCGATTTAACGGACAAAATTGGACGCCCGTTCCAAGAAGTGCCTCTTCCCGAAAAAATAAGGGTAATGAATCAGTATTTACAAGATTTTAGTACTGCTCCACGGAAGCTGAGAATAATCGAAAATGAAGCTGAAATAAAAAATGAGGATGTTACTTACTTCATTGTCTCATCAAGAAAATACACGAAAAGGAATACACTCGAGGAAATTGCATTTATGAATTTTTTGCTTCCGGAAAAAGCTAAGTTCACCCCAATGTAAGATTTATGATACCATTTAACAAACCGCATTTGACGGGTGAGGAATTTGGTTATATCCAGGATGCCGTCAATAGTGGGCATCTCTCCGGTAATGGGAAATACACTCGTTTGTGCCATGCGTTTTTTAAAGAGCGTTTTGGGTTTGGAAAATGCCTGTTGACCACGTCCTGCACGGATGCCCTAGAGATGGCTGCCATATTATTGGATATTAAGGAGGGGGATGAGGTGATAATGCCTTCATACACCTTTGTTAGCACTGCCAACGCCTTCGCACTAAGAAAGGCTAGAATTGTTTTTGTTGATTCACGCGAAGATTGTCCGAACATGGACGAGTCCCAGATTGAAGCTTTAATCACCAAAAAAACTAAGGCGATTGTTCCGGTTCATTATGCCGGAGTGGCATGTGATATGGGTGCAATAATGAAGTTGGCCGACAAATACGGCCTGTTTGTCGTTGAAGATGCGGCTCAGGCAATAGACAGCTATTATGTTGACCCTGCTGGTAACAAAAGGGCGTTGGGGTCGATTGGGCATTTGGCTACTTTTTCTTTTCACGAAACCAAGAATATTATTTCAGGAGAGGGGGGCATGCTGGTCATAAACGACCCTAGGTTCTATGAAAGGGCCGAAATTATTTGGGAAAAAGGAACGAATCGTTCCGCTTTTTTTAGAAACGAAGTAAACAAATATGAGTGGGTAGACGTTGGGTCTTCGTTTCTCCCTTCCGAGATAATCGCTTCTTTTTTGTATGCACAACTAAAAGCGCTTAAGGTCATTCAGCAACAACGACAACGTATCTGGAATACATATTACAATGAACTGAAAGCATGGGCCATGGACCATCAGATTCAATTGCCCATTGTTCCTGAATACGCGACTAACAATGCACATTTGTTTTATATGGTTTCGAATGGAGAGGAGCAACGCGACTTTATTATTAAGCATTTGAGGAATAATGGGGTCTTGGCAATTTTTCATTACATAAGCTTGCACAAAAGTCCCTTTTACAGCGCAACGGGTGATGTCCGGGTACTGAAGGAATGCGAACATTATTCGGATGCTTTAATCCGCTTACCATTGTTCTATGGCCTTTCAAAAAAAGAATTGCATCATATTGTCAATAGCGTACGTTCGGTGCGCTTATAAACCAAACCTAAATGAATCTAATGTTGGTACGATTTAAATCCGCTCTTGAAAAACCCTCCTGGTCTCTAGTTCTGGGGTTTGTGTTTATTTTGGCCTATTATTCGCCATTTATCTATTATGGTGAAAATTCCTTTGTGCGGATACACGACAATCTTGACTCCAATATTGCCTGGGTAAAGATGTTGCTGGATAACCAAGCCTTTTTCTCTTCCCCTATAACATCGGTCCAGCAAGTATTCAACGGTGTTCCAAGGTCATCCTTATATGGGACGTATGATATTAGCATATTATGGTTTTCACTTTTTGGAATGTACGGAGGGTATGTTGTAAACAAAGTAATTATGAGTTTGGTTGCATTTGTTGGCATGTATCTCTTGTTAAAAAAGTATTTCTTGAACCAAAAGGCCTTTGAACCGATTTCTTGTGGGGCATCTATACTGTTCTCTTTACTTCCCTTCTGGTCATTTACCCTGAGCGTGAGCGGGCTTCCCTTGCTGTTGTATGCGTTCCTCGGCATCAGAAAAGGAGAGCGGCATTATGTAAATTGGATCATAATTGTTGTGTTGGCATTTTATTCCTCCTTGATTTTGTCCGGTCTTTTCATCTTAATCGTTCTGTCGTTGGTGCTGTTACACGACTTGATACGTGAGAGAAAATTCAATTTTTCTTTTTTTTACGCCATTGGTTTATTAGCTGTCCTTTATTTGGTTGGTCATTTTCCCTTAGTCTATTCCTTTCTTTTTGATAGCGATTATGTGTCGCATAGAACAGAATTCCATAAAAAACCATGGAATCTGTCCGAAGCCTGCTCTCATTTGGAAACTATATTAAGGTACGGGCAGCATCACGCCCATAGCTTACACGAATATCTTTTGATTCCGGTACTGGTGGCGCTCATTCTTAGGCTTATCACGAGAAAGCCTAGCAAAAAATACATCCTAGTCCTAGTTTTTATTCTATTAACTTCTTTTCTTTATGCTGCGTTTCGGTGGGAAGCGGTTTCCGACTTTTTCGTTGCGCTAACCTCTCTGTTGCCCATTCAGCTTCAAAGGTTTCACTTTTTACATCCTATGCTTTGGTATGTGCTTTTTGCACTAGCCCTGGCCACATTCTTCGAGATGGGAAAAATTGGCAGGTGGGTAGCATTCCTCCTCTTGTCATTACAGCTTGGGTTTATCATTAGCAAACATGAATTTTTAACCCAAAACCACGAACCCACCTATAAACAATTCTATTCGGTAAATCTGTTTGACAAAGTAAAAAAGACAATTGGTGACCCTGTTGATCAATATCGGGTAATAAGCTTGGGTATTCATCCTTCCATTGCCCAATACAATGGATTTTATACGTTGGATGGGTATCTTCCTAATTACCCTTTACAGCACAAGCATGAATTTGGTCGAGTTATCGAGGGGGAGCTAAAAAAAGACGCATACCTTACATATTATTTCAAAAACTGGGGTTCTCGGTGTTATGCCTTTACCAAAGCCTTGCGAACCAATTACTTAAATCCAAATCCAAAAATCATAACCGCTTTGGACTTTGATTTTAAAGCGCTAAAAAAAATGGGGGGGAGATATCTTCTGTCCAGCGCGGAAATCGATTCCAAAGCTGTTCAAGATATACGTTTAGTGGGGGTTTTTCAGGACCCTGATTCCTATTGGGATATATACCTTTACGAAAACGTATCCGAAGCGCAATAGTTGTTCGCAATCATCTGAGCATATTTAGTTACATTTACTGGTGTATGAACTTAAAGAAAACATAGATTCAGAAATGTTAAGGTGCTTTTTTTTAGTGGTAGCCCATGTCTTCCTCTGGACTGTATGTGGTTGTAGTGAGGGAAAGCGAAAAGAGTCTGTAACAAAGTCCTATGATACCTGGTCCTCTTATCTGGGAGGGCCCGACCGCAACCACTACTCCACCCTATCACAAATCACCAAGGAAAACGTTTCCGACCTTAAAATAGCCTGGTCCTATTCCGCCCCCGATTGGGGCCAGATGCAAATGAATCCCATCGTCGTAGATACCATTTTGTACGGCGTTACCGCCGCCCTAAGGGCAGTGGCATTAAATGCCAAAACAGGGAAGGAACTTTGGCGTTTTGGGGATTCACTAAAAGTATGGCACTCTACCAGCCGCGGGGTCTCTTATTGGGCAAAGGGAAGGGACAAGCGTATTTTGTACACCATGGGTTCCCATCTGTACGCGTTGAACGCACTAACGGGAAAACCCATAGCCAGTTTTGGTCAGGGAGGGAAAATCGATTTGCGTTCAGGACTTCCCCAAAGCGCCAAGGACAAATTTGTAATATCCAACACCCCAGGCACCGTATATCAAGATCTTATCGTAATGCCCCTTCGGGTGTCCGAGGGTGCCGGTGCGGCGCCCGGGGATATCATGGCCTTTAATATCCTCACCGGGGAACTGGCCTGGGGGTTCCATACCATTCCTCATCCTGGTGAGCCCGGTTACGAAAGTTGGGAGAACAAAGAGGCCTATAGGGATGATAAAATAGGCGCGGCCAACAATTGGGCGGGCATGGCACTGGATGAAACAACCGGAATCCTCTACGTTCCCACGGGATCTGCTGCCCCGGATTTTTATGGTGGCGATAGAAAGGGAAGCAACCTGTATTCCGATTGTCTTTTGGCTCTGGACGCCAGCACCGGAAAATTAGTCTGGCATTTTCAATTTACCCATCACGATATTTGGGATCGTGATCCTCCCGCTCCGCCCAACCTGGTCACCGTATCCAGGAAGGGGGTAAAAATTCCGGCCGTGGCCCAGGTAACCAAACAGGGCTATGTATATGTTTTTGACCGCAGGACCGGCAAGCCCTTGTTCGATATTACCGAAGTACCCGTACCCGAATCGCACTTGGAAGGGGAACAGGCCTGGAAGACCCAGCCTATACCCGCAAGGCCAAAGCCCTTTGCACGGCTCTCCCAGGATTTAACCTCAGAGGACATCAGTCCCTATGCAGAAAACGAGGCCGCATTGATGGAAATCCTGGAAAAAGCAGACAAACGCCAATATGCCCCTCCGAATATCACCCCTGTTTTGCTCCTTCCAGGCTATGATGGGGCCGCTGAGTGGGGCGGGGCCTCCGCAGATCCCGAAGAGGGCATTCTATATGTAAACGCAAACGAAATGGCGTTCCTTTTGCAAATGGAGCCCAAGGATGAGGAAAATCAGCTATCTCCTGGGGAAGGAGTCTATCGGAAGCTATGTGCCAGTTGCCATCAAAAAGACCGAGAGGGAATCTCCGCAAGCGGCTTTCCTTCACTCCTTGGACTAAAATCCCGTAAAAACAAGGAGGAAGTCGCCCTGACCATAACCCAGGGAAAGGGAATGATGACCGGCTTTCCTCAACTTACAAAGGAAGAAATAGAGGCATTGCTACGATTCTTGTTTGATCAGAAGGAAACGCTGGAAAAAGATAAAAAATACTTTTCGGAAGGGCCGGAAGGGCCACCGTACCAACACAAAGGATATACCAAGTTTTTGGATAGTCAGGGACTTCCGGCCATATCGCCCCCATGGGGAACGCTACATGCCATTGATCTAAATACGGGCAGCTATCGCTGGTCTGTTCCTTTTGGGGAAACAGCGGCCCTAAAGGCGCAGGGTTTTCCAACAACAGGGACCGAAAACTACGGTGGGGCCGTTGTTACCCAAAACGGTCTATTGTTCATTGGTGCCACCAAAGATGGGTTTTTCAGGGCCTTTGATAAACATACGGGGAAAATACTTTGGGAGTACCAGCTCCCTGCGGCTGCCTTTGCCACCCCGGCCACGTATATGGTAGATGGAAAACAGTATGTGGCCATTGCCTGTGGCGGGGAAAAACTGGGCACGGACAAAGGAAATAAAATCGTTGCCTTCGCCCTGGAATAGGCAATACAAATCCGATGATGTATTTTTGGCCCATGAAACGGTTCCTTATTCCACTTCTTTTTTTCATCTATTGCACGGTTGTTGCGCAGGAACCGCACAGGTATGAGAGAGGAATCATTATGGATTCCCTGGAAGTATCGAACTCCGAAAACGAGAGCTTTGCCCTATATCTCCCCAACTCCTTTGATCCCAACAAGCTCACTCCCGTTTTGTTCATCTTTGAACCGGCGGCTCGTGCAAAACTGGGAGTTAAGACCTTTATCCCCGCCGCAGAAAAATATGGCCACCTGCTGGTGTGTTCCAACAACATTAGAAATGGATCTTACGACCATGGCTTTGAGCTTACCAACCGTCTGTTTGCCCATATTTTTTCAAGATTCTCCATTGACGAAAACTTGATCTATCTGGCCGGGTTTTCCGGTGGGTCCCGTTTGGCATCCGCAATAGCGACCACTACCGACAAGATGGCGGGTGTAATTGCCTGTGGGGCCGGGTTTGCCCATATTCCCTTCTACCAACCCACAGTACAGGAATATGCCTACGCGGGCATTTGCGGAGATCGGGATATGAACTATCGCGAAATGGTCAATGTTCGCAATCTGTTGGAAAAGATGGATTTTAATCACACCCTGATCACCTATGATGGCGATCACCGTTGGCCGCCTAAAGAACAAATTTTAAGGGCTTTTGATTGGCTGCAGGTACAGGCGCATAAAAAAGGCCATGTTATTATGAAAGATAGTGATCTAAAGCGCTTATATCTCCGTGATTATCAGTTGGCCCAAAAAGAAGAACATAAAGAGAGATGGGTACAGGCAGCGGAAAACTATAGCCGCCTGTTGCGTACGTACAGCAGCTTCTTCAATACGGATACGGTTAAGCGAAAATTTAAGGCATTACAACAGGACAAGACTTTTAGGAGCAATCTTAAGGCCATGGAAAAAGTATTGGAGACCGAAGCCCAGCTTGTGGAAACCTTTAACAGGCGTTTGTTAAAGGATTTTGAATCGCCGGAAAAAAGCGACCTTTCCTGGTGGAAAAAAGAATTGGAGGCCTTGGAAAAGCTAGGGGTTGATTCCGGTCCGGAAATGGAGAAGATGGTAGCGCGGGTTCGATTCCATATCTTTGCCGTTGCCTTTTCAAGGAGCAACCCCAACCTCCATGAAAGTTCGGAAGCACAGCAACAATTAAGCACGGCCCTTAAAAAGTTGGTCTACCCCGAAACTGGGCGAAAAAACAGATGATTTGTTGCTTTGCAAGTAATTCCAAAATACCTATGAAAGGAAAAAGATTAAACGTATTGGAACTCTTTGCCGGCGTTGGAGGTTTTCGCTTGGGCCTGGAAAGTTCTGGAAACTTTCAAGTTATTTGGAGCAACCAATGGGAACCGTCCACCAAGGCGCAACACGCCTCCTCGGTGTATGAAAGCAGGTTTGGGGCAAAAAACCATTACAATGTCAATATCGAGGAGGTCCCTATTTCAAACATTCCCGATCATGATCTTCTGGTCGGTGGTTTTCCTTGCCAGGATTATTCCGTTGCGACTTCCTTACACAATGCGAAAGGGCTCCAGGGTAAAAAGGGAGTTCTATGGTGGTCCATACACAACATTCTGAAGCATAAAAAAAAGAAACCACACTATCTTTTTTTGGAAAATGTGGACCGCTTGCTGAAGTCCCCGGTAAAGCAGCGGGGAAGGGATTTTGCCATTATGTTAAAAAGTCTTGATGATTTGGGATACGCCATGGAATGGCGGGTAATCAACGCTGCAGATTATGGTATGCCACAGCGGAGAAAGCGCATTTTTCTTATGGGTTACCACAGGTCCACAGCATTGTACCATTCCTTGGAGAAGACCCCTCAAAAGGATTGGATGTTGACCGATGGTGTCCTGGCCAATGCCTTCCCTATCGAGTCAACGACAGCTCCGACCGCCTCACTAAAGCTAGAAGGCAATTTAGTGGATATAAGCCAGGGCTTTAATCTTGGTAAATCACTTTCCCCTTTTCTCAACACCGGGACCTTAATAAACGGCAAGGTGTTCACATTGAAAACGATGCCCGCCTATACAGGTCCAAAAATGGTGTTGGGGGATATTCTACAAAACGGGGAAGTGGATAGGAATTTTTTGATTCCAAAGGAGGACCTCCCAAAATGGGAATACCTCAAGGGTGCCAAAAAGGAAGGAAGGAAAGCTAAAAACGGGTTTAGTTATCAGTACAGTGAGGGCAGTATGACCTTTCCAGATGATATAAACGCCGCCTCACGAACCATAATTACCGGGGAAGGGGGCAAATCGCCCTCCCGATTCAAGCATGTGGTGCAGTCGCCCGCTGGCCTAAGACGCTTAACGCCAGTGGAATTGGAGCGCCTAAATATGTTTCCGGACAATCATACCAAAAAAACCGGGGTGTCCGATGCTAAAAGAGCTTTTTTGATGGGCAATGCCCTTGTGGTCGGAATCGTAGAGAAAATCGGGGCATCGTTATACGCCAAAATCAATTCTTGATTCTCTTGGGACGTCTCATGCCTATGTGTGGGATGCCGTCTTCCAAATACCCTTCACCAAAGGCCGTGAATTCCAATGAAGTGTAAAACTTTTCTAGATGGGCCTGTGCAGATACCTGTATTTCTGTCTCCCCAAAGTGCGCTACAACCGCTTTTATCGATGCTTCCATGATGTCCCGGCCATAACCGTATTTTCGTTCATCGTCACGCACCACTACCCTGCCTATGCTGGCTGCATCAAAATAATCGCCTGGGCCAAAAATCCGGGTATAGGCCACCACTTCATCCTTTTTAATCCCCAATACGTGAAGTGCACTTTTATCCTTGCCGTCCATGTCCTGGTATACACAATCCTGTTCTACGACAAAGACTGCGCTGCGTAATTGTAAAATGCTATAGAGCTCTGTGGTGGTTAAGCTGTCAAATGTCTTTACAACTGTTCTCATCATCTTATCCTAGTCCTGTACGATTATCTTTTTACTGTCACATTTGCCAAACTCTGGCTGAATGTTTACGTGATTGATACCAAATTCGCGATAGGCCTTTTCCTCTATCTGGTTCAGTATCGCATCAAACTCTGAAAGCTTAATATCCTCTTTGAAATCGATATGCGCCTCAAGATGAACCTCATCCTCATTGAGCTGCCAAATATGCACATGATGTACGTTCTTAATCGGAGGTATTTCGTTAATGGCCGCAACGATTTGCTTTACCTCTATGGTCTCAGGGGTAAACAACATCAGTACCTTGGTGGATACCTTTAAAAGATCGTATCCCATATAAATCAGGTAGACCGCTATTATCAAGGTTAGTGCGGGATCTATCCAGAAGAGGCCAAAGAATTTCATTAAAATTCCCCCGGTCAACACTGCGACCGAAGCCATCATGTCGGTAAACAAATGCAAATAGGCCGATTTCATGTTCATGTTACGGCTCGAATCCCGTTTTAGCAAAAGTACACTAAATCCATTGGCCACAATCCCCAAAAGGGAAAGCCAAATAACAAGATCGGATGCTACTTCCTGCGGTTCCAAAAAGCGTTCCACAGCTTCCTTTATCAAAATAATGGCCACAATGATCAAGGTAGCCGCATTTACAAAAGCTGCTATAATCTCCGCTCTTTTGTACCCAAAGGTCTTATTGGAGGAGGCTTCTTTTTTGGCCAAGAGATTGGCACTATAACTTATTAAAAGGGAAAGGACATCACTGAAATTATGGAGCGCATCCGACAATAAGGCCAAACTGCCCGAAACAATGCCCCCAACCACCTGGGCCAGGGTTATAAGCACATTGAGCAGGATGGAAATAACGAGGTTACGGCCTTTCAGATCGGGATGGGTATGCGAGTGATCGTGACGGTGGGAATGTCCCATGGACTACATACAAGGTATTTTTTCTATTCTTCTTTCATGCCTACCTCCCTCAAATTTGGTGTCCAAAAATGTTTTTACCATTTCCAGGGCCTGCGGTAGGGCAATAAAACGTGCAGGTAAACTAAGAATATTGGCATCATTGTGCTCCCTGGCCAACTGTACTATTTCCTTGGTCCAGCATAATGCGGCCCGTACCTTTTGATGTTTGTTGGCAGTCATGGAGGCCCCGTTACCGCTTCCACATATGATGATGCCCCAATCTACATTTCCCTCGGCCACATCTTTTGCAACGGGATGTACAAAATCCGGATAGTCCACGCTGTCGCTACCATCGGTACCATGATTGTTAATTTCTATACCCTTGGATTTTAAAAGCCCCAGGATGGCAAGTTTGTATTCCGTGCCGGCGTGATCGTTACCAATAGCTATTTTCATAATCTGTTCTGCTTAATAAGGACAAAGGTACAAATAGATACGATTACAAGGTAGAACCGGGCTTATTAACAAGACATATTTTAAAAAAAGTTGAACGTATTGTAAATTAAGGTCTTATGATTTCCAAGGCATTGTTAACAAACCACTAATAAAAAGTAAGTACTAAATTTTTATTTCCTTTCAAAATACTGCCTTACAAAACAACTGTCAGAACCAACAATTAATTTCTCAAATGATATTGAGAAGATATTCAAATGTATCCTACGGAAATTAACAGCGGGAAAAATTTTACTTATCAAAAAAATGCTGTTCAAAATGGTTATCAGCATTCGTTGATAACAAACCTAAGTAGTTGATTTGTAAAATGGAATATGTTGTACAGGTCAGGTAGAAATTGTCAACAAATTCTAAAAATGGTTAACAGCAAAATTTCAACCGTTTTTTTATTTCAATTATCAACAGACTATCATAAACATCATTTTCCTTTTTAAAATTACTAAAGAAAGAAATAATTATAATACAATTGTTCATAAGAACGTTCTTCCCAGATGGATAAAAATCAATGTTGGCGAATTGCCAATGGGGGTTAGGGAAACAATTTAGGAAGGTGGGAGCTTTATATGCCTTTCCAAGGGATGTTGAAAAAGTTAAGCTTGGCCCTGGAAGGGGCAGCCATTAATATTGAATAAGTTTTATCTTACAGGAACCACCAATAGATTATAATTCGTAATTTTCGCGAAATAAAAAATTTGAATGTCGAAGAAACAAAAAAGAACAAAAAGTCAAAGAAAAAACAAGATTACCAAAGGAATCTTCACTGTACTTGAAAAAGAAGCCAACAAAACTTACAATTATAAGCAAATTGCAGCCAAACTTAACATCCAAGACCCTTCTGGACGTAATCAGCTGATAAAAAGCCTGGTTCAATTAAAAGAGAAAAAAAGAATCTTGGAAGTGAGCAGGGGCCAATACCAGGCACTTGCAACTGCTAAGACCTCCCATTCCGGGAAGGTGGACATCACCGCAAGAGGTAACGCCTATATTATATCGGAGGAGTTGGATGACGATATCTTCGTGCCCTACAACAAACTCAATAAAGCGTTCCATGGGGACATTGTTGAGGTGTACGTTTTTCCTAGGAGAAAAGGGAAGAAACCTGAAGGTGAAGTGACCCGGATAATAGAGCGAAAGAAGTCCGAATTTGTCGGAATTGTTGAAATGCAGAAGACCTTTGCTTTTGTCCGCCCCACGGATTTCAGGATGTATACGGATATTTTTGTCCCCAGGGACAAAATAGGGAAGGCACAGAACGGGGACAAGGTCATTGTAACGATTTACGATTGGCCCGATAAGACAGATTCACCCTTTGGGAAAATTACCGATGTTTTGGGGAAACCCGGGGAACACCAGACAGAAATACATTCCATATTGGCAGAATACGGCCTCCCGTACGAATTTCCGGCCGAGGTGGAACGTTATGCCGATACCTTGGACACGACCATAAAAAAGGAAGAGATTTCGAAAAGACGGGATATGAGAAATGTCCTCACCTTCACCATAGATCCAAAGGATGCCAAGGATTTTGATGATGCCTTGTCCTTTGAACCTTTGGAAAATGGGAATTACGAAATAGGAATACATATTGCGGATGTGTCCCATTACTTACTTCCAGGGACCATTTTGGACGACGAGGCCTATGAACGGGCGACTTCGGTCTATCTTGTGGATCGGGTAGTGCCCATGTTGCCAGAAGTGTTGTCCAATAATGCGTGTTCCCTGCGACCACATGAAGAAAAATACACCTTCTCCGCCATTTTTGAACTCGATCAAAACGCACAGCTCAAGGGACAATGGTTTGGGCGTACGGTCATCAACTCGGATGAACGTTTTGCCTATGAAGAGGCGCAGCATATCATAGAGACAAAGCAAGGAAAAATCCCGTCAGACATTTCCATTCGCGAAGGAGCGTATTCCGTATCGGACAATGTGGTCCAGGCCACTTTGATATTGGACAGGCTTGCAAAAATTATGCGAGCGGCGAGAATGCGCTCTGGCGCTATTTCGTTTGATAAGGTAGAGGTACGCTTTAAGCTCACCGAAAATAACGAACCGGAGAGCGTATATTTTAAGGAAGCCAAAGACGCGAACAAACTGATAGAGGAGTTCATGTTGCTGGCCAATCGCAAGGTAGCGGAATTCATTGGCAAGCAGAAGCCCACGAAGACCTTTGTATACCGTATCCATGACGAACCTGACGAAGACAAATTAATGGCTCTGAACGGTATAATATCCCGATTTGGACATAGACTTAACTTTAAGGACAAAAAGACCGTTAGCGACTCTCTAAATAAGCTTCTCGAGGACGTTAAGGGCAAAAAAGAACAGAATTTGGTAGATACACTTGCCATTCGCAGTATGAGCAAGGCTATTTACACCACGGACAACATAGGGCACTATGGCCTGGCCTTTACCTATTACTCCCATTTTACCTCCCCAATTAGACGCTACCCTGATGTAATTGTGCATCGATTGCTTCAGCATTATCTCGATGGGGGCAAATCGCCCAAGGCCGAGATTTACGAGGAAAAATGTAAGCATTCATCTGACATGGAAAACCTTGCCGCCAATGCCGAACGCGATTCCATAAAATATATGCAGATAAAATTTATGCAGGACCATAGTGATAGGGAGTTTTTAGGTGTAATATCGGGCGTTACCGAATGGGGCATCTATGTAGAAATTATTGAGAACAAATGTGAGGGCATGGTGCGCATCAGGGATATAAAAGATGATTATTATACCTTTGACGAAAGGCAGTATGCCATAGTCGGAGAACGCAAAAAACGCATGTACCAGCTGGGCGATGAAGTCCATGTTATGGTGAAAAACACGGATTTGATAAAAAGACACTTGGATTTTACCCTAGTGGAACAAGATTTGTAAACGCAACAGGAGCATCTCTAAAACCAATACCATGAAAAAACTGATTTTATGCTTGGTCTTACTGTTCGGATTTCCGTCCCTAAGGGGCCAGGAGGAAAAGATAACCCGGGAACTAGAGAAATTTACAGAGATTAAGGGTTTTGACGGCATTTCCATCAACTTGATAAAATCGGATAGTAACAGGGCGGTGATTACCGGGGCCAACACACAAAAAGTGGCCATAGTGAACAACAATGGCCTGCTGAAGATACGCATGCAGATCGATAAGATCTTTAGTGGATACCGAACCTTTATTGACCTGTATTACACCGAAACATTGGTGGTCATTGATGTAAATGAAGATGCCAGAATTACATCGGATCAGACCCTAACACAAGAGGTATTGGAACTTAAGGCTCAAGAGGGTGGAGAAATAGAATTGAATTCCGAGGTTGAACAACTATTGATAAAGACCGTGAGCGGTGGTGTGATCACGGCCACTGGAACGGCCAGGGTACAGGATGTAAATATTAACACCGGCGGCGTATATCAAGGAAAGGACATGCGTACAAAATTTTGCACCATTGCGGTAAATGCGGGCTCCAGTGCCGAAATATATGCAACAGACTATGTGAAGGCCACGGTTAAGGCAGGGGGCGAGGTATCGGTATACGGCGATCCGGCCAAAATGGACGAGAAGACGGTGTTCGGAGGCAAAATTACAAGAATGTAAATTACGAGAACCAAGGACGTGCTATGTTAGAGGATATACAGGCGGCGATACCACTGGGCTTTTTATTGAGCTTTATCATAGGGCCTGTTTTTTTTGTGCTATTGGAAACTAGTGCAGTCAAAGGATTTAGGGCCGCCCTTTGTTTTGACCTCGGAGTAATTTTAGCCGACCTGCTTTTTATTACCATTGCCTACTTCAGTAGTTTTCAACTTCTGGAAAACCTGAGCAATCAACCAGGACTCTATGTTTTTGGGGGCGTCATTCTCTTAGTGTACGGCATTACCACCTTCATTAAAAAGCAGGCCAAGGAAGCGCAACCCAATCTAAGGGTTACCAAGGGCGATTACCTTAGTTTGTTTGTAAAGGGCTTTCTGCTCAATTTTATCAACATTGGGGTGCTGGTATTCTGGTTGGGCGTCATCATCGTCGTTGGCCCTAGTTTGGACAATGACCCCGATAGGATAGTGGTTTTCTTTACCGCCATGATCATCGCCTATCTTATTACAGATGTTTTTAAGATTTTACTGGCCAAGCAACTGAGAAGGCGCCTAACGAGCAAGCGTATCCATCTTATAAAAAAGGGAATAGGGGTTATTTTGATTATCTGTGGGCTGGTGCTGATTACCAAGGGCTTTTTGCCCAAGGACAGGTTGAACATAGAAAAGGGAATCGAAATGATGCGAGAACAATAAGTTCGGTAGTTGGCCAAAAACAAAAAAACCTGCCGTTGAAGACAGGTCTTTTTTTGGAGGCATCGAGCGGATTCGAACCGCTGTACAAGCTTTTGCAGAGCTGTGCCTAGCCACTCGGCCACGATGCCATTATTGTGGTGCAAATGTAGTACTTTTTTAAATTTACAAAAGGTAAATTACAATCTCTTTTCGTTTAGTTGCACGGTAACCATTTCAACATCCCCGCCTATAGGAGGATTTATCTTGGAAACGGAGACTTCGGCTTCGGTGGCCATCTCGATTTCTGAAAAAATACGATTGAGTATGCGTTTTGCCACATGCTCCAATAGTTTTGAAGCAATTTTCATCTCTTCCACTACAATTTGGTTGATCTGGACGTAATCCACGGTATCTGCCAATTTATCGGATATCGATGCTGGAGAAAGGTTTGCGCGGACCAAGACGTCTACCCGGTAATCACTGCCTATGATACTTTCCTCGGCCAAGCAACCGTGGTGGGCATACACCCTAATATTGTTTACTTTTACGACTCCCATGTTATGGTAAAATTTGCACAAACTTAGTGCAAAGGTAGGACAATTACCCGCTTGTAAACGGAATTGTTAAGGATGCATAGGGACGGGTTTGCCATCCATTAATAGGTACATCTGCAATTGCTCAGGCCCTGGAAGAGATCTACCCCTACGGTAAGCACGTGGGTCCCCGTACTGAAGCCCAGAATCTCATTGAGAATGACCTGATAGGAATACCCAAAGTAAAAGTTACTTTTCTTGAACCCAACAATAGGGGCTATATACAAAGGATCGCCAATTTGGTCGTTCAGAAAACGATAGGTGACGCCGGCGTAGTAATAATCCTCAAAATCGTACCAACGAAATTTCACGTTCAAATCCGTCACGGACCGACCATCACTTTCGAAAAGCTGGAAAAATATCGAGGGTTCTATCTCCAGATTGCTGTTTTTGTTCTTGGTATAGCGGTAGCCCGTGTAAACGTAGTAGTTTCTCAAGGTGTTGGGCTCAAAGACCGGATTGAATTGCGTAAGGTCCTTCTCCAACAAGTTGGAGGCGTTTACGCTGAAGTAGAACTTGTCCTTTCTATAGAGAACACCAATATCAAAATTGTGGTTGGTAGTGGCCCTGTCATCGGTTACACTGGGGTCTATGTCATCGAAATTCTCGATATCGATCCTGAACTGGTTAAAATTGTAGGAGGCCCCAAAAGAAAGAAACTCATCGTCATACCGGTCCAAGGTCAAATGGTGCGCGAAAGAGGCACGGGCGCCACGCTGTTTTGTTTCACCATTGCTGTCATTGTACAATACGATGCCTATCCCCGATCGTTGGCCGATGCGCATATCCGCCGCAAGGGACTGGGTGTCCGGGGCGTCTTTAATGCCCACCCACTGGGTAAGTCCGTTCAAACGTATTTTTACATGATCCCCGATGCCGGCATAGGTAGGCGACATCACAAAGGGATTGTCGGCCAAGTACTGCGACAGCTGAGGTATGGTCAGCTCTTGTCCTGTGGCAACAAGCGCGCTCACGAGCAGCATTAGAGTCAATATTTTAGTGCGCATAATACTGTAGGTTAAGTTTTTAGCGATAAAGGGTAAAATGTCCAATAAATTCACGGTCATCGGTCTCGCCCTGAAGCTTAATTACATACCAGTAATCGCCTGTAGGGAGCTCTGTATTGTGATACATACCGTCCCATCCCGGGTCATTCAAGCCCATTCGATAGACCTCTCTACCATAACGGTCAAATATGATGGTTAGTATCTCGGGGAAAGCCTCTTGGTTTCTGGGCACCCAGAAGTCATTGAGACCATCTCCATCCGGGGTAAAGAAATTGGGAATCTCGATATCTATAAACTCTATAAATATGTCTCCGGAAACCTCACAACCATTCTGATCCACCAGCCTTACGGTATATGTATCGGTTCTGTTTATGATGAAGGTATTGTCCGTTCCGTTGTCCACATCGCCAAAGAAGAAGGTATAATCCTCCAGGCCTCCAGCGGCAACAGCGGTGATCTCATTGATATTGTTTTGCTCCAACGTCAGGGTCAAGGGTTCAAAATCCAAGATTTCGAAATCGACCGTATTAACACATCCGTTGGCATGCGAAATAGCAATGAAATGCATTCCCGGTGTGGAATCCCTAAAATCGGGATTCAGTTGCATATCTGCCGGATCGGTGGAATCCAGGGCATACATTACAGAGCCCAGAACGGTATCGTCCTCGAGTGTAATGTTCACATAATTGTTTGGGGTATCCCCATCACATTCATAGACGGGAACAACCGTTGCATTGAGATTTACACCAGGGTCAATAGTGATGATAAGATTGGTTTCACAATCCTGGGCATCCCTAACGAACACCACATAGGTACCTGCAGCCAAATCCGTAAAACTCGTTTGACCCAGCACAAAATCTGCATCGTTGTTGGAGTTTAGGCTTGTTCGGTAGGGCGCTGTACCACCATTGATCGTCACATCTATGGAACCGTCCGCACTACCGAAGCAAACTTCGGGCAATGCCGTAAACGTGGCATCTATGGGCGCGGGCTCCACAATGGTGAACTGGAAGGGAATAAAACAACCCAGCTCATCCTGTGCAATTACATCATATACGCCCGGCGCAAGATCAGTGAACACATTTTCGGTATCGAACTGATTGAGGTTCGGGCTTATAGCATATAGGATGCTTCCGGTTCCACCGGATACTTCAACGGTTATTGTACCATCATTCAGTCCGGCACAGGTTACATCAGTAAACTCCTGCCTGTCGATCTGTAGGGGAGCGGGATCGGTAATCAACACTTCGTTGGAGACCGTCTCACAATCAACACTGGTAACGCGTACATAGTAACTTCCGGCAGTGAGGCCGTTGAACTCATCGCTGGTCTGTGGACCCGCCAATAAACTCGTCAGGGCGGCATCTCCATACAGTTCGTACGAATAATTGCCCAGACCTCCGGTTACGTTGGCAATAATGGTCGCCGTGGCCTCGCCGGTACAGTTGATAACGGCCGCACTGTCATCGATAGTTATGGTCAAGGGTAGAATGGGGTCAACAGTAATTTGATTCGAAATCAAACCACTACACCCAAAGGCATCCTGTACGTAGTATTGATAATCTCCTGCGGCAATTCCGTTGAAGGTATGTGTGGTTCCTCCGCTGAAAGGGAAGAAGGTTACATTGTCCGTACTATATTGATAAGGTCCGGTACCGCCAGTGGCAGAAAGTTCCAATGAGGCATGGGTAGTACAGGTCAAAGGACTCGTCTGTATCAGAGAGCTGGCCACATCCGTCGGTTCGCTAATGGTCACCTGAATGGTTTCCACACCACAGCTCCAACCATCCGAAACGGTGATGCTGTATATACCAGCACCAAGGTTATCAAATATTGGTGAACTCTGTGCGCCACTGGTAAAGGTAATCGTTGTACCCACAGCATCGTAATAGTTCAATTGATACTGGTACACCCCTTCCCCATTGAGCACGTTTATGGCGGTCACAGTGGCATTGGTATCCCCAAAACAGACCAAAGTGGTTGGTGTTGCGGTTATATCCGCTGTAATTGGGGTGGGTTGGATCAAGTTTATCGCATCATTGTACACGCAACCGCCGTTATCGGTTACGGCAATGGTGAAGTTCCCTGCGGAAAGACCGGTAAAGACATGACTGCCGACGTTGGAAACATTGTATACCTGAGCTGTTGTGGTATTGGTCAATACGATATCGTATGGGGCATACCCACCATTGGGGTCCACCAATATCTCGCCCTGGTCGTTGGTACAGGTCACATTGGCTTCCTCAGATACAATGGCCACTAACGGGGTATCCGGAGAGACTATTGTAATCGTGTTGGAATCTTCCACACATAGGGGGTTGGCGGTTTCGGTTACCCTTACAAAGTAATTTCCACCTGAGAGTCCAGCTATGGGGAACGGATTTGTCGTGGTGTTGCCCGCACCTGTGATTCCTGTAGTTACACCAGCATCGGTAAACACTTCATAGGTATACGCACCGGCATAATCCGTTACAGTTATTTCCAGCGCACCATTGGTATCGCCAAAACAGGTCACCGGCGTGGTCGCCGTTGCTACGACGTCAATAAGGTCATAGGGAGCAATCACATAAGGTGCTGTATCCACATAGCAACCCGTTGTTGTATCGGTAACCCGGAAGGTATAGCTTCCCACAGCGGTAAGGTCAAATTCCGTCGTGGTATTCAAGGCCGTTGGGACTTCGGTTCCATTTGGATTCCCAAGCGGCAAGAGTTCATAGGTATAGCTGTTGGCCGGATTGCCATTGTCGGCAACGGTAATCGTTACTTCCTCGGGTCCCGTACAGCTTATCGCCACATCTTGGGAAACGGTAGCCATGAAGGTGTTCAAAGGCTCAATCGTAGGCACGGCAAAACTTGCTGGGCAATTGTTCGCATCGGTGACGTATACCGTGATATTTTGGGCGGTTCCATCATCTATGATTTCAAAGGTATTGGCCACCTGGAAGTTTACATTATCGATACTGTACAGATAAGGTCCGGTTCCGGAAGGCACTCCAGGCGTCGTTGCGCCATCCAAAATATTGACAGTTATAGTCGATGTGTTCACACTGTTGTCCGGATTACAGTCAAAGGCCGTAGCCGATGCATCGATCAACAGTTGTGTAGGTTCCGTGACTTCCACGGTTTCCCGCAATGAACAACTTCTGCTAGAGATGGCCTCTACTTGGTAGAAGGCAGCGGATAATCCACTAAATGTTGGATCCGTCTGCGGACCGGCCAATAAGGTGGTGCCCAGGGCATCGTACAGGTTATAGGTATAGACCGGGTTGTCGTTTACGCCTAAAGCGGCAGGAGCTAGATTAACAGTAATCTCCCCATCGCTAAGACCGTTACAAGAAACGTTGACAATAGTATGTGGATCAAAGGTAACCGGTGTTGGTGCATCCAATACCTGTGTGATTGTTTTTGTACATACGGGACTTGCCGTATCAAGATCGGTAACCACAAAACTATAGGTTCCCACCTGGGTAAGTCCGGTAAACACGCCGGTTGCGTTGGAAACCGTGGTGACCAGATCAGGGAAGGTGATGGTGAAATCAAGGTTGGCGGATCCTCCGCTTGCAGCGACAGTAATCTCACCGCCCGGAGTTACGGTACAGTCTATGGGTTTTACGATAGTTGCCAAGGGGACAATTTCATCATAGAGCAGAGTCGCCGGTGTCGTAAAGCTACACGACCACTGGTCGGTGACGCGCACCTGGTAGCTTCCCGCTCCTAGGCCTGGGAACACGGTGGTTGTCTGGGGCGCTCCGGTATCGATGCCCCCCCTTACGAGCTGGTAGGTATAGTTGCTTCCCTGTCCGCCGGTGGTTCCGATCACTTCGATCTCTCCCTCGAGGTTGGTACAGTTCTCCTGGTTGATCTGCAGGCTTGCCGAGATCGGTGTCGGGTCGACCAGGGTCACGTCGGGGAGCTGGAACTCGCACCCGTTCATATCGGCCACCCATACCTGGTAGTCGGTCCCAGGTGCCAGTCCGCCCGCAAGGGCTGAGAAGCTGGGCGAAGCCTGGTAGCTGGCCGGGTACGTTGGGGCCGGGTTGGATGCCAGGTCCACGAAATAGGTATATCCTCCCCATCCCCCGAGTACGTCTATGACCTCTATTACGCCGTCGTTCAGGGCGCAGGTCACGGGTGTCACCTGGGTGTTTGCGGTGATCGCCGCCGAGGGCCCGTTGATGGTGAAGGCCTCGGTATTGGGGCAGAAGGGGTGGTTGGTCTGTGTTATGGTCACGTAATAGCTTCCGGCGGCCAGGTTGATGGTGGCCGTTGGCCCGTTGGTGGCTTCGTTACCGGTGGCCACTGAGGTATCGTCCGCCAGGTTGGCCGGTGTCCCGTTGGTATCGAATATCTCCCAGTCGAAGCCTCCGGGATAGGTGGCGTCCACGAGTTCGAAGGTAACGGCGCCGGTATTGGTCCCGAAGCAGATCACGTCGCTGAGCTTCACCACGTCAATGGTAAAGGTATTGGGGTCGGTGATGGTCTCGGAAGTGCTTATGGTACACCCGGTGTCCACGTGCCTTACGAGGAAGTTATGGGTCCCTACGCCGAGTCCGGCAAAGACGTTGGATGCCTGGTAATTGGCCCCGTTGTCGATACTGTACTCGAAGCGTGTGGGGTCGCTGTTGGTGGAGGTCACGGTGACGGTGATCTCCCCGTCGGTCCCCGGGGTACAGCTAATGGCCGCTGTGATGGCGGCCGAAGCCGTCAACAGTTGGTCATAGGGCAGTATGGTCGCCGTAGTGGTGCCCACGCACCCCATATCGTCGTATACGTTGATGATGTAGGTCCCCCCCAGGAGGTCGGTCTCGGCATATGAGGTATTGGGCCCTGACTGCACCACGACGTCGTCTCCGGTGGCGGGGGTGCCCTGGTCGTCGATGAACTCGTATAGGACATAGGAGCCGCTCCCCCCCGTGACGGCGGTACCGTCCACGGAGATGATGGCACTGTCCACGTTGTTGCCCGTGGCACAGGCGAATTCGGTGACGGTAGCATTCACATTTGCAATAGGATCGGGCTGTACAATAACTTGTGCTATATCCGTGGTACAAGCGTTGGTTGCTGTTGCACGAATGGTGTAGGTAATCCCGGCACCGACAACACCTTCCAATCCACTAAAACTTGCAGTTGTAGCGGTGGTCGCTGTGGGAGCTATCGGGAAAGCCGCGCTACTTCCAGGCCCGGATATGATTTCAAAAGTATACGGCCCAACGCCATTATCTACGGCGGCGACGGTTATGGTTCCGTCATCGGCCCCGTTACAGGTGACATCGGTAAAGGCGCTTATGGAAAGAATCGGTAAGACCGCATCCACAAGTTCTTGATCAATCGTGGTACTACACGCATGTCCAACGGCTTGATCCGTAATGGTAAAACTATAGGTGCCCACTTGGGTCAGTCCGGTAAATACACCGGTGGTATTGGCAATAGTGGTAACCAGGTCGGGGAAGGTGACCAAATAGTCGAAGCTTCCGGAGCCCCCGGTCTGTGTAATTGTTATTTCACCGCCCGGAGTTACGGTACAGTCTATGGGTTTTACGATAGTTGCCAAGGGGACAATTTCATCATAGAGCAGAGTCGCCGGTGTCGTAAAGCTACACGACCACTGGTCGGTGACGCGCACCTGGTAGCTTCCCGCTCCTAGGCCTGGGAACACGGTGGTTGTCTGGGGCGCTCCGGTATCGATGCCCCCCCTTACGAGCTGGTAGGTATAGTTGCTTCCCTGTCCGCCGGTGGTTCCGATCACTTCGATCTCTCCCTCGAGGTTGGTACAGTTCTCCTGGTTGATCTGCAGGCTTGCCGAGATCGGTGTCGGGTCGACCAGGGTCACGTCGGGGAGCTGGAACTCGCACCCGTTCATATCGGCCACCCATACCTGGTAGTCGGTCCCAGGTGCCAGTCCGCCCGCAAGGGCTGAGAAGCTGGGCGAAGCCTGGTAGCTGGCCGGGTACGTTGGGGCCGGGTTGGATGCCAGGTCCACGAAATAGGTATATCCTCCCCATCCCCCGAGTACGTCTATGACCTCTATTACGCCGTCGTTCAGGGCGCAGGTCACGGGTGTCACCTGGGTGTTTGCGGTGATCGCCGCCGAGGGCCCGTTGATGGTGAAGGCCTCGGTATTGGGGCAGAAGGGGTGGTTGGTCTGTGTTATGGTCACGTAATAGCTTCCGGCGGCCAGGTTGATGGTGGCCGTTGGCCCGTTGGTGGCTTCGTTACCGGTGGCCACTGAGGTATCGTCCGCCAGGTTGGCCGGTGTCCCGTTGGTATCGAATATCTCCCAGTCGAAGCCTCCGGGATAGGTGGCGTCCACGAGTTCGAAGGTAACGGCGCCGGTATTGGTCCCGAAGCAGATCACGTCGCTGAGCTTCACCACGTCAATGGTAAAGGTATTGGGGTCGGTGATGGTCTCGGAAGTGCTTATGGTACACCCGGTGTCCACGTGCCTTACGAGGAAGTTATGGGTCCCTACGCCGAGTCCGGCAAAGACGTTGGATGCCTGGTAATTGGCCCCGTTGTCGATACTGTACTCGAAGCGTGTGGGGTCGCTGTTGGTGGAGGTCACGGTGACGGTGATCTCCCCGTCGGTCCCCGGGGTACAGCTAATGGCCGCTGTGATGGCGGCCGAAGCCGTCAACAGTTGGTCATAGGGCAGTATGGTCGCCGTAGTGGTGCCCACGCACCCCATATCGTCGTATACGTTGATGATGTAGGTCCCCCCCAGGAGGTCGGTCTCGGCATATGAGGTATTGGGCCCTGACTGCACCACGACGTCGTCTCCGGTGGCGGGGGTGCCCTGGTCGTCGATGAACTCGTATAGGACATAGGAGCCGCTCCCCCCCGTGACGGCGGTACCGTCCACGGAGATGATGGCACTGTCCACGTTGTTGCCCGTGGCACAGGCGAATTCGGTGACGGTGACCACTGGAATATTGATGATGTTGGGTTCCGCAATAACAATTCCTGCGATGTCCGTGGTACAGCTATTGGTGCCTGTCGCCGTAACCGTATAGGTGTTCGGCGGTAAATTTTCAAAGGTATTGGTAGCCGCATTGAAGGTGCCTGCTACCGGTGAGATCGTATAGGTCAACGGATTGATACCATTTTCTGTCTGGAAAAGGCTTATGGATCCGTCATTGGCACCATTACAGCTTAGGTCTATATGTGTTTCGGTGAAAATGGGCGTAACCGCTGCCGGGACCACCACATCAATGGACCCTAGACAATAGGGCACCGAAGTACTCGCATCATAGACGGAGACGGTGTAGGTACCGGGCAGGCTCGCCAAGGTCCAAACAAAGGGATCTGATGGCAGCGCTGTTTGCACTTGGTTTACGGGTCCTGCAACGGAGTATTCATAAGTGCCGGAACCGGCAATTACATCGATTGTTATCTCTGCATTATTGGCCGTGGCCACCTCACAATCCAAGAGTGTGGTCAAGGTAGCATTGAACTGTAACGGAGGATGTATGGTGAAATTTTCTGTTTCCCCACATCCGTTGAGATCTCTAATTTCAATGGTTTGCGCGGCTCCTGAACTGAGTCCACTTACCGTATATTCGTTACTCACGTTGAAGGTAATACTCTGGTAGGCACCTCCATTGACACGTAGTTGATAAGGGGTAATTCCGGCCACATCCAAGGTAACCAGTACCTCAAAAGTTCCTTCGGCCGCACACTCGTCCACGATAGACAAGGAGATTTCCGGACTTGGGTCTAGATTTACCGTAATGGCGTCATTTTGGATACAATTGTTCGCATCTTTTACATACACGATGTAATCACCGGATTCCACGTTGGATGTAGTAGCGCTTACCCACCCAGCGGAAGCCGCAGTAGGTGCTGGATCAGTGCTCAACAAATACTGAAATTCATAAGGAGCGGTACCAAATTGCGCGGTAGCGGTAATTACACCGGCATTCAGGTTACAATTGTCATTGGTAGGCGAGGCCGCTGTTACCGTTAAGAGGTTGGCAGATTCGTCTATGGTAAAATCGGCCGTGCTTATGGAACAGCCATTATGTGTGCCTCCAACCTCGGTCAACAGGATGTAATATACGCCTTGTGGCAAGGTGCCAAAATTGGATATGCTAACCCCTCCTGCAGGGGGATTAACAGATGCCGTTCCGGTAAAACCGGTGGTAAGATTGGACTGGGCATTAAAGATTTCATAGGTAACATCCGTGGCTCCAGCGTCGTAATTGTCAAAGGTAAACGAAACATTTCCGTTGGCAGCCCCGGTACAGGTAATATTGGCCACAGCGTCCAAGGTAGCGGTCATGTTCGAAAGGGTATTGATCGGAGCGGCCGCCGTTTCAAAGTAATAACAATTGGTGGTGATATCATGCACCACGAACGTATAGGTAATACCAGGGGTAAGGCCCGTAAAAGTATGGGTAGGTCCACCCGCAACATCTGGCGGGAAATAGGTGGAAGCGTAGGGCACCGCGAAAGTATCCAAAATTCCAAATTCATAGTTTGTTCCCAAAATGGCGGTTGTTACGGTTACTACAGCTGTTCCTCCAGTTGCGCAATCTGCCGTTATCGCCGAAACGTCTATATCCAGATCATCCGGGGGAGATGCAATAATGTTGGTGGTTCTTACAGAACATCCATTGGCATCTACCACATCCACTTCGTAGATGCCGAATTCCAAGATGGCAAAGGTGTGGTCTTCCCCACCTGCGGTGGTTACATAGTTATCTGTATGACCGTTATTTCCAGTAAGATAATAGGTATATTCCGCTGTTCCTCCGAGCAAATTCTCGACGGTAATCGACCCGGGGTCGGTTCCGGTGGCCGGATTACAGGTTATGGGCACCAAATTAATGCCATAGGTGATGGCATCAGGCTGGTTGATGGAGACTGGAAATACCGCAGAGGTACATCCTTTATCATCTGTTATGGTCACTTCGTAGTCCCCTGCAGGCAAGCCCGTAGTCTGTGTACCATAGTTGGTAGCCGAAACGGTTTCTATTACCTCAATGACGTACGGTGGACTTCCTATAGACGTATCTATGACCACATCCAAGGCGCCCGTGCTGTCTCCGTTACAAAGGACATGGGTTGGCGTAATGGAAGTGATGACAGGGGTATCGGCGGGGTTAACAACGATGGTATTGGTCACTACGGTACAGGCCGTAGGTGCCGTGGTATCGGTTACCCTAAAGATATAGGATCCAGCTGTAGGTGTGCTAAATACATTGGCAACAAAGTTGGTTGTGAAATAATTAACTCCTGCATCGTTGGACCACTCGTAGGAGTAGCTTCCCGAACCTCCGCTGGGCGTTATGGTTACCGACGCATTGGCCAAACAGGTCAGGTCCGTATTTAATAGGGCGTTGGCCGTAAGTTGTGGGTTAATGGTCACGGACTGTTGCGTTGCCGGGCATCCGAACTGGTCCTGTACGTCAATGGTATAGGTTCCGTTGGCCAGGTTGGCGAAGGTGTATGTTGTTGCGGTTGCGGGCGTTGGTGTCATCCAGGGTCCGCTGTTGATGCTGAACTGGAAGCCTCCGTTGCCGGGCAGTGATGTGACGTCGACCTGTATGGTGGCGTCGTTGGCGCCGCTGTAGCATGCCGTTTCGGTAACGGTAAAGGTGGGGTTGCTCGGTGCGGCAACGGTTATGGCCGTGTCAATGGGGTCGGAGCACAGGTTGTTGTCCCTTGCCCTGATGATATAGTCCCCGGCGCCGACATTGTTGAAGATGGCACTGGCCTGGTATGCGGTGATCACGCCCCCTACATTGTCCTCCAGTTGGTACTGGTAAGCGGGGGTCCCGCCGCTTGCGCTTGCGGTAATGGTGGCCCCCGTGTTGTTACAGGTAAAGGGGTCGGTGATGGATGCCGCGGCCACGATGGGCGTTGGCTGGGTGAGGGCCTGGTTCAGGGTCACGGAACAGTTGGCCGTGTCCCTAAGGTCCCTTACGATTATGGTGTATGCCTGTGCGGTGAGCCCCGACAGGGTCACGGGGGATACCAGTGATGTGGTGAAGCCCCCTCCGTTGATGTTGTACTCGAAGCCTGTGGCCCCGTCGAAGTTTTCGGCCGATATGGTGATATCGCCGTCTGCCAGTCCGTTACAGCTGATATCGGTAAAGGCGTCGATGTTCGCGCCGAAGGCGTTCCCGGGATCTACCACCACGGTGGTGTCCACGGTACAGTCGCTTCCGTAGTCTATGGTCACGGTATGGCTTCCCACGGCGATGTTGTTGAAGACGTTGGATGCCTGTGGCGCGCCGGCGTCGATGCTATAGGTATAGGTTGGATCGTTGGGCAATATGGTGATGTTCCCGCTGCCGTCACAGTTGTAGGTCACGGAAGAGGCGGGCACGGGCTCTGTGGGCAGGGGCGCGATGACCACGTCGGGCAGTACCAGGGTACAGGAAGTGGCATTGGCGTCCCGGACCTCTATGGAATAGGTGCCGTCGGCCAGGTCGGTGAAGACGGTCCCCCCTGTGGTAATGGCGCTCCATGCGCTTCCGTTGATGCGGTACTGGTAGTCGCCGGACCCCCCTGATGTTGGCGTTACGCTTCCCACGGTGATCTGTCCCAGCTGTAGGCAGGTATATGCCTGTGTCTGTACGGCCTCGGCGGCGAGCTGTGCCGGTTCGAGGACGTCAATGGACGTGGTCTGCTCACAGTTGTTGGCGTCGCGCACGCGTATGGGATAGGTGCCCGCGGGGAGGTTGATGAAGTCCCCGGTGAGCTGGTAGTTGGCGCCGTTGTCTATACTGTACTGGTAGGGCGCGTTGCCGCCGGCCACTGCGATGTTGATGCTCCCGTTGGATTCCCCGAAGCATATCACGGGCACGGCCGATGGCGTAATGGCAATGGGCGCGTCCTGTACGATGGCAATGTCGAAGGCGGCCTGGCAGAAGCCTGCCGCTCCGCTGTTGTCCCTTACGTAGACGTCATAGTCCCCGGCACCGGTGACGGTGATGGGGTTGGTGACGGCAAAATCGCCGGGCACGGGCGCCACCCCGTCGGCCACAACGGCGTAGACGTAGGAACCGTCGCCGCCCGCGGCGGTTATGGTGATATCGGTATCCGTGCCACAGGCCGTGATGTTCGGGGCCGTGGCGGTAATGGTCAGATTAGGTTCAATGGTCACGGACTGCTGCGTTGCCGGGCATCCGAACTGGTCCTGTACGTCAATGGTATAGGTTCCGTTGGCCAGGTTGGCGAAGGTGTATGTTGTTGCGGTTGCGGGCGTTGGTGTCATCCAGGGTCCGCTGTTGATGCTGAACTGGAAGCCTCCGTTGCCGGGCAGTGATGTGACGTCGACCTGTATGGTGGCGTCGTTGGCGCCGCTGTAGCATGCCGTTTCGGTAACGGTAAAGGTGGGGTTGCTCGGTGCGGCAACGGTTATGGCCGTGTCAATGGGGTCGGAGCACAGGTTGTTGTCCCTTGCCCTGATGATATAGTCCCCGGCGCCGACATTGTTGAAGATGGCACTGGCCTGGTATGCGGTGATCACGCCCCCTACATTGTCCTCCAGTTGGTACTGGTAAGCGGGGGTCCCGCCGCTTGCGCTTGCGGTAATGGTGGCCCCCGTGTTGTTACAGGTAAAGGGGTCGGTGATGGATGCCGCGGCCACGATGGGCGTTGGCTGGGTGAGGGCCTGGTTCAGGGTCACGGAACAGTTGGCCGTGTCCCTAAGGTCCCTTACGATTATGGTGTATGCCTGTGCGGTGAGCCCCGACAGGGTCACGGGGGATACCAGTGATGTGGTGAAGCCCCCTCCGTTGATGTTGTACTCGAAGCCTGTGGCCCCGTCGAAGTTTTCGGCCGATATGGTGATATCGCCGTCTGCCAGTCCGTTACAGCTGATATCGGTAAAGGCGTCGATGTTCGCGCCGAAGGCGTTCCCGGGATCTACCACCACGGTGGTGTCCACGGTACAGTCGCTTCCGTAGTCTATGGTCACGGTATGGCTTCCCACGGCGATGTTGTTGAAGACGTTGGATGCCTGTGGCGCGCCGGCGTCGATGCTATAGGTATAGGTTGGATCGTTGGGCAATATGGTGATGTTCCCGCTGCCGTCACAGTTGTAGGTCACGGAAGAGGCGGGCACGGGCTCTGTGGGCAGGGGCGCGATGACCACGTCGGGCAGTACCAGGGTACAGGAAGTGGCATTGGCGTCCCGGACCTCTATGGAATAGGTGCCGTCGGCCAGGTCGGTGAAGACGGTCCCCCCTGTGGTAATGGCGCTCCATGCGCTTCCGTTGATGCGGTACTGGTAGTCGCCGGACCCCCCTGATGTTGGCGTTACGCTTCCCACGGTGATCTGTCCCAGCTGTAGGCAGGTATATGCCTGTGTCTGTACGGCCTCGGCGGCGAGCTGTGCCGGTTCGAGGACGTCAATGGACGTGGTCTGCTCACAGTTGTTGGCGTCGCGCACGCGTATGGGATAGGTGCCCGCGGGGAGGTTGATGAAGTCCCCGGTGAGCTGGTAGTTGGCGCCGTTGTCTATACTGTACTGGTAGGGCGCGTTGCCGCCGGCCACTGCGATGTTGATGCTCCCGTTGGATTCCCCGAAGCATATCACGGGCACGGCCGATGGCGTAATGGCAATGGGCGCGTCCTGTACGATGGCAATGTCGAAGGCGGCCTGGCAGAAGCCTGCCGCTCCGCTGTTGTCCCTTACGTAGACGTCATAGTCCCCGGCACCGGTGACGGTGATGGGGTTGGTGACGGCAAAATCGCCGGGCACGGGCGCCACCCCGTCGGCCACAACGGCGTAGACGTAGGAACCGTCGCCGCCCGCGGCGGTTATGGTGATATCGGTATCCGTGCCACAGGCCGTGATGTTCGGGGCCGTGGCAACCAAAGTAAGTTCTGGATCTATCGTGATGGTCGCCGTATCGGTACAATCCTTGCCATCACGAACTTCAATACTGTGCGTTCCTGGTGCTAAGCCAGTAAAAACGTTGGTAGCCCCAAAGACTCCCCCGTTAAGACTGTATTCATAATTGCCGTCGCCCCCAGAAGTTACGTTTGCGGTCAAGGCAAGTCCTACCACAGCATCATAACAAGTGTCGTTGGGTACGATCTGTAAAACCGGCGCGACAGCGGGATCCAAATCAAAGTTGGTAGCTACCACGCAACCATTGGCATCCGTTACAGTGGCGTTGTAGGTGCCGGTCTGTGTAAGTCCGGCAAAAGCGCCGGTGGTGTTGTTTACCACAGTAACACCATCGGGATAGGTAAGGCTAAAATCATTGCCGCCCCACCCACCGGTAGAAGTCAAGGTCACGCTGCCATCGGAAACACAGGTAGGGTGTATTTCGCTGGCACTCAAGGTTAAGACCGCACTTGGGGCGGCCACGGTTACGTTAGCCGTATCCGTGCAGTTGGTATCATTGTCGGTTACGGTAATCGTATAGGTGCCATCATCCAAATTGGGCAAAGGAATGGTAGTACTGGTTTCAGCGACACCATTAAAGGCCGCTGGTCCCGTAACACTGTAATCATAGCTGGTATTAAAACCGGAAATTGTGAAGAGCACCTCCCCATCCGTATCGGTTAAACAAGTGATATTGCTTATCAACTGCCCTACCACATTGATCGGGCTTACCGGAGCGATGGTATGGTCCTCGCTATAGGTACACCCCTTGGCATCGGTGACCTGATAGGTATAGGTTCCTGGCGCCAAACCGGTAAAGACCGGATCGTTGCCGTTGTTGACCGCACTGGCCGCTGGGGCCGTGATTTCATAAATAAAAGGGGTGTTGCCGCCTATTACACTTACGGTTACATCCGAGGTGAGTGCGGGACAATTGGGCACGGTGGCCGCAAAAGTTAGGTCGGTCGGCGGGTTTAAGGGATCTAGGGTTATGGCATTGGTAACAAAGGTACACCCGTTATCGTCCCTAATAGTAATATTGTATGTGCCATCGGTAAGGTTGGAAAAGGTTTCCGCCCCTGCACCGCTGACAAAGTTTACTCCATCAATGCTGTATTCATAGGGAGGAGTTCCGCCCGTAACACCCTGCGCTTCTATAATTCCATTTTGTAAACAGGTATAATCCTGTATCAATGCTGCGGTACCTGTCACTGCGTCGGCGGGGCCACCAATGGTAAAAGTGTCCGTAAAATCACAAACGCTACTTCCCTTTCGCTGTGTCAGCACTACGGAATAGTTGCCTTGGGGCAAACCGGTAAAGGTTCCGGAGCTGTTGGTGGCGGTGGAGGTGTCAGGATAGGTCAGGGTGTACTCCACGCTATAACCGTTGGAGGTAACGATGTTGTAGGACACCGTTCCATCGGATGCCCCCAAACAACTTTCATCCGTTGTTACAACGGTATAATCCACAGAAGGCTCCAATACAATGGTCACTGTATTGGAAATGGCAGAACAATTGTTTCGGTCTACCACCACAAAAGTGTAATCACCAGGGGTCAAAACGTCAAAAATAACACTGGTCTGATAGGCCGAGGCCGGAATATCACCTACGGTGGGGTATGAAATAACGGTAGTACCACCATCGTCCACAAAGGACCAAATGGCATAGTTGTGGGGCGTTTGGCCGCCTGTGGATTGCATTTGAATGTTACCCTCCCTACAAGTGATGTGTTGGGATATTACGGCCTGAAGGTCCAGATCGCTGTTGTCATTGATGGTCACCTGTTCGGTATAGGAACAGCCATCGTCCGTTGTCAATAGGACATCATATACCCCAGGATTGAGATTTTGAAAGGTATAGTTATTGTCACTAGAAGGTCCAAAAGTATCCACTGAAGTACCTCCCTGCGATATTTCATAGTAGTACTGGGGCTCCACGTTTAAAGCCGAGATGGAAATCTCGCCCAAACCATTACAATCTGCATCTTGAGTGATGACATCCACTTGAAAATCCCGCGTTAAAATACCGATATTGTCCAGTACAAAGACACAACCGTCCACAACACCTTGCTGGCGCATTTCAACCCGGTAGGCCCCGTTACTGTTGATGGTAAAACTGGGGCCGTTGTTGGCACTATAAGGCACCAAAACAGAACTATCTGTGGCATCCAAGAGTTGATACTCATAATCTACCGGCATATTGGTGACCGTTATGTTCCCAGGGGTGGTACAGATAAGGTCGGTGCTGTTGTATTGCGGGTCTAGCGGATTTTTAAAGATGTTGAAATAGAAGCGGGTAAAACAACCGTTAAGGTAGTTGATGACCACTCTATATTCCCCGGCATCGGAGGCCAGAAAATCGTTGCCCGTACCCACACTGTTCCAGGTACAAGAAGCGTTCTTATTGGCACAATCGGCTACAGATGCAGTACAACTAGCTTCATCCAGTTGTTCCCAGTCTATGCTGGTCGCATCTGGAATATTGATCGAAATGAGTTCGGTGTCATTGAGACCGCAAAGGAAAACCTTAGGCAGTTCGTCCCCATCATTGGGGCAGATTACAACCTCGCCCTCTACGGTATTGGTGGTATCATTGATCAGGGCGGTGATCGGATTGGTTTGTGTGGTACCGAAAAATACTAAGTTGATTATTTCTTGGAACCCTTTACAGGGGTCGGCCACCTGCTTGTCCACAATATAGGTGCCTATTTCAGAAACCAGCAGCGTGCTAGGGTCACCATCCGGATCTCCATCGCTAAGGACGGTGTCCCCAGCATCTATGAGGTTGTTCCCATTTTCATCACGGTACCAGATATAATTATCAAAATTGTCCCCTGCATCCAGGACTGCAGTGTCCCCACAGAGCTCTACGGTTCGGTCAAAACCACAGGTAGAAAGGTCGTCCAACAAAAAATTGGTGGCCCCGGGCGTAACAAACCCACAATTGTCAAAGTCCGACACACTGGGGTCGTCCGTAATTTGATTGTCGTTTATAACACCTTCATAGGTAGAATAGGCCAGGTTTTCGATTAGGTCCGTACAAGCATCCACAAAGTCAAAACAATTTGAGGCCACTTGCACCCGCATACGTATTGCTGAAGCTGGATCCCCCTCCTCTATCAGGTTGTCGGGGATGGTAAATACCACCGCACGTGTGGGTGCGTCATAGGTATAGGTTACCCCAGCAGGTAGTGTAATATTAAGTTCGTCCAAGGTAACATTAATGGGCAGTACATCCCGAATGGTGTAGTTGGTTCCATCATCGTTTCCAATATTCTGGAAAGAAAGTACATAATCCAACTGTTGCCCTAAGTTAACCCCTAAGCCGGTAATATCATTTCCGGCAATATCCTCTACCTTTTTCTCCAAAACAATGTTGGGCTCAATAATTTCAACGTTAAAGGAATTGAAAAAAGGGTAGTACTGATCTCCACTAGATGTAAATCTGAAAGTCGCTGCAGTTTCATCATTGGGTATGACAGAGTTTGCCGGGTTGCTCAGTAAGAAGATATCCGTGTCATACCCCAGGGTGTTAATACTGTTGGGGGTTCTATTGGTGGTCACCACGCCATCCAAGGTAATATTACTGTTAAAAAAATTGTTTGATGGATTGGTGGTGTTGCTAATGGTAGTAAACGAACCACTGCTATTGGCTCTAATGCGCATTCCATCACCGGTAATTCTATTGTCGCCCTCTAGGGCGGCCACACCTATGTTGGCATTTACGGGCCCCGAAGGGATGGTGTTAAACCCAGAATAGTTGATGTCCACACTTGGGTTTGCACTTCGTACCCTGGCAAAACCATCAAAGGTGGTAATAAGTTTACCGGTAAGGTTGGGGTTTTCATAAACGATGATCAGGGTCCATCCGCCTGCGGCCCCACCACCCGGAGAAAGTGAGCCTACAACAGACCGTACATTGGCAACTGTGTAGTCTCCTTCGGGATTCGTAAGAGGTGTAACCAAAGCCGTAACATCTGCGTAACAGGCGTATGGGCTATTTTGCTGGGTGCTTGCATTTGTAAAGCCATCGAAAAGAATTTCATCGGCAACGACGTCCACATAGGTTCCTCCTGGAACCATAAATTTTACTTGGTTAAAATCGCTTTGCCGGCCAGTTCCTACAGGATCTCCGGCGTTTGCGCTCGGATAGGTCGCGGACCAGTACAATCCTGCGTAACGGATGAGATTACAATCTGCTTGTGGGTAGGTTAAAGTGGCCGTACTGGAACTGAAGGTGGTTGGGTCACTGTCCACATCTATATATTGCATGTCCAACCAGTCGTTATACGTGGATGAATTCCCTGTCAGATCATAGGCGTCCTCCGGCTCCCCGGTGGCTGTTCCATCGTCACGGTTGACAATATTATTGGCTATAAAAGTAAGATCGCCCTTGATGTTATCCTGGTATCTAACATCAAAGGTGTTGTATTCTTGCGAAAAGCCTGCATAGGAAAATAAACCGATACAGATCAGTAGGAGTACTTTACTAAGATTTGGTTTCATTAGGTCAGTAGGTTTGGTGTTACCCGCATAATCCACATTTTGTCATTATACGAGTCGTTCAGTTGGGAGTAGTAAGATATGAGTGCGTTGTTCCAAGAGCCGTGTTTCTTTAAATAGACATAGCGCCAGTTGTTTTTTGGGTTGATAAAATAACTGGCACTGAGCCCTCTGGAATTCAATAATTTTACGAATCGGTTGGCGTTTTTTGGGCTGGCAAATACATTGGCTATGATATAATAGCCACTGCCAACACCATTTATTTTGTAATCCCGGGCTGAAGGGTTTTGGGAAGCCACCTTGTCTTTTACGATGACATTCTTTTGCAAGACGTCCGTGCCGTATTTGGATGATTTCTCCTTGATCTTGTTCACATTCTCGGCATAGGCCTCATTGGAATATCTGTTTTGCACATTCATGATCCACAGGTCGCCATCGTAGCTGCCGTTTAGCTTGGATCTATGGGCCTGTAAGGCTTCCTGCCAGGTGTCATAACGGTCAAGGTATACGTATTTTAAACCGTTCTTGGGATTGTCAATATAATCGGCTTGCAGCCCCTGTTCGTTGAGCCCATCTATAAATTTGTTTAAATAGTGCTCTCCCCGATACACATTGGCCACTACATAATAGCCATCGGTTACTCCATCCAGATCTCTGAATTTTTGGCTTTTAACCTGTTTGCGCTGGGCTTGTTTTGTTTTGTTTTGGGTGCTTGTACGGTCTTTTTTTGCTGTAGGGTAGACCTTGGTGGGCGCTTGGTTGGCGACAAGGACATCCTTTCTTTTTATACCGTTTGTTTTAATTCCATTGGAACCTGCTGTGTGATGGGTTGAGGCCTCATCCACAGATGTTTCCGTTTGTGCAAGTTCTGAATTGGCTCCGCTTTGGTCATTGTTAAGGAAATAGATCTGTTTGGCCTTTTCCTCCAGGTCCGGACGATCACCGTCCGTTTCTGAACGGACCATGCGCATCACCATTTCGAAGCGTCGCTCCAAGTCCTTTTGTCGGTTGGCCTCCAAAGAGTCCTGACGGAACATCAGTTCGGCCAGAATAGCGTCATTTTCCTGTAGGCGCTGTTTTAATTTTTCAATTTCCTCGTCCTTGGATGCCAAGGATCCATTGCTGTTTTCATCGGCATTATTTTCCACTACCTCATCCGGATTGTCCTCCAACATGACCCGATCTTCGGTAAGATTGGGAGTAAAGGAATAGGCAAAGGAAATTTCATGGGTCAGCCCAAAATTGTCCAGGCTATTCGAAAGGCCTTTTTCCATGGTGTAGCCCAGGGACAGTTTACGGTTTAGATTAAAACCAAGACCTGCAGAGGCGCCATAAAAATCGTCATACCCGGCCTGTAACCACCCAATTTTTGGGAGGTCAAAAATAAGGCTGCCTCCAAGGGTGATATCCCCTTCGCCCACTTTGCGAACACGCGCCAAAGGCATTAAGCGTCCGCCTTCCAGCACACCGTCACCATTTTCAAAGTCGTAGGTGTATTGCAAGTGCCCGGAAAAGGTCTTTTCATTGAAACTGGTAACCGATTCACTGGTCTTTAAGTTGTAGTCAAACAAGTTTTCCGCTAAAAGACCGAAATCAAATTTGTCATAGGAAAGGTTAAACCCGGGCTGAAAGGACAGTAAATTACTGTCTTGAAACCCATTTAACAAAGGGTCTACCTGCACGGGGTTGGCCCTACTCTCGTCAAAGCCACTATTGTAATAGGAAATATTTGCCCCAAAGGTAAAGTTGCTTTTGTCGCTTAGTTTTATGCCGTAAGCATAATTGGCAAGGACACCAAAATTGGTGATGATCCCTTCGCGTTGTGTGTATAAGCTAAGTCCCAAGCCGGTGCGGTCGTTGATACGACCGCTGTAGCTTAGGAAGTAGGTCTGGTTGTTGTCATCAAAAGATACCGATTGGTTTCTATGAAACAAATTAATGTAAGAGTTGTTCTCCCTAACCGTTGAAAAGGTGGGGTTGATCAAGAACCTGTTGAATTTCAGCAAGTTCTGAGCAGGCACATCATAGGCGACGAAAGGGCTGTCTTCCTGAGCACTGGCGGTAATCAGTGACAGCATAAATAATACGATGTATATGGAACTTCTCTTTAACATTTTTGGTTAACGTATAATGGTTATGGTTCCCTGCTTCAAGACTTCTTGTGCATTCCTTATTTTATAGAAGAACACCATGTTTTGTTTCGGGAAGACCGTAGAGGACTGCGGCCAGTTATTTTGATAATTAAATTCATTCAGTATCTCTTCACCCTGATCGCTATAAATGATGATATTTACTTCAGGGTCGTTGGAGTACGAATTGGGAATGACCCACAAGTCGTTTATGCCATCGCCGTTAACGGTGATTACATTGGGCACCTTAAAAGTGTCCAGGTATTCCGCGGTGAGTTGTCTTACCACTTCGCAACTTCCTACAGTGGCTATCAAGACGAAGTTGCCTTCTTCCGTGAACGTGTAGGAGTCTGTGCTGCTCAATAGTGTATTGTTGACATCGAACCACTGATAGGCGGTTCCTCCGCTTGCGGTAACAGTCCGTGAACTGCCCTCTGGGAAGACCACATTGGCAGGGGAATCCATGGTAATAGAGGAATCATCAAAAGGCGATATAACCACCTCATTGGAAATAATATCACAGCCTCCCCTAGAAACTACCAATCGGTATGTTCCAGTGGCGTTTACAGCGAGCGTAATGTCGGTCGTGCTTAGCACTGCCCCATCTCGCTCCCATTGAAAGCTTTCCCCATTAAGGTCCAGGGCGCTATCCATGCTTACGGGATCTCCTCCCGCGCAATAGACCAAACTGGTACTGGTAATGCTAATATCTATATTGACCCTGAGTTGCACGGGCAATTGGTTTGAAGTAGCATTATAGGTGCTCAAAACACCATCTACTTCATAGCTTCCGTTTTCACTCGTATCGGTTAGACTAATACTGTTTGATGTGGCACCCCCAATGTTTACTCCATCTTTCTTCCATTGATAGACAAAGCTGTTCACTAGACTGCTGGTAACATCGGTCCTGCTGCCGTCCGAAGCCACCGCATTTATAGTGGCTATCTGCAGCACAATACTGGTATTTCCGCAGGCGGTATAGGAGGTGGCATAGTCGGCAATAAGCTCAAAAGAGGCCGGTGAAACCACCACAGTGGCATCGGAATCTATGGAAGTGGAAGAACAAGATCCGCCGGTGAGGCTAACGCGCACAAAGTAGGTTCCTGTTTCCGTATCGTTAACGGTTATGCTGCTTCCGGTTGCACCGGAGACCGGGTTTCCATCCCTATACCATTGGTAGGTTGGAGCCGAAGCATCGGTGGTAACGCTTAAGGTTTGGGGCTGTCCTGGGAGCACCACCAGATTGGCGGCGTTCACTCGGGTTACTGTGAAATTTCCTGCATTGGTGATCGTTATGGCAGCAGAACGCTCAACACAAGCGCCGGTACCAAAGATCTCTACCTGGTAATCGCCTTCGAAACCTGCGACCGATGCATCTACGGTATAACTGTCATCGTCTACCGTTGGTGTCGTGATGGCCGAACCGTCCTTAAACCAGGTATAGGTAAGGCCCTGCCCGGTAATGTTGGCTTGTAGGATTTCTGTTTCTCCGCTGCACAAAGCGGTCTTTGTGGGAGGATTAATGGCAATTCCCAAGCTGCTTCCCGTGGATACATCAATAAGGTTAGACAGTGTATTTCCAGATCCCGAACAGCTACCATAATCAATTTCAGCATTGTACATTCCTGCTTGGGTAGCAGAGATCGATTCGCTTTTTTCACTTAAAAGGGTGCCGCTTCGGTACCAGTTGTACTGATAGGTACCGGCGTTTGGAAGGTCGTAAACCTCCAAAGTGATGGAATTTCCATCACAGACCTGAGCGGTACCATCGCCAAAATCGGCTTGCCCCGATTGTCTAATGGTAAGACCGGTGTCCACGTCTATATAGTACATGGCGTAGGGGTCGGAGACAGGGCTTGTCATGGCCGGACTGGTGCTCCTTACCCGCATGCGATAGCCTTCTCCCCTAGTTGTCGTGGGAATGGCCATTTGAAACTCAAAGTCGAAGTTGGTGTTTTTATCACTTAGCCGGGCCAATTCTACGGCACTGCCGAAATTGCCACTGGCATCAGATAGTTCCAGTATAAATTCATTATCACTGTTTACCAAGGGAGGCCCCCAGGTAAAATTCACAAAGTATTCGTTAAAAGTCGAGGAAGCACATGCCGCCGTCCAGGGGGAGTTACCCGCCAAGTTGGGATTGTCAGCTGGTATTGGCTTGTTAAGAACCTGTGCTGCCACCTGAAGGGTGCCCAGCATGAGAAATACAACCAATACGAAAGGGATTCTGTAAAATAGTTTTCGTTTCATAAGTAGTGCAGTTTTGAGCCCCTGTGGTTTATCTTTCAGATTTGGGTTGGAACAACACGTAAAACGTTACGGTTTTTCCGGTGCTAGGGAAGCCAAAAATGCAATAGGCTTTGGTTTACCTAGTATCCAACAACAAATATGACATATAATTACATGGTGGAAAATATAATGTTGTAGCGGCATTTAAATATGTTGTGAAATGCATTTATTGTATGGTGAAGGCTTTTTATAGACTGTGATCACTGCATTTTTCCTACATTTGTGCCTTAAATTTATAAGCTATGGGCGAAGCCTCGAAATCGCTGAATTTTATAGAGCATATCGTAGAGGAAGATTTGGGCAATGGCTTTCCCAGGGCACAACTGCGCTTTCGTTTTCCTCCCGAACCCAATGGGTACCTCCACATAGGTCATGCAAGCTCCATTTGCCTCAATTTTGGACTTGGGCTGCGGTATGGTGCTCCGGTAAACCTTAGGTTTGACGACACCAATCCGGCCAAGGAGGAAAAGGCGTATGTAGATGCTATAAAAAAGGACGTGGAATGGCTTGGTTATCAATGGGATACAGAGTGTTATGCGTCTGATTATTTTCAACAATTGTACGACTGGGCGGTAGCGCTCATCAAACAGGGGAAAGCGTATGTGGATAGCCAGTCCTCAGAGGAAATGGCCGCCCAAAAGGGCGCCCCATCAGAACCCGGGACCCCCAGCCCCTATAGGGACCGGCCCGTAGAAGAGAACCTTGCGCTTTTCGAGGGGATGAAAAAGGGCGACTTCGAAGAGGGCACGCACGTCTTACGGGCCAAGATCGATATGGGCTCCTCCAATATGCTGATGCGTGACCCCATTATGTACAGGGTACTGCACAAGGCGCACCACAGAACAAATACCGATTGGTGTATTTATCCGATGTACGACTGGACACATGGGGAGAGCGATTATATAGAGCAGGTTTCCCATTCCCTGTGCACCTTGGAATTTGCCATGCACAGGGAGCTCTACGATTGGTTCCTGGACCAAGTGACCGAGACCGAAAAAGTGCGCCCAAAGCAACGGGAATTTGCCAGAAGAAACCTAAGCCATACCGTAGTGAGCAAAAGAAAATTGCTTCGTTTGGTGGAGGAAGGCGTTGTGAAGGGGTGGGACGATCCTAGGATGCCCACCATTTCTGGACTTCGCAGAAGAGGGTATACACCCGAATCTATCCGTAATTTTGCGGAAACCATCGGTATTGCCAAAAGGGAGAATCTCATAGACGTTTCCCTCTTGGAGTTCCATGCTCGGGAGCATTTGAACAAGATTGCGCCAAGGGTAATGGCCGTACTGGATCCGGTTAAACTAGTTATTACCAATTACCCAGAGGGGCAGGAAGAATGGCTCGATGCGGAGAACAACCCAGGAGATGAGGAGGCAGGATCCAGAAAAGTACCTTTTTCCAGGGAACTCTATATAGAAAGGGAAGACTTTAGGGAGGAGGCCAACCGAAAGTTCTTTCGATTGAAACTTGGTGGGGAAGTGCGACTTAAAAACGGCTATATCATTAAGGCAGAGAGCTGTACAAAAGATACCGATGGGAACATTACGGAAATTCAATGCAGCTACGACCCCAAAAGCAAGAGTGGCAGCGGCAGCGAAGAGAGCCTCAGAAAAGTGAAGGGCACCCTGCACTGGGTCTCGGTCGCACATGCCATACCAGCCGAGGTGCGGTTATACGACCGACTCTTTTCGGACGAAAGCCCGGATACGCACAAGGATAAAGATTTTATGGAGTTCATCAACCCCGATTCCTTAAAGCTCATTACCGCCTACGTGGAACCGAGCTTAAAAACCGCGAAGCCGGAGGAACAATTCCAGTTTCAGCGTTTGGGCTATTTTAATGTCGATTTGGATTCCTCGCCAGAACATTTGGTTTTTAACAAAACGGTGGGATTGCGCGACACCTGGGCGAAAATCCAGGGACAGGGATAGTATAGGGATTCCTTATCGATCTAATTATAACAATTGGTATTTTCTATTCAAACGCACTTGTTTCAGGTCGTTTTAAGGGGGTTTTGGAAATAAAGAACCGATTGGTACGACTCAGGGCCTTAAAACGGCAGTACGGGCCTCTGTGTGCTTTTTGGTGACCAACCCTTTCAAATGCCCATTCGGGACAAAAAAAACCGGAGCGTTGGCCCCGGTTGTGATGAAAAGTTGTATGCCCCTGTAGTGGACGACTATGCTTCCTTGCCTTTGTTTTTTGGATCTTGTTTTTTCATGGATTCGCCGATCATGTTGCTTGCGGTAAATGAGGCAACCATATTGTTCAACATGTCACTACCCGCTTGGGGGGAATTCGGTAAGAGAATCAAATTGGTGTTGGTTTCCTCCCCGATGGACTGCAAGGTGTCGTAATGTTGGGTAACCACAATTAGGGCAGAGGCTTCCTGGGAGTTGATACCCACCTTGTTCAAGACTTCAACGGATTCTTCCAGACCACGCGCGATTTCACGGCGCTGATCGGCAATACCTTGTCCCTGCAGGCGCTTGCTCTCGGCTTCGGCCTTTGCTTTTTCCACAATTAGAATGCGTGCCGCATCCCCTTCAAACTGGGCGGCAATCTTTTCGCGCTCAGAAGCGTTGATTCGGTTCATGGCCTCTTTTACCTGCGCATCGGGATCAATGTCTGTCACCAGGGTCTTGATAATATCATAGCCGTATTCCAACATGGCCTCCTGAAGTTCCGACTTTACAGCAATGGCAATATCGTCCTTTTTCACAAAGACATCGTCCAATTTCATTTTTGGAACCTCGGCCCGGACCACATCAAAAACGTAAGAGGTAATTTGATCATGCGGGTATTCCAATTTGTAGAAGGCCTCATAGACCTTTTCCTTGATGACTACATACTGCACGGATACCTTGAGTTTTACAAAGACATCGTCCAGGGTTTTTGTTTCAATAATAACATCCAGTTGTTGGATTTTTAGTCCCACCCGCGCCGATATTCGTTGAACAAACGGAATTTTCAATTGAATGCCCGAATGCCGAACACTGGTAAACCTGCCGAAAGTTTCAATTAAGACGGCGGTCTGTTGTTTTACAATAAAAACGAAAGAAAAAAGAAGAAGGATACCAAAAAGGATTACAGGTACCCACAATAAATTGCCCATAATTTTAAAGTTTTAAGTTTGTATTAATTTGAGACGTCTATGCGAAGAGTCAGCTAAATGTCCCTATCTCGGTAATTTACAAAACTCCCCAATATATCTGTAGCTTTTTTGACGCATTTGTTACAGTCGGGAAAATTGTCCTTAAAAACCATCATGGACAATGCGGTTAAAGTTGAGCAACGGCCCTTTTGATACGGGCGACGCTTTCTGTTTGGCCCAACAGTTCAAGAATATCAAATACATGGGGTCCCTTTAGGTCGCCCACTAGGGCCAGCCGCAACGGGGCCATCACTTTTCCAAAGGGCAGTTCCCGATCCGCGATCCATGTCTTTAATTGGATCTCTATCTGCTGGGAGGAAAACTCGTCCACACTTTCCAAAACCCCTATCACCTCATTCAGTATTCCGGGCGTATCTTCCTTCCATTGTTTTCTTACCGCCTTTTCGGCATAGGTGGTGGGCGCCAAAAAAAAGTATTGGCCAAGCTCCCATAAATCGGACACAAAAGTGGCCCGTTCCTTGATCAGTGAGACTACCCTTTCCAAATAGTCCGGCGTCGTTTTTTCTTTGGCCACCAAACCGTTTTTTTCCACAAAGGGTAGGAAAAGCTGGGCCAACGCTGGTGTGCTCTTCCGTTGCAGCATCTGTTGATTGTACCACATGGTCTTTTCGGGGTCAAAGCGCGCGCCTGCCTTGTTAACGCGCTCCAGACTAAAGGCGTGGACCAACTCTTCTAAAGTAAAGAGCTCTTGTTCGGTTCCTGGATTCCAGCCCAATAGTGCCAGAAAGTTAACGACTGCTTCGGGAAAATAACCTGCTTCACGGTACCCCTGGGCGTCTTTCCACGCTAGCGGAAAGACGGGAAAACCGCCTTTGTCCCCATCGCGCTTACCTAGTTTGCCCTTGCCTACGGGCTTCAGGATCAAAGGCAGATGGGCAAATTGCGGGGCGGTCCAACCCAAAGCATCGTACAATTGTTGATGTAGTGCTAGGGAGGGCAACCACTCCTCCCCTCGTATTACATGGGTAATTTCCATAAGATGATCATCCACAATATTGGCCAAATGATAGGTTGGCATGCCATCGCTCTTGAACAAAACCTTATCATCAAGAATATTCGTATCAATTTCAATAGTACCCCGCACGAGGTCGTGCAACACCACCTTTTCATCTTGTGGAGTCTTAAAACGGATTACATAATCCTCCCCGGCATCCAGTCGGGTCCGGGTCTCCTCCGGGGACAGCGAGAGGGAATTCATCAACTTTAACCGATTGTGCCAGTTGTAAATAAAGGTCTTCCCCTTGGCTTCGTGGTCCTTTCGATGAAAGTCGAGCTTTTCCGCCGAATCAAAGGCGTAATAGGCCATACCCTTGGCTACCAGCTCGTCCGCGTATTTCTTATAGATCGTTTTGCGCTCGCTTTGTCGGTACGGCCCAAAGCCCCCATCTTTACCGGGACCCTCATCAAAGGGTATACCGCACCAGTTTAAGGCGGCTATAATATAATCCTCGGCGCCTTCCACGTACCGGTTCTGGTCAGTATCCTCTATCCTAAGCACGAAATCGCCGCCGTGTTTTTTGGCAAAGAGATAATTGAAAAGGGCGGTGCGCACACCTCCAATATGTAAGGGCCCGGTGGGACTGGGCGCAAAACGGACACGGACTTTTTGACTCATGGATATTGAATTGAGGTGCAAAGATAGAATATGACCCTACAAGAAAAAATAAAATACGGCCTCTTTGACCACAGCCTATGGTACAGCCCTATACTTTCATCTCCAGAGGAATCCTTTTGTTCATGGTATTGAACCAAAGGGGCGGAAAAAAGGACAGGACCATGGAGGTGGGATATCCGTAGGGCATTTGCGGGGAGGTGTCGTGATAGTCCAATAGCTGATACTTTTTGGAAGACTTGTAGTGATGGTCGCTATGCCGGGTGAGTTCGTAGAGGATAATGCGGCCCATTACATGATTGCTGTTCCAGGAATGGATTTCGCGCACGCGCTCATACCTGCCCGAGGGCAATTTTTTACGGAGGAGACCATAATGCTCAATATAGTTCACCGTTTCGAGCAAAAGGAAGCCGACCACGCCAGCGGCCATGGCAAAGAAAAGCCCCGCCTGACCAAAAAATAGAAAAAGGGCCAATAGATAGGTCGCCTGGAAAATACTATACCACAACATATCGTTTTTTGTGGATAGGAAAGATCGATCAGAAGCTTTTAGAAGCTTTGCCTGTAATTTCCAAGCACTAAAATATTGTCGGACTACGGAGCTGACCCAAAAGGAGTATACCGATTGGTTGTATCTCGCCGTGGCAGGATCTTCCCGGGTAGCGGCGTACAGGTGATGACCATAATTGTGCTCAATGTAAAAGTGCATATAAAAGGAAGGCAAGAGCAATAGTTTGGCCCAATAGCGTTCTTTGCTACCCTGTCTATGGCCGAGCTCGTGTGCAACATTGATTCCGTTGGTACCCAATATAATGCCCATAGAAAGGACCAGACCCACAAGTTCATGGAACGCGTAGGTATTTTGGGGCAACTGGACCAAAATATAGAACAATAGTCCAAAAACAATGGGAATGTTGAGGTACAACATCCAATCAAAAACAACGTTTTTCTTCTTTGCTTCCCGTAGCGCACCTTCATAGTTGGAAGCATCGTGCGGTAACAGCAATTCTAAAATGGGAATCAAGACAAAAGCATAGATGGGGGTGAAGAAACTCCAGTATCCCTTAAAATAGAGGCCGATGAGTATGGAAGCGGGGATGCTCAGGGCGGCCAAATACTTTAAATCCTTCATGGTGTGCTTTTTAACAAATTTTTGATGCTTTATTTTGTGGTAACGGGTATCTTGGTATTAAATATAGCGGATTTTGGACAGTTATCACAACATACTAGAGAAGCTGAATAAGTTTTCCAAGAAGTATTACGGCAAGATGCTGATGAAGGGCACCTTGCTATTTTTGTTTTTAGGAATACTGTTTTTTATGGGCATTCTTGCCGTTGAATATTTTCTTTGGCTGAATTCCGTTGGACGCCTTATCCTGTTTCTTCTGTTTATGGGGGTAGCGTTCTTTTTGCTGTATAGGTATCTGCTTACCCCAATTTTCTATTTGGTCAGATTAAAGAAGGGCATCAGCAACAAGCAGGCCTCCATACTTATCGGGAAGCATTTCCCCGAGGTGGGCGATAAGTTGCGTAACCTGTTGGATCTGGCGGACGACCCCAACAGCACGGAATTGCTCATGGCCAGTATAGAACAACGTTCGCAAAAGCTCAAACCGGTCCCTTTTGTCAACGCCATTAATTTACGGGAAAACCTAAAATACCTTAAGTTTTTGGCAATACCCCTCTTAATTTTTGCCGCTATCTGGCTTTCTGGAAACCTTAGTTCCTTTTTTGGTTCTTATGACCGGGTGGTAAATTACGATCTGGCCTATGAGCCGCCCGCACCCTTCCGTTTTAATTTCCTGTCGGAGAACTTGGATGTGCTGGAGAGCGAGACCTATACGGCCAGGGTCACCACGGTAGGGGAGGTAAAACCTGAGGGCATATCCATGGTCGTTAATGGCAAAGAGTTGTTTTTGCAGGAAGAGAACGGAGCATATCAATATGTCTTTTCGCCCCCCTTACAAGGCGTGGAATTTTATTTTTCCGCTAATGGGATCAAATCCGGGACCTATACGTTAAACGTCTTGAAAACACCCTCTATCCAAGACTTTAAGTTAATCTTGGACTATCCGGACTACACCAACAAACCCACACAGACCATTAAAAGCACGGGGAACGCGACTTTTCCTGAGGGCACCCGGGTAAGCTGGTCCATAGCCGGACGGCATACGGACAGGATTGGGTTAACGATCCGGGACACCACCTTACAATTTGAAAAACAGGGGAACGAGTTCACCCTGTCAAAACGGATCTTTGCGGATTTTCCCTATCAATTGACCACTTCCAATGAAAATGTGAGGGATTATGAAACGCTGGATTATAATTTTAATGTGGTTAAGGACGCCTATCCGCTTATTAGGGCTTCCCAGGTTTTGGATTCCTTAAATCCCAACATTTCCTATTATGTCGGGGAAGCTTCCGATGATTATAAGATACGCTCCATTTCCTTGGTGTGTTATCCGGACCAAGACCCAAAGAGCACACAGGTTTTAGAACTTGGCAGACCGGGTACCAACGTAGATCAATTCTACTATACATTCCCATCAGGCCTCGATCTGGAGGCGGGCAGGGCCTACAGTTTTTATTTCCAAGCAACGGATAATGATGCCTTGCACAAGGGCAAAACGGCGCGTACCCGCACCTTTAATTTTGCAGTTTTGGATAGTAACCAACTGAAAAACAAGCAGTTAGATTTTCAACAATCGGTCATATCCAATATGGATAGGTCTTTGGAGAAGTTTAAGGAACAAAAGGAGACCTTAAAGCAGATTAATAAGGAACAACGTGAAAAGAACCTTTTGAACTTCAACGACCAAAATAAGATAAAGGATTTTCTTCAGAAACAGCAGCGGCAAGAAAATCTGATGCAAAAGTTCAGCAAACAGCTCAAAGAGAACTTAAAGAAGGACGATCGGCTAAGCGAGTTAATGAAAGAGCGATTGGAACGACAGGAATTGGAGGCACAAAAAAATGAGAAGCTCTTGGAGGAGTTAAACAAGATTGCGGATAAAATAGACAAGGAGGAGCTTACTAAGCGTTTGGAGGAACTGGGCAAGAAACAGCAGAATAGTGAGCGAGGTCTGGAGCAGTTATTGGAGCTCACCAAAAGGTACTATGTTACCGAAAAGACTGCACAATTGGCCAGAGATTTGGAACGCTTGGCGGAAAAGCAACAGGCCGCTGCGGAAAAGGAGCGTGACGGTAGTGAGAAAAAGGAGCAGTCGGATCTCAATAAGGCATTCGAGGAACTTGCAAAGGAGATGGAGGAATTGAAAAAGGACAACAAGAATTTAAAGAAGCCCTTAAATATTGATTTCGATAAGGCCAAACAGGAGGGTATCAAAAAGGACCAACAGGAGGCATTGGAGGAGTTGGGGAAACAAGAGAAAGGGGAGAGCCCCCAGGCGGAAGGAGAAAAGAAGAATGATGCCAACAAAGCGGCCCAAAAGCAGAAATCGGCTGCCGAGAAGATGAAGGAGATGAGCGAACAGTTGCAGCAGTCCGCTTCCGGCGGAGGGGGATCAAGTATTACCGAGGACGCCGAGATGCTACGGCAAATTTTGGACAACTTGGTGACTTTTTCTTTTAAACAAGAGGCCCTGTACGATAGTTTGGAAGGTGCGGATACCAACATTGCGCATTTTTCAAGTAGCGTGCGCCAGCAACAGCAGTTGAGGGAGCTTTTTGAGCATGTGGATGACAGTTTGTTTGCGTTGTCGTTGCGCCGGGCGGAATTGGCTGAGTTTGTAAACGAACAGATTACGGAGGTCTACTATAACACGGATAAGGCTCTGGAAAGTATGGCAGAACGCCAAATGTATCAGGGAGTGGCTTACCAACAACGCATATTAACGGCTTCCAATAGCTTGGCCGACTTTTTGGCAAATGTTTTGGACAATATGCAGCAGAGTATGAAGCCGGGCGCGGGATCGGGCAATAGTTCCGAGGGATTTCAACTTCCGGATATTATTAAGGGCCAGGGAGAGCTACAGGAGAAGATGGGAGAAAGGGGAAAATCTGGCAGTTCCAAAGGATCCGGGGAATCGGGTGAAGGAGAGGGTGACAAGAAGGGGGAAGGTGATAAAAAAGGTCAGGGCCAGGGTGAAAATGGGGAAAGCGGTGATGGCCAGGAAGGAAAGCAGCAGGGCACCCAGTCCGGAGGAGATGGTAAGAGCGAACAAGAGCTGAAGGAGATTTATGAAATTTACAAGGAGCAGCAACGCTTGCGGGAGCAATTGGAGCAGCAGCTTGAGGATATGATACGTACAAGGGATAAGCAATTGGCGCAGCGACTTATTCAACAGATGGAGGATTTTGAGCGCGACTTGCTCGAGAATGGTTTTACCGAACGGGCGTTGAACAAGGTAAATCGGATTCAATATGAGCTTCTGAAGTTGGAAAATGCCGCCCTAAAGCAAGGCAAAAAGCCGGAACGGGAGAGCAACACCAACAAGAATACCTTTCAAAACCCAGTGACCACGAAACCGGAGCTGCTTGAGAATTATCGCAATGAAATAGAGATTTTAAGCAGGCAAGCACTACCTTTGCAGCAAATTTTCCAGAACAAGGTGAAGAACTATTTTAGGAAAAATGATTGAGTATCATTACCAGACGGATTTTAAGCTGGAAGGGGAAAAACACTTTACCGATTGGATTACTAGGGTAATTAAGGCGGAGACACGGGATCTTGGACCGCTGACCTATATTTTTTGTTCGGATGAATCTATGTTGGAGATGAATAAGAAATACCTGGACCACGACACCTTTACCGATATTATCACCTTTGATTACACGGAGGGCGAGAAACTGTCTGGGGACATCTTTATTTCCACAGACCGCTTAAGGGAAAACGCAGCAACTTATGGTGTTTCCTTTCGAGAGGAAGTGTTACGGGTCATGGTGCATGGGGTGCTTCATTTGATGGGGTATAGGGATAAGACCGATGAGGATAAGACCTTGATGCGGAACAAGGAAAACGAAATGATTGCATTGTTCCACGTGGAACATTAGAAAGATTATGTTTGAAAAGGCGTACGATATTATTGTAGTAGGCGGGGGGCATGCTGGTGCGGAAGCCGCGGCCGCGGCTGCCAATATGGGGTCCAAGACCCTGTTGATTACCATGAATTTGCAGACCATAGGGCAAATGTCATGCAACCCAGCTATGGGCGGAATTGCAAAAGGACAAATTGTACGTGAGATAGATGCACTAGGGGGTTATAGCGGCATTATTACAGACCATTCGGCTATCCAGTTTAAAATGTTGAACAAATCCAAGGGTCCCGCCATGTGGAGTCCAAGGGCCCAGAACGACCGTATGCGCTTTGCAGAGGAATGGAGACTGGCATTGGAGGGCACTCCGAATGTGGATTTTTACCAGGAGATGGTGTCCGGTTTATTAGTGGAGGGCACACGGGTTGTGGGCGTAAGAACGTCCCTTGGAATTGATGTTAGGGCCAAGGCCGTGGTCCTGACAAACGGAACATTTTTAAATGGACTCATCCATATTGGGGAAAAGCAGTTCGGTGGCGGACGCGCAGGGGAAAAGGCGGCCACGGGAATAACGGAACAATTGGTGGATTTTGGGTTTGATAGCGGCCGAATGAAAACCGGTACACCGCCCAGGGTAGATGGGCGGTCACTTGACTATACCAAGATGATCCCCCAACCCGGTGATACCAATCCGGAGAAGTTTTCGTATTTGGAGACCTCTGTTTTAAAAGCGCAACGGGACTGCCATATGACCCATACCAGTGCGACGGTACATGAGCTGTTACGCGAAGGCTTTGACCGCTCACCCATGTTCAATGGACGGATTAAGAGCATTGGCCCGCGTTACTGCCCATCCATTGAGGATAAGATCAATCGTTTTGCGGATAAGGACAGCCACCAGATTTTTGTAGAGCCGGAAGGGTGGCATACGGTTGAGGTTTATGTCAATGGGTTTTCCACTTCCTTGCCGGAAGATGTACAGTACAAGGCGTTGAAGTCCGTTAAAGGCTTTGAGAAGGTTAAATTTTTCCGACCTGGCTATGCGATAGAATATGACTACTTTCCTCCAACGCAGCTAAGGCACACTTTGGAGACCAAGCTGGTGGAAAACCTGTATTTTGCAGGACAGATTAATGGCACCACAGGTTACGAGGAAGCAGCCTCGCAGGGGCTTATGTCCGGCATCAATGCACACCTTAAGATTAATGAAAAGGACCCCTTTGTGCTCCGCAGGGACGAGGCCTATATAGGGGTGCTTATTGACGACCTGATTACGAAAGGAACGGAAGAACCCTATAGAATGTTTACCTCCAGAGCGGAATACCGTACCTTATTGCGGCAGGATAATGCAGACCTACGGCTTACCCCGAAAAGTCATGAAATCGGTTTGGCCAGGGAAGAGCGTCTTAAGCGTATGGAGGAGAAACGTCGCAAATCCGACGTTTTTGTAAAATTTTTTAGGGACACCAGCGTACTGCCGGAAGACATCAATCCGATCTTGGAAAGTGTTTCTTCTTCCCCGGTAAAACAATCCGACAAAATGTTCAAGGTTTTTTCAAGGCCCAAGGTAACCATGGATCATATGATGCAATTGGAAAAGGTGTCCAGTTTTGTGTCGGAAAAGGATTTGGACAGAGAAGTGATGGAACAGGCGGAGATACAGGTCAAGTATGCGGGCTATATTGAAAAGGAAAAAAACAATGCGGACAAACTGCAGCGGTTGGAAAACATCAAGATCCCCGCTGATTTTGATTACTCCAAGCTTAAATCCCTCTCCTTTGAAGCACGGGAAAAGCTTAGCGCCATACGTCCGGTAACGATATCCCAGGCTTCCAGAATTAGCGGGGTATCCCCTAGCGACATCAGCATTTTATTGGTTTTTATGGGCAGATAGCAGAATGTTCCACGTGGAACATTGAGGGTACATTCCCAAAAAGAAGGGCTTTGGTTTGGTTTTTGATAGGTGTTGAGCCTAGGGAAACACCAAGCCAAAATGAAAAAAACACTACTCCTTTTATTGTCCTTTGTCCTTTTTGGTTCCTGCATTCCACTAAGGATAGCACCAAAGATCAAGGATCACAAAATCACCCAGGGAAAACGGTTCAAAAGAAGTTTGCCCAAACGTCAAATGTTCATCTTTGAAGACCCTAAGGAGGCCAATGCCTTTTACGATTACGTCAACACAAAATTCGCTCTTGAACATCAGCAAGTGTATGACGATGTCCCTTTTCGCATAAAGGGCAAACAGTTTTTCTTTTCCTTTTATGAGGTGGAAATACCCACCAAGACCATTAATCTTATCCCGATTATGATTGACGGCCTGTTGGATCAGGCCGAGATGGATCCCCTGCTGGAAGAGGTGCACAGCACTAGGGAGGGGAATTGGTACTTGGCTATTGAGGTGTACAGCGATGATGAGAACGACTGTTTACATGAAAATTCCCTTTCAAGAAGTTTGGTTTTGAACTATCTTCGGACTTTAAAGGAAGAGTATTTGTCCACCCACAACTATCATGAAACTGTTTTTAAAGACTAAGGATCATTCCATTTCCGGCGAAGGGTTTGAATTGGTGCACGATACCGAGTTGGATATGCTCATTACGAAGCCACAGCCCAGCGACCTGAAAAAGTATTACGAAAGCGAGGCCTATATATCGCATACCGACGCCAATAAAAGTTTTGTGGATCGTATTTATCAGCAGATAAAGAAGCGAAGCCTTCGCAAGAAGGTAAAACTGTTGGACACCTATACGCAATCAAAAAAAAGCCTCTTGGACATTGGTGCGGGCACGGGCGATTTTTTGCTGGCTGCAAAGCGTGGGAACTACGAGGTGTCTGGAGTGGAACCCAACCAAAAAGCGGTACAATTGGCAGCTGCGAAGGGGTTGACCTTGGTGCCAGAGCTACACCTTTTGCCCAAGCAGGAATATGAACTGATTACGCTTTGGCATGTCTTGGAGCACCTTCCCAATTTGGATGAGCAAATAGTCCAAATGAAAAAGGTCCTTGCACAGAACGGCACCCTGATCGTTGCGGTGCCGAACTTTAAATCCTACGATGCTCGATATTACAAAAACTTTTGGGCTGCTTATGACGTACCAAGACATCTGTGGCATTTTTCCAAAACGGCCATCCAAAAAATATTCGAGGAGCATGGGATGCAGCTGGTGTGCACCTTACCTATGCGCTATGATGCTTTTTATGTTTCCTTGCTTTCCGAAAAATATAAAACGGGGAAACAAAATTTGCTGAAGGCATTTTGGGTAGGCTTGCGGTCCAACCTTAGCGCATGGCGCAGCGGTGAATACTCCTCCCACATATATGTGTTGAAAAACGGTTAAAAACGGTTTTAAGGACGTCTCACGCATTTTCGATATGTCGGCCATAGGAAGGGGCCGGCGCAAAAAGATTTCCCAAAAGAGGCGCAAAAAAGGAAGCTATTTAAATAAGAAAAAACAATGACAATTGGTTTTGGGAATAAATTTTATCTATATTGAATGGTCTTTAGCAAACACTCGTGGCCTATGATTTTTTCCGCTCAATTTTCGAACGCGCTTAGGGAAGAAAGAAGCAGTTCGCTTAAATTCACCAACGCATATGAAAACACTCCAATTTTACTTAAGAGGACTAAAGGACTTCTACGGAAGGCAGAATGTTTTTTGGCACGGCTTGAAGCACGGCAAAATGTTAAATCATGAACATCTTACTGATCCCAGATAAATTTAAAGGCTCCCTTTCCTCGGAAGAGGTTATTGCATCTTTGTCAAAGGCCATACGTCATGTAAGACCCAAGGCCGAGATTCATTCCGTACTGGCTTCCGACGGGGGAGACGGTTTTTTGGATGCTGTCGCTATCCATAAGAATACCCAACAGATGATTACAGACACCCAAGACCCCTTGGGCCGTCCCATCAAGGCCGCATATCTATGGGAGTCCAAAACTGCATCGGCCTATATAGAACTGGCAACAGCTTCGGGCATGGTCCTCTTGGACGAAGCGGAACGGAATCCACTTAAAACAACCACTTACGGCACAGGACTGCAGATCAAACACGCTATTGCCAAAGGGGCCAGAAATATTTATTTGGGGCTTGGGGGAAGTGCAACCAATGACGGTGGTACCGGTATGGCCAGGGCTTTGGGTTTTCGATTTCTGGATTTACATGGAACGGAATTGCTGCCTGTTGGCGGAAACCTGGAACAAATGGCACGTATTGAGGGGCCAAGAACACCTGGTTTTACCAAGGTTTCCTTTTTCGCCATTAACGATGTAAACAACCCGCTGTTCGGTGTGCAGGGAGCTGCCCATGTCTATGCCCAACAGAAAGGAGCAGGACCGTCAGACATTAAAACCCTAGATAGGGGCCTTATAAAGCTGAACCAAACAGTGAAACAACATTTAGGGAGTGATCTGGCCGGCATTCCCGGCGCTGGAGCTGCTGGGGGATCGGCGTTCGGATTGAAAGCTTTTTTAAAGGCCGAGTTTATCAGTGGTGTAGATTTTGTTCTTGATCTGGCCCGGGTAGACCGCTTGGTGAACAGCATAAGGATAGACTATATCATTACCGGCGAGGGAAAACTGGATGACCAAACCTTGAACGGAAAATTGATCAAGGGTGTAATTGATATGGGCACTCGCTTTAACATACCCGTAATAGGGGTGTGCGGCAAGCTAGATCTGAAACATCGGAACCTGCAGGAGCTTGGGCTGGATCATATTATTGAGAGCGGTGACCCTGCAAAATCCCTACAGTATAATATGGAACATGCGGCTGTACTTTTGGAAAAGGCGACCGCGGATTTTTTCAGGGATTTGGGGAACTAGGGCCCAAAAAATGGTTTTTGCCGACATAAATTGACGAAAATTCCATAAAGCTTTCCTATTTTTGCGCAACTTAAAAAGAGAGCACGTGCCATAACTGAACGTTGGGACTTACCCGTATAGTAAATGACTCGTTGCATTTGACCGATAAAAAATATAACCGGATGAAAAAAATAGTATTGGGCTTAGCCCTGTTAGGGCTCATGTCCTGTAAACAAGACAAGATAGCTTTTGTGGATAGCATAAAACTTATGGAAGGCTACCAGGAAAAAGTGGATATCGACAACAAGTTTAAGGGTAAGGCCGAATCCTTTGCAAAAAAGCGGGATAGTATATCACAAGCCTTTCAAATAGAGGCCCAGGCTTTTCAGACCAAGGCCCAGGGTATGCCCCAAAAGAAAGCACAGGAAGAGTACGCCGTGCTACAGCAGAAGGGACAGTTCATAAGTCAGCAACTACAACAGGAGGAGCAACAATTACAGCTTTTAAATCAGACCGAGTTGGACAGTTTGGTAAGCAAGGTAAAAAAGCACATTAGGGAATACGGCAAGACCAATGGATATACCTATATCTTTGGCGGAGGAGATAGCGGAAGCGTGCTTTATGGTGAAGGATCCAAGGACCTCACGGAAATGATTCTGAAGGAATTAAACGACGGGTATAAGAAATAGACTTGGAACTTAGAAACCACAGGGCCCGAACGGATATCGTTGGGGCTTTTTTTTTGGTGCAGGGCCTACCTTATTGCTGCAATAGGAATACCAGAAAAACAGCGGGAACAAAATAGACCGCAATAGTTTTGGCCCCTTCATAATCCTTGGCCAAGCGCTGCCCGAACAACAGCATCAAAAGGGACACACAGGACATAATGGCCCCATATAGTGCCATGGTGCCTTTCCCTTGGATGACCAGTTGATATATCCCAATGGCGCACAGGGTGCCCGCAATTACCTCGGACAATAGTACAACACCCAATAGCAGCGGTACGATATTCTTAAAAGGGGTGTCTGCAAAATGTCCTTTGAGCCATGCCAGGTTTCCTGCCCAATCGAACACTTTGTCTATACCGCTTTGTAGAAAGGTAATGATGAGAAAAAGCAATAATAGGATTTCCGTGGCATTGTCAAACAGGTATTCCATAGCAAAGGTTTTAGGCCGCTTTTTTATGTAGCAGACGCGTTAGTTTAATGGACAGATCGGTCAATATGATTTTTGAGTTGCCGTTGCGCTCAATGTGAAAAATGGCAGTTTCCAACTCATGAACAATGTCCTCAATATTGTTCTCGTGCACAAAAGGGGCAAAATTTTCCATTTGAAACGTATCCACATGGATTCGCATATAAGCCAACTCCTCCACCTTATAGTTGATCAATAGGGCCTGCCGCATCATCGCAAGGCAATAGCGCAAAAAATTCTTTTGGGTTTCTCGACCTGTTTTGGCCACCTCCTCGCTCCAAAGGATAAGCTCGTGAACAGCGGCCCGGTTACCTTTGGCCTTAAAAGCGCTGCGCACCCATTGCACAAACCAGCGTTCAAACACCAGATCTTCAGAGTCATTATGGGAGAGGTCCAAGGCCTTGTTAAAATTCCCGTTTGCCTCATGGGCTATTTTTAAAGCCTCTTCCCTTTTAATGCCTTCTTGAACCAGGGCGTTCGCGATAGCTTCCTCTGGCAGGGCCGGAAAATGTAATAGTTGGCAACGGGAACGAATGGTCTGTATGATTTGCTCCTCATCTTCGGCTACCAAAATAAAGATGGTCTTTTCCGGAGGTTCCTCGATCAGTTTCAAAAGCTTGTTGGAGGCGGCAACATTCATTTTGTCGGCCATCCAAATAATCATGATTTTATAGCCGCCCTCATAAGCTTTTAACGATAGCTTTTTAACGATATCCTGGGCCTCGTCGACCCCTATTTGAGCTTGTTTCTTTTCAACGCCAATAAGCCGGTACCAGTCAAAGAGGTTCCCATAGGGCTGTTCCTTAAAAAATTGGCGCCAATCCTGCATATAGTGGTTGCTTACCGCATGGCTCTTGACCTTGGCACTATTGGCTACCGGGAACGCAAAATGCAGGTCCGGATGGGTGAGGGAAGCACATTTCAGATTACAGGCTTCATCCCCCGGGACGTTTTTATTGTATTGGTGGCCACATAGTATGTACTGTGCATAGGCCACGGCCATGGGCAAGGTACCACACCCTTCAGGGCCCACAAATAATTGGGCGTGCGGGAGACGTCCTGCATCCGCACTGAAGGCCAAGTGGTTTTTGATATGTGTTTGTGCTAAAATATCCTCAAAAAGCATTGACCAAAGATACATTATTTTGATATTTCGCCCATTGCCCCTATCTATTGGGAAAGAGGGTTAAAACGAACGTAACAAATAATAGGGCGCCCTTCTTTTTATGCCAAGCATAAATCTTTACATTTGCCTTTCGTATAAAAGCCGCTAGCACATGAAAACCCTTGAAGATTTCAATTTTGAAGACAAACGAGTATTGATTCGCGTGGATTTCAACGTTCCCTTGGACGCAGATTTCAATGTAACCGACACCAATCGCATAGAAGCGGCAAAACCTACCATTATAAAAGTATTGGAAGATGGCGGCAGTGCTGTGCTGATGAGTCATTTGGGGCGCCCAAAAGGGATTCGAAATCCCGATATGTCCCTGGGCCATATCTGCCAGACGGTTTCGGAAATCATAGGGGTCTCGGTAAAATTTGTGGATGATTGTGTAGGGGAGAAAGCCGAGAAGGCAGTTTCCGAACTACAAAGCGGCGAGGTGTTGTTATTGGAAAATCTTCGGTTCCACGCAGAGGAAACCACTGGGGATGTAGACTTCGCCGAACAACTTTCGCGCCTGGGCGACATTTATGTGAACGATGCCTTTGGCACCGCTCATAGGGCCCATGCCTCTACCACCATTGTTGCCCGGTTTTTCCCGGGACAGAAGTGCTTTGGATATCTCTTGGCCAAGGAGATCGAGGCCATTGAAAAGGTGATGCGCACAGGTGAAAAACCAGTAACCGCCATTTTAGGGGGCGCCAAAGTGTCTTCCAAAATTACCATTATCGAAAACATCTTGGATAAGGTAGACCATTTGATTATTGGTGGCGGAATGACCTATACCTTCGTTAAGGCACAAGGAGGATTTGTAGGCGACTCCATTTGTGAGGACGACAAGATGACCCTGGCCCTGGAGATTTTAGAGCAGGCCAAAGCAAAGGGTGTAGCAATTCATTTGCCCGTTGATGTGCTGGCGGCCGATGATTTTAGCAATGACGCCCAAACCCGGATTGTGGCGGTGAACGCAATTCCCGACGGATGGCAAGGCCTGGATGCCGGACCCGTAACCTTGGAGAACTTTAAAGCGGTCATCTTGGCATCCAAGACCATCCTATGGAACGGTCCTGTTGGGGTTTTTGAAATGGAGTCCTTTGCTAAGGGAACCGTGGCCGTTGGTAATTTCATTGACGAGGCTACACAAAATGGCGCTTTTTCCCTGGTGGGAGGAGGCGATTCGGTAGCAGCTGTAAAACAATTTGGATTTCAGGACAAGGTAAGTTATGTGTCCACAGGAGGTGGCGCCATGTTGGAGAGTCTTGAGGGAAGATCCTTACCCGGAATTGCTGCAATATTGGAGCCCTAAAGGCGTTATCGATAAACGGGCCCCAGGGCTTTTAAGGGCGGTTTAACGACTTAAATTTTATTCTTTCCAAAAAAAATACGATTTTCGTTAGCTCCCTTTCTTTGAAAAGGACTGTTATTATGGGATTAAGGACGTTTATTATTGGAATCGGCACCTTGTTGGCTTTTACCGGGCACAGCTTGGCGCAACAGGCAGATTCCATTTCAAAAAAGGAAAACGACACCACCAATCGGGTACCGTTGGATACACTTGCCATGGACATGGAAGGTGTCAAGCAAATGGAGCTGATGTCGGCCCCCTCCGGACCTGAGGGCAACCCGCTGCTATTGACCAAGGAAAAAAACAACTACACCCTCAAGGACCATCCGGAAGCAGCCAAATTCGATAGCCTTTGGCTCAAGGAGCTTTCAGAAAACGCATCGCTTTTCGATGCCATGTATGAAGAGGTGTCGCAATTGGACGTGGAAACCGTACCGGAGTATACCCTTGATACGGAAACGCTAAAAAAAAGATTGGAGGCCCTAAACCAAAAAACCCCGTTCAACATTGCGTACAATCCTTCCTTGGAAAATGTTATAAAATCCTTCCTGACCCGTAGAAGGGACCTGATGGAACGCATGCTTACCGCAAGCCAGTTCTATTTCCCGATGTTCGAACAAGAATTGGATAGTTACAACATCCCTTTGGAAATTAAATACCTGGCCATAGTAGAATCTGCCCTGAACCCTAGGGCAAGATCACGGGTCGGAGCAACTGGACTTTGGCAATTCATGTACAGCACAGGCAAAATGTACAAATTGGATGTAAGCAGTTATGTAGATGAAAGAAGAGATCCCATTGCCTCCACCAAGGCCGCTTGTGCTTATTTGTCAAGACTGTATGATATTTTTGGGGATTGGGACTTGGCGCTTGCCGCATACAATTCTGGCCCGGGGAACGTGAACAAAGCGATCAGAAGATCAGGAGGCTATAAGAACTATTGGAACATTCGGAGAAACCTTCCACGTGAAACAGCCGGCTACGTCCCTGCATTTTTGGCTACGATGTACCTGTTTGAGTATGCCGAGGAACACGGCCTTAAAGCCAGGAAGGCCGAACGACCGTATTTTGAGACCGACACGGTCCATGTAAAAAGCTTGATAACCTTTGATCAAATTTCCGAGTTGGTCGGGGTGGGCGTCAAGGAACTAGAGGTGCTTAATCCTTCCTATAAATTGAATATTATCCCTTACGTGAAGGGCAAGAATTATGCTTTGCGGCTTCCCAAGGAGGCCATGGGCAAATTCGTGAACAACGAAACCGCCATCTATGCACACGTGACCGAGGAATTAAAGAAAAAGGAAAAACCCCTGCCACAACTGGTCAAGGCAGACAACCGCATTCGGTATAAGGTGCGAAGCGGCGATTATCTAGGAAAGATTGCGGAAAGGTACGGCGTAGGGGTAAGTCAGATAAAACGTTGGAACGGCCTGCGCAGCAATAACCTGCGAATAGGACAACGGCTGACTATTTTTTCCAGAAGGCCTGTAGCCACTAGTGCCGCCAAGGGAAGTGGCACCAAAACCACCTCCAGCACAGCATCGATTCCCGCGGGCACCAAGGTCCATACGGTCAAAGAGGGAGACTCCCTTTGGACCATCTCCAGAAAATATCCGGGAGTTTCCATTGAAAATTTACGAGAATGGAACGGTATTAGCGGTAACAATCTACAACCGGGCACAAAACTGAAATTGTGCGATTGTTCTTCGTAAAAAATACTCTTATGAAAAAAATAGGAACACTATTGATTGCCGCCATCCTTGTAACCATCTCTTGCAACGACGGAGCAAAACGAAAGGATTATCGGCCCACCTCCATTGGGGCCATTAATTCCTTGGCCGTTGTAATGGACAAACAACTTTGGGAGGGGCCCGTTGGCGACAAGGTTCGGGAAACCTTTGCCGCACCTATACTTGGACTTTCCTGGGAAGAACCCCTCTTCACCATTAATCATATGCCTGCCAAGGTATTTACGGGGACAGTGAGGAACACCCGCTCTGTCTTGGTCATAGACCAGGACAGCCTTAATCTAGCCCATATAAAGAGCGATGTGTATGCCAGGCCGCAAAGAATATCGGTAATCAAGGGTAGAACGGAGGAAGAGATCATAGAAAATCTGGAAAGGAAGTCGGGCGAAATCATAGCGTCCTTTAAGAATCTGGAGATACGGGAAACGCAGAAGCGCTTTCTAAGGTCCTTGAACAAAGAAAAAGCGTTGGAGGAAAAGTTCAATATTTCCCTGACCATGCCCTCGGTCTATAAAGTGGGCAAAAAGGAAGACAATTTTGTGTGGATAGACCGTCAGATTCTAAAGGGAACCATGAACATTATTGCATACACCATGCCGTGGGACAGCTTTACCAATGATTCCACTTTTGTACGTGATATAGTACGTATGCGCGACTCTATAGGACAGAAATATATTCCTGGCCCGGACGTGCCCGGAAAGACCACATTTATGGTGACAGAAAAGGCTTTTGCACCCTATGTGTTCCCTGCCGAGGTAGCCGGAAGAAAGGCCGTGGAAGTCAAGGGCATATGGGAAATCAACAATTATCCTATGGCCGGACCCTTTATCACCTATATTATCAATGATCAAGAAAACCGCAGAAAAGTGGTCATAGAAGGCTTCACCTTTGCCCCTGCTACGGAAAAAAGAGAATTCATGTTTGAATTGGAGGCCATTTTAAAAACCATAAACTTCGGAAAAGGCCAAGTAAGCAATAAAGAAATTGCCCAGGAATAAAAAAGCGCCCTTTTGGGCGCCTTTTTTTGTGCGGGAGCGTTCATCTCTAATCGAACGCAAAGCCCGTGGATAACCTGAAGATGAAGGCGTAAAGTACCACAAAGAACAAAGCAAAACAGAACCAAGAAAAGGCCTTAAAGTACTTTGTAAGTATGATATTCCCTAAATTTCTAAAAGCATCCACATAAATTTCCTTTACAAGTAAAAATTTCCTCATACACCTAATTTTTGAGTTTAGTACTGGTGCAAAGGTCAATGTTTAGCCCCACCGGAATAAATTAATTGGATAAAAGGACACGAATTCTGGATATCCCAAATCGCACTTTTTTTTTGTCCGACCAAAGGTCAATTTTCTTGGGTTAAGCACAGTAGATATCTATTTGGAGCCATAGGGGGCACTACATATTTTTGTCAGCTAAGGAGATATTGTAGGGGCGCCATAGAAAAGGTTTTAAAATAGAAAAGCACCCTTGCAAAGGATGCTTTTCCATAACCTATAAGGTGTTCTTGGGTCAATCAAAGGCGAAACCTGTGGAAACCCTGAACAAAAAAGCATATAAGACGATTAAAAAGCTTGCAAAACAAAACCATGCAAATGCTTTAAAATAAGATTTCACAAAGACGTGCCCCAAGTTTTTAAAAGCATCCAAATAAATCTGCTTGATGAGTAGTAGGTTTTTCATGGTATTGGGTTTTAGGTTAGAATCGTTTTCCTTACCATATAACTCAAAATTAGAGGTTTAGGTATTTTTCCGGGCCCGTTTGTTGTGAATGGAAGTGATATCGTGGTGAAACGTAAAACTTTAAACTTGATGGGCCTTTTGAGCGTAGTACAGAGGGCCTAAAAACCAAAACCGCCCCCATATGGATGAGAGTGGTTTTGGATGCGTGTAGCGCCCACCCCAATGGCTGCTACATACGTACAATAATAAATTCGGATCGTCTGTTAAATTCATGTTTTTGACCACTGCAGCGCACCGTGCCGTCGCACTCGTTGAGCAATCTTTCCTCACCGTACCCAATGGCGCTCTCGATGCGATCAGGGGACACTCCTTTGGAGATCAGATAATCCCTGGAGGATTTGGCCCGTTTGTCCGACAGGTACTTATTGTATACCCTACTGCCCCTGGAATCGGTGTGCGACTCTATCTTAATGACCATATCAGGATATTCGGCCATGACCTCGACCAACTTGTTGAGCTCTTCCGAAGCGTCCCTTCGTATCGAGAATTTATCAAAATCGAAATAAATCAGATCTGTCTTAAGTTTCTTGATGCCTTCCTCGATTACGATAAGTTCCTTCAACTTTTTCATGGAAACCGATACGTTTACCAGTTCGTTTTCTTTGGTGGTAATAGTCTGTTCATCATCAAAATAGGATCCCTTTAAGGTCTTGATGGTATACTTGGTGGTACTGTCCAGATCCTCAAAGACAAAGCTGCCATCTGTGTCCGTAACTACTTCCTTGAGCTTCATATTGTGCTCATCCAAAAGCATCACAAGGGCTTCTGGCATAACCTCCCCGGTAATCATCTCGGTGACCACGCCAGCAATGGCATTTTCATTTACCTCTTCAGGGATGAGACGGGCAACGGAGTAGATATCATCATCTCCTTTCCCACCCTTTCGGTTGGAAGCGAAAAAACCTTTTTGGGTCTCCTCGTTAATGATGTATGAAAAATCGTCCCTACGACTATTTATGGGCTTGCCCATATTCTTCACCTCTTGGAAGCCATCCTCATCGTATGCGGCCTCATAGATGTCCAGTCCGCCAAGTCCCACATGCCCATTGGAAGAGAAGTAAAGCTTTTTTTCATTGATAAAAGGGAACATTTCCTTTTGTTCCGTATTGATTTCCGGCCCCAGGTTTCTCGGTTCGGAAAAACGGCCCTCGGAAAGCACATCGACCACAAAAATGTCAGTAGCGCCCAAACTTCCAGGCATATCGGAAACAAAGTACAAGAGTTTTCCATCAGGACTCAATGCAGGATGCCCTGTGGAATAATCATCACTGTTAAAGGGAACTTCCCGGGCCTCGGTCCACTCCCCATCTACTTTGGTCGAGGTGTAGATTTTTAGGTTGTTGATCCCGTTCTTGTCGCGTTTTAATTTTTTGCCGTAGTTGTTCCGTGTAAAGTACATGGTCTTGTTGTCTGGCGAAAAGGTTACCGCGGCCTCGTGGTACTTGGTGTTTATTTTTTTGGAGAATTTTATGGCATTTTTTACCTCCTGCGATTCTTCGTTGATTTTGGCCACATAGAGATCCAGATAGGGCTGGTTGTTCCATTTATATCGCCGGGTCGTAAAAAAGGAGGAATCCTTGGCCGAAGCGTAGACCATTTTATTCCCTTCGTGGAACATGGGCGAAAATTCAGAATATCTGGTATTGATGGCCAGGTTCTTTATCTCAAAAAGCCCTTCCTGGCCCCTGATCTGGTCCAATACCGCTTCTTTCCTAGCTCTTTTGGACGGATCATAAGCCACCTTTCCTTCTTTTAGTTTCTTGTTGTACAAGCGCATCAAACGTTTGGCTCTGGCGTACTTGCCCGTGCCTTTTAAGGAATGGGCAAATTTAAAGATGTTGTCGGCTGACATTTCCTCTTGGTATTGCTCATACAACACATTATACCAATAGTAGGCCTTTTCCATATTGGTGTTAAAGTAATGGGCATCTCCTGCCCTTTGTACAATGTCAAAGGAAAATTCTTGTCGTTTGCCCTGGCCCAGGGCTTCCTCGTAGAGGTCCGCTGCTTCGGCATACCACATTTTATTGAAATAGAGGTCCGCCTTCTCCAGCAGCTTGTTTTGAGCGGAGTTTTCTGTTGGAGTCCTGTCCTGATCTATTTGAGATGCTTGGATCATATCATAGGTCACCTCCTCTATGGGCATGACATTTTCAGGAACGGGTTCCAAACCGTTGTTTTCTAAAAGGTCACTATCCTCGTTTTCAATGTGAAGAACCCATATTTCCTGAGTGTAACGACCGTTGAGCTGCGATTTTGCCGCGGCCATGGATTCCCACTCGGTGCCGTATCGTTCTAAATAGATATAATTTAACCCGTTGTTGGGGTTGGCGATATAACCCGCGTTGAACCCTTGGTTCAGCAATTTTTTTACGGCCCTTTTAGTATTCTTCTTATTACCAAAAACACCAGAAATAATATAATGCCCGTCCTTGGCTCCTTCCAGGTTGTGGAAGGTCCTGCTTTTTATGGACGTGCTTACGCTAGCCGCATCCCTAGCCTCTGTATTGACCGTTTGTGAAGAGGTATTGGCAACCACACCTGAAGTGTTGGGGTTGGCCAACAAGCCTTTTTGGGGGAGATCTTGGGCGAAAATTCCGAGCGATAGCAGAAAAGCGAGTATCGCAATACTTTTTTTTATGCCGGAAATCGATACCAGGAGCGCAAAAAAGTCAGTTATTATTTCGGGTAAGTGTTTATGCATTAGCTATTTGTTCTAGACTAAACGTCAAATTTAACAGTTCTAATGCACCCCTGTTAAATTTTGTTGTGAAACGGCTGTTTTTTGTCGCGTAGACCTGATTTGAGGCCCTAAAAGCACCCTTAAGGCCTGTGCACCTTAACGATAAAGTACTGTCAACAATGGCACGGCGGGGGATTGTTCTAGGCAGCCAAAACACTTTTGTACCAATTGGAATTTTTTAGGGACAAGCACAAAAAAACATCCTTTTTCAAGGATGTTTTTGCAACGATTATATACTTGTTCGCTAATCTTCTTTTTTCTCCTCCAATTTTTCGTCTTCCTTGGAAGCGTCCTTAAATTCCTTGATGCCGCTTCCCAAACCCCGCATTAATTCCGGAATTTTTTTCCCTCCAAACAAAAGGAGCACAACCATTACAACAATGGCTATTTGCCAAGGTCCTATCGCTAAAAATGTAAGTAAAGATATCATGGTATTTTATTTATAAGACAAATGTACTAAAAAAGTTACTAGAAAGCTGTTAATAATAACGCCCCCGTACTATTTTAATTGTGCTGGACCATATGTGGATATTTTTCGTATACATAAGGGATGGCGCCGAGTTTGAAATTTATGGAAATTTAAAAGGGATTGCCCTCAAAATTCAATACTAACCTTATATTTGCGTACGATGGCCAAAAAAGAAAGAAAAAGGAAGGAAATCAAAAGAAAGTTACTGCACAAGTATCGCTTGGTTATTCTCAATGAAAGTACTTTTGAAGAAAAGCTTTCCTTTAAATTAAGCCGGCTCAATGTATTTGTTACCGGATCTCTGGTCATCATTGGTCTTATTGGCCTTACTACCCTTTTGATCGCTTTTACCCCCTTGCGGGAATATATTCCCGGATATTCCTCCACCCGCCTTAAGCGCCAGGCTACCGAACTAACCTATAAAACGGATTCCCTGGTGACGGTTTTAAATTATACCAATAGGTATTTGGACAACATACGGCTGGTTCTAAAGGGAGATATCGAAAACAGTGAGATTAATAGGGATTCGCTCTTCGAACAGTTTAAATTAGACCCGTCCACCGTTGATTTAACCCCTATCAGGGAGGACTCCCTGTTAAGGGCCCAGGTGGCTTTGGAAGACAAGTACAATCTTTTTGAGCGCGCACCGGGAAGTAAAAGCCTAATCCTGTTTACCCCGGTAAGCGGCACGGTGTCGCAAGAGTACGATGCGGAGAAAAAACATTTTGCAGTAGACGTGGTTGCCGCTAAGGACGCACCGGTAAAGGCTGTGGCCGATGGCATGGTCATTTTTGCTGAGTGGACCTCCGAAACCGGTTATGTCATCATCCTGGAACACAAGGAAGGCCTTATCTCGGTTTATAAACACAACGGTTCGTTAAACAAGGCCCAGGGAGATATTGTCCGCATTGGGGAGGTCATTGCGTCCGTGGGGAATACCGGGGAATTGACCACAGGTCCCCATCTCCATTTTGAACTTTGGAACAACGGAAGTCCGGTAAACCCTAAGGACTATATCGATTTTAAATAATCATTGCATGTCGATAAAATCGTTTGCCGCTAAAATTTTCGCCAAAAAAATTGCCGGAAAGACGACCAAATGGATCAACGATCCCTTAAGGACGCAAGAGCAGGTCTTCCATGACCTTGTCCGTACCGCCAGGGATACCCATTTTGGAAGGGACCACGGCTTTGATCAAATTCAATCGCATAGCGATTTTGTATCCCGTGTGCCCATAAGGGATTATGAAGCCTTAAAGTCCTATGTGGAAAGGGTCGTTGCAGGGGAGCAACATGTACTATGGCCCGGAAAGCCCATTTATTTTGCGAAGACTTCGGGCACTACCTCCGGAGCCAAGTACATTCCGATAACCAAGGCCTCCATAAAGCACCAGGTAGAGGCCTCCAGAAATGCCATTTTGAGTTACATCCATGAAACGGGGAATGCCAATTTTGTAAACGGCAAAATGATTTTTTTACAAGGCAGCCCGGAAATGCAGGAAAAGAACGGCATTAAATTGGGGCGCTTGTCCGGAATATCGGCCCACTACGTACCCAAGTACCTTCAAAAAAACCGATTGCCCAGTTGGGAGACTAATTGCATAGCAGATTGGGAAACCAAGGTAAATGAGATAGTACGGGAGACGGAGGACCAAAATATGACCGTGATTGCGGGAATCCCCTCCTGGGTACAGATGTACTTTGAAAAGCTAAACGCCAAGCACCACCAGAAGGTAGGTGAACTTTTCCCAAATTTTCAGCTCTTTATTTATGGGGGGGTCAACTACGAACCCTATCGGGCCAAGTTTGAAAGACTGATCGGAAGACGGGTAGATAGTATCGAGTTGTTTCCGGCCAGCGAAGGATTCTTTGCCTATCAGGATTCACAAAAGGAAAAAGGGATGCTGCTACTGCTCAATTCGGGCATCTTTTATGAGTTTGTTAAGGCCGAAGAGTTTTTTAACGATGGTGCCAAGCGTCTTACCCTCGGAGAAGTGGTCCCAGGGGTAAACTATGTAATGATTATCACGACCAATGCCGGCCTTTGGGCCTATAACCTAGGAGATACCGTTCAGTTTATTTCTACCAAACCCTATAGGATAGTGGTCTCGGGGCGAATAAAGCACTTTATCTCGGCCTTTGGTGAACACGTTATTGCCAAGGAAGTGGAAGAGGCCATGAAGGCGGCCATTGACCAAACCGGGGCCAGCGTAAACGAATTTACGGTAGCGCCGAGAATAACACCGGAAAAGGAGGAACTCCCTTACCACGAATGGTTGATCGAGTTCGAGAAGACTCCAGAAGACCCAGCCCACTTTGCCCATATATTGGATACCACCTTGCAGGAGCAGAACAGCTATTATTTGGACTTGATAACGGGGAAAATACTACAGCCGCTCAAAATAACGTCCATTAGACCAGGGGGGTTCCGGGATTATATGAAATCCATTGGAAAACTTGGAGGACAAAACAAGGTGCAGCGTTTGGCGAACGACCGGAAGGTGGCAGACCTTCTAAGCAAGTATAGAAAGTAGGCGCCAGTTCTTAAAATCATAAATTTAAATTGTAATTTTGCCAGAACTTTTTTTATGAGCAAAACAGCGAACACAACGAACAATACCCGAGCACAGGAATCTACCAATGCCATTGAACGTTTGTACATTACCATGCGCCATTTGTTCAACAGGGGATTTTATAAGCCTTCCGGAGTATCCGGGGAAGCGCTTAGGAATGCGCTCCTACTGCTGCGTCCGGAGATCTACGGATCCATTGCGGAAGAAAAGGCCGAGCTAAATGGCCTGGTCTACGTTTTGGAACGCCTTCCAGAAGGCATAGAGCAGTGTCGTTTCATTAACCTAACCTCGGATGAGGGCTATGCCAAGTCGCACTTTAAGCCCATTATCCCGCCAAAAAGAAGAAGAAACTGCTATCGGATAGATGAAGAGCAGATGAACATAGAGATTACACGGGGGCGATCGGATATTTATGATATCCTTACCCACCTTACCTTTTTGTTTATTGAGTCCAGCAAAATCAGCAAACGTGTCTTGATCGAGGATACGGACAAGACCATACGCGATTGGAACAAACTGGAAGCGGCGGTGAAAAAGGAAAAGCTCTCCCAAGACGAAAGGGAGGTAGCCTTGTTGCATACCGCAAATATTCTTGGACGATCTTTTGTGGAAGTGCTGGAGGTGTACCAGCGTTTGGCGAGCAAGAAAAACCCCGAGCGTTTTTTAAAAATAATCTACTGGCTGGGAAAACTGGCGATCGAGGAGGAAACTACTGGAGAGCGTAGAGCGATTACCTTCGGCACCATCCTGCGCGAACGTCTTGGCCATCATATTCACGGGGAGCGATGGGCAAATACGATAAAGGAGCTATTGAAGGCACATGGCCTCCTGGGTAGGCCCATCCATATCATAAGTGCCAATATGCACAGTGTGATGAATTCCCTGTTCGCCCGAAAGGCGTTGGCAAAGGAATTCCCTGATAATGGCTCCCTGGAGATTTACGAGGCGCTGAGTTCATTGGACAATATGGCCCTGCGCCAAAAAGTGACCACCCTGGCGAAGAAAAATGGCATGATTGCCATGGACGATCTGTCGGGGACCAACATAGATGTCCAGATTTTTGATACGGCAAAATTAAGCAAAGGCGCCTGTTGTTATGATTTTCCCAAGGGGGCCTCGGACGACACAAAACCGGTTATATTTGTGATGGACTACGCTTTTGGCGAGCAGGCCTATGAGACCATTGACGAGTTTCTAAAACCTTTTGAAAATCAAGAGGGTGAAAAAGTGTTCCTGGATGTAGCCTCCATTTCCATCATGGGGAAAGCTGGTATTTTGGAAGGTGGAAAGGGCGATTTAATGATACCATCGGCCCATATCTTTGAGGGTACGGGGGATAATTATCCCTTCGAAAACGAATTGTGTTCCGTGGATTTTAAGGGCTATGGGCTTAAGGTACTGGAAGGCACTATGGTTACGGTTTTGGGCACTTCCCTGCAGAATAGGGACATTTTGAAATTCTTCCATGAATCCACTTGGAACGTCATTGGCCTGGAGATGGAAGGCGTACATTATCAAAAAGCGATACAGTCGGCCTCAAAAGTTAGAAAGAGCATCCGCGAGGATGTAAAGGTGAGATATGCCTATTATGCCTCGGACAACCCTTTGGAAACGGGAAGTACCTTAGCGTCGGGCGGATTGGGGACAACGGGAGTAAAGCCCACCTACCTGATTACCGATAAGATTTTAGAACAAATATTCAATTCATAAGCATGGCAGAAAACGGACCACATAACGGTAATTCCTCGGATGAGATAGATTTGGGACAACTGTTCCAAATGATCGGGGATGTATTTCAAAGGCTGTTCAAAGCATTTTTAAAGCTGTTTTTATACCTAAAACGAAATGCGATTATTTTAGGGGGGTTGGCGATATTGGGCGCTGCCCTAGGTTTTGGCTTAAACCAAATCACCAATGAAAAACTAAAGACAGATGTCATCGTAAAGCCGAATTTGGAGAGTAAGAACTATCTCTACGACGTGGTCGATGAATTACAAGCCAATGCAAAGGCCAAGGATTCGACTTTCTATAATTCCATCGGGATTGAGGACATGGATTGGCGCGGGTTTGAAATCATAATTGGTCCGGCCACCGGAACAGACAATGAGATAGATTTGGAGTATTTGGAACTCTTGGAGAAGTTTGACAACAGCGCTATAGTCTCGGATGTGGTTCGGTCGGAAATCCTGAACAAAAGCTCTTTGAACCATCGTATCAGCTTTTACTTCAAGGATGCCAAAAAAGGACAGGAAGCCGCGAAAAAAATAATGGATTATATTAATTCCAATGGTTATTTTGCGGATTTGACCCAAGTGTACAATGAAAACGCCAAGGAGAAAATAGCCAAGAATGAGGTTTTGATTGCACAGCTCGATGAGCTAATCGCAAACTATACGGATAAATTAGCGGTTGCAGGAGATTCCCAAAATGAGAATAGGATTGTCTTGGACAACGAGGAACGCGTGGACGTCCGAGGGCTTTTTGAGCTAAAGAACGTTTTGATCAGGGATACGGAACAAAAAAGAATCGAGCTGAAGGAACATACACAGGCCATAAGCATCATCAATTTTGGAAAACCGCAGCAAGTTCAAAAGCCTTTTTTTGGGAAGAACATTATTTTGATTCCCTCTATTCTCATTGGGCTTTTCTTTTTAATTTCCATAGGCAAATACCTTAATCGCAAGGCTGCCGAAATGCAGTTGTAAGAATCAACACCAAGCATTAATTCCATTATTTCACAGGACGCATAATTATGGCAAAGAATATTTTAATCACAGGAGGAGCAGGTTTTATCGGATCCCATGTTGTAAGGAGGTTTGTGAAAGGCTATGCTGGGTATAACATTTACAATCTCGATGTGCTGACCTATGCGGGAAATTTGGAGAATTTAAAGGATGTTGAAGGGTATTCCAATTACACTTTTATAAAGGGAGATATCGTTGATGTCGATTTTGTCCAAAGCCTGTTTGCCAAATATGATTTTGATGGCGTAATACATTTGGCCGCAGAATCACATGTGGACCGATCCATTTCCGACCCCTTGGCCTTCGTAAGAACAAACATTATCGGCACGGTCAATTTACTGAATTCAGCCAGGGACGCTTGGAAAGGAGCGTATTCCAAAAAGCGCTTTTATCACATTAGTACGGATGAGGTTTATGGCACCTTGGGCAGTAAAGGATTGTTTACCGAGCGTACCGCTTATGATCCCAATTCGCCATATTCTGCCTCCAAGGCAAGTTCAGATCATTTTGTAAGGGCTTATGGAGAAACTTATGGGCTTCCCTATGTAATATCGAACTGCTCTAATAACTATGGGCCAAACCATTTCCCGGAAAAACTCATACCACTTTTCATAAACAATATAATAAACAATATTCCCTTGCCCGTATATGGTGATGGAAAATATACCCGCGACTGGTTGTTCGTTGAAGATCACGCTGTGGCAATTGACTTGATATTCCATAAAGGGAAAGGGCAGGAGACTTATAACATCGGGGGATTTAACGAATGGCAAAATATTGACCTGGTCAAATTGCTTTGCAAGCTTATGGACCAGAAGCTGGGAAGAGCGAAAGGGACCTCGGAAAGGCTAATTTCTTTTGTCAAGGACCGCCCGGGTCATGACCTGCGTTATGCAATAGACGCAAGTAAAATAAACAAGGAACTGGGTTGGGAACCGTCTGTGACTTTTGAAGAGGGATTGGAATATACGATAGACTGGTACTTGACCAATGGAGCCTGGTTGGAACATGTTACTTCTGGTGAGTACCGGGAATATTATAAAAAAATGTACGCCGAATGAAGGGAATTGTTTTGGCCGGTGGTTCCGGCACACGTTTACATCCATTGACGCTTTCGGTAAGCAAGCAATTGATGCCCATATATGACAAGCCGATGATCTATTATCCGTTGTCTACACTGATGTATGCCGGTATTCGCGAAATATTGATTATTTCTACACCCAAGGACCTGAGCCTTTTTGAGGATCTATTGGGGGATGGAAAAAAATACGGATGTAGCTTTTCGTATGCCGTGCAGCAAGCGCCAAATGGGCTTGCGGAAGCCTTTATCATAGCGGAACAGTTTATTGGCAAGGACAAGGTGGCCCTTATCTTGGGAGACAATATATTTTATGGTTCTGGATTGGCCAAACTGCTACAGGCCAATAACGACCCCGATGGGGGAATCATCTATGCATATAGGGTCAATGATCCTGAACGGTATGGGGTAGTGGAATTTAACGAAGAGGGGAAGGCCATTAGTATAGAGGAAAAACCCGAGCATCCAAAATCGAACTATGCGGTTCCAGGAATTTATTTTTATGACAATGAGGTGGTGCAAATTGCCAAGAATATATCACCAAGCGCTCGAGGTGAATTGGAAATTACAGATGTAAACAAAGTCTATTTGCACAAGCGAAAGCTGAATGTTAGCATTTTGGACAGGGGAACCGCTTGGCTAGACACGGGAACGTTTCAATCTCTAATGCAGGCCTCGCAGTTTGTAGAAGTAATCGAAGAACGCCAAGGTTTAAAAATAGGAGCAATTGAAGCTGCTGCTTTTGAGATGGGATTTATAGACAGGGACCAATTCATAGCATTGACGAAACCGCTAATGAAAAGCGGTTACGGCAGAAATCTACTGGGGATTTTAAAAAGGAAGATAAAATGATTGCTACGGAAACCGAGCTTAAAGGCTGTTTCGTATTGGAACCGAATGTTTTCGTTGATGAAAGAGGTTATTTTTTTGAAAGCTTCAATCAAAGGAAATTCAATGCCCTGGTGGAAAGTGAAGTTCATTTCGTCCAGGATAACCAATCATTTTCCCATTACGGGGTTGTTAGGGCCTTGCATTATCAGTTAGAAGCGTATGCCCAGGCCAAATTGGTTAGAGTACTACAAGGAAGGGTTTTGGACGTGGCCGTAGATATCAGAAGAGAGTCTGAGACTTTTGGCAAACATGTAGCCATAGAATTATCAGCGGAAAACAAAAAACAACTTTTTGTTCCAAGAGGCTTTGCCCATGGCTTTGCGGTACTGAGCGAATCAGCCACCTTTTTTTACAAATGCGATAATTTTTATAACAAGTCTTCAGAAGGGGGAATCGTCTACAATGATAAAGAATTGGGTATCGATTGGGGCCTGCCGCAAACGGATATAAGCGTTTCTGAAAGGGATAGGCTTTTGCCCGAATTCAAAAATGCCAAGATAGCATGAAAATATTGGTTACCGGTTCTAAGGGACAGCTGGGAAGATGTATTCAAGATGTTGCCAAGGGTTACCCGGAATGGCAATTTGTTTTTACGGATTACAAAGAATTGGACATTACAGATTCCAGGGCTATTGAAAACTGCTTCAAAGAATACAAATTTGACTACTGTATAAATTGTGCTGCATATACGGCCGTTGACCTTGCTGAATCTCAAGTGGATAAGGCGTATTTGATTAATGCGGAAGCGGTAAAAACTTTGGCGGAAGCATGTAGCGCAAATAATAGCAAATTAATTCATATTTCTACGGATTTTGTATTTGATGGAAAAAAAACAATGCCCTATACAGAGGAAGACAAACCGAGACCCTTAGGTGTTTATGGAGCTTCCAAATTGCTAGGCGAAAGCTATGTCCAGGACATATTGGAAGAATACTTCATTGTAAGAACATCATGGGTGTATTCGGAATATGGACGCAATTTTATGAAAACAATGCTAAAGCTGGGAAATGAAAACAAAGAAATAAGCGTGGTCAATGATCAGGTTGGTTCTCCAACTTATGCTGGGGACTTGGCCACCTTCATATTGTTCTTGATAACGAATAAGAGGGAAGAATATGGTCTATACCATTATAGTAATGAAGGTACAATAAGTTGGTATGACTTTGCGGCTAAAATCTTTGAGGTTGCCGAATTGAACATCAAAGTCAACTCTATTAGTACCTTGGACTACCCAACCCCGGCCAGGAGACCTAAAAACAGCAACCTTAGCAAAATGAAAGCAATAAATACCTTTAAAATTGCAATTCCATTTTGGAGCGATAGTTTAATCAGTTGCTTTTCACTATTGAAAACTCATTAAGGTATTATGGTATTTAGTTCCATTACTTTCCTTTTCATTTTTTTACCCTTAGTTCTTATTATCTATTACTTGATTAATACTAGACTGAGGAATATATTTCTTACAATATCTAGTCTTTTTTTTTATGCTTGGGGAGAGCAAAAACTGGTTATGCTGATGATTTTTTCAATTTCAATCAATTATCTGGGAGGAATTTTGATAAATCTTATGGCTCGGGAAGGTAGGCCAGTAGCATCCAGGGCTTTCTTATTCTTTTTTGTGGCGATGAATGTCTTGATGCTTGGTTATTTCAAGTACACAAACTTTATTATTACCAATATCAATGAAATGGGAATTTTAAGTTTTTCAAGCTTAAATGAAATAATATTACCGATCGGTATTTCATTTTTCACATTTCAGGGAATGTCCTATCTAATCGATGTTTATTACGAAAAGGTTGACTCTCAAAAAAGTTTGGTCTCCTTGGCCTTGTATATATCAATGTTTCCCCAATTAATTGCGGGACCAATAGTGCGATATATAGATGTTTCTAAACAAATTGAGGCTGACAGAAAATTCGATATTCTACAATTTCAAAGTGGAGTTATAAGGTTTATCATTGGGTTGTTCAAGAAGGTGATTATCGCAAATCAAATGGGCTTTATGGCCGATTTTGTATTTAACAATAGCGAAGAAGTAGGTTCTGTGTCCTTATGGATAGGTGTTGTTTGTTATGCATTCCAGATTTATTTTGATTTTTCCGGATATTCTGATATGGCAATCGGTCTTGGGAAAATGTTTGGATTTGACTTTTTGGAAAACTTTAATTATCCATATATAAGTAGATCCATCCAAGAATTTTGGAGAAGATGGCATATTTCTTTATCAAGCTGGTTCAGAGATTATCTTTATATCCCTTTAGGAGGCAATAGAAAAGGTATTGGGAGAACTTATGTCAATTTGATAATTGTTTTTTTCGTAACGGGACTTTGGCATGGCGCTAGCTGGAATTTTATTTTTTGGGGCCTGTTTCATGGGTTCTTTTTGATATTGGAAAGGATAGGCTTAAGTAAATTTCTCAATAAGGCCCCAAATTTTGTGGGGTTTATATATGTGGCTTTGGTTGTCTCAGTAGGTTGGGTGTTTTTCAGAGCAGAAAACCTGAGCGATGCCTGGCAATATCTTAAGGGGATGTTTGCTTTTGGGAAAGGAGGAAACGAGATAGTATACCAGTATATTAGTATTTATTTTGTGTTTGTTTTTATCATAGCGGTCATTTTTTCAACGAATATCAAAGTGTATTTAAAGGCCAAATGGGCTTCGCTCAATAAAGCACAAAACTTCAAATATATGCTTTATCCGATATATTTATTGCTGTTTTTTTTGAGCCTACTTGAATTGGCGGAAAGTAATTATAATCCATTTATCTATTTCAGATTTTAAATGAAAAATAGAATCTTACATATTGCGATTTTTACGGTCCTTTTCACCATATTTTTCATATTAAACAGAAATTATATATTGAACAGTTATCAAGCTGAACCTTTAAGGGTGTCTTTTGAAATTGTAACAAGCGAAGAAGATGTTTTTCAGTTGTTTTACAGAGAACCAACGGGAAAATTTAATGAAAACTTATCAAAAAGAACCAAAGTGTTTGGTAATCGTAAAGCTCAATGGTTGAATTATGATATTCCAGATACCCTGACTGTGTCCCATTTAAGGTTTGATTTTGGTAATAGCCATAATACTTCACCAGTACTCATAAATCAAGTTATATTATCTTTTGATGGGAATAATAAAGCGATTAATAAAGATGATTTAGAAGATTATTTTAAACCTAATAAGTATGTAGAGGCAAGTAATTCTGGATATATTAGAAAAGTTATTGGAACACGATCCGACCCTTTTTTTTACTCTGTAGACTTAAGTGATACAATCAAAGGTTTAAAGGCGAGACCAAATCATGGTCGTATCATTATAAATATAATACTTTCTTTCTTTTTGGCTTTAAGTTGCTTGTTTGCATTTCTTTTTAAAACCACCAAAAAAGAAATGCAAACTTCATTTTATCATGCATTCATCTTTTCTTTCTTTCTTCTTATGATCACACCACATTTAGATGAAATCTTTAATATAGACGATACTACAATTACAGAAAAAAGAGAGTTGAGTAAAAATCCGAAATTGGATATCCAAAATATTGAAGCATATCCGAAAAATTTTGAATCTTATTACAATGACAATTTTGGTTTTAGAAAAAAGATGATTTCATTAAGTTCTATCATTAAGGTAAAACTGTTTAAAACATCTCCTAAATCAGACCGAGTTATTGTTGGTAAGGATAACTGGCTTTTTTACTGGGAGGAAGATATTCAGAATTCCTACCTAAATAAAAGGCCTTTTGAAAATCCAAATCTCGGAAACTTTGGAAATAAACTTAAAGAAATCAACGAATGGTCCTCGGACAGGAACAAGATTTTTTTAGTTACGATATTCCCTAACAAACATACCATTTACGGTAATAAGGTGCCAGAAAGATTCAAATTGTTAAAAAAAGAAGGAAAAAGACGGGTCGATCAGACTTATATCTTTTTGAACAATAAAAACATTAACAATCTAGAACAAGAAAAAGTTATATCAAAAAATAAAGGGAATCATCCGCTTTATTTGAAAAATGATAGTCATTGGAATTCACTTGGGGCCTATTATGCGTATAAAAATATTATGGAAAAATTATCCCTCTCCGACAGTGGTATTTCTAGACCCTTAAAGATTGAAGATTTTGAACTTGAATTTAATAGAGATTACAGGAAGGGGGATTTGTTAAATTTACTGGGAGTAGATAATAGAAAGGGATATTTTAAGGATACCTATATTAAATTTAAAAATTCAATAAAAAGAAATTTAACGTTTAGAAAAAATGTTTATGGTAATCGGTCTGTTGTTATTGACAATCCTGATGCAATCAACAATAAAACGGCAATATTCTTTGGAGATTCTTACACATATGAATTATTGCAATTTTTACCAATTCACTTTAATAGAACTATCTTTGTTAGAAATATTAAATTGAATAATAAACTAATTGAAGAGATTAACCCGGATATAATCGTTTATGGAATTGTGGAACGAAACTTAGAAAATTTGTAGTATTGACTACCGACTTCTTGATTCAATTTGCACAGGTTTTGATAAACCAATGATGCATTAAAGCCAAACATCAATTTATAGCAACAGATGCAAAAGAAAGTTTGCTTCAAATACCTATAACCGGGCGGAATGAATGTTAATCTTATTTCTTCCGATTACTAATATCTGGCTCCTGTGATAAGACCTAAAATGAGTCTGCGAATGATTCAGAGAATTAAAAAAACACCCAATAAACTCTAAAAGGACTTTAAATGGTCATAGGGAGAATCAATAACTATTTGGAGTAAGATTTTGCGTAATTAAGACATGGATAAAACTAAAATACTAATTATTATTCCGGCTAGAGGCGGGTCCAAAGGAATCCCAAGGAAAAACCTTAGAACCCTAAATGGGAAGCCTCTAATTTCATATTCCATTTCAAATGCTTTAAAGATTAGTTCTTGTGAAGTTGATTGTTACGTTTCAAGCAATGACAATGAAATATTGTTGATTGCTTCCAAATTTGGGGCTAAAGCTGTAACAAGAGATGAAAGCATATCGGGAGATAATACCACTTTGGACCCTGTTATTTATGATGCGTATAAAAAAATCAAAGAGAAAGAAAATAAGGAATACGATTTGGTGATTACGCTTCAGCCAACCTCACCCTTACTGAGTAAAGAATCTGTAGAAGAAGCTATAGATAGACTTATTAATAATAATCTGGATACCGTTATATCCGGTGTTTATGACAGTCATCTTACTTGGATCAAATTAAGGGACGGTTATGTTCCAAATTATGAGAAAAGGGTCAACAGACAGGAATTACCCCAAATTTATAAGGAAACGGGTGGCTTCGTCATTACTAGAACTCCATTCATAACGAAAAACTCAAGGTTTGGAAAGAAAATAGAACTGTTTCCACTTTCTAAAAAGGAAGCCATAGACATTGATGATTTTGATGATTGGAATTTGTGCGAATATTATTTGAAGAGAAAAACTATTCTATTTGTGGTTTCCGGAAATTCGAGAATAGGAATGGGGCATGTTTATAACACCCTAAGTATTGCAAATGAAATATTAGATCATCGCATTGTCTTTTTAGTCGATAGTACCAGTAAACTAGCATATGATAAAATTGCGGAATCCAATTATGAGGTATATATTCAAGAGCAGTCTTCAGTAATACAGGATATAGAACTTATTAAGCCTGATGTCATAATAAATGATATTTTGGATACATCTGAGGAATATATTTTAGAGCTGCGACAGAGAGAATATCGAATTATTAATTTTGAAGACATTGGACAAGGATCTAAACACGCAGATTTGGTAATCAACGCCATGTATCCCGAACACAAACTAATTCTAAACCATTATTATGGACATGAGTATTTTATTTTGAGAGATGAATTCTTGTATACTCCCGAAAAAGTAATTGAAGAAAATGTAAAAAACATACTTGTTTCGTTTGGAGGAGTGGACCCCAATAATTTTACAAGGAGAGTTTTAACACTTTTACAGGAATTTTGCACTAAAAGTGCCATTGGGATAATAGTTATTACCGGGATGGGATATAGATATACGGAAGAATTGGCTCGAGATTTCCCCATGATTAAAGTAAAGACTAATATTACTAATATCTCCGAGGAAATTTTAAATGCCGATATAGTATTTACTTCGGCAGGAAGGACTACTTTTGAGGTTGCTTCAATCGGAGTGCCGTGTATTGTTTTATGTCAAAACCTAAGGGAAACAACACATTTTTTTGCATCTGAAAAAAACGGCTTCTACAACTTAGGTCTTGGGGAAGATGCTTCAGACGATTCAATATTGGAAGCATTTAAGGAAACGCTGCAGTATAATTTAAGAAAGTTAATGAACAGGAGAATGTTAAGGAATCGATTAAAAAAAGGAAAAACAAATGTCCTCAAGTTAATAAATAAGACTATTTAAAACAGCGAAATGAAACTTATAGATTTAATCAGCACATATAACTATAGTGAAAAAGCCTTTCAGAGGCCATATATAATTGCAGAGGCCGGTGTTAACCATGAAGGTTCCATGGACTTGGCCAAAAGATTAATTGATGAGGCCAAAGAAGGTGGAGCTCAGGCCATTAAATTCCAAACTTACAAGGCAAATACGATAGCTTCCAAAAACAGTCCATCATATTGGGACACAACCAAGGAGCGTACAAAAAGCCAATTTGAGCTTTTTAAAAAATATGATAAGTTTTGGAAATCGGAGTACGAAAAACTAAAACACTACTGCGACGAAGTTGAGATTGAATTTCTATCAACGCCATTTGATACGCAATCTGCCGAGTTTTTAAATGATTTGATGGATGTTTTCAAGATATCTTCCTCAGACATAACTAATTTGCCTTTTATAGAGCACATGTGCTCTTTTGGCAAGCCTATAATTTTATCTACGGGAGCCTCCTATGTTTGGGAAATTCAACAAGCGCTGGAAACCATTAACAAGTATAATGTCCCTTTATGTTTAATGCATTGCGTATTGAATTACCCTACATTGGATAAAAATGCCAATTTGGGGATGATCAAGGACCTTATTGGCAAATTCTCAGGTACTATTCCAGGATATTCGGATCATACCCTTCCCAGGGATATGGAAGCTTTAAAAATTGCTCATTTACTAGGAGCGGTAGTTTTGGAAAAACACTTCACACATGATAAAACACTTCCGGGCAACGATCATTACCATGCCATGGATAAAGAGGACCTCAAGTTGTTTTTCAGAAAAATGGAAGAGGTATATGATTTTATTGGCAGTCAACAGAAAGCACCTTTAGAGACCGAAGAAATTTCTAGAAATAACGCAAGGCGAAGTTTGGTCGCATCTAAGAAAATTGAAAAAGGGGAAATCGTAGACCAGAGTCATTTAACATGGAAAAGACCTGCTCACGGAATTTCACCCAAAGATATTGGACAGGTTGTTGGTAGAAAAGCTCTAGGGGATATTGATGAAGATTCTATTTTACAATGGAACATGTTATCTTAACTAAACTAATTTAAGTATGATTGTATTACTATCTGGTCAGATTAAAAATATAGGAGATTTTTTAATTACGGACAGAGCAAGAAAGCTATTTGAGGAATTTGTTGATAAGGAAATTGTTATTCTTGATAGAACCAAAAAACTTGATGAGCATTTGGATACTATAAATAAATCAAGATTTATAGTACTATGTGGCGGACCTGCTTATACCTCCGATATTTATAAAGGAATTTATCCACTTGTTGATGATCTATCAAAAATTAAAGTGCCAATTATTCCTTTTGGATTAGGATGGTGTGGAAGACCTTCTGGAAACCCTGAAGCATTTAAGTTTAACGTGGAGTCTAGGAAGTTTTTGGAAGACGTTCATAAAACTATTGAATACTCGAGTTGTAGGTGCCTAATCACTGAAGGTGTATTAAACAATAATGGCCTTAATAATGTGACTATGACGGGCTGTCCGGTATGGTATGATTTACCATCTATAGGGAAAGACTTTAAAGAAAAAAGGGATATAAAGCATATTGTTTTTACAACGGCTGCAGACCCGAAACTTATTAGACAAACTATTAAGTTGATAAAAACAATAACCAGACAATTTCCGGCAGCGAAAATCACCATGACATATCACAGGGGCATACTACCGGATAAGCATACAACTATAAGGGCAACAATAGGATATTTGGCCATGTATCTGGGTTCAAAGTTAACCAACTCGAAGGTGGCTATTAAAGATGTGTCCTACGATTTAAAAAAGTTGGATTTTTATGATGATTGTGATTTTCATATCGGTTATAGGGTACATGCCCACCTCTATTTCTTAAGTAAAAGACTGCCCTCAATTCTTATTAATGAGGATGGGCGTGGAAAAGGCATGGTTGAAACTATGAACTTACCAATATTCAATATCGAAGATGATAATTTGATTAGTAAAATTGACCAAGAATTGACCCATTATAAAAAGACAAATTTTTCTTCATTTAAAAGTGTAGGGGCATATATTGACACCCAGTTCAACGTAATGAAAACATTCCTTGAAGGAGTGAAGAAATATGATTAAATCCTTACTGCAATACTTTTATTATATTCTAGGAGAAGGAGTCTCAAAAGGAATCATCTTCTTAGCCATTAGTGTATTTACCAATTATTTCTCCAAGGAGGATTTTGGACGACTTGCCCTGTTTTGGATTACCATCCCTGTTTTTTCCATATTTATTGATTTTGCTCAAAGAAGTTATATAAAAAAGCAATTTCTGCACAGTAAAAAAAAGGCTATGGAATCTATTTATAGGGCTGTAATAAGCTCAACCATAATCGCAGGAGTATTCTTAATTTTAAGAAGCCTGTTCAATACTTTGGAGATTTATGTGGTTGATGAAATTTTTGATAAGTATATAATCTTTTGCGCATATTTTTATGCCATTATAGAAATTGTTTTGTCTTACTTTCAAATTGGGGGAAGAGTTAAACAATATAATATTTATTACGCATTAAGAAATGCAACACCTTACCTTTTAACTATAATTATAATTCTATTATTAAAACAAGAACGTGTTTTCGAGCCCGTTCTTTTCGCACAAATACAACTCGTCGTTTTCATATTAATTGCCGTAATCGCACTTTATAAAATTTCTAAAACCTATTCAGGAATAAAACTAACATTAGTTGTAAATCAATTAAAAAAAAGAATATGGATTTCTTTAAAATTTAGTTTACCTATAGTTCCAGGGATATTATCAGCCCTACTTTTAAGTTTTGCGGACAGATTTATTATTAATTATTATTATTCGGAGGTTGAGGTGGCAGACTATACTGTGGCGTATACTGTAAGCTCAATTTTTATGGCATTTTTTTTAGCAACCAATAAAATGTGGCAAAAATTTATTTTGGAAAATCTTAAGGCCAATGATTTAATTAAACTGTCCAGAGCCGCTAGGAACTATATCGGAATTGTTATACTTGTTGGAGTCATGATTATAATTCTGAAGAGTTATTTGGTTCTAATTATGGCTAACAGTTCCTATTTTGTAATCTTAGACATTATTCCAACCATTGTCTTAGGGATGTTTTTTTATTTTTTGTACACAGTATTATCAAATATCCCCTTTTACCATAAAAACACTATTTTTATGGCTTTACCAGCAATTATAGCCGCAATATTGAATATAATACTAAATTTTATTCTTATACCCAAGTTTGGCTTTAAAGTAGCGGCGACCACCACCACGATAAGCTATTTTATAGAATTTGTAGTGATTTATGTAATATGCTTAAAAAAATACAAAACAGATATACTTTTTAATGGCCTTACCGAAAGATCCATACGATCAAGTTAAAAGGTATAATAGCTACCGCATTAATTTCAATGGTTTTAATCTTCTCGCTTTATCTCAAATCTATGTATTTGAATTATCCTTAAAGCGGTTAGAAGGTAAGGGAGTATTAAACCAATTAAAAAAATTTAGCTTAGATAATTATGTAAAAGCTATAATCACTTTTTTTTCCAAGAGCACTAATAAATCCAAAAGTCCGCGCTATCTTTTTGTAAACGATGTTTTTAATAATAGTATGATAGGGAACATGAGGGCAGTTCAAAAAGAGTTTGATGAAGATTTTACCGAGTTAATAGGAGACAAAAGGTTAGTAAATGAAAGAAGTAAGTTTATATTCAAGTATTTTGGCCCCATTAGCTTTATTCGTCAAGTCTTCAACATTAGAGGATTTCTAAAACAAAATTCTCAAACCATAAGAGATTTATGTAGCGAATTTGATGTAAAAAAGCACTTATTGCTACTCAATATATTTGATTCCTTGTTTGTGTACAATTGCGCTGAACGGTTTTTAGACGCACATAAGGATATTACCCATATTTTATTGAATACAGATGTTCACAAGATCTCTAAAGCAATAGTTTTGTTAGCGGGGAAAAGAAATATTAAAACCTACGTTATCCAACATGGTTCTACCGTCTTGGAATATGGTTATTTACCGGTAATATCTGATTATATGCTAACTTGGGGAAAACTATCAAATAATTGGTTTATAGGTAGGGGAACGGACGAAGCGAAACTTATTACCACAGGGACTCCAAAAATGGACCACATAACGAATTTTGAAATACAGTACAGTAGTTTAAAAAAGGCAGATAACATTTTATTGATCTTAAACCCTATTGGGGAAAAGAGCATAAGAGAATTTTTAAGAATAGTTAAAGAAGCTAAATTGAATATCAACTACAACCTAACAATAAAGCTTCATCCAGGGTCTATAGACAATAGAAATATTGTTGAAGAGTATTTTGATAAATCCAAAACTAGAATTTATAAAAATGAGAATACGCATCAGTTAATTTACGATAGTGATGTAGTTATTACAACCACATCAACCGTTGGCAATGAGGCCATTGCATTTAACAAATCACTTGTTCAGATAAAACTTTCAAATATCAATATTTCAATGGATTATGAAACGTATGATTGTAGTCATGTTATTCAAAATGCGAAAGAATTGGAGAGTCTAATTGGAAACATCGATAAGTTGGAATCTAAAAAAGCAAGCTATAAACAGTTCATTTCTGACTATTTTTATCTTCTCGATGGGAAATCAGCACACCGCATAAAAAAACTCATTGCCTGAACGATTTATTTATCTAAGGCTAAACACTTACAACTAAAGCAGGATAATGTTAATTATGAGCAGAGTAATTATTTCTATGACTGCTGAATTATCGTTCCTATGCCAGACTTCAAAAGAATCGTTCCCAGAAACGACAATGCTAAGTACACCTCTTGTAATGGTGTAGGGGCCAAAGTTGAACACTCGACAGAATTTCGGAAGGCACTATTTAGCTTAAATTAATTTGTTCATCCCACCCTTATGAGATTGGTTTTGAAAAGAATCAAAAAAGGTTTCTCTCAAAAGGGAGGGTATTACTCAAAATAGCCCTGTGGAAGAAGTCATTGAAATATACTAGCCTTTCCTATCCTGCCCCTCTTCTGGCCTGATAAGTTTAAAGGTGATGTATGGTAATAATATTACCGTTTTCCCCTACCATAGGGACAAAAAAGCGTCATTTGGACAAAATATGGCCTATATTTGAAAACTTAAGATTCATATTTATCTTTTGTAGGATATTCCAAAACAGTAAAGAAAATTATATGAAAAATGTACGGCCAGGATTTTTAATGAAGCCATTTTTATTGGGAATAATGCTGCTTTTTGGGGCTTGCAAACAAGGGGGGAAATCCCAAGAAAATAAACACGAGGATCAGCTTATCGTGGAGCTCAGAATCAAGATTCCGAAGGACGATCAATTTGAACTTTTTTATAGAGACGAAGATGAGGATTATAATGCAGAAAGGAGTGTTAGTGTTGATGTGAAGGGCGCGGAAGAATTTCAAATTGTAGAGTATGTGATTGATCTTTTGGAGTTTCCAACGCACATTAGAATAGATTTTGGCAAAAACAGGGAACAAGGCGAAATGACTTTTGGTCATTTGGCATTTCGGTACAATGAAACCACTCATACCTTCACGAAGGAAGAAATCAAGAAATATTTTAGGCCAAACCCTGGATTGGATTTCAATTTTCAAGACTTTACGGTGCGGACTGTAGATGTTAATGGCAAATATGTTCCTTATCTACACTCTTTTAACATTGGCCATTTTGTTAACAAAGTAATTCTATTCTAATATCAGGAGCCAACATCCTTCACTATGAAAAACTTACGGGTTAGTGAGAATAAAATTTTCACCATTTACGTTGTGGCATTTTTGTTGGCAGTTTATGGAGGGATGCTTATTACTTTACCGTTTGCCCACTTAGGGAATATTATCTTTTTTAATCTTGGGGCGCTAACGCTTCCTTCCCTTGCTCTCTTCCTGGGTATATGTGTGCTCGCCGTGTGGAAGCGGAATTTTTACTTTTTGTTTCTCATCTTTGTAATTCTTGCGTTCCCAGCTCCTATTGATGATCTTTTTCCTAGTGTTCGCATAACGAATATTGACGATAAAGATCAGGTTTTTTTTCCACTTATTACAAGAATAGATTTGTATCTTATTTTGGGAATTCTTCTCAAACTAACAGAAAGCTCGTCAAGATTACAGACCGTCAAATTCACCTTACCACTAAAGATCCTTTTGATTTTTCTTCTTTTTGCATTTGTGGCACATATTTTTAATGCGTTGGATCTCTGGGACGTTAATATACTTCTTGCCTATACCTTTCATATAAGATATCTCATATTATTTCTCATTTTAGTGCAGCAGTACAACCTAAAAAAATATCAAAAACAAATTGTTTTTAGTTTTGTGATTAGCCTCTCATTTCTATTGATCGAAGCGTATATCAATTCTAGTGTTCGTGGCACGAGCCGACTCATAAGCGGGAGTCTTTCACTCAATACCTTTGCCAATATCGCTGCCGCAATTGCCCTATATATGGTTGTTTTAGTGAGGCACCGTAAAGTATCCCGTATAGTGGGTTTCTCTGCTATTGGTATAGCCCTTGTCATAATTATTGCATCAGAGACAAGAGGAGCCATAATTACCCTAATTTTGGCCTATTTCGCAATATATTTGCTGAGTAATCATAAAAAGATTGTCGTCAATTCCTTGAAAGTGGTCATGGGCATTTTTTTGCTCGGGATTACATACCTTATAGCTTCCAACAATAATTATATTCCAGAACGGTACTCGTATCGGGAAATTTCTGATAAGATTGAAATAGATTTTTCTGAAAAAAGTTTGAACAAAATCATCAATGTCAAATGGACGGAACAGACCTCTTCTATAAGATCGCGAATTGACTTTTTCGACGCATCCCTGAATATGATTGTTGAAAACCCTTCTGTCGGGATTGGAGTGGGTAGATGGAATAGGCATAAGAATTTGTATAGCGAAGACAACAAAATTCCCAAAGTACTTTTAGATACGCATAATGATTACTTGGCTCTTATGTCCCAATATGGGATTGTGCTAGGGCTGCTATTTGCCTGGACGGTTTTCTTTTATCCGTTTCCACCTTTTGCCAAAATAAAGAAGAAAACCGATAGCCCGTTGTCTCATCTGTATGTAATTAATTTTGCCATGAGTATAGCGGCCCTATCCAATGCAGGGTTCTTTAAACATCAGGTATCGGCTCTACTTCTCTTTTGTCTGTGTATAACCATTAAATTGCGCTATGAACCTGACAACCTTTGAGAAAATTGTAACAAAAGCAGACCCGCTTAAATGGAGCGCGGCTTTATTTGCACTGTCCTTTACGCTAGGTATTGCAATAAACTCAATTGCCTTTTTCCTTTTTCTTTTCATTGGAATAACGATTACCCTAAATGATGTATTTAAAGGAAACATAAAAGTCGATTTTAAGCAATTCAATCTGGTCCTAATGGCATTATTCCTAATTATTGCTATTAGGGAGACTGTGGAACATGCGTCTAATATTGTTGATGTCGTTTATTACTATTTGTCATTTTTGTTACTTCCGTTGGTAATAGGTTTTCAGGCAAACAAAATGAAGGGGTATTTGCCAATTATTTTGAAATGGTTTTTAATCGGGTGTTTGGTAAACGCTACCGTGAACTTGGGGTTTGCAATTTACAGAGGTGTGTTGATAAGGGATGAAGGGATAAATTTTTGGTATTTTACATATCAATTTCTTGTTGAACCCTTTGGCATTCAGCCCATATATCTCGGTTTTTTTTATGTGTTTGCCCTATTAATTCTGGTAAAGCTTAAGCATTTTGGAAATAATAAGTTTTTCTACTATTTCGCATTTACCTTGCTCACTTTGAGCATTGTTTTACTTGCAGCTAGAAATGCCATTTTGTGCATGTTAATACTTGTTCCGGCATATCTTGTAGTTGTTGGAAAGGGAGTATTAAAAAAAATGCTGATAGCTTCTGGAATAATAGGCATTTGTTTTGTTGTTGCACTTCAAAACCCAGTGATTAAGAACAGGGTTTTGAAGGTTAATAAAAAAGGTAATTTTTATTCAGGCGCCTCGCTGCGCTATGATATATGGGAAAGTGCCTACACGGTTTCTAAGGAAAATTTCTTGTGGGGATTAGGGGAAAAAAAGGCCGATACTTTGCTGCTAAAAGAGTTTGAGACTAGAGATTTAAAAATTCCATTAAAACATAAGTACCACGCTCATAGTCAGTATTTACAGACGCTCTTGCATTATGGAATAGTGGGCTTGCTATTGCTGTTTGCGGCTTTTTTATGGCCATTAAGACGAGCACTGGCCTACAGGAATACTTTGGCAATCTTTTGGTTTTTTTTGGTTGTATTAACCGCAATAACAGAGTCCATATTCACCAGACAATGGGCCATCTACAATTTTGCCTTTTTTAGTTGCCTGTTTTTATTGAAACCTAGGGAATAGTACGGATTTGCGTTCATGAAAACAAATGCTTTACCTAAGGTTTTGGTAGCGCCAAACTATTCTAAATAGTAAAACCGTTTGGTAAGAACTCCAATTCTTTTTTCCATAAACATTTTTTACGGAAACCCATCAGGGTTGGATAAGGTAAGGTTTAATTTTTTACCGCGTACATATGCCATAAACGCTGCGTTGCTGTTCAGGTTTTCTTTCATTTGCGCGCTGTTTTGGTCAGATGCAGCAAATCTGGGTTTCATGGTGGTGAAGCTCGTATTGTAACCTTCGTTAGAGCAATTATTATATTATATTTGCAGAATTATGAAGTTAGACGTTTTATGAAAATTGCAATTATTGGCACGCGGGGCATCCCCAACAATTATAGTGGATTTGAGCAGTTTGCAGAATACCTGTCCCAATACCTCGTTAATCACGGCCATGAAGTCTATGTTTATAATTCACATAACCATATTTATCAGGAGGAGGAATGGAAAAAGGTGAAAATTATCCATAAGATAGATCCAGAATATATTTTTGGGACTTTTGGGCAGTTCATCTATGACTTTAACTGTATTCGCGATAGCAGAAAAAGGGGATATGACGTAATTCTCCAGTTGGGGTATACAAGTAGCTCAATATGGGGATGGTTACTGCCAAAAAAACCAGTCATATTTTCTAACATGGATGGGCTGGAGTGGAAACGAAGCAAATACTCAAAACCCGTTCGTTATTTTCTTAAGTATGCCGAAAGACTTGCTATTAGAACAAGTGATTTTTTGATTGCAGATTCCCTTGGGATACAAGAATATCTATTTGCGGAGTATGGTGAAAAATCAGAATACATTGCTTATGGCGCGGAATTGTTTCATGAGCCTTCGGAACAAATCATTGAAGAATACGGGGTAGAAAAGTATAAATACGATCTATTGGTCGCCCGATTCGAACCGGAGAACAATTTGGAGGTAATTTTGGACGGGGTAGTGGCCAGTAATAGTAATCGGGTTTTCCTTGTAATCGGAAAGCACCAAACCAAATTTGGGCGTTACCTGAAAGACAAATTCAAAGCGCATACAAATATTCGTTTTCTTGGCGGCATCTTTAACATTGAACATCTTAATAACTTAAGACATTGGTCCAACCTATATTTTCACGGTCACTCCGTAGGGGGTACAAATCCTTCTTTATTGGAGGCTATGGCATCTAACAGTTTCATCATTGCTCACAACAATGCGTTCAACAAAGGTGTTCTTGGGGAGGATGCCAAATACTTTAATAGCTCGGAAGACGTCGCGCTCGCAATGGCTCTGAAAAAAAGCGATCACTTGAATTTTCTGGAGAGTAATCGGAATAAAATAGACACTAGTTTTACGTGGAATATTATCAATAAAAAGTATGAAGATTTTATGTGTAGTAAAATCTAGGCACCCACGGTGAGCTGTTTGGTCTTTGGACCAATTTCAGAATTAAAAAAGGGAATTACCAGAACATTTTTATTTATTGTCGACAAATGTTTTTTACCAAAGGAAGATACTCAGGTTTTATACATCCGATTTCATTTTTTTTGGATTTGGTGGTCATCAATCTATTTGCGTACTATTTACCCATACTCTTTCAATTTCCCATACTTTTTCATAGCTATATTTCCTTGGCATGGGTTATAATTTCGTTTAAGAATGAATTTTACGAGATATATCGCTTTACCAAGGTGACCCATATTTTGAAGCTGTTATTTAGGCAATTTGTGTTTTTCTTTTTAACCCTTTATGCTTTTATAGGGTTCTTTAAACAACCTAATATTAGTCGATTGAATCTGGGAATTTTCTTTTTGTCTGTCTTTGTTTCGGTACTTGTATTAAAATTTCTGAACTATTACCTTTTGATGCAATACCGGGCAAAGGTAAAGGGAAGCCTAAGGCATGTGGTGGTAATCGGCAAGAACAAAAAAACAGATCAACTTGTTAAAATGTTCAAGAAGCATGGCGAATATGGGTATCATGTCATAAAACAGTTCTCGCCTAAAAAATCTGGTTTTGACATGGAAGAATGTCTCAATTTCATTCGGGACAATGGCATAGATGAAATTTATTGCTCCGTAAATGATTTAAAAAACAACGAAATTGGCCGGTTTGTGAACTATGCGGATAACAACCTGATAAATTTAAAATTCATCCCGGACAATCGAGAAATATTCACCAAGTATTTGAAACTTGATTATTATGAATATTTCCCCATCCTTTCGCTGAGGGAACTGCCCTTGGACGATCCCTTCAATCGATTTTATAAAAGGTCTTTCGACTTTCTGTTTTCCCTGTTTGTGCTGTTGTTCTTTTTGTCCTGGCTCATGCCGATAATTGGGTTATTGATTAAATTGGATTCCAAGGGCCCTATCTATTTTAGACAAAACCGGCCGGGATTCAAAGAGGAAGGATTTGGGTGTTATAAATTCAGGACCATGGTCGCCAATGAGAGCACTGAACAATCCGCTACACGAAATGACCCAAGGATAACAAAATTAGGGGCGTTCCTAAGGAAGACAAGTCTGGATGAATTACCGCAATTCGTAAATGTCTTGATTGGACAAATGTCAGTGGTAGGACCACGGCCTCATTTATGGCGACAGAACCATGAATATGGAACAACAGTGGGGAAATATATGTTAAGGCATTTTGTTAATCCTGGAATAACTGGTTTGGCTCAGGCCAAGGGCTTAAGAGGGGAAATTGAGAGTGATGATGAAATTATCAATCGCATACGATATGATGTTTTCTACATTGAGAACTGGTCGATCCTATTGGATATCAAAATAATTGTTCAAACGTTTTTAAACGTTATCAAAGGCCAAGAAAAGGCGTATTAGGGGACAAACATTTTGTTTATCCCAAAAAAGTGGTTTTATACGGAAATAATTGGTAGGCCGGCATTACATTTCTACTTTTGTGACTTCTTCATAAACTCTATTTCGAACATAACGAATGAAAAAAGTATTGATTACCGGAGCGGCCGGATTTTTGGGGTCGCATTTATGCGACCGTTTTATACGGGAAGGATGCCATGTGATCGCCATGGACAACTTGATTACCGGCGACTTAAAGAACATAGAACACCTTTTTAAGCTCGAAAACTTTGAATTCTACCACCATGACGTCACCAAGTTTGTCCATGTTCCTGGCAAATTGGATTATATCCTTCATTTTGCCTCTCCAGCAAGCCCGATTGACTATCTGAAGATTCCTATCCAGACCCTAAAGGTGGGGGCTTTGGGAACGCATAACCTATTGGGACTTGCCAAGGAAAAGGGGGCTCGCTTTATGATCGCCTCAACTTCGGAAATATACGGGGATCCTTTGGTGCACCCACAGACCGAGGAATATTACGGCAATGTGAATACTATTGGCCCTAGAGGGGTTTATGATGAGGCGAAACGCTTTCAGGAGTCCATTACCATGGCCTACCACCGGTTCCATGGCCTGGATACCCGTATTGTTCGGATCTTTAATACCTATGGCCCACGTATGCGCCTCAATGACGGTAGGGTTATCCCGGCCTTTATGGGCCAGGCCCTGCGGGGCGAGGACCTTACGGTGTTCGGTGACGGCTCGCAAACACGGTCCTTCTGTTATGTAGATGATGAGATCGAAGGAATCTATAGATTGTTGATGAGCGATTATACCTTACCGGTAAATATTGGCAATCCACATGAGATAACCATCAAGGACTTTGCAGAGGAGATTATTAAATTGACGGGGACTGATCAGAAAATTGTGTACAAACCGCTTCCCAAGGACGATCCTATGCAACGCCAACCCGATATTTCCAAAGCCAAGGAAATTCTGGGATGGGAACCCAAAGTGGGCAGAACCGAAGGCATGAAAAAAACCTTTGACTATTTCAAGACCCTATCACAGGAGGATCTGAAAAGAACGGAGCATCGCGACTTTTCGGACAGGAACAAAAAGTAATTCAGAAATCGGAATTCAGAACTTAGAATTGTTCTATTTTTGCCCAAAAATGGAATAGCATGAACATTCTTATCCTTGGATCTGGTGGAAGGGAACACACCCTGGCCTGGAAATTGGCACAGAGCCCCAAGCTCAACAAACTCTTCGTAGCACCGGGCAATGCGGGCACCGCGGCCATAGCGGAAAACGTACCCCTTGTGGTCAATGATTTCGAAGCACTGAAAAAAACGGTACTTGCCAAACAGGTAGATATGGTCGTGGTAGGACCTGAAGACCCTTTGGTCAATGGAGTACATGATTTTTTCCTTAACGATGCCGAACTCAAGGATATTTCAGTAATAGGTCCGCAAAAGGCAGCTGCCACCTTGGAAGGCAGCAAAGAGTTTGCCAAGGAATTTATGGAGCGGCATAACATCCCTACGGCGGCCTACCAGAGTTTTACCGCAGATAACTTGAAAGCAGGCTTCGCCTTTTTGGAGACCCTGAGTCCGCCCTACGTGCTTAAGGCGGATGGTCTTGCAGCGGGCAAGGGCGTGCTGATCCTTAACGATCTGGAACAGGCCAAAAGGGAATTGGAAATTATGCTGGTAGGGGCAAAATTCGGGCAGGCAAGCGCCACAGTGGTCATAGAAGAATTTTTAGCCGGAATTGAACTCAGCGTATTTGTGCTTACCGATGGGAAGCACTACAAAGTTCTGCCCACGGCCAAGGACTACAAACGGATCGGTGAGGGGGATACCGGACTGAACACCGGCGGCATGGGCGCCATTTCCCCCGTGCCCTTTGCAGATAAAACCTTTATGGAAAAGATCCATGAACAGGTCGTAAAACCTACCGTAGAGGGCCTGCAAAAGGATGGCCTTCCCTATAAGGGGTTTATCTTTATAGGCCTGATAAAAGTAGGTGAAAACCCCTATGTTATTGAGTATAACGTGCGCTTGGGAGATCCGGAGACGGAGGTGGTCATTCCCAGGATACAGAACGATCTGGTAGCGGTGTTCCAGGCCGTGGCCGAGGAACAGCTCGATACCATTGACTTAAAAATCGATGACCGCACGGTGACCACGGTAATGACCGTATCGGGCGGATATCCTGAGACCTACGAAAAAGGGATGGAAATCAGTGGTTTTGAAAATATAGAGGACTCCTTGGTTTTTCACGCGGGTACGCGACAGAAAGACGGTAAGGTAGTAACCAGCGGCGGAAGGGTCATGGCCATAAGTTCCTACGGGAACAATTTTAGGGAAGCCCTAAAAAAATCCTATCAAAACATAGAAAAACTGCATTTTGACAGGATGAATTATCGTAAGGATATCGGATTTGACCTATAGGTAGTCATGCGCGGTAATGCTCTTATCCTCCTCTCCGGCATCATTGAATTTCTTTAACTCAAGCAACCAATAAATCATTGCTACAAAACCAATGATGGCCAACAGCCAGTTGAAGGCGTTTGAGGCCCACCAGTTCTCCATAAACCGGAAAAAATCAAAAGGCCAAAAAAGGCTATTCACAAATAAATCCTCGATGCCTTCAAAAAATGCTCTCATCTTAATTATATTTACTCCACAAAAATATAAAAACCCTAGATGATTTCAAGCATTTTTGGAAAAACAAAGCCAATAAATTACATCATCCTGCTGGGTTTCCTTTTTGCCTTCTACTGGACCATGCATTTTTTTGTGTTCCAAAAGACCTATCGCCCCGAACCTTTAATGCTACAAATATTTGTTCTGGGCATATTGCTCTTTAGCATTTTTTGGGTGAATTTTATTGTAAAACGCAACAAAATTACCGGCACAAACTCCTTCGCCATCCTATTTTATACCCTTTTAATGGTGGTTTTCCCAGAGGTTTTACTGGACAACAATGCCATTTTTTGCAGTTTCTTCCTCTTATTGGCCACGCGAAGGCTATTGAGTATAAAATCATTGAAAAATATTAAACACAAAGTTTTTGATGCCACCCTGTGGATCGGCCTGGCCAGTTTGTTCTACGATTGGGCCCTGCTTTATCTCATTTTGGTCTTTGTGGCCATTTCCTTCTATGAGGCCAAGAACATCAGAAATTGGCTGGTGCCTGCGGTGGGTATCTTCACGGTTTTTATGATTGCAGTGGCGGTGTTGGTCTTGTCCAACAATCTAGCCTTCTTGGCAGACCATTATGTTTTTTCCCTTGAATTCAATACCGCATATTTTTATGATTGGGAGAACAGCACCAAATTTTTGATATATATTTTCATCGTGGGCCTGGCAGGGATCCTTACCTTTCTCAAACTCGGAAAATCGGGCCTGGGAAGAATTGTAACCGTACGGTTAATTGCCATTTCCTATGGTTTGGGCCTACTGCTTACCTGGTTAAAGGCTTCCTTCGATGTATTCCCTATTATGGTCACCTTCTTTCCCGCCGTGGTTTTCATTACCAGTTATGTGGAAGGGATCAAAAAACCAAAAATCAGGGAAATGGTACTGATACTTACTATTTTAGTGCCCTTTGTGCTACTACTCAGCCACCTCATGATAAAATAAATTGGGGTATCTTTGCCAAAATATTTCGATTCATGTTCAGCGAATTTGCCTATACGATTTTTGAAAAGTGCATTACGGCCTATCATGTCAAGGATGATGTTTACCAAACTTTTGGGAACCCTTATCCAAAAGAGGATATCGCCCATCTATTGTACCGGAAAAATTGGATAGATACCGTACAATGGCACTACGAGGATATCATACGGGACCCGGATATTGATCCGGTCTCCGCGCTCGGGTTAAAACGCAAAATAGATGCCAGCAATCAGGACCGTACGGACCTGGTAGAGTATATAGACAGCTACTTTTTAAAAAAATACCAATCGGTCCAGATTAAGCCGAATGCCACTATAAATACGGAAAGCCCTGCTTGGGCCATAGACCGGCTCTCCATCCTGGCCCTGAAAATCTATCATATGCAGGAAGAAGCGGATCGAAAAGATGCGTCCCCGGAACACAACGCCAAATGCAAGGAAAAACTGGAAGTATTGCTGGAACAAAAAAGGGACCTGTCCACAGCCATAGACCAGCTCTTATCGGATTTTGAATCAGGGAACAAATTCATGAAGGTCTACAAGCAAATGAAAATGTACAATGACGAGGAACTAAACCCTATCCTCCGTGGCCAAAAATAGTCAGCTTTCCACGATAAAAAAACCACCGAAACACCTTCTTGTCATCCGTTTTTCGGCTATGGGCGATGTGGCCATGACGGTCCCTGTGCTCGCGGCCCTTACAGAGCAATACCCGGAAGTAAGGGTTACCGTGCTTACCCGGGCGTTCTTTGCCCCTATGTTTGCACAGATTCCAAACGTATCGGTCTTTGCTGCCGACTTGAAGGGAAGGCATAAAGGTGTGGTGGGACTCTGGAAACTATACCAGGGGTTAAAACCTTTATCGGTGGATGCAGTGGCCGACCTGCACAATGTGCTGCGGAGCAACATATTAAAACGCTATTTTCTCCTTGGGAAACTTCCTTTTGCTCAAATAGACAAGGGAAGACCCGAAAAAAGACACTTAACAGCAGCAAAAAATAAAGTTTTTGGCCCATTGATATCCACCCACCAACGTTACGCCAACGTGTTTGGCAAACTAGGGGTTCCGATTCAGTTGGACAAGGCATCTCCTTTGGCTCGACAGCCATTGTCGACGAGGGTTTTGGAAATTGCAGGAAAGGATGCCAAAAAATGGATAGGCATAGCACCTTTCGCGGCCTTTCAGGGGAAGGAATACCCATTGGACCTCATGGCAGATGTAATCCAACGCATAGCGGACACCAAGGCCTATAAAATGTTTTTTTTCGGTGGTGGGACAAAAGAAAAGGATATCTTGGATCAATGGGTAACGCGTTTTGAAGACGCGGTATCTATGGTGGGACAATGCACTTTCGAAGAAGAATTGGTCTTGATCTCAAATTTAGATCTCATGCTGTCCATGGATAGTGGCAATGGACACCTCGCTGCTATTTATGGAATTCCCACCATTACACTTTGGGGTGTTACCCACCCCTATGCGGGCTTCTATCCGTTTAAACAGGACAGTGGCTATGCGCTCTTGGCCGACAGGGGAAAGTATCCCCGGATTCCTACCTCTGTTTATGGAAAGAAACTTCCCAAGGGGTATGAAAAGGCCATGTACACCATTTCACCCGAAGCGGTTTTTCACAAGATTTTGGAAGTTCTGGATAGTGCGTAATGTTTTTCCCTAGGCGATTTCCTTTTGCTTTAACAATTTGAAGTATTGTCTCAATTGCTGCATGTATTTGTATCGAAGCGTCTTGCAGTTACCGTCTACCATCAGGGTGCGGATGCCTATATAGGATGAGATAAGGTATACGGCAACACCTTCACTATCCACATGTCGATCCACATAGCCGTCCGATTTTCCTTTTTGCAGGATGGAAATCAGATTTACCTCCCATACTTTAAGGATATCCTTTAAATAGCGCATAATCTCAGGATTTCTACGGTTGAACTCTGAAATAAAATTGCTCAGGACAAAACCGTAATCCATTTCGTTGTGTTCCGCCGTTTCCAAGGCGTTCTCAAAACAGTTGGAGATGACGTTGAACGGGTCTTCCTTGCCTTCAATAGGTTCAATGAGCATACTGTACACCTTCTGGACAATGAGGTTCTGTACAATGCTGATGAAAAAGTCTTCCTTGGATTGAAAGTGGTAGTAGAAAGCTCCTTTGGAAAGCGATAGGTGCTTTAAAATGTCATCAATACTGGTGTTGTAATACCCTTGCTTATAAAACAATTCAAGGCCAGTGACCTGCATTCGATGCATGGTTGCCATGCGTTTTAGATTTTTTTCCATGAGATTTGGGTTTTATGAAAAAAGACGGTTAAGTCTTTAACAAAGAACCTGCGAATCCATGGTTTCCTAAAGATTTAAGGATATACGAGGTCAAAAACTCGTTAAAATGTCATAATCGGGACGAACAACACCCGGAAATGAAATTAGAACCGACCACTTGGTCGGTAAAAAAGCTCGACAAACGGATACTGGGACCCAAACGGGGATTCAAAAACCCGGAAAAAGAGCCCTGTAACCTAGAAATTTTAGGCCACGGTACCCTGGCAACTGCTACCCGCTCCGGCTGTACATCCATAGCAGTGTTGGGAAATAATAATATTCCGGTCCTGGAGAACGTCCTCGTTGTAATCTTTAATGTGCTTTACCTTGCTGGCCACCTTAAGATCCAACATCTGGTTAAAATCGCAATCGTAGAGCCATCCGTCCCAACTTATCGAAATGGTATTGGTGCACATCACATTGGCCACGGCTTCCGGATTATAGGCCTCTACCAGTGCATACATATAGTCCTCATAGTTTTCAGAGGCGATCAGATAATCCAAAAAGCGGGAAATGGGTAAATTGGTAATGGCGAAAAGCTGGTGAAAATCAATGTTGAAATCTTCCTTTAGCGCTTTTTTGAAATCCATTTCCAATGCTGCCTGGTCCCCGGGAAGAAAGGCTCCTGAGGGGTTATACACCAAATCCAGGCGTAGTTTGCTGCCGGGCATGCCGTAACCAACGGCATTGAGTTCCTGTAGTGCTTTTATTGATTTGTCAAAAACGCCATCGCCTCGTTGTTTGTCCGTTTTTCCCCTGGTATAATGTGGCATGGAGGAAATAACATGTACGTTGTGTTTTTTAAAGAACTCGGGAAGGTCGTAGTATTTTTTGTTGGCGCGGATAATGGTCAAGTTAGACCGGACAATAAAGTCTTGGATTCCTGCCTTGGCCGCTTCTTCCACAAACCAACGGAAATCTGGATTCATTTCCGGAGCTCCGCCTGTAAGGTCCAGGGTATGGGCACCGGTATTACGAATTATCTCAAGACATTGTGCCATAGTTTCCCGGGTCATGATCTCCTTCCTGTCCGGGCCGGCATCCACATGGCAGTGTTCACAGACCTGATTGCACATATAGCCCACATTGATCTGCAATATCTCCAGTTTTTTTGGCCGTAGTGGAAACTGGCCAATATTGGCAATTTTGTCCTTAAAAAAGGGCAGCTCACCTTCGGCAAAGATACCTCCGTTCAGGATTTCCAATTGTTTGTTTGTCTCGGCCAGTTCTTCGTGTCTCGCCTTTAGTGATTTTGTAGCCATTTTTTTGTTTTTGCAGGGCCAATGCCTGCGTTACATGGATAGTTTGTTGTATTTGTTCATCATTTGCACCCCATGGACCAGGGTGGCACCACTTTCTATGGCGGCCCCGGCATGTACCGCTTCCATCATTTCCTCCTTGGTAATTCCCCGCTGCAGGCCATCCTTGGTATAGGCGTCTATACAGTAAGGACATTTTACCACATGGGCCACGGCGAGTGCGATAAGCGACTTTTCCCTAGCCGATAGAGCGCCCTCCTCGAATACCTTGCCATAATAATCAAAGAATTTGGTTCCGAGCTCTTCGCTCCATTCGGTGATATTCCCGAATTTTCTCAAGTCTGCGGGATCATAATATGAATTTGCCATTGTTTTCTGTTTAGTGATGAATAGTAATAAGGGTAAAAACTTATTGGAATTAGTATTTCATTGACCTGAAACAGGGCAAGATTGAACACGTTTCCAACAATAAAATCGGACGTTGAATAATCCACTTAAGTCTAGGAATGAAGAAATACTGGAGACCCCTTGTTGTAATAGGTCTGTACGAGATAGGAATCGATAAAGGACTGGGAGAAATGAAATAGATGACGGGCACAGGCGAGCAAATTACGAATAAGCCCTTGGAGTGCCTTCCCAAGGCGATGGCTATTCGCCAAAACCTGTAGATCGGACAGTGCATCCAAATCCGAAAACCGCTGCAACCATACCAATCGGGCAGGAAAAGTACCTAGAAACTGGCCTAGCTGTTTGGCCAAGGTAGCAGTCTGCCAGGGCAAATGCAAAAAATGGGAGACGTCAAATAAGGCTTTCGTGATTCCCATCAAATAAAAACCACCGTCCAACGAGGGTCCCAACACCGGTCGGCCCGATTGTAAACAAGCGTAAGCTTCCAGAATATGGGACTTGCTAAGTTCCGGAGTGTCATTGCCCAGGGTGATGACCGCATCATATCCCTTGTGAAACACAGCTTCAATGGCGTTGGTAAAGCGTTCGCCAAAGGAACCGCCCAATTGCTGGTCTTCCGAATAGTGAAAATAGGGAAGCCCCGTACTTTTCACTGTACGCAAGGTTTGTGCCGTAAGCATATCGAACAGCTGACCATCTTGGACAAAGGTCTTGTGCTTTAATTCCTCCTTGGAGGAATTTGCAAATACCAAAATAGCCGTGGTATGTGAAAAAGAAGCTTGCATAAACCTGTGGTTCACCGGTAAATTTACAAAGAATTTAGTCGCCAAAGCGTTTTCGCAATTACAGCTCTGGTTAAATTTAACAAACAGGCCCCTTTTTGGAAAAACCAACCAAATGGTCTTTGACCCAATAGTTCATGTCCTCTTTTTTGTTCTGGAAATAGGGTAAAAAAATAACAAAACAGGATAAAGAGCTACTTAGTTGCCATGGTATGGCGTTCAAAAGAGCGCCGCCGACCGTATGGTCTGTAAAATCTTCGTCAACGATTGTGCCCTACAGGCGTTTTGGTGCAAAAACACCGTATTTTTGTACACCTATACACCAAGGTGAACAAGAATCAAGCTGAAGGTTCAATAGCATGGGAGAAGTAAGGTCTAAAATCAAAAAATCAGAGTCCGTTGGCCTGGTGCTTTCGGGAGGAGGTGTCCGCGGAATGGCCCATATCGGGGTTATCCGTGCCATGAATGAACTGGGCATATCGGCTGGAGCCGTTTCCGGTAGCAGCGTTGGAGCCCTGATAGGTGCGCTCTATGCCCAAGGCCATACGGTAGAGGACATGCTCCTGTTTTTTAAAGAGACCCCGCTGTTCAAATACAACTTCCTTACCATAAGCAAACCGGGGCTTATAGACACGGATAAATACGTCGCCTTGTTCAAGGATTATTTTCCCCAGGATTCCTTTGAAGCCCTGGACAAGGAGCTGCACGTCGTGGCCACCAATCTGCAGGAGGGAGATCAGGCGTTCTTTTCCTCGGGCGAATTGATCCGTCCCTTATTGGCCTCAGCTGCTCTTCCCCCGGTTTTTAGCCCTGTTCTCTTAAAGGGCGAACTCTATGCAGATGGGGGTATTATGAATAATTTTCCTCTGGAGCCCCTCATGGACACCACTGATTTCATCTTGGGGAGCAATGTATCCATTGTAAGTCGACTCCCCAAAAGATCGCTGAAGAACGCCCTACAGCTCACCGGGCGCGTCACCGGGCTTATGGTCTATGCCTCCAGCAAGGAAAAGATAGGGGCCTGCGATATCCTTATTGCGCCGCCAGCCCTGGAAAATATTGGCATTCTGGACAGAAAAGGAATGGAAAAGGCCTACCTGATCGGGTATGAAAATGCCATAAGGGCCTTGGACAAAGCGCTTTTAACGGATTAGTTGGGGCAGGCCACAGGAAGCTGGACTTCCCCCGGTATCACACATCGTCGTAATCTACCTTTAAGGTTGGGGTAAGTGGGTGAGCCTGGCAAGTTAAAATGAGGCCTTCGGCGATTTCGCCGTCCGTTAAAATCTGATTTTTGACCATTTCTGCCTTTCCTTCGGTAATTCTTGCAATACAGCTACTGCAAACCCCGCCTTGGCAGGAGTAGGGTGCATCGATATTCTCCTTGAGCACGGCATCGAGCACCAAGGTCTTCTTGTCCATGGAGAGCGAATAGGTCTCGTCGTCCACCACGACTTCCACCTTGGTGGTGCCATCCAAATTCTCCGCTATGGTATCCACAGCCTCCGTTGAGGTAAAAAGTTCATAAAGGATATCGGCATCTGGCACCCCGGCAACTTTAAGCGTATCCGAAACCACATGGATCATTGGTTCCGGCCCGCAAAGATAAAAGTGGTCAAAAGAGACCTCCTTAAATTTGTTCTTGATGATGAAGTTCACAGTGGAGGTATCGATTCGCCCAAAAAGAGAACCCTCTTCCTGTGCCTTGCTATAAACGAACTGAATAAAAAACCTGTTGGTATATTTTTTAGATAAAGCCCGGAGGTTCCTATAAAACATGGTTTCCTCAGGGCTTTGGTTGCCATATACCAGTACAAAAGTGCTGTTCAAATGGCTTTCCAATACGTTTTGGGCAATGCTCAAAATAGGTGTGATTCCACTTCCGGCGGCAAAGGCAGCGATGTGCTGTTCCCGGTTGGACGGATGGAAGACAAAGCGCCCTTCGGGCGGCATAACCTCCATAACATCCCCAGCCTTTATCGCTGTATTGGCATATACCGAAAAGGTTCCGTCCTCCACTTTTTTGACCCCCACAGAAATTCCCGGGGCGGTGGGCAGGGAACAAATGGAGTAGGCCCTGCGGATTTCCCCGCCGTTCATGGGATGTTTTATGGTAATGTATTGGCCCGAAAGAAAGGAAAAGGTATCCTTTAGTTCCTTGGGAATGGAAAACGATATTGCAACTGCGTTTGGGGTAAGTCTTTCCACCGAAGATACCGTCAGGGAATGAAAATCGCTCATGAATCAATTTTTGTGCAAAACTAAGCAAAGCTGTGTTATTTAAAATAGGATGGCCTAAAAAATAGTTGGTCGTTGTAACAAAATATATATTTGCCACACTAACCCCTCAGAGCAAGCTACAGACTACATGTTTAAGCATTTTGTAAACCTGCAATGGAAATCCTTTTTTCGATCCGCCAGTTTGGGCAAGGATATGGCCATCAAGGCACTTATGGTTTTCTTTGCCGTTTATATGCTGGTTTTCCTGGCCATGGCGGGCGTAGGCCTATTTTTTCTATTGGAGAGGGCATTTCCCGAATCGGACCCACTAGCTAAGGTCAGCGAGTATTTGGTGTATTGGTTGCTGATCGAACTTTTCTTCAGATACTTCATGCAAAAACTGCCGGTGATGGACGTTAAGCCATTACTGATGCTTCCCGTAAAAAAACGGGTCATAACCCACTACATTCTTGCAAAATCCGGAGGGTCCCTTTATAATTTCTTTTCCCTTGTCCTCTTTGTCCCCTTCGTGGTGATGCTGGCCCTTCATGGCTATCCCCTACCCAACTTGTTATCCTGGTTGCTGGCGGTGGTCTGCCTATCGCTCACTGTAAATTACCTGAACTTTCTGATCAACAAAAATGACCGGGCGCTTATCGGCCTAATCCTTGTGATCATCGCACTTTATGCCCTTAACTACTTTGGGGTGCTGTCCGTGACCGAGCTTACCGGTAAAGGATTCTACGCCTTTTACCATTTTCCCCTAAGCATGCTGGTGCCTTTGGCCTTGGCCCTTGGGACGTATGCCCTTAACTATCGTTTTTTGCGCAGGCGGATATTTCTCGATGCCTCCCTCAAAAAGAAAACCAAAGAAGCCGTTACGGCCGATCTGGGGTGGACCAAAAAATTTGGAAGTATCGCTCCCTTTCTACAACTGGACCTTAAACTGATCTGGCGCAACAAACGCACCAAAACGCAGGTCTTTCTCTCCCTGGCCATGATTTTCTATGGCCTGGTTTTTTACACCATGGACGAATTTTCCAACACCTCCGCCATGATGGTTTTTGCCGGGATTTTTATTACGGGCATCTTCCTGGTGAACTTTGGGCAGTTCATCCCCGCTTGGGACAGCGCCTACTATAGTATGATGATGGCGCAGAACATTCCACTGCGCAAGTATCTGGAGTCCAAGGCAGGGCTCATTTCCGCCAGTGTGGTCGTCATGTTCCTGCTTTCCATTCCCTATGTGTATTTTGGCTGGCAGGCCCTGGCTATAAACCTTAGCAGTGCACTTTACAATTTGGGAATCAACATTCCGCTTATCCTGTTCTTTGGGTCCATGAACAAAAAGAGGATCGATTTGGATAAAAGTGCTTTTTCAAATATGCAGGGCACGGGAGCCACGCAGTTTTTGGTCCTCATACCACTCTTGGGCGTACCTATGATTATTTTTCCGGCGTTGAAATTTCTAATTTCCTTTGAGGTCGCATTGGGCGTGCTCTCTGCCCTGGGGCTGGTGGGCATTGCTTTTAGAAAGCCCATGCTGGACAGGATCACCGAAATTTATCGAAAAAAGAAATACGGCATGATTGCCGGATTTAAGGAAAAGAACAGCTAACATAGGGATATGATGATACAATCAAAAAACCTTACTAAAACATACGGGTCACAGACCGTATTAAACATAGAGGATCTGGTAATCCCAAAAGGGCAGAGCTTTGGTCTGGTGGGCAATAACGGTGCAGGAAAGACCACATTTTTCAGCTTGTTGCTCGATTTAATACAGCCTACCACGGGACACGTCATTAATAATGGGGTCCAAGTGAACACGAGCGAGGCCTGGAAACCCTTTACCTCCTCCTTTATAGACGAGACCTTTTTGATCGGTTACCTTACCCCGGAAGAATATTTTTATTTTATCGGGGAGTTGCGCGGGCAGAACAAAGCCGATGTGGATGGACTACTGTCCCAATTTGAAGACTTTTTCCACGGAGAGATCCTAGGACAAAAGAAGTACCTCCGTGATCTGTCCAAGGGAAACCAGAAGAAAGCGGGTATTGTAGCTTCCTTCATCGGAAATCCCGAAGTGGTCATCTTGGATGAGCCCTTTGCCAATTTGGACCCGACCACGCAGATCAGACTAAAGGGAATAATCAAGGATTTGGCCAAGAAGGGGGAAGTAACCGTATTGGTTTCGAGTCACGACCTTAGCCATGTAACGGAGGTCTGTGAGCGGATCGTGGTACTGAACAAGGGCCAAATCGTAAGGGACATACAAACTTCTGAAGCGACCTTAAGGGAATTGGAAAGTTTCTTTGCCGGTAAAAACCGTCGCGAAGAACAACATTGAAAAGCGCGCTGTGCTTTCAATGTTGCCCAACGGACCGTTTAGACATAATCCTACCCCTGCGGGTTCTGCGGGGTAAAAAAGAATTCTTCCTGGGTAATTTTCCCATTTTCCACTTTGTACAGACATACCTCCTCCATACTGCTTCTTGGAGCCCCTTTGAAGGTCACATCCATTTTCATGGTGCAGGCAAAAAACGTATCGGCGACTATGGGTTCCGAAATTTCCATACCGTGCACTTCCTCTACCATGCTATTGAAGTGTTCCGACTTTTGTTTTACGGCATCCAGGCCCCGTACCTCTTTCATGGGCGCTCCATCTGGTTCTATACTCACAATATTGTCCCCGTAAAGGGCGTTAATGGCTTCATTGAACTGCCCCTGTTTGCAATACGCTACCAATTGATTTGCTACTTCCTGTGTTGTCATGATCTTTCGTTTTTATGATTCATAAATCGTTATGGATTTCTTTTTCAGTGTAGGGCCTGATTGAGATACTCGTTTAATGGGCGAATACCGGCAAAATGTGCCAAAATTTCTTCCGGAAGCTTTTCCGATTGGTAAAAGGGCTCCAGTGGAAATTCGGCCATGGCATAGAACTGCTTGTTATAGATCAAAGGGGTCTTGTCGGCCACAGGGAGAAGATCCTTGTCCAATCGTTTCGCCTTTTCGCCCTTCAAAGCGCCAAAGTGCTGCCTAAAGTTCTCGGAACCCATTAGGTTCAAGAACGCAGGGGTATTTTCAGCAATATAGGTCCGTATTTTTTTTAGTTCTGGGCTTTGTACCATGAACAAGCCGCCTCCCACATGGATATGGTGCGCATCTATCCCCAGATAGTAGCCCGGGAGCACCGACTTTTTTCCATTGGGGGAAAAACCGGCCTTTAAGATGAGATGATAGGGCGATTTGTCCTTGGAAAAGCGGATATCCCGGTTGATTCGGAACAACGCTTTTTTGGCATCCGGGAGGATACGATGATCCCATTCCGTAAGGGTGGGCAACAAACGGTTGAGCAATTCCAAAAAGGGCCCCTTGGCCACTTCCTCATATCTTTTTTTATGGGCATGAAACCAAGCGGTACTGTTGTTTTCCGTTAGTTCTTGAAAAAAATGGGTATAGGCTGCCGTAAACATAGGGTCCTTTTATTTTTTGGTATCCTGGATTTTGATCCACTCCTTGATGATATCTTGTAGCGCACCCTTCTTTTTGACAATGTCCTCCAAACCATAAAATCGGGCTACCCGACTTTCTTTGCCATCGCCTTCCAACAATCCGGAAACGTCAGGGATCAACGCTCCCTTATGGAACATTAAGCTTACAAATTTCTTGGCATTGAAGAAAAAGGAGGCAATATTCCCCTTGTACATGAAAGTGGGAGTCTTCCATTTTATGGTCTCTTCTATACGGTGGTCCGACTCCAAAATAATTCTTCGGACCTCCTGTATCTCAAGAGTCAAAGGATGTTTTTTCTCCTTCAGAAAATTATCTACTTCCGGGTTGGTTTTAGCTTGCATGGTTTTTGTTTTCGAGGACTTTCTTAAGCCGTTTTAAATCTTTTCCATTTGCCCTTTTCATGGCAGCGGCCATAAAGGGAGCCACCAATTTTGAAAAGCCCGTGGGATTGCCCCTGTTTCGCAAGGTCATATGGGTATGTCCGCCATTGAAATCTTCCCAGGTGTAGCTGGTTTCCATAGGGAATGGCCCATCGACGCTTTGCATCACCAGCCTTTTCATGGGAACAAATTCAACTATTTCGTAGGTATACATAAGCTGCCTTCCCAGAAAATTGGCCTTAAAAGCTATCCGTGTGCCAATTTCCGCCGGTTTGGGAGTCAACCATACGGCCGATTTTATATTTACATACCATTCATGGGCATTATCCGGATTGGCCACGTATTCGGCAACCCGATGCCGGGGACAAAAAATTTGTATGTCCGTGAGCACGTCAACCATCACATATCGGTATTGGTTTCATAGTATACTATAGGTTTAGGCATAATTTCGCATAAGGGGTACAAGGCCGCAACGAATTCTGCACAGTGCTTGGATTTCTTGTGGTAAGTTTCCGATGCGTCATCCGAAAAGGTCATTACATGGATGAACTTTGTAGGCTCATCAGCCTGTTGCAATGATTGGTACAATAGGGTTTTGGGCTCATTTTTTTTGATGGCAGAAATGAATTTGCCAATGATGGGGCCTACCGCTCCCAATGCTTCCGGTTTTATCGTAAACGGCACCATAACATGTTTCATCACGATTCTGATTTAATGGTTTTCAGGGCCTTGTTGGCCCATTCCACAAGTTTGTCCGTATCGTTTGCGATTGCATCCGGAATAGAGAAATAGGGCATTTTACCGTGTTTATGAGATCCACTTTTCTCAAAATCCACTTTGTTGAAGGCATTTGCCTTTAAAAAGGACTGCCCTTTGGAATTGACGATTCCGAACATTTTCCCATGATGGAATATCCCATGGCCCCCGAACATCTTTTTTGATGTAATCCCATCGATTCCGTTCAGCTTTGCGACCAATGCCTCAGCCGCCAATGTGGCCTCTTGGTTCAGTTTGTCCCCTTTTGTTCCCATACTTATTTTTTTGGATTTAATGCCATGAGCTCCAACGCTTTGGAGGTGAGCCCATCCCACTCCGCATGGTCGTTGAACCCTACCTCGTACCATCCGCTCAAAGGCGCTTTGTTCTTAAAGGGGTTGAATACCTCTATTTCGATTTCCAATGCATCCACAGGATAGGTCTTGCCCAGTTTGAATACCATGGTACTCCGTCGTGAAAAAAAGGCAAATACCTTGCCCTTGTAGTGTATTGCAGGAGAACTCATCATGGTACCCACACTTACATGAGTATGTTTTGCGCAAAAGGCATCCCTAATTTTTTCGAACAGTTCAAACTCCATAAAACGGGCATCTGATTTCAAAGCTACGAAACATAGGACAGGGCCAAAATGGGTAAATCAGCCACTTTGGAGGGTTGTTTATGCCAAATAATTAGGCTATTTTTGAACATAAACCTATTACATAATGAAGCACGTAAGCATATTGGTTCCCAAGAGTAATGCCATACTTAGTAGTGTCATAGGGCCTTACAAGATTTTTAATGCGGCCAATGAATTTTTGGCACAAACAGAAAATGGAGCCCAGCCTCCTTTTGATATCCATTTGGTGGGCGTGGAAAAGGATACCGTATTGTACGATGGAGCCTTTAGCATACATTGCGATAAGGTCCTTTCTGAGGTGGAACGAACAGACTTGATATTGATACCCTCCTTTAAACCCAATGATCTGTTGGCGGATGTCCGCAACAACCAAGAGTTTGTACCATGGATCAAAAAGCAAAGATTGGACCATGGTGCGGAGGTAGCCAGTTTTTGTTTGGGCGCTTTTATTTTGGCCGAGACAGGATTGGTAGATGGGAAGCAGTGCGCGACGCATTGGGCCGGTACCGATGTTTTGAAAAAAATGTATCCAAAGATCAATGTAGTATCCAACAAGGTGGTGACCGAGGAGGACGGATTGTATACCAGCGGGGGCGCTTATTCCTTTCTGAATTTGGTTGTGCATTTGATAGAAAAATACTGCGGGCGCGACACGGCCATTTTTATTTCCAAGTTTTTCGAGATCGAAATTGATCGGGAAAGCCAGAACCAGTTCGCCATTTTTCAAGGGCAGAAAGACCATGAAGATCAGGTCATTAAACAAGCGCAAAGGTACATAGAAGGCAATGTGGCCGATAAAATATCGGTACAGCAATTAGCAGGGATGTATTCGGTAAGCCGGCGCAACTTTGTAAGGCGATTTAAAAAAGCTACCCAGAATACGCCCTTGGAATACATACAACGCGTAAAGATCGAGGCCGCCAAAAAGCGTTTGGAATCTACCCAGCACAATGTGGCCGAGGTAATGTTCGGAGTGGGGTACTCCGATCAGAAGGCCTTTAGATCGGTCTTTAAAAAATATGTGGGCCTATCGCCGGTAGCCTATAAGAGCAAATACAATAGGGATTTGGTAGATTTTGAAAGCCCCACCACCTGGTAGTTTTAGGGACGAGCGAAGCCCTTGGCAAAGTGCATTGGGATTATTGGATTTTTGTTTTTTTTCCTCGAAATGAAAATAATGTGCATTTTACCGATGAGCAGTATAATAATCTGGATGTTTTTAAGTTAAGACTACATACGAATACCAAGGAATTTTGAAGCTTCAGCACAAACTTTTTCCACTTCTGATTTTGGCTGGAATCCTGTTTAACGGATGTTCCACCAAAAAGGACGCTTTTGTCAATCGCAATTGGCACGGTCTGAACACCAAGTACAACGTACTTTACAACGGCAATATCGCTTTTGAGGAGGGGCGCGAGCAACTCAATGCTTCGTATCGGGATAACTACTGGGAAGTCCTTCCCGTAGAACGTTTGGAGGTGACGGATGAGGTAAAATTGGATTCTGAAAACAATACCCCACAATTTTTGCTTGCCGAGGAAAAGGCAACCAAGGCCATACAAAAGCACAGCATGGACATTAAGGACGAGGAGCGCAATCCCCAGACCGATGAAGCTTTTCTCCTATTGGGCAAGGCGCGCTATTTTGACCAACGCTATATCCCTGCGCTGGAAGCCTTCAATTATGTGCTTCGCAAATACACGCAAAGCGATAAGCTCAACGAAGCCACCATATGGAGGGAGAAAGTGAACATCCGTTTGGAAAATGAGGAATTGGCGATCAAAAACCTGAAGCGCTTGTTCAAGTACGAGGATTTACGGGACCAGGAGTACGCGGATGCACGTGCCATGATGGCCCAAGCTTATATAAACCTGAATGCCCCTGATACGGCCATACAGCAATTGAAGATTGCCTCTGCCTATACCCGTAAAAATCCGGAAAAAGGCCGATATTATTTTATCATTGGGCAGCTCTATGACCAGTTGGGGCATAAGGATAGCGCCAACTACGCCTTTGACAAGATCATTGCCCTCAATCGAAAATCACCCAGGGTTTATATGATCAACGCCCATTTAAAAAAAATACAGAACACGGAAATTACCCAGGAGAACAAGGAGGCCTTGTTGGAGTACCTCATCGATTTGGAGGAAAACAGGGAAAACCGTCCCTTTTTGGATAAGATCTACAGACAGGAAGCGGAATACCATTTGACCAATGGCTCCGACAGTTTGGCCCTGGACTACTTCAACAAATCACTCCGTGCTACCCAGAACGTTCCGCAGTTGAACGCCCTGAACTATGAAAACCTCGCGGAATACCATTTTGACCAAAACGGTTATAAGACCGCGGGAGCCTATTACGATAGCACCTTGACCAACCTCCGGGAAAACACAAAAAAATACCGTTCCGTAAAAAAGAAATTGGACAATTTGGAAGATGTAATCGCCTATGAGGAGGTGGTACAATATGCAGATAGTGTAATTACGCTATACCATATGGACGAGACAGAACGAGTGGCCTATTTTGAAACCTATATTGCCAAGATGAGGGAAAAGGAAGAAGCCGAGGCATTAAAAGAGGAAGAGCGGTTAAACGCGGGCCTGGATGTTTTTTCCCAGAGCAAGGCCGGCAAGGCTACCAAGGGCAAATTTTATTTCTACAATATCACCAGCCTTGGATATGGGAAAACCGATTTCAGGAACAAATGGGGAGAGCGGGTGTTGGAGGACGATTGGCGTTGGTCCAATAAGAATAGGGCCTTACCAGTACAACAAACGGATGAAATCGGGGTGGCCTCGGGGAAAGTGGAGGAAGCGGTTACCGATGAACAAAAATATTCGGTGGATTTTTATTTGGACCGTATACCATCGGACGAGGGTGTCATAGACAGTTTGAAGACCGAAAGAAATTTTGCCAACTATCAATTGGGCTTGATCTACAAGGAAAAATTCAAGGAAAACTTTTTGGCGGCCAACAAATTGAACGGCGTGCTAAAGGCAGACCCCGAAGAACGACTGGTACTTCCATCCAAGTATAATCTGTACAAGATCTATGAGGAATTGGAAAGTCCATTGGCGGCAGGAATGAAAGCCGATATCATTAAAAACCACCCAAATTCCCGTTACGCCGAGATACTTCTAAATCCACAAGCGGTACTGGCCAACGCCACCGATAGCCCAGATGCACGATATACCCAGTTGTACAAAAGATATTTGGAGCAAGAGTATGTGGGTGTTATCAAAGGGGCGGAGGAAAACATCAATCGGTATACAGGGGATGAGATCGTACCAAAGTTTGAAATGCTCAAGGCCAATGCCATAGGTAGGCTGCAAGGATATGAAGCGTTTAAGGATGCGCTTAATTTCGTGGCCCTTAACTATCCCAACAATCCTGAGGGGCAAAAGGCACAGCAGATGGTGGCCGAACAACTTCCCAAGCTGGAACCTAAAGTGTTTTCACAGGAAACAGGAGTTTCGGGCAAAGGAAATTGGAAGGTGGTCTTTCCATTTAAGATACGTGATGATGAACAGGCCCAGGAGCTCAAGGAGCTTTTGGAAAAATCCATCGTAGACCTGAAATACAAGAACAGGGTGTCCAAGGACATCTACAGTTTGGAGGACCAATTTGTGGTCGTTCACGGGTTTAAGTCCAAGGATTTTGCCCTAGGCTATGTGGAACTGCTAAAAATTAACAAGGATTACAAGGTTGACAATGAGAATTTTGTAATTTTGTCATCCAACTATAAAATCATTCAAGTACACAAAAATTTAGAGGAATACAAAAAAGAACTCTTAACCCCAAAACCATAGAATAATGTTTTCAGATAACAAAAAACCTCGTGTTATGACAGAAATAGGCGGACAACCCAACAGAATTGAAAAGAACACCAAAATCAAAGGAGATATCATCTCCGAAGCGGATTTTAGGATCGATGGAAAATTGGACGGTAATGTAAAGACCTCCGGAAAAGTAGTTATCGGCAAAGGTGGCTATATCCATGGAAAGGTAGAATGTGTGAACGCAGATATCGAAGGAAGCTTCAACGGGGAACTGTTGGTGTCGGACCTGCTCTCCCTTAAGGCCTCTGCCGTAATAGAGGGAACGGTTTCCGTTACCAAATTGGCCGTTGAGCCTGGAGCAACCTTTAATGCATCCTGTACCATGAAAGGCAAAGGGGGCGCTTCCGCAGCGAGCACCAGCACTGCGAGTACGGCTGCCTCAACGTCCAGTTCAAACGCTGCCAGTAGTTATAAACAGCCTTTGAGGACAAGCAGTAATGGACCCGCAAAAGCATCCTAGGAAGAAGAACCCACTAAATTCATACGCTAGATTTTCAGGCATAGCCCTTCAGATGATCGTCATCATAGGTCTGGGCAGTTTTGGCGGAGTAAAATTGGATGAAGCCTATCCAAACCAATACCATGTGTTCACCTTGGTATGTTCTTTGGGATCCGTTGCTCTGGCCATGTATATGGTCGTAAAACAAGTGTCCAATATTTCAAAAAAACAAAATTCATCCAATGGGTAAGGAAATGGGTGTTTTTCTGGTGAAGCTCCTGGCGTTTGCCGGGCTGCTGTTCGCCGTGCATTTTTATATTTTGTTACAGCTCTTTTCCGGCACCCTCTATTTTCCACTTTGGGGCATCTATCTTTTTAATGCGGCTTTGGTTTTGGCCGTATACGTGGTCTTAAGATGGTATGCGGCCCAGGAAAGTAAAAACGTTTTCAAAATTTTTCTGATGCTAACCATAGCAAAAATGGCCTTGGTGATCATCTTTTTGCTCCCACTTTTTCTTAAGAAATCGGATCATACCCTAGTGGAGGTCTTCAATTTTTTTATCCCGTATTTTTTGCTCCTTTTGTTCGAGACTATCGCCATAAATAAATTTCTTCAAAAAACCTAAATAAAGCAAATAATATAGTTTGCCAATTAATTTAATGTATGTACATTTGCAGCGAATTTTTCAGAGGGGTTTTAAATCAAAATTTCAATGCAGGTCAGTACATTCAGAGCATTTTTTGCGATTCTATTCTTATCTTTTTATAGTTTAGGTTTTGCGGCATCAAAAACTGCTACCAAAGATTCCTCGGAAGGGGATGAACCATTCAACGCTTCAGAATTAATTTTTCATCATATTGGCGACTCGCATAGTTTTCACGTTTACGGAAGCGATGAAGACCATTTCCCGGCCGCATTGACGATTCCATTACCTGTCATTTTATGGACAGATAACGGCCTGGTCACCTTTATGTCCAGCGAATTCCATCACGATGTGGACGGCAAGGTAATGGTTGAAAGGAAGGGGTTGAAATTCACAAATCTACACGATAAGATATATCAGTTGGATGCTGGGGCTTTGGCCGTTACACTCGATAAAGACCAGCATGCTACAAATGCCACAAGACCTCTGGACTTTTCCATCACGAAAAATGTCTTTTCCATGTTCCTGTCCGTGGCGCTTATACTTTTGATCTTCCTGTTTTCTGCCAGATCGTATAAAAAATCGAATACCAATATGCCCAGCGGCATTGGCCGATTCATGGAGCCTATCATTGTTTTTATAAGGGACGAGGTGGCCATTCCCAATATCGGGGAGCATCACTACAAAAGATATATGCCGTTTTTGTTGACCTTGTTTTTCTTTATTTGGATCAACAATGTGATCGGACTTATTCCCTTTTTCCCTTTTAGCTCAAATCTAAGTGGTAATATCGCCTTTACCCTTACGCTAGCGGTAATCACTTTTGTCATTACAATTTTTAGCAGTAAGAAATACTATTGGAAGCATATGTTGTGGATGCCCGGTTTGCCGGTACCCATGAAGTTGTTCCTGGCTCCTATTGAAATCATAGGCATGTTTGTGAAACCCATTGCCCTTATGATTCGTTTGTTTGCCAATATTACCGCAGGGCACGTAATTGTGCTGAGTTTGATAGGGTTGATATTTATTTTCGAAACGTTCTGGGTGGCCCCCATTTCTGTCCTGTTCACGCTGTTTATTAGTGTGATAGAAGTGCTGGTGGTTGCTATTCAGGCCTATATATTTACCATGCTTTCCGCCTTGTATTTTGGACAAGCGCTGGAAGAAGAACATGATCATTAATTAATTTTTTTAAATACGTAAACTATGAGTTTAGCATTAGTACAAGAGGCCGCTGCCGCTGTTGATTATGGAGCATTTGCTGCTATTGGAGCAGGATTGGCTGCTATCGGCGGAGGAATCGGTGTTGGTAAAATTGGTGGGGCTGCCATGGAGGCTATGGCCCGCCAGCCAGAGATGCAAGGAAAACTACAAGGGTCTGCGATCGTACTTATTGCCTTTATTGAGGCGGTAGCACTTTTTGGGGTTGTTGTAGGACTAATGGGTGTCTTAGGTTAGAACTTATATTAAGGCACAACGGTTGGTTGTGCCTTAGTATTTTAAAAAAATGAATAAAGCATAACATATGGATTTAATTAAACCGGAAATAGGACTCATCTTTTGGACGGCATTGACTTTTGCCATTCTACTTTTTGTGTTGAGAAAGTTTGCCTGGAAACCCATCCTTGGTGCGGTAGGAGATCGTGAAGATTCCATTAGAAAAGCGCTGGCCGAAGCCGAAAATGCCCGTAAGGAAATGCAAAACCTCCAGGCGGACAATGAACGCATTCTGAAAGAGGCACGGGCGGAACGTGAAGCCATGCTCAAGGATGCCAGGGACATGAAAAACAAAATTGTCTCCGATGCCAAGGAACTGGCCCAGGTAGAGGCCGATAAAATGATCCAGCAGGCACAGGCCACTATTGAAAGCGAAAAGAAAGCTGCGGTCACCGATATCAAAAACCAGGTAGCCAATCTTTCCCTGGAGATTGCGGAGAAGGTAATCAAGGAGCAACTGTCCAACAAGGACAAGCAGCTACAGCTTGTTGAAAGTATGTTGGGCGACATCAAACTAAACTAAGCGAAGCATGAACGAGTCAAGAGCGGCCATTCGATACGCAAAAGCCACCTTGGAACTGGCAACGGAGAACAAGGCGGCCGATGCTGTTGAGCAAGATATGCGAATCGTGACCAAGACCATTTCCGACAGCAAGGAGCTTCAGGAGATGTTGGCGAGCCCTGTGGTGACGGCAAGTATAAAACAAGATGCCTTGAACGCAATTTTTGAGGGCAGCCATGCCATTACACAAGGTTTGATCGCTACCTTGACCACCAATAAAAGAGTACCCCTGTTGAATGAAGTGGCGCTAAAATATATTATCCTCAGTGAGAAATTAAAGGGAGAGCACGTGGCTTTCGTTACCACAGCGGTTCCTATGACCGATGCTTTGGAAAAAAGCGTCTTAAAAAAAGTGGGCGAGCTTACAGGAAACAAGGTAACCTTGGAGAACAAGGTGGATGAAAACATCATCGGAGGTTTTGTATTGCGCGTGGGCGATTTACAATATGATGCCAGCATCGCAAACAAGTTGAGCAACCTAAAGAGAGAATTTACAAATACATTATAATAAAATATCGGGATAAAGGGAGTTAACTCCCACATCCAAAATCTTATATCTAGAAAAATGGCAGGAGTAAAAGCCGCTGAGGTATCAGCAATATTGAAAAAGCAATTATCGGGATTTGAAGCTACCGCTTCCTTGGACGAAGTAGGTACCGTATTACAAGTAGGTGATGGTATCGCAAGGGTCTATGGCCTATCCAACGCCCAGTATGGCGAATTGGTAGAGTTTGATGGTGGTCTTGAAGGTATCGTTCTTAACCTGGAAGAGGATAATGTTGGGGTGGTATTGCTAGGCCCGTCAAAGGAAATCAAGGAAGGTGCTACCGTGAAGCGTACACAGCGTATCGCGTCCATTAATGTGGGCGAGGGCATTGTAGGCCGCGTTGTGGACACTTTGGGAACTCCTATAGACGGTAAAGGTGCCATTGCTGGGGAGCTATACGAAATGCCATTGGAACGCAAAGCGCCAGGCGTTATTTTCCGCCAACCAGTAAATGAGCCCCTGCAGACCGGGGTAAAGGCGATCGATGCCATGATTCCGATCGGAAGGGGACAGCGAGAACTGGTAATTGGTGACCGCCAAACGGGGAAGACCACCGTTTGTATCGATACCATTTTGAACCAAAAAGAATTTTACGATGCCGGAGAGCCGGTATACTGTATCTACGTTGCCATAGGCCAAAAGGCATCTACCGTGGCAGCCATAGCCAAAACTTTGGAAGACAAGGGCGCATTGGCCTATACCACCATTGTAGCGGCCAATGCCTCCGACCCTGCTCCCATGCAGGTGTACGCCCCTTTTGCGGGAGCGGCCATCGGGGAGTATTTTAGGGATACAGGAAGACCTGCGTTGATCATTTATGATGATCTCTCCAAACAGGCCGTTGCCTATCGTGAGGTTTCCCTCTTATTGAGAAGACCACCGGGACGCGAGGCTTACCCTGGGGATGTATTCTACTTGCACTCCAGATTGTTGGAACGCGCCGCCAAGGTGATTTCAGATGACGATATCGCAAAGAACATGAACGATTTGCCGGAACCTCTTCGTCCTATGGTAAGAGGAGGGGGATCGTTGACAGCATTACCTATTATTGAAACACAGGCGGGTGACGTATCGGCCTATATCCCGACCAACGTAATCTCCATTACGGATGGGCAGATATTCTTGGAGCAGGATCTGTTCAACCAAGGGGTACGACCTGCGATCAACGTGGGGATATCCGTATCGCGTGTTGGGGGCTCTGCCCAGATAAAGTCCATGAAAAAGGTAGCGGGTACGCTTAAATTGGACCAGGCCCAGTTTAGGGAACTAGAGGCGTTTGCCAAGTTTGGATCCGATTTGGATGCGGCAACCTTAAACGTTATTGAAAAGGGGCGCCGAAACGTTGAAATCCTAAAACAGGCCCAGAACGACCCTTTTACCGTTGAGGATCAGGTGGCCATTATCTATGCAGGCTCAAAAAACCTGCTGCGCGATGTGCCTGTGGAAAAAATAAAGGAATTTGAAACCGATTTCATAGAGTTCTTGAATACGAAACATAGGGATGTATTGGATTCCTTGAAAGCAGGGAAGTTGACCGATGAGGCCACGGATACCCTCACGATGGTATGTAAGGATTTGGCGAGCAAATATAGCTGAAAGGTAAATGTTTCGGGTTGATTGGGATTCTGGTCGGTATTGTAAGGAATTCATAACTCCATCACCCATAATTCATAACTCAAAAAAATGGCCAATTTAAAGGAAATACGGAATAGGATAGCATCGGTATCTTCTACCATGCAGATTACCAGTGCCATGAAAATGGTCTCTGCGGCCAAACTGAAGAAGGCCCAGGATGCGATTACCGCCATGCGCCCCTACGCCAACAAACTTACCGAACTGTTGCAGAGCTTAAGCGCCAGTTTGGATGCCGACTCGGGCAGCACGTTTTCCGATAATCGTGAGGTAAACAGGGTACTGGTGGTTGCTATAACATCAAACCGTGGATTGTGCGGGGCCTTTAACTCCAATATCATAAAACAGGGCGTTGTCCTGGCCAATGAAACCTATGCGGGGAAACAGGTAGATTTCCTGACCATAGGGAAGAGGGGTAATGACATTTTGGCCAAAAAGCATCAGGTGATTGCCAATCACAGTGGAATTTTTGATGACCTCACCTTTGACAATGTAGCCAAGGTGGCGGAGGAGTTGATGGAACTTTTCGTAAACGGCTCCTATGACAAGATCGTGATTGTATACAATAAGTTCAAAAATGCAGCTACGCAACTGGTCATGACCGAACAGTTTTTGCCCATAGTTGCTGTGGAAGATGGTACAAGTACGGCGGCCGACTATATTTTTGAGCCGTCCAAAGTGGAGATTGTGGAACAGTTGATACCTAAGTCCTTAAAGACACAACTGTTCAAATCCGTTCGGGATTCCTTTGCCAGTGAGCACGGGGCGCGTATGACCGCCATGCACAAGGCCACGGACAATGCCTCGGAATTGAAGGATCAATTGACCCTTACCTATAACAAGGCGAGACAGGCCGCCATTACCAATGAGATATTGGAGATAGTAGGAGGGGCCGAAGCGCTTAATAATTAAAAGAACAGGGCAGGAACATAGCCCGGTAAACATATAAAAACCCGCCAATCGGCGGGTTTTTTAATTGAGATATCAGTGCTTGTCGGATTTCTCCAAAGGTGGGCGTATGTTGTTCTTTTTGTGCAGTTCTATATAATACTTATCCAACTCCTCGGAATCCTTGTACTGGACGCGAAGCGCCGCCAGCTTTGTCTTTAGTTCGGCTACCACATCGGCATAGGCCGGGTCATTATAAACATTGTTCATCTCGCTGGGGTCCTTTTTGCGATCGTACAGTTCCCATTCATCAACATCGTAATAGAAATGGGCCAACTTGTAATCAATGGTAACAATGCCGTAGTGTCTTTTGACTTGATGAACCGCAGGGTATTCGTAATAGTGGTAATATACCGCATCGCGGTCCCAGGCGGCATTGTCACTGGTCAATAAGGGCATAAGGCTTTCGCCCTGCATATCTTCCGGCGCTTTTATTTGGGCCGCTTCCAGGAACGTTTGTGCAAAATCGAGGTTTTGGACCATCTGTTCATTGGTAATGCCCGCCTTAATTTCGTTGGGCCAACGCACCAACAAGGGGGTTTTAAAGGACTCGTCATAAATAAAACGTTTGTCGAACCAGCCGTGTTCCCCCAAATAAAATCCCTGGTCCGAGGTGTATACCACCATGGTATTGTCCGCGAGCTCGTGTGCGTCCAAATAATCGAGCACCCTGCCTACATTGTCATCCACAGAGGAAACACAGGCAAGGTAATCCTGCATATACCGCTGGTATTTCCAACGCATTTTTTCCTCCGTGGTCATGGAAGGCCAATTTTCCTTGAAGGATTGGTTGATGGAATCCAGAATAGGGTCATAGAGGGCACGTTGCGCGGCGTTTGCACGCCCGTAAGGCCCATAAAAACCATTTGGATACTCGCGCACGGCAGGCTCCAAATTGGACATCGAGGCCGTGGTCTCCGGCCTAATTTTGCTGTCGTGGTTGTACATCATATCATACAGCAAATTCATCTCCGCGGTTTTGGCGGCGGTTCCCCTATTGGCGTAATCATCAAAAAGGGAAGCCGGCTCAGGAAATTCCTTTTGAACAAACTCCTTAAATTTTTCCGGACTTGGCCACCATGGCCTATGCGGCGCCTTGTGGAGGTACATCAGCATAAAGGGTTTTTCGGGGTCTCTTTGCTGATCTATCCAATTGATGGTAAGGTCGGTAATAATGTCCGTTACATAACCCGTAATAGTGGTATCCCCCTTGCTGGTAATAAAATCGGGATTGATATAGGAGCCCTGCCCGGGCAGGATCATAAATTCGTCCACCCCTTTCGGGTTGTTTCCAAAATGCAGTTTTCCGAACATGGCCGTTTGATAGCCCGCTTGCTGAAATAGCTGTGGAAAGGTCACCTGGGTGGTATCAAAAGGCATCTGATTGTCAATTTTTCCATTGATATGGGTGTGCTTTCCGGTGAGGATCGTAGCGCGGGAAGGCGCACAAATAGAGTTGGAGACACAGGCATTGGTAAAGGTAATGCCCTCTTTGGCCAAGCGATCAATATTCGGAGTTTCGATGAGCTTATCGCTATACGCGCTGATAGCCTGATAGGCATGGTCATCGGACATGATAAAAATGATGTTCGGTTTTTCCTGGATCATGGGTTCCTTCTTCTTTGGGTAAAACGTTATGAACAAAAGAACAAGGACGAGGAGCGACAGGTTTATTAGGGTTTTCATAGAGGTTGTTTATGGTACCGATTTCTAAAGTTACTAAAAATGCCCGCTATTTTACAAAAACCTTTATCAGGCATGCTATAGCATCTATGCTGAAGCGCATATGACAGAATTTGGCATCAAATTTGGATGAACAGTACCAATAGGGATCAATTCGACAAAAAATGAGACATTTAGGTTGTATTTTAATTGTACTTAGCATGGGACTGTTCGGATGTTCATCGCAAAAAAAATTGGAGCGCAAGGCCCCTTTTACCTTGGGACCGGCAAGCTATCAGGAATGGACGAGCAGTGTTGGGGAGGACATTTCCGGACGTACGGGAAGGATTCCAATTGCCCATTTAAAAGGAAACATTCTGTTTAAAACCCTGTTTTTTCGAGGAAGAAGCGCCGAACTACAAACAGAGCGGGTAAATGACCAAATGTTCGTGTTGGCCAAATTTGAGGACCCCAAAATGTTGAAACCCGACATCATTATGCATGCAGACCCCAAAAGAGAAGTAGGCAACCAACCTCCGCTACTCAAAGTTGGAAATCGGGCAGAACTTCCCTTTGAACTGGAAAGGGACCAGGCGGTAATGAGCTATCTGGAAAACGGCTTGGAAAAATTCATAAAAATTTACGGAATTGAAGAGCGGCCTGGGCAGATCTACTAGGAGGTGGCTGTTACCTAACTTTGTTTACAGGGTTTAAATACCTATTTTTAGGCCCTAACTGTACACCTTTTGACACTGTTTCAAAAACTTTTCAAGCAAACCTTTATCTATGGTTTGGCAACGGTGTTGCCAAGAATGCTTTCTTTTATTTTGGTGCCGCTATATACCGAGGTAATGGCCCCTGGCTCCTATGGTGAGGTAACCCTCATCTTTGCCTGGTTCGCCATTTTTAATGTAGTACTGGCCTATGGTATGGAAACGGCATTCTTTAGGTTCTATAGCAAATCCGACAATAAGAACAGCGTGGTTTCAACCGCCTTGGTTTCCCTAGGAAGTACCACAATGGTCTTTGCGCTGTTGGCATTGGGCTTTCAGGAAAGTCTTGCCGACTTTTTGAACATTGATCCCCAATACATTCAATACGTCATTTTTATTTTGGCCTTGGATGCGTTGGTGGTAGTGCCCTTTGCTTGGCTCAGGGCAAACGAGAGGCCTGCCCGCTACGCGGTAGTAAAGATCACCAATGTGGCCATTAATTTGGGACTGAACATCTTTTTGCTGTTGATATTACCGGGTCTGGCGGAAGCTGAACCGGAAGGTGTTTTCCAAAGTATATACAGGCCCAATTTTCAAATTTCCTATATCTTCATATCCAACCTTATCGCCAGCGGCATCACTTTTTTAATGATGTTCCGCATATATCTTCGAAGACCTTATGTGTTTGATGCCGTACTTTGGCGAAGGATGATGAAATACGCAGCTCCCGTCATGATTGCGGGAATTGCCTTTACGATCAACGAGGTCTTTGATCGGGTAATGTTGTCGGAACTATTGCATCCGGATGTTGCCAAGGATGAAATTGGAAAATATTCCGCTTGTTATAAGCTGGCGCTATTTATGACGCTGTTCGCAACGGCCTTTAGGATGGGGATAGAACCTTTTTTCTTTAGCCATTCCACTTCGGAGAACCCACAAAGGGCCTACGCCCAGATTACCAATTACTTTGTCATTTTGGGAAGTATAATTTTATTGGCCGTGGTGGTTTTTGCCGATGTCCTAAAGATTATTTTTATACAGGATTCGGCCTATTGGGAAGCCATGACCGTGGTTCCCATTATCGTCTTGGCCAGTTTCTTTTTAGGGATTTATCACAACCTGTCGGTTTGGTACAAGGTCACGGACCGGACCAAGTTTGGGGCCTATATTTCGGTTATCGGGGCCATTTTGACCATTGTTATCAATTATACCTTCATTCCTGACTTTGGATATAGGGCATCGGCAATGGCCACACTGGTCGCTTATGGCACTATGATGTTCCTTTCTTTCTTTTTTGGACGAATGTACTACCCAATTCCCTATAACTTTCGAAAAATAACATTCTACCTGGTGTTATCCATCGTATTTTCCGTATTGTCCTTCTATATTTTTAACAGGAATTTAATCGTCGGCAGCATCTTACTTTTAGTATTTTTGGGCCTAGTGTATAAGCTGGAAAATGATAAGCTGAAAAAAATATTCTTGAGAAAATGAAAATCAATATAATCAACAGGTCGGATCATGACCTGCCCCATTATGAAACCCTGGCTTCGGCGGGAATGGACCTCAGGGCCAATATTATTGAACCTATAACGTTACAACCTTTAGAGAGGGCGATCATAAAGACCGGACTTTTTATTGAACTTCCCATCGGGTTCGAGGCCCAGGTAAGACCCAGAAGCGGCCTAGCGGCCAAAAAGGGAATAAGCGTACTGAATGCCCCGGGAACGATAGATGCGGATTATCGGGGAGAGATCGGGGTGATATTGATCAACCTTTCTTCCCAACCTTTTGTGGTGGAAAATGGGGAACGGGTGGCCCAATTGGTGATTGCCAAACATGAGCGGGCCGTATGGAAGGAAGTACAGGAATTGTCCGAAACGACCAGGGGCAAAGGAGGCTTTGGGAGTACCGGAACAAAATAACAAAGCAAATAAGGTGGCTGCCATACGCTTGCTACCGTGATTTTCAATTCATAAACTAGTGTATAACAAATGAAAATAATTGTCCCAATGGCCGGAAGAGGTTCTCGTCTAAGACCACATACCTTAACGATTCCAAAACCCTTAATACCGGTAGCAGGGAAACCTATAGTGCACCGATTGGTAAGCGATATTGCGAAGGTGCTGAACGAAGATATCGATGAAATTGCTTTTATTCTGGGAGACCCGGCTTTTTTTGGCCGTGATGTGGAGCAAAGCCTTGAAGCCCTGGCCAAGGGCCTTGGTGCCAAGGCAAGTATTTACAGGCAGCTAGACCCCTTGGGCACGGGTCATGCCATCATGTGCGCCGAAGCATCACTTTCCGGACCGGCTGTTGTGGCCTATGCCGATACGCTTATACGGGCACAATTTGACCTGGACAAGACCGCGGACAGCGTTATTTGGACAAAACGGGTAGACAATCCAGAAGCCTACGGCGTAGTAAAGCTGAACGGCAATGGGGAGATTGTGGAGTTGGTGGAAAAACCCAAGGATTTTGTCAGCGATCAGGCGGTCATCGGTATTTACTATTTCAAGGATATCGGTGTGCTTAGGAAGGAGCTGCAATACGTCTTGGACAATGCTATCGTCAACGGAGGCGAGTACCAGATTAATGATGGTATCAAACGGATGATGCAGCAAGGCAGAATCTTTAAAACGGGCACGGTGGACGAATGGATGGATTGCGGCAATAAGAATGTAACCGTGGAAACCAACCGGCGCATGTTGGGCTTTTTGGAGAAGGATAAGGAAACCTTGGTCGCCAAATCGGTTCATTTGGAAAACTCCCATATTATTGAACCGTGCTTTATCGGTGAGAATGTGGTGCTAAAGAACAGTACTATAGGGCCTTACGTGTCTATAGGAGATCAGACCGTGGTAGAAGACTCCTCCATAAGGGACAGTTTGATACAGAATTGTAGCAAAATCCAAAATGCGGACCTAAATCATGCCATGATAGGAAACCACGTGGTCTTCAAAGGTGATTTTGAAACCATAAGCATAGGGGATTATTCGGTAATGGAATAATTGTTGTGGCCGTATAAGGGACCACCGTTTTAATTTAAGGCAGCAAGGGTGCAATGAAAATGAGACCCCATATACTTCTCTTCTACCTCGGAGTTTTTTTTACTCCATGGACAGCCTTTGCCCAAGAAGAGGGCAGTGCCGAACTCTATTTGGAGGCGTATTCCGACAGTTTTCAAGAAAACTTTTTTGAGGCACTGAAGCAAAAGGGAATAGAAAACTATGACAAGGCCATAAACCTACTGTTGGAATGCAAGCGAATTGCTCCGGATGATCCGGTGGTGGATCACGAACTTGCCAAGGCGTATATGGCATCAAAAGACTATGTATTGGCCCAAGGGTACGCCATTTCCGTGGTTAAAGCACGGCCCAAAAACCGTTGGTACCTGAACACCCTGGTCGATATCCTACAAAAGCAGGGCAATACCCTTGAGGGGGTAAAATCGGAACTTCCTTTCAACGATAACGAGCTGCAGCAGAACCTGGCCCTTATCTATTATAGACAGGGCAACTATGAAAAGGCTATGAATGTATTGAGCGCTACTAAAACAACGGCCTTTTCCGATGCCCTTATGTCAAAGCTCAAGGATTCTATGGCCCTGGCCAAACAGACGCCCACAAAAAATGGGCAAAGCAAAGAAGATGTTGTCAGGAACCCGCTAGAGGATTACCGGTCTAAGATCGATCTGCATCTTACCAATGCAAATTTTGTTGAGGCATTGTCCTTGAGCAAAGAAGCTCTGGAGCGTTTTCCCTCACAACCGTACTTTTATTATGCCTATGGCACGGCCCTTAATGAAACCGGGGAGTCAAAAGCGGCCTTGCAGCCCTTACTGGAGGCCCTGGATTATCTTTTGGACGACCCTGAACTGGCCAATAAAATCTATAAAGCGCTCGGGAAGGCCTATAATACCTTGGGAAATACTTCCAAGGCAAATATGTATCTTCGTAAAATAAAACCTGGTTCCTGATATGAAAATGGGTAATTTGGTGGGGTCGTTAAAGTGGACTTGGCTAGCAATCATTATGCTATTGCTTTCTTCCTGTAAGGCCACTAAGATCTTGACGGATGGCGAGATCAATGAGAACCTATCCGCAAAAAACATCATCAAAGGGCACTACAACAATCAGCTGAACTTCAATACACTTCGGGGAAGGTTAAAGATCGACTATTCTGATGGAACCTCCTCCCAAGGATTTAATGTAAGTCTTCGAATAGAAAAAGACAAAGCCATATGGATCAGCGCCACCCTGGGCATCGTAAAGGCCTACATTACCCCGGAAAGAGTAACCTTTTACAATAAGTTGGAAAACGAATACTTCGATGGCGATTTTACCTACCTGAGCAATTTGCTGGGTACGGAACTTAATTTTGAAAAAATCCAGAACCTGCTGTTGGGGGAGGCCTTGTTAGACCTCAGGGAGAAAAAGTACGAGGCTTCGGTATATGGAAATACCTATGAGTTAAAACCCAGGAAACCCATGGAACTTTTTAAGACCCTGTTTCTACTGGAACCCAAGAATTTTAAGATGGCCGCCCAACAATTGTCGCAACCTGGAAAAAAACGGGTACTGGAAATTCGGTATAAGAGCTATCAGGAAATCGACAGGCGTGTCCTGCCGAACGAAATTGCTATAACGGCAGTGGATGATACCCATAAAAATTTGATCGATCTAACCTTTAAGAATATAGAACTAAATAGACCCTTGAATTTTCCATATAAAATACCAAAAGGTTTCAAAGAGATTGTTTTAAAGTAAAATGAGAATAAATCCCTTATACCGACTTTGTTTTGTGCTACTTATGTTCTTATCCATAGGGATATCTACACAGGCGCAGACCAACGAGCAAAAAGCTTTGGAGGCCAAGAGGGAAAGGCTTCAAAAGGAAATACGGGAAATCAATAGATTGTTGTTCGCGGAGAAAAAGGAAAAAGGGAACGTGCTAGATCAAATGGAGTCCCTGGACCAAAAGATCAATGTTCGCCAGCAATTGATACGGGTAACCAACCAACAATCGAACCTGCTGAACCGACAGATCAACACCAATATCCGCAACATTGGCAAACTTAGGGAGGACCTAAAAACCCTTAAGAAAGAATACGCTGTCTTGATTCAAAAGTCCTATAAAAGCCGTTCAACACAAAACAGGTTGATGTTCTTCTTATCTTCCGATAACTTCTTTCAGGCCTTTAAACGGCTGCAATACATGAAACAGTATACCAAATACCGAAAGGAGCAGGGAGAGCAAATTGCGGCGAAGACAGACACGCTTACCAAATTGAACAGGGACCTCACCGAGCAGCGCAAAGAAAAGGACAAGCTGCTGGCCGAGAACCGATCCGCTAAAAAACAGTTGATGCAGGAAATGGGCATTCAAAAAGACCTGTTGGGCAGCATAAGACAGAACGAGAGCAAATATGCCGCGGCCATCCAAAAGAAAAAACAGGAAACTAAGAAAATAGACCAACAAATAGAGCGCTTGATTCGCAGGGCCATTGCCGCTTCCAACAAAAAAGCCGGCAACCGGGCCACTAGCGGCAAGTTTGTCCTTACGCCGGAGGCCAAAATAGTCGCCGATAATTTTTCGGCAAACAAGGGCAGGCTTATATGGCCCGTGGAAAAGGGCATCAAAAGCCAAGGATTTGGCGTATACAAGGATGCCGTTTACCCGGGAATAAAACATCAGAACAACGGGGTAATCATCGCAACGGACCAGGGCGCCAAGGCACGTGCGGTTTTTGAGGGAGAGGTGATAGCTATACTCGCCGTTCCCGGGGGCAATAAAGGAGTGCAAATAAAACACGGCAACTACATTAGTACTTATTATAACCTGTCCAATCTCTATGTTAAGAAAGGGGATAGGGTCACCGCCAAGGACGAGCTGGGCGAAGTATATACCAATCGGTTTAATGGCAAGACACAGCTTAAGTTCTATTTGTATAAGAATACCACACGCTTAAACCCGGAAGACTGGATATATCAATTATAATCAACAAAAAAATGAGGCAAATTACGGATCTGCAAGGTACCTTTACGCTAAACAATGGAGTTGAAATGCCCTATTTTGGTCTAGGGGTATATTTGTCCGAAGACGGTCAGGAAGTAATCAATGCGGTTAAATGGGCGCTTCAGACAGGCTATCGTCATATCGATACGGCCTCCATATACAAGAATGAGGAGGGAGTGGGCCAGGGCCTTAAGGAAAGTGACGTAGCCCGTTCAGAGGTATTTGTGGTAAGCAAGGTATGGAACGCAGATCAGGGTTACGATAGCACCCTAAGGGCCTTTGATGCCAGCTTACAACGGTTGGACCTGGATTATCTGGACCTATATTTGATTCATTGGCCTGTGGCGCACAAATACAAGGAGACTTGGAGGGCATTGGAACGATTGTACAGGGAAAAGCGCATACGTGCCATAGGGGTAAGCAATTTCATGCAACATCATTTGGAAGATGTAATGGAACAGGCCGAAGTTGTTCCTATGGTAAATCAAATGGAATTCCATCCGTATTTGGTTCAACAGCCCTTGCTGGATTTCTGTAAAGCCAGGGGAATACAGTATGAAGCCTGGTCGCCAATGATGCAAGGCAAAATTTTTGCCATGGACAGTTTTAAGGAACTGGCCAGTAAATACAAGAAGTCCGTTGCCCAGATCGTGTTGCGATGGGACTTGCAAAAGGGGGTGATAACCATTCCAAAATCGGTAAAGAAAGAGCGGATACAGCGCAATGCGGAAATCTTTGATTTTGAACTATCTGCGGAAGACGTGGCCTTTTTGGACAGCTTGGACAAAGGGCAACGCTTTGGTCCCGACCCCGATAATTTTGATTTTTGAGCTGAATGCCCGTTTAATTCGTGAACAGGGCCTTGAGCTCCGTAGCCTCGTTGGGATTCATCTTGCCCGCCAAGACCAAACTTAATTGTTTTCTTCGCAAAGCACCCTCAAAACGCTCCTTTTCCTGTTCGGTTTCCGGCGCTATTGGTGGAACTGCGGTAGGTTTTCCGGTATCATCCACAGCTACAAAGGTATAGATGGCCTCGTTGGCTTTGGAACGTTCCCCGCTAAAACGATCTTCCATCCAAACATCCAGGTATACCTCCATTGAGGAACTAAAGGCTCTGGATACCGTTGCCTCAACGGTTACCACGCTACCCAAGGGCACAGCACGGTTAAATGCGACATGATTGACCGAAGCGGTCACCGTAATTCTTCTACTATGCCGTCTTGCGGCTATGCTCGCCGCCCGATCCATTCGGGCCAAAAGCTCACCGCCAAAAAGGTTGTTCAAGGGGTTGGTTTCGCTTGGGAGGACCATATCGGTCATAACGGTTCTGGAATTACTGGGTGTTTTGGAACGCATAGTTGTAATTTTGCACAAAGATACATCGGGAAAAGAGAACGGAAAGCGGAGGAAGGATTATTTTTTGGAGAGCAACCAAGCCTCGCTAGACTCGGTGCGTTTTACTTTTCTCAGGAATTCCAAAGCCTCTTGGGCATCAGTAAAACTGGCATAGGTAACCTGGTGCAAGCCATATTGATTGGTGCCGATATTGGCGGCATCGAACCCTCTTTTTTGAAGTTGTAGCACCTTCTTATCAGCGTTTCCAGCAATTCTAAAGGCTCCGGCGATTACATGATGGGTCCTGCGGTTCTTTTTTACTACCTCTACCGTAAGACTCGGCAGCTCTAGTGGCGCGGTATTGAAGAAGGTTGCTTCCTGTATGTTCTTGGAAAGTTGTTCCTGAGCCTGTTCCCTTACCAACTCCTGTGTACCCAGATTCTCATTGTAGAACTTATATCCCGTAAGTCCCGTGGAAACGGCTAATAGAAGGATGGCCGCATATTTCAGATAGGGCCTATACGAGGTTTTTTTGCGTTGTTCCGGGGTAATGATAAACGGAATTTTTTCTTCCAGCGCCACCACTTCCTCTTTTAACTCCTCCCGTACCACAGGAACAGAAACGAAAGAGGACATCCCATAGGAGGCCGTTAAATAGTTGGTCTGGTAAGAAGGCTGAAATTGGATTTTGCCCTCCTTATTCAACCATAGTTCTCCGATATTGGATAACTGCAAACGTTCCTTTTTTAATGTTTGCCTCCATAACTTCACCGTTGCCTGAAGCTGTTGGAGCACTTCCTCATAGGTTCTTTTTTCCGCCTCGGCCATATAGGACACCAACAATCCATCATTCGTGGAAAGTTGTTCGTTAAAGGCAAGGGTTTTTGAGGGGGGGTAAAAGGTATTGGTGGCCTTGTGGATAACGGCGGACTTGGGTTGCGTAAGAAACGCACCAAACTGGGGCACAACCACACAATTGTACCTATATAGAAGCTCTCCTATATAGTTTTCCGTTCCCATAGGAACAAATATTGCAAAAATTCCAAAGGTTCTATGCACCGTACCTAACTTTTTATTAACATTATACCATATGCGTTTTGTGAACAACTAACCAAAAGGAATTCGTAAATGACTAAAGATGAACTAGTTGCGGTCCTTCGTTTGCAGAATATCCCAAATATCGGCGACGTTAAGGCAAAAAAGCTAATTGCCCATTGTGGTGGTCCAATTGCAGTTTTTCAGGATAAAGTGCAACGGCTCTTAAAAATAGAGGGAATAGGCTCCCTCACGGTCAAACATTTGCACGATACCCGGTATTTACGGGCGGCGGAAGCCGAATTCCGATATATTGAGAATCGTAATATTTCCTATTCCTACTTTGGGGACGCCGACTACCCCGCTTATTTAAAACATTGCTTGGACGGCCCTATCCTATTGTTTAAAAGGGGCAATATTGACCTTAAGGGACGTAAGGTCATCAGCGTGGTGGGCACTAGGAACATTACCAGTTACGGAGCTAGCTTTTGTGAAGAATTTATGGCCCAATTGGCCCCTTTAAACCCGGTGATCGTGAGCGGATTTGCCTACGGAGTGGACATCTGTGTACAACGGGCGGCCCTTGCCAATGGATTGCAGACCATTAGTTGCTTGGCACACGGACTTAACCAGACCTATCCCAAGATCCACCGGAAATACGTAAAGGAGATTGAAAAAAACGGGGGATTCATAACGGAGTTTTGGAGTACTAGCCAGCCGGAAAGGGAAAACTTCCTTAGAAGAAATCGGATTATTGCGGGTATAAGCGAAGCAACGGTTGTTGTTGAGTCTGGCGAAAAGGGGGGCAGTTTGGTCACAGCAGACATTGCCCATAGCTACAACAGGGATGTTTTTGCTGTGCCTGGGCGAATTAAGGACAAGTATAGTGTAGGCTGTAACAAGCTGCTAAAGCAGCAAAAAGCACATATAATGACCTCCGCTGCGGACCTGGTCTATCTTTTGAATTGGGAAGTGGCCGAAAAAAAGGCCGCAGGGGTACAAAAGCAGCTGTTTGTGGAGTTGGATGGAATTGAAAAGGTAATCTATACCTATCTGCAAAAAGAGGGCAGGCAACTTATGGACCGGATAGCCTTGGAATGCCAAATTCCAATTTTTAAGGCGTCCGCCACCCTTTTGAACATGGAAATGAAAGGGGTTATACGTCCGCTGCCGGGAAAATTGTTCGAAGCGATCTAGCATTTTAACCGACCAAACGGTTTTTCCCTAAGAATTAAGGCCTGCTCAATGCATTGTTTCCAGTACTTAATCGATAAAAGGGGTTGAGAAATCCGAAGTCAGACAAAAACAGGGTGCAGCTTGGGATGTTAAACCGACCGAGTGGTTTTTTACCCGCTAAATCAGTACCCCAACTTGTTCCTGACCCTGTCCAGTACGGTATCAGCCACTTTTCTGGCCTTTTCGGCCCCTACAAACAGTGCTTCGTCCACTTCCTTGGGGTGGTTTATGTAATAATCGAATTGTTCCCTGGCCTTGCCGAATTTTTCAAGAACAAGCTCAAAAAGCGCCTGCTTTGCATGTCCATACCCATAATTACCGTTGGTGTAATTGGAGCGCATTTCATCAATTTGCTCGGCCGAAGCGAGTATTTTATAAAGGGCGAATACGTTATCACTGTCGGGATCCTTCGGGTCTTCCATAGGGGTACTGTCCGTTACGATGCCCATAATTTGCTTCCGCAATTTTTTATCGGGTTGAAAGATATCGATGATGTTCCCCTTGCTTTTGCTCATTTTTTCACCATCGGTACCGGGAACGTACATCGTCTCCTCCTGAACCTGGGCCTCGGGCAGTACAAAGGCCTCCCCCAATTGATTGTGAAAACGTGAGGCCACATCACGTGTCATTTCCAAATGTTGCAATTGATCCTTACCTACCGGAACGATATGGGCATCGTATAGAAGAATATCGGCCGCCATCAACATCGGATAGGTAAACAGACCGGCATTAACATCCTCCAAGCGATCCGCCTTGTCCTTAAAGGAATGGGCAAGCGTTAACCGTTGATATGGAAAAAAACAGCTGAGATACCAGGCTAGCTCTGTAACCTGTGGCACATCACTTTGACGGTAGAAGACGGTCTTTTCAATATCGAGCCCAAAGGCCATCCAAGTCGCGGCGGTTGCATAGGTGTTGGCGCGAAGTGTGTTTCCGTCCTTTATCTGGGTGAGCGAATGCATATCCGCAATAAAGAGAAAGGATTCGTTTTTTGGATCTTGAGCCATGCCAATTGCAGGGATTATTGCGCCCAAAATATTGCCCAGATGAGGGGTCCCCGTACTCTGTATTCCCGTAAGGATTCGTGCCATTTAAATGAATTAAGACCTCAAAGGTAAAAGAAATCCGATTAATTCGGGCATCGGTGCCAAAGGAAATAAAACCACAAAAATACTTATTGGTATGTTTTGAGGGCTTTCTCGCGGTCGCTGGCATTATCGGCCAAACAAGGATTCCAACACAAAAAAGATGAAAGGAATACTGCGCTAAATTAGTATTTTTGGCCCTATGCTTTCCCTTTTGAAAAAAACTGGCTATACCCTCTACCGTATTTGGTTTTATATTTTGGTTACCCTTCCCATCGCACTTTTTTTTCCATTCCTCTTGTTGTCTACCCTTTCCGAAAGGACCTATCCCCAGTTTTTTTGGCTGGCCCGCAACCTATGGGCAGCACCTATTCTTTATGGCATGGGGTGTTTCCCAAGGATTATCCGGGAACAGAAGATGGTTCGGGGAAAGAGTTATATGTTGGTGGCCAACCACACCAGTATGCTCGATATTATGCTCATGCTCAGAACAAGTAAAAACCCCTTTGTCTTTGTGGGAAAGAAGGAATTGGTGAAGATTCCCATTTTTGGGTTTTTTTATAAACGGGTCTGCATCATGGTAGATCGTGAGGACAGCAGGAGTAGAACAGGGGTCTATATGCGGGCGCAAAGAAGGTTGGGCCAAGGCCTGAGCATTTGTATTTTTCCCGAAGGCGGGGTCCCCGAGGAACATGTGCTGTTGGACGAATTTAAGGACGGCGCCTTTAAGATGACCATAGCCCATGGCATTCCCGTTGTTCCCATTACCTTCTATGACAACAAAAAGCGATTTTCGTTCACCTTTTTTAGCGGGGGTCCGGGTAGGACCAGGGTAAGGGTACATACTTTTTTCAAAACGGATCAACTGAAAGAGGAGGATAAATCCATACTGCGGGAACAGGTGAGAAATGTGATTCTACAGGAACTAAAGGCCGATATGGGCCACAAAGAACCAGAAAAAACGCCCTGACGGTATCGCCAGGGCGTCAAAGGCGTTATTGCTTGGGGCAATAACTAACCTAACCAACCTCTTTAAAATTTAAAATTGAGCCCGCTGTAGACACCTATGGAAAACGGTCTAAAACTGCCAGCCGTTTCCGAAAAAGTGTTCAGTTGATATTTAAATACAGGCTCCACATTCAATTGTACCTTAGGGTTAAACTTATAATTTATACCAAAACCTATGTTTGTACTAAAGTTTACACTGTTTAAATTATTGGCCTCCCCTACTTCTGTGGAAAGTCCGTTGCCCACCAACGTAATGGAATTGTCCACGAGGAACAGGGAGCTTACACCGCCAACGATGTTTACCCCAACTTTTTTATCTACCAGGGCATAGTTGAGTTCCAACGGTACTTCCAGGTAACCAAATTCCTGTACCATCCTACCATCTACCGAGGGAACATCCGCAGCAAACTCAAGGTTGGCCGACGCAAAATCGAGATTACCATCGGCCTTGCTCTGCACCACCAAATTTCTAGAAGCTTGGGCATAATTAATATTATCAATGATGTCATTGGTAGAGCCATCTATGGATGAGGAGAATAAGATTTCATCGGTATCGTAGCCATAATCCACTCTGTGGACTCCCGTGCGGACGCTCAATTTCTTGCTGAGCTCGTAAGAAACGGAAAGCCCATAACTGAGATTTAAATTCCCGGATTTGGAATTGGAGGCAAAGCTCGAATGGATCGGAGATCCCTCGCCGAAGGAATCGAAAAATACCGGAGCTACATTTGGTCCTACGGACCATTTACCACCCTTGTTTTCTGTTACCAGGGTTTCCTCTTCCTGTTCCGCAATGGCTTCGAAAATAGATTTTTTATTTGCTTCTTCCGCCGTATTCTCTTCCTTTTGCCCTTGAGCTTCCGCTATTCCCTCCGTCCTGGAAGGGTTTTTCAAGTTGGATTCAACAGGGAGTCCATCCTTGCCCTTTTCCTCCACAGGGGTATTCTCCCCCACGCTGTCCGGGTCGTTCTTGGTCCTTCCTTCCGTCATTGCCACCACATTTTTATCCCTGTCAACAGGGACCTGATTCTTGCTTATATCCTTTTGTGTGTCCGTCGCGGCAATTTGGGTCGTTTTGTTCCTTGCCGACCCCTTCACGTTCGCAACTTGGGTTTCTTTTTCGTTTGTTCCTTTATCCGTACCTGCCAATTGTGCGTTTTCACCTGTGTCCTGGGGGGATGTATTCAAGGAGGGCGTTTGCTGGTCTTCCTTGGTACCGCTCTCGGTGTTTTCCGGGGATGTTGCTACTTTTTCATCAGCCGTTTCGGGGACCTCAAAACTGTCCCTAAGTGTACCGTCGTTTTCCTCGACCTGAGGCGTATCCGTAATAATGGTATCACCTTCCGTATCGCTCAAGGGGTCTGTCAAATAAAATACAATGGCCAATAGCGCAGCCACACCGCCAAGCCTCCACCAAATGGGGATTACCCTGCGGGTTTTTTTCTTTTGGTCCAGGGAAGTAACAATGGCCTTCCAGACTTTTTCGTCGGGAACTTCACCAAAGTCCTTCAACTTTGCTAGGAACAAATTGTCAATTTTTTTCTTACTCATGTTGCAATGAATTATGCAATTTTATATGTTCTTTCCCTCTTCAAGACCTTATACATAAGACCCCAAAAAAAAGACCAGCATACCAACGATTACCTTGGTGCGGTCGGTCTCTATTTTTTCTTTTAAAATCATTCTTGCCCGTGCAAGATTGGATTTTGAAGTTCCGGAAGATGTGCCCAACAGCCCCGCAATTTCCTTATGCGTATATCCATCCAAAACGTATAGATTAAAGGTAAGCCTGTACTTGTTGGGCAATTCCTGTATATATTGCAACAGGGTCGCCAAACTAATATCGGCATAGCCCGAATCTACTTCGGCCTCTTCCTGGATATTTTCCGAGACCACGTTTAAATATTCCTCCTTACGGTACTTCTGCAACACGGTATTCACCGTAATCCGTTTGATCCAACCCTCAAAGGAACCTTTGAACTTAAACTGGTCGATTTTGCTGAAAATGGTCATAAAGCTATCATGCAGATTATCCTCCGCTTCCGTTTTATTGCGGGAGTACTTAAGGCAGATACCAAACAGAATACGGGAATACTTCCTATAAAGCTGTTCTTGGGCTGTTCTATTGCCTTTTTTGCAATTGGCTATGAGTTCTTCCAGACTCAAAATACGTGTTGGTTAGATTATCTACTTACTTAAATCAATTGATTGGCGTTGCATTGACAGGTACCTCCACTTCTAAATATTGAGATTCCCCATCCGTGTCTTCACCGGTCCAAAACCGAAATAAGTAGGTGTCTGTAAACAAAGCGATAAAGTCAAACGAGACCTCCACCTCGGCTGTTTCCTGGGAGCACGCCTCATCGGCCCTAACGGCACCGATTACGACCACATTGCGGACCGTTGTGTCCGGGTTGCTAATATCAAATCCTTGAAAGCTGGTGCAACCGTTGGGCCTTAAATAGGTGACGCGTATTTGATGGGTGCGATTTAAATCAAAGGATTCCGGAACCTCCACGCTTACAATCTGCAAGGGAACAAAATTGAAACTTACTCCATCATCAATATCGCATGATGTAAAGAGGAGTGTTGCCAGAGCAATAAAAAGGATAAAAAAGATCTTCTTTACAGCCATCTTTACTTTTTTAGTTTAAAGATGTTGGGCCTTGACAAAGGTTGCGTAGTTAAAAGAGCAAATCCGCCGAAATACCCGAATTTTGGTTTAGGCCTTTACCACCTTGATGGCTTCCTTTATTTTGGCTTCCAATTCTTCGGAGAGCTCGGGGTTATCTTGAAGTAGGCTTTTTACCGCATCCCGTCCCTGTCCCAGTTTGGTGTCGCCATAACTGAACCAGGAACCACTTTTCTTGATAATTTCATATTCTACCCCCAGGTCAAGGATCTCTCCAACCTTGGAAATCCCTTCGCCGTACATAATATCAAATTCGGCCGTTCTAAAGGGCGGGGCCACTTTGTTCTTCACCACCTTTACACGGGTCTTGTTGCCCTGAACGCTTCCGTCGGTATCCTTGATTTGGGTAGACCTTCTGATATCGAGCCGCACCGAGGCGTAAAATTTGAGTGCATTGCCCCCTGTGGTCGTTTCCGGATTTCCGAACATCACCCCAATTTTTTCACGCAATTGATTGATAAAGACCACCGTGCAATTGGTCTTGCTTATGGTAGAGGTCAGCTTCCGGAGCGCCTGTGACATGAGGCGTGCATGAAGTCCCATCTTGGAATCGCCCATTTCCCCCTCTATTTCACTTTTTGGGGTCAAGGCGGCGACGGAATCGATAATGACAATATCAATGGCACCGGAACGAATTAAATTATCGGCAATCTCCAATGCTTGCTCCCCATGGTCGGGCTGCGAGATGATCAAATTATCGATATCCACACCCAAGTTTTTCGCGTAAAAGCGATCAAAAGCATGTTCCGCATCAATAAAGGCCGCTATACCACCGTTCTTTTGGGCCTCCGCCATGGCATGCAGGGTAAGTGTGGTCTTACCCGAAGACTCGGGACCGTAGATTTCTATTACCCTACCCCGAGGATACCCACCAACGCCCAAAGCAACGTCCAGACCAAGGGAACCGGAAGGAATTACTTCCACATCTTCAACAACACTATCTCCCATCTTCATAACGGCACCCTTGCCGTATGTCTTATCCAACTTGTCAAGGGTCAGCTTAAGGGCCTTTAATTTTGCGTCTTTTTCGGTACTCATTTCATATAATCTTAGGGATGCTAAATTAGCATTTCTTTTTGCATATCCCAACGGGCACGCAACCTTTTTGGAAAACCTGTATCTAAGCTATAAAAGTGCTATAGTTCAAAGATATACCATGGCTGTAAAAGGCCCATGGGCAGCGGTGGCCACGACCCTAGGTTTAAATTCTGTGAAAAAGAAAAAATGGAGTGGTCTTCAAAGAGCCTTGAAAATTTTCAAGGCTCTTTTTAATTTATAGACCGTATTATGATTATTTTTGCACCCTAAACAATTTCTTCAACTTAATCTAGAGGTATAGCATGCAACTGTACAATACATTAAGCGCAAAGGAAAGGGCTGCATTGATCGAAAAAGCGGGAAAGGAACGCCTTACGATTTCTTTTTATGCCTATGCGCATATTCACAACACGACCATATTTAGGAACCATTTGTTTATTCACTGGAACGCACTGGACGTCCTGGGCCGCATTTATGTGGCCCATGAGGGAGTAAATGCACAACTATCCGTTCCTGCCGAGAATTTTGAGGCCTTCAAAAATCACTTGGACAGTATTCGTTTTTTGGAGAATATCCGCCTGAACATAGCTATTGAACAGGACAATATGTCTTTTTTAAAGCTTAAGGTAAAAATCCGAAAAAAGATCGTGGCAGATGGCTTGGATGACGACACCTTCGATGTTACCAACAAAGGGACGCATGTAAATGCCAAGGAATTCAATGCGCTTATTGAGGATGACGATACCCTTTTGGTTGATATGCGCAACCACTACGAAAGTGAAATAGGACACTTTGAGAATGCCATCACCCCTGATGTGGATACCTTTCGGGATTCACTCGATATCATAGAAAAAGATCTTGCAGACCATAAGGAGGACAAGAAATTGGTCATGTACTGTACGGGTGGGATCCGATGTGAAAAGGCAAGTGCCTACTATAAGCACAAAGGCTTTAAAAAGGTGTATCAATTGGAAGGGGGCATTATTGAATATGCACGACAAGTAGAGCAACAGCAACTGGAGAACAAGTTTAGGGGCAAAAATTTTGTTTTTGACCACCGAAGGGGCGAACGTATTTCGGAGGATATCATTGCCCACTGCCATCAATGTGGGAAGCCCTGCGATACACATGTGAACTGTGCCAACGAAGCCTGCCATTTGTTGTTCATTCAATGTAAAGCATGTGCCAGGGCCATGGACAACTGTTGCTCGGACCAGTGCAAACAGGTGCACAACCTGCCTTTTGAAGAGCAAAAGAAATTAAGAAAGGGGAAAGGCGCAAGCAACAAGATTTTTAAAAAAGGACGTTCCGAGGTCCTGAAATTTAAGAAGTGAATCCCAAAAATCCGTTTTTACCGCGTCCTTCGTATTTCGCATCCGCTACAATTTGTACTATCTTTGGGGAAATTAGTATGAACCTATTTTAGCAAAAACAACGGGTTTTTGTTAAATCAAGATATAGATTATGGGTTGTAGCAGTTGTTCGACCGGTAAAGACGGACAACCGCGTGGATGCAAGAACAATGGTACTTGTGGCACAGATGGTTGTAATAAATTAACGGTTTTTGATTGGCTTTCCAATATGTCCCTACCTACTGGGGAAAAACCATTTGACTGTGTTGAGGTGCGGTTTAAAAATAGCCGAAAAGATTTTTTCAGGAATCCGGATAACCTATCCCTCTCCATAGGGGATATCGTCGCCACCCAGGCAAAATCGGGCCATGATGTAGGCATGGTAACGCTTACCGGAGAGTTGGTAAGGGTGCAGATGAAAAGGAAAAAGGTGGATGCGAAGGATAGCGACCTTCCCAAGCTATACCGCAAAGCTTCCCAAAGGGATATCGATCAATGGCAAAAATGCAGGAACCGGGAAGAGGAGATAAAAAAACGCTCTCGGGAAATAGCCATTATTTTGGGACTGCAAATGAAGATTTCCGATGTAGAGTTTCAGGGCGATGGCTCCAAGGCCACCTTCTACTACACCGCAGAGGAACGGGTAGACTTTCGCCAGTTGATCAAGGATATGGCAAAAGCCTTCGGCATTCGAATCGAGATGCGCCAAATAGGCTATCGGCAGGAAGCACAGCGCTTGGGGGGAATCGGGTCCTGTGGCAGGGAGCTTTGTTGTTCCACTTGGCTGACCGACTTTAGATCGGTAAGCACCGCGGCTGCACGTTACCAGCAACTCTCCCTTAATCCCCAGAAACTTGCCGGACAATGCGGCAAACTAAAATGTTGCCTTAATTATGAGTTGGATGTCTATCTCGAGGCCCTAAAGGATTTTCCGGGACATGATAGCAAGCTCTTTACGGAAAAGGGCCTGGCCTTTTGTCAAAAAACGGATATTTTCAAGGGAACCCTCTGGTACTCCTATAAGGACGAACCGGCCAATTGGCATGCCCTCACCAAAGCGCAGGTTCACGAAATCCTCGAAAAAAACAAAAAAAAGGAGAAGGTGGCCAGTTTGGAAGAATACGCGGCAGACAATATACAGGAGGAGAGATCGGTCTTCGAAAATGTTGTGGGACAGGATAGCCTTACCCGTTTCGATAGGCCCAAGAACACTAGAAAGCGAAACAAAAACAAGAACAAGAAAAGAAGGAACCAAAGAAAAAGACCTGCCAAAAATGCATAAGTTTATCGCTATCAGCATACTTTTCATTTTGCTTCTTTCCTGCAATGAGCGCACGGTGCATTCCGAGTACCAGGCAACAAAGGGAAACAGCTGGAGCAAGAATGATACGATCAAATTTTCTTTTTCCGAACTGGATACGGTAATACCCTATGATATGTTCATCAATATCCGGAACGATAATACCTTTCCCTATAGCAACCTTTTTTTAATAACCGAGCTCACCTATCCGAACGGCGAGAGTGTAAGGGATACCCTAGAGTATGAAATGGCCCTGCCAGACGGGCAGTGGTTGGGGAAAGGATATGGGAGTATCAAGGAGAACAAATTATGGTACCGTGAAAACATCGTTTTTCCCGATACCGGCGTATATACTTTACTGCTGTCCCATGCCATGCGAAAAAACGGAAGTGTGGACGGGGTGGTAGATTTGAGCGGCATTGTCGATGTCGGTTTCGAAATTGAAAAAAGCAAGTAATAGCGTATGGCAGCAGTGAAAAAGAAAAAGCAACAAAACCCCTTTTTTAAATTCATCAAATGGTTCTGGATCTTATTTGCCTCGGGCTTTTTTTTGGCAATCCTTGTCTTTCTATTGGCCTCCTGGGGAGCCTTCGGTGAAATGCCCACCTTTGAACGTTTGGAAAATCCGCAGACCAACCTGGCCACGGAGATCATTTCCTCCGATGCCAAGACCCTTGGAAAATTTTATTTGGACGATAACAGGACCCCAATTTCCTATGAGGACCTGCCCCAGGACCTTATAGATGCCTTGGTGGCCACGGAAGATGCTCGTTACTATTCACATTCGGGAATCGATGCCAGGGGCACGCTTAGGGCCTTGGCCTTTCTTGGCACCAGGGGCGGTGCCAGTACCATCTCACAGCAGCTGGCAAGACAATTGTTCGTGGGAGTCCGTTCCAAAAATAAGTTTCAAGCGATTACCCAAAAAGTAAAGGAGTGGGTCATTGCAACCCGTTTGGAAAGGAATTATACCAAGCAAGAGATCATTGCCATGTACATGAACATCTATGACTTCAACTACAATGCCGATGGAATCCGCTCTGCCTCGCGAATTTACTTTGGAAAGGAGCCCAAAGACCTGAAGATTGAGGAGGCCGCCGTGCTGGTGGGTATGCTCAAAAATTCTTCACTCTACAACCCCATTCGGCGAGAGGAATTGGTGTTGAACCGACGAAATACGGTCTTGGCCCAAATGGCGAAATACGATTATATCACCGAGGCGGAGAAAGATTCCCTGCAGGCCCTAAGGATGGACATCAATTTTAGCCCGGAATCCCATCGTGAAGGTTTGGCCACTTATTTTAGGATGTACCTCCAAGGTTTTATGAACAAATGGATCCAGGAAAACCCTAAGCCCATACAGGACGGGGAGCGCGACAAATACAATATTTATTTGGACGGACTAAAGATTTACACAACCATTGACTCGCGCATGCAGGCCAATGCGGAAGAGGCGGTGCGGGAGCACATGAAACGCTTGCAGGCCGAATTTTTTCATCAAAATACGCCGGATCGCAACCCAACGGCCCCGTTCCTAGATCTTGAGAAAAGTGAAATAGACCGGATCATGGAACGCGCCATGAAGAATTCCGAACGTTGGCGGGTGCTAAAATCCCAAGGAAAATCCGAAGAAGAAATAAAGACTTCCTTCGATCAGAAAACCGAGATGACCGTTTTTGATTGGAACAGTGAGACACAGGAAAAAGATACGGTAATGACGCCCAGGGACTCCATTAGGTACTACAAGACCTTTCTCAGGGCGGCCATGATGTCCATGGAGCCACAGACAGGACATGTTAAGGCTTGGGTGGGCGGCCTTAACTACAAACATTTTCAGTATGACAATGTGATACAGGGCGCACGTCAGGCAGGCTCTACCTTTAAACCTTTCGTATACGCTGCGGCCATTGACCAACTACGGTATTCCCCATGCGATTCCTTGCCGGACAATCAATACTGCATAGAAGCGGAAAAACATGGAAACCCGGAGCCTTGGTGTCCCAAAAACTCCGTTGGAAAATATTCGGGTAAGATGCTGACCCTAAAAAATGCGCTGGCCAATTCGGTCAATACCGTCACCGCACAGCTTATAGACCAGGTAGGTCCTAAGGCCGTGGTCTCTATTGTAAAGAACTTGGGACTCACCAGGGAAATACTGGAAGTGCCCTCCATCGCCTTGGGTACGCCAGACTTTAATGTCTATGAGATGGTAGGGGCCTATGGCACCTTCGTAAACCAAGGGGTGTATGTGAAGCCTGTCATGGTGACCCGAATAGAGGATAAAAATGGGACGGTACTATACGAGTATGTTCCCAAAACCAAAGATGTATTGAGCAAGGACGTATCCTATGCCATGATCAACCTGATGGAAGGGGTCACCCAAGGAGGGTCCGGCACCCGCTTGCGCCACACCTATAAGAAGGAGGCCACGGAATACAAGGAGATTATTACCGGATATCCTTACGAACTTAAGAACCCCATAGCGGGAAAAACCGGGACCACACAAAATCAAAGCGATGGCTGGTTTATGGGCATGGTTCCCAATTTGGTCACCGGTGTCTGGGTAGGCGGTGAGGACAGGGCCACTCATTTCCAGAGCATTACCTATGGCCAAGGCGCTTCCATGGCCTTGCCCATTTGGGGACTTTATATGAAAAAGAACTATGCCAACGAGGAACTGGATGTTTCCACCGGGGCGTTTCCCGAGCCCGAGGGCATGTCCATAAACGTAGATTGTACCAAGATCAGGGAAGACATAGAAAAGGATACCGATCTGGAAGACGATTTGGAGGACCTGGATTTTTAAGGAAATTTATTTTCAGATGAACGCTTTGCCTTTAACCTAAAGTTAAGGGCTTTTTTTTGTTTAAAAACCGTAAATTAGTCGAGTGGGTCATCCCAATTTTTTCCAAACAAAACACTATGATTCGTAAGACAGTTAGTAATGTAAATGAGGCCCTAAAGGGCGTGCAGGACGGCATGACTTTTATGCTCGGCGGCTTCGGTCTCTGTGGCATTCCCGAAAACGCCATCGCGGAGCTGGTGTCTTTGGGAATAAAGGATATCATCTGTATCAGCAACAATGCCGGAGTGGACGATTTTGGATTGGGACTGCTTTTGCAAAAACACCAGATCAAAAAAATGATATCGTCCTATGTGGGGGAAAATGATGAGTTTGAGCGCCAAATGCTAAGTGGGGAACTGGAAGTGGAACTTACTCCACAGGGAACATTGGCGGAGAAATGCAGGGCGGCCCAAGGCGGCTTTCCCGCTTTCTATACCCCGGCAGGCTATGGGACCGAGGTGGCGGAGGGAAAAGAGACCCGAGAGTTTAACGGCAAGATGTACGTTCTGGAGGAAGCCTATAAGGCCGATTTTTCCTTTGTAAAGGCATGGAAGGGCGATGAGGCCGGAAACTTGGTGTTCAAAGGCACGGCTCGTAATTTTAATCCCTGTATGTGCGGGGCGGCTAAAATTACCGTGGCCGAAGTGGAAGAATTGTTGCCTGTTGGCGCGCTGGACCCCAATGATATACACATACCCGGAATATTTGTGCAGCGGATCTTTCAGGGAACACATTATGAAAAACGCATTGAACAACGAACGGTTAGATCTCGCAGTTAGTCGATTACTCAATGGGAAAATATAGTAATGGGGCATCGTAAAAATGTTGTAGTAGAAAAATCAATTGACTTTGCCATCAAGGTAATCGAGTTTTGCGAGTTGCTGGAGAAAGAAAGAAAATTTGTGGTAGCAAATCAGCTGCTTAAATCAGGTACAAGCATTGGGGCTAACGTTCACGAGGCACAAAATGCAGAAAGTCGAGCTGATTTCATTCACAAAATAAAGGTTGCACTAAAAGAGCTGGAAGAGACCAAGTATTGGTTAACTTTATGTGAAAGAACGAAATCATATCCATTTAATAACAGATTAAATGCTGGTGTTGAGGAGCTGGGACTGATTATGTATAAGATAGTAAGTACAAGCAAAAAAAACGCGACCAAATGAAATTGTTACATCAGTTAATTTTCACATTTATATGTTAGATAAAAACGGAATAGCAAAACGCATAGCAAAGGAAGTCAGGGACGGCTACTACGTAAACCTGGGCATAGGGATTCCCACCTTGGTGGCCAATTTTGTGCGGGAGGACATCAGTGTGGAATTTCAGAGCGAAAATGGGGTTTTGGGCATGGGTCCCTTTCCTTTTGAAGGGGAGGAGGATGCCGATATTATCAATGCCGGGAAGCAGACCATTACCACCCTACCTGGGGCGTCATTTTTTGATTCGGCCACAAGTTTTAGCATGATCAGAGGCCAACATGTGGACCTGACCATTTTGGGTGCCATGGAAGTTGCGGAAAATGGGGACATTGCCAATTGGAAGATACCAGGGAAAATGGTAAAGGGCATGGGCGGAGCAATGGATTTGGTGGCCTCTGCCGAGAATATCATAGTAGCCATGATGCATACGAATAGGGCCGGGGAATCCAAGTTGTTAAAAAAGTGTTCCCTACCATTGACCGGGGTAGGTTGCGTAAAAAAAATAGTGACCAACCTCGCGGTCCTCGCCGTTACGCCAAAAGGGTTTCAGTTACTGGAGCGGGCGCCCGGGGTAAGTGTGGCCGAAATTGAGCAGGCCACGGAGGGCACCTTGCTTATCGATGGTGAGATCCCGGAAATGGTGTTGTAATGAGCCCAGATAGTGCATTTCATCGAAGATTCCCATTTTTTTTCTTAATACACCACATTTTGAAAGGACTTCACAACAATAATTTCGAGAATAGAAAGTTTAGATATACATTTATAGGGAAATCTGATTAGAAAAAGAAAATCCCGAATTAACCTTTTACAAAACCCAAGAGCTATGGACCCCCAAATGAACCACTTGCCTGCAGAAGAAGAGGTGCAGGTGTACAGAAATGATTTTTACAGCGGAATTTTAATGCTGGCCAAAAAGCTGTTTATGCTATAACAAGCTGTTTGGCATATGATTTAGAAAGAGTCTCGATGTATCGGGGCTCTTTTTTTTGCCGTTTTACCAAAGGGCAAAAATGCCTATTTTTAAACCATGCAAACACGGCTTCTTAAGTGTACTATTAAAGATGCGGAACAACTGGCCGCAATATCCCGGAAGACCTTTGTGGACGCCTTTGAAAAGGATAATGACCCTGAAGATTTCAAAACTTATATGGATACGGCATTTTCCCAGGATAGCCTCCTAAGGGAACTGAAAGACCCCGATGTTTCCTTTTATTTTGTATACTTACACGGCTGTTTGGCGGGATATTTTAAGATCAATGAGAATAATGCCCAAACAGACATCAGGGATAAAACAGCCTTGGAACTGGAACGTATCTATGTGCTAAGCGAATATCAAGGCAAAAAACTAGGCGAATGGATGCTGCGACAGGTTTCTCGCTTGACCTCGGAACGGGGCAAAACCTATCTGTGGCTGGGGGTTTGGGAAAAAAATACGGGCGCCATACGGTTTTACGAAAAGCATGGATTCATAAAGTTTGGTACCCATCCCTACTATATTGGGAAGGATAGACAAATAGATTGGTTAATGCGTTTAGATACCCAATAAATTAAACATATGAGACAAATGAAAAAAATAAAAGGGCTTGCCCTCCTGCTGGTTCTTTACAGTTATCAACCTTTTGGTGCCTTGGCACAGCAAACGTATTTCTTTCCCGAGAAAAATGGCGTTTGGGAAGAAAAAACGCCCAGAGCATTTGATATTGATGAAAAAAAGCTGAAGGAGGCGATCAATTTTGCCCAGGAAAACGAATATTCCGGATCAAAAGATCTTCGCATCGCAATAGTAAAAGGTTTTGAACGGGAACCTTTCCACGAAATCCTGGGGCCTACCAAGAAACGGGGCGGCCCGGCAGGGCTTGTGCTTAAGCAGGGATATATCGTGGCAAAATGGGGCGATACCAAACGCGTAGATATGACCTTTAGTGTTACCAAAAGCTTTTTGTCCACTATGGCCGGCCTGGCCGTTGACCAGAAGCTTATCGCAAACACCAATGACAAGGTGGCAAACTATCTGTGGGACGGTACTTTTGACGGGGAACACAATGGAAAAATTACCTGGGCCCACCTGCTACAGCAAAATTCGGACTGGTCCGGAGAACTTTGGGGCGGAAAGGACTGGGCGGATAGACCTCCAAGGGAAGGGGGACTGGACGATTGGAAAAACCGTGAATTAAGGGAGCCGGGTTCCGTAATGGAGTACAATGATGTGCGGGTGAATGTACTGGCCTATGCGCTTACCCATGTATGGCGAAAACCCCTGCCCATGGTATTAAAAGAGGAAGTTATGGACAAAATCGGCGCATCCACCACCTGGCGCTGGCATGGTTATGAAAACGCATGGACAGAGATCGATGGTATTCAAATGAAGTCCGTTACCGGAGGGGGCCACTCGGGAGCCGGTCTGTTTATCAGTACGGAAGATATGGCCAGGTTTGGCCTCCTGTTCCTGAACGACGGGAAATGGGGGCCCCAACAGCTGATCAGTACAGAATGGATACAGGAAGCCATTGAACCCTCGGTGCCCAATGTCAATTATGGCTATATGTGGTGGCTGAACAGAAAGGGGAACAGACATTGGGAGGGCCTCTCGGAAAACATTTACTATGCTGCCGGCTTTGGAGGCAATTTCATTATCATTGACAAAGCGAACGACCTGCTGGTGGTTACCCGTTGGTTGGAACCCAAAATGATCGGGGAATTTATGAACAGATTGAAGGCAGCTTTGCCTTAAATACCGCATAAAATAGCTGTTGCCCGCTCCAAGGTGTCCTTGGTTTTGGCAAAACAGAACCGCAGCACCTTGTTATCCTTCCCGTCCACGTTGAATGCGGATATGGGAATGCTGGCCACACCGTGGTCTATGGTAAGCCTTTTTGCAAAAGCGATATCCGATTCTTCCGTGATATTGGAATAATCCAGCAGTTGAAAGTAGGTGCCCTTGGAGGGAATCGGCTCAAAGCGCGAATCTCGAAGAGCCTCGAGAAAAAAATCTCTTTTTTCCTGATAAAAACGGTTTAGGCCCAGATAGTGTTCCGGCGTTTTCAGGTACTGGTTCAGGGCCCTTTGTACCGGATGGTTGACACAGAAAACATTGAACTCGTGTGTCCTTTGAAATTCGACCATCAGCGCTGCCGGCGCTGCACAATACCCCATTTTCCAACCGGTGGCATGAAAGGTCTTTCCAAAGGAAGCGCAGATAAAACTACGGGAAGCCAAGTCGCTATATTTGGCAACACTTTCGTGCGTGTTCCCATCAAACACAATATGTTCGTATACTTCATCGCTGATCACGATGATGTCGGTATTTTTCAGAATTTCCTGTAAGCGTAGCATATCTTCGGCCATAAGCAAGGTACCACTGGGATTGTGGGGCGTGTTAATAATGACCATTTTGGTCTTTGGGCTAATCGCCTGTTGAAAGGCCTCCCAGTCTACACGGAAATCGGAGTCGTTCAGTTGCTGGAAAACGGGAACACCACCATTGATCTGGATTGCCGGTTCATAGCAATCATAGGCAGGCTTGAAAACGATGACCTCATCACCGCTGCGGATAAAGGCGGTAATAATGGTAAAAATAGCTTGGGTAGCGCCCGCAGTTACCGTTATTTCCGATTCGGGATGGTACCGCTTTCCATAGAGGGAGGCAATTTTTTCTGAAATGGTCTCACGCAGCGAGAAGATACCTTGCATGGGGGCATATTGGTTGTATCCGTCGTCCATGGCACGGCTCACCAGATCGAGAAGCACCGGATCTGGCTTAAAATTGGGAAACCCCTGGGAAAGGTTAATGGCCTTGTGCTTTACAGCCAACTTGCCCATGGTGGTAAAGATGGAGGTTTCCACTTGTGGAAGTTTGGAATGCAGTTTCGGCCCGAGTGCTGACATAGAATAGGTACTGGGATATAAATGTAGCAAAATTCCCTATGGACAACGATAAAAAAAGAGGGTTTTGGATCAACGGCCGTACCTGGAGGCCTTGTCCAGGAACAGTTTGTCGTTTTCGGCCTGTAGCTGCCTTTCCAGGGCATTTTCAAAAGCAGTCTGCACCAGCACCTTCAGAGCTCTGGAATTGGATTTGGTTAAACTGTTGGTCCGGTATATCACATCCCGAATGGTTGAAAAACTGATACTGGTTCTTGCTGCGATATTCGCATAATCCTCTTTGCCGGTGTTCCTTCTTAGTATAGTGGATAGTTTTTCACTGATCGGCTTTCCGTAATCGTTTTCTTCGAACATAGTGTAAAGGTTTTAGTAAAAGACTGTTATTCCTGGTATATCTGGGAGGTACATTATATCCTTGCATATTTTGTTATCTTTGCTCGTAATTTGATTACAGATATATGCATTATTATTGCGTAAATAATAAAATATGTAAAAATATTACGCAAAATACAATATTATGTTTATTTTAAAGCAACTGAGACGAAAAAAAAATATGAGCCAGACCGATTTGGCAAAAATCGTCGGGGTAAGCCTACGTACCATTCAGCTTTATGAAAAGAGAGACGCCAATATCCCTATCAAGAATCTAACAAAGATTGCGGAACATTTTGACCAAACCATCGCGGCGTTATATTCCTATGAAGCCAATGACTTAAATGGCAGTTATGGCTCCCACAGGATACTATCCGAAAAGCACAATCAAATTACACCTATGGCACATGGAAAATACTTGATTACCGTTCCTTTGATATCTGGAGAGTTGCAAGCGGCCTATGCCGATAGGTTTGGGGAGAAGGGTTTTTTGGAAAGTTTGGATAAGATCGACTTTGTGGTGGGGAAAACCCTGGACACCCCCTGTACTGCTTTTGAGCTTACCAACAGCTCTATGGATAACGGACGGTTGACAGGCGTTCCGAATAGCGCCATCGTTCTGGGACGATTGCTTTCCAAAAACGAACTTGCACAAATCGTAAGCTCCAACAACCGGGCGATTTGTTTGCTGGTTTACGACACAGGTGTCATGTGCAAGGAAATAGTGGCCTATGATGAACAAGCGGAAACCATTATCTGCCATAGCCTGAACGATTCACCGGAATACGCTGATTTCACCATGCAATTGGCCGACGTAAGACAGATCTTTGAAGTGGTAAAAAAACAGATAGACTAGCCCCTATCCGTACGTTGATGCTCCAGATGTTGTATCACTTGGTGTATACAGGCCTCGAGCTTTTTTTTGATTTCACTTTCCCAAAACCGAAATACAGTATACCCCAGTTGCTCCAACGCCATGTTCACCTCCCGATCCCGTTGTATGTTGCGCTCAATTTTTGGGATCCAAAACTCACGGTTCGTCTTTATTTTTGCTTTTCGTTCCGCCCAATTGTACCCATGCCAATATTCCCCATCAATAAAAATGACCGTCCGATATTTTTTTAGGACGATATCCGGTTTCCCGATAAGCTTTTTGTAATCAATACGGTAGCGGTATCCTTTTTGCCATAGTGCTTTTCTAAAGGCAAGTTCCGGTTTGGTGTTCTTACCCCGTATTTTACCCATAATTTTGGAGCGCTCGGGAGTTGTATAAAAACCCGATTCCTCATTAAAACGAGGAACTTTGATCCGTGTTTCGGGATAGTTTTTGGCCATGTTTTAAGATAACAAAAATCCCGGAGACCAAAATGGAATCCGGGATTTTCCTTTATTTTCTATTAAGGGCCTATCCTTTGATATTTGCGCTTAAATATTCCCTGTTCATACGGGCAATGTTCTCAAGCGAGATGCCTTTGGGGCATTCCACTTCGCAGGCCCCGGTGTTGGTACAGTTACCAAAACCTTCCAGGTCCATTTGGCGGACCATATGTTGCACGCGATCGGCCGCCTCTACCTGTCCCTGGGGTAGGAGGGCAAATTGTGATACCTTGGCCGAAGTGAACAACATGGCACTGGCATTCTTGCATGCGGCCACACAAGCACCGCAACCAATACAGGTAGCCGCGTCCATGGCTTTATCCGCTACATGTTTTTCAATGGGGATGGCATTGGCGTCTACCGTGTTTCCCGAAGTGTTCACCGAAATGAAACCTCCTGCCTGTTGAATGCGGTCAAAGGAACTGCGATCTACTACCAGATCCTTGATTACCGGAAAGGCCTTGGCCCTAAAGGGCTCTATGATTATAGTATCCCCATCGTTGAACTTTCTCATATGCAATTGACACGTAGTCACCAGTCGGTCTGGTCCATGTGGCTCTCCATTGATCTGTAGGGAACAGGTTCCGCAGATACCTTCCCTACAATCATGGTCAAACTCCACGGGTTCCTCCCCTTTATTGACCAAGTCCTCATTTAGGATATCGAGCATTTCAAGAAAGGACATATCGCCATCCACGCCGTTCAGGGGGTAGGTTATCATTTGTCCTTTGGACTTGGCGTCCTTTTGGCGCCATATTTTCAGGTTTAGTTTCATATATCTTAGGTTTTAGGGATGAGCGAATAGCTACTGCAACTTCTTTTCCAAGCTTCTGATCAAAGAATTTAGCATCTTGCTTATCTCCTCAATTTGATTTTCTATTGTCCTGCTATATTTTATATAATTTAGTTCTTTCGAAATAACTACCTGTGTTTCCAGCTCAAATAAAGAACCTCGGGAATTTCGTAAAAATTGAATATAATTTTTCAAAGATTTTCGTCCCCAACCTTCAGCAATATTAGAAGGGATTGAAACAGAACTTCTTCGCATCTGACCAATAAGCCCGAATTTTTCATCTTCGGGAAAACCATTGGTCACTTTATAAACTTCCTTAATTAACGCAATCGATTTTTGCCATACTCTCAATTCCTTATATGACTTTAAACTATCGTTTAACACAATTCTACATTCCTTATTGTCGTTTCCCTCTTTCCTCTTCCCTTATAGGAATTACTTGTACGAACGGGTTTTTAATTCGATATTTTCATAGGTCAATGCTTCCTTGTGCAAAACCGCATCTTTGGGCTCACCTTTATATTCCCAGGCAGATACATACTTAAAGTTCTTGTCGTCCCTTAGGGCCTCTCCCTCTGGGGTCTGATATTCCTCACGAAAATGCCCACCACAGGATTCGTTCCTGTTGAGAGCATCTTTTGCGAAGAGTTCGCCAAGTTCCAGAAAATCGGCAACCCTGCCCGCTTTTTCCAACTCCTGATTTTTTGAGTCGCTGCTTCCGGGAATCTTTACGTTTTCCCAGAAATCGGCCCTTAAGGCGGAAATTTCGTCTATGGCTTCCTGAAGCTCCTTGGCATTCCGGGACATACCGCATTTGTTCCACATGATCTTGCCCAATTTCTTATGGTAGTGGTCTACGGTGTATGTGCCACTACCACTCATCAACTTTTCAATGCGCTCCCTCACGTCCTTTTCTACAGCTTCAAACTCGGGAAGGTCCGTGGAAATGGGTCCGGTCCGGATATCGTCGGACAAATAGTCCCCAATGGTATAGGGCAGTACAAAATACCCGTCGGCCAATCCTTGCATAAGGGCCGAGGCACCCAATCTGTTGGCCCCGTGATCGCTAAAATTGGCCTCTCCGGCACAGTAGCAACCGGGGATGGTCGTCTGTAAATTATAGTCCACCCAAAGTCCGCCCATGGTATAATGAACGGCCGGATAGATTTTCATAGGGGTCTTATAGGGATTTTCATCCACGATTTTTTCATACATCTGGAAGAGGTTGCCATATTTCTCCTCAATGACCTCTTCGCCCAATTGGCGGATCGTATTTTTATCGGCATCCTTCATGCCGGAGGTCAACGCTTTTTCGGTACCATACCGCATAATAGCGGCGGCAAAGTCCAGATAAACGGCCTCTCCGGTCTTATTCACCCCGAAGCCCGCATCGCAACGTTCCTTAGCGGCCCGTGAGGCCACGTCACGCGGCACCAGGTTTCCAAAAGCGGGGTACCTTCTTTCCAAATAGTAATCCCGATCCTCTTCTTTTAATTGGGTGGGCTTTAAACTGCCCTCCCGTATTGCCTGGGCATCCTCCAAACGTTTGGGTACCCAGATACGTCCGTCGTTACGGAGTGATTCCGACATCAACGTGAGTTTGGATTGATGGTCTCCGGAAACTGGGATGCAGGTTGGATGTATCTGCGTATAGCAGGGATTGGCAAAAAATGCACCCCTGCGGTGGGCGCGCCATGAGGCCATGACATTGCTCCCCATAGCGTTGGTAGACAAGAAAAATACGTTTCCATAACCGCCGGTGGCCAATACCACGGCATGGGCCGAATGGCGTTCTATCTCACCGGTAACCATGTTCCTTGCAATGATGCCCCGGGCCTTCCCTTCCACCAACACCAAATCCAACATCTCATGGCGGTTGAACGGCAGTATCTTTCCCCGATTGATCTGTCGGTTCATAGCGGCATAGGCTCCCAACAATAGTTGCTGACCTGTTTGCCCCTTGGCGTAAAAGGTCCTTGAGACCAATACACCACCAAAGGACCTATTGTCCAAAAGCCCGCCGTACTCCCGTGCAAAGGGTACGCCCTGAGCCACGCATTGGTCAATGATATTGCCCGATACCTCGGCCAAGCGATATACGTTGGCTTCACGCGAACGGTAATCCCCACCCTTTACGGTATCGTAAAAAAGACGGTAGTTGCTGTCCCCATCGCCTTGGTAGTTTTTGGCCGCATTTATGCCGCCCTGGGCAGCTATGGAATGTGCCCTCCTCGGGGAATCTTGGTAGCAAAATGTCTTTACGTTATACCCTAACTCTGCCAAGGTAGCTGCGGCCGAACCTCCGGCAAGACCCGTACCCACAACGATAATATCTATATTCCGTTTGTTGGCCGGATTTACCAGATCAATATCGTTTTTATGTTTTGTCCATTTGTCGGCCAGCGGGCCGGAAGGAACTTTAGAATCTAGAATTGCCATAAGTCTTACTTATTTTAATGTCCGTTAAGGTGATGAAAAAGCGCAATGAAAATAAATGCCGCGGGCACAACCAGAGCGAACGCTTTGCTAAACTTTTTGATGCCGGGCGTGTACTTGTTGTTGACGCCCATGGATTGGAATGCCGAGGCAAATCCGTGCCAAAGGTGCATGGCCAACAAAACAAAGGAAACTACATATAGGCCGATCCGCACGGGGTTTTCAAACTTATGGAGCAGCTCCGGGAAATAACGCGTTGGATCCTCTGGATGGCTCTCCACATATTTGTGCACCAATTCCGGAATAAAGAAATCATAGAAATGCAATCCAAAAAAAGCCAATATCACAGCACCGGAAATAAGCATGTTTCGGGAGACCCATGAAGCATTGGCACTGCCCTTGTACTGCACATATTTAACACCGCGGGAACGGCGGTTCTGTATCTCTAGGATAAAACCCATCACAAAATGAAAGACGATACCGAACACCAAAATGGGCTGCATTAGGGCCTGTACCACAAAGTTGGTTCCTAAAAAATGGGAGAACTGATTGTATATATCGGCGCTAAAAACAGAGGTCATATTGACCGTGCAGTGAAAAAGCAAAAAGAAAACAAGAAAAAAGCCTGAAAGTGCCATCGCAACCTTTCTGGCGATAGAAGATTTTATCAATCCACCCATGGGTTATGAATTTTGATTACAAAGTTATTGTACGTAGTACTTATAGGCAAGCTTTGCAATGGTTTAGTGTTCTGCCAGGGCCTAATTTAAGGAATCTTTTAAAGTTGTTTATCACATTAAAGTAAAATTCTTGCGATAATCTACATTATGCGACAATTAGGGGAAACCACGAGTAAAATCTACCTTTTGAATTAGCCCGATTGTAATTTTTGACCGATATTACATACGTAAAACAAAAACCGATCGAATTTTAAAATGGACATTGGGTTATTATCGGTAAGCATGAATGTCTATTCCACCAAGCGATTGGCCGAAGAGGCCGAGAAATTGGGCCATTATATAGAACTGATAGACCATACCAAATGCTCCGTAAAATTGGGATTGGGAAGACCCGAGATTTATCTGGGGGAGGAGAATGTCACCAATGAGTTCGATGCCATTATTCCAAGAATTGGTGCCAAGGTCACCCGTCACGGGGCGGCCATTGTAAAACAGTTTGAGATGAACGGCATTTTTAGCACAGCCCGTTCCTTGGGCATCACCCGGGCCAGGAACAAAGTGCGCACTTTGCAGATCATGGCGCGTAAGGGCATCCCTATACCGGAGACGCTTTTTTCCATTAATCCCGACAACATCGAGGAGCAGATCAACTTACTTGGCGGTCCGCCGGTCATTATTAAACTCCAGGAAGGCACCCAAGGTTTGGGAGTCATTTTGGCCGAAAGTAAGAAGTCGGCCAAATCGATCATCGATACTTTTTACAAAATGAACACCAGTATTCTCATCCAAAAATATATTGAAGAATCCAATGGGGAGGACATCCGTATTTTTGTGGTGGGCCATAAGGTAGTAGCCGCCATGAAACGCCGCAGTGCACTGGGCGAATTTAGATCCAACGTACACCGGGGGGGCGATACCGAGGCGGTGAAGCCCACGGCCAAAGAACAATATATAGCGCTCAATGCGGTAAAATACCTGGGCCTGGGAGTAGCGGGCGTAGACCTGATCCGTTCTAAAAAGGGACCACTGTTGATCGAGGTAAACGCTTCTCCAGGGCTACAGGGGATAGAAGCGGCAACGGGTGTCAACATTGCTAGGGAAGTCATTTTATTTGTGCAAAAAAATGGAGGTAGAAGAAAATAAGGATATCGTGATTGGAGGGGATACGGTATCTCCGGGAGAACAAAAATTACTTACTATAAGTATTGACCGTTTGCCCACGGGAACCCTGATCGATATCCCCGTTTACGTGTTCAATGCAAAAAAACCTGGCCCTACCGTTTTGGTGCAGGCAGGATTGCATGGGGACGAGATCAACGGCATAGAGATCGTTCGCCGGATGCTCCACGAAAAGCGGTTCAAAATCACCAAGGGGGCGGTCATTGCCGTACCGATATTGAATATTTTTGGGTTTATCCATTTTTCCCGGGATGTCCCCGACGGGAAAGATGTAAACCGGAGCTTCCCAGGTACCAAATCGGGCTCCATGGCCAGTCGGATAGCCTATCACTACGTATCCGAAATCATGCACCAGATGGATTATGGGATTGATCTGCATACCGGAGGATCGCAGCGACATAACTTTCCTCAGATCCGGTATACCATCGAGGACGGGGAAAGTGTAGAACTTGCCAAGGTGTTTAATGCCCCCTTTTCATTTTCATCCAGATTGATCCGTGGCTCCTTTCGCAATGCCGCCTTCAAAATGAAAAAACCTACCATCGTTTTTGAGGCCGGGGAAAGCATGCGATTTGATGATTTTGCTATAAGTGAGGGCATGCAGGGGATACTCAATGTGCTGAAGCACTTTAAGATGATCACTAAAATTGAACCGCGGTATACCGAACGATCCACCTCGGTTCATATACAGGACAGAAAATGGTTGCGCGCTCCTACCGCCGGGATGTTCATCCCGGAGATTACCAACGGCTGCGAACTTAAAAAAGGGCAACAAATGGGTATGGTGACGGACACCTATGCCAAAAACAGCAAGAAAATAAAGGCCCCATATGACGGCTATGTATTCTGCATCAACCACCAAGCCGTGGTCAATCAGGGCGATGCGCTTTTCCACGTAGGGCGTTAAGGGCCTATCCCATATTTAGAGGTAACTCAACCACCATTTTTCCCTATGGGAACTTTTGTAGGTATCGTACCAGCTACACAGCGGATAGAGGGCAAGCACAATAAGGACCCAAAGCAGGTATACCGTCCATAACCCAAAACCATATCCTTGTAATTCGGGTTGTAGGGTAATCCACAGATCAATGATCATATCCGAAAAATCAAATCCTGTTGCAATGGCTGCCACTACGGCCACAGCATGTATCACATACAGGTGCACAATGTAAAAGAACATAGGTACGCGGCCAATGGTCACCAGTTTGTCCATAAGGGCCCCCTGCCATTTTTCGGCAAAGGCCAGGAAGAGAATGGAGGGTCCCAGGGTAATCAATAAATACATCAGCGAGGGCGGGTATTTGGTGACGTTAAAAAAGGACATGATGGTAAAACCCATGGATTCTTGGGGGGACCAGAAATAAGGATCCCCATACAGGTTAAGAAAGCGCAGTACAAAGAAAAGTGCCGTAATCCCCAATCCCAGCTGCCACAGTTTTTTGAACCGGTCCGCTGCACTTACAGTGGGTCTGTACCATGCACCAAAGTAATATCCCAGGGGCATGACAAAAATCCAGGGAACCAAGGGATAGCCCACAAAGACCTGCATAAAGCCCAGGTCTACCAAATTAAATACGTGCACAAAGGTCCATAGGCCGGAGGCCAACGGATCAACGGGCGCAAACGCGTCCAAAAAATTATGCCCCAAAATAACGATGACAGACAGGGCTATCATGAATTTTTTGGGAAGATGGATAAAAGCCGCCAAGAAGATCATGCTTATGCCCAGCACCCAGATGACCTGAAGGACCACACCGGAATAATCCAACTTGAACATCCAGGCAAGTTTTATAATGGTGAATTCGGTAATGACCAACCAAAGCCCTCTTTTGAAGAGCCAGCCCGAAAGGGATTTTTTGTCCCTGCGTTGCCCAACAAAAAAAGCTGAGGTACCTGCCAAAAAGACAAAGACCGGGGCACAAAAATGGGTTACAAAGCGCGTCCAGAAAAGTGCGCCATTGGTTTTGGTAAGGTCCGTGGGATCAAAGAAGTAGGCATCATAGTGAAAGTAATCGCGGACATGGTCCAAGGCCATGATGACCATGACCAATCCCCTTAAGAGGTCAATGGATCGAATTCTCTTTTTTCTGTCGGAAGTCATAATGTTTGTTTTACAGTGGTTTTAATAACAGATTGTCCGGTTACAAACTTAGGGGGAATGGTGTGTTAAAACAATCCGGAAATTGCGGATTTAGCATGGGGGATTACATCCGCTATTCAATTTTAAATGTCGTTCTTTCCAGCGCGCCATCACCGGAAATCTCTATGTAATAATTTCCCTTTGGAAGATAGGTCTTGCCATCGTTGGCTTCATCAAGTTGGGTCTTGTACTTCCTAAGATAAGCCGATTTTCCACTTTTGGAAAAAGCCACATCATAGGATAAAATATTGAACCCACGGGGGGTTTCAATTTCCGTGGCGCTTACCTCTACCTGGTCGGTGGTCTTTATACTAACCTTGCATTTCCCTGCCTTGACGGTATAGAAGGTAAGGTCAATGCCAGGGGTGTTGGGCCTGGACCAGGGACTGGCCGCATTGCCCCAACTTTTGGAATGTTTCACCTTTCCTATACCAAAGACCACAAGCTCCCTGCGCATGGCTTCGGGGGTAAGCTCCTGTAGCGTGGCAATGTTGGCCCTATAGATGCTCCTTCCATGCGTGCCTACCAAGAGGTGTTTTTCCCTGGGCTGAATGGCCAGATCATGTACCGCCACATTGGGCATGCCGTTTTGAAATACCTCCCAGGAATTACCTTGGTCAAAGGAAACATAGACCCCATTATCCGTACCTGCAAAAAGGAGGTTTTCGTTTTGGGGATCCTCCAAAATGACATTGACCGGGGAAGGTGGTATGTTGCCCGCAATATTTTTCCAAGTGGCACCATAGTCATCGCTCTTATAAATGTAGGGGGTAAAATCGTCCCAACGGTAGCCGTTTAGACCTACATAGACCCGACCCTTTTTATGCTTTGAAGCCGCCACCCGGCTCACCCAAAGTTCCTTTGGAAAGCTTTCGGAGATCAACTCCCAACTGCCGCCCCCGTTGCGGGTCACATGAACCAGACCATCATCGCTACCGGTATAGAGCACCCCAAACTTAAGCGGTGATTCAGAAAGGGTGGTCAAAGTGCCGTAGGCCACATTTCCCTTTTTTCCACCCTGGGTAAGGTCATCGGAAATGACCTCCCAATCGTCCCCTTGGTTCAGCGATCGGTGCAATTTGTGACTCCCCAGATATACAATATCCTGATTGTGCGGTGAAAGGAGAATGGGTGTTTGCCAATTGAATCGATAGGGCAGTTCGCCCAAATTGTGTTTGGGCTGTACGGCCTTGCGCTTTCCTTTGGCAAGGTCCAACCTAAAATAATTCCCAAACTGAAAACCGGTGTATACCAGGTTGGCATCCCGAGCATCGATCTGTACTTGCATACCGTCCCCGCCCAAAATGGATTTCCAGGCGTAGTGGCCGGTCTGTTGCCAGCCGCTGCTCTCCTTGGCGTTGTGCGGCCCTTTCCAAACCCCGTTGTCCTGCAGTCCGCCATAGACGTTATAGGGGTCTTCGTCATCCACGTTTATGGCGTAGAACTGGCCTACGGAGGGCGAGTTGTTCTTGGTCCAATGGGCCCCATCGTCATAGGAGATATTGAGTCCGCCATCGTTTCCGTTGATCAAATGTCCGGGTATTTTTGGATTTACCCAGAGCGCATGGTGGTCTGCATGCACATTGTCGTCGCTGATCGATGTCCAGCTGTTGCCTCCATTATCGGAGGTCAGCAAGGGAACCCCCGCGATATAAATTTTATCTTTATTATGTGCCGCCACGCGGATCTGCGCAAAATAGTACCCATAGCTATAGAAGAGGTCGTTGATGTACTTTTGGTTCATTTTCTTCCAGGTGGCACCGGCGTCATCACTGCGATACACCTCCGCACCAATGACAGGGGTGTCAAACAAAAGGGAGTTTGCATTTACCAGGTAGTTGTATAGGTCAACCGGCTTTATGGACGCTGAACGCACCATTTGTTTTACCGTGTCTGCCCGATATTTTTTCGGGAACCCCTTGGCTTTCAAAAAAGCGTCTAATTTCTGATCGGAAAGTTTTAGGAAGGCATCAACGGACAGATCCTTAAAATCTTCCTTTTGGAGTTCGTCCGACCGCTTTGGGTCCACTTCGGTCTTGCCCCTTCTGAACTGACTGTCGTGTACAGCATATACCGTATTGGCATCGTAGACCGCCAGACCAATTCGGCCCACACCTTCGCCTGTGGGAAAACCGCTTTCAGGGGTTGAGACCTTGGTCCAGCTGTTCCCACCGTCCATACTTTTATAAATGCCAGAGTCCGACCCATTGCCGCTAAAGTTCCACGCTTTCCGATCCTTCTGCCAGGCGGCGGCGTACAGGGTATTAAAGTTGCCCGGGTCATGGGCCACATCAATGATGCCGGTTTCGTCATTGATGAAAAGGGTTTTTTGCCAGGTGTTGCCACCATCCGTAGTCTTGTATACGCCACGTTCCTCGTTGGGGGAGTACAGATGTCCGGTTACCCCCACCACCACTTCATCCGGATTGTTGGGGTTGATCAGGATACGACCTATGTGATGCGAGTCGTCTAGCCCCATATTTTGCCAGCTGTCTCCACCATCCGTGGATTTTAAAATGCCGATACCGGCATAGGAGGAACGCGAGGCATTGTTCTCTCCGGTGCCCACCCACAGCGTGCCCGAGGCCCAATCCACGGCGATGTCCCCAATGTTCTGCGTCTCGGAGCTGTCCAAGACCGGGACGAAAGAGGTGCCATTATTGCGTGTATACCATAGGCCACCGGAGGCGTAGGCCACATAGAACTCTACTGTACGATTTGGATTTACAGCAACGTCCACGACACGTCCGCTCATCACCGTTGGCCCAATATTGACCAGGGGTATATTTTTCACCAAGGAGGTGGCCTCCATCTGTTTTTTTTGTTTTAGGGCGTTCTCCATAGCGGCGGCTGAAGTTGGCCTGGGCTGTGAAAACAATAAAGTGCTGGAGCTCAATAAAAAAAGGAGGTATGATTTTTTCATTTGCAATACGCTTGGAATTTGCTTGGTGAAGTTATGAATTTGGCAGACCGATGACAAAACTTTTATTGCGACGGGGAAATGGCTATTTTTGAGGAGATCAAGGAAGAATGATGGGCATTGGATTCCTGCCTGCGCAGGAATGACAAAAAGGGAAGGCAGGAATCCGGAACATGATAGCTAGGACAACAGGAAGGGAAAAGAAATTGGAAACTGAAAAGAATGCTGCATTCGTACATTTTTTCTAGACTTTTGGAACAAATAAAATGTCATTCCTGCGCAAGCAGGAATCCAGAAAACACATAATCACTATTCATCCGTATTATGTTTTTATCTTTATCGATTAAAGGAACCAACATCTTGTGCGGGAATGACAAAACGAACGGGGCAGTAGTCCTTTGGTCCAAATAAAACAAAACATCACAACCAATATGAAGTATCACCAAATAGATAACGGCCTTTTCAAAAAGAACCGCAAAAAGTTCATGGCGCAAATGAAACCACAAAGTATCGCCGTGTTCAATTCCAATGATATTTATCCCATAAGTGCGGATAGCACCATGCCCTTTGAGCAGCACAGGGATATCTTTTATCTCAGCGGTGCCGATCAGGAGGAAACTATTTTGGTGCTCTTTCCGGATGCTTTGGATCCCAAACACCGCGAGCTGTTGTTTGTACGTGAGACCAATGAGCACATTGCGGTCTGGGAAGGAGAAAAACTGACCAAGGAAAGGGCCACCGAGGTTTCCGGAATACAGACGGTGTATTGGTTGTCCGACTTTGAAAAAGTCTTTTTTGATCTGATGACCGAGGCCCACATTATTTATTTCAATACCAACGAACATTATCGCCAGGCTGTGGAGACCCAGACCCGTGAAGATCGCTTTATACAGATGTGCAGGGATAAGTTTCCCGCCCACCAACAGGCCAAGAGCAATCCCATTTTACAAGAAATCCGTGGGGTAAAGGAAATCGAAGAAATCGATTTGATGCAACAGGCCTGCACCATTACGGAAAAAGGATTTCGCAGGATCTTGCAGTTTGTACGTCCGGGCGTTTGGGAGTACGAAATAGAAGCGGAATACCTGCATGAGTTTATCCGTAACCGCTCCAAAGGATTCGCTTACACCCCTATAATCGCATCCGGCAACAACGCCAATGTGCTGCACTACGTTGAGAACAACCAACAATGCGCGGATGGCGACCTGTTGTTGATGGATGTTGCTGCGGAGTATGCCAACTACTCCAGCGATATGACGCGGACCATTCCCGTGAACGGCCGATTCATGCCACGGCAAAAGGAGGTGTACAATGCAGTCCTCCGGGTGAAGAACGAAGCCACCAAAATGCTGGTCCCTGGAACCCTCTGGGCAGATTATCACAAGGAGGTCGGCAAGGTCATGACCTCTGAATTGCTGCAGCTCAAACTATTGGATAAGGCCGATGTACAAAATGAAAACAAGGCCTGGCCGGCCTATAAAAAATACTTCATGCACGGCACCAGTCACCATATTGGCCTGGACACCCATGACTATGGGGCCTTAAAGACCCCCATGAAGGCCGGCATGGTCTTTACCGTGGAGCCGGGCATCTATATTCCAGAGGAAAAAATGGGTATACGGATAGAGGACAATGTGGTCATCCAGGAACAAGGCGAGCCGTTTAACCTAATGCGGAATATTCCGATCATGGCAGCGGAAATCGAAGAATTGATGCAAAACGGATAGGCAAAAATTCCCCTCCCGGTCTAAGGGAAAAGCTATAGGTTTTTCGGGTTTTCTTATTTCTTCAATTCTGGGAAATCCCTTTTCATTTCCATAACATTGGCCAGTACAAAACCCAGTACGGCCGGAAGCACCCAACCCATGTTCAGGGACCCTAGGGGTATCCAACCTTTTATGGGGGCAATAAGGTCTTCCAGTCCGATACTGCCCAAAAAATCGGGGATACTGAAAATGATAGTGGCCATCACCACACTCTTAAAAACCAAGGGGGAGGCAAACTTGTTGGGAAGGATGTTCAATAGAATCAGGACTATGGTAATCGGATAAATGAACATCAGCGCAGGAAAGGCCACCGCGATGATATAACCCACATTAAATTGCCCCATTACTATACCCAAGAGGCATCCGACAACTGCGGTTATGGTATACACTCGCTGTGAATCCCCAAAGCGGTATTTTACAAAGTCGGCCGTGCCTGTCACGATGCCCACGGCGGTGGTAAAGCAAGCCAGGCCCACCAAAATACTCAGGAAGAGATTGGCGGTGTTGCCCAGGGTTTTGATACTGATCCCGTTCAAGAGGCCGGTCCTGGAAATCGCAGCATCGAACTCGCCGTGCATCAGGGCACCGGTAAAGATCAGTCCGGCATAGATTAAAAGGAGGGCCAACCCGGCCAACCAGCCTGCCCGTCTGATCAAGCCCTTTTTCTCCTCGTAGCCGGCATCGGTGTTCTTAAGATTGATAGATATAATAATCACGCCCCCGACCACTACGGCACCTATGGCATCAAAGGTCTGGTAACCCTCTAGCACGCCATGGGAAAACGGATGCGCAAAGGCCGTGGCGCCAAAGACCAGCTCGAAAGAAAATGCGGTAACCCCTATGATGGTCAATAAAATGAGGATAATGGCAGGTGTCAAAAGCTTGCCTATGATATCCAATATTTTGCTGCGGTTCATGACGAAGATAAACACCAGCACAAAATAGATGATACTGGTGAGCAGGGAGGAAGTGCTAAAAAATGGGGCTATGGCCATCTCATGGGTTACCGATGCGGTTCTGGGTGACGGAAGGCTTATGGAGATGGCATAAATGATAAAGGAATAAATCAGGCTAAAGGCGGGCGATACTTTTTTCCCAAAGTCGAATATGGTGCCCTGTAATTTGGCATGGGCCAAAATGCCACAGAGCGGAATTAACACGGCGGAGATACAAAAACCCAAGGTGACCAACCACCAGAGTTCGCCCGATTTAAACCCCAATTGCGGGGGCAAAATCAAATTGCCCGCCCCAAAGAATAAGGAAAAAAGGGCAAAGGCGGTAACAAAGGTCTCTTTGGTCTTGTACATGAATAAAATTATGCGGCAAGATAAGTGAAAACAAAAGATCTAAAAGCAGCAGCTCATCGGAAAATTATATCCTTTTGTCGAAAAAAAATACGTTCATCGAAAATATATAAAAAATCATGGATGGCACCCAATAAAGTGTACCACGGTACCGTTGTAGTGATAAAGTACTTTAATCAAAGGCTTTTAAACAATTGACCAATAGATTAATATTGAAGTTTGCAAAATAATGATCCCAAATCTTATTCTTGCTTCCCCTAAAACCTACTTGTATGAAAAAAGCATTTTCTAACTATGGCATCAAACTGAGTTCAGTTTTTTGCAACCTCTTTGGACACCATTATGCCGTTTCCAAAAAAGTGACCCTTCACATTAAAGAGTATAAATGTATCCATTGCAACAAACAGGTAACCACTGATGTCAGTGGTAGCCTTTCCGCACTTACCCCTGAACTTCAGGACATTAACGATACACTGGAGAATTTATATCAAAAAAGACATAGAGCCGCCCCACAACAGGTGGCTTAATTATGCTTTGGCAAGTGAATTCCAACCCTGAGCGGTCAATGGAATTTTAGAGATATTCCTGGAAATCAAATGTGCACCTTCACTTTTGGCTGTCATATGCCCCACGACAGTCAAATTAGGATTGCCTTTTATTTTCGGGAATTCTTTTTGGTCCACAGTGAACAACAGTTCATAGTCTTCTCCTCCGCTGAGCGCTACCATAGTGCTGTCCAGGCCAAATTCCTCACAGCTCGAAATGACCGTGGGATCCAAGGGGATCTTATCCTCATATAGATTGCACCCCACCTCGCTTTGTTTACAAAGGTGCAGGATTTCCGAGGAAAGGCCATCGCTGATGTCTATCATAGCGGTGGGATGCACGCCCAGTTTGTCCAGAAGAGCAACCATATCCTTTCTCGCCTCAGGTTTTAATTGCCGCTCCACGATATAGGAATAGGCATCAAGGTCTGGTTGATTGTTCGGATTTACCTTAAACACTTCCTTTTCCCGTTCAAGTACCTGCAGCCCCATATAGGCACCGCCCAGGTCTCCGGTAACGACCAAAAGGTCATTGGGTTTTGCCCCATTTCTATACACAATTTTGTTTTCCATGGCTGCTCCAATGGCGGTAATGCTGATGAGCATGCCCTTGGTGGAAGAAGTGGTATCCCCTCCCACGACGTCTACCTCGTAGGTTTTGGCCGCCAGGGCCACGCCCTCATAAAACGCCTCCAAGGCCTCCAAGGGAAATCGGTTCGAAACGGCAATGGAAACCGTAATTTGCGTAGCTATGGCGTTCATGGCATAGATATCCGAAAGATTTACCACAACTGCTTTGTAGCCTAGGTGTTTTAGGGGCATATAACTTAGGTCAAAATGAACGCCCTCGATCAGGAGGTCCGTAGACACCAAAGTTTTACGATCCTTGAAATCGAGTACGGCCGCGTCATCGCCAATACCTTTGACCGTAGATTTTTGCTGCAAGGGAAAATCCTTGGTCAGGTGGTCTATCAATCCAAACTCGCCCAGTTCCTCCAAGGAAGTCCGCTTGGGGTTTTTATCCGCTATCATGTTGCAAAAATAAGAGGATATATTTTATATCGTATATTTACTAGGAGAAAGAAAGTATCGTTTACCCAAATATATCGCTATGAGAAAGTACCCCATATGCATCCTCTTTAGCTTTTTGTGCCTAGCCTGCTCCAGTAATAGTTCGGATAATGATGATGATACGATTGGCGGGATGCAGTCCGATGATGATATGACCGGGGGCAACAACGACACCCCGATCGGGTTCTTTGCTTGTGTGGGCGGCGTGGCCGACATTTACCCTTGCAACGGGTACGATTTGTTGGGCGGTATCCCCCTTGGCATTTTCAACGCTGCTTCCGGGAATGACATATGGGGGTGGACCGATACAAGCAACAATAGGGAGTACGCACTGGTGGGTCTCGACAATGGAACCGCTTTTGTGGATATCACGGATACAGACAATTTGGTATACCTGGGAAAATTGCCCACGGCGACGGTGGCAAGCGGATGGCGGGACATCAAGGTATTCCAGGACCATGCCTTTATCGTGTCGGAAGCGGCCGATCACGGCATGCAGGTCTTTGATCTTACCCGGCTTAGAAACGTGGCAAGTCCACCCGAAAATTTTACGGCAGATACTCGGTACACCGGTTTTGGAAATGCGCACAATATTGTCATCAATGAACAAACCGGTTTTGCCTATGCCGTGGGAACGGCCAGAGACGACGCCTTCAATGGTGGCGCCCACTTTATCAATGTCCAAGATCCCAAAAACCCTGTTGGCGTCGGCGGCTATGCGGACAATGGCTATACCCACGATGCCCAGGTCATCAGTTATAATGGTCCGGATACCGACTATACCGGGAGCGAAATTTTTGTAGGCGCCAACGAAAGTCAGATTGTATTGGCAAACGTTACGGATAAGGCCAATCCAGCCGAGATTACGACGCTGCAGTATGGAAATATTGGGTATACCCATCAGGGATGGTTTACAGAGGATCATCGGTATTTTATCCTTGGGGATGAGCTGGACGAGACAGATTTCGGATTTAACTCACGTACCTTGATTTTTGATTTTTCGGATTTGGACAATCCAGTGCTGCACGATACCTATCTAGGCCCCACGGCAGCCATAGATCACAACGGATATGTGCGGGGAGACGAATTCTTTTTGGCGAATTATACGGCCGGTGTGCGCGTCCTGGACATTTCCGGAATTGATGGCAACACTATTGTGGAAACCGGTTTTTTTGACACCTTTCCCACAAACAACACCGCCTCCTTTAATGGGGTATGGAGTGTTTACCCCTATTTTGCAAGTGAAAAGATGATCGTCAACGATATCAATACCGGCCTGTTCATAATCCAAAAAGCGAATTGATGAAAAAATTGGTATATATCGTTTTTGCATTGAGCTTGCTCGCATGTTCCAATGACGAGGCTTTGGTGCTGGATGATGTGGGCGAAACACCCGCCTTTTTAGGCGAATTGGATTGGGTCCGGAATTTTGGGGGCAGTAATTCGGAAACGGCGCAGGCTGTTGTGGCCACCACCGATGGCGGCTATGCCATTTTAGGGTATACCAATAGCGTGGATGGGGATATTACGGATAAGACCCTGGACGTAAATGACTATTGGCTGTTAAAATTGGACGCCGATGGAAACCTGCAGTGGAACAAGACCTATGGCGGTAGTAAGGACGATAGGGGGCAAAGTGTAATCCAAACCTCGGATGGCGGCTATGCCATTGTGGGATACGCGATGAGCGATGACGGCGATGGCAGTAACAATGAAGGCTTTCATGACAATTGGATCCTGAAATTGGATGCCTCTGGCACCGTGGAATGGGAAAGGAGCTTTGGTTTTTCGGGCCATGACCACTCCTATGATGTAGTGCAGACCGCCGATGGTGGCTACTTCTTCGTTGGGTTTTTGGACGTAACGGCCTCCAATGGGGAAGGTAATGTGGGGAAAGGCCTATCTTCCCTTACCAGACATGGCGTGGGCGAGTTTTGGGGAACTAAATTGGACGCTGCGGGCAATTTGGTTTGGCGGCGTTTTTTTGGCGGCACCAATAACGATAGGGCCTATGGCGTAGTGGCGGCACAGGATGGTGGCTTTGTGATTACCGGTTCCTCGGAGAGTACCGATTTTGACATTTCGAACACCAAGGGAAGTTATGATTTTTGGGTGGTGAAAGTATCGGATATGGGCGATTTGGTCTGGGAACGTTCCTTTGGCGGCTCGGGTATCGATAAATCCTATGGCATTGCCCGGACCTTGGACAATGCCTATGTAATTACAGGCAATACCTTTAGTACGGATACCGATATATCAAAAAACAACGGGGAATCCGATGTTTGGCTGATTAAAGTGGACGATAACGGCAATTTGCTTTGGGAGAGAACTTATGGCGGCACCCTGTTTGATGCCGCACGGAAAGTGCGTTCCCTAGCGGATGGCGGATTTTTGATTTCGGGAAATTCCAAGAGCGCCGACATGGACGCCACTTCCAATACCGGGGAAAATGATCTTTGGTTCCTGAGGACCGACAGCGAGGGCAACTTAAGCTGGCAGCATTCCTATGGGGGTTCCGGTCTGGATTACGGCTTCGATGCCCTGGAAAACCCGGACAAAAGCATCCTTTTGGTAGGCGAGACCGCAAGCACCGATTTCCCGGACCTACAGAGCAAAGGGAACACCGATCTGGTGGTGCTGAAAGTCAAATAAACTACCCGGCCATTTTTCTTTGATCTGACCATAGAAAACCCTTATCATTCCATACGTTATAATAATGTTAGGAAATGTGGTAAAACCCCACTTATATCCTATATTTGTAAACTATTTAGAATAAATCCAATTAAGATATGATCAAAGTATCGGAAACAGCCAAGCAAAGGGTAATCGCCTTGATGACGGAGGAGGGATTCAATGCCGAGAAGGATTTTGTGCGGGTAGGCGTAAAGAGCGGCGGTTGCAGCGGACTGTCCTATGAATTGGGTTTTGACGACAAGACCGATGCTACGGATAAGGTCTTTGAAGACAATGCCGTACGGATCATTGTGGACAAAAAGAGTTTTCTCTATTTGGTGGGCACCACGCTTGAATATTCAGGAGGATTGAACGGCAAAGGATTTGTATTTAACAACCCGAATGCCCAAAGAACCTGTGGCTGTGGGGAGAGTTTTTCCTTATAGCAGGGCGATTTGAACAAGAACTAATTAGTCAATTGGCCTATTGAGAAATTGTTACATTAAGAAGAATGGCGTATACAGAGGAAGAATTAAAGAAAGAGCTCGAAACCAAGGAATACGAATACGGTTTCTATACGGATATTGAATCCGATACCTTTCCGAAAGGGCTCAATGAGGATATTGTCAGGGCAATTTCCAAAAAGAAGGAAGAGCCGGAATGGATGACCGAGTGGCGGCTGGAAGCCTTTCGTGCCTGGAAGGAAATGGAGGAACCAGAATGGGCCAACGTTACCTACAAGAAACCGGAGTTCCAGAATATTTCCTATTACTCGGCCCCCAATAAAAAACCCAAGTACAACAGTTTGGACGAGGTAGATCCGGAATTGCTGGACACCTTTAAAAAATTGGGAATTTCCCTGGACGAACAAAAAAAATTGGCCGGTGTTGCCGTAGATATCGTTATGGATTCGGTATCCGTGGCCACCACTTTTAAGAAGACTCTGGCCGAAAAGGGCATAATTTTCTGTTCCATTTCCGAGGCCATCCAGGAACATCCGGAACTGGTAAGGAAACATATCGGCACCATAGTGCCGCAAAAGGACAACTTTTACGCGGCCCTGAATTCTGCGGTATTCTCCGACGGATCTTTCTGCTATATTCCCAAGGGCGTACGCTGCCCCATGGAGCTATCTACCTATTTTAGAATCAATCAGGCCGGCACCGGCCAGTTCGAAAGAACCCTGGTCATCGCCGACGAAGGGAGTTATGTGAGCTACCTGGAGGGCTGCACGGCCCCATCTAGGGATGAGAACCAACTGCACGCCGCCGTTGTGGAGCTGATCGCCCTGGACGATGCCGAAATAAAATATTCTACCGTACAGAACTGGTTTCCCGGGGACAAGAACGGTAAAGGAGGCGTCTTTAATTTCGTGACCAAGAGGGGCTTGTGCGAAAAGAACGCAAAAATCTCATGGACCCAAGTAGAAACAGGTTCAGCCATTACCTGGAAGTATCCCTCCTGCATCCTTAAAGGAGATAATTCCATTGGTGAATTCTATTCCATCGCGGTGACCAATAATTATCAGCAGGCCGATACCGGGACCAAGATGATTCATTTAGGGAAGAACACAAAGAGCACGATTATCTCGAAGGGAATATCGGCGGGAAAATCACAAAACAGCTATCGCGGGCTCGTACAGGTGAACAGTAGGGCAAAAAACGCCCGGAACTTTTCGCAATGCGACTCCCTGTTGATGGGGAACGAATGTGGGGCCCACACTTTTCCATATATAGAGGCCAAGAACAAATCGGCCCAGATAGAACATGAGGCAACGACCAGTAAGATCGGTGAAGATCAAATTTTCTACTGCAACCAAAGGGGAATAGATACCGAAAAGGCCATTGCCTTGATCGTTAATGGATTTAGCAAGGAAGTGTTGAACAAGCTGCCGATGGAGTTTGCGGTGGAGGCCCAAAAATTGTTGGAAATAAGCCTGGAAGGTTCGGTAGGATAGGTAAAAAGACAAAGCGGGTGCCCATGGGTAAGACCAGCATCCAATAAAGTAAATTTAAAAGAAGCCTTAGGCTTCAGATCAGTTTAAATAAACCGTAGAGCAGAATGTTGAAAATCAAAGACCTACATGCAAGTGTAGAGGACAAGGAAATATTAACGGGCATAAACCTGGAGGTCAATGCCGGTGAGGTGCATGCCATTATGGGGCCCAATGGCTCAGGCAAAAGCACTTTGGCCGCCGTCATAGCGGGCAAGGAGGAATTTGAGGTCACCAAGGGACAGGTGTTTCTGGATGGAGAAGATCTGGAGGACACGGCCCCTGAGGAACGGGCCCATAAAGGCATTTTTCTTTCCTTTCAGTACCCGGTGGAAATCCCAGGGGTTTCGGTCACCAATTTCATGAAAACGGCGATCAACGAATCACGCAAAGCCAGGGGCCTGGAGGACATGCCCGCTAATCAGATGTTAAAGCTTATCCGTGAGAAATCGGAACTGTTGGACATAGACCGCAGATTCCTGTCGCGTTCCCTGAATGAAGGCTTTTCGGGTGGAGAGAAAAAAAGGAACGAAATCTTTCAATTGGCGATGTTGGAGCCCAAACTGGCCATTTTGGACGAAACCGATTCCGGCTTGGATATTGATGCCCTGCGTATTGTGGCCAATGGGGTAAACAAACTGAGGAGCAAGGACAACGCCGTAATCGTGATAACGCACTACCAGCGCCTGTTGGAGTATATTGTTCCCGATTTTGTGCACGTGTTGCACAACGGTAAGATCGTAAAATCCGGGACCAAGGAACTGGCCCTGGAGCTAGAGGAAAAAGGGTACGATTGGATCAAACAGGAAACGGTGGTGTAAGGTTTATTTGGTTTCCGGTTATGGCAACGATAACAAAATAAACCAGTGTGAACCTGAAACGTCAAACTTGGTTTGACAAACAAGAAACTATAATATGATGGATTTAAAAGATAAATTGGTTTCCTCCTTCCTGGCTTTCGAGAACAATATTGATGTAGACGATCCCGTGCACGATATTCGATCAGAGGCCTTACGGGTCTTTGAAGGGAAGGGCTTCCCTTCAAAAAAGGACGAAGCTTGGAAATACACCTCCCTGAACAGCTTGAAAAAAGTAGATTTTAGCATTTTTCCCAGCGAGGTGGATGCCTTGGAATACAAGGAGGTCAAGAAGTACTTTCTGCATGAAATGGATACCTATAAGATCGTTTTTATCGACGGTATCTACAGTTCCTTCCTTTCGGAGACCACACATGACGGGGTAGACGTATGTCTTATGAGTGCGGCCCTCAACAAGCCAAAATACAGGGCGGTCATTGATGTGTATTTTAACAAAGTAGCCTCCCAGGAGGAATCCCTCACCAATCTGAACACCGCTTTTAGCAAGGAAGGGGCCTATATTTACATTCCCAAGAACAAGGTAGCTCAAAAACCGGTAGAAATATTGCATTTTTCCACCGGTAACGAAGCGGCCCTGCTGTTACAACCACGCAGTTTGATCATTGCGGAGGACAATGCCGAGCTTCAGGTGATCGAAAGGCACCAGAGCTTAACGAAGAACGAGGTGTTCACGAATTCAGTGACCGAGATTTTCGCGGCCAAGGATGCCATCGTGGATTATTACAAGGTGCAGAACGATGTGGCCACGGCCTCCCTGATAGACAACACCTACATTTCACAAAAGGACAGTAGCCTGGTAAAAGTGCATACCTTTTCCTTTGGGGGAAAGCTTACCCGTAACAACCTCAATTTTTACCAAAACGGGGAACGTATAGATTCTACCATGAAAGGGGTCACCATTCTTGGGGAGAGGCAGCATGTAGACCATCATACCTTGGTACATCACAAAGAACCCAACTGTGAAAGCCATCAGGATTACAAGGGGATCTACGGTGAAAAGTCCACCGGGGTCTTCAACGGAAAGATCATTGTGGACAAGATCGCGCAAAAGACCAATGCCTTTCAGCAGAACAACAATATTTTGGTGAGCGACAAGGCTACCATCAATACAAAACCCCAACTGGAGATATTTGCAGACGATGTAAAATGCTCCCATGGCTGTACCATTGGCCAATTGGATGAGGAAGCATTGTTCTATTTGCAGTCCAGGGGAATTCCAAAGAAAGAGGCCAGGGCACTGCTCATGTACGCTTTTGCCAATAATGTGTTGGAGAGTGTTCGCATTCCGGAACTTAAGAGAAGAATCAATAAATTGATCGCCAATAAACTAGGGGTCAACCTGGGATTCGATCTGTAAAATCATAAGTAAGGCCATTGGGATCACGCAAAGTATGATACAAACCGCATTGGATATACAGACCATTCGCAAAGATTTCCCCATCCTAAACAGGAAGGTCAATGGAAATCCGTTAGTGTACCTGGACAACGCCGCTACCTCACAGACGCCGCAGCAAGTCATTGATGTAATCGTGGACTACTACAGCAGCTACAATGCCAATATCCATAGGGGCGTGCACGCACTGTCACAGGAGGCTACGGATGCCTATGAGAACGCACGGCACAAAATCCAAACGCATTTCAATATAGCAAAGCCCCAGGAAGTTATCCTTAGCTCAGGGACCACCCACAGTATTAATCTGGTGGCCAACGGATTTTCCTCACTTTTGAAAAAGGGAGATGAGGTATTGGTCTCGGCTATGGAACACCACTCCAATATTGTTCCCTGGCAAATGCTGTGCGAACGTACCGGGGCCGTCCTAAAGGTCATCCCCATGAGCTTGGAGGGGGAATTGCTAATGGACGAATACCGAGCTTTGCTCTCTCCGCGCACAAAACTGGTATTCTGCAACCATGTTTCCAATGCCTTGGGGACCATCAACCCCATTCAAGAAATTATAGACGAGGCCCATAAGGTGGGCGCGGTGGTCGTTATAGATGGTGCCCAGGCAGCACCGCACATCAAGGCCGACATGCAACAATTGGACGTGGATTTTTACACCGTTTCCGCGCATAAACTTTGTGGTCCCACGGGTGTGGGCATGCTTTACGGCAAAGAGGAATGGCTTACCAAATTACCACCCTACCAAGGGGGCGGGGAAATGATCGCCGAGGTAACTTTTGAAAAGACCACCTATGCGGACCTACCACATAAGTTTGAGGCAGGCACCCCCAATATATGTGGCGGAATCGCTTTTGGCGCAGCCTTGGACTATTTAAACGCCATTGGTATGGAGAACATAGCCCAATACGAACACGAACTGTTGACCTATGCCACGCAACAGCTTTTAAATATCGAGGGGTTAAAGATTTACGGTACGGCAAAAGAAAAGACTTCCGTGATTTCCTTTAATATAGAGGAGATTCACCCCTACGACATTGGCACGATCCTGGACAAACTGGGTATAGCCGTACGAACGGGACACCACTGCGCCCAACCGGTTATGGATTTCTTTGGGATACCCGGAACGGTAAGGGCCAGTTTTAGCTTTTATAATACCAAGGAAGAAGTAGATCTGCTGGTCAAGGCCGTGGAGCGCGCCCGGTCGATGTTACTTTAAATTGTTGAATAGCTAAGGGACTTGTCGTACTTTTGCGCAAATAGAACCAATGACCATAAACGAGATACAAGAGGAAATAGTAGAGGAGTTTTCCATGTTCGATGATTGGATGCAGCGTTACGAGTATATGATAGAGCTCGGAAAGTCCTTGCCCCTTATCGAAACACAATATAAAACCGATGATAACATCATCAAGGGGTGTCAGAGCAAGGTGTGGGTCCATGCGGAGTTGGAGAACGATAAACTGGTTTTCACTGCCGATAGCGATGCAATCATTACCAAGGGCATTATTGCCATCCTGATACGGACCTTTAGCCATCAGAGTCCCAAGGACATCATTGAGGCGGATACTGGATTTATTGATGAAATTGGACTTAAGGAACATTTATCGCCTACCAGGGCCAATGGCCTGGTGAGCATGATAAAGCAGTTAAAATTGTATGCCATTGCCTACCAGACCCAGTTGAATTGAACAGGGGCCGGAGGGTAAGGGCTTAAAGAAAGACCTATGAGCGAAACAGTGATAAACACCCAGGAACTGGGAGAAAAGATAGTCAATGTACTCAAGACCATTTACGACCCGGAAATACCGGTAGACATTTATGAGCTTGGGTTGATTTACGACGTTTTTGTCAATGAGGACAACGATGTAAAGATATTGATGACATTGACCTCGCCCAATTGCCCCGTGGCCGAAACCTTGCCCGTTGAGGTGGAGGAAAAAGTAAAATCCATCAATGCTGTAAAGGACGCTGAGGTAGAAATAACATTCGACCCACCTTGGACGCAGGACTTGATGAGTGAAGAGGCCAAGTTGGAACTGGGCATGCTGTGAAGACAGTATAAGAAGTCAGAAGTCAGATGTCAGAGGTCAGAACAAGGGGATTCGAGCAAATTATTTCTTGGCAAAAAGCTAGGGAATTAAATAAGAACATCTATGGTATTACGCTTAAATCGAATTTCAACAAGGACTTTGCACTAAGGGACCAGATACGGAGGGCATCCATTTCAATAACGTCCAATATTGCGGAAGGCTATGACAGAAAATCGACCAAAGAGTTCATCTATTTTCTAAATATCGCCCAAGCTTCATGCTACGAGGTAAGATCTCAGCTGTATTTATCTATGGATATCTCTTACATTACTAAGAAGGAATTCGAGGAGTTGTTCGACCTATGTGAGGAAATCTCGAAAACTATTTTTGGGTTGATTAAACATTTAAAAACAAAATCTGATATCTGATAACTGATAACTGAAACCCGATGTCTGACAAATCCGAACCTATTGTAAATAGAGTGGCCCAGAGCAAGCTGGTCACCTTTGATCTGGAAGACCATTATCCCAAGGGGGAGCGGGTGCTTTTGGATATCAAGGACTGGCTCTACGAGGGAGTCATCCTTAGGGAAAAGGAATTTCGGGCTTTCGTTGCCGAGCATGACTGGAAACAATACCGGGATGCCTATGTTGCCCTGTACTGTTCCACGGACGCCATCATACCCGGATGGGCCTATATGCTTATCGCCACGCAATTGGAACCTTTCGCCAAAAAGACGGTCATAGGGGACCTGGAACAACTGGAGACCACCATTTACCAATCGATTATTGCGCAGCTCGATGTTTCCGAATACAAGGACAGGCCCGTCATTATCAAAGGCTGTACCAACAAGCCGGTACCGCCCAATGCCTACCTCTGGATTACTTCAAAGATACAGTCCGTCGCCAAAAGCGTGATGTATGGCGAAGCCTGCTCTTCCGTCCCCTTATACAAGAGAAAATAGGGGTTACCGGAGCATTTTTTGATTACAATTCTTACCTTTGGGTGCGATAAAACACTAAACATTAACACGATGAAAAAATTAGCTATGGTGCTCGCCTTGGTATGCGCGGGCATGACCTCCGGTTTTGCCCAGACCGAAGAAGAACTAAAGGCCCAAATGGGCCCTAAAAAAGATTCCATTGCCGCTATCCAAGGCAGGGTAGATGCCATACAGGCCAAGATCGATGCCTTGCCCGGATGGAAGTTTGGTGCCTTTGGCACGATAGGCGGAAGTATTTCAGGTTTCAACAATTGGTTCTCCCAGGGTACCCCGAACAACTCGGCCGGTAACATTGGATTTACGGTGAACGGTTATGCCAATTTGAAGGAGGAGAAGTTCTTTTGGAGAAATGCGGCGAATGTAAACCTGCAATGGGTAAAATTTGACGATGAGGACGACCCTACGGATGATGACAGCTTCAAGGAAGCCACCGATGTCTTCAATATTTCCTCCCTCTACGGATGGAAGTTGAGCGAAAAGTTTGCCATTTCCGCCTTGGCGGAATACCGGACCACGATTTTGGACAATTTCAACGATCCGGGCTACCTGGACGTGGGCGTGGGGGGCACCTGGACCCCGATTCCCGATCTGGTGGTGGTCATCCATCCCTTAAACTACAATTTTGTATTCAGCAACGAGGACGCCATTTTTGAATCCTCTACCGGTGCCAAGGTAGTGGCGGACTATACCAAAAAGTTGGGAAAGGTGAACCTCAAATCGAACCTTTCGCTCTTCCAGAGCTACGAAAGTGCCGACCTATCCAACTGGACCTGGATCAATTCCCTGGGTTATACGCTCTTTGGCAAGATCGGCGTAGGTTTTGAGTTTGGCCTTAGGAGCAACAAACAGGAAGCGCTGAACTTTGCCTTGAACGGCCCCAACCCGGATCCGACAGCCACTTTTGACAATATAGACAATGATTTACAGAGCTATTGGCTCTTGGGCCTCAACTATGCCTTCTAAACAAGAATCCATACTGTATGACAAAAACCCCGACAGCAATGCCGGGGCTTTTTTTTTAATTAAGAAAACCCTATATCAACGACCGTGTCCTATGCTTCGCAACCACGGATGTTAAACTTCTTCGGCAGTCGTTTAATTTTAGTTAAGGTTTAAAAGAATTAACAGCTTGTCTAGATGCATTTGCCGTACTTTGTCCTATCATTGTAATGGAAGTACAGGGAAAATTAGCGCAGCCTACCTAAGCTGTTTTCAATTTTCCGGTTTTTCGATGAATAACTTTTCTCCCTTCCGCTCCCAAAAATAAATAAAGTTTAATCTTCCTCCATGTCGGGGAAGAGGCGTTTGTTTTTTGGCAATGGGCAAGAAAATGACACATAGGCCCATGCCGTATTTCAAGCGCATAAATGCAAATGGATCATCGCAGCGGATATGATTTTCTTGACGCTTACCTTGGGGTTGTTGGCGGGTTATGTCGCCTTTTCACTGGCAGCTGTTTTTCGAAACCGGAGGGCGGGAAAGGAGGTCTTACGGGAGAAATATGGGAAAACTGGGCTTTCCAAGGAGTTTTCCATGGAATTAAGGACGAAACTCATTTCCTTGATGGAACATGACAAGCCCTATTTGGATGCCAATATGCGCTTGGATACCATCGCCCATTTGTTGGACGTGTCCAGGCATCATGCCTCCCAGATCATCAACGAACATTTTTCACTTCACTTTTTTGATTTTATCAATATGTATAGGGTCCGGGAAGCCGCCCAGCTGCTCAGTACCGCCAGGAAAAGGGACTCCATTGCCGATATCGCCTATCAATGCGGGTTCAACAATCGGATTTCGTTCTATAAGGCCTTCAAGAAAATAAGGGGCATCTCCCCTTCTGAGTTCAGGGAAAACTGCCTGACAAAGGATCAGTAGGTTAATTGCTATCGGCACTTATTTTTGACCAGTTAAGGTTTGTAAGCGTTAACAGCCTGCGTGGATTCATTTACTTCTTTTACCCCACAATTATAAAGGCAAGGTAGCGAGAGGAAGGGTCAAATTTACGTATCAGGATGAGCTTTTGTTCTCGTTGATTGAAGTATTTTTTGAGTTAGCACGAATTTCTCTCCTGCCTGCCTTTTCCAATTGTACGGACTAATTCTTAATTAAAACTTAAAGTATGAAGACAAACAGCTTCAGGATGGTGCTGGTGCTATGCCTATTGGGAACGGCATCGGTGCTTGCCCAGACCAAAACGATTATGGGGACGGTCGCGGACCAGAACGGCCTCCCCCTGCCCGGGGTAAATGTGGTGATCAAAGGGAGCACCACCGGAACCCAGACCGATTTTGACGGGCAGTATTCCATTTCGGCCCAAGCGGGCCAAACCCTGGTTTTTTCCTATTTGGGGCAAAAGACCGTTGAGCGCTCCATAGGGGCCTCCAATACCATTAATGTACAAATGGAGGAGGATGTAGAGAGCCTGGAAGAAGTGATTGTAACCGGACAAGGTTCCGGTATCCAAAGAAGGAAACTTTCCACCACCGTGGATGTCTTAACAGCAGACGATATAGATAAACTTCCTGCGAATCAAATTGACCAATTACTGCAGGCTTCCGCGCCCAGTGCACAAATACGACTAAGCTCCGGTCAGCCAGGTACGGCCGCAATCATTAGGACAAGAGGTCCAATTTCTGCTGCAAGCTCCGCAACCCCTGTGGTCATTGTTGATGGGGTCCGGGTAGATAATCTGAACTCCAACCCTCAACTGGGCATAGGTACAGGAGGTGCAGATGTCTCAGCACTTGCCGATATTCCCGTGGAATCCATTGAAAGAATTGAATATATCAAAGGGGGTGCTGCTACTACACTATATGGTGCGGATGCCGCGAACGGTGTAATCCAGATTATAACCAAAAAGGGAAAAGCGGGCAAAAGCACTGCATTTTTCGAAAGTCGGTTGGGGATAATAAAGGCTACGGCCGACTTTTTGCACTACGAGCGAACGGGTGAAGCAATTTTTGAACCCGGGTATTCCCAGGAATTCAGGACAGGCCTCAGCGGAGGCAGTGAAAAATTTTCGTATAATTTCGGTGGAAGCCTATATAAAGATGATTCTTTTAATGACTTGAACGAGCAAGTAAGACGGACCTTCACTTTAGGATTCAACGCGGAGATAAAGGACAATTTTAAATATCAGGGCTCTTTTTCCTATGTAGGGTTTGAATCCAATCTGGATTTCAATGCGAACACCAGTTTTTCGAGGTTTTCGGCCTTTGAAGGTGGAGGTAGGGGAAATTTGGATGAGTTGACCCTGGCCGAATGGATTCCTGAAAGGGACAGGGCAAGGGCCATCGGTGACTTGGTGGATATTACCAATAATACAAACCGTTTTACAGGCTCAAACAAATTCATTTACGATATTACGGATTCCTTCCAGGTAAACGCTACGGTTGGAATTGATTACAGAACCACGGTCCAAGAGAATCTGCAAAGCAACGCCCTGCTTATCACCCAGGGAAGTATTGCCGAAGGCACTACAGATCAGGCCGCACTTCAGCGATTGATCAGAACCAATTTTGTGGCCACGGGGGACTTGAACTTTACCCATAAGGCGGACCTGGAAAACTACTCCTTTGTGACCATTTTGGGAGGACAGTTTTTTAGAACAACAGACAGACAGAACCTTCTTAGCGGTTCGGGAGGGGTAGATGGAACCAGAAAAATTGACAATTTCTCCACCCAGATAGCCCAGGACTTTGTTTTGGAAAACGCCAACTACGGGCTGTACTTTTTGGAGAATGTTGGTCTTTACGATGTGGCGTTCGTGGAATTCGGTGGTCGGCTCGATAGGAATACTTCTGCCGGTAGCAATACCAGTCCATTGTTACTGCCAAAAGTAGGAGTAACCTATAATTTTTCCGACCATGACTTCTATAGGAATGTGAATTTCAGCGATATTCTATCAACGATAAGATTGAGGGCCAACTACGGGGAAGCCACCAATTTTGCCCAACCTTTTTCACAGGACCGTACCTTTAGCTTGAGTTCGTTTTTGGGAACCCCTACCTTCACTTTCGCAAATCCCGGAAACAATGATTTGGTTTCGGAAAGAGTGAAGACCACAGAATTTGGATTGGAACTGGGCTTCTTTAACAACAGGTTAAATGTAAGCGGTACACGCTATGATGCGATAACCGAAGATGCCTTGTTCACTCCCCAAGCGCCTCCTTCACAAGGTCAGCAAAACCAAATTCAAAATATTGGTATGGTAGAGAACAAAGGTTGGGAATTTGAATTAAATGCAAATCCCGTTCGAACAGGGAAACACAACTTAAATCTATCCATTTCATACAATACCAACGAAAATTTGGTGGTAAGCACCGGTGGGGGAGCTCCCTTTGTAGTCGGTGGTTTTAATGTACTAGGCTCGGTGGTCGCGGAAGGTGAAAGTTTAGGATTTTTAAGGGGTACCGCCGCCATACTTCAAAACAATGGAAGCTATGTCTTTGAACCAAATACCTCCTTGGGCAAAACCTTTGCCCCAAACTTTGGCTCCCTTAACCTTAACTACGCCTGGGGAAACTTTAATCTATTCGCTACGGGAGATTATCAGTTTGGAGGTAAAATTACGGACTTGAGTTTCCTTTTGAGACACTTGAGAGGGGTTGATAATACCGGGATTCCGGAAGCGTTGATAGGCGCGACTACGCCCTTCAATTATGTAAATTTCTTTGTGTTCGATAATGATTTCCTAAAAGTGAGGAACATTGGTGTTTCGTATGATTTTGAAAATATTTTGAAACCCTTTGCCAATGTAAGAGTCGGATTTACGGTAACCAACCCGTTTAACTTTACCGCAGGCCCGTTTGATCCTGAAACTACCGGTTCTGGTATCGGGAACCAAAACGGATTTTCCAGTGGAGGATTTGCCTATGGTACGGAATCACCGCCAAGAATTTTCATGAGTTCTTTAAAGTTTGAATTTTAACCGAAAGAAATTAGAGATATGAGAAAAGTAGTTTTAATAATATATTCAGTTTTGTTTACCCTAAGCTGTACGGACAATTTTAGCAGCGTGGTAGATTTCACACAAGTGGAGAATCCCAATTTGTCCGAAGCCTCGGTAGTAGGGCAACCCAATTCTTCCATCATCTGGCTCGCCGGATTGGAAAGGGAATTGGCGTTCTGCTACAATGAAATTTTAATATTGGCAGAATTGGGCTCGGACAATTATATGAATACCCAAACTTTTTTTAGCCAATTTTTAGACCAACTAGAACTTCAAAATACCGACCCGGACCTTCGAGATTTTACTAGGGAGATACAACGTCTCAGGGAAATGGCCTTGTTTGGTTTGGAAAGCGTGGGTCCCGCAGATCCAGAATATACCACGACCACGGAAGCGGAATTTCATTACTTTTTGGGATTGGCCCATATGTATGCCGCTATGTACTTTCCTGCATTGCCGCAGGAACCAGTAGGACCCGCTGTACCAGCTGCTCAGCATTATCAGAATGCCCTGGCAGCATTTGCGAACGCAATAGTTCTAAACCCGTTGCCGGAATATTATCTGGCAACAGCCAGGGTAAATTATTATACGGGAAACAAGACAGCCGCGGTTTCCGCAGCTCGACAGGCTTTGGCGCTTAATGCTGCATTGGATCGGTTCGTTCGTTTTGATGAAGCGGCTCCCGGGGGCGTCCCTCCTGGAACGAACCCATCAAATGTTATGGAAAGCGCCCTGTTCGAACGTGCCACCTTCGATGATTTCCAACCACTACCCACACTGGATTTCCTGGATCCAAAATATTCTTTTTTAACTGCTGATGAGGATGCTCCGGTGCATTACCTCAAGGCCGAGGAGGCACTTTTGATTTTGGCCGAAGCCAATATGTCAGATAACAGGATTGACGCTGCTAGGGCTAATCTGACCGACTTATTGGCGTTGATCGCAACTAGGGAAATCAGGAATATAGACGATTCCACGGAAGGTAGGATACAGGTAGCCCCCGGTTCCCGGCCGGACAAGGCGTCTGTAGTAGTCAATGGCAGGACCGGATTGGTGTTGGATAGACAAGCGGGAAATGTAGATGTCCCATCGGTTTCCGGCACCTCCTTGACCGCAGCCGATATTGCTGGCTTAACGGCCGATGACGCCGGGTTGGAATTGTTGTACCGAACAAGACAGGAAGTCTTTATAGCAGAGGGTTTGCGATTTGTGGATATGGGCCTAAAGTTGATTATTGATGAGAACGAAGTGCTGCAAAATGAAAATATTAATAAGGGCGATTTGGGAACGGTCCCATTAATTCCGGCATTCATTTCTTCGGTCGTAAAAAATTTGGATGCCATTACTTATGATCCGACCAAAGGCGTTGCTGCAACGGTAATCGATGTCAATCAAATTTTGGTGGCCAACAAGACAAGCTCTGAAGTGCTCCCGTTCCATTAATCATTGTGAAAACTTTGAGTTGCCTACAACAGCACCTGGCAAACAGAGATCCATACCACATGAAAAAAGCCCCGACGATACTGTCGGGGCTTTTTTTTAGTTAAGTAGGTTTAGATAAAATTTGGTTTGTTACCGTTTAGCTTTTAGGTCAAGTGCCCGATTTGGGGAACCTAGCACTTTGAATTAAGGTCCGGATTCGATTTGGGACAAACCCGATTACTTAATTACAAGGTAAATGTATATCAGTTTAAGCAAAGCGCTAAATTTTTGTTGTGAACTATCCTTTAAGTGTTGTATAAAAAACCAATGGTATATTTTATCCGGTGAACTACATAATTTTCTCTCCACCCTATCGGTGTTCTAGCGTTTTTGCCAATTTTTACATTTTTGACATTATTCTTTTACCATTTGGAACTCATGTATTAGTAAAAGAAACATAGCCATGTATACATTGGAGAAGCCTAAATGCTTGAAAATTAAGTATCTTGTAAATATTAATAGCTCGGAGATGAAACGATTGCTTCTCCCCCTCTTATTGTTTGCCGTATCCCTGCTAAATTCACAGTCCAAGGTGGATAGTTTGGAGTTGGAATTTGGGAAGGCATCGGTAGATTCCACCAAAATCAACATACTCCATCAACTTTTTGATCATTACAGAGATAATTCTTCCACAAAAGCCAAGGAAAGCATCCTTGAGGCCTTGGAGCTTTCCGAAAATACCAATAATAACCGCCTCCTGGTAATAGGTTACAACCGATATGGCGATTTTCTCAGAAGCCAGTCCATGGACGACTCCGCTGCCGTGGTGAATGGCAGGGCCTTAAAACTGGCCCAGGAAATAGCATTTTTAAAAGGGCAGTCCGACGCCTTGTTGGGACTGGGGTCTAGCTTTTGGCGAAAGGGAAATTTTGAAAGGGCCCGAGGGTACCTGGAGGAAAACATCACTTTGGCCACTGCCATAGGGAACCAAACCAATCTTGCAAATTCCTATATGGGCCTGGCCGCCATACATACCCAAAGGATAGAATATACAGAAGCTATGGAGTTGTATACCACCGCTTCCCAGATATATCGCGAATCCGGTGACCTTCGAAATTTGTGCAGGGCCGTGGGCAATATTGCTTTTGTGCAACGCAATGTGGGAAACTTTGAGAATGCAAAAATCTATCTCAAGGAAACGGATAGTCTGGCAAGACTGGTGAACTATCAATCCCAAAGGGCCTTTGCGGCCTACAACTTATCGATCGTTTATAGAAAAACAGGGGAATTGGAGAAAGCAATTGCCCCAAATCTTGAGGCAATAGCCATATACGATGAATTGGGGGACAGAAAAAGAGTGGCATTCGGGCAGTTCACCATGGGTAAAATCTATTGGGAAATGCAAAGTTTTGGGGAGGCCCTGGACTACTACAAGAAATCGTTGGAAATATCACAACAAGTAGATGATTCCGTAAATATTGGACATTCATATGAAGAGATCGCCAAATGTTACCATCAGCTCAGGGAAAATGAAAAGGCCAAGGACTATTTGTTAAAGGCGCAGGGGGTGGCAAAAGGCATCAAGTTGGATGTTCTGGCCATGAACACCTATCGGACCCTCTCGGAGATATATGCGGAGGAAGGTGATTTTGAGAAGGCATACCAGAATAAAAACGACTATGCTATTTTGAGGGATAGCTTGTACACCAAGGAGAAGATAGATTTGGCCAGTGATATTGAGGCCAAATATCAAAACGAACAAAAAATCAAGGAAATCGCCCTGTTGGAATCGGACAAGGAACTCCAAAACCTCCAACTCAACAAACGGGTCAATGAGCGCAATGGGATTATTGCCTTTTCTATTGTAATGTTGGTTTTGGCAGGCCTACTTTACAATCAGTATCGCATAAAGCAACGGGCCAATAGAAAATTGCTGGAGCTCGATAGGCTTAAGTCCAATTTTTTCGCAAACATCTCCCACGAGTTCCGGACGCCCCTCACGCTTATCAAAGGTCCCATAGAACAACTGGAGCAGGAGCCCGGAAAGCCCCTGAGCATGGAGACCATAAAAATGATCAGGAGAAATTCCACCCGCGTCCTCAAGTTGGTGAACCAACTTTTGGACCTCTCCAAAATTGACGAAGGTAACCTGGAACTGCAACCTACCGAGGGCGACGTTTACAAATGCCTTAGGGCATTTACGGCATCGTTCAATTCCCATGCGGCACAACGCAACATTGATTATAGGGTGCAGATTCCACAAACCGTACTTTGGGCCTCCTTTGATCGGGATAAGTTGGAAAAAGTGATCTTCAATCTGCTGGGCAATGCCTTTAAGTTCAGTGATGACGGTTCGGTCATTTCCTTCGAAGTAACGTACGACAGGCAAGACCTGCAATTGGTGGTCACCGATTCGGGGAAGGGAATCCCGGAGGAGAAAATCCCATTTATCTTTGATCGCTTTTATCAGGTGGATAGCGGTTCCACCAAAGAGCAGGAAGGTTCTGGCATTGGACTGTCGCTTTCCAAAGATTTGGTGGAACTCATGGACGGCACCATTACCGTCGCCAGCAAACTGAACGAGGGAACGCGTTTTACCGTGCAATTCCCCTTGGCGGAAATACAAACGCGACAAGCCCTTTCCAAGGACAAAACCCCCGTAAACCGCGCTGTGGGCTCGGAGGCTTTCCAATGGACTAAAGCGGATAAGAGAGACCTTCCCAGGATTTTGCTGGTAGAGGACCACAAAGATATGCGCCACTTTATCAAAGAAAATCTTGTACATAGCTATCGTATCAATGAGGCAGTGAACGGTGAGGCGGGATTGAAGAAAGCAATTGCCGATCCTCCAGATTTGATCATTACGGATCTGATGATGCCCAAGTTGGATGGGATAGAGCTCTGTAAGAAACTAAAGACTAATGTAAACACCAGCCATATCCCCGTAATCATGTTAACGGCCAAGGCTGGCATGGATAATAAATTGGAAGGCCTGGAAACCGGGGCGGACGATTATCTTACCAAACCTTTTGATGCCAAGGAACTCCTGGTACGCACCAAAAACCTTATTGAACAACGTCAAAAACTTAGGGAACTGTATACCCATACGGGCATCCAGATAGACCCTAAGAAAGTGACTGTCACTTCCATAGACCGGCGATTCCTGGAGCAGCTTTTGGACCTGTTGGAAGAGCGCTATCCGGATTCCGATTTTGGTGTCCCCCAAATGCAAAAGGCGTTGGCCATGAGCAAGACGCAATTGCATCGCAAATTAAAGGCGTTGACCAACGAGGCCCCAGGGGAACTGCTGCGTAACTTCCGACTCAAAAGAGCCGCCCAACTCCTCTCCCAAAAGGCCGATAGTGTTACCCAGATCGCTTACAAGGTTGGGTTTAATAACCTTTCTTATTTTGCAAAGTGCTTTAAGGAATTATATGGGGTAGCGCCCTCCGCCTATTGAAAACCCAAATTTTCCCGGGGAATTTTCGGGCCTAAAAACGCATTTCTTACCAAGCATACTTCAATCCGGCCCATCCATGGCCCAAAGACGGCCATGTATCATTTACTCTCCCATTTTAAAGCTTGGAACCATGTTGTTATTATCTGGAACCCAGCTATTAGTCTTCCTGGACCCAGCAAAATACATTTGGGTTGTTAGCATATAGTCCCCCAAAAATGTAATCGTTTAGCAACAAAAAAAGTGAACTATGAAATACCTAAGACAAAGAGGGGATCAAAAACAATTTGGAAACACATGTATTGGCAAACTGATTCTATCCGTTCTGTTCTTGGCCGTTATCGGAAGTTGCAGCAAGAGTGAAACAGGTGGCATGGGCATGGTAGATGATGATCCCATGATCGGCAATCCACAAAACAATGCTGCTCCTAGTAATTTTAGTCTTATTGGCGTAACAGATGGGACCTTGGATGTGGACCTACGACCAGCATTTAGCTGGGAGACGGCTGCCGATCCGGAAGGAGGCCAGGTACTATATGACTTGTACCTGGGCAAGGAGAATCCACCCACCGCAGTTTTTGCGGCAGATATCGATGCCACAACTTTTACCATACAGGACCGTCTACACCTAATCGACACTTATTATTGGAAGGTGGTGGCAAAGGATGCTGAAGGTAATGGTACGGAAAGTAGCACCTTCAGTTTTACCACACGCGATCTGGGCATCCCAAACGGGGGCCCCATAACGTCTGCTGCCGATTTTTCCGAAAGACGCAACCATACGGCCATAGCGTTCCAAAACAAATTATGGGTGATTGGCGGAGTGGAACTTCCCATGCTCGATAAGCTAAACGATGTTTGGTACAGTGACGACGGCGATACCTGGAGTCTGGCCACGGCTTCCGCGGATTTTTCCATAAGACGGGCCCATACCACGGTAGTATTTGACGATAAACTCTGGGTGATCGGGGGCTTAAACGATGCACTCTTCCCTGCTTCCAATACCTATTTGAACGATGTATGGTACAGTAGTGATGGGGTGACCTGGACAGAGGCGACCCCGGATGCCGGTTTTGTAAAAAGGGCGTTTCACACGTCTGCGGTATTTGATGGCAAAATTTGGGTAATCGGTGGGACCGAAGAAAGTAGTCTTCGGCTTAGGGATGTCTGGTACAGTAGTGATGGGGTAACCTGGACGGAGGCCACGTCCAGCGCCAGCTTTCAATCCAGGGGAAATCATACCACCGAAGTGTTCGATAATAAACTTTGGGTAATTGGCGGCTTCGGGAGCACTGAAATGAACGATGTCTGGTATAGCAGCGATGGGGCCAACTGGACCGAAGCTACCGACACAGCCGGTTTTCCCGCAAGAACTGGCCTTACCTCCGTGGTGTTCGAGGATAAATTATGGGTCATAGGCGGCTTTGACACTTCCAATTCCTTCCTGGACGACGTATGGCACAGCAGTGACGGAATTAGCTGGACGCAAACGCCCCTAGAAAATGGGTTTAAAGGACGATTGGGACACACCACAACGGTACTGGACCACAAAATTTGGCTCATTGCCGGAGATGTGGGCAGTTACCAGCATGATGTGTGGGCTTTGGAATAGGCGACGCCCCAAAAGATGGATACACGAGCCCCAAACAACAATTTTTGAACCTTGAACCCCCAGAACTTAAAATTTGGAACGATGAAAACAGTGAAAAAAAGTAAACGAACGGTGAATTATGACATAAGTAACGGCATTCCCACAGCATTATTTGCCCTGGCATTACTGGGTTTGGGGATGTGCCTTTTTGTGCTGATAGGTTGTAGTAGTGGAGATGATGGTTCGGTACCCCCTCCTCCCCAATCGCAGGGACAGGGAATCGTAAACGGATCGGTCAAGGATAATAGCGGCAAGGCATATCCGAATGCCTCGATAACACTTTCAAAGGGATCCGAACAACGCATGACGACCACAAATGCTGATGGAAATTACAGTCTTAGCTCCAAGGGCATTGGTGCACATGAAGTAACGACAGCACTGCCCTTATCCACAACATCGGTCACAGCGAACCCCAAGTCCGTCAATGTTCAGGACGGGCAGACGGCTACCGTCGATTTTGTCATTGAACCACAGGCGGTGGTGGCCCATCTCAATTTTGGGGATGTGCAGCTTTTGGAGGAAATCAAGGACCAGGACGGAAATACCCCGGTAAGCCCTACGGAACCTTTGTATGCCGCAAATATTTTTGATCCCCCTTTGGGGCTGTTAACGGCAATTATGGCCCCTGACGGACATCACCTTACCTTGTCCGAATGGACCCAAGCAGAAGGAAATCTGCTTGCGCGATGTGATGGTGAAAAGACAGCCGTAAGCATTGAATTGGAAGGCTTGGTGCCCAATGGCACCTATACCTTTTGGTTGGCCTATCTCAAAAGGACGAGAAAGGTCGGCGAACCTGTAAATTTTGCGAGCGACTTTGTCCACCCCACCAACCCTCCTCTGGGGTCGGGCACCGAAAATGTAGTTGTGGCAGCTGCCGATGGAACCATCAATACCACCATTGAACACGACTCCTGCATTTTAACCGATGAGGTGGCGCTTGTGATACCCATTCTATACCATATTAATGGCAAGACCTTTGGTTCGGGCCATGTTCCGGATACGGAGGAGGTGGTGCATATGTTGGCCTATTTTCAATAGTTCTTGGAATATGGTAATGTCAAAAAATGTTCCCTGAAATAAGAATATAATCCTCAAAAATTTAAACATATGAAAGCAATAAACAGAAACAGGGTGCTTACTACCATCCAAAGATTAAAAGCAAGCCTGCTACTAGTATTGGTACTAGTGGCCTGCAGCAAAAGCGATGAAGGGGAAGCGGCGGCCTCCATCAATGTACAAGCCTCCACATTTTTGGTAGAGAACGTAAATACGTGCTCCACGTCCTTGGGTGCTGGCACGGTGCTCTCCTTCAAAACACCTTATAGCACATCACAAAACCTGACCATTCAAAAAATGCTCATAAAAACTACGGTGTCAAATGGAGAGTCCAAGGATGCCACAAATACAAAGTTTACAGATACTGGTGAAAATATTGAATGGGTAAGCTGCTTTACCTTTGGCTCCCAGGACTGGGTAGAGTATGAGGTGCGCCTGGAATCTACCGATGGTTCTGTAAGCAATGTTTCCAAGGTACGGGTTAACAAACCAAGTGGGGCCAATTAGAAAACATTGAGTTGGTTGATTACTACGGATCTTATGGTTTGGTCTTAAAACGGAACAGTTTGGAGTAGCGGGCTTTCCAAAGATCAAACCTTAAGATTCCCCATAGAAAAAGGAACAAAACTATCTTGGCAATAACCAAAATATCGTATTATGAAAACACAGAGATTTAAAAACATCTTGACAACCACCAGGGGCATACTGACGGTTTTACTGTTGAGTGTCCTATTGATCAACTGTAGTACCGATGAAGTTGGTTCGGCGTCGGAGTCCGCATTTTTCGGCACGGGAAACTTCAACTTTACGGGCGACTTCAATATGTCGTTCGTGGGCGAGGTGTCAAATGCGCGCATAGCTCAGATATCCAATGGCGAATCGCTTCCTTTAAGTTTTATAGATAGTCAGGGAAAGGAATTTTTTATTGGTCTAAGGGACAATCCAAGGATAGGAGCCCGGGCCTATACCATGGAAGATCTTACCACCGAAGGGTATGCTGGCATAGAATTATCGGGGGAGGTATACGATACCGGTTCCATTGGTGGGACAGGGACCGTTACCTTAACGACTGTCAACAGTAGTGAAATCAGCGGTTCTGTAGACATGAAATTGGCCAGGCCTTTGAATACGGCAGACACGGTAGTGGTCAAAGGTTCATTTCAACTTCGATCCCAATAAACGCCCAAAGCTTTTGGACAGATTCTTATAAAAAAAAGCCCCGACGATACTGTCGGGGCTTTTCTTTTAGTCAAGTAGGTTTGATAAAATTTGGTCTGTTACTTTAGCTTTAAGGTCAAGTGCACGATTTGGGAACCTAGCACTTTAAATTAAGTCTTGGGTTTGATTTGGGGTAAACACCATCACTTAATTACAAGGTAAAGATAGGGACAGCTGGCAGTCCATAAAAAAATATGTTGTGAACCCGGGCTATCCTGTGGTGAAAAAGTTAATACACATATTTCTTCGATGAACGGAATGGTTTAAACATAAGATTGCTATTTTTCTTTTACGATTTGGCACTAATGTACTAGCAATTTTAGGTGATCCTAGCTACTATTAGGGCTAATTTCTATCCCGAAAATTGGGTATCTTGTAAAGACATTGCATAAAGATGAAATGGTTACCTCTTCCATTTTGGTTGTTGTCTGCTTCCTTATTGTTCTCACAATCCAGGGCAGACAGTCTTCTTAATGTCCTTCCGACCTTAAAAGAGGACAGTACTAAAGTTCAGACCTATCTTCAATTGGTTGATGAATTTTATAGAAAAGATCTGAATAGGGCGCTCGATTATGCTACAAGGGCGGAGGAATTATCAGAAAAATCAGGCCTAACAGTGCTGCTGGCAACCTCAAAACGAAATGTGGGTTATTTGCTTACCAACATGAGGAAATATCAACAGGCCGAGAAAAAGTATAGGGTTGCCCTTAAAATTTATTTGGAACATAATAACCCTGCGGGGATTATGAACGTAAAGACGGAACTTGGCAATATTGCAAGGATGCAGTCCAAAAATGAAGAGGCGTTTGGCTTGTTTTTTGAAGCTTTGGCACTTGCACAAAAAGAAGGTGACAAACTAAGGGAGGCGGGTATTTACAGTTCCATTGGCGATACCTATAAAAACCAAAAACAATTTAAGAAAGCCATAGAAAATTATGAAGCAGCACTGGTATTGGTTAGAGCGTTGGACTTTAAACCAGGAGTTTCTGCCTGTCTTACAAATTTGGCAAATATATATACCGAAATCAGAACGTATGAGAAGGCAATTCGCTATCATGAACAGGCCTTGGAGCTTAAAAAAGAAATGGCAGATAGGCTTGGGGAGGCAAGAGTTTTGAATAGCTTGGGTATTGTTTACAATAATTTAAAGGAGTTTTATAGGGCCGAAAATTATTTTAAACAAGCCCATGAAGTGGCCAAAGAGGTGGCCGATGCAAATCTTAGCTACGAAATAGAATACGGACTGGCCGAGGCGGCTTTTGGCAAAGGCGATTATAAGTTAAGCATCAAAATGGCGGCCGATGCCTTGGAGAAGCTGGATTCTACGGCGACCCTCGAAACAGAATTAAAAATTCATCGACTTTTATCCAACGCGTATGAAGAATTAAAGGAATTCGAAAAGGCCCACCACAGTGCAGCTACGGTGATACAACTCTCCGATAGTTTTTATAATGAAAAGATTGTATTGACTACCAATAATCTGGAAGCTAAATATAAGAATGAACAAAAGGTCAAAGAGATTGCGCTTTTGGAATCTGATAAGGAACTGCAAAGCTTGCAGCTAAGGAAACGGATCAATGAACGCAACGCCATCATTGCATTTGCGCTCATTATGTTAACTCTGGCCGGACTTTTGTATAACCAATACCGAATTAAACAGAGGGCGAATAAAAAACTAAAGGAGCTGGATCGGTTAAAATCCAATTTTTTTGCTAACATTTCCCATGAATTCCGGACCCCGCTAACTTTGATCAAGGGTCCTATAGAGCGGTTGGAACAAAATCCTGAGGAAAAGCTTGGGATGGATACCATAAAAATGATTAGGCGCAATGCTACACGGGTGCTAAAATTGGTGAATCAACTTTTAGACCTGTCCAAAATAGATGAGGGCAACTTAAAACTGGAACCTACGGAGGGTGATGTGTATAAGTGCCTACGGGCGGCCACCTCATCTTTTAACTCGCACGCGGCACAACGCAATATTGATTATAGGGTACATATTCCGCAGACGGTGCTTTGGGCGTCCTTTGATCGGGACAAATTGGAAAAAGTACTGTACAACTTGCTTAGCAATGCCTTTAAGTTTAGTGAAGATGGCTCGTTCATTTCATTTGAAACAACCTATGGTGAACAGGCCTTACAAATGCAGTTGGCCGATTCTGGAAAAGGAATTCCCAAAGAAGATCTCCCTTTTATCTTTGATCGTTTTTATCAGGTGGATGGTAGCTCTACCAGGGAAAAAGAAGGCTCGGGTATTGGGCTTTCACTTTCCAAAGATTTGGTGGAGCTAATGGATGGCACTATAACGGTTACCAGTGAATTGGATAAGGGCTCGTTCTTTACGGTACATCTCCCTATCCAGCAAATAAGAACCGGTCAGGAAGAATCAGAGGACGAGCTTGCAATCGTTACAAGCTCAGCACCCAGGCCAGAACCCTTTGAACTGATCAAAGAAGACAAAAGAGATCTGCCACGCATATTGTTGGTAGAGGATAATAGCGATATGCTACATTTTATAAAGGAAAACCTTATTCAGCAATACAAGGTCACCGAAGCAGCCAATGGCAAAATAGGGTTGAAGAGTGCGATCGTTAATCCACCGGAGTTGATTATCACGGACCTTATGATGCCTAAGATGGATGGGATAGAATTGTGTAAAAAGCTAAAAACCGATGTACATACCAGCCATATTCCCGTAATCATGCTGACAGCCAAAGCCGGAATGGAAAATAAAATGGAAGGCTTGGAAACCGGGGCAGACGACTACCTCACCAAACCCTTTGACGGTAAGGAGTTGTTGGTGCGGACAAAAAACCTTATTGAACAACGTAAAAAACTCAGGGAGTTGTTTGCAAATAAAAAGGTACATGTTGATCCAAAAAAAGTTACGGTTACGTCTATTGACATTATTGGAAGATAACTACTCCCATGGAGATTTTGGGGTACCCCAGATGCAGGAAGCCTTGGCCATGAGCAAATCACAACTGCACCGAAAACTCAAGGCGTTGACCAACGAAGCTCCCGGTGAATTATTGCGTAATTTCAGGCTAAAAAGAGCTGCCCAGTTGCTGGCCCAGAAAGCCGATACAGTTACTCAAATAGCCTATAGGGTTGGGTTTAACGACCTTTCTTATTTTACAAAATGCTTCAAAGAGCTCTATGGGGTGGTACCTTCAGCCTACCAAAGGTAAAATCTAGAGACTAGAACCAAGAGTTAAAATCACAAATTCCAAGTTTAAAAGGTTCTGGTTTCTTGTGTAATACCTGAAACTTCCGATTTCCGATTTCGAACAGCTACCATCCATCATTCAATCCGTACCATCGATCACCTACAAGCCACCATCTGTCATTTAATATCTAAAATTCGACTTCCAAAATTTGATTTTGATCCTGAAACTATTCTCCTAGCATCTGACACTAAACTCCTAGTTTATAGCGTGCTAGACCAATAGCTTTGAGGTATTGATTGGTAGTGCCCCGAAATAATGAGTTATCAATTTAAAACGAAGGCTATGAAGAATGTAACAAAACAAAACGGTAAGCGAATTGTAAATATCAAAACACATCAACTTGTTTCCGCTGTTCTATTTTTAACGGCTTTACTAGCAGCCACTCTATTTTTAACATTACTAGTAAGTTGCAGCAAGGATGATACGCCTCCTGGACCCAATCCAACCTCCAATCAGCCGGTACCTGTGCTAACGCCAACACTTAGCAGCATTAGCCCGGAAAGCGGCCCCAAAACGACCATAGTGACGATTAATGGCAGCAATTTTGGCACAGATCCCGATGAGGTGCAGGTTTTTTTTAATGACAAGGAAGCCGAAGTACAGACCGTAAACAATACTCAGATTAAGGCTGTTGTGCCTCCAAAAGCCTTCAGCGGTGTTGTAGAGGTGGTTATTAAGGATACCAACCTAACGGGTCCTACATTCAATTATATTATTACAGACGTACAGGTTAGCACTTTGGCCGGCGGTACTCAGGGGTTTGCGAATGGCACGGGCACTTCCGCGCAGTTCAGCGCTCCCTGGGCAGTAGCCATGGATATCGATGGGAATATATATGTTGCGGACGTAGGGAACCACAAAATACGAAAGGTCACTCCAAGCGGTACGGTTAGTACCTTGGCTGGGAGCACCCAAGGATTTGCAGACGGAACAGGAGAAAATGCCCAATTTAATTTTATTCAGGGAGTGGCGGTAGATGGTGAAGGGAATGTCTATGTGGCCGACACAGGGAACCATAAAATACGAAAGGTTACCCCCAGCGGTGTGGTAAGTACTTTGGCTGGGAGTACCCAAGGTTTTGCAGACGGAACAGGAGGGAATGCCCAGTTTAAATCTCCTGAAGGAGTAGCGGTAGATGCGAATGGTAATGTCTATGTGGCCGATTCCTTCAATAACAAAATTCGAAAGGTTACCTCTAATGGTTCGGTGAGCACCTTGGCAGGGAGCACTCAGGGTTTTGCAGACGGGATGGGCACTTCCGCACAGTTTAGCATTCCATCCGGAGTGGCGCTGGGCATGGAAGGAGATCTTTATGTGGCCGATTCCTTCAACAACAAAATTCGAAAGATCACCCCTAATGGTATGGTAAGTACCCTGGCGGGGAGCACCCAAGGCTTTGCAGATGGTGCGGGGGTAAATGCCCAATTTGACAGGCCCTTCGGACTGACGGTGGATACAGAAGGTAATGTCTATGTGGCCGACACCAATAATTACAAAATCCGAAAAATCACTCCAAGTGGTATGGTCAGCACCTTAGCTGGAGGAAATACATATGGTTTTGAAGATGGTACGGGGGTAAATGCAAAGTTCGATGACCCCTTGGGTATAGTAGTTGATGCGGAACGGAATTTAAATGTGGCCGATAAATCCAATCACAGTATACGAAAAATAACGCAGGAGTAACGCACGCTGACCTTTCTCCGTTTAAGCAAAAAAGTCCCCCTGACAAAAACATGGTTGCATAAAATTTAAGATTATGGAAAGGAAAAACAACGATAGGCGTATTGCATTTGGCACAATACAAGGACTTGTGGCAACTACGCTATTTCTACTGATATTAGTGGGCTGCAGCAAGGATGATACTACAACGCCCCAACCAATGTCGACCCCCATACTTATCGGCATTAGCCCGGAAAGCGGCCCCAAAACTACTATTGTGGACATTAACGGCAGCAATTTTGGGATGGATGCTGCAGCCGTACAGGTTTTCTTTAATGGTAAGGAAGCCGTGGTACAGACCGTGAGCAACACCCAAATTAAAGCAGAAGTGCCTTCAAAAGCCTATACCGGTCTTGTTAAGGTGATAGTTGATGGCACAACGGTAACAGGCCCCATCTTTACCTATATTATTTCGGATATTCAGGTAAGTACGCTGGCGGGCAGCACAGCAGGTTTTGCTGAGGGTACCGGGGAAAATGCGCAGTTTACTTTTCCTCATGGGGTAGCTGTGGATGCGTCCGGGAATGTATATGTCGCTGATAGATTCAATGATAAAATACGAAAGGTCACCCCGGAGGGTATGGTCAGCACTTTGGCAGGGAGTATCGGAGGTTTTGCCAATGGCACAGGGGAAAATGCACAATTTGATCAGCCTTTTGGGGTAGCGGTAGATGCTGGAGGCAATGTGTATGTAAGTGATACAAAAAACCACAAAATACGCAAGATTACCCCCAGCGGAGTGGTAAGCACCCTGGCCGGGAGTATCGGAGGTTTTGCCAATGGCACAGGGGAAAATGCACAATTTGATAACCCTTTTGGGATAGCCGTAGATACTGAAGGAAATGTATATGTAGCTGATGAGAATAATCACAAAATACGAAAGATCACTCCCAATGGTTCGGTAAGTACTCTGGCCGGGAGCACCCAGGGTTTTGTGGACGGTACGGGCACAAACGCACAATTTTTTTTGCCTAGCGGAGTGGCTCTGGATGGTGTAGGAAATCTGTACGTGGCTGATCCGGGCAATCACAAAATACGCAAGATCACCCCTAATGGTGTGGTAACCACAGTTGCCGGGAGTACGCAAGGCTTTGCCAACGGGCCGGGAACCACGGCAAAGTTTGACCAACCTCTCGGAGTGACAATAGATGCGGAAGGGAATGCATATGTGGCCGATACTGGGAATCAAAAAATACGCATGATCACCTCCATTGGTGTGGTCAGTACCCTGGCAGGGACCACTCAGGGTTTTATGGACGGGACTGGCAGCATTGCACAGTTTAATGTTCCGCTGGGAGTGTCAATGGATGCAGATGGGAATATGTACGTGGCGGATGGAGGGAATCATAAAATTCGAAAAATATCCCTTGATTAACAAGTATCTGCCTTTGCTAAGTTGGACTAGAATAAACGTTCCCTGACATAAAAGTAACAGCTAAAATTTAAGATTATGAAAAAATTATTTTTATCGATCGTTATAGCGGTCATCGGCTTCACGACCATCAGTGCCCAGGGTATTAAAATTGGCGCCAAAGCGGGGGTTAATTTTGCCGACGATACCGGCGATGGTGAACTCAATGAAGGGACAACCGCAAAAACCGGTGTTCATTTGGGAGGGGTTGCCCAACTTGGCATAAGTGAAAAATTTGCAGTTCAAGGAGAACTGCTGTATTCCATGCAGGGCTTCAAAGATGAGGTTACCCATAAACTGGATTATATAAACCTTCCCATAACAGCTAATTATTTTGTCATTGAAAGTTTAAGTATCCAAGCGGGGCCTCAGTTTGGATTTAATATAAATGACACCTTCGAGGATGACTTAGGTTCGGGATCCCTTAACGCAGAAGGTTTTGATCTGGCTGTAATTTTTGGTGCGCAATACCAATTTCCAACAGGTCTTTTCGTTCAGGGTAGGTATCAGTTGGGTTTAATAGATTTTCTAGATTATGATAGCCCGTCTAAGCACACGGTACTCTCATTTTCGGTGGGGTATTTCTTTTACTAAAATTTAAAATCATGGGCACAAAATTTAAAATCATAACGAGCCAGATCTGGGAGATTACCGAACTTAAAATAGTTCAAAGAATAGTAATGGCCAGTCTACTTTTTACAGGGGTTGCAGCTTGTAGCAAGGATGGGACCCTAAAAGAACCGGATAAGCTAAATCCATTAGAGAATCCCCAGGGAAATCTGCTGGGTTCATTGGAAGAAATAGAAAATTTTTACACAATTGAATTTGTGGATGCCATGATGGAAATGGATTTCAATTTCAACCTGGGGAATACCCCACCGAATCTGGAAGGAAGCTTCTTGATAAGCCCGTTTATTTTGGAAGATTCAACTGTAGAGGCCGATTCCGTGCTGATTGGCGCACAATTTCAGGATTACTTGGCTACATTTTCCAATCAGGATAACGGCAACCTTAGCATTGATCTCCATGGTACTCAGGCGTCTCAAACAGACACTGGCAGCGGGTCCTTTATCACCGGGTCCAATGTCAGTTTTACGATCTATGCAAAAACAATCTCATTCCAAGGAACCTCTTCTGCAACAACGGCTGTAGCCATTTCGGGAACCCGTTCGCCCAATGGGATCATAAATACTCAATTTTTTGGCGGGATGATAGACAATAATGGAAACCCTCAAGGTCTTTGGATTGAAAACAATACCGGAAGGCTTATCATTGACGGGGATGGTTTCTCCCTACAGCAAAACTTGGGATCTAAATCAAAAGGCCATATCGACCTATTAAATTGGATAAAAAAGTTGGAATGAACGTTTTTTGCATTACCGATATTTAGTATTCATCCAGATTTTGCGGGTATAAGAAATTGTTGTACGGGAAACGGCTTACGTGGATGTCCCTGACCTCGGCATAGACCCGCTTGCGAAACTCTTCAAGGTTTTCTTTGTTCAGGGCCGATATGAAAATAGCGGAATCCCCCAACTTTTGCATCCAGGTCCGCTTCCATTCCTCAATGGTAAAGTGCTTTTTTGTTCTCTCGGTGATCAGATCGTCAGCGTCTATGGTATCATGGGTATATTGGTCGATTTTGTTGAATACCATAATGGTCTTTTTATCGGCACAACCAATTTCATCCAGGATCTTACGGACCGAGTCGATATGTTCTTCAAAATTGGGATGGGAGATATCCACCACATGTAACAATAGATCAGCTTCCCTTACTTCATCGAGGGTGCTCTTAAAGCTCTCCACCAATTGGGTGGGAAGCTTGCGAATAAAGCCTACGGTATCGCTTAACAGAAAGGGAAGGTTCCCGATCACCACTTTGCGCACCGTGGTATCCAAAGTGGCAAAAAGCTTGTTTTCGGCAAAGACATCGCTTTTGCTGATAACGTTCATCAGTGTAGACTTCCCTACATTGGTATAACCCACTAAGGCCACTCGGACGAGGGCGCCACGATTGCCGCGTTGGGTTTCCATCTGCCGGTCTATTTTCAGCAGCTTTTTCTTAAGCAAGGAAATCCGGTCGCGCACAATACGCCGATCCGTTTCAATTTCTGTTTCCCCGGGACCGCGCATACCAATACCCCCTTTTTGGCGCTCCAAGTGGGTCCATAGCCCGGTAAGCCTTGGTAATAGGTACTCATATTGGGCCAGTTCTACCTGGGTGCGGGCATAGCTGGTCTGTGCCCTTTGCGCAAAGATGTCCAATATAAGGCTGGTACGATCCAGGATTTTACACCGCAACTGCTTTTCTATATTGCGCTGCTGGGCCGGGGAAAGTTCGTCATCAAAGATGACGGATCCTATTTCATTCGCATCCACGTAGGCCTCTACCTCCTCCATTTTACCACTACCGATATAGGTCTTTGGATTGGGGAGTTCCATGCGCTGTACAAAACGTTTGCACACCTCGCCACCGGCGGTATAGGTAAGGAATTCCAGCTCATCCAGATATTCCTTTACCCGCTCCTCATTTTGTTGCCTGTTCATAACGCCGATAAGTACGGCCTTCTCATATACGATGGCTTTCTGCTCTAACATGGAATTCAATTAAAGTGCAAATCTAGTGAATGTTGGCCAAGCTATTTTGTATTTTAGTTCCACAAGCCTAAAAAGTATGCTTTTTTCATTTCTTAAGAGGAAAAGAACCAACCGTCTTCACAGTATTGTCTTCTACAATTTGGAAAACCTTTTTGATACCGTGGACGACCCGGATACCCTCGATGACGATTTTACCCCTACAGGGATAAAGAAATGGTCCAAAAAACGCTATCGGAAGAAGCTGTACAAATTGGCAAAGACCCTTTCCAAGGTGGGTCTAGCGTCTAGTGGAAAGCCTCCCGCTTTGATCGGGGTGGCCGAAGTGGAAAACGCGGAGGTCCTGCAGGACCTGTTGGGGGCAGAACCCTTAAGGAAGACAGACTATGCCTATGTGCACTACGATTCCCCGGATGAACGGGGTATAGATACAGCCCTCATTTATCATAAGGAGCATTTTCAGGTGCTGCATTCGGAGCCCATTCCATTGATCATCCAGAACGAAGACGGGGAACGCGATACCACCAGGGACATTTTATACGTAAAGGGCAAATTCCATGAAGAGGAAGTACATATTTTTGTGAACCATTGGCCTTCCCGAAGGGATGGGGATGTGGAAACCGATTACAAAAGGATCAAAGCGGCGGAGACCATTGGCCATTTTATGACGCAACTGGAGACCGAACTTCCTGACCCCAACTACATTCTGATGGGCGATTTTAATGATGAACCTTCCTCCAAGAGCATACAGACCCTTATGCAAAGGGATTCCCTTTACAATCCCATGGAGAAATTGCATTCGCCCTTTAGGGGAAGCGCCAACTATAGAAGAAGTTGGAGCTTGTTTGATCAAATTATCGTATCACACAATTTCTTCAACCATCAAAAAGGCACCCATAGCTTTGCCCATGCCAACATTTTTGACGAGCGCTTTCTGACGCAGTGGAAGGGCAGTTACAAGGGAACGCCCTTCAGGACCTATGCCGGGCGAAAGTATTTGGGCGGGTATAGCGACCATTTTCCGGTCTATATCCAGTTGAAGTTGAATACTTGAGCAATGCATCGACCTTTGAAATCTATCTTTCGCCAATTCAAGTAGGAATTTTGATACAAAACAAGCGCCTAGACTACACATTTTAAAACTTTCACAACAAACTCTTGTCAATTCGTCGAAAAAAATAAGCATTTTATCGATGTTTCCTTAGAAAAACAATATAATTGTAGTCCAAATCTTACTTGACTATAATTATGATAGGCTACAACCTACAGTCCCCGAAACCCTGGCATACACTGAGCATCTTATTATTTCTGCTTTTGGTCCCGTACCTAGCTGTGGGGCAATCCGAGCTTCGGATTACACAAATACAACAAAAGCAAAGCCTAAGCGATATTCGCGCTTTGGCACAGGAATTCGAGACCGAATTTGAGTTGAAGCGAACGAAACTTAAGGCGGCCACTGCGTCCAAGGGATGGAGGACCCTTCAGAAATTGGAGGATGGCAGCTATATGGAGCTTCAGGATATTACCGCCGATGGTACCCCTATATACTATACTACCCTTGGAGATCAGGTAAGTACGGTATCGCGGGCAAACACCCTCTACAGCAATGGGCTTTTAGGCCTAGGAATCCATGGGGAGGGTATGCGCTTGGGTGTTTGGGACGCCGGCATTGCCCTTACAACACATAGGGAGTTCAATGGACGGGCAAGCGTTGGCGATGGCACAAACGAGCTAAATGGCCATGCCACTATGGTCATGGGTACCTTAATCGCTTCCGGGCTAAAGGAAAAGGCCCAGGGCGTTGCACACAAGGCCACGGCCACCACAAACAACTGGACGAGGGACAAGATCGAGGTCCTGGAAGCAGCTTCCAACGGCATGTTGGTGTCCAACCATTCCTACGGCATCAAAACAGATCGCGTACCCGATTGGTATTTTGGGTCCTATCTACGGGTCACCCAAGATTGGGACAATATCATGTATAATACGCCCTACTATATCATGGTAACCGCTGCGGGCAATTCCCAAAAATCTGCGGACAATGGTGCACCTGTATACGGAGATGCCTCAAATGGATACGATATGCTTCTGGGTTTTGCAACGGCCAAAAACGGAATTACGGTTGCCGCGGCAGATACTAAAATAGCCAAGGACGGCACCTTATTGGAGGCTTCCGTGGCGGGCTACAGCAGCTTTGGACCTATAGATGATGGGCGTATAAAGCCAGACATTGCCGGGGGCGGAAATAATATTTATGCAGCATACTCCACAGGAATAGATAGTTATCACACCTCCACCGGTACCTCGCTGGCCACGCCCGGGGTCACCGGATCTATGTTGCTCTTGCAACAGTATTACGAACAATTGTACCAAGCTTATATGAAGGCCGCCACCCTAAAAGGATTGGTGTTGCACAGTGCGGATGATGTAGATGCCCTAGGGCCCGACTATAAAATGGGATGGGGGGTAATGAACACCAAAAGAGCGGCCGAAATTATCACGAACAAGGAGTACAGTACCGAGATTTCCGAAGATCGCCTGGCAACAGGCGAGACCTACACCTTTTCCGTAAAAGTGGATGGGACCGCTCCCCTAATGGCTTCTCTTTCATGGACGGATCCTGCCTCGGACCATATCAATAGAGGTGCCGTAAACGATGCTACGCCCGCTTTGGTAAACGATTTGGATATCCGTATCACCAAAGACGGCCAAACCTATTATCCTTGGAAGTTAAGCGCGGTAAACGCCGCCGCCCCGGCCACTAAGGGAGATAATCTGGTAGATCCCTATGAGCGCATCGAATTACAGCGCCCAGAACCTGGAACGTATACCATTAGCGTTACCCATAAAGGAACACTGCAGCACGAATTTCAGGATTTTTCCCTCATTGTCTCCGGAATCAAGGTCGTGGATTGCGAGACCGAAGCTCCTACGGAGGCCGCCATTGGTCAAGCAGACGAGAACAGCATTTTATTGACTTGGGAACCTCAGGAGGATGCCATTTTTGAAGTGCAGTACAAAGCTGAAGGGGAAACCGAGTGGGAGACCCTCCTTACCGCAGCTACTTCCGTTAGCCTGGAGAACCTGACCTTGGAGACCGTTTACGAACTCCAGTTGCGAACCATCTGTACCCAGAACGTTGCCTCGGCCTATACGCCTGTAATGGTATTTTCCTTTTCGGGAAGCGCTACCGAAACAGGATCTTTATCGGCCAACGAGCCACTCACCGCAACGGATGAGATGGCCATTTCGGTCTATCCAAATCCGGCAACGGAAAAAATAAGGCTCAACGGAAACAGTTTTGCCGATAATGCGCGGTATAGGATTTTAAATACTTCCGGGACGACCATTGCCCAGGGAAGTCTTCAGAACACTGAAGTAGACGTTACCCAGCTGTCCTCTGGCCTGTATATTATCTGCGTGGAAGATCTCAATGGAATACGGTCCAAGAAGTTCTACAAAAACTAGACCCGCTTTATCTCTGTTTCCTCCAGAAGTTCATCGTTGCGCAATCTAAGAAATATTTGGGCCGTGGTAATGACATCGAGCTCGCAGTACCGTACAATACGGTCCAGATCCTTTTCTTTGTAGTACACATCGCGAACCATACTGCCATCTATATCTTCTTTGGGCGAAGCTATGCCCAATACATGGGCCATGAGTTTTAAGGAGGTATAATGTTTGTAATCGCCAAACTTCCAAAGCTCCATGGTATCCAGATGGGGAACTTCCCAGGGTTTTTTCCCAAAAAGGTCCAGTTTGGAAGGCAGGTCTATACCGTGGATCAACATTCGGCGTGCTATGTACGGAAAGTCAAATTCCTTGCCGTTATGGGCACAGAGCAGATACTTGGCCGCGTTAAAGTGTGTATCCAATAGCAACTTAAAATCTTTTAATATCTGCATTTCCTCACCGTGGTAGGAGGTGACCCTAAAATTCCGGACCGTATCCTTCCTACTAAAGAAACCCACAGAGATGCAGATGATTTTTCCAAATTCGGCCCATATGCCTGCCCTATCATAAAAGGCTTCAGCGGTGAATTCATCCTTGCGTTGGTACTTGGACTTTTGCTCCCAAAGTTCCTTTTGGATATCTTCCAGTTTATCATAGGTCTCCTGTTCCGGGACCGTCTCTATGTCCAAAAATAGTAGGTCCTCCAAAATTATACGGTGCAACATGTTTGCTCATTTTAAGGACGTACTGTCCTAGTTTAAGCGAGACGAATCCTGAATCGGATAACGCAAGCCAGTAAAAGTTTAATGCAGGGAGGAAATGTGCGTTTTAATCGCCAATTAAAGATAACCAAAATATAATATACCAGAGATAATCCGGCCTCGTGCCCCACAATTTGAACGTCCAATGTAAACAAGTTGTTCGTTCATCGAAAGTCGGTCCTTTTTTTCAATATCCAAGGCAAAGATGCGTTGGTATTATTAAGATTTCACCATATCAAGCACTAAAAATATGAATCTTCCTATCCTTTACCTACGCCTTGTTAAATTTCCGCATGTGGCAATCTGTATGTTCCTGTGTTTTGCTCTTTCCTGTTCCAATTCGGATATGGAGGATCCCAATGACGTGCAAGATTCCCAGGAGGACCCTACAAATGATGGTAATGAATCGGGAGGGAATGAAGAATCTGAACCAAATACCTGTACCGACCCCGGAAGTTTTATTTTTGGCGAAAAAGACGGACTGGTTTCCGTAGAATTCGAAAATGCCGACTTTTCGGGCGACTGGGAACTTAAAACCGAGGAGGACGGATTTTCCGGCGAAGGATATATGGTTTGGTCGGGAACACAATATCTGGGTCAGCCGGGAAACGGATTGGCCCAATTTAGGATTCAAATTGAAAATCCCGGGACCTACCAGTTCCTTTGGAAATCTGCTGTTACTATTGGGAACAGTGGTTCTGATCATAACGATACCTGGCTTCGTTTTGGGGATGCCGATGATTTCTTCGCGCAAAATGGAAATAGTATCGTATACCCCAAAGGCAGTGGTAAAACACCCCATCCGGCGGGTGCCACAAGTGATGGTTGGTTCAAGATTTACCGAAGCGGAAATGATCTTGGGTTTAAATGGCAGGCCAGGACATTTGATAACAATGCCCACAATATATTTGTGACCTTTGATGCTCCAGGAATTTATACTATGGAAATCTCGGCCCGGTCCAGTGGGCATGCTGTTGATACCTTTGTACTTTTTAAAGAACCCATTGAACAGTCTGCCGCTATTTCGGAAAGCAGCCAACCCAGTGCGATTACTTGCGATAATTAGCGGGCCGAACAGTGCTTAAACTTAGAAAAGCCGCTGCTGCTGTACCGGACTTTCATGCTCCAAAAGCCATTTTTTTCGATGCAGTCCACCTGCGTATCCCGTGAGGGAGCCATCACTGCCTATGACCCGATGGCAAGGAATAATGATCCATAAGGGGTTTTTGCCATTTGCCGCCGCTACGGCTCGGATGGCCTTGACATCACCCAATGTTTTGGAAAGTTCCAGATAGGAGACCGTTCTTCCAAAAGGAATATGTTGCAATGCTTCCCATACCCTTTTTTGAAATGCTGTGCCCTGCGGATTCAACACAAGGCTAAAATCTTTTCGCTTGCCTTCAAAATATTCCTGTAGCTGATAGACCGCATCCTCCAATACCTCAGGGATAATGGGGTCCAAAGGCAGATCGCTGTTCAAAACGGAAACAGCGCAAAGGCCGTGTTCATCCCCTTCCAATTTTGCGATCCCCAAAGGGGTTGCCATATGTGCGGTTTCCATCAGTCCAGCTTCGTGTTTTCTTCAATTATACCAAGTCGCTTTGCCCTATTCTCCCAATTTTTCCGCGCCAGCAACTGCAGATCTTCCACATTGTCGCTTTCATCCATAATTTCCTGTCCCAGCAGGGTTTCAATGACATCTTCCATAGTGACCAAGCCGCTTACCGTACCGTATTCGTCCACTACCAGCGAGATATGCTCCCGTGTGGCGATCAGGGTCTCAAAAAGTTGGGGTATGGGGGTATCCCTGTTGTTGATAAGGATATCCCGCTTTATGCTAGACAGGGCCACCCCTCCCTTTTTGTTGATAATCTCTTCCATGATGGTATCCTTCAGCACATAACCGGTAATGGTATCCATACTATCCCCATGAACCGGGATCCGTGAAAAGCGAAGCTGCGGATTACCGTCAAAAAAATCCTGGATGGTCTGACTTTCAGGTGCAATTTTCATTACCGTTCTAGGGGTCATGATGTGCTTGGCCAACACTTCATCGAAGCGGAGCAAATTCTTTATAACCGTGGATTCCGATTTCTGAAAAACACCTTCTTCATGGGCAATATCGGCCATAGCCGTAAAATCTTCCCGGCTAAGTACGCTTCCATGGTGCTCCTTGCTTCCAATGAGTCGGGTGAACAGCTGCAGGACCCACAGGAGCCCGGTCCATTTCAGCACCCAGACCATGACATTCAGTGCTTTGGTGGTAAAGTTGGCCAGCTGTTTCCAAAAGGTAGCACCTATGGTCTTTGGAATAATCTCGGAGGCCACCAAGATCAAAATGGTCATTAGGGTAGAGACTACACCCACCATAACGTCCTCGGTAAAGGTGATGCCCAAAAAATTTCGCTCCGAACTTCCATAAAGTTCGGCATAGGCCACCTTGGCCTGTACACCAACTAGAATGGCACCCACGGTATGGGCAACAGTATTTAAGGTGAGGATAGCGATCAAAGGCTTGTCCACATCCTTTTTTAGCTTTTCGAGCCCGGCCGCATATTTCTTTCCCTCCTTTTTCTTGATGTTGATAAAGGTAGGTGTGATACTGAGCAGCACAGCTTCCAAAATAGAACATAGAAAGGAAAAAAAGATGGAAACAAGTGCATAAAGGATAAGCAGTCCCATGAATAAGCTTTAAAGTACTAAAGTAAGGATAAAAAAAAGATCACAGCCGCCCCGAACCGGTTAATTGTGCTTTGTAAAAGACCTGATGCAAAGCGGCGCGAACGTGCAAATCGTATAAATTGCGATGGTCCCTTGTGGGATAGACCCGGTTGGATAGAAAAATAAATACCAATTGGTTTTTTGGGTCTGCCCATACAAAAGTCCCCGTAAAACCACTATGTCCGAAGCTTTCGGGACTTGCTTCAGGAGCTGGATAGGCCTCGGTAATGGATAATTCCGAATTGTTGAGCAGGGGTTTGTCAAAACCCAGCCCCCGTCTGTTTTCGTTTTCCGGAAACTGCACCTTGGTGAACTCACGGACCGTGTTTTCCGAGAGATAGCGAACACCGCCATAGGTACCATATTGCACATACATTTGCATGATTTTGGCGAGATCATTGGCCGTAGCAAAAAGGCCGGCATTTCCGGAGACACCGCCCATAAGTGCGGCGTTCTCATCATGGACCCAGCTGTGGGTGAGGGATTTTCTAAAGAAGGTATCCTTTTCAGTAGGGACGATCGTATTTGCAATATTTTTCGTTTTAGGGGTAAAGCCCATGGTAAGGGCACCCAAGGGACGGTAAAAATGTCGGGTCAAATACTGTTCATAATCCATACCGGTCATCTCGGTAATCAGTCTGGGATAGAGAAGGAAACTCAATCCCGAGTACTTGTATTTCCGCTCTGCTGCCACCTTGGACCGGTCAATTTTACGGTACATTCTTTTTACAAATCCCCGTTTAATAAAAAGATGGTCGTATGCCTGAAGCGCAAACCTTTTGGAGGCGACGGTCCTAACCCATCGGGCTTTTAATTTCCCCGGTTTTTTGGAAACCTCTTTTAGGAAAACGATATAAGGTTCCAAACCAGCTTGATGGGCCAGGATTTCCCGGAGCGTTAGTTCTTTCTTTTCGCTTTTACTTTTCCAGGAGCTCCAGTAGTCGCTGAAGGGCGCATCCAGGTTCAATTTTCCTTCGTCTACCAATTTCATAAGCGCTGGCAGGGGGGCGGTAATTTTGGTGACCGAGGCCACATCATAAAGATCGTCTACCCCTACTTTTTGAACACTGTCATAGGTGTGGTAGCCATAGGTTTCGTGAAAAAAGATCTTTCCATCTTGGGCCACCAGCAACTGCGCCCCGGGGAAGGCCTTGTTTTCGATGGCATGATGCATAATGGAGTCTACACGGGCGTAAATGTAGATGGAATCCAGACCAACTTCACGCGGAGAAGCGTAGGTAAGCGGCACATTTTCAATACGTTCAGCAGCAGTACTTTGTCCATAACATAAGCTATGGAACAGAATTATTCCGATCAGTATAATGGTATGGCACGCTACTTTGTTGTCCACGGTTACACGTTTTGACCCATTGATTTGCCGATATGCGCACTGGGTCTTCGAATAGGATAAGTAAGATAATCCAATTTTATCAATGCAGGGGCACGGATATCTGTTTACCCTAGTAATTTCACCGCGTCTTTGGCAAAATAGGAGGCGATAATGTTGGCCCCCGCCCGTTTAATGGCCACCAATTGCTCCATCATGACCGTATCGTGATCCAACCAGCCTTTTTCGGCAGCGGCTTTTAACATGGCATATTCCCCGCTCACCTGGTAAACGGCCACGGGCACATCTACTTCGTTCCGTATTTCCCGAACAATATCCAGATAGCACAGCCCGGGTTTGATTATAACAATGTCGGCACCCTCATCAATGTCCATTTGTGTCTCACGGATGGCCTCAAAGCGATTGGCAAAATCCATTTGGTAGGTTTTTTTGTCGCCAAAACCGGGAGCGGAGTCCAGCGCATCCCGGAAGGGACCGTAAAAGGCACTGGCATATTTGGCGCTGTAGCTCATAATACCAGTATGGATAAAACCCTCTTCCTCCAGGGCTTCCCGGATGCTGAGGATCCTGCCGTCCATCATATCGCTGGGCGCCACAAAATCTGCCCCCGCCTGGGCGTGCGATACGCTCATTTCCGAAAGCACTTCTGCCGTCTCGTCGTTTAGGATTTGTCCGTCTTCCACAATGCCATCATGGCCATAGGACGAGTAGGGATCCAGGGCCACGTCGGTCATGACCAGCATTTCCGGGCAGGCTTCTTTGATGGTCTTGATCGCCCGTTGCATTAAACCCTCTGGATTAAGGGCCTCCGTTCCCTTGTTGTCCTTTAATTCATCGGGGACTTTTACGAACAGGAGCACTGCACAAAGCTGCATATTCCATAATTCCTTTACTTCTTTCCCTAATCGGTCCAGGCTTAGCCGGTAATAATTGGGCATGGAGGGGATTTCTTCCTTGACATCCTTCCCTTCCACGATGAAAAGGGGTACCAGGAAATCATGGGGGGTAAGGGTGGTTTCCCGTACCAAGTTGCGGATGGCCTTGGTGGTGCGTAGTCTACGGTTTCTTATAAGTGGGTACATAGGTTGCTGTTTAGGATCAAAGTTAGCTGATTTTTACGGTTCAAAGTTCAATTTCCCCTATGAGATACGGTGCGGCCTTCCCGGAAATCTTGACACGATCGCCCAGGTATTCGCAATGCAGATTGCCCCCTCGTGCCGAAATTTGTTTAGCGGTCAGTCGGGTCTTGTTCAGTTGTCGGGACCAGTACGGGGTCAGGGTAGTGTGCGCGGATCCGGTAACGGGATCTTCGTCGATTCCCGATTGCGGGGCGAAAAAACGGGAGACAAAATCTACCTCGTCCCCTTTTGCCGATACGATAACGCCACGGCCATCGAGCCTGCTGAGTTCAAAAAAGTTGGGCTGCATGTCCGCTACCTCTTTTTGACTGGCATAGATAAGCAAATAATCGGTCTTGCCCTTTAGGGTATCCATTGGGGTTTTTCCCAAGGCGGCGTTTAGTTCGGGTAGCGGTGCGATCGGTGTCAATTCGTCGGTAGGAAAATCCATGATCAAATACCCCTTATCATCCTTTTCCACGAGGAGCGGCCCACTCCTATGGGAATAAAAACGGATCTGCTGCTCGGCGACCTTGTAATACTGAAATAGAACATAGGCTGAGGCGAGCGTAGCATGTCCGCAGAGATCCACTTCCACCGCTGGGGTAAACCAGCGAATATGGTACTCATCATTGTTTTTCACGACAAATGCGGTCTCGGCCAAATTGTTTTCCATGGCAACCTGCTGCATCAACCCATCCTCGATCCATTGGTCCATAATACATACCGCCGCCGGATTTCCCGAAAAAACACGGTCGGCAAAAGCATCGATCTGATAAATTTTTTGTTTCATATGTAGTTAGCTGTTAACGGTTCAAAGTGTACGGTTTGTGTGTCATATTGTTGCTTCAATTTTCCGGATTAGGGAGGCGAGCATTTTTTTATCTGTACAATTTTTGATGAGAGGTCTTTAAAAATGTCGTCGCTCATAAAATTAAGTTCTTTAGATACCAAATTAAACCGCTCGTCCTTGGGGAAGCGTTTGGTGATTGGATAAACATCCAAAACCAATTGATCGGATTTTTGCCAAACCAGATAATTTCTGTAATCAACCATACTGTAAACTGTAAGCTGTTAACCGAACACTAGACCACCCATTCCTTGGGTTTTTGCAATACCCGCAACAAACGATCTTCCTCACTGCCCGCTTCGGGATGGTAATCGTACCGCCATTGCACATGGGGCGGCAGGCTCATCAGAATACTTTCAATACGTCCGTTGGTCCTTAGTCCGAACAGGGTGCCCTTATCGTGGACCAGATTAAATTCCACATATCTTCCCCGCCTAATTTCCTGCCAGTCGCGCTGCGCTTGGTCAAAAGGGAGGTCCTTTCTTTTTTCCACAATCGGAACATAGGCTTCCAGAAAGCTATCGCCGACCTCGGCAACAAAATTGTACCAGTCCTGCATGCTCATTTCATCGGTTTGTTTGCAATAATCAAAGAACAGGCCGCCCACACCGCGCGCCTCGTTTCTATGCGAATTCCAAAAATAGGCATCGCATTTCTCCTTATAGGCCGCGTAAAAATCGGGATGATGGGCATCACAGGTATGTTTACAAATGGAATGGAAGTGCTCGGCATCCTCATCAAATAGATAATAGGGGGTAAGATCTTGCCCTCCCCCAAACCACTGATCTACCAGTTTTCCGTCCGTATCGTACATCTCAAAATAGCGCCAATTGGCATGCACCGTGGGCACCATGGGACTTTTGGGGTGAAGGACCAGGCTAAGCCCACAGGCAAAAAAATCGGCCTCCTGTACCCCAAAATAAGCCTGCATACTTTTGGGGAGGGGACCGTGCACTGCCGAAATATTGACCCCTCCCTTTTCGAACACCTTGCCATTTTCTATAACGCGTGTGCGTCCTCCACCGCCTTCGGCACGTTTCCAGAGATCTTCTTGAAAACTGGCCTGACCGTCAACGGCCTCCAGCTTGGAGGTAATGGTATCTTGCAATTGTTGTATGTATTTGTAAAACTCGTCTTTCATATGTGTAGTTCATATAGTTCCATGTCCAAGGCTCGTTCTTTTGGTGGGGTGTACGCCTTGTGCAAAGTGCGCTGCCAGCGGTAACCACTTTTTTTTGCTACGGCAATACTTGCGACATTTTCAGCGTGTACAATGATTTGTAGCGTTTTTAGCCCCCATTCGGAAACCGCCAATCGCGACAGCCGCCCTACGGCTTGGGTCATCCAACCCCTGCCCTCATAGCGTTGGCCAATACAATAGGCAAGTTCGCCCTGTTTTTTGGTCCAGTTCAGTTCCTTTATGATGACCAAGCCAGCAATAGTATTGTTTCCAGAATCCCTAAGGGCAAAGGTAAACTCCTTTTTAGTTCGCGCCTCCACTTTTTTGGTTTGGATGAAAGTAAGGGAATCGGAGGTACTTGTATTTTGGGCCAAGGTCCTAGGGAAAAACCGCTCAAAACGCTCCGCATTCGAAACCATCAACAAAGACAGGCTAGCGGCATCTTCCTGCTGCAGTGGGTCCAAGGTAAAAGGTTCAATTTCCATGATAATGATCTTTCCCATTTATACCTCCACGATGTGGATCAGTTTTGTACCGTACTGGCGAATTTCCCCGAGTTCGGTTACTTTTTGGGATGCTAGGGTCATCTCTTCCAAAAGTAGTACAACCTCGGCTATTTCTTTGTCCATGTTTGCTAGAAAAAGTTCCCTGCCTACCTTGTTATTGTGTAGGTCCATGGCCTTGGCCAGCTCACTGTTGGGCGAGAACAACTCGTGCAAATGGGTAATAGCTGCGGTCCAAAAGAGAATTTTCTCCGTTTTAGGGCGCCATCGATAGCATTTTTTTGCGATCAGATAATTCCATAATGCATGTCGAAAGGCGTTCTCCGGACCGTTTTTGTGGTGCAGATTACCGTATAGCTTGTTCGAGATTTTCACGCACTTTTTAGTGGCCATAAAGCTGGGCCCCACAAAGAGCGGATGTTGTAGGCAAAGGCGAAGCAGTTTCCCCATATGTTTGGACGTTACCAGCTTTACCAAGACCTTGATGTTCATCTACAATCGGTATTCCTTAACGGCTTCGATAAAGGCCCTTGCGTTTTCCACTGGCACATTGGGGAGAATCCCATGGCCCAGATTCACAATATACCGGTCCTTGCCAAAGGCATGGATCATCTCGGTCACCATTTTTTTGATTTCCGCCGGAGGCGATAGCAGTCTGGCCGGATCAAAATTTCCCTGGAGCGTAATCTTCCCTCCGCTGAGGTAACGGGCATTTTCCGCCGAGCAGGTCCAATCTACCCCTAGGGCGGCCGCGCCCGATTTGGCCATATCGCCCAGCGCAAACCAACAGCCCTTTCCAAAGACGATTACAGGAACCTCTTCCTTTAGGGCGTCTATAATCTGTTGGATGTAGGACCAGGAAAATTCTTGGTAATCCACCGGGGACAACATGCCGCCCCAGGAATCGAATATCTGCACGGCATTTACCCCTGCCTGTACCTTGGCCTTGAGATAGGCTATGGTGGTATCCGTAATTTTCTGCAATAGCCCATGCGCTGCAACAGGTTGCGTAAAACAAAATTCCTTGGCGCGGTCAAAGGTCTTGCTTCCCTGCCCTTGTACACAATAGCACAGCAAGGTCCACGGAGAGCCTGCAAAACCGATAAGTGGAATTTCATCCTGCAATTTTTCCTTGGTCATTTGTATGGCCTGCATTACATAGTCCAGCGTCTCATGTACGTTGGGCACCACCACTTCGTCCACATCTTTTTGTGTCCGGATAGGACTAGGGAGGTAGGGGCCAAAGTTGGGTTTCATTTGTACCTCGATCTCCATGGCTTGGGGGACCACCAGGATATCACTGAACAGGATGGCCGCGTCCATGCCGAACCTATGGATGGGTTGAACCGTAATTTCCGAAGCAAGCTCGGGTGTTCTGCATCGGGTAAAGAAGTCGTATTTCTCCCGAATTTCCATGAATTCGGGTAGGTAGCGTCCTGCTTGGCGCATCATCCAAACAGGGGGGCGGTCTACTGTTTCTCCCTTTAAGGCCTTAAGGAATAGATCGTTTTTTAAGCTCATTCTTGTTTTTTGGTCCCGGCCATCGCCGAGGCGTTAAAATATTTTACCACTTGCACCAGCGTATTTTCCACGGTGGGTTTGTTGGCAATGACTATGTTCTTCGTATGTTTTTTTGCTTCCGAGGTCGTTGTACCCCCAATGCAAAAGGCGATTGCGTTTTGAAGCCCGTTCACAGCGGTAAAACTTTCTACGGCACTTGGACTAAAAAACAGGATGCCGTCATAGGTTCCCTGCATTTTTTTGGGTCGTAAATGGGTCCTGTACACTTCCACGGTGGTGAATTCAATATCGTTTTGGGTCAGGATGTTTGGAAGTTCCGCCCTTTTTCTGTTGCCGCAAAAAAACAGAAAAGAGGCTGTTTTGTGCGTTTTTAGGATCATTTGGGCCAATTCCAAGGCATTTTTCGCCGTTTTTATTACTTTTTGGCCATTTTCCTCCAAAAATGTTTTCGTTTTTTCCCCGACACAAAAGCAGTTCAAAACCTTTGGGAGACCTTCCTGTGCATGCGCCGTTTTTTTCAGGAAAGCCCTTACCGCATTCTGGCTCGTAAAAATGGCGTTTTCCGTCAGTGGGTTAAAATCAAAGTCGACATATTCGATTTCAATGGCATCATAGGCCACAAAGGAAACCCCCGCATTGAGCAGTAACTCCTGCTGTGGAAGCGTAAGTTTTTTTGTGGTGAGTACAGTATAGCTTCCTCTCCCCTGAGAGAGGACCGAGGTGAGGGGTTTATTTCCAAGCTTTTTTCTTTTTTCCAACTGATTCTTCCGCTCGGTGTAAAAACCGGATTGTTTTTTTACCGCATCTTCAATACCCTTAAAAATTAATTCTGGTTGTTTGAATACCAATTTGTTTTCAAAACGCAGCACATAATAACCTAACTGTCTTAGATGTATATCCCTTAATTCATCTTTTTCTAGCTGCTGAGGTTGCTGATGGTATCCTCCATCCAACTCAATGACAATGCCATAATCTACACAGAAGAAGTCCAGAATATATTCCTTTAGCGGGTGCTGTCTCCTAAATTTTAGGTAGTGAAACTGTCGATTACGCAGATAATCCCATAGCTTTTTTTCTGCCTTGGTTTGTTCTTGCCGCAATTGACGCGCTATTTGGATTTTGTTGTTCATATCCCCTCTCCCTGACCCTCTCCCTTTGGAGAAGGAACCGTTATACATTCATTTCATTTTTTATTTCTTGCATGGGCTTGTTCTAACCCTATGTCTTGTTTGTCATTCAGAGCGCCGTGCCCCAGGCAAGCGGGAAGCGAAGAATCTTGTTGTTTCATACATCCCCTCTCCCTTTGGAACGGGAACCGTTATACATTCATTTCATTTTTTATTTCCCGCATGAGCTCGCTTCCGCCCTGCTGCAATACCTCCTGAGCGCATACTATTCCGAAGTCCTTTGCGTTGGCAACCGCAGTATTTTTTTCAACGACTATTTTTTTACGGCCATCCAAGCTGAATAAAGCCCCTTTAAGGTGCAGGGTGCCACCATGGATATGGGCCAATGCCCCTATGGGTGCAGTACAGCCCCCTTCCAAGGTTCTCAAAAATTCACGCTCCACGGTGGTGCAGATTTCCGTGTCCAGATGGTTGATCTGGGACAATACCTCGCTACAATGCCTATCATTTTCCATGGCGGCCACCATCATAGCGCCTTGCGCGGGGGCGGGAATCATCCAATCCAGCGTGGCGGCATTTTTTGGCAGAAGGTCTATACGTTCCAAACCGGCTACGGCGAAAACGGCCCCGTTCCAAGCCTCGTTATCCTTTAATTTTTGCAAGCGTGTATTGACATTGCCCCTGAGGTCTACTACCTGGTGACTGGGATACTTGCTCAACCACTGTGCCTTCCTTCTAAGGCTTCCGGTAGCGATGATGCCTTCTCCATCCAAAAAATCCAAGCCTTTGTGTACCAGGATATCCTGCACCTTGGCCCGTTCCAGAACCGCCGCCTGCACAATTCCCTTGGGTAGGGCCGTAGGCACGTCCTTTAGGGAGTGTACGGCAATATCAATGCTGCCGTTAAGCATGGCTACATCCAAGGTTTTGGTAAAAATCCCGGTGATGCCCAATTCGTAGAGCGGTTTGTTCAGGAGTTTATCCCCATCGGATTTTACGGGGACCAATACGGCCCTATGGCCCAAGGACTGCAGCATATCCTTAACCGTATTTGCCTGCCACAGTGCCAATTCACTGTCGCGGGTGCCAATGCGGATCAGCTTGCTCATTTGGAATCGACTTCTAGTTGAAAGACCCTTTGGATAAGTGCCAAACTGCTATCGGCATCAACATCGGTTTCTTTGAGGTGGTTGGCAAACTGGGTGGTGATCTTTTGGATAATGCGGTTAGAAATAATATCGGCCTGTTCTTGATTGAAACCCAATTGTTTTTTGGACTGAAAATCCAATTCCTCGTCCTTCATGGTCTTCAACTTTTGCTTCAAGGCCTTTATCACAGGTGCAAATTTCCGGGTCTCCAACCATTTGATAAAATCGTCCTTGATCTCGTCTATGATTTCTTCCGCTTGCGGAATATGTTTTTTTCGTTTTTCCAGGGTCTCATCGGTCATTTGGGATAGATGGTCCAAATGAATAAGGGTAACATTTTCCAATTCCGATACCTGATCTGAAACGTTTTTGGGAATGGACAGGTCCAAGATCAGCAAGGGTTTTTTAGTGTAGATCAGCTCTTTGGAAATCGTGGGCGACTGTGCGCTGGTGGCTACGATAAGTACATCGGCAGACCTGATTTCTGTCTGCAGGTCTCCATAGTCCTTTACGATCAGATTGAACTTCCCCGCGATTCTTTCTGCTTTGTCCCTGGTCCTGTTGATTAGGGTAATATGCGAATTCTTGGTATGCTTAATCAGGTTCTCGCAAGTGTTCCTTCCAATTTTGCCGGTTCCGAAGAGCAGAATGTTCTTGCTGGATATTTCCGGAACGTTCCTTAAGATGTACTGCACTGAAGCGAAAGCTACCGAAGTGGCCCCGGATGACAGTTCGGTTTCTGTTTTTATTCGTTTGCTGGCCCTGAGGACCGCATTGCACAAACGTTCCAGAAACGGATTGGCCAAACCGTATTTTTTTGAGCGGTAGAAGCTCTGTTTTAGTTGGCCCACGATTTCGAAATCGCCCAAAATCTGGCTGTCCAAACCTGTGCCCACGCGAAACAAGTGGTTTATGGCTTCCTTGTTCTTGTAGACGTAGGCAACTTCCTGGAATTCTTCCACAGAACCTTGGGTATTATCGCAAAGCAGCTTGATCAACTGAAAAGGGTGTTGGGCAAAGCCATGGAGTTCCGTACGGTTGCAGGTGGAGGTAATGAGCAAGCCATCAATATCGTTGTTCTTAGCCTGTGTCAGCAAGGTGTGCATGGCCGCTTCGCTTAAACTGAACTTTCCACGGACCTCGGCATCGGCCTTCTTATAGTTAAGACCGATGGTATAAAAAGAACTGTGCTTGGAAATATGGTATTGTTGCATATGGGTTTTTACAATGCGAGTTCAAAAATAGCATTTCAATAACAAAAAAAACAACGCTACAGGTACTTTTAGTATCGTTATCGGTTTAGATGCAGTTTTGGTGCTAAAACTTGCACTAAAATACCTAAATTTGTGCAAGGGCGGGCTTTTCCGATCTATTTATTTAGAAAGGTTCTAAATAAAAAAGAAACACAAACGAAAAAAATGGAATCCAAAAATATCGCTCAAGGTTCTTTCGAGGAGGTTTTTATTGCCGAGGGATTTTACGTCCTAAAGATTCAAAATGATAGTACGGTCGTTCGCAAGGTAGGCCGGGAGATCGACAGTTCTTTTATCCAGTTTCATTTCTGTCTTAAGGGTAGCGCCAAGTTTGTATTTAACCAGGGACGGTATGCCCTGGACGTTTCGGAGGAGCATTCCTTACTCCTGTACAATACCCAGATCGACTTGCCCATGAATGTGGAGCTCAACCCAAATACGTGGATGGTTTCCGTCGTCATGACCATAAGGAAGTTTCATGCACTGTTCTCGGCAGAGGCCGATTATATCCCGTTTCTCACGGCCGCGAACAAGGAAAAGAAATACTATGCCCAGGAAGGGGTGAGTCCGGCCATCGCCGTAATCCTTAGCCAAATTATGAACTACAACCTGCATCCTTCCATCAAGGAACTCTACATTAAAGGAAAGGTATACGAGCTGATCTCGCTCTATTTCAACAAAAATGAGGATGCCGATATGGAGCAATGCCCTTTTTTGGTAGACGAGGACAACGTAAGACGCATCAGGCAGGCCAAGGAAATTATCATTTCACGGATGGCAGAGCCACCAACCCTCTCCGAACTGGCCGAGGAAATTGGACTGAGTTTAAAAAAACTCAAGGAAGGCTTCAAACAAATCTACGGCGATTCTGTCTACAGCTTTTTGTTCGATTATAAGATGGAATATGCGCGCAAGATGTTGGAAACAGGTCGGCACAACGTAAACGAGGTGGGTCTAAAAGTGGGCTATAGCACGTCCAGTCATTTCATTTCGGCCTTCAAAAAAAAGTACAATACCACGCCGAAAAAATACTTGATGTCACTTACCAATGCCTAATAAACAAAGGAACCCCATACAGTTGACATAGGGCTGTCACCCATGCGCCATACCTTTAGGGCAACGCAAAGCACAGAACCCATGAAACACGAATGGAGGAAAAGGGAAAAGGGAATCTACCTCCCAAAAAATGAACCTGAACTACTTGAAATCCCTGAATACAAATTTTTTACCCTGGCCGGAGAGGGCAATCCCAACAGCGATTTCTTTTCTGAATATATAGGCGTATTATATGCCCTATCGTACGGGGTAAAAATGGGCGCCAAAAAGGGCTTACCCCCCGAAGGTCATTTCGATTATACGGTTTATCCGCTTGAAGGCATCTGGGATATCAAGGAAGAAGCCAAGAAGACTTTTGAGGGTACCATCGATAAAGACGATTTGGTTTTTAAACTGATGATCCGGCAGCCCGACTTTGTGGATGCGTCGTTTGCGGAAAAAATATGGGATCAAACCTGGAAGAAAAAGCCACATGCCCTTTTGGATAAGGTAAAGTTCGAAAAAATATCGGATGGAAAATGCATTCAGATGATGCATTTGGGAAGCTATGACGACGAACCGGAAAGTTTTAAGCGTATGGAAGCGTTTGCCGCAAAGAATACCCTTATCCGGCCATCAAAAGCCCACCGGGAAATCTACCTATCCGATTTTAGAAAGGTGGCCCCGGAAAAATTGAAGACGGTGCTGCGGTTCCAGGTGCGAGACAAACAACCCCATATTGGTTAGTCTAAACCAAACTTATAGTACCTTAGGGGGATTCAAATATACTCTTATGAAAAAATCAATTTGCCTAACCCTCGTATTAATTGCCTTGGCCCTAACGGCCAGATCCCAAACAACGGTCGAAAAGTATGCCGATAAGGTGCAAACCATGGACAGTACCATAGCTACACTTTATGCGGTGATTTCTGGTGAGAAGGGCCAGGAACGGGATTGGGAACTCATGAAATTTTTGTTCCACCCGGATGCAAAACTGATTCCGTCTGGAAAAAACCAAGCGGGCACGTATATTGCTCGGTATATGACGCCGGACGATTACATTGCCGGTTCGGGAAAATGGCTTGTGGAAAACGGTTTCTTTGAAAAGGAAATTCATAGAGCCGTACATAGCTTCGGAAATATTAGTCAGGTGTTCAGCACCTATGAAGCCTTTAAGAGTGAGGCGGATACCCAGCCTTTTATGCGGGGCATCAATAGCATTCAGTTGCTGCATGATGGGGAACGCTGGTGGATCATTAATATCTACTGGACCCAAGAATCGCAGGAAAACCCTATTCCGGAGGCCTATTTGCCAAAAGCGTAACGCACGATAAGGTCAAACAAAGAACCGCTATGCCTTGGCGGCTAGAACCTTTCTTGCACAAAGGTTTTGGCGGATACCGAAAATCTCCCCTATCTTTAGGGGTGACCAAGACAAGCTTTTTTAAGAATATTGGTCTTTTTACAACGTTATTTTGACAACAAAAACACCTAAAACCCTATGAAATTAGTATCGAAAATTTTAGGCCTTGCCTTGGTCTGCACACTTTTTATGGCCTTTGGACCGCAATGTGAAGATCAGGATACGGCCATGTCTAGCAAAAAGCCCGCGCTCACACCAGATCAAATATTGGTCTTTACCAAAACCGCCGGATACCGACATGGTTCCATAGAAAAGGGAGTGGCCACCTTGAAAGAACTCAGCAAAGCCCATAACTTTGAGATTACCCATACCGAAGATGCCGAACAATTTAATCCCGATGTCCTGGACAAGTATGCCCTGGTCATATTTTTGAGTACTACTATGGATGTGCTGGGGAACGATCAACAAAGGTCCTTTGAAGGATATATAAGGTCGGGCGGGAGTTTTATGGGAATCCATGCGGCCAGTGATACCGAATACAACTGGCCCTGGTACGGAAAATTGGTAGGCGCCTATTTTGAGAGTCATCCCAACAACCCCAATGTTAGACAGGCCAAAATGGACGTTTTGGATAAAGCACATCCGGCCACGGCACATTTGGAGGATACCTGGGTCCGCAAGGATGAATGGTATAACTATAAGAATATCAATCCGGACCTAAAGGTGCTCATCAACTTGGATGAAAGTAGTTACGAAGGCGGTACCAATGGGGAAAACCATCCAATTGCCTGGTACCATGAGTTTGATGGTGGCAGGGCGTTCTATACCGGAGGAGGCCATACCAAGGCCTCGTATGATGAGCTCAATTTTCAAAAGCACTTGCTTGGAGGTATTCTTTATTGTTTGAATAGGGAATAAAACTTCAATTGGGCCGGGCCACCATAATGCCGGTATTCTTTTTGATCCGTTGCAGGTAATCCGACAACGGAAGACGGGATACTTCCACTTGCCCGGAGGAGGAGGCGTGTAACAAGTGGATCCGACCATCCTTTTCGCGAGTGGCAATGCCCGTGTGCGTAATGTCAAGGCCCTTGATCGAAGTGGTCAGGGCAATGATGTCCCCGGATTTTATCAAATGCTCCTGGACCGCCACCTGATCCCGTGCCAGGATGCAAATGACCTGGTCGTTCAGTTCGGTTTCCGAGGCCTTTATTTTTTTGAAATTCTCCTCATCATCCTTTAGAAAGGGATATAGCTCGCGATGCGTGCTCATAAAATTGATGTCTTTATTGCTCTCCGTACCGCCTATTTCGGCGGTGACATCCTTCAATAGGCCCTTGGCCCCGTTATTCGCGATCCATTCTGAAAAGTAATGCAAACGGGAAGCGTACCCATCCAGTCGGGCGTCTTTATAGCGTACTTTTTCCAAGGTTTTGGTAAAGGAATCAAAGTCGTGCTTTTCATCCTTGAGCATAAGACCAAACACCAGTACGTTTTCCACAAAGGTGGTGCAGTCCAGGCCGCGCAGGTTAACGACCAAGGATTCTTTTTCTCCCACTTCCAGGGTTTTGGCCACATAGGGTGTTCCCAAAAAGGTTTTGCCTATGGCAACCAGCGTAGCGCCAAAGTCGTCCTGGTCCGCTAGGGTGTTTACTTCATGGATTTTTGCCTGGAAGGCATTTTTATCAGCGGGGGAACATACGATTTGCTGGGCAATGGAAGTATTGGCCAACAACAAAAAGGCACCAAGTAAAATGAGTTGTTTCATAGGTCCGCGATTCCCAGCAAAGATACGCTTTTAATAACCAAAGGAGTAATAGCCCCCATATTGATTGGGCCTATATACCACTGCCCTTTGTCTGTCCTTTAGCAGAAATTCCTCAGTTACCAAATCCAGGACCTCTATATCGGTATCGGTATCCTCAATACGAAGTCCCTTGTTTTTGTAAAAAGGTTTGGTCTGTAGCCCCTTGGCGTTTTCAAAGACGACCAAGTGCATCTTGAAATTATTATCGTACTCCTGTACGTCCTTTAGCTTGAAATAAAACCCGGTATAATTCTTTCCCTTGTAAGACAGTGGCCTTTGTTCCAAAAAAACGATGGAATCTTTTGTTTTGACATAATTTTTAGTGCTGAACAGACTAGACTCGGCCAGTGCTTTTTGGTTGCGGAATGCGGACGGAAAAAGTGCCAGTTTGCCCACGCCCTTCAAGTCATTGAACAAGATGGCCCTCCCGTTGATGTCGGTCGCCAAAGTATTTAATATACTTTTCGGTATATAGCTTCCGGCTTCCGCCTGTAGGGCGATAAAGGCACTTTGGATTCTTGGATCTTTTACGGATTGCAAGCGGTCATAAAATTGCTTAACACCTTTTTCCCGGATGAAAGGATGTAGTAGGATCACATAGTCCTCGAGCACCCCATGGGTTGCAGCGTTATTGGTTGGATTGTAACGTCTTTGATTGGTTGTTGTGCTCTGCCTTCCCAATTGACGTTTTAATTGGATCTTCGCATCGTTTAAGATCTGTTTTCGATATTTTTTATAGCTGTTCGGTTTTATGAGTCCTTGGACCTTTAGTTTGGCGAGCAGGGAAAAAATAGGTGATTTGTATTCCGCAATACCGCTATAGTCCAATATTTCCGGAAACAGGTTTTTGGCCAGGGGCAGGCTGTCCTGATAGGGTTTAAATATTTTCTTTATTTCAAAGGTGTTGGAAATCAAAGGGAGGTCCTTGGACATCAACTCCAGGAACAAGACCGTGGAAGCTTCGTCCTTTTTTCTCGAGACTGCCTGCAGCACCTTGGTCTGTGCGTATGAGTTGTTATAGGATTTGGCATAAAATTCCCGAAAAAACCGAGCGGTCCCCGGGTCGTTCAAATCTCCTAGCTTTTGGATCAAGTAGGACTGTACAACACGTTGATTTTCCTCAAAATTAAACTCGGATATATAGTACTTAAGGGAATCGATATGTTTCCTGTCAAAAATGAGGAATCGATGTCCGCTCAAGGCTATGCTGTCCTTGTTGCGCAAGGCGGTGAAGAATTCCGGAACCTTGTCCTTTAGCATACTACTTCCTATCATGGTGTCCTTTGGCGTAAAATGCTCAAAGAAACTGCTTACAAAACGGCTAGGTCCATAGACCGTATCCACACGGGCCCTCAACTCATAGAGCAATCCCCCTTTCACCATGTTCTTTATGAGGATACCCCTATTGCTGGCAGTGTCCGTTAGGGTCAATTGAAGCTCGTAAAAGCCATCGGGCGTTCGACGACTAGCCTCATTCCTAACCATAAATTTTTTACTGGCATATATTTTTTTACGAAAGGCCCATACGGAGTCTATATCGGGGAACATGGCATAATCATGTGATTTGTTAAGTTCTACCGAAACCGCCTCGTTGTTCTTGTTCTGGTAAACGGTTTTTTTGCTGAAGGCCTCATAGGGTTTGGGTCTGTTCCTGCTGTTGTAGTGGTTGCTGCTACCTTCCACGAACTTTGGAGGTTTAACCGTACTGTGCGTACTGAAATAGAGGGCGGTATCGGTCACTTTTTCAAAATGCTGTTTATAGGAGGGCTCTTTCAATTTAAAAGAATCGAAAAAAGCAATAGCCTCGGCCTTCTTTTTGGTAAGCGCTCCCATCAGGTAATACTCGCCCCGTCGAAAAGTGGTCTTAAGATGAAGCCTTTTTTGCGATGTGGAATCAAAGACGGCCACGGAGGTCAGTTCATCCATTTTTGCGGTATCATAGCTAGGGCTTAGCTTGAGGTCTTGATAAAAACGGCTTTGTATCTGTTTCAGTTCAAAGTTGTCCTCCTCGATAAACTTAAAATCATTAAGGGACGCCTTCCTCAGGAAGAAATAGGAACCACTTTCGGGATCATATCCTTGGACCAATCGGTTTCCGTGCCTAAATTGATTGGTAAAGACATGTAAGGAGGGCATTTGAATCTCAAAATCCCCAAAGCCCGAAGCAACCAATACCTGCTTTTTATCCGAGGCCCTAAAGGTAATGCTGTTAAAAATGGTGTCCGAATGCTTGGTGACAAAATCACCTTCGCCTCCCATCTTAAATATAAGAATCTCCAAAGGGGTCACATAAATATGATACCGTTGGTGGTCCCCATTTTTCAACTGGTTTTTTATGTCCAAGCCAGGAAAACCGTTCTTTGTTATAGGTTCCTTTCCGATTATTTTTCCCGGAATGTTCTCGAACAACAATTGATCGATATCCGACACGCTATACTGTACATCCTTCTTCAGAAAGGAAAAGCTGGGAATACGGTTTACCATAAAATAACTGCCGTTCGCCAGGTCAGGGGAGATATAGGTAGTATTCACATGTTCGGATACGGGATAGAGTTTATTGGGCAGGTCTATGGTGAAAAAACCATCGTCAGGACCCGTGGCCGCATAGATATTTTCCTTTACCTTGGCCTCAAATTTTTCCTTGAGTTCCAGGCCTTTGTTCGTGGACCTCGATACCAGGGGCCTAACGGTATATCCCAGCTTTCGCAACATGGCGATAACCCCCTTTTGGCCAGGCAAATGGGCAGCCCCAATACCCGTGAACACCTTTCCGGTGTGCATCACCGAATCCATCCGTTCTACCATATTCAGGTTTCGGATGTACAACATGTTCTTTAGATAGTGTTCCGTGTACATGGCTCGATCAATGGAATCCAAGAGATTGATGTTGCGTTCCCGGTAGGCATCCTGCATAATGAACAAGGGATCTCGTTGCTGCATCTTTTTTTGCAACCATTCATCGGGCTTTTGCTTCATTGCATTTAAGCTGGCCCGGCCCACCAGGGCGGTGGACTCTTCTAAGTCCTCCAAGGCTACTATGGGCTTTCCGAATTTCCGTCCGGCCTGATAGATGAACATATCCAGGTAGGTCTCTTCCTCAAAATTTTGGGAAAATTCGCTGGTGCGGTATAAAATATTGTTTACCAGACGGTCTTCAAAAGCAAGATAGGCCGCCAGATCTTCCTTTCTAGGATTCCTCATAGCAAAAGGATAAGTGTAAAATCCTTTTGGAACAAATCCGTTGCGTGCATTATAGCCAGAATTGCCCAGACTTTCATCGCTATCGAGCCAAGTGCTCGGATCGGACTCCAGGGCCACCATCTCGCTTTGGTCCAGTGCCTCGTAAAACACATCATCCAAGCGGAATGCAATTTTCTTACTTACGTGCATGGTGCCGTAGAGATAAGAACTTTGCCTCAGTCCATTCCCCGAAATTTCCCATAGTAGACTGTTCGCTTCCTGTGCCTGTCCAGAAAAGGAAAGTAAGGTGAAACAAAGAATAAAAACTAGGCGCATTTCTTGTGTTTGTATACATAAAAATGCCCCAAAAAAAGGGAGCTACAAAAACTTATCGGACAATTAACAAGATATTAAGCCCACTTGCACAAAAGAGGAAGTCCGGAACGCCATCAATATTCCTTATGACCAAATTGAAAACTATTCTCCTATTTTGAACATATGTTCCCTGCATGTAGTATTTTTACGCAGAAGAATACAATTCGAAAACCACCCTAAATGAAAGGAATTTTGCTGGTCAATTTGGGTTCTCCTGACAGCCCCACTCCCAAGGATGTAAAACCTTATCTGGATGAATTTTTAATGGATGAACGGGTCATTGATGCACCCAAATGGTTGCGCAATATTTTGGTGCGGGGAATTATTTTGCGAACACGGCCAAAAAAATCGGCAAAGGCCTATAAAAAGATTTGGTGGGACGAAGGCTCTCCCTTGATTGTCATTTCGGAACGTTTTCACCGTAAGGTACAGCAAAAAACAGCGATGCCCGTGGCCTTGGGAATGCGCTACGGTTCCATGTCCATAAAAAAGGCATTGGGGGAGCTAAGGGATAAGGGGGTCAACGAAGTGTTATTGGTGCCCTTGTACCCCCATTACGCCATGTCGTCCTATGAGACCGTGGTAGTAAAGACCATGGAAGAAAAAGAAGCCCACTTTCCAGAAATGCAGATTACTACGCTGCCAGCCTTTTATAAGAACGCCGCTTATATTAAAGCACTTTCCGATAAAATTGCCGAGGGGCTCTCCAACTTTGAATACGATCACATCCTCTTTTCCTATCATGGCATACCGGAACGCCATATACGTAAATCGGATCCCACAAAATTCCATTGCAAGATAGATGGCAATTGTTGTCAGGTGAATTCCGTGGCCCACCATAGCTGCTACAGACACCAGGTCTATGATACCACCGATTCCGTTAAGGCTAAATTGGGCTTGCCCGATGCCAAGGTGAGCAGCTCGTTCCAATCCCGTTTGGCTGGGGACCCCTGGCTAAAGCCCTATACCGATTTTGAATTTGAACGCCTGGCCAAGGAAGGTAAAAAACGCCTAGTGGTCATTACCCCGGCCTTTGTGTCGGACTGCCTGGAAACCCTAGAGGAAATCGCCATGGAAGGAAAAGAGCAGTTTCTGGAGGCCGGCGGGGAAGCGTACAAACATATTCCCTGTTTAAATGACGATGACGCCTGGGTGTCCGTAATGGCGGAGTGGATCAATGATTGGCAAGCCAAGGAAACGCTACCCTCCTAATGGCCAAGGTCTCGGCAGAACAACTCGGTTCGGAGCCTATTGGCAAACTTCTTATTAAACAGGCGGTCCCGGCCTCTATAGGAATCCTGGTGATGTCCCTAAACGTGTTGGTCGATTCTATTTTTGTCGGAAATTGGATCGGCTCCATAGCCATTGCCGCCATCAATGTTGTACTCCCCGTCTCTTTTTTCATTGCTGCCCTGGGCATGGCCATCGGCATAGGAGGCTCCAGTATTATCTCGCGCGCTCTTGGCGCAGAGAATAAGGGAAAGGCCTTGAAAACCTTTGGGAACCAAATTACCTTGACGCTTTTGGTGACCATTTCCATGGTAGTTCTTGGGCTGTATTATGTAAATACACTTATTCCGGCCTTCGGAGGGAAGGGTGCCATTTTTGACCCCGCTAAGATCTACTATACCATTGTTTTGTACGGGATTCCTTTTTTGGCCCTGTGTATGATGGGCAATACGGTGATACGTGCCGAGGGCAAGCCCAGATTTGCCATGACCGCCATGATCATACCATCGGTCGGGAACCTGTTGCTCGACTATGTGTTTATCTATATCATGGACTGGGGTATGCAAGGTGCTGCCTGGGCCACTACGGGTAGCTATATCCTCTGTTTTGGCTATATTTTCTGGTTTTTTCTTTCCCAGAATTCCGAACTTAAGATCAGCTTGGCCGATTTTGGCCTACATATGCCCATTCTAAGGGAAATAGGTTCCCTGGGCTTCGTTACCCTAGCCAGACAGGCGGTCACCAGTATCACCTATCTCTTGCTGAACAATATTTTGTTTAATTTGGGCGGGGAGGCCATGGTTGCCGTGTATGCCATCATAGGGCGTATGCTCATGTTTGCCCTGTTCCCCGTTTTTGGGGTCACCCAGGGCTTTTTGCCCATTGCGGGCTTTAATTATGGGGCCCAAAAATTCGCCAGGGTAAAACAATCCATTTATACCGCGATAAAATATGCGGCCTTTGTGGCTACCCTGGTGTTCATAGGGCTTATGGTCTTTCCTGCAGAGATCGCCTCCCTGTTCTTGGACAGTGGACCGGATTTGCCGCCAGAAGAACTTGCCGTTAAGACGTTTGTTTTGGAACATACCCCTGCCGCCATGCGCTGGGTCTTTGCCGCCACTCCCATCATAGCGCTACAGCTTATTGGAGCGGCTTATTTTCAGGCAGTGGGTAAAGCCGTTCCGGCCTTGTTGCTGACCCTGACACGTCAGGGCTTCTTTTTTATACCACTTGTTATAATTCTCCCCAACTTTATGGGAGAACTGGGCGTTTGGAGCTCTTTTGCCATTGCCGATGTGCTGGCTACCCTGGTAACCGGCTATTTTCTTCATAGGGAAATCAAGAGAAATTTAACAGGGGCCTAGGCCACAATTTTATTTGGCTAACTGGACTTAGATCGAGTCCTTTACCCCATCTTCTTTTCATTGGAATGTCGTTGATACGAAATAGACGAACATGGTTCAAATGTCATACGGGGTTTAATATGGCTTGAACGAATACGGCTCGCTGTTTTTTCTGGTAAAACCCAAGTTGTGGTAGAGCTGAATGGCCGGTTTTCTATGGGTTTCGGTGAAGAGAAGGATTTCGGTCAGCTTTTTGTCCCTAGCCACTTCCAGGAGTTTTTGGATCAATTGTTTCCCTGCTCCCTTTCCTCGGGCATCGGCATGGACCACAACATCCTCGATCCAACCTTTATACCCCGATAGTACACGATAGGTACAGAGCGAGGCCATTCCTATGATCCTTCCCCCAGCTTCTGCATAGGCGAGATGTATGGGGTTGTCCACATGTACCACCTGTGCAATGGGCAAGGGCTGTTTTTGGGGACTAAGCTGCCCGAATAGCTCGGAGATTTCATGGGCGATTACAGAATTTAGTTCAGCCTCGGTCAATAGCGCTATTTTCATCGTTTATTTTTTAAGGGAATCAGGAGATACGGCTTTAACATTTGAGTTTTCAAGGTAGCTATTTTGTGCCGAACTCGCACACCAAATAAGCTTATGATTCCCTTCTTTTTGCTTACTTTAGACGGGACTAATTCTAATTTAAAATTTATGAGACCACTTCTCGTCAAAATCAGCGTTTTCCTGCTGATGGCATTCCTTGTCCCAACCTCCTTATCGGCCCAAAAAAGGAAGAAAACCGATCAAGTTGCCCCGCAATATCCCGAAGCACTATACAGCAGCTTGCAATACCGATTGGTAGGCCCCTTCCGTGGTGGACGATCCGCCGCCGTAACCGGTGTGCCTGGAGAACCCAATCTCTTTTACTTTGGCGCTACCGGGGGCGGGGTATGGAAAACAGAGGACGGCGGTAGAAGTTGGGGCAATATCTCTGACGGATTTTTTGGAGGAAGCATCGGTGCCATAGAGGTGGCACAGAGCGACCCCAATGTCATTTATGTAGGGGGTGGTGAAAAAACATTGCGTGGCAATGTGTCTTCTGGCTATGGCATTTGGAAAACGGAGAATGCTGGAAAATCTTGGACGGCGATGGGCCTAACGAAGAGTCGGCACGTACCTCGCATCCGGATACATCCCAAGGACCATAACATTGTTTATGCCGCGGTGCTTGGTAATATTTACAAACCCACTTCGGATCGGGGGGTCTATAAAAGTACCGACGGGGGAAAGACCTGGCGTAAGACCCTGTTCGTGAACGAACAGGCCGGAGCGGTAGATTTGGTCTTGGACCCCAATAACCCAAGAATTCTGTACGCCTCCACATGGCGGGCCAAACGTACGCCCTATAACCTCAGTAGTGGAGGTGAGGGATCGGCCTTGTGGAAAAGTACGGACAGTGGGGAGAGCTGGACAGAGATTTCCAAAAATGAAGGTTTCCCAAAGGACACCCTGGGAATCATTGGGGTAACGGTGTCCCCCAAGAATTCGGAACGGGTCTGGGCCATTGTGGAAAACAAGGAGAAAGGAGGTCTTTACCGCAGCGAGGATGGCGGGAAGAAATGGACCTTGGTCAATGAAGAGCGCAAATTACGTCAAAGGGCCTGGTACTATACACGGGTATATGCCGATACAGAGGACGAGGATGTGGTCTATGTCCTGAATGTACGCTATCATAAGTCCACGGATGGCGGAAAAACGTTTAACACCTTTAACGCACCGCACGGGGATCATCACGATCTGTGGATCTCCCCTGAAAATGCCAAGCGAATGATCATAGGCGATGACGGGGGCGCCCAAGTGTCCTATGACGGAGGCGAAACCTGGAGTACCTATTACAACCAACCAACGGCACAGTTCTATCGGGTAACCACGGACAATCATTTTCCCTATCGGATCTATGTGGCCCAACAGGACAATTCCACCGTCCGCATCAAACATCGTAGCGACGGGGGCAGCATTGACGAGGATGATTGGGAAGCAACGGCAGGAGGGGAATCGGCCCATATAGCCGTGGACCCTACAGATGATGATATTGTCTATGGCGGCAGTTATGGGGGCTTTCTAACCCGTGTAAATCATAAAACAGGCACCGTTCGCGGTATCAATGTATGGCCCGATAACCCAATGGGCTACGGGGCCGAAGGGATGAAGTATCGTTTTCAATGGAACTTCCCCATCATTTTTAGCAAGCACGATCCCAAAAAGTTGTACACCTTTTCCAACCATGTTCATCTCAGCGAAAATGAAGGGCAGCAATGGCAATTATTGAGCGATGACCTTACGCGAAACGACCCTAGCAAACTTGTATCAAGCGGGGGACCCATCACCCAGGACAATACAGGGGTAGAATACTACTGTACCATTTTTGCCGCCAATGAGAGTCCGTTGAAAGAAGGCCTACTTTGGGTAGGCAGTGACGACGGCCTGGTCCATGTGACCAAGGACGGAGGGCAGCAATGGGAAAACGTAACCCCGGCCAACCTGCCGGAATGGTCCATGGTGAACAGCATTGAGCCTTCGGCTTTTGACGAAGGCACCTGCTACCTGGCGGCCACGCGGTACAAGTTGGGCGACTTTAGACCCTACCTCTATAAGACGACCGATTATGGAAAGACCTGGAAAAAAATAACGAATGGTATAAACGAGGAACACTTTACCCGGGTACTTCGGGAAGACCCTAAGCGCAGGGGCTTGCTCTATGCCGGAACGGAAACCGGAATGTACGTTTCCTTTGATGATGGTGCCAATTGGCAGCCTTTTCAGTTAAATCTACCGATAGTACCTATAACCGATCTGGCGGTAAAGGACAACAATCTCATCGTGGCCACCCAGGGGCGTAGCGTATGGATTATGGACGACCTCACGGTACTGCATCAACTGGACGACGCTAAAAAGGGCAAAGGAGTGATCCTCTACCAACCAAAAGCTTCCTATCGCACCAAGGGAAGTGCTGCGGAGAAGCCCTCCAAGACCGAAGGACAAAACCATCCCAATGGGGTCATCACCCATTTTTATGTAAAGGAACTCAGCGAAAAGGACAGTATTCGCCTCTCCTTTACCTCCTTGACGGGGGATACTTTGGCCACGTATAGCAATAAGGCCAAGGAGAAGGACAAGAAGTTGACGCTTAAGCAAGGGGGCAATACCTTTGTTTGGGATACCCGTGGCAAGGGTGCTGAAAAGCTTAAGGGAATGATCCTATGGTCTGCCAATCTCAACGGGGCCAAGGCGGTACCGGGCGACTACAACGTACACCTGGACGTTAACGGCGTTTCGGTAACGGAGCGCTTTACCATACTTCCCGATCCACGGGCCGAAGTGTCCGTGGCAGACATGAAAAAGCAATATGATTTCATCAGTGATGTCAATGCTACGGTAGATCGGGCGCACCAGTCGATCAAAAAGATCCGGAAAATAGGGGAACAGTTGGATGCCTTTACCAAACAGTACAGTGAAAATGTACACACCAAAGATTTGGTGGACAAGGCCAAGGAAATGAAGAAGTCCTTTGGCGAAATTGAAAAAGCGCTCTACCAGACCAAAAACCGCAGTCGTCAAGACCCCCTGAATTTCCCTATCAAGCTCACCAATAAACTGGGGCATTTGAACCGTTTGGTAGCCTTGGACGATTTTCCCCCTACCGATCAGGACGTGGCGGTAAAGGACGAACTGACTGCGGCGATCAATATCCAGCTTAAAGCCTTCGATGCCCTGGTGGATAAGGAGATCCAGGAGTTTAACCAGGCCTTCAATGCCCTAAACCTCAATTATTTGTTTGTGGAAGAGTAGGAACGCCTGGATAATTACATCGTTTCGCGAAACGAAAACGTCCTAAAGAGTACCTTTGCAGCAAAGTGGTTTGCCCATGACAGAATATTACAATTACATAAAGGCCCTGCATCTCATCTTTGTGATTACCTGGTTTGCTGGCCTTTTCTATATCCCCCGTCTTTTTATCTACCATATTGAGGCTTCTGAAAAACCGGCTCCCGAAAATGGGATATTAACACGGCAACTGAAATTAATGAGCAAGCGGTTGTGGTATATCATCACCTGGCCCTCGGCCGTGCTTGCTACCCTATTTGCGGTTTGGCTTTTGGTATTGTTCCCTGCTTGGCTGCAACAGGGCTGGATGCACGTAAAACTGGTCTTTGTCGTGTTACTGGTGGCCTATCACCTTAAAAACCATCAGATTTTTTTACAACTACAGCGCGATGAGGTGAAATACAGTTCCCGTTTTATGCGAATCTGGAATGAGGGCGCTACCTTGATTCTCTTTGCGGTGGTCTTTTTAGTGTCCCTAAAAAGCGCTATCAACTGGATTTTTGGAGTGGTTGGAATCCTTGCCCTGGCAATTCTCCTGATGTTGGGCATAAAATTCTACAAGCGTGTACGGGACAAAAATCCCGAAGCCTAGCCAGTGAGCACCTAGTTTTTTGAAAATCACCTCGACAAAAATTCCTGGGCACAACTTGGGAATTTGGTATTTGATGTTTGCCATAGGACTGCAATTGTCTTGGCGCGATATTTGCTATCTTTAGCACTAAATTATACACCTTTGTTCAGGAAGTTTTCACTACGGTCCCGCATTTTTATCGCCATGATCTTACTGGTGCTCATCGCTTCGGTCCTGATCGCCGGGGTTACTATTTACCAGTATAGGGAACAGTCCAAGGATTATCATCAGGAACGTTTGGAACGCAAGGAAGGGCAAATTAAACAGAGTGTTGATTATACCCTGCAAAAAACCACCTACCCGCGCACCACGGAAAATCTGGCGTATATATTCAAGGATGAAATTTATCAGATAGCCGATGTGCAAAATGTGAATTTCAACATCTACGATCTGGAAGGCCAACTGATCATTAGTTCACGGCCCAGCTTTGTCAATGACTCCATTTCTGTCTGTCTGGATGCCGAAGTGCTCAACCGCCTCTCTGCAAGTCCGGGCAAGCGCTACGTGGAGGAGAATTCTTTGGCTGGCGACCAATATCAGGCATCGTATACCTATATCACGGACGCTAAATTTAAGTCCATCGGCATATTGAATCTCCCCTATTTTGAGGACAACTCGTTTAGCAATATGGAACTGCGGGAGTTCTTGTTGCGGCTTACCGGGGTATATCTTTTGATGCTGATCATAGCCATTGGCCTTGCGTATTTTATATCAAAATATATCACCCGTTCCCTGCAAAATATTTCGGATAAGTTGAACCAGACCGATTTGACCAAGAGGAACGAAAAGATTATCGTGGACGACCCCAGTGATGAGATAGGCAAACTCATCGATTCCTATAACGGAATGATCGATGAGTTGGAACAGAGTGCCGCCAAACTTGCTCGAAGTGAAAGGGAACAGGCGTGGCGGGAGATGGCCAAACAAGTGGCCCACGAAATAAAGAACCCTTTGACGCCCATGCGCCTCAGTGTTCAGAGCTTTGAGCAAAAATTTAACGCCAAAGACCCTGCCATTACCCAAAAAGTGGCAGAATATTCAAAGACCCTTATTCAGCAGATCGATACCATGAGCAACATCGCTTCCGCCTTTTCCAATTTCGCGGAAATGCCCGCCCAGCAGAACGAGACACTTAACGTGGTAAAGATCGTAAAGCTGGCCTTGGATATTTTTAATGAGAACTACATCCACTTTATATCCGATGAAGAGGAGATCATTGCCAAATTGGACCGAACGCAATTGATCCGAGTGGTGACCAACCTGGTAAAAAATGCCACACAGGCGCTTCGCAACGTGGCATCGCCCCGCATTTTGGTCTCAGTATCCTCGGAGAACGGTTATGTAAAGATAGCCGTGGCGGATAATGGCGTGGGAATAGCCGATGAGTTCAAGGAAAAGATTTTTGAACCCAAGTTTACCACAAAATCAAGCGGTATGGGATTGGGCCTTGGGATGGTAAAGAATATTGTGGAAACCTACAAAGGTAGCATCCATTTTACCTCCCAGCCAGAAAAGGGCACGGTATTTACGGTGAAATTCCCCAAGGAAAAGGAGCTTTCGAAACCCGTTTTTGGCCCGTTTTCTGAAAATACCCCCTTAAAGGATAATTAAAATAGACAAAGATAAACCGATGAAATACGAGAATATACAACTGTCCATGGCGCAGCCGTTGGCAGTACTGACCATTGACCGCCCCAAAAAACTAAACGCCTTGAACAAGGCCACCATCAAGGAACTGCACCATGCGTTTAAAGCCTTGAACAAGGCTAAGGAAATCCGGGCCATAATACTTACCGGAAGCGGGGAAAAGGCCTTTGTGGCGGGGGCCGATATCGCGGAGTTTGCCAATTTTTCGGTCAAGCAGGGGGCCCAACTGGCCGCCAATGGTCAGGAAAAGCTGTTCAATTTGGTAGAGAACCTGGCCACGCCGGTAATTGCCGCAGTGAATGGTTTCGCCCTTGGAGGTGGCCTGGAGCTCGCCATGGCTTGTCATTTTAGGCTTGCCAGTGATACGGCCAAAATGGGACTGCCGGAGGTTTCCCTAGGGGTCATTCCGGGCTATGGAGGCACACAACGATTGCCCCAGTTGATCGGAAAAGGCAGGGCAATGGAGCTTATCATGACGGCGGGGATGATCGATGCGCCCACGGCTTTGGCGTATGGTCTGGTAAACCAGGTGGTCCCTCAGGAAGAACTACTGCCGCTGTGCAAGAAAATAGCTAGTAGAATAACGAATAATTCGCCAGTTGCGATTGGCTACGCAATAAAAGCGGTAAATGCGGGTTTTAAGAATACTATAAATGGGTATGACTCGGAAATAGAAGCCTTTGGGAACTGTTTTGGAACGGCCGACTTCAAAGAGGGCACTACGGCCTTTCTGGAAAAACGGAAGGCAGATTTCCCCGGTAAGTGACATGCCTTTAAAACCTACTAGCAATGTGTAAAAAAAGTCTGGTCGCCCTACTGCTTCTTTTGGCCATGGTTGGGGCAAATGCCCAGGAAATCCCTGTAAAATATAGTTTTGGGGAAAAATATAACGATAGGTATAAATACTCCAATCTGTTGACCATCTCCAACGCGGAGGACGGGGGAACCCTCCTGGTAAGGTCTTACTACACGGGAATAATCCTTAAGCCCAAGGGTTATTTTATAGAACGGTACAACAAAGATCTGGAGCTCGTATCGGAGTACAACTACAAATTAAGGGGCAGGGATTTGGTAGAAGGCTATGTAAAGAACGGCCAGCTTTATCTTCTTTTTCTGGAATATAACTACCTGAAGACGTCTTACGAATACATTGTACACCGTAGTCCCTTGGAGGAGTTCAACTTTAGGAAAGAAATCCTACTCTCCATACCTTCAGCGGAGGTGAACAACCCCTTGGGCAAGAACTACTACAATAGAAACTTCTCATCGGGCTTCACGACAACGGTATTGTTCAACGAAGACAAATCGGCCTTTGCCATCAGTACCCATTTTAAAAAGAGAAAGAACGATCAGCGCTATATCCATATCTTCAGTGCAAGTTTGCAAAAACTTATGAGCCATGATTTTTCGGCCGAGATCGAGCAGAAGAACTACGCCTTCGAAAATATTGCAATTTCCAAAAACCTGGACCGGGCCTATCTGGTCGGCAAGGCCTATTTTAAAAAGAAACGTTTTAGCGCCTTGGAACGCAGATTTCAGTACGAGTTGGTCATGGTCTCCGGCCAAGGGATAAAAACGCAGACCTTTGATGGCCCAGGGAAGTACTCCGAGGCCCTAAAACCCATTTTGCGGAACGGCAAACTACTTTGCATAGGATTCTATGCGGACCGAAAGGACAGTCGCTATAACGGTCTGGGCTATTTTGAACTGGACCCCGGGGGCTTGGAGATCAATGTGAAAAAGTACAATCCCTTTTCCCAGCAGTTTATGTTCGATAAGTTCGGAAAGGAGTATGACAAGGTAATCAAGAACCTGGTATTTAAAAATGTGGGCTTTACCGCCAATAATGATATTTTGTTCAACGCAGAGGAATACTTTGTGACCTCTAGCGTGCAGGCAAACTCCAGCGGGGGAAGGGTACGGGTAAATCGATATCACCACAATGATATTGTTAGTGCCAAGTTAAACGATGCCGGAGATATGGTCTGGGCCCGTAATATCAACAAGGCCGAGGTTACGCAGGGCGATGGCGCCTATGCCTCCTATAGTGCCTACACCAAAGGGGACAATACCTATTTCTTTATTAGCACGGCCGCTGAGAATCCGCAGTTATTGAACAACGAGCGGCTCATTTTTAAACAGGGCCTCAGCCGAAATAGAAACGTGTTTATTATACAATTGGATGGAAAGGGGCAAATGAGTTATAAGAAAATAATAGATGACAAGGAGGCCAGGTTGCCCTTGATGGTATCCAAACCCCTGATGAACTATGGCAGTGACCAAATGCTTTTTTATGCCAAACGGGGAACCAAAAAACAATTGGTCCAAGTGTCGTTTCTCTAAAGAAGCAACCATGTCCCCTCTTTTTCATCTTAGTTGAAAAAAGCGCGATGAAAACAAGGATTTTAGTATTAGTCTGCCTGTTCTGGGCATTTAACGCATGTGATACGGACGTTAACAGTCCACCTCTATTGTTTGGGGCGCCTACCCTTTCCGGGGAATGGCATGTAGTAGCCATCCATAATTCCAGTCCCCAGGGTCCTACCAGCGCTCCTTTGGAAGGTGAAATCATCTCCATTGTTTTTGACGGGGTAGATTCCTTTGTAGGCAGCACATCGGCCAACGATTTTGCAGGGGACTATGCCATACAGAACAACGTCCTGAGCTTTACCGGATTGCTCTCCACAGATGCCCTGGACACGGCGTACGGGACTATTTTCTTCGATGCAATGGACGCGAGCGTCAATAGCACGACCAACAACCAGGAATTTGCACTTTCCTTTGCCAATGGTCAATTGACCCTTACCTATGCTGATTTTCGATTTTTGACTTTGGAAAAACAATAGTTAAATTCTGTTTATTATTGGAAATATTCCATAAATTTGGAATAAATCCAATAATTGAAATCAAAAGACTACATAAAGGGACGAGGAGCACAAGGAAACACCCCCAATAAGTTTCTTCAGCACGTGTATGAAATGCGCGATGATTTCCTCGAATTTTGCAGAGTGGAGGGCGAAGAGGCGGAAACCAATAAAACACAATACATTCCGGTCTTTCCAAAGAGTATTGTAAACAAGGTAACAAGCCCGGATGTGGGCATGCTCTACTCTATGAACACCTATCAGGGATGTGAACACGGATGCATCTATTGCTATGCCCGAAATACCCACGAGTACTGGGGATATAGTGCCGGACTCGATTTTGAGCGAAGGATATTGGTAAAAAAAGCCGCGCCGGCCTTGTTGGAACAAAAGTTAAAAAGCAGGAATTGGCGCGCAAAGACCATTGTACTTTCAGGAAACACGGACTGCTATCAACCTGCGGAAAAGAAATTCAAGATTACCAGAAGGTGTTTGCAGGTTTTCTTAAAATACAGACATCCCGTGGGTATTATCACAAAGAACGCCTTGATCTTACGGGACCTGGACCTACTGAAGGAATTGGCAGCGCACGGATTGGTAGGCGTAAATGTTTCCGTAACCTCGCTGTCAGAGGAAACCCGACGCATCCTTGAACCCAGGACCACCACCATAAGGAAACGCTTGGAGACCATACGGGTTTTATCCGAGAACAACATTCCCGTCAATGCGATGCTGGCGCCCATCATACCTGGCATCAATAGCCATGAGATCATGAACCTGGCAAAAGCATCGGCAGATTATGGCGCCCTGTCCTTCGCCTTTACGATTGTGCGCCTCAACGGGGCCATTGGTCAGATTTTTAGCGACTGGATAAAAAAAACCTTACCCGATCGCGCCGATAAGGTACTCCATCAAATAGAGGCCTGCCATGGAGGCAGCTTGAACGACAGCAGATTTGGAATCAGGAACCGTGGTGAGGGGAAGATTGCCCAACAAATACATGAAATGGTACGTTTGGCCAGGCATACCTATTTTAAGGATAAGGTCTTTCCCAAATTGAATACAGACATGCATGAGCAATACAAAGATGGGCAAATGCGACTGTTTTGAGGAATAGTCCCTTTTATTGTCCAATTTGGAAACCGCTTTCCGTCTTTAGATAAAAATGTTTAACTTTTAAAAAACAACTGAGATGAGTAACTTTTTGTATTTGTTTAGGGGAGGTCATGACGAGGCCTATAGAGGGCTCTCCCAAGAGGAAAAGCAAGCGCACATGCAAGCATGGGGCAGCTGGATGGGCAAACTTCAGGAAAAGGGACAATTGGTAGATGGACTTCCTTTGGCAGACGAGGGAAAAATGGTGAAAAACCGGGGCGAGATTGTCACCAACGGTCCCTTCGCGGAGGGAGCCGAAGTCGTAGGAGGCTATTTGATCGTTACCGCGGATGGCCTGGACAAAGCCGTGGAAATTTCCAAAGCCTGCCCTATTTTTGATTATGGGGGCAATATTGAGATCAGGGAAATTCTTTCCATGGACATGTAAAAAACAAAAGATTCCAAAGGTCTGGAAAACCATGTGTTTTTCGGGCTTTTTGGTTTAAAAGCGTGAAGAAAGAAGACAGGAACAAGGTAGTGGATCATCTTTTTCGTACGGAATATGGAAAGGTGACGGCCCTATTGACCTATAAATTTGGAACGGTCCGATTGGAAGAGATAGAGGATGCAGTGCAGGAGGCACTGATCAAGGCCATGCAGATATGGGCCTATACGGCGGTCCCAGATAACCCTACGGCTTGGCTTTTACGGGTGGCAAACAATAGAATGATCGATCAATTGCGAAGGGACAAAAAACTGGATTTTTCAGATGACCTTGCCCATTTTTTTGGTGCCAATGGCGCTGAGGTGGATGAGGTGCAATTGGACCACTCCATTTCCGACAGTCAGCTTAAGATGATTTTTGCCTGTTGCCATCCCTCCCTGTCGCAGGAGTACCAGATTATTCTAAGTCTAAAGCTGATCGGTGGATTTAATAACCGGGAAATTGCCGAGGCCCTTTTAAAGAAAGAGGAGACCATTGCAAAGTCGTTTACCCGGGCAAAGAAAAAATTAAAGGAACAGATCAGCACACTCAATATTCCTGTGGAAATTGGTCTGCAATCCAGATTGTTTGTGGTAATCCAGGTCATCTATCTTCTGTTTTCGGAGGGCTATGCGGCGACATCGGGATCGCAAATAATCAAAAGGGACATTTGCTACGAGGCCATCCGTTTGGCCGTGCTCCTCTCTAGGAACCGCTATTGTGAACATCCAAATTTGGACGCCTTGATCGCCCTGATGTGCTTCCACGCCTCCCGCTTTGAGGCACGTCTGGACGAGAAGCTGGAATTGGTGGATCTAAAACACCAGGACCGTTCCAAGTATTCCCAGGAATTGGTGCAGATAGGGGCAAGACATTTGGAGCAGGCGAGAACAGCGGACAACCAGCCTTCCCGCTATCATTTGGAAGCGGCGGTTTCCTACTACCACTGTATCGCTCCCTCCTTTGAAGATACCGATTGGAAGAGCATTTTGAGGTTGTACGACCTTCAGGTGCGAAAACAACATTCGCCGATCGTACAATTAAACAGGCTTGTTCCATACTATATGGTCCACGGTGCCGAAAAGGCATTGGAGGAGTTGGAACGGCTTGATGCAAAGACCGATCTAAGCAAAAGTGCCCTATACCATGCCATCAGGGCAGAGCTCCTGTCCGGATCTGAAGATTATGACGCTAGCAAATCGGCTCTAAAAACGGCCATTGCCCTTACCCAAAACGAATTGGAAAAAAGACATCTGGAAAAAAAATTGGAATGGCTTTAGCAGCGTTGAAACAGGGTCCGTAAACCTACTATTTCAGTTCCCAACCTTTTCGGTATTCCCGTTTCACCCATTCATTGGCCTTGTCGTAGTTGGTCACCTTCATATTTTGACCATCCCAAAGAAGCTTCCTTCTTCCAGGATAGTTATAGGGGTCCCAATCGCCAAGTTGTTTTCCCTCTTTGAGGGTTTTATACTGATATGCTTTTATGGCCAAATTACCCATAAGCACAGCCTCCGTTAAGGGCCCTGCTTTGGCAAAATCCGAAGAGGTAACGGTCCCGTTCAGGCAACCTTCCACCCAATTGTTCTGGTGCCCTCCGGTATCCCCGACTATTCTGGGCAAATGGGGCGTTGGCGGATTGAAAAGCGTCATGGTCTCGGAAGGGAGCAATCTGGCATTACGTGAATAGGTATCGCACACCAGGATTCCCTTGGTACCGTAAAAAATAGACCCACCTCCGCTATCGCCTATTCTTTCATCGTCCTTTAATTCATCCGGCAGGTCGGGAACAATGCCCCCATCGTACCAATTCAGGGCGATATCGCCATGGGCCTCCGTGTTAAACTTTAAACGCACGATCGATGAAGGCGGGCAGGAGGCATTGTAGTCGGCTTCCCTAAAGTCGCCCACCCAGTTTGTGGTACAACTTGCTTCCGCTTCGGTAGGGTATCCAAGATCCAGTACGCCAAAGGGCGTCTCCATTATATGACAGCCCATATCGCCCAGGGCCCCGGTTCCAAAATCCCACCAACCGCGCCATTTGAAGGGCAAATAGGCCGAGTTATAATCTCTTTTGGCGGCAGGTCCCAACCAAAGGTCCCAATCCAATCCCTTGGGCACGGCCTCTGCAGTGCTGGGTACCGGTACCCCCTGCGGCCATACCGGTCGGTTGGTCCAGCAGTCTACCCGCTCAACCTTGCCGATAACACCAGAATTGATCCATTCCTTTGCCTGCCGGCTACCATCACTGGATGCGCCTTGGTTGCCCATTTGCGTAACGATACCATTTTCCTTGGCTACCTGGGTCATAAGGCGCGCCTCATAAATATTATGGGTTAAGGGTTTTTCCACATAGGCGTGCTTTTTGGCACGCATAAAGGGAAGCGCAATGGTGGCGTGCGTGTGGTCCGGTGTGGCCACCATAACCGCGTCTATTTCCTTTAAATGCCTTTTGTACACCTTTCTAAAATCCTTGTACATCTTGGTGCCGGGGTGCAGCTCCATGCTTGCCTGTACCATACGTTCGTCCACGTCACAAAAGGCGACAAACTTCACCTTGCCCGTTTGGGTAAGATCGCGAATGACCCCTGCACCGCGCCCCCCGACGCCAAAAGCCGCAATATAGAGCGTATCGCTGGGGGGAACATGGGTTTTGCCCAATACATAACTGGGTACAATGGAGAAAGCAGCGGAAGAAGCCGCTACATTTCTGATAAATTTTCTTCTTTTCATCTTGGCTCGTTTGAGGAATGAGGCATGAAGATACAAAAAAAACGAGGAGGGAAAATACAGATCTTATCGAAGCAAGGACGTGCCTATGCTGGGCCCAAGACTAGGCGGTACCGTCCCATTCGCTATAAAACTGTTTTAGGTAATGGAGCATAAATTGATGCCGTTCCTCGGCAATTTTTTTGCCGGTTTCCGTGTTCATCAAATCCTTGAGCAAAAGGAGTTTCTCGTAAAAGTGATTGATGGTGGGCGAGTTGGATTTCTTGTACGCTGCCTTGGTCATCCCGGCACGGTATGGGATTTCGGGATTGTACAATTCCCTATTTTTGAACCCTCCGTAGTTGAAGGCCCTCGCGATACCAATGGCACCGATCGCATCTAGGCGGTCGGCATCCTGTACTACCTGTAATTCCATGGAAGAAAAAGCGGCATTGTTGGCCTTGGATTTTTCGCTTCTTAAACTGGATTTAAAAGAAATGTTCTCAATGATCCTTACCACATGGGCAATGACCTTGGAATCTATTTTCAGGGAATGTAAAAAGGTCCGGGCCATTTGGGGACCTATGCTTTCGTCGCCATCGTGGAATTTGGCATCCGCGATATCGTGCAACAGAGCACCCAGACTTACCACTAGGATATCTACTTTTTCGTCTTTCGCAATGAGGATGGTGTTTTTGAACACACGCTCAATATGGAACCAATCATGACCACCTTCGGCGCCTTGTAGCGTTTCCTTGACAAAAGCAATGGTCTGTTCAACAATTTCGGTATTGGTCATTTAAAAGAGGTTACGCCGTTGGTTATTTGTTGCTCTACCTGCGAGATCAATGCATCCGGATCTCCTTCGTTTTCCAGGGGGGGATGTACCTTAAAGTGCAAATGGGACCCAATGCCATAGGGAAATTTGCCGTATTGCAACATCTTCCAGGAATTGTTAATGCTAATGGGTACCAGAAGCGCAGAGGGAGCCTGTTTCATCAGTACCTTTAAGCCTGTGGTCTGAAACTTTTTGGGATGCCCGTCCCTACTTCGGGTCCCTTCGGGAAAAATAACCGCACTACGGGTATTTTTCTCAATGTATTTTCCCAGTTTGGAGATTTCGATCAAGGCTTGTCTGCTATCCTTTCTGTCGATCAGGGCCGAACCCCCGTGCCGTAGGTTGTAAGAGACGCTTGGAATACCTTTGCCCAATTCTATCTTGCTGATAAACTTGGGATGGTGCGCCCGCATATACCAGATCAAGGGCGGAATATCATTCATGCTCTGATGGTTCACCACAATGATCAACGGCCTGTCGCTGGGAATTTTATGGGGATTTTGAAAGGTGTAGCGCGTACCCAGGATATGGGTACACCGCATAAGGAACCAGTTAAGGATACTTACACTTCGCTTATGCGCTTCGTACCCAAAAAGATTGAAGCAGATCCATTGTATGGGATGAAATAGAACCAAGACCATCCCGAAGAAGATAAAATAGAGCAGGGTAAGTGGGTAGGCCAAAAGTTTTCGCATGCTACAAAAATAAAAAACCGCCCCTAACGGAACGGTTTTCCAGAATAATCTTTTACGTTTTCTTCTGTTGGCCCTTAACAGAACTCGTTGTAGGCCTCTGTAAGGTTCTCCGCGATCATCTCAGCAGGCCTTCCCTCGATATGATGCCGTTCTATCATGTGCACCAACTCACCGTTCTTAAAGAGGGCCATACTAGGGGACGAGGGCGGAAACGGAACCATTAGGTTCCTTGCCGCATCCACGGCCTCCGTATCCACTCCCGCAAACACGGTTACTAAATGCTCCGGCCTTTTGTCATTTTGTAGGCTGAGTTTTGCCGCAGGCCGTGCGTTGGCCGCGGCACAACCGCAAACGGAGTTTACCACCACCAGGGTAGTTCCCTCTTGGTTGATCGCTTTTTCGACCGTTTCGGCCGTATATAATTCTTCAAACCCGGCAGATGCCAAGTCCTCTCTCATAGGTTTTACCAATTCCGCAGGATACATAGTCTATCTTTTATTTTTTGAATATTGTACAAAGGTAACTAATTTGTCGCATTTTTATTATAGGCCTTAACTTTTCGTTGGCCCTTCTTTTCTTGCCTAAAATCATATCTTTGGCGGGCAAAGAATCAAAAAATGCATCGGAGGTATGATTAAATGGTTTGCGGCCATCCTGGGATATATGTTTTTTAGGTTTCCTGGAGCTATTTTGGGCTTTTTGGTGGGAAGCTTTATCGACAATCTGAGCGGGGGCTCTCGGGGCAGAGGCGGTAGCGTTTTTCAGGATATTACCCGGCAGAAGGTGTCCCCGGCCGATTTTGAGCTTAATCTGTTGTCCTTATGTTCCATCGTTATAAAGGCAGATGGCCAGGTAAGCCAGCGCGAACTCGATTATGTGCGGCAGTATTTCCTAAGCACCTATGGGAAGGAAAGGGCCAATGCCATTTTTAGAACCTTTAATGAGGTAATTAAAAATCGGGAGGTGTCCGCCCAGCGCATTTGCACCTATCTCAACCAACGTACCCGATATGAAGTTCGGTTGCAGCTCTTGCATTTTTTGTTTGGAATAGCCCAGGCAGATGGTCAGGTAAGCACGCCGGAAATAGATAAAATATGGGAAATAGCCGGCTTTTTAAGGGTCGGGCGGAGCGACTTTGAAAGTATCAAGGCCATGTTCATCAAGTCTGCGGATACTGCCTATAAGATTTTGGAAATTCAAAAATCGGCCTCTGATGATGAAGTAAAGAAAGCCTATCGTACCATGGCGAAGAAATACCATCCGGATAGGGTAAATACGGAAAATGAGGCAATAAAGAGAGGGGCCGAGGAAAAGTTTAAGCAGGTGCAGAAGGCCTACGAGAAAATCCAAAATGAAAGAGGGCTCTAAGGAAAGCGCTCCTATATTAGACAATATAAACGATTAGACATGCAGGAATTTTGGTTTTACATTGAGTTGGGCTTGGATCATGTACTGGATTTTAGCGCTTACGATCATATTTTATTTTTGGCGGCCCTGGCCCTTCCATTTACCTTTAGGGAATGGAAAAAGGTGGTCATTCTGGCTACCGTTTTTACCGTGGCACATTGCCTGTCCTTGGCCCTATCGGTGTACGAAACTGTAACCGTTGCGGTGAACTGGATAGAGTTTCTCATTCCGGTGACCATTTTCCTCACGGCCCTGTTCAATCTATTTTATGTGAAGAGGGGAACAAAGGTCGGGAAGGCGGGTGTTCATCTTTGGGCCACCGCTTTTTTTGGATTGATCCACGGTTTTGGGTTTTCCAACTATTTCAAGATGTTGATGGCAGAGGAGGAAAACAAGGGTTTGCCCCTGCTGGGATTTGCTACTGGAATAGAACTTTCACAGGTGCTGATCATTCTTTTGATTTTGGCGCTGGCTTACGTGCTACAGTCAATTGTAAAGGTGAAACAGGCCGTCTTTATCGTGCTCTTCTCCATAATTGTCATGATTATGACAATACCAATGATGGTTAGTACGTTCCCTTTATAGAATTTCACTAAAAATTAACCGTTTAGGGTTGTAGGAATTTTACAAAGCGGGTATCTTAGTGGTTTGCCAATTGTGGATGAAGGAAAGTAAACAGCAGAAGTACGACCAAGCCTATTTGCGGATGGCCCAGGAGTGGGGAAAACTATCCTATTGCAAGCGCAAGCAAGTAGGGGCTATTATCGTAAGGGACCGCATGATCATTTCCGATGGGTACAACGGCACGCCCACGGGGTTCGAGAATATTTGCGAAGACGATGAAGGATACACCAAGTGGTATGTGCTTCACGCCGAGGCCAATGCAATCTCCAAGGTAGCCTCCTCTACCCAGTCCTGTGAAGGGGCCACCTTGTACATTACCTTGTCCCCATGCAGGGAATGCAGCAAACTAATTCATCAATCTGGCATAAAACGTGTGGTATATCAGCGAGCGTACAAGGATAATTCAGGACTGAACTTCTTGGAAAAGGCAGGTATTTCCGTAACCCATATGCCCTTGCAGGAGCAGTTTTTTTAATAATGCCCCATTTATGAAAAGAATATACAGCTATATCTGGCCCACCGTTATTGCCTTGGCATTGGCCCTAGGAATCTTTATTGGGGGCAAGCTACATTTTAACGATTCGCCGGAAAAATTGTTCACCACCAACTCCAAAAAGGACAAGCTTAACCGACTTATCGATTATATCGATTATGAATATGTGGACGAAATAGATACCGATAGCATTGTAGATGTTACGGTGAATAATATTTTGGACAAGTTGGACCCGCATTCGGTCTATATTTCGAAAAAGGAAATGAACCGGGTTTCGGAGAACATGAAAGGGGACTTCGTAGGCATCGGCATCAGTTTTTACAAATATCGCGATACCATTGCCGTAATACGCACTATTGAGAATGGCCCTAGTTTTCTCAAAGGCATCCAACCGGGAGACCGCATTCTGATGGCCAATAAGGATACCCTTTACGGAAAAAGATTGCCAGATGAGGTCATCGTGGACAAGCTTAAGGGAAAAGAGGGTACCCCCGTAAAACTCAAGGTGTTCCGCAAAGAGGAAAACAAACTGTTCACGGTAACGGTAAGACGAGACCGTATTCCGCTTAAAAGCGTGGAGGCCCATTATATGCTTACCCCCGAAATGGGATATATAAAGGTAAACCGTTTTGCAGAGACTACCTACAAGGAGTTTAAGGCGGCCCTGAGGAGCCTACAGCGGCAAGGGGCAAAGAAATTGGCCCTGGACCTACGGGATAATCCGGGAGGTTATTTGGGTATAGCCGAGCAAATGTGCGACGAATTCTTGAAGGAGGGCAAACTCATTTTGTTTACCAAGAACAAGAAGGGAAAAATAGAGAAGATCTATGCAACGGACAAAGGCAGTTTTGAGGATAAGCCCATCTATGTGCTGATCAATGAGCGATCGGCCTCAGCCAGCGAGATCATTGCCGGGGCGTTGCAGGACAATGACATAGGTACTATAGTGGGAAGACGTTCCTTTGGAAAGGGATTGGTACAGCGCGAGATGGAACTGGGCGATGGTTCCGCGGTACGGCTTACGGTTTCAAGATATTATACCCCTACCGGACGCTCCATCCAAAAAACATATAAAAATGGGAGCAAGGATTATTATCAGAAATTTACAGATCGGTACCACAGTGGGGAACTGATTTCGGTAGATAGCATAAAAGTGGCCGACTCCCTAAAATTTACCACCCCAAAGGGAAAGGTGGTCTATGGCGGTGGCGGCATTATCCCCGACGTTTTTGTTCCCATTGGCACCAATGAGGAAGAGGCCGTGGAAAGCATGGAGAGCCGAGGGTACCTTGCACGTTTTATATTTGACCATCTCGAAGAGGACCGTACCCGTTATGACGGATATACCCAGCGAGAATTTATCGAGAATTTCAAAGTAGACGATATCCTGTTCGAGTCCTTTGTGGACTATTTCATCGCCAGAAAATTGAAAATGGATTATTACGCCATGGAGGATAAGATAAAACTGTATCTTAAGGCCGTGTTGGCAGAACAGTTGTTCTCACCAAACACCCATGCCCAGATTATAGGTACTGGAGATGTTATGCTCCAGAAAGTTATTGCCCTGGACAGACCTACGGTTAACCAACAGGAGGCCGAACGGATCGAGGCGAAAAACTAATCCTCGTCCACTTTTTTCTGAATTTTCTTGGAAGCAATGAAAATGAGCAGCAACACAATGGCGCAAAGTGAGGCCAATATCCCAATAATGGCTATGATGCTATCGCCCTGAAGGGGGTTTTCAAAATCGACCAAGGTCACGTTATACGCAATAAGCCCCAGCGCAAAGAGTACAAGAAGTATAGAAAGTGTTTTGTTCATAACAGCAACTTTATATTTTGGTCCAAAAGCCTAAAGGAGTTGATTGATGTTCGTAGCAAAAAGCTTTACGGCAATGGCCAGCAGAATGACCCCAAAAATCTTGCGAATGACCCCGAGGCCACTCCTGCCCAGCAGGTTTCCGATTCTTCGGGAGGATTTAAGTACAAGATACACAAAAATAATATTCACAATGATGGCCACTACGATGTTTTGTACGGCATATTCGGCACGTAGTGAAAGGATAGAGGTAAGGGTGCCGGCCCCTGCGATCAAGGGAAAGGCGATGGGAACCACAGAAGCACTTTCAGGAGCGTCGTCCTTGTAGAGCGATATTCCCAAGATCATTTCTATGGCCAAAAAGAAAATGATAAAAGCACCAGCCACGGCAAAGGAATTAACATCGATACCGATCAAACTCAAAATACGCTCCCCGACGAACAAAAAGGCCACCATGATAAAAGCGGCCACTATGGAGGCCTTTTCCGATTGTATGTGCCCTACCTTGTTGCGCAGACCAATAATAACGGGAACACTGCCCAAGATGTCGATCACGGCAAAAAGGACCATACTGGCCGTGGCGATCTCCTTAAAATTGAAACTCATCCGACTTGTATTAAATTTCGCGGCAAATTTACGTTATAAAGCGGGTTTTTGGATGTTTTAAATGGAAAATAAATCCTGCGGTTTAGCAGCCGATCAAGTATCTTTGCACTCATTGACATAGCATATGTTTCAATTAGGAAAAACCATACTATCCGAGGAGATTTTGGAGCAGGATTTTGTGTGCAATCTAAGTGCGTGCAAAGGGGCTTGCTGTGTGGATGGTGAGGCCGGTGCTCCCCTGGAAGACAGGGAGACCCAGATTTTGATCGATATCTATCAGGACGTAAAGCCTTTTTTGAGGGAAGAGGGCAGAGCGGCCATTGAAGCCCAGGGAGCCTTTGTCAAGGGCGAAGACGGAGAGTGGGAAACTCCCCTGGTAGATGGAAGTGAGTGTGCCTATGTGGTCTTTTCAGAAAACGGCACCGCCAAATGCGGTATAGAGGAAGCGTATAACAACGGAGTTATAGGATGGAAAAAACCGGTTTCCTGCCACCTCTATCCGGTACGGGTAAAAGAATACACCCAACTTACCGCAGTGAACTACCATAAATGGGAAATATGCGATCCCGCCTGCCATCTGGGAGCAAGCCTAAAGGTGCCCATTTATAAATTTGTGAAGGACGCCCTGATCCGCAAGTTTGGGAAAGCCTGGTACGGTGAACTGGAAGAGGTTGCCAAGGCACATGCTAAACAGTAGGAATCCGCAACACCACCTTTGTCCCTTGGGGCTCGCCGTCTTCATCATAAAGGTCTACAATTTTCACATCAAAGGAATTTTCGTAATCCTTGGAGAAGTTGGCCAAACGTTCCTTGGTAATATCGATCCCGACAGATTTCCGTTTTAGCACCTTTCTTTGCTTGATTTTTTCGGCCACTTCCCGCCCTACACCGTTATCCATAATGGAAATATCAATAAACTGCTGGTCCCCTCGGTCAATGTGAATGGATACAGACTTGTCCCCCTCCTTGGACGAAAGGCCATGCCATAGCGCATTTTCCAAAAAGGGCTGCAATATTAGGGAGGGGATTTTGATGGTGTGTGGGTCCAGGTCATCGCTAATATGGATCTCAAAATTGATTTCATTGGAAAAGCGGATATTTTCAATGTTCATATAGAGCTCCACGGTTTCCAGTTCCTCTGCCAAGGGGATTTCTTTTAGGGAAGAGGCTTCAAGGATCTTGCGCACCAGTTTTGAAAACTTGTTCAGGTAATGTACCGCGTTCTTTTGTTCGTTGTTGATAATGTAAAGTTTGATGGAATTCAGGGAATTGAACAAAAAATGCGGATTCATTTGGCTTCGCAGCATACTTTGTTCCAAGGTCAATACCTTTTTTTCGTTCTTAAGCTGATATTGTCGGTACAGAATATAGAGTATTCCGGCCATCAAGGCTAGGGCAAAACCGCCTACCAGCAGGGACGTGCGGTTCTTTCGCAATTTTAATTTAACGATCTCATTTTCTTTGGCCAGAACTTCAATTTGATTGCTTTTTTTCTCCGTATCATAGCGGATGATCATATCGTTCACATAGCGCAGGTTGAGCTCGTTGGTCACTTTTTCATCAAATAGCTCGGCTTTTTTGTAGTATTCAAAGGCGTTTTTAAAGTCGCCCTTGCGATCGGCCAGGTCAGATAACAGCGTATAACTCTTGGAGATGCTTCTGGGGAAGTTGTACTTGTTGGCGATGTCCAAACCTTGGAGCAGTCTTTTTTCCGCGGCATCGTATTGTTTTAAATGCATCAGGGCCCAACCCAAGTTAACGTAAACCAGGGAAGTAACATGCATGTCGCGGGTGGCTTCGGAAGCCACCAGGGCCGGCTCCAGGATTTGGAGCGCCTCTTGGGGCTTATTTTGTTTAATGAACACCTGCGCAATACTGTTCAAACAGATGACCTGGCCTACTTCGGAGGCGATTTCCTTGTCGTATTCCAGCGCGATCTGGTAACTTTCCAGTGCTTCCTCCAGTTTGCCCTGTTCTTCCAAGCATTCCCCGATGTTCTGATAGTTTACCGCCAAGCCACGGATATTGCCGAGCTCTTCTTCCAGTTTCATGGACCTTCTGAATTGTGCGATTGCCAAATCGTACTGTTTCAGCGTTTGGTAAATGTTACCGATGCTGTTCAGGGATACATTGATGCTCCTCTTTATTCCAATGGAAGGATTTTCAATGGTCTCTGCCAGTTCCAAGGCTTCTTGGTTGTAGTCCAGTGCGGTCTTTATGGCATCGTTTCTTCTATAGACCACCCCGAGCATGTTGAGGCTAAAAACGCGAAATTCAATATTATCGGCTTCAATGGCCGCCTCCAAGGCTTCCTTGTGTAAACTTACCGCCTTTACGTATTGTGAGATGTTTCGGTATTTGGTGCCCAGTTGGTTTAGGGCGTAGGATTGCCCGTCCAAATAGTTTTGTTCCGCACTGGCCCTTACAAAATAGTACATGAGCAGCGTATCCCGCCTATTGGGCCTTAGCACGGCATCGAGCTCGCGATAAGTGCGTGGGGCGGCTTGGATGAGCGAGTCTACCTGATCTACAAATTCTTGAGGGATGTTCTGTGCATTTCCAAAATGGAAGGAAAGAAAAATGAGCAGGGAAAGAAGGGACCTCCTGGGAATTGCGTTTTTCTTTAGGGGGAATTTCCTGATCATTAGGGAAAATTGCTTAAAGCGGGATTAGAGCAAATCCAAAAAATCGGATTTTTTTTGCCTGGATACCGGTATTTTGTGATTGGACTGCAAAACAACATATCCATCTGTTTTAAGAAATTCTTTTATTTTATTGAGGTTGATTATGTAGGAATTGTGGATTCTGAAAAAAGAATCCTGGGGTAGGAGCTCGTTTACTTCCTTTAGTTTTTTGGTAAGTACAATTTTATGTCCGTCCGCCAAATAAATGGTACTGTAATTACCATCCGATTCGGCATATAGGATATCATCACTTTCCAGAAAGACCAGTTTGCCATCCGTGTTGATGGTAATTTTCTTATGTATGGAATTGGAATTGAAGTTCAGCAAAATCTTTTCCAAGCGCTCCGCCGTATAATTTTTGGAGTTGTATTTTCTGATTTTTACGATGGTGTCTTTCAGATCGTCCGTATCAATGGGTTTTAGGAGATAATCTATCGCCTCGTTCTTTAGGGCTTTTATGGCGTACTGGTTGTAGGCGGTGGTGATGACCACGGGAAAATTTTTATTGTTCAGTTTTTGAATAAACTGAAAACCATCCATGGTGGGCATTTCAATGTCCAAGAAGAGACAGTCGGGCGAATTCTTTTCCAAATGCGCCAGGGCCTCAAAAGGGTCCGTAAAGGAGGCAACCACGTTGATTTCATCGCTAAAGTTGGTCAGCTCCCATGAAAGACTCTGGAGGGCCTTAATTTCATCATCTACTATAACTGCTTCTAACATAACTACAGGGTTAAGTTAGTCAAAATTAGAGTATAGGGGGGAATGCATTCAAAAAAAATGTGCCAATGGGGCCGTTTGGCGTGTGGTTGGCAAAAAATGCTGTAGGACAGGCAGCATGGAAATTTTTGGGTGGGGGCCCTAAGCTTTGGCAGTTTAAGTGATAAGGTGTTGAAAATTATATAACACATTGACAATCAAACATATACATATTGTGCTGCATCCCACATATTTTTGCCGTTTATACAGCATTTATTACCATTTATACATCTGTGCAATTTCAAAGGCCCTGATCATCCTACTTTAGTAAGACCTAAAATGACCAAATTATAATAAGCTGTACGCGTATTGCTGATTATGATTTAAATTCCCTACAATCGGGATTTTTTGAAGAACGCTAAAACCGATGCCATGAAAAAATGTATTTTTCTCTTTGCCCTATTGGTGATTACATTGCTTATAGCAGCGTTAACGGATGAAACGGACCGAGCTGTTTTTAGCGCAAATGATCAAATTGCCTTGGAGCAAAATGAGGGCCATGATTTGCTAGCCGGGGGAGAAACGACGAAGGAAACCCAAATAGTGAAATAAAATGGTGACCGCATTGATACAAAAAGAACCGGCCCTGTTATATGGAATGACCCGAATCGCCAATATAGGTCTTTGGGTTGCCATTCTCACACTCTTTACTTCCTATACTACACATGAGGATGCTTCAGCCATGCTGGGGGACAGCCCTATAGCGGGCAATTATTCGATTAGGGCAACCGGGGACTTTAATGTGGAACTCACCGGGGGAGTAGCCTTTGAGATTGCACAGGAAACGGCCAGCGACGGAACGCCCTTCGCTACCTTGAAGTTAAACCTAAAAGGCAATGATGGGGAATCGCACCATGACCTGGGTTTTTTGATTTCACAACAAAACCAATCGGAACCAATTACGGCCGGCACCTATAGGGTGCCAGGTAGCATAGACGGCTTTTTGAATTACTTTGATGGGGTCTTCGGATTCGCCAACGTCAAGAAATGGGGCGAATTGCCCTTTTTTGCACAAAGGGGAAAAATAAGCATTCGTTCCATAGAAGCTGATTATTTGCAGGGTTCCATGGAAATAAGGTTGCAGAACGCAAACGGTAAAACGATCAACCTGACCGGAAATTTTACTGCGATACGACAAAATGAAAAAAAATAAAGAGCTATTGCCATTGACTATATTATGAAACTGCCAGACTATTACGTACGGCCTTGGGAACGGCATGTTGTACATCACAACATGTCCTTGTGTGTGATAACTATCCCAACTGATGGAATTACAAGAAATTGGACAGCCTTACCAACTTGTTTGTTAGGGAAATTTGCTCGGTTATTAGGTTTCGGGGGAACTACCTAAATCAGCAAGTTCAATTTTAGTGATTATAAATTTTGATTCATCGGATGGGCCGTACAGTTTGGTAGTACATTTCTGAAGTAGGCGTAAGTGCCAAAGCATTAAGACCAAAGAGTATCATTTATTATACTTTTTGGTTTATTTTTTTCTGTTCATCCCAGGGGCAGAATTAATACAAAATGCAATCCTCGGACAACCACAATAAACATCACTTGCGAACCTAGATTTCAACATCTTGTGTTAAAAACTTTGTGACTTAAAACGTAAAACAGGCTTTAGAAATCGAACACATTTTCCAATCTTTGTTAGTCCCTACCGCAAGGTAAGTTTCAACCTAAATAAGCACACAAGAACACTAAAACCATAAAAGAACCATGTCAACAGCCGTAGAGCCCATCCTAGCAGAAAATGAAGATAGATTTGTAATATTCCCCATTCAGCACCACGATTTATGGGAATGGTACAAAAAATGCGAGGCTTGCTTTTGGACTGCCGAAGAAATAGATCTTCAACAGGATTTGGTGGATTGGAGCGATAAGCTCAATACGGATGAACGCTATTTCATAAAACATATCCTTGCTTTTTTTGCCGCTTCGGATGGTATCGTCAATGAAAATTTAGCCGAGAACTTTGTAAACGAAGTGCAATACTCCGAAGCTAAATTTTTCTATGGCTTCCAAATCATGATGGAGAATATCCACTCGGAAACCTATTCCCTTTTGATCGACACCTATGTAAAGGATGAAAAGGAAAAAAACATTCTTTTCAAGGCCATTGAAAATTTCCCCGCCATCAAGAAAAAGGCAGATTGGGCCCTAAAATGGATCGATTCTCCAAGTTTTGCGGAACGCTTGATCGCTTTTGCAGCAGTAGAAGGCATTTTCTTTTCTGGAGCCTTTTGTTCCATTTTTTGGTTAAAAAAGAGAGGGTTGATGCCCGGCCTCACGTTTTCCAATGAATTGATTTCAAGGGATGAGGGGATGCACTGTGATTATGCGGTACACCTACATACCCATCATTTGGTGAATCAGGTGCCCAAAGAGCGTATAACAGACATTCTGGTGGATGCCCTGAACATAGAAAGGGAATTTATAACCGAGTCACTTCCGGTAAGCCTTATCGGAATGAATGCCAAACTTATGACCCAGTATTTGGAATTTGTGACAGACAGGTTGTTGGTGGAATTGGGCTGTGCTAAGGTCTACAACTCCACAAATCCTTTTGACTTTATGGATATGATTTCCCTGCAAGGGAAGACCAATTTCTTCGAGAAAAGGGTTTCCGAATATCAAAAGGCAGGTGTGCTCAACAAAGAAAAAGACACAGACGCCCAGAAAATCAGCTTCGACGCGGATTTTTAAACCAAGGCATTTTAACGAATTGACCCCTTCACCCCTGAGGGGTTTTTACGACCATAATACAAAGTGTTAATTTTTTAACATTCTGATTTGAAGGAACCCGACGTATCACCAAAACAATTGTAGCAACATGTATGTAGTAAAAAGAGATGGAAGAAAAGAGCTGGTAATGTTCGATAAGATTACCGCCAGAGTACGAAAATTATGTTATGGACTCAATGGGCTGGTAGACCCCTTAAAGGTCACCATGCGGGTTATTGAGGGATTGTACGACGGGGTTACGACCTCCGAACTGGACAACCTTGCCGCGGAGATAGCTGCTACCATGACCACCACCCATCCCGATTACGCAAAATTGGCCGCCCGTATTTCTGTCTCCAATCTACATAAGAACACAAAAAAGTCCTTCTCGGAAACTATGAAGGACCTGTACAAGTACGTAAATCCCAGAACGGGCAAAAAGGCACCTTTGCTATCGGATGAGGTCTACAAGGTGATTTCCGAGAACGCGGAAACGCTCGATTCCACCATTATCTACAACCGCGATTTTGGCTACGATTATTTCGGTTTTAAAACTTTGGAGCGCTCGTATTTGTTAAAACTGAACGGGCAGATTGCGGAGCGCCCCCAACATATGTTGATGCGGGTTTCCGTGGGCATTCATTTGGACGACCTGGACGCGGTCATTGAGACCTATGAACTCATGTCCAAAAAGTATTTTACCCACGCCACACCCACCCTCTTTAACTCGGGCACCCCAAAACCGCAAATGTCCTCCTGCTTTTTATTGGCCATGAAGGACGATAGCATAGACGGCATTTACGACACCTTGAAGCAGACGGCTAAAATCTCACAGTCTGCTGGCGGTATAGGACTTTCTATCCATAATATTAGGGCCACAGGTTCCTACATTGCGGGTACCAACGGAACCTCTAACGGCATTGTGCCCATGTTACAGGTTTTTAATGATACGGCCCGATACGTGGACCAGGGTGGTGGCAAACGCAAGGGAAGCTTTGCAATTTACGTGGAACCCTGGCATGCAGATATTTTTGAATTTTTGGATCTGAAAAAGAACCACGGGAAGGAAGAAATGCGCGCACGGGACTTGTTCTATGCCATGTGGATTCCGGATCTTTTTATGAAAAGGGTAGAGGCCGATGGCGAGTGGACCCTGATGTGCCCCAACGAGTGCCCAGGGCTGTTCACCAACCACAGTGAGGCGTTCGAGGAGCTTTACCTTAAGTACGAGGCAGAGGGCAAAGGCCGCAAAACGGTAAGGGCCCGCGAACTTTGGGAAAAGATTTTGGAATCCCAGATAGAGACGGGTACCCCCTATATGTTGTACAAGGATGCAGCCAACCGCAAGAGCAATCAAAAAAACCTGGGAACCATACGATCCTCCAATCTATGCACGGAAATATTGGAATATACCTCTCCTGACGAGGTTGCCGTTTGTAATTTGGCTTCCATTGCCCTGCCCATGTTCGTAAAGAACGGGGCATTTGATCACAAAGAACTTTTTAAGGTTACCAAGCGGGTCACAAAGAACCTGAATCGGGTCATTGATCGAAACTACTACCCGGTAAAGGAGGCCGAAAACTCCAATATGAGACACAGACCCATAGGTTTGGGGGTACAGGGCTTGGCAGATGCCTTCATCATGTTGCGCTTGCCCTTTACCAGTGATGAGGCGAAAAGCTTGAACCAAGAGATTTTTGAGACCCTTTATTTTGCTGCGGTCACCGCTTCCATGGAAGCGGCCAAAGAGGAAGGCGTGTACTCTTCTTACGAAGGTTCTCCCATTTCACAAGGGGAATTTCAGCACAACCTTTGGGGCATAAAGGACGAGGAGCTTTCCGGACGTTGGGATTGGGACAAATTGCGAAAAAATGTAAAAAAACACGGGGTGCGAAACTCCCTTTTGGTAGCACCCATGCCTACCGCTTCCACCTCGCAGATATTGGGCAATAATGAATGCTTTGAACCGTATACGTCCAATATCTATACGCGAAGGGTGCTTTCGGGAGAATTTATTGTTGTGAACAAACATCTTTTGGAAGATTTGGTACGCCTTGGTTTGTGGAACGAGAACCTAAAACAGGAATTGATGCGTGCCAATGGCTCCATACAGCACCTAGATGGTATCCCACAGGATATCAAGGAGCTGTACAGGACCGTTTGGGAACTGAGCATGAAGGATATCATTGACATGAGCAGACAGCGCGGGTACTTTATAGATCAAAGCCAGTCCCTGAACCTGTTCATGGAAAACGCCAATTATGGAAAATTGACCTCCATGCATTTTTACGCATGGAAGAGCGGGTTAAAAACCGGGATGTACTATCTGCGCACCAAGGCGGCGGTAGATGCCATTAAATTTACCTTGGACAATACCAAGAAAAAGGAAGTTCCCATCAGTGTAGCTGCAGAGGCCGAGGTTGGTGCAGCCATACCACCAGCGACTGAGGCTGCAGTAGCCATGCCGGTGCAGACCACCCCAATAGCGCAACAGCAGGAAACGGACATACAGCCCATGACCCCTGAGGAGATGAAAGAAATGATCGCCAGGGCAAAGGAAGGTCAGGCAGATGATGATTGTTTGATGTGTGGATCTTAGTTAATTTCAATATAATAGTGTTTATTAAGAAAACCCCGGTACCAAGCACCGGGGTTTTCGCTTCTTTCTTTATTGGGCAGCTACCCATTAGCACTGTACCGGTAACAAGGCGTATTGCGCGTACTATGCCTTATGAAGGAAATGGTGTTGGGGGAGCAGGGTTGCTGTGGAAAAAGCACAAACCAAGTGGCCCTAACTGCTCATTGGGGAAAATTTGGGGATGGTAAGTGGGGAGGAACCTATTTTTTTAAATAGATTCTCGCAACCCCATACGAAAACAGTAATAACGTACTGTAAATCACCAAAAAGATGACATAATTGTCCATGTGTGTGTTCTCTATAGTTTAGGGCTATATTATATTTACGTTAACAATAGACGAAATAGATTTCTAAAAATGTTAAAATCGTAAAGAATTATCGCTTATTTTCTGAAATAAGCAAAATACCCTAAGTGTATTTACAAATAGAAAGGCCAAATAGACCATTATAGTATAAGTGCGGCCTTCTTTATAATAGGACGGAAGACCCTATGGAAACCTTTCTAAAAGGAACGTTAAAAAAGAAAAAAATACTGGAAATCAGGGTTTTGATAACTAAGGGATTACTATGGTCGCCGGAAATCAAAGAAAATCGTCCACTTTTTTATAGGCATCGATAACGGCTTGCTCCCCCGCTTTGTCCGGTTTGGAATTGCCGTGTTCCATACCCAAAATACCTTGGAACCCTTTGGCGTGGATAAATTTAAAAAGGTTGCGGTAGTTAATTTCCCCGGTGGTAGGTTCCTTGCGCCCGGGATTATCCCCTATTTGGATATAGGCTATTTCATCCCAGCAGCTTTCCATGTTGGGAATCAGGTTGCCCTCTTGTATCTGCTGGTGGTAAATATCGAATAGAATTTTGCAGGAAGGGGAGTCCACCGCTCTACAGATTTCATAGGCCTGTGGCGATTTGGTAAGGAAAAGTCCGGGGTGGTCCCTAAAGTTCAAGGGTTCAAGGACCATGGTGAGTCCATGAGGTTCCAAGATGGCCGAAGCCTGTTTCAATGATTCCACCACGTTGGCGGTCTGGTACCCTAGGGATTTACGGAGGTCCGTATGTCCTGGTACCACCGTCATCCATTTGGCATTTACGCGTTTGGCCACGTCCACCGCCTTTTTGATATCAAGGAGAAACTCGTTCCGCTTTTCGATATCGCCGGAAGCCAGATTGGGCTCCTTCCAATAGATTTTATGCGCAACGAAAACACCCATCTCCAGCCCTCGGGTTGTCATCGTACTGGCCATTTGCTCTTGCAGGTCCACAGGCCTATTGCGCATTTCGTTGTCCTCAAAAGCGGTAAAACCTTGATCGGCCATAAAATGTAGCTGGGCAATTGGGTCTTTGCCGGCTAGATGCTCAAACATGCCCAGATGCGGGGCGTATTTTAAATTGAACCCCTGTTTTTTTGAAAAGGGACGCCTTCCAAAAGCAAAAGTCCCTCCCAGTGAAATGGCTCCACCGGAAAGGACCGTTTTTTGTATAAAATTCCGTCTTTTCAGAACAGTGTTGTTATAGGGACCAGGCTTTTCCGCCGGTAAGTTCATCAACGTCACCGCAACCGATATACTCGCCGGGTACGGGCAAATAGGCCAGTACTTCCTCTGCAATATATTCCGAGGTTTTATAGCCCCAAATGGTGACCCCCCTCAGGTTGTCCGCAAAGGCATATCTTGCCACCTCATCGCTGAGTTGGCCTCCTCCTTCGGCGCCTTCGCTTTCCTGCATGGCGATCATAAAGGCCTCAATGGCCTCCTTGTGTTCCTTCTCCTGTTCCTTGCTTATCTTAAGCGCACCGGCCAAAACGGGTTCCAGGTCCTCTGATCCAAGATCTGCTATCGTTTCCTTTCCGGAATCTTGTAGTGCTTTGTCCGTGAATTTACCCATAGCCATTTTCATAAACCCTTGTTGCTCCGCTTCCATCACCTCATTGACAAACTTGTCTATAAAAATGTTTACCTGGACTTCAGAGGCCGATGGGGTGTCCGTTTTTGGAAGAATGATATCCACCAGATGGGTAATAATGGCACCTTCATCTTTGCTAAAAAAACTGGGTGTCCACTCGGCCACGGCCTGTTCTTTACAGCTTTGCATAATACTGATCAAGGTTGGTGTCGCCACGGCGTACCCCAACGTTAATCCCATATTTTTAAGTGCTTTTCTTCTATCCATTATATATTTCCTTTTTTAAGTTCTTGTGCCGCATGTTCGGCAGCTCTGGCCGTAAAGGCCATATAGGTCAGCGATGGGTTTACGCAGGCTGCCGATGTCATAAAAGCACCATCGGTGACGTAAACGTTGGGTACGGCATGGACTTGGTTGTGTCCGTTGAGGATCGAAGTTTTCGGATTCCTGCCCATGCGGGCGGTTCCCATTTCATGAATTCCTATACCCAGCGCCTTGGGGTTATCAAAAGGTTCTACATCCCGTAAGCCTGCTTTGGTCAGCATTTGAACGGCCTGTTCCTTCATGTCCTTGCGCATGTTCCATTCATTTTCCTTGTATTCGGCATCAAAGGTCACCGTTGGGAGACCCCAGCCGTCCAATTTATCATAATCGAGTGTCATTCTGTTGTCCTGGTAGGGAAGGACCTCGCCAAAACCGCCCATTCCAAACTGCCATCCTCCCGGTTTCAATATAGCCTCCTTGAGGCCTTTTCCAAAGGAAAGCTCGGCAACGGTATCGTCCCAATTACCTCTTCTGGCTCCGCCTTGATAACCGTAGCCGCGAATAAAATCCTTTTGGTTGGAGTTCCCGCCCAGGTTTCTGAAACGGGGCACATAAATACCGTTGGGTTTACGCCCTTTATAATACTTGTCCTCAAAGCCATCGTATTTTCCTGCAGCTCCTACCCCTAAATGATGGTCCATAATATTTCTGCCCAGTTGATCGGAATCATTGCCCATCCCGTTGGGGAAGCGATCGGATTTGGACTGCATCAATATGGCCGTGGATGCAATGCTGGAGGCGCAAAGGAAAATAACCTTGGCCTTAAACTCAAAGGTTTCCTTGGTGAGTCGGTCAATAACCTTTACCCCCGATGCCTTTTTGGTATCCGGATCATAGATGACCTCGTGTACAATGGAATCTGGGCGCAATGTCATATTTCCAGTGCGTTCCGCAGCGGGCAAAGTAGAAGAGTTACTGCTAAAGTAAGCCCCAAAAGGACAGCCGCGGATGCAGCGGTTTCGAAACTGACATCGGGTACGCCCCTCAAAGGCCTTATTACTGTTAATATGGGCTACGCGACCCGCGGTAATTACCCTGCCGTCAAAATTTTCCGACACCCTTTCCCTTACGTGTTGTTCTACACAATTTAATTCCATCATGGGCTCAAACTGCCCGTCTGGCAATTGAGGAAGGCCCAGGTTTTCACCTGCCACTCCGATATAGGACTCAACCTTATCGTACCAAGGAGCAATATCCTTATATCGCACGGGCCAGTCTACGCCATGTCCATCTCGCTTGTTGGCCTCAAAATCGATATCGCTCCAACGATAGCTATGGCGTCCCCACATAATGGAACGGCCGCCCACATGATAGCCCCGCATCCAATCGAAACGCTTGGTCTCGTTATAGGGATGTTCAAGGTCGTTCACAAACCAAAAGTTATGGGGGGTCTTGGTCGTATATCCCGTCCTGGCCTGCACCAATTGCTTGGCCTGTTCCTCCCTGGTGGGTTCCCCATTGTTGGGAAAGTCCCAGGTATCCATATGGGCGGTCGGATAGTCCTCTATATGTTTTACCATCCGACCACGTTCCAAGACCAAAGTTTTTAGTCCCTTCTCACATAATTCCTTGGCGGCCCAGCCGCCGCTGATCCCCGTCCCTACAACAATCGCGTCGTACGATTCCTGCTCCTCATTGTAATAGAATTTACTCATGCATTAAAATTGTTTATTTCATAAATTTATTAAATATAGAATTAATTTTCTACATTTAAACACTATAATTATTAGGGTACCCGCACTACAACGTTGTAGTAAATCACAATATCGAAATTCGACAAAAACACCAAAATGAAAAGAAGAAATTTTATTCGGAACAGTTCCCAGTTTGGATTAGCAATATCCCTTTTGGGGATTTATGGATGTAAGGAGACCAAGAAGAAAGAGGAAGGGGAGGCCGAGCAGGTCCAGGCGGAAGTCGCGGCACCCTTTTTTAAATTGTCATTGGCGCAATGGTCCATTCATAGAATGATCATGGATGAAGGCGTAGACCCTTACTCCTTTGCCGAGAAGGCCAAGGCTTGGGGTTTTTCCGGCCTGGAGTACGTTAGCTATTTGTACCACACGGAACTGGACGCTGCCGGATATTCCCAGGAAGCCATGGACGCTTTTGTGGCCAAATGCAATGAGGAAAGTAAAAAACATGGCCTGGAGAACCTGATCATCATGATAGACCGTCAGGGAGATCTGGCCACGGCCGATGCGATCGAACGAAAAAAGGCGGTGGAAAACCACTACAAGTGGGTCGATGCTGCAGCGGCCATGGGTTGCCATTCCATCCGGGTCAATCTTGCCGGAAGTACGGTGCCCGAAGAGTGGATGGCAAGTTCCGTGGACGGACTTTCGCAACTGGCCACCTATGCCAAGGACAAAAACATCAATATCATTGTTGAAAACCACGGCGGACTCTCTTCCAATGCTGCTATGCTCGCCGAGGTAATGACCGAAGTGGGTATGGACAATTGTGGCACCCTCCCGGATTTTGGAAATTTCTGTATCCGAAAAGAGGACCCTACGGATTGGAGGAGCGCCTGTGTGGAAACCTATAACATCTATAAGGGTGTAGAGGAATTGATGCCCCACGCGAAAGCGGTAAGTGCAAAATCGCACGATTTTGATGCAAACGGCGACGAAACAGAGATCGATTATGTAAAGATGCTGCAGATTGTTAAGGATGCGGGTTACAGTGGATATATTGGTGTAGAATATGAAGGAGGTAAAATCGGAGAGGAAGAGGGCATATTGGCCACAAAGGACCTATTGCTTAAAGCGGCCAAGGAAATAGGCTAAGAAACCAACCTATGAAAGTTTTTTTTAATCAGTTGTTTGATTATAACTATTACTGCAATAAAAAACTTATTGAGTTATGCGCCGGGCTAAAGGAGGTACCGGAGGAAAGCGTAAAACTTTTTAGCCACATACTCAATGCCCATCATCTTTGGAATGCGAGAATTTTGGAGAAGAAATCGCTTTATGAGGTATGGCAGATACACGAGGTCAAAGAATGGGGCGACATTCATTATGAGAACCAGCGCAGTTCTTTTGAGATTACCACGAATGCCGATGATTTTGATAGGCGCATTGACTATGAGACTACAGAGGGGCGGTTGTTTACAAACACCCTTGGGGATATTCTGTTTCATGTCATCAATCATTCTACCCATCACAGGGCTCAGATCTCCAAGGATTTCAGGATGAACGGGATCGAACCTATTCCGATGGACTATATTCATTACAAACGATAAGGGAAGGCAGATGAAATTAAAGATACAGGTTCAACTTTCCGTAATGATGTTTTTGGAATTCTTTATCTGGGGCGGATGGTTCGTTACCTTGGGCACTTTTCTGGGGAACAACCTCAGCGCCAATGACGGGGAAATAGCACAGGCCTTTTCCACACAGTCCTGGGGGGCAATCGTGGCCCCCTTCATTATTGGGCTGATAGCCGACCGCTTTTTTAATGCAGAGCGGATTCTGGGACTATTGCATCTTGTTGGCGCTTTTCTGATGTACCAAATGTCGCAGACTACGGATTTCTCCGTTTTTTACCCGTATGTACTGGGGTATATGATTGCTTATATGCCCACCTTGGCACTGGTAAATTCGGTTGCCTTTAACCAGATGAAGGAACCTGCCAAGCAATTTCCCTTTGTTAGGGTATTTGGCACTATGGGGTGGATTGTGGCCGGACTTCTGATCAGTTTGGCCTTTAAGTGGGATGCGTTGCAAAACATAGAAAACGGATTGTTGTCCAATACCTTTTTGATGACTGCTGTGGCCTCGGCTATTTTGGGGCTGTTCAGTTTTACCTTGCCAAAAACACCTCCCAAGGTGGCCAAGGGCCAGAAAGTGACCCTCTCGGATATTCTGGGCCTGGACGCTTTGAAATTGCTTACGGACAAAAACTTTCTCATATTCTTTATCTCCTCGGTACTCATCTGTATTCCCCTAGCCTTTTATTATCAGAATATAAGCCCCTTCCTAACCGAATCCAAAGTGGAAGGGTCTACGGCATGGGCCTCGGTCGGACAGATTTCGGAGGTGCTCTTTATGCTATTGCTTCCGTTCTTCTTTAAGAAATACGGCTTTAAAAAGACGATAATGGCAGGGATGCTGGCCTGGACTTTAAGGTATTTGCTCTTTGCATATGGCAATGCAGGAGAGCTGTTCTTTATGATTGTAATGGGGATCGCCCTTCACGGGATCTGCTATGATTTTTTCTTTGTCTCTGGGCAAATCTATACGGACAGCAAGGCCGGTGAAAAGATTAAAAGTGCCGCCCAAGGCCTTATTACCTTGGCCACCTATGGTGTAGGCATGTTGATCGGCTTTTGGATCGCAGGCAAGATTGCCAATGCATACATTCTGGAAGAGGCGGGTCACCAATGGAACATTGTTTGGATGTATCCGGCCGGATTTGCCCTATTTGTACTGCTCTTCTTTGCCCTGACCTTCAAGAACGAAAAAATTACGTACAAATCCTAAAAAGGTCACCCAACCAAAAAGTTACAACCAATAAAGCTATAGATTATGAATGAGATCAACACGAAAAGACTTTTTATCGCCTCCTGTATGGCACTGCTGGTTACAGCAATGACTTTTGCTATACGTGCACGCCTGGAAACTGTTTTTGGCCCTGAAGGGGTGGGCCTTACGTTAGAGCAGATAGGATATGCGTTTACCCCGGCTTTTTGGGGATTTACCTTAGCCATGATTATCGGCGGACCATTGGTAGATTCGCTTGGGATTAAAAAAATAACATGGATTGCCTTTATTGCCCATGCCATTGGTATTATTTGGACCATCCTCGCCAAGGATATGACCTCCCTGTTCCTTGCAACGCTATTTGTTGGAATAGGTAATGGTATGGTGGAGGCGGCCTTGAATCCGATGATCGCTTCCATGTACCCCAAGCAGAAGACCAAAATGTTAAATCGTTTTCATGTCTGGTTCCCTGGAGGAATCGTAATAGGATCGTTGGTTGGATGGCTGGTCATGGATGTAATGGGCTTGGGCTGGCAGGTTATGGTGGCCGTGCTGTTCATTCCTTTGGTGATATATGGCATTATGTTCTTGGGCCAGGCTTTTCCACTGACCGAAAGGGTACAACTTGGGGTGAGCAATAGCAAAATGATATCCAGTTTGGGCAAACCGCTTTTCATTTTTATGGTCGTATGCATGTTCCTAACCGCTGCTTCGGAGTTGGGAACCACCCAACGCATAGAATCGTTATTGAAGGAATCGGTTGCGGTCCCGCTGTTGGTACTGGCATTTATTAATGGTATCATGGCTATGGGCAGGGCTTTTGCGGGGCAGGTTGTGCACAGGTTAAAACCCGCAGGAATGTTGTTGTTCTCGGCAATCTTTACTTTTATAGGACTTTGGTTGCTGACGATCACCAGTGGTGGAATGACCTTTGCGGCTGCGGCCGTGTTTGCGGTAGGGGTCACTTTTTTTTGGCCCACCATGCTCGGCTTCGTTGCGGAGTATCTACCACAGACCGGGGCCCTGGGACTCTCCATAATGGGAGGTGCCGGAATGCTATCGGTATCGGTGGTGTTACCTATAATGGGCAATCTTATGGACAACGCAAGTGCTGGGGAAGCCCTAAGGACCATGTCTATCCTGCCCGCCATACTTATTGTACTGTTTGTGGGGCTCAATATATATATGAAAAAGCAAGAGAAGAAGACTTTGGAAGAAGCATAACTAAACACAATTTTTAATTTATGGCAAAGAAAATCAGATTGGGCGTCCTTGGTGGCGGTGGCGATTCCCTTATTGGGGTACTGCACAGGGTCGCCTCACATATCAATGACAACTATCAAATCGTAGGGGCTGTTTTTAACCCCGATTTTGAGGCTAATATGGCCTTTGCAAAGGAAATCGATGTTCCTACCAACCGTATCTATACCGATTTTGATACTATGGTGGAAGAAGAATTAAAACTTCCCGAGGAAGAGCGTATTCAGGTATGCGCCATCCTAACACCAAATTTTTTGCATTTTCCCATGGCGAAAAAGTTACTGGAGAACGGGTTTCATGTTATCTGTGAAAAGCCCATGACCACGACCTATGAGGAAGCCAAGATCTTGCAGGCCACTTGGGAGCGTGCAGGGACGGTATTTGCGGTTACCCATACCTATACCGGGTACCCCATGGTGCGCCAAATGCGCGAAATGATCAAAGCCGGCGCCCTGGGAAAAATCCACAAGGTAGATGCCTGCTATTACCAGGGCTGGATCAATACTATTATCCACGATAAGGAAAAACGCTCCAGCGTATGGCGCTTGGATCCAAAAAAGGCAGGGATTAGTTCCTGTATGGGCGATATAGGAGTGCATGCCTTCAACATGATCGAGTACACCACCGGACTTCAGGTAAAAACACTTCTGGCCGATTTCAACTATTTGTACGAAGACAATAAAATGGATGTGGATGGGACCGTGCTCATCAGAATGGGCGACCATGTGAAAGGGCTTATACGGAGCAGTCAGGTGGCCACCGGGGAAGAAAATGGACTGGCCATTAATATTTATGGTGAAAAGGCAGCTTTCCGCTGGGAGCAGGAACGGCCTAATTTTCTCTATCGATTAAGCGATACGGAACCTGCTCAGGTGTATAAACCTGGCCATGCCTACAACAGCAAGCTGTCCTTGGAAGGGACCAAGCTTCCCCCAGGACATCCGGAGGGAATTTTCGATGCCATGGCCAACATCTATTTAGGGGTGGCAAGAGCCATTCGCGGTGAAAACTACAATGATGGGGAATTCCCTACCATGCAGGACGGGGTGCGCGGCCTTAACTTTATAGAAGCTACCGTGGAATCCAATAAACAGGGAAATGTTTGGGTATCCATGGATGCCTAGAAGAAATTAAATTACTTTTTATAAAGGGGAAGCCGCGTCTTGCGGCTTTCCTGTTTAAAATACTTTCTCGAATGTCTGGCACACCACGATCATACTTTCCCGGGGGACCTTGTTAAAGGGTTCCAGTTCACGGGTATAATATTCCCAATGTGTGTTTTTCCAATGGTCAAGGCTCCTATCCCCTTCTCCTTCTAGCCGGGCATGGGCCTCATCTATGCTGAAAAAGGGCTTTAGCTGTACCGAGGTGGTCCGTACAATACACTGTGCCTTGCCGGCCCAGTCCGTAATTACCATAAACTCACCCAGTTTGGGGAGAGCCTCCTTTCTACATTGTAGGCCCAGTAGGGAATGAGAAGTAGCTTTCTTGATGCCTTTACTCACCAATTTGGCGCAGGTATTGGCATCTTTTTCATTATCGCAAAAATGAATCACTTTGGGTGCCGGTGCAAAGGCATCTTCCAAATGGGCGTCCAAATAGTCACCCCACATATTTCTTGCTGAAGCGTTATCCATAAACGTATCTGTTTTAAGAGAATTTTCCTGCTTTAAAATTCCGTGCCGCATGGGCCGCCGCTCGCGCGGTAAATGCCATATAGGTCAAGGACGGGTTCACGCAGCTGGCCGAGGTCATAAAGGCACCGTCCGTTACGTATACATTTGAAACGGCATGAATTTGATTGTTTTCGTTCAGCACGGAGGTTTTGGGATCCCTACCCATACGGGCACCGCCCATTTCATGAATGCCAAGTCCTGGACCCGTAGTTTCTTCAAATGGTTTTATATCCTTGAATCCTGCGGCAGCGAACATGGCCATAATTTCCTGGACCATGGCCTCCCGCATACGATATTCATTCTCCTTAAACTCCACATCAAAGTCCAACTGCGGCAATCCCCACTGATCCTTTTTATCGTGACTTAGACGAACGCGATTATCATCATAGGGTAAGAATTCCCCAAAGCCGGTGGCGCCGATCTGCCAGCCTCCAGGTTCCAGGATATGATCCTTTAGGGACTGGCCGTACCCTAATTCGGCTACCGCACTTGTCCAATCCTGCCTACTGGCCCCGCCCTGGTAGCCAAAACCACGTAAGTAATCTTCTCGTTTCGTCTTATCATTGAGGTTCACAAAGCGGGGAATGTAAAACCCATTGGGCCTTCGTCCCTTGTAATATTTATCCAAATGGCCCTCCACTTTTGCCGTAGCGCCCAATTTGTAATGATGGTCCATAATACCTCTGCCAAGCGCATCGGAATCATTGCCTAGGCCGTTGGGAAAACGCTTGGATTTGGATTGCAGTAGGATACCTACCGAAGCCATGGCGGAAGCGCAAAGGAAAATTACCTTGGCCTTGAACGCCAAGGTTTCATGTGTTTCCCTATCGATTACCCTGACGCCTGTTGCCCGTTTGCTGTCTTCATCATAGAGGACCTCATGTACGATAGAATTTGGTCTTAAGGTCATGTTGCCCGTGCGTTCGGCCGCGGGCAAGGTAGAGGAATTGCTGCTAAAGTATCCTCCAAAAGGACATCCGCGCCAACACCTGTTCCGGTATTGACATGGATTTCTTCCCTCAAAGTTCCCGGCCTTGTCCGTAATATGTGCTACCCGTCCTATGGTAAGTAGACGACCATCATCAAATTTTTCCTGCATCGCATTTTTCAGGTCTACCTCGGCACAATGAAGGTCCATGGGCGGTTGAAACTTACCGTCGGGCAATTGTTTTAATCCTAGTTTCTCCCCACTAACGCCAATATATTCCTCCACTTTGTCATACCAGGGGGAAATGTCCTTATACCTCACAGGCCAATCCACTCCTATGCCTTCCTTTTTATTGGCCTCAAAATCGATATCGCTCCATCGGTAGCTTTGACGTCCCCAGGTCAGGGAACGCCCGCCAACGTGATAGCCGCGGATCCAATCGAACCGCTTGGTCTCCACATAGGGATGTTCCAAATCGTTCACAAAAAAGTGCTTTACGTCTTCCTTGGGTGCCCAGGACAACCTGCGTTGTACCGAATAGTTTTTTAATTCCTCTTTTGAAAGTTCCCCCTTTAGTGGATAATCCCAAGGGTCGTCGTTCATCGTTTTATAATCCGCTATGTGCTTCACCATGGGGCCACGTTCAAGTACAAGGGTCTTTAGCCCTTGTTCGCAAAGTTCTTTTGCGGCCCAACCACCACTGATTCCGGTACCCACAACAATGGCATCATAAAGGACATCTTGATTCATGCGTAATTTTTATTTTTATTCTTTCGTTATGCCTATATTTATAGCTTCACCCGGTAAAAACGTAAAAAAGCGGTATTTGCCGACTAAATATAACGTTTAATTCTCAAAATGGAAGTCGACCAATTGATTTGATCGACGCATGGCATACAGAAAAGGAAATCTACAGGGCCCAAGCCGTCCGTGAGCCGAGGTATACATGTTAATTTTAAGGAGAAACTTGTTGGTAAGTACAAAAGGACACTAAGGATTATTAGATGAAAACAATTAAAGGACCTGCCGTTTTTTTGGCACAATTTGTAGACAGCAAGGCCCCGTTCAATTCTTTGGATGGCATGTGCAAATGGGCCGCTGATCTTGGGTATAAAGGAATACAAATACCTACTTGGGAAAGTTTTTTGATCGATCTGGACAAGGCGGCCGAAAGCCAGACCTACTGTGATGAACTCAAGGGCAAGATCAATTCCTACGGTCTGGAAATCACGGAATTATCCACTCATTTGCAAGGACAATTGGTGGCCGTGCACCCGGCCTACGATCTTATGTTCGATAATTTTGCGCCAGAGCATCTGAAAGGCAAACCCAAGGAGCGCACCCAATGGGCCGTGGAGACCGTAAAGAAGGCGGCCACAGCGAGCCGGAGATTGGGCATAGGCGCACACGCCACCTTTTCCGGGGCTTTGCTTTGGCACACGATGCACCCTTGGCCACAGCGCCCTGCCGGATTGGTGGAAATGGGTTTTGGGGAATTGGCAAAACGCTGGATGCCTATCCTGGACCATTTTGATAAGGAAGGGGTTGATGTGTGTTATGAGATCCATCCAGGAGAGGACCTGCACGATGGGGATACCTTTGAACGCTTCCTGGAGGCTACAGGGAATCATAAACGTGTAAACATTCTGTACGACCCCAGTCATTTTGTGCTACAGCAGCTAGATTATCTAAGTTACATAGACCATTATCACGAGTTCATTAAGTCGTTCCACGTAAAGGATTCCGAGTTTAACCCAACCGGAAAAAAAGGGGCCTTTGGAGGCTATAACGATTGGGGCGATCGTGCCGGGAGGTACCGTTCCCTGGGAGATGGACAAATCGATTTCAAGACCATTTTCTCCAAACTGACCCAATATGGATGTGATGTCTGGGCCGTGATGGAATGGGAATGTTGTATTAAAAGCCCGGAACAGGGTGCCCGGGAAGGGGCCAAGTTTATCCAGGACCATATTATCGAAGCTACGGAAAAGACCTTCGATGATTTTGCCGGGGCGGAGATTGACAAGAATGAACTGAAAAAAATATTGGGACTTTAAAACAACGGACATGAGGAAACACTCAATACTTTTGGCCTGCCTGGTAATTATGGCTACGGCCTGTAAAAACAAGACGGAAAAAACCGCAGGGGAATCTGCCGAAAACCCAAAGGAAATGACCAAGGAAGTGGAACAGGAAGAGACATGGACCGTATTGTTCGACGGAACCTCTTTTGACGGATGGCACGTGTACCCGGATAAGCCGGTTCCCGACACATGGAAGTTGGAGGACGGCGCCATGATTTTACGCCCCTCCGATGTTCGAAAGGATGGGGAACGCTTCAATATGGTGACCGACAGGGAATTCACCAATTTTACCCTGTCCCTGGAATGGAAGGTGTCCGAAGGGGCAAACAGCGGTATTATGTGGGGAGTGAAGGAGGACCCCAAGTACAAGGAGCCTTACTATACAGGTCCTGAGATCCAAGTACTGGACAATGTGGGCCACCCGGACGCCAAAAATGGGACTACCCATCAAGCAGGTTCACTGTACGATATGGTGGCTCCGTCCAAAGACGTGGTGAAGCCCGTCGGCGAGTGGAACCAGTGTGTTTTGACCATAAACCACAAAACCAATGAGGGCATTGTGGTACTCAACGGAGAGGAGATTGTTCGGTTTCCGGTCAATGGTGAGGGATGGGACAACATGGTAGCCAATTCCAAATTTGCGGATTGGGAGGCCTTTGGCAAATACAGCACTGGGAAAATCGCCCTGCAGGATCACGGCGAAAAAATCAGTATAGGATACAGAAATATTAAGATAAAAGAATTGTAAGATGAAGCTTGTTTACGTTTTGCTCCTAACGGGATGTTTTTACTGCGGGGCACAATCGGAAAAAAAGGAACCGGTACGGGAAAATGCCTCCGTCAATATAGAGAAGCCCATGAAACCGGAGGAAACTGAGGTTTATGAACCTGTTCCCCCCGTGGTCTCGGTAAGCGCGGAAACCGGCATCCCAAATGATGCCATAGTCCTGTTCAACGGTACCGATATGCAGGAATGGATCATGGCCCGCGATAGCACGGCGGCCAAATGGTATCTTAACGAAGATGGAAGCATGACCGTTAAAAATAGGGCCGGCGATATACAGACCAAACGCAATTTTGGAAGCATACAACTGCATTTGGAATGGAAATCCCCGGAAGAAGTACAGCGCGATGGTCAAAACAGGGGCAATAGTGGGGTTTTTATACAGAACAGATATGAGGTGCAGATTTTGGACAACAACGACAACGACACCTACGTAAACGGTCAGGTGGGATCCATTTATAAACAATCCATTCCCTTGGCAAAGGCATCGGCACCTACCGGGCAATGGAACACCTACGATATTATTTACCATGAGCCCGAGTTCGATTCCGATGGTAACAAGATCAGATCGGGCACCATTACGGTATTGCACAATGGGGTTTTGGTCCAAGATCATTATGTAATACAGGGAAGGACCATGTATATAGGACCACCTACCAATAAACCACATGGCAAAGCCCCTATCCGACTTCAGGACCACGGGGATAACAGTAGGGTGAGCTATAGAAATATCTGGGTACGCGAGTTGTAATGGGAATGCTGTGACACCCAAGACGAAACCCTTATTTTAATTACCTTTGCCAAAACTTAAACGGAATTTATGATTCAATCCATGACTGGGTTCGGAAAGCACGTTATTCAACTTCCCACCAAGAAGATTACCATTGAATTAAAATCGCTTAACAGCAAGAACCTGGATTTAAATGCCCGTATTCCGTCTGCTTACCGTGACAAGGAATTGGAATTGCGTAAGACCATTGCAAGCGCTTTGGTAAGGGGAAAGATCGATTTTGGCCTGTATATGGAGATTACCGGTGACGAAACACCGTCCAAGATCAATGAAGGAGTCGTAAAGCAATATATAAAGCAGCTTAAGCAAGTGGCCGATGGGGACGATCTCAGATTGCTGGAGATGGCCATCAGACTACCGGATGCCCTTAAAACGGATCGGGAGGATATAGATGTAACGGAATACGACGCGATAAAGGAGGCACTCAAGGAGGCATTAAAGGAAATAAATGCCTTTAGGAGCGAGGAGGGCAAGGTGCTGGAAAAGGATTTTCTGGAACGCGTGAAAACCCTGCAAGCACTTCTGGAGCTTGTGAAAAAAATGGACCCCGAACGCAACGCAACCATACGGGAGCGTCTGGAAAAGGCCGTGGCAGACCTCAAGACAGAGGTAGATGCAAACCGTTTTGAACAGGAACTTATCTACTATCTCGAAAAATACGATATTACGGAAGAGAAAGTCCGCTTGGACAATCACCTGGAATATTTTACTACAACCTTGAATTCCAAAGATTCCAATGGAAAGAAGTTGGGATTTATTTCCCAGGAAATTGGACGGGAAATCAACACCATTGGGTCCAAGGCCAATTACGCTCCCATGCAACAATTGGTGGTGCAAATGAAGGATGAACTTGAGAAGATCAAGGAACAAATGCTGAATGTATTGTGATGGAGGGGGGAAAGCTCATTATTTTTTCTGCCCCGTCCGGCAGCGGCAAAACAACACTTGTAAGGCACCTCTTGAAGCAGCCAGAACTCAATCTGGCCTTTTCCGTTTCTGTTACTTCCAGGCCCAAACGGGAGCATGAAATAGAGGGAGAGCATTATTACTTCATTTCCGTGGAGGAATTTAAAAAACATATTAAGCAGGGCGATTTTCTGGAATGGGAGGAAGTGTACCGCGACAATTTTTACGGGACGCTCAACAGTGAAGTGGAACGTTTGTGGGCCCAAGGAAAGCATGTGATTTTTGACATCGATGTGGTGGGCGGCCTCCGGATCAAGAGAAAATATCCGGAGCAGACCTTGGCGGTCTTTGTTAAGCCCCCCAGTGTTGATGAGTTAAAGATTCGTTTAAAGAAACGAAGTACGGAAAGCGATGACAAAATTAATATGCGTGTTGCCAAAGCATCCGTAGAGATGGCCACTGCACCGCAGTTCGATTGCATCATCAAGAATTATGACCTGGATGCTGCCTTGGACGAGGCGCATCGGCTGGTCGGGGATTTTTTGGGGGTAACGAAGCAATGAGGATAGCATGGGAAAAAAAGTAGGACTTTATTTTGGCACCTTCAATCCCATCCATATCGGACATTTGGCGATCGCCAACCATATGGCGGAATTCTCGGACCTGGAGGAGGTTTGGCTGGTCATTACCCCGCGCAGCCCTTTTAAGACCAAGAATACACTATTGGAAGACCATCATCGCTATCAAATGGTGTATGAGGCCACCAAGGAATATGATAGGCTACGACCAAGCAAGGTTGAATTTAATTTACCCCAGCCCAATTACACGATACATACATTGGCCCACCTGTTCGAAAAACACGGGGATACCTACGAGTTTTCCCTGATTATGGGCGAGGACAATTTAAAAGGCTTCCATAAGTGGAAGAATTACAAGGAAATTCTTGAGAACCATCATATTTACGTATATCCCCGGATTTCAAAAGATACGGGGGAGCGGCAGTTTGAGGACCATCCCAAGGTGCATCGGGTGAATGCCCCGATCATGGAAGTTTCGTCAACCTTTATTCGAAACCAACACAGGGCGGGGAAAAACATCAGGGCCTTGCTCCCCGATTCCGTGTGGAAATACCTGGACGAAATGAATTTTTATCGTAACTAGTTCAGTCCTGGGGAATCAGTTCTTCTACCCAGTCTATGGCATCCTGCAGACGTTTAAAGATATGGGCGGGCTTGTTCATAAAAGGCTGTTCCATTTTGGCGACCTTATCGTTTATGGTATCGTACACCACCACTGCATAACCTTTTAGGTTTGGAAACATTGCGGTAGACTTAAAGTGGGCGGTGGGATCAAAAGCATAGGAATTTACCCGGTTGGAGATATAGACGAAGGGCGTAGTGTTCCCAAAATACGTCTTGCCCAGTTCAAATATTTTGGAGGCGGTCTCGAAGGTCATCGTTACGCCCTCCTTGATTTCTGAAACCACAAAATTCTCATAGAAGTAAAAGGACCCGATGGGAAGGTCGTGCTGCTTTAGGAGCTTTTTGTTAATTTGAGGCGTCATCATATGTCAATAGCATTCTCCCTAAGATACGATAATATGGAGAAATTATCAATTTAAAGACTACGTTTGTTAACGAAAATACCTTCAAAGTAGGCGTTGCTCTAATTGGCAGTTGTTCATCCTTGGACTATCCATTGGGGTCAAAGAGTATTACGTTGTACGTAAAGGTGTTGGGAACGCCATTGAGCACTACGTTTTCCAGCGTTACGGTATAGGTGGTATCGGCGGTATCCGTGGTAGAAATCCCCTGGGGTACCCAAACGATTGTAAGGTCACCGAAATCACTGTTCAGCGGTTCCAGGGAGAGCGCTATCGCACCTCCATTCTGATCCGTCATGGAAACCGTGGTGGCCGTAAAATCCGCATCGGCCAAGGAGAACGACCATCTTGGGAAAGCCAGGCTATTGGGCACGTACCCTTGGGGTGGCCAGGCAATAAATTCAGGATTGTCAGCGGGAACCGAACCAGCATTTCCTATGACCCAAATGGCATTGGAACGATCGGTGTTTCCGATACCGATTTCCTGAAGTCTTGGCCATAACAACCACCTTCTATGGCCTACTGGACCGTTATTGGAGCCTTGATCTCTGATATAGGCATTGATCGCTTCCGCATTGCGGGTCAGGGCCAAAAGTGATTTTCCAGCGGCTTCATCCCCATCAGGCGTATAACATTTCCAAGTATTGGGAGGAAAGTGGTCCAAGGCATTGTTGGAATTCATCATCAAAGCCGCTTCCTGGGCCTTAGTACTTTTGTCCGGATTCTCGGTAATGGTGTTGTTTAGGCCCACTGCCTTTCGATAATAGTCCAAACGCATCAGGATTTTGTCCTTGGTCGTAGCCGGGATGCTTCCCGGGTTACACGAAGGTTCATCACCAGTCCAAGGACTATCGCTAGAGGTGCTGGAAGAGGGCAGATAAAAGTCCTCGTATAGTTGTTTCGCTGCCAATCTGGCCGTATTGTCCTCCGGAGCCGGATTTTCATCTGGATTTTCGTTGGCTCCTTGCTCTTCGGGCATGGGGTCGCTATCCGATAAATCCTCACTACAGGACACAAATACAAATGCCGATAGGCAGATCAAGGTAAAAAAAAGTCTAAGAAAAGTGTTTCGTAAATACATGGGGCTTGTTGTTATCTAAGGAGATAACGGAAGAATTAAAAAGGCCGTATATGCTTTTCGATGAAACGCAGTCCTGAGGTCATTTTCCTAAGGGAATCGAGGTGTTTGCATATTGATCGTAGGTTTCCAAAAGATTCATCGTAGCCACTAGCAGGTCCTTGGTTTCCAGCAGCAAGCTGAAATACAGTGCAGTGTTTTTGGGGCTAGACTCATCTGCCCGGGTACGCGCCACCTGTTTTTGAATTTTTTCGTCCACTTTTTGGAATAGTTCCTGTTTACGTACAATGATAGGGGTAAGTGCTGGAAAATCCTTGGTGTCAAAAATGGTTTTGATCTGTACAAAGAGGTCATCAATATATTGATCGGTCTCTTTTAGGTCCTTTATCTGGTTAAAACGAAGTTTCTTGTGGTTGTTGTATACATGTTTGTGCCCGGCCTTGGAAATGTACTCCAAAGACTGGGTCATATCCTGAAGATAGCTTAGCGCGGTGATATAAAAATTACTGGTGCCCACACTTGCTTCGTCCAGGTTTTTGATAAAATAGAAGATATTGTCCCTAAGACCTTCTACCTCATTGTTTAATTTGATAATTCCCTTCTTGCTCTTTTTCAGGGTATCCATATCGTGTTTCGCCAAACCGTCTATGCTGGAGGTATATATGGTGTTCGCCCGATCCATGGCCAGGGAAATGTTGGATGCGCTTTCCTCTATTAGCCCAATAATGGATTTGCTCTCCGCTTTTTGCAATTTTTCTTCACGCTTGCTTTCCTTGACTGTTCTATTGTGGATAAGGTAGTTCCTTCCGATCAACACAAAGGCCACGATCAGGAGTGCTATTACAGCCGGGAATCCCCCCAGATGTATAATATAAGCACTAACCGCAGCGGCGCTGAACGCACTCAGGGCCGTAAAGAACCAGCCTCCAATAACATTAAGCACCCCAGCTACCCTGTACACCGCACTTTCCGGTCCCCAGGCCCTATCTGCCAAAGAGGTTCCCATAGCAACCATAAAGGTGACGTACGTAGTTGAAAGCGGGAGCTTCATGGAAGTGGCTATGGAGATGAGCACACTGGCCACCATAAGATTCACGGATGCCCGGACCATATCAAAGGCCGGCATGTCCTGTACCCTACTTTTAGGGACATAGGTATAAGGTTTTTCAAACTGACGATCGATTCTTTTTCTAAGACTTAAGGGGAGCAGGACACCTAAATTATCCATGGCGCGAATGGAAAATTTCACCACTTGACGGGACAAAAAATTGGGCCGGAAACGTTCGTCGCCCTCGTCCTGTCTGGAGAGGTCCACGCTGGTCTGTACTACCTTCCTTGCCTTGGAGGAAAGCCAAAGGGTAAGGACCATGATACCCCCGGACAACAAGAGTAACATCGTAGGAGTACGTACAGGAGCAGATAGGCCCTGCATGGAATATTCCATGGCCGGTACCCCGGAACTTTGCCAATCTTGGAACGCCTGTAGCGCAGCTATGGGCACACCAATAAAGTTTACCAGATCATTTCCGGCGAAGGCCATGGCTAGTGCAAAAGTGCCTATAACGATGATAACCCGATAGATGTTCACTTTGAACATATGGGTGGCCAACCAGGAGAGCAGCGTCCAGAGTACTACATTGCCCAATAAAAAAAGTTCGGTATTGAGCGCAATGAATTCATTGATACCCCCGGCCAGAACAGCGGCACTTTTAAGCCCCTTTATCACAATAAAGTAGATGATCGCGGTGATGGCCAAACCACCAAAGACAGACTCTATCCATTTGGGTTTTTCATCAAATTTGAAAGAGACCAATACCCTTGATATAAATTGGATCAAGGCACCTACGGTAAATGCCACCACTACGGAGAGTAGAATTCCAAAGATAATCTGGGCGGCTTTTTCCGTATTGATATAGATGGCAAGTTCGTTAAAACCTCCTCCGGAATCCGCTATTTTCAAAAGGGAGACGGCCACCGCGGCACCCAAGAGTTCAAATACTATGGAGACTGTGGTCGAGGTGGGCATGCCCAGGGTATTGAAAAAATCGAGCAGGAGAATATCCGTGATCATCACCGCCATAAAGATGATGATGATTTCAGAAAACATGAATTCGCCAGGATTAAAAATCCCTTTTCTCGCAACCTCCATCATACCACTGGAGGACATGGCCCCAAAAGCGATACCAATACTGGCAACGATCATAACCGTCTTAAAGGAGAGGGCCTTGGAACCAATAGCAGAATTTAAGAAGTTAACAGCATCGTTACTAACGCCAACGACCAAATCTGCGACCGCTAGCACAGCCAACGCGATAAGCATTAAAAAATAAAAATCGTCCATAACTACTTTGCTGAAAACAACGATGCAAACCTACTTCAAATCCCACCCATTAACGTAATGAAAAGGTTATCAATTGGGCGCTCCAGGGAACTACGGTCAAAACGGGGGGGACGTTCCTTAAACTTTGTTTTTTACCGCTTATTGACCCTCAGTTTCTTGAACTATCTGTGAGCGGCTGTACTCGTCGTGGTACAAGTTCAAAATGTTCATGTTGGCCAGAATCAGATCCTTGGTTTCCAATAAAATACTAAAATACAGGGTGGCATTTTTAGGGCTGGACTCCTCCGTCCGAGTGCGTTCTACCTGCTTTTGAATGGAGTCCTCAACACTGGATAGCAAGGTCTGTTTCTGTTCTATGATATCCGGAACGATGCGATCAAACGTGCGGGAATCGAAAATTTCCCTCATTTGTCCGAAGAGGTTAATGAGTTTATCATTGATATCCAACAACTCCTCGGCCTGTTTTTTCTTTAGGGCCTTGTGGTTGTTGTTCACATGTTTGTGGCTTACCTTGGCTATCAGGCTAGAGGATTGCGCAACGTCCTGTAAACTTCCGATAACATCAATATAAAACTTGCTGGCACCTAAATAGGAATCATCCAGATCTTTGATAAAATAGAAGATATCGTTTTGAAGGTCTTCTATTTCCACTTCCAATTTGACCACGGTGCTCTTTGCCTTTTTAAGCGTATCCAGGTCTTGGTCAATTAAACCGCTTATCGTTGTTTGGTTTATTTTGCTCACCCTTTTCAAGGCTTTGGAAATGTTGTCGGCGCTTTCCTCTATCACGCCTTGGATCGAATTGCTTTCGGCCCTGTTGAGGCTATCCTCCGCTCTTGTTTCCCGTGTTTTTTTCGTGTGTTTTATGTAATTCCTTGCGAGCAACAAAACAGCCAATAACAGGAGTACGGCAATCATGGACGCACCTCCCAAATGGATCAAATAAGCCACGGTGCCGGCTGCAATAAAAGCACTAATGGCGGTAAAAAACCAACCGCCTATTACGTTGAGCACCCCGGCTACCCTATAGACCGCACTTTCACTGCCCCAGGCCCTATCGGCCAAGGAGGTCCCCATGGCCACCATAAAGGTTACATAGGTGGTGGACAAAGGCAATTTCATTGAAGTAGCAATGGAGATCAGCACACTGGCCACCATAAGGTTGACCGCGGCGCGGACCATGTCAAAGGCAGGTAGTTCATGGGTTTTGCCCTTGGGCAATTCAATAACAGGCTTCACAAACTGCTGCTCTATTTTCCCTTGGAGCGAAGCAGGAACTACGGTTGCGGTGTATTTAGCTATCAACATGGAAAACCGTACTAGGTTCCGGGATAGAAAATTGGGTTGAAATCGTTCCTGTGTCTCTCCCTGGCTAGACAAATCAATGGAGGTCTTCACCACTCTTTTCGCCTTGCTGGAAAACCATAAAGTCAGTACCATGATCAAGCCCGCTACGAGCAACAACAGTGTAGGCGTGGGTACTTTTTTGCCCAATACGTCCATAGCAAATTCGGTGGCAGGGACGCCAGAGGCCGCCCAGGCCTCATACGACTGCCAGGCAGCTATGGGCACGCCTATGAAATTTACCAGGTCGTTTCCTGCGAAGGCCAATGCCAGGGCAAAGGTGCCCACGGCAATGATCAGCTTGTAAATGTTCTTTTTCAGCAAGGTAACCACCATATAGGAAAGCAAGGTCCAAATGACAAAGCTCACTAGGACGATGAGCAAAGTTTTACCCTCGATCAACGGTTTGATCTGGGCATAATAATCTGTTCCTTTTAATCCTTTGATAAAAATGAAATAGGTAATCGCTGCCAAGGCAACACCTCCAAAAACGGCGCCTACCCATTTGGCTTTTCGTTCAAAATTAAAAGATAGCAGCACCCGGGAAACATATTGTACTATCGCGCCCACTGTAAAGGCCACTACTACGGAGAGTAGAATCCCCAAAATGATCTCGGTCGCTTTTGTTGTATTGATGTAATTGGTAAGCTCCGAGATGGAGCCATTGTCGGCCCCAATTTTAATCAGGGCCATTGCCACCGCTGCGCCCAGTAATTCGAAGACGATGGATACGGTTGTTGAAGTAGGCATTCCCAGCGTGTTAAAAAAGTCGAGCAGCAGGATATCCGTAATCATCACCGCCATAAAAATGATCATGATTTCGTCAAAGTAAAATTCGCCGGGTACAAAAATCCCCTTTCGGGCTACCTCCATCAAACCACTTGAAAAAACGGCACCGAGCCCAATGCCCAGACTCGCCACAATCATCATTGTCCTAAAGGAAATGGCTTTGGAGCCAATGGCAGAGTTAAGAAAGTTTACGGCATCATTGCTTACGCCCACCACCAGATCGGCAATGGCTAAAATGGCAAGGGCCGCTAACATTAAGATGTAAATATTTTCCATGATCAATTGGTTTCTGGTTGGCTAGTTTCCTGTGGAAGGCTGGTTTGCCATCCTATGTGGAATCTTGTTTTTTGGTTTAGAAATGAACATCGAACTGTAATCTGTACATCAATCCATTAGTGCCGTTGTCCACACTAAGATAACTGATATCTGTTTGTATCTTTAATTTATGCCCTACAATATATTTTGAAAGGCCCAAGGTATACTGGCTTTCAGGATTGCTGCCAGTAATGGCTTCGTCCAATTGTATATCCGTGTATCGTCCAGACACCTCCCAATTGCTTTTGAACAAATAACCCGCCTGCAAGTTAAGGCCATTGCCCACCAGCACCACGTCTCCGGTTTCAGTACCATCCGAGTTTTTGGCGATGGGGTCGTCTGCGTCCCTATAGGCATATTCCCCCATGAATGAAAAGCCGTTGTACTTAAACATGGCATCCACAAAGACGGTAGAGATGTTGGTTTCATAAAAACCCGTATCATTGGCCATAAAAGTGCCCAGATTACTTCTAGTCTTTACAGCATCTTGGTTGAGGTCATAGGTAGCGGCGAGCATCAATTTAGGCTTTTCTTCCCTTTGAAGATCACTGCCACTATAATCTCCCTTTTTCCGAAACGCACCAAAGGGGAGAAACTCCAACCGTGCAGTATACTGGTAACCCCCCAGATTGCCACTGGTAATATTTCTGCCTTCTCCCTGGGAAACGGCCAGCTTTTCCCGGACCATAAAATCTTTGGATAACTTAAAATGGTGCCGCAACTGTAGGCCCTGGTCACGGTCTATGTTAAATCTACTGTTCACTAGGGAACGGTCTACCTGTTGCAGGTTTCCGGAAGATATAACCCGTTCTATATTGCCCGGCAGTTTAGTCTGACCTACCCAAAGCTCAAAATTTTCATAAAAATTCCACATCACCACGGCATCCAAAATATACCTGGGGGCGTTATTGGTAAATTCGGAGGCTCCGGAAATATCCCTGTTGGACAGTCCCAGTTCCAATTTGTATTTAAGTTTTGGAGTGTAGGCAAATCCGTCAAATTTTAATCGGGCCCTGCGCACTAAAAAATTGGACTCCGGATTTATTAAACCGCCATCCGGTCCTTCATCCCAATTTGCTATGGCCAAAAATTGCATTCGTGTGGCAATTTTCATACTCCAGGTACTGTCTTTGCCCACCAAGTTGAAAAGTCCTTTTCCGAAGGCGGGAGCGTTAGGTTCTTGCGAACGCAATGTAAAAAATGTGAACAGTAGTAACCCAACGGTTAACACTTTGGTCTTCATTAAGTATTAGTTTTTGTCGCCGACAAAGAACCAAAATTAATGTTAAGTTAATGTTTCCCGAACGTTATCTGTTAAACAATATTACAAACAAAAAAAAGCTACCTTGGCCAGGGGTAGCTATTAGACTTCAAACATATAGTCGACAAAAACCAATACGTATAATGAAATCCTTTTTTATCTTAAGATAAATTCAAAGGTCGTGCAGAAAAATGAATTTTGTGTAAGCTTAAGATTATGTCTATATTAAACTTTAACATTTTTTTGAACTGAGGAACAAGGATATCATCACAGTCAGACAATTTTAATGTTAATTTAAAGTTATGTGGATGTTGCCAAACTATTAAGTAGTTTGTATATTTAACCTATGGCTTACGTATTAAATCAATGGGACATGAAAAAAACGCTCCTTTTTTGGGCGGTTCTCCTTATTTCGGCAACGTCATTTGCCCAAAAGGAAAAAACGCTCGTTTTGAATGAAGACACGAATTTGATAGAAGCTACCTATTATCACGAAAATGGAGAGATAAGTCAGAAAGGCACCTTTAACTTAGCGCGCAAATTGCACGGGGAATGGGCCAGCTTTAATGAAAAGGGTGAAAAAATTGCCATGGGCTCCTATGAAAATGGGGTTAAAACCGGCAAATGGTTTTTTTGGACCGATGGCATCGTTAAAGAAGTGGAATATAATAACAATGCTATTGCTGGTGTGGTCAATAAAGAAAGCAAATCCGGGATTGTGATCAAAGATTGATCTGCGGATAAGAACGTAAAAAAGAGCGCTGCAAATAGTTGCAGCGCTCTTTTTTTTAATCGCTCGTAAAATTATAGTTCAACGACCCGAGCTTTAGAGCTCGTGTTATTTTTGACCTTTAAATTTTGTGCTGACAAGCCCGCTGGTTTGACCCCCGGTTTCCGCATCTGTTGACAAGCCAATACCTTCCATGCTTATAGAAAGGGCGCCAAGACCTTTATGGATTTCCGTAACTTCATTTTCTTTCACGGTAACAGGCACTTCCAGGGGGGCATAACCTGGATAGCTTATAAGCAGGACATACGTACCCGTATCCATATCGGAAAACTCAAAATTACCGTGGAAATTGGTTTGGGTGCGCTTAGTGGTGTTCTTTACCGTGATGTTGGCAAACAATAAGGGTTCATTGTTCATTTCCTTATCCAATACCCTACCGGTAATGGATCCTTGCTGCTGTGCACATAGAAAAGTGGTAAGGAATAAAGCGCAAAAGGTAAAAATAGCCTTCATTTGATATCGGTGTGTTTTCTTGTGCAAAGAAAACTTAGCATTGTAAAGTTAAGGTTATTCGCAGGTTAAAAATAGGTAACAAAATGGTTATCAAATACGTTTTCCCCGTGTATTGAAACTCCCTTTTTTCATGTGCATGGTCGTGGTGAAAAAATGTATCTTGCGCCATATTTGATGCTTTATGAATTGGGAACAATTACTCTCATTAAGACGGTATGGGGATACCCATAAACGATTGCGAAAGGAACAGGATGAGACCCGTTTGGGATTTGAAGTGGATTATGATCGTGTCATATTTTCTTCCGCTTTTAGGAGTCTGCAGGACAAGACCCAGGTAATACCACTCTCCAAGACCGATTTTGTACATACCCGCCTTACGCATAGCTTGGAAGTATCGGTGGTAGGGCGAAGTCTTGGCAGGATCGCAGGAAGGGAATTACTTAAAAAGCATCCACACCTACAGGAGGTACACGGGTACCGGTTCAATGATTTTGGAGCCATTGTTGCCGCGGCAGCGCTGGCCCATGATATTGGAAACCCACCTTTTGGACATAGTGGGGAAAAGGCCATAGGCGAATATTTTAAAACGGGAAACGGGAAAATATATCAGTCGGCCCTTACCAAAAAAGAATTTCAGGACATTATTGATTTTGAAGGCAATGCCAATGGTTTTAGGTTGCTGTCCGCGTCCAAAGAAGGGGTTCAAGGTGGACTCCGCTTGAGCTACGCCACCTTAGGGGCGTTTATGAAGTACCCAAAAGAGTCCCTGCCCAAGAAACCCACCCGCCATATTTCCGACAAGAAATTTGGATTTTTTCAATCGGAAAAGGATTTTTTTGCGAGCGTTGCATCCGAACTGGGCCTGGTACAGAAAGGTTCGGGTAGCGATATCGGTTTTTACCGGCACCCGCTTACCTATCTGGTGGAAGCGGCAGACGATATTTGCTACACGATCATCGATTTTGAGGACGGGATCAACCTGGGCCTGATCTCCGAAGATTTCGCCTTGGAGTATTTCATAAAATTGGTAAAGGACAGTATCAACACCAAAAAGTACAACGCCATGGTCCATATGGAAGACCGCCTGAGTTATTTAAGGGCCCTGGCGATAAATACTTTGATCCGCGATGCCGTGGACATCTTTATGGAGAACGAGGAAGCGTTACTGGACGGGAGTTTTGAGGTGTCTCTTCTGGACAAGAGCAAATACCGAGCACAGATCGAGGACATCATTCAAATAAGCGTAGCGAAAATCTATAAGTCCCAGGAAGTAATCGAAAAAGAAATAGCCGGCTATAAGATCATCTCAGACCTGCTGGAAGTTTATACGGGGGCCTTGGTAAGGAAGCAGGAGGAAAAAGCGTCGAACTACGACCGGCTGATCATTCAAACCTTGCCGTCATCCTATAAGCGCACAGACGTATCGCTCTACCACATATTACTCAGCTGCTGCTGTTATGTGGCCAGCCTATCGGACAGTACGGCGGTGCACATGCACAACAAGATTATGGGAGGGCAGCTTTAAAAACTATAGGAGAGGCCTACGCCCAATATTTGCTTAAACTGAATTCTTGGTGTTCCAGGATTTATAACCGTGCCGTCTACCGCTGTTTCCTCATCGGATCGGATATCGTCGTCAAAAATTATGTGGGTGCCAATACTGGCATTCACATATTCATTTACGGTTAAGTTCAACAGAAGCTCCCAGTTCACATCTATGTTTCCGAAACTCCGTAGATAGTCTGTGTACAAACTTAGCCTATGGTTAATGACCATATTTTTGTAGACTTGTTTTTCCCAGGTATTGGTGATGAGAAAACCAAATTCCATAAATACGTTTTTTCCCTCCTGTAGCACGTTCCCTTCCGCATCCAACACTGCTTTTTCGACCCCAAAAGCTCCTTGATCGGCCAAATCCTGATCAAGGACAAAAGTGGCTTTTTGCGTGATGGGAGAAATATATAGGTTAAACTTTTTGCCCTCTGGGATATAGGAGGTCCCCGCTCCCAAAAACAGATAACCGGGCGCCATAAAGTTTGAGATTAGATTGGTCCTGTCCGCATCCTGAAAACCCTTGTCAAATTGCGTGTTAAAATTGGCCTTGACCGAATAATACCAATTGGTGATGGTATCCCTTCGGTAGCCAAAAGTGGAACTCAGACGAATAGCATCGTCCGTTTTTTGAAGCTTGCGACCTTCCTGTGCGTTAAGACCGTACCTCAGGTCCAGATCGTTGTCCCATTGGACGTACCTAAACTTGTAATTGCGCACGAATTTTGCATTTCCCAGACCCGAAATGGAATTGTTGCCTCCAGCGTTCCAGTTTACAAAGGCCACCTCGCTGAGGTTGAGTCCCAATTTGTTTTCCTTTACCCAAAAAGAGGGAAATTTAAACCGTTTAAAACGCTGGGTAAGGGGTTTGGTGGTCTTGAATGAAATAAAGGGATTGGTTAGGACTACCCCTCTTGGAATGTTTTTGATCTTCGACTGGGGCGTGCGTATAACGATGGTGTCAATAACCAAGGAATCCACCGCTTGTTGCGGGGGAATACTGTCTTGGGCAAACAAGGGGTTAAACGCAAAACTGAGAAGAAAGGAAACTAGGGCTTTTGTATAGATGCTACTGGGCATTGCAAATACGGTTTATATATTGCTTTATCGTTAAAAGGTCTATTTGGGCCTGTTCATGAAGCTCCGCTATGGTTCCATGGGTGATAAAGGTATCCGTTATGGCAAAGATCTTAAGCTTTTGGTCAAAGCCCTTTTCATTTGCCCATTCGAGCACAGCACTACCAAATCCGCCCATCTTACAACCGTTTTCCAGGGTAATAAGGTGTTCATAAGAGGTAAAAACCTCGGTCAACCGTTCACTGTCCAGCGGTTTTACAAAACGCATATTGTAGTGGCCCACGTCTTCCGGACGGTCCAACTCTTGGAGAAGCTTTGTAATGGTATTGCCGATATCGCCCACGGACAATACCGCTATTCTGGTACCCCTTTTTAGTTCCTGCGAGCTCCCTAGGGGGATACGCTCAAACGGGCGTCTCCAATTAAGGGTTGTACCCCTGCCCCTTGGATATCTAATGGCGATGGGATGTGGGAGCCCCAATTGGGCCGTGTACATGATATTCCTCAACTCCATCTCGTTCATGGGCGCAAAAATGATGAGGTTGGGGATACACCGTAAATAGGCCAGATCAAACACGCCGTGGTGGGTGGCCCCGTCCTGTCCCACCAATCCGGAGCGGTCCAGACAAAAAATGACGGGCAAATCCTGCAGGGCCACATCGTGGATAAGCTGATCGTAGGCACGTTGTAAAAAGGTGGAGTAAATATTGCAAAAAGGAATCATACCTTCTACGGCCATTCCGGCGGCCATGGTTACCGCATGCTGTTCCGCAATGCCAACGTCAAAGGCGCGGTCCGGAATCTCCGCCATCATATATTTTAAGGAACTCCCTGTAGGCATAGCGGGGGTAATCCCCACAATCTTTTCATTGCGCTTGGCGAGTTCCACCAGGGTATGTCCAAAGACATCCTGATATTTGGGCGGCTGCTCTTTTTGTGATTTAGGGAGGAGGTCTCCGGTCTGTTTATCAAATTTCCCAGGGGCATGGTAGATTACCTGATTTTCTTCAGCCTTTTGTAGGCCCTTGCCCTTGGTGGTGATGACATGCAAAAATTTAGGGCCCTTGACCCGCTTCAACCGCTTCAACTCCTTCAGTAAAACGTCAATGTCATGGCCATCGATGGGGCCGGTATAATCAAAATTGAGGCATTCAAAAATATTTTCGTCCTTGGCGGTACCTTTTTTCACGTTGGTAAGGTATTTTTTTAAGGCCCCTACACTGGGATCGATCCCAATGGCATTGTCGTTCAGGACGATTAGGACATTGGTGTCCGTGACACCGGCGTGGTTCAACCCTTCGAACGCCATGCCACTGGCAATAGAGGCATCACCAATTACCGCAATATGCTGCCGGTCATGGATACCCTTGAGCTGCGAGGAAATCGCCATACCCAAAATGGCCGAAATGGAAGTGGAACTGTGGCCCGTACCAAAGTCGTCATAGGTGCTTTCACTGCGTTTGGGAAAGCCACTGATTCCGCCCAATTGTCTGTTGGTGTCAAAGATCGATTTTCTGCCGGTCAATATTTTATGGCCATAGGCCTGGTGACCTACATCCCATATGAGCTTGTCCTCCGGGGTATTAAAAACGTAATGGAGGGCAATGGTCAACTCCACCACACCAAGGCTGGCACCTAAATGCCCTTCTTTAACGGCAATGATATCAATAATAAAATTGCGCAGCTCCCGGGCAAGATTGGGAAGTTCGCCAGGTTGAAGCTGACGGAGGTCGGCCAGGGTATCAATTTTATCCAATAGTGTCATCGTAGGGGACAAATGTACATTAATTTCAATTTTTTTTGACCCTAGGGGTTCTATCTAAAATTGTATTTTTGGCCCTATGGACCTAAAATTGGATGACGCATACTTTATGAAAAAGGCGCTGCAAGAAGCGGAGACGGCCTTTGATCTGGGAGAAGTCCCCATTGGCGCGGTAGTGGTGGTGGAAAACCGGATCATTGCCAGGGCTCACAACCTTACAGAGCGTCTAAACGATGTTACGGCCCATGCAGAAATGCAGGCCATTACCGCAGCGGCCAATTTTTTGGGTGGGAAGTACCTCCTTAACTGCACGCTCTACGTGACTCTGGAACCCTGCCAGATGTGTGCCGGCGCCCTGTATTGGAGCCAGATATCCAAAATTGTGTATGGGGCAAAGGATCCGGAAAGGGGTTGCGGTACCCTGGGCACCAAACTACATCCAAAAACCCAGATTATCGGAGGGGTTCTGGAAACAGAAAGCTCGGAAGTCCTAAAACGGTTTTTTATTCAAAAACGAAATTTGAACTGAGCAAAAAAAACCCTGACAGTCTTGTCAGGGTCATACGCCAATCAAAATAAAATGTTTTTACGAGATTACTTGCACTTGTGCAGCAACCATTCCCTTCCTTCCTTCCTCCTCCTGGTATTCTACTTTGTCTCCTTCGTTCAGTTCCACACCGTTTAGGGCCGTGGCATGAACAAAGATGTCTTTTCCGGTGTCATCGTTTGTAATGAATCCGTATCCTTTGGATTCATTGAAAAATTTTACAGTTCCAGTCATTCAAATAAAAGTTAAAAATAAGTGTTTAAAATACTAAAATAATTTTTTTTTGGCAAGACTTCCCCCTAATCCAGGATTAAATCTTAGGCCAATTATTGTTTTTTGGACTTCTTGGTTTTCCCGGCGCGCATTTTTTTTATGTTCTCATCGGTGAGCATATAATCCTTTACCTTCTTGCCCTTGCTCTCCTTGATCAAGAACATGGGCATTGCGATGAGAAAGAGCCCAACAGTGCCGAAACCGATACATTTATTGGCCAGTGCAGGGGCCTCGCCCTTTATGGTGAACCCGTATACGATAGCACCAAGGGAGAGCAGCACGATGAAGAGGATAATATGTTTTGTTTTCATAGCGGGGATTATTTTGTAAAATTAATCAACTCCCGGCGATACGCGGTCAATAACTTTGATTTTGAGACAAAACCATAATATTTTTCGTCCTTGATAACCGGGAGGTTCCAGGCGCCACTGTCTTGAAATTTCCGCATAACCTGTTGCATGCTGTCGGTCTCGTAGAAAATGTACTCTGGCGCGCTATGCATAAAGGTTTCCACTTTGGTGTTTTCATATAAGGAGGTATCGAACATAAATTCCCGAACGTCATCGAGTAGTACAATGCCCACCAAGGCTTTTTTATCATCGATTACAGGGAATATATTACGGGCAGATTTTGCCACGGAGCCATGTAACATTTCACCTAATGACATATCTGGCCGCACAGGCTTAAAATTTTTCTCCACCACGTCGTCCAATTGCATCAAAGTAAGTACGGTCTGATCCTTATTGTGGGTGATCAATGCGCCAATCTGGGCCAATTCACGGGTATATATGGTATAATTAATGGCATTTCTAGTAATGAGGAAGGAGATGGCGGCGGTAATCATGAGGGGCACAAAAAGTTCGTAGCCTCCGGTGATTTCCGCAATCAGGAAGATGGCCGTGAGCGGTGCATGGATTACACCGGCAATCAGCCCGGCCATGCCAATGAGCGTAAAATTACTTTCGGAAACGTTGAAGCCCATCCCCAGGTTGTTGATTACCTTGGCCACTGCATTGCCCAGCGCACTTCCCATGACCATGGTAGGAATGAAGATTCCGCCCGCGCCTCCGGCAGCAAAGGTGGTCGTCATGGCCACGGCCTTGAAAAGGGTAATTCCAAAGAGCAAGGCCACCACTACCCATATATTATCCGTATAGGCATCAAAAGGGGTCTTTCCCAGGGCTTGGATATGGTTCCCTTCCAAAAGGAGGTTAATAAAACTAAAGCCCTCGCCGTAAAGCGGGGGAATGGCGTAGAGCATGCCCCCTATAGCGAGGCCGCCCACCAGCAGTTTGTACTTGGGACTCTTAAATCGTTTAAAGAAGTTCAGAATGCCAAAATACATCTTGGTGAAATAAATTGAGGCTATGGCCGTTCCCACGCCCAACAAAATATAGAACAGGGTGTCCTTGATCTCAAAATCATCCGAAAGCGTAAAACTAAAAAGTACTTCGTTCCCTAAAAAAAAATAGGAGGTAAGCACCCCGGAAATTGAGGCCAGCAACAAGGGCAATAAAGACATCAAAGTCAGGTCTAAGCTAAAGACCTCCACAGCAAAAATAATGGCTGCGATAGGGGATTGGAAAATGGAGGCTATGGCCCCTGCAGAGGCACAGGCGATCAGGAGGGAACGCGTCTTTGGATTCATATGGAAGAGCCGGCCGATATTGGAACTTATAGCGGCCCCTGAAGCCACCGCAGGCCCTAACAACCCGACAGAACCTCCAAAACCTACAGTGAGGGGAGCGGTAATCAAAGAGGTATATATCCTGTTAGGGGCGATGATGCTTTTTTTTCTCGACATCGAAAACAGGATGGACGACACCGCATGCTCCAAGGGTTTTTTATGGACATACTTTACGTAAAGGTAGACCAGGGTTAGCCCTACGATAGGCAGCACAAAGTACAGTTGGTTGTTCGAGAAAACGGCACCCTTTTCCGCTTGGGAGTGTATAAAATAGGTAAGGTTCTTCAGGGATACTGATGCCAAACCGGCCAAGAGACCCACGGCAACACTAAGGATGTGGGTAAAGGTTTTGTTGGAGATATGTTTATACCGCCATTTCAAAAAACTGGTAAGTATACGCTTCCTTTGGGTTGGCATTGGCTGTTCTTATCTGCCTAAAAGTATTAAAAAACCCGCCACAAAATGGGATAAGGGTCTTAAGCTTTTATATCCAATCTTAGGTTTAGCTCTTTTAACTGGGTTTCATCCAAGGGTGCCGGGGCATCGATCATGACATCACGGCCGCTGTTGTTTTTGGGAAACGCTATAAAATCGCGGATCGTTTCTTGTCCGCCTAAGATGGCGACCAAACGATCTAGGCCAAAGGCTATCCCCCCATGGGGTGGTGCACCATACTGAAAGGCATCCATTAAAAAGCCAAACTGGGCCTTTGCCTCAGCTGGCGTAAAGCCCAAATGTTTGAACATGGTGGCCTGGGTCTCCTTATCATGGATACGGATAGATCCACCGCCAATCTCGTTTCCGTTCAGTACCAGATCATAGGCATTGGCCCTTACGGCTCCGGGATCGGTCTCCAAAAGCTCCAGTTGCCCAGGTTTGGGCGAAGTAAAAGGATGGTGCATGGCGTGATAGTTTCCAGTTTCCTCGTCCCGTTCCAATAAGGGAAAATCAAGTATCCACAGGGGGGCAAATTCATCGGGTTTCCGCAAACCAAGACGTGCTGCCATTTCCATTCGCAAGGCGCTCAACTGGGCTCGGGTTGCATGGATCTCTCCAGAAAGCACACAGATTAGATCCCCGGGTTTGGCCCCGGTTGTTTTGGCCCACTGTGCTAGATCTTCCTGCTTGTAGAATTTGTCCACGGTAGATTTGTAGCTGCCATCGGGATTGCACTTTACATAGACCATGCCCTTGGCCCCCACCTGTGGCCGTCGTACCCAATCTACCAGGGCGTCCAATTCCTTTCGGGTATAGGATGCCCCATCGGGAACGGCGATGCCCACTACCAGCTCGGCGGTGTTAAAGACATTGAAATCCCTGTGCTGGGCCTGGGCGTTGAGCTCTCCAAACTCCATACCAAAACGGATATCCGGCTTGTCGTTCCCAAAGCGCTCCATGGCCTCGTCATAGGTCATTCTGGGAAAATCCCCGGTATCGACCCCATTAATTTCTTTTAGCAAATGCTTGGTGAGCCCTTCAAAGGCATTTAGGATATCCTCTTGTTCCACAAAGGCCATTTCACAGTCGATCTGGGTAAACTCGGGTTGCCTATCGGCCCGTAGGTCCTCGTCCCTAAAACATTTTACGATCTGGAAATATCTGTCCATTCCCCCCACCATTAAAAGTTGCTTGAAGGTTTGGGGCGACTGTGGTAGGGCGTAGAACTGCCCCTGGTTCATTCTGCTGGGCACCACAAAATCGCGCGCTCCCTCGGGAGTGGATTTTATTAAGTATGGGGTCTCTATCTCAATGAAGCCCTGGTTGGAAAGGTATTTACGGACCTCCATGGCCACCTTGTGCCTAAAAATGAGCTTGTCCTTCACCGGATTTCTACGGATATCCAGGTAGCGGTACTTCATGCGTATGTCTTCCCCACCATCGGTTTGGTCCTCTATGGTGAAGGGGGGCAAGAGCGCTTCGTTGAGCACCTGCAATTCGGAAACCAAAAGTTCAATGTCTCCCGTAGGGATGTTCTTGTTTTTGGAAGCCCTTTCAATGACAGTGCCGGTTACTTGGATAACGAATTCACGACCCAATGATCTGGCCTTTTCCAGGAGGTCACCGGAACTGCGTTCTTCGTCAAAGATCAATTGGGTGATTCCGTAGCGATCCCGCAGATCTACCCAGATTACAAAACCTTTGTCCCTGGTCTTTTGCACCCATCCGGAGAGGGTAACTTCTTGCTTAATGTGCGATGATCTCAATTCACCACAGTTATGGCTTCTGTACATTTTGGCTATTCACAAATATTGGGCGCAAAGTTAAGAAGATAAGCTTGTAACGGCTAAAAATAATAAGGAGGATTTTCAAAAATACCCAGTGTTAATTTGTTAACTAAATGTTAGAGAAATTAAAAAAAAAGCATAAATTGAGTAAATTCTTCATTGATTTGAAGGATTACATAGCTAATTCAAATAACATAAAAATGAGACAAACTTTATTAAAAAGTATGTTTCTGCTATTGTTCCTGACCCTGTCGGGACATGCTGTTTCCCAGGGAACGGTCAGCGGAAACGTAACGGATTCTTCAACTGAATTACCATTGCCAGGAGCGAACATTGTGGAAAAGGGTACCACAAATGGGACAACCTCTGATTTTGATGGTAATTATGAAATTTCGGTGGGTAGTTTTCCTGCGACTTTGGTGTTTTCTTCGCTTGGGTACGAATCCAAGGAACTGAGCGTAACAGGCCCTACCACCCTCAACGTTTCCTTGGATGAGGGAGCCACCGGACTGGATGAGGTGGTCGTAACAGGACTTGCCACCTCGATCAAGCGTAGCAATGCTGCGAATGCGGTCGCAACCGTTTCGGCGGATGAACTGGCAGGTAGAACACCGCCACAAACCTTGGATGGAGCTTTGGCAGGTAAATTTGCCGGTGCCCAGATCACCCAAGCTTCCGGAGCACCCGGAGGCGGAATTTCGGTTAAACTGCGAGGGGTTACCTCCATTAACGGAAATGGGCAGCCTCTCTACATTATAGACGGAGTCTATGTAAACAACAACAGCGTTTTTGCCGGTGGATTAAACGATGTATCCAATGCTGCGGGCGGCGGAGCATCCACAACAGATTCCCAGGATAACGCGTCAAACAGAATTGCCGATATCAATCCGGACGATATCGCAAATATCGAAATATTAAAAGGCGCATCTGCTTCGGCTATTTATGGATCTAGGGCCGCCGCAGGCGTAATAATTATTACCACCAAAAGAGGCCAACAGGGGGAGACCAAAATTAACTTCTCCCAAGCTGTAGGTTGGAACGAGGCCGTTAACTTGCTCGGTCAGAGAAACTGGACCGCGGCCTTGGCCGAAAGTGTCTATGGTGAAGGCGCATTGTTCACAGCGGCGGAAGCCAACGGGACCTTGACCGATTATGAGGATGAAATTTATGGAGAAAAGGGATTCATCACCAATACCAACGTAAGTATTTCCGGGGGTAATGCAAAGACTGCTTTTTTTGCTAGTTTTACCACAAACGAGGAGGATGGTATCGTTAAAAGGACTGGTGCGGGTAAAAAATCCGTCCGCTTAAATTTGGACCATAACATAACGGATGATATTAAATTATCCTTAAGGGGCAACTATATCAGCTCCACGGCAGATAGGGGTTTCTTTAATAATGACAACACCAATACCACAATAGGTGTTTCTACGCTATTTACCAGACCTTGGGATTTCCTATTTCCAGATGCAGACGGTAACTATCCGGATCACCCTGCGAATTCTTCCAACCAGATCCATACCAGGGACGTCATGACCAATAATGAATCTACTAGACGTATAATCGCAGGAGGAACCTTGGACGTTAATTTATTTAGGACAGAGAATCAAAGCTTAAAATTGATTGTTAGAGCGGGTGTTGACAATTATACCCTGAAGAATACGGTCTTTTTTCCCCGGGACCTGCAATTCATGAGACCTGCTGTGGGGGGTGTGGATGGCTTGTCCTCTGAGGGCACTACCCAGAACACGGATGCAAACTATTCGGCCTTTTTGGTACATAATTATACTACGGATAACAATCTTGCTTTCACCACCCAGGCAGGTGTCACTAACGAGCAATTTTCCCAAAATACGATACGAGTTACCTCAACAGGGTTGATTGCTTCTGAAAGAAATGTGGATCAGGCCGCCAATGTGGCCACCGATCAATTTAGATTGGAACAGGAAGATGCCGGATTTTTTGTTCAGGAACAGGTAAATTTTCAGGATAAGATTATTGGCACCCTGGGTCTAAGGGGTGACAAATCTTCCAACAACGGAGATGCCAACGAACTTTTTTACTACCCCAAGGCCTCTTTAGCCCTTAATTTCCACAATTTTGATTTTTGGAACATTGACGCGATCAATCAATTTAAATTGCGGGCGGCATATGGCGAAGCGGGTAACTTTGCACCCAATGGATCTTTGTTTACCACTTTTGTAAATTCCTTGATAAACGGCAATGTGGGGATTATAGTTCCTACTACCCTGGGAGATCCAACCATTCAGCCGGAAAGGCAAAAGGAATTGGAAATTGGATTTGATGCGGGTCTATTCAACAATGTGGTAACCATAGAATTTTCTTGGTACAACAAAAACGTGGAAGACCTGATTCTTCAAGCAGACAATGAGCCCTCATCGGGTTTTACCTTTCGTTGGGCCAATGCCGGAGCACTGGAAAACAACGGGGTTGAGGTCGGTGTAACCGTAAGGCCCTTTAATACGGAAAATTTCTCCTGGGATTTCACCACTAATTGGTTCAAAAATAAATCGGAAATTACCGAACTGACGGTAAACCCATTCGATACCCAAGGTTTCGGTACTGGTTTGGGAACGTTCAGGATTGAAGAGGGCAGGAGTGCCACTCAAATTGTGGGGAACGACGCAAACGGCAATGTGCAGATATTAGGTGATGCAGAACCAGATTTCCAGATGAATTTTAGTAACAACTTTAGATATAAGGACTTTACCTTGTCCTTTCTATGGCATTGGAAAAATGGGGGAGATAATATCAACCTAAGTAGGTTACTTTCCGATTTTGGAGGTACAAGTGCGGATTACGACGATACCAGTCTGGATCCCTCTGGAGCTTTGTCAAATGGGGATTTTAGGCTAGCGGCTTTTGGTTCGGGCTTTGCAGAACCCTTTGTCGAGGATGCCTCCTACCTTAAATTAAGGGAAGTAGGGTTTTACTATACCTTACCGGAACAAAAACTTACGGAGTGGTTCAATGGAATTGTATCCACTGTTAAGGTTGGGTTTTCAGGACGTAATCTGATCAATATTTTTGATTATAACAGTTACGATCCCGAGGTCTCCAATTTTGGTTCGGCCGCAGCAGGTATTGGAGTTGAAGTGGCACCGTTTCCTTCTTCCAAGAGATTTATGTTTCATCTATCGGTTGGATTTTAATCATATAAACATATAAAACATGAAAATTTTAAATAAAACTAAAATAATGATCCTTTCGATTTCCTTGATGCTCGCTTGGGCCTGCACCATCGATGAGGGAAGGGATTTAAACGGACCTGAGACCTCGTCCATTTCCGAAGGCGTTTCCAGAGCGGAGCTTCCCCAGGTTGTGGCAGGAATATTGGCGGATATGAGAGACCGCTTACACACCCAACGGGATGCGCTATCCGTAGTGGGCAGAGACTATTGGAGGCATCAAAGTTCAGACCCCCGATGGACCAATGACCTCTTAACAGGTATATTGGATGACAACTCATTTTACATCACCACCTATTATGCGGCCAGATATGCGGTAATTAAGGAATGTAACCTTTTACTGGAAGGTTTGAATAATACCACCGAACCTTTTACCGATGCGGAAAAGGCCTCGATACGTGGGTTTGCAAACACCATAAAGGCTCATGAACTGCTTACCATCCTAACCGTGCTTTTTCAAAATGGAATACGTACTGAAGTCTCTGACCCGGATAATTTGGGCCCTTTCGAAAGTTACGATGCAGCCCTAACGACCATCATAGGTCTGTTGGATTCAGCGGCGGCAGATTTGGCCATAGGGGGCGATGTTGCACCTAATACGCTGGGCGTGTCCTATTTAGAGTTCAACAGGGCCATTACGGCCAGGGCCGCTGCATATCAAGGCAATGACGCTCTGGTTTTAAGTGCGCTGGCAGATTCCTTTATGGATCTTAATGGAGATCTGAATGCAGGTGCTTTTTTCCAATTTTCATCTGCTGGTGGAGATGAATTGAACCAATTGTTTTTTGCTTTGAACTCCACCGCTGCGAATGCAAGAATAGCACACCCCGATTTCCTGGCTTCAGTGGAAACGGGGGACACAAGATTGGATAAGGCTGTTCTAAGAACAAGCGGGGAATTGAATATAGCGGATTTAACACCGGGCACCCATGATGTCTTTGTGTATCAATCTAGCGAGGACCCAGTGGGCATGATCCGAAATGAGGAACTGATCTTGTTATACGCGGAAGCCAATATGACATCCAATCCGGGCGAAGCGGAAACAGCGATCAATATTATAAGGAATGCGGCCGGATTGGCGGATGTTGCCCCAGGTTCCGTTGATGTGGACAGAATTCTTTATGAAAGGCGTTACTCCCTGTTTGCGGAAGGACACCGGTGGATCGACCTTAGAAGGTTTGACCGCCTGAATGATTTGGTATTGGATAGGCCGGGAGACAATATCGTCACCCAATTTCCAATTCCACAAAATGAGAATCAATAAGGTTTAGAAACCTTATGTAAGATGGGAGGTTGTCAAAAAAGACAACCTCCTTTTTTGTCCTTTTTATTTAGGGCAAAGGCGGTAAAAAGGACAGGACGGCCATGGCTTAATGGATGCTAATCTATCCAGATGGATAAATTTAATAAATATATTAGTATCAATGTGTTACAAGATTAATGTAAATTTAATGTAAATTAAATGTTATTTGAACATTAAAATTTAACAGAATAAACCTATATTTGTTATGTTAATGTTATGTACGTATAAAAATTTAAACCTCAGATTATATGAAGACTTTAGCAATATTGGCCCTAGGGCTGCTTTCCATAGGACTAAATGCACAGGACATAGCACCCCAGTTCCAGAAGGAAGGGGATAACATCAAGGCTACATATTTCCATGAGAATGGGAAGGTGGCCCAAACCGGATACTTCCTAAACGGAAAGTTGCATGGAAAATGGAAAATGTACAATACCGAGGGCAAAAAAATAGCTATGGGTAAGTACATCCAAGGCAAGCGTACCGGCAAATGGCTTTTTTGGCAAGAGGATATCCTAAAGGAAGTGAACTATACCGACAGCAAAATTGCAGCGGTCGTTACCAAGGAGAAGGCCAAACGCGTTGTGGTAAACTAGCGAGCCCGTCTTGGGACAAAAAAAATATGAGACTCTTCGAAAAGTACTTAGATGTCTGTTCGAGCGCCGTGCCCGAGGCAGGCAGGCTGTCGAGAACTTTGTAGGGTCTTAATTTTAAGACATCTCGACTGCCTGCCCTCCGTACGAGACTTGGGGAGGCGGGCGCTCGATGTGACAACTTTGTTTTTTAATACTTTTCAAACAACCTCTTCCTTGCTACGGTGCTATCAATCAGGACTAAGCCGCTATATCAATGACCTTTTTTGTTTGCTTATCACCTTTTCGGCTACCCCGGATACGAAGTTTTAATCGGTATACGATATTGAACAGCACGGGAACAATGATTAAGGTCAAAAAGGTGGCTACGATCAGCCCGAATATCACGGTCCAGGCCAGGGGTCCCCAAAAAATCACATTATCGCCCCCGATATAAACCTTGGGATCAAATTGGGAGAAGAGCGAAAAGAAATCGATGTTTAGACCAATGGCCAGCGGGATAAGCCCTAAAACCGTGGTAATGGCGGTAAGGATTACCGGACGCAACCTGGCCTTTCCACTTTTAACGATGACCTCCGTGACCTGTTCCCTGGACAATAATTCATCATCGGACATCCCCAGGGCCACCTTTTTACGGTCGATCAAAATCTGTGTATAATCCAGCAGCACCACTCCGTTGTTCACCACGATTCCCGCCAAGGAAATGATACCCATCATGGTCATCATGATGACAAAGGGCCAGCCGGTAAGGATCAATCCACCAAAGACCCCGATAAAACTCAGGAAAATGGCCATCATAATAATGGCGGGTTTGGAGATGCCCCCAAACTGGAAGATCAAGATCAACATAATGAGGCCCAGTCCCGCAAAGAATGCGCCCATTAGGAACTGCATCTGTTTGTTCTGTTCCTCAATCTGGCCGGTATAGTCGATCTTAACCCCTTGCGGCAGACCTTTGAATTCTTCCATTTCCTTTTGGATCTCGGCCACGATGGCACCGGCATCGGTAAATCCGGGCTGCAGTCCGGAATACACGGTAACCACACGTTTGGTATCCTTATGTTTGATCGCGCTAAAGGAAGAGGTATTGCGCTGGGTAGCCACCGCCGAAACCGGAATTTCCTTGATCTGGCCTGAGGCTTGGTCCCTGAAAATAATATTCTGGTTGAATAGAGCACTTGTATTGTAGCGTAGATCTTCATTGAACCGCACATTGATATCGTAGTCCTCCCCGTCCTTTTTGTAAATACCGGCCTTGTCCCCGAAAAGTGCACGTCGTAATTGTTGGCCTACCTGGCCCACGGCCACGCCGAGTTCTCCGGCTTTTTTACGGTCGACTACCACTTGCATACTGGGTTTCCCTTTGTTGACATCGATCTTCAATTCCTCGATACCGGCAATGCTCTTGCCATTAAGGAAGTTACGCATGCGCTCGGCCGTATTGATCAAGGTGTCATAATCCTTGCCTTCAATTTCAATGTTTATGGGATAGCCCGCAGGAGGTCCTACGGCATCCTTTTCCACGGAAACCTCTACACCGGGATAAATGCCCTTAAGGCCATCCTGAATCTCCTTGCGCAAAAGTTCCGTATCCATCCCGTCGCGATATTTATACTCCCGCATAGAGATGGTAATCTTGCCCCTATGGGGCATTTCGGCCGCGGAACCACCTTCGGTAAAGGGATTCTCGGCACCTTTCCCTACCTGGGAAACACTGGATTCTACCAAGAAATTATGGTCTCCACTGAGATAGGGTTCTGCATCGGCTATGGCATATACCCTTTTTTCGATGTCCTTGGTAATCCCGTTCGTCTTTTCAATGGCCGTTCCCTGAGGATATTCTATGTAGACATACACCTCGTTAGGGGTATTGTCAGGGAAAAACTCCACCTTGGTGCGTTGGCTCTTCAAAGACATCCCAAAGAACATAAAAGCACTTACCAATAACAGTACGGTTACCCCAAAATACCAGTAGACATTTCTACCTCGGAGCGCATGTTGTATGCGTCTTTCGTACCAGTTCTCAAATCGGACCAGTGTGTTTTTTTGGAATCGCAACGCCCATTTTTTCAGCAGGTACTTGTATACCCAGAACATAGCGGCCACCAGAAGCATCAAGGTCCCCAAACCGCGCATGGCTCCCCCTACAATCATGATAAAGATTCCGAAACCTCCCAACAGCGCCGTTATGCGGAGCAATTGTTTTAGGGTCAATACCTTTTCGCCCAGTTCCATAAAGCTGGAAACCAACATGGAATTCATAAAGATGGCCACAAAGAGGGAGGATCCCAAAACAATGGAGAGTGTAATGGGGAAGAACTTCATGAACTCGCCCATGATTCCCGGCCATAGGCCCAAGGGCACAAAGGCTGCCACTGTGGTGGCCGTGGAAATAATGATCGGGAACGCGATTTCGCCAATCCCTTTTTTGGTGGCCTCCTTACGGGACATGCCTTCTTTCTCCATCAATCGATATACGTTTTCTACCACCACAACCCCGTTGTCTACCAGCATGCCCAGCCCCATGATCAATCCAAAAAGGATCATGGTGTTCAGCGTATAGCCAATGGCAGAGATGATCATGAACGACATGAACATGGACATGGGAATGGCGAAGCCCACAAACAAGGCATTTCTAAAGCCTAGGAAAAACATGAGGACCGTGACCACCAGAATAATCCCAAAAATGATATTGTTCACTAGGTCGTCCACTTGGTTCAACGTTCGGCTAGAGGAATCGTTGGCAATGGTAATGGCAAGGTCTTGCGGGAAATAGTTGGCCTTGGCATCCGCTACGATGGCCCGAATCTGGTCGGCGGCCTCGATCATGTTCTTGCCGGAGCGCTTTTTAATATCGAGCATTACCACACTTTGACCCTTTTCCCGGGCATAGGTGGTCTTGTCCTCTTCCTTGAAGGAGACCTGGGCGATGTCCTTTAGGTAGACCGCCCCGTCTTCGGACTTCACCACAAAGTCCTGCAGTTCTTTGGGGTCTTGTATTTCCCCAAGGATACGGATGGTCCTTCTTTGTCCGCTGGTAATCAGGTTGCCCGCCGAAATGGTAGTGTTACCATTGTTGATGGCACTGATGACATCCTCAAAACTCACCTTGGCCGCCATCATCTGATAAATGTCCACCGCCACTTCCACTTCCTTTTCCTGTGCCCCGCGAATGTCCACTTCCTTTATCTGTGGCAGATCCTCAATTTCATCTTCGAGATATTCACCGAACTCCTTCAACCGTTCCACCGGATAATCGCCGGTAAGGTTCACGTTCATAATGGGAAAGGACTCGGACAGGTTAAGATCGAACACATTGGGCTCTACCTTTGCGCCGTTGAAAATGGGCCAGTCCTCCCCAGCCTTTTCGCTATCTACCTCGTCCTTTACCTTCTGCTTGGCACCTTCGACCGTAACATCCTCATCGAACTCCACGATGATCATGGAGTAATCTTCCTGGGAGGTAGAGGTAATCTCTACGAGGTTGCTCACGTTCTTGAGCTTGTCCTCCAGGGGGTCGGTGATCAATCGTTCTATATCCTCCGCGGTGTTCCCGGGATAAAGGGTGCTGATGTAGATTTTGGTCTCCTTAACCTCTGGAAAATCTTCCCGTGGCATGGAAAAGTAGGAAGACAACCCTACCAAAAAGAAGATACCGATCATCACATAAATGACCGAAGGATTATCAATGGCCCATGAGGACAGTCGAAATTCCTTATTGGCGTTTTTCTCTTGCTTGCTCATAGCCTATCCTTTTATAATTTTGACTTCTTGCCCGTCCTTTACACTTCTTGCACCTTCGGTAATGATGTTGTCACCATTTTCAATACCCGTAAGTACCTCAACAATATCGCCCTGTGTTTTCCCCGTGGTGATAATGCTCTTGGTAGCAGTGGCAATGGCCTCCTCGCTTTCATCACTGACCACGTAAACGTATTGCTCGCCCTCCGCATTTTCAGAAATTACGCTTTGCGGGATAAGAATGGCGGCTTCCTGGGTATAATCGTTGATCTGCACCTTGGCGGTCAGATTGGGTTTGATTTGGCCCTTGGTATTGGGAACGGGAATTTCTACCCGAAAGGAACGGTTGCTAGGATTGATAAAGTTCCCGGTTTCTCGAATCTTGGTGGTAACACTATCGCCCAATACCGGAAAATAGACCTTTACTTCCCGATCTTTGGTAACACTGCCCAGATAGCTTTCCGGCACCTCCACATCAATATACATGTTGGACAGGTTTACAATCCTGAAAACCTCCGAACCGGGCCCTGGTGATACCACGGTACCCTGATCCTTTATGACGTCATCGATAATTCCTGAGAAAGGGGCTCTAATGGACGACTTGGCCAATTGGCTCTGTAATTGTTTTACGGTATTACCCTGAGCTTCATAGTCTGCCTTGGCCTGTAGGTACTGGATTTCTGAGCCTATTTTTTGTTCCCATAATCTTTTTTGACGTTCAAAAGTGGTCTTTGCCAGGGCGGCCTGGGTCTTCAACTGTTGTAACTGACTGGTCATTCCGCCATCGTCAATGCTCGCCAAAAGCTGTCCTTTTCGTACGCTTTGCCCTTCCGTAACATAAACGCGCAAAAGCGTTCCCGCCATTTCCGGATAGATGAGCACGTTCTGTTTGGTCATTACATCGCCTTGCAGTTCCAGGTAATGGTTAAACTTCTGGGTCTTTGCTTCGATGATGCTGACCAAGGGCAATTTTTTGTTCTTGTCCTTTGAATTGATGACCGAATCCAATAATCTGATTTCATTTTCGAGTACTTTTTGTCGCTCTGAAATCTCGGCCTTTTTTTCCCTCAGCGCATCGAGGTCGCCCTCCGTAATAAGGCTGTCCACAGATTTTTGATCGCCGTTTCCACAGGAGGAAAGTACGATGGCTGTGATGAAGAGGTACACTATTTTTTTCATAATGGATTTTTTACGGGTTGATATCGTTTTATGTTGATGTTTTAGTTGTTCAAAATGGTTTCCACCTCTGTTTTTCTATTGATCACGTCTACCATGGATTGTAGGTACTCCTGTTGTGTGGAATACAGTTGTGTCTGTGCCTGTCTAAGCTCAAAACTGGTGGCGATACCTTCAAAATATTTGATCTGGTTCTTTTTCTCGATACGTTCGGCCAGATCCAGGTTGGCCTTTGCCGTTTCGTATTGTTCAATGGACAGGGTATAATCGCTTTTGGCCCTTTCCAATTGCAGGCGAATACTTTCGGTAGCTTCCGAAAGCTGTGTCTTGGCCTGCTCCAGGGCAATTTTGGCCCGTTGGGTACTGGCACTTCTTCCCAAGGAACTAAAAATGGGAATTTTAAGATCGAAACCTAGTACCGAAGACTCGAACCAGGTTTGGTTGCTTAAAAAATCAAAATTGTCGCTAAAGGCCGATGCCCCGTAGTTTACAAAGGCATTCAGTGTGGGCAAGGCTCGACTCTTGGCCAGCTTTAGTTCAAAAAACCTTTGTTCATTTAGGTTATAGGCCAATTTATAGTCCACATTGTTCTCTATGTTCAAGGTGGTGTCCAAGAGTCCCAAATCGATCTGTTGTTGTGCCAGGGCGTCCAAATTTTCAATGGGTTCTGTGGGCGAGTCAATGGGCAGTCCCATGACCAGGTTCAACATTTGCCGGGTAATCCCTTTTAAGCGAATACCATTTTTTAGCTGATTGTTTATTTGGGACAGCGTAATCTGTAATTGTTCAACGCTCTCTTCGTCCCCAAGACCGTTTTCAAATATTTTTTGCGTTTCAAAAAGGTTTTTTTCCAAGGTGGCCTTGTTGTTTTCCAGAATGGCCACGTTCTCCTTGGCGAGCAGCACATTGCCATATGCTTCTACCACGGCCAATCGTACATCTTGATCGGTCTTTTCCTTGTTATTGGCGCTGAAACTTATAAAGGCTCTGGTGGCTTGGACCCCAACAATATAGGACCCGTCGAATATCTGCTGCCTTAAAGTGGCGGTTGCGGTAGCCTGCTGTGCCTGTCCGAAAACCACCTCTTGAAAGGTACCCGGTTCCCCACCGAAAAATTCCGCCGGAATCTGCGTTACCGGTTGTTTCAACTGGTTCTGATAGTTAATGGTTCCCTCTATCTGAGGCAATCCTGAAGCGATGGTTTCCCACTTTTGCTTTTGGGCATCTATCAACTCCCGATTTGCATTAATAGCGCTATAATTGTTTTCCAGGGCATAGGCAATGGCCTCCTCCAAGGTAAACGTGCGTGGTGGCTCCTGAGTATATCCTAAGGTACCCAACACTAATGAAAAGCAAATGAAAAAAAAGTTTCTCATGTTATTCCTGATTTGAATTGATGATCGAGTTTAAAATTTTCCTTCCCTTTGGCGTAACGATTCCGCGAAGGTGGTATTCCAAAAAGTAATCCTGCAACTTCGCGATGGGAAAGGTATTTACTGGGAAAAGCCGGTAATCCTTTATGCTTATGGCACCCGAAAAATAGATTCGCGACACGAAGTCGATATTGAGGTTCTCCCTATAGATGCCCAGTTCTATTCCTCTTTTAACGTTGTCCTTGACACAATCCTGCATCACCTCATATTGCTTGTCCCTCAGGGTCTCATAAATTTTGGGGTAATACTTTTGTAACTGATACTGGGGAGAGGATTTTTCGTTCTTTAAATGCAGCATAACGAACTTCTTTATTTCGTATAGCTCCTCTATGGGATTTTTTTTAAGCGCCGATATATGGTCAATGCCGTGCGAGATAAGAAAAAAAAGATGCATGGTACTTTCCTCCACCAATCTGGTCTTGTTCTCAAAGTGGGCGTAGATCGTTTTTTTGGAAATGCCCATTTCGTTGGCCAGATCGTCCATGGTAACGCTTTTGAACCCGAGGTTCAAAAAAAGGTCCGTGGCTTTTTCCAGGATTTTTTCTTTCATCTGGTCATATTTATATGCTTTATCGGTCATACCTGCCCTACGGCAGGCCGGTGTAATTCGCCAACCATCATTTGGATTGGTTTCCAAAATTGGTACGGCTCATTTCATAAAGGCACAAATATAACGATGGAAACTTTAAAAACATTTAAAGTTTCCAAGGTTTTACATTTTTTTAACTATTTATCCATCTTTGGTTAAGCTTTTGAACCCTATAGCCGGGAACAAAAGTAGGCGCCTGGTCTTTTTTGCTAAAAGGAAAACAGGCTGATTGTCGAAACAAGCCCTGAACTGTTGTTTACGGCAGTTGGAACATCCTTGGAATTACCGGGCCCGGATATCTGAACGGGATATCCCGCAAATCCTGGGAATTACCCTATTTTTGAAAAAATTTGTTTTAAATGTATACCGCCGAACAGTACCGTGAGGAATTTGTTTCCTATTTGGAATCCCGTATCAAACCACGAGAGCCGAGCAACCTTTACGCCCCCATTTCCTATATTTTGGGCTTGGGAGGTAAACGCCTGAGGCCGGTGCTTACCCTAATGACCGCCGAGGTCTTCGGAGCGGATAGCAGTAAAGCGTTGAACGCCGCGCTGGCCGTTGAGATTTTTCACAATTTTTCCTTGGTGCACGATGATATCATGGATGCCGCACCCCTAAGAAGGGGCCAGATGACCGTCCATGAGAAATGGGATCTCAATACAGGGATTTTATCCGGTGATGCGATGCTCATCCTGGCCTATCAGCTTTTCGAGTCCTATGATGACCTTACCTTTAGATCATTGGCCCAATTATTCAGTAAAACCGCTTTGGAAGTATGCGAGGGGCAGCAATACGATATTGACTTTGCCAGCCGTAACGATGTCACCATCGCCGAGTACTTAAAAATGATATCATATAAAACGGCCGTCTTGGTTGCTGCGGCCATGAAGATGGGCGCCATCATTGCCGGGGCCAGCGGGAAATCGCAACAGGGCATCTACACCTTTGGCCTAAATCTGGGCATAGCTTTTCAATTGCAGGATGATTATCTGGACGTTTTTGGGGATCCAAAGGCATTTGGAAAACAGCTCGGGGGCGATATTATTGAAAACAAAAAGACCTTTTTATTTTTGAAGGCCCTGGAACTGGCCACGGTTGGACAAAAGGAACAATTGCAGCAGCTTTTTGTCACCCAGCCCCAGGATCCCTTGTATAAGGTGCAGATGGTGAAGGCTATATTTAGGGACAGTGGTGCCGCCCGGCGGACCAAAGAGGAAATCGCGACCTACACGGAAAAGGCATTTTCCATTTTGGAAGTGTTGGAGATTGCCCAGGCCAATAAAGATTCGCTTCGTGCGTTCGGGGAACAGTTGATGGGGAGGGAGGTCTAGAATAAACGTCTGAACAAGGCCTTGATAAACGCCCAGGTCGGTGCCGCGGAAATTACCCGCAACTCTTCCCCTAGATGGGTTTCCTCATCCAGAAACTTAAAGATCTGTTGGGGGGTCCTTTTCTTGAAAAGCGATTCGAAAACGAGTCGCCCCTGGCCGTTATCGTGGTGCAGTACATCCAATAATATCAGGTCGTAGTACCAGAAACGGGCTTTCTTGCCAAAGGTATCCAAGGATTTCCCCGCTTTAAGATGTGCCACGAGTTGTGTGGTTTTTTTATAGGTGTTTCTAAAGGTATAACCCGTGCTGGCTTTGCTCCACCCCCCGGCCGTACCTATCGGGAGCATATTTTGGGTACGCCCTGCAGCAAAATCATAACAACTCATAGGAATACTTCCCTTTTCCCTAAAAAGCACCTCGTAGGAAGTGCAGTGTAGGGTTTCCCTTAAGTAGGTTTCAATGGCCTGTCCGTATTCCTTGTTTGGCAATAGTTGTTCGGAAAAAAGGGTATATTCCACCAGCGCCTCCGTAGCGCTAAAGGGCAGCAGATACATAAATCGGGTATTGCCCTTTTGGGGCACGGAAAAATCCATGAAGGTGGCGCGGTCTTCGGTAAAAATTGGCTGTTTGGCCTTTACGAACCAGCCTTCAAAATGTTGCTGCAGTACAGGGAATTTTGATTGTTCCCCAAGGCGGCTAAAATCAAGAATGCTGTTAAAGACCTTGGTACCCACATAGGTATTATCTTCGGTGTGTACACGAACCCTGGACGAAACCTCTTCCACTTGGGTAACCGTTTCCTGTGCAAAGCGGAGGTTGGGGTACGATCCAATACGTTCCAAATGCGCCCTATAGAAATCCACACCTCTCAGCATTTTGTAGACATAGGGTTTTATGGCTAAGGTTTTGTGAAAATCCTTCCCGCCAAAATTTATATGATCCCAGGTTGCATATAGGATGTCATCAAAAGGGCCCCTTTCTTTTTCCCAAAAGCACCAGGTACGATCATTGGTCCGTTTCGCGTCTTTGTCCAGGAGCAGAATCGATTTTTGGGCAAAAAAAGGATCGCTTCCCAGGGCATCGGCCAGCATAAGTCCGGCAGCTCCCGCTCCGATAATGATGTAATCATAGGTCTCCATAGGGCAAAACTGGCACACAAGATAAACAAGAAGTGAATACCAAGGCGGTTAAACAATGGGATATTTTATGAAAGAACCGTAGAATTTCAGAAATAGGTGGAAAGCCCAAAGATAAAGCCTCCGGTAACCGCTGGGGGATTGCCCAACAAATCGCGTTCTTCGGAATGTCTATAGTTTAACCTTATCACGGTTTGCGGAGTGGGTCTAAAACTTATGGCGGGCATGATATTCCAAATATCCTGAGCTATGTTTCCACCGGTTTCATCAAAGGACCCTACGTTCCAATCCACATATTCCAATCGTAGCGCCAAATTCACCACCGCCTTTTCCCAACCGAATATTTTCTTTTTTAGAATAGGCTGAACAATGTCCATAAAGCCACCATGCTGCTTGTCCCCGAACTGTTGGGTAAAGGTATCCGGGACATCTACATCTATGAAGGTCCATTCCCCGGTAATAAATGTATTAAGCCGCGGCAGTGTTGTGTTAAAGTCGATCGCGAATACGTTCAATCTTCTTTTTTCGTCCAATACGATGCCGTCAGCCTCAAAGGTATTATAGGTTCCGCCCATATAGGAAAGCCCCACTTCCCCTATGGCATTGTTGCGCAATGCAATTTTCCCGGTAAAGAGGGTATTGCCTTCCTCGAACCGTTCCGCGTTTTCCTTGGAGGCGGGCAAAAAGGTCCGGTTTTCGGGATTGTCAATTATGGAATCGTCAAAACCTCCGGTGACATAGGCTTCATAGCCAAACATCCAAGCTTCGGAATGGTATTTTCCATAAAGCCCAAAACCAGGAGTGCTCCATGTTGCCGGTAACAACTGCGTTGCGGAGATGGGTCTATCGGTAAATTCCCATTTTGGCCCATCATGGTTCTGATTAAACGCCCCGATAGGATTAAGAATGATACCTCCCCTTAAATTGAGTAGGGGATGGAATTCCAAGTCCAAGGAAGCAAATTCAATAGCTATTTCCCTGCCCCCTTCCTCGAATTCCACCTCTGTAAGGAATTTTAACCTTCTTGAAATCGTGGAAGCTACAAAAAGCGTAAGTCTTCTTGCTTGGAACTGATGCCCTTCGCTAACCCCATCGGTACCAAGTCGCTGCCAGTTTACTTCCATGTACCCACCAAGGGATACAGGTAACTTCCCAACATCCAAAAAAGGACGATTGTAGGGCGCATCCATGTTCAACGTTTGTTGCAAGGTGTCTACCGGCCTCCTTTTTAGGAGCGTACTGTCTATTTGACCAAAGGATAGGTGACCAAAAAAAAGGATACAAACAAATATTGGCGATACATCTCTTAAGCTCATGTAAGCAGAATTTTTAGTTGGTCATTGGTTATTTTAACCGGGAAGGTCCTTAGATTCTCACTTGCCGGTCCGTTGGTCACATTTCCCTTATTGCCAAATTCACTTCCATGTGCCGGGCATTGTAGTTTGTCTCCGAAGACCTGAAGCTCGGTTCCTTGATGGGTGCAGCGCATCAACAAAGCCCTGTAATCGTTTTCGGTAAGGCGATAAACACAAATGGGATATTGCAATTTTTCATTTTGTACTATAAGGTAAGACCTATACCTTTTTTGATCGGTCTTTACGAGCTCGAATTCCGATATGGGGATTAGCAAACCTTCATCCGATATGGGAATGTTCACCACTTTGGAAGCTGCGCACCCCTGTACCAAAAGCCCAAAGGCAGAAAACCCCAAACAGCCAATGGAACAAGTTTTGATAAATTCCTTTCTTTCCATTTTAAAGTGATTTTAAAAATCTGATCAAGGCTTCTTTTTCGGTTTCCGAGAGGTTTTCATATTGTTGTCTGCTATTGGCGGCTTCCCCCCCGTGCATCAGTATGGCCTCTTCAATGCTGCGAGCCCTGCCGTCGTGCATTAGAAAAAATTGCCCTCCTTGCGAATTTGGAGAGAGCCCAAGGCCCCAGAGTGGTGGGGTTCTCCATTCAGACGTTTCTGCACTACCTTCGGTATACCCATCGTCCAGGTCGGGGCCCATATCGTGTAAAAGCAGGTCCGTATAGGGATGAAAGTTCACTTCGGAAAGCACTTGAACAGGGGAGAACCCTGTTCTTAAAGTAGGTTTGTGACATGCGGTACAATTGATCTGCCCAAACAAATCCTGTCCCTGAACCACTTCGTCATCGTTTTGATCACGCTGAATGGGCGCTTTTAGTGTCTGAAGATAGAAAACCACATCGTTGACCGTGTTTTGATCAACTTCGGGCTCTATTTCCTGTCCGGAAAAAACATCGATTGGGTTTTGGATCGAGGTAATACCGATATCCTGATTGTAGGCATTGATGGTTTGATGCAGTAAATTGTAGGCAGCGGCTTTTTTGCCAAATCGATGAATGTATTTTCCATCTTGCGCAATGGCATTGGGGAACAGCGTTACAAAGGAGGGGGGGTCTATCCAATTGGGAACCCCTGAAATCCCGTCGTTGTCCTCGTCATCCGGGTCTGCCATGGCAAGAATATCCTCATCAGAAACCAATTCCAAAAACCCAAGACCTGTAATGGCCGGAGGAGTGAAATTGGAAAAAGTGGCTCCGGGAGGAATATTTTCTGGTTCAAATCCGGGAATGGCCCTATTTTGCAGCTGTGGCCCCCCTTGATTTAGGAAGGCGTTTGCACCAGGTTCCGATTGACCAAAGCGAGTAAGCGTAGTAAAGGGATGGCCCTTGCCATCCCCAATGTGACAACTTGCACAACTGGTTGCCACAAATATGGGTCCCAATCCACTGTCAGAGGTAAACACCTCATCATTAAAGGCAATATCCCCATCCAAAAATTGTTTGGACTGGGCATTTGTAAGTCCCTCCAAGGGCCCATCGAGCAATTGGTCTTCCTCTGGCCCTTGCGGTTCAAGATGATCACAGGAAACCAGTAAAGTGAAAATACCCAGGACAAGACATAGAAAGGAAGCAAGCTCTTTTTTCATCACACAATTAGTATATACTAAAAATTAATTTTAGACAAAGCTAAAAATTTGTTTTTACAAATAAAAATGTATTTTTGTGAAAATTTTATTTTAATGACCCATTCCGAGGAAAATTACTTGAAAACCATCTTCCACTTGGGAAGGAATGGGAAGGGGCCCGTCTCCACCAATGCTATAGCGGAGCAGATGGAAACCAAGCCCTCTTCGGTAACCGATATGGTAAAAAAATTATCGGATAAAGGACTGGTCAATTATAAAAAATATCAAGGGGTTTCCCTTACTCCCGTCGGAACCAAAACCGCATTGTCCATAATAAGAAAGCATCGTCTTTGGGAGGTCTTTTTGGTAAAAAAGCTCCATTTTACTTGGGATGAGGTCCATGAAGTGGCCGAACAATTGGAGCATATCAAAAGCGAAAAGTTGATCGATCAACTCGATGAACTTTTGGAGTTCCCCAAATTTGACCCTCACGGAGATCCCATTCCCACTAAAAATGGGGAATTTACGGAACCCAAAAAGCAATTGTTGAGCCAATTGCCCATTTCTACCCAAGGGGTTTGTGTAGGCGTCAAGGATTCTTCCGCTACCTTTTTAAAGTTCCTGGATCGCAACAAGATCGCCTTGGGCAATCTCATCGAGATTATGGACAAGGAGGAATTTGATGACTCCCTGCATATTAAAGTAGACGGGGAAAAAATGCATATTTCCCATCAGATAGCTTCCAACTTATATGTAAAACCCAACGAATTATGATCGATCAAGTAATTGCGTATTTTGAATCTATAAACCCCATTCTTGCGGCATTTTATGCCACCCTGTTTACCTGGGGCCTTACCGCCGCCGGGGCAGCACTGGTATTTTTCTTCAAGAGCATGAACCGGGCAGTATTGGATGGCATGCTGGGCTTTACCGGCGGGGTCATGGTGGCGGCGAGTTTTTGGAGCCTTTTGGCCCCGGGCATAGAAATGAGTCCGGGCGAAGGTTTTGAGAAGGTGGTTCCAGCAGCTATTGGTTTTTTATTGGGCGCCATTTTCCTGTATGGCCTGGATAAGGTACTGCCCCACTTACATATCAATTTTAAGGAAAGTCAGAAGGAGGGGATAAAAACGCCTTGGCACAGAACTACACTGCTTACCTTGGCCATCACCTTGCACAACATTCCCGAAGGATTGGCGGTAGGGGTACTTTTTGGTGGCGTTGCGGCAGGTTTTGATGGGGCCACCATAGGCGGGGCCGTTGCCCTGGCCTTGGGAATTGGTCTTCAAAATTTCCCGGAGGGATTTGCTGTGGCCATGCCCTTGCGCAGGCAGGGCCTGAGCAGAAGAAAAAGTTTTATGTATGGCCAGGCCTCTGCTCTTGTAGAACCTATAGCGGCCGTATTGGGTGCCTGGGCCGTACTTACCTTTCAACCCATATTGCCCTATGCACTGTCCTTTGCTGCTGGGGCCATGATCTTTGTGGTGGTAGAGGAGGTTATCCCGGAGACTCAACAGGATAAGTATACGGATATCGCGACCATGGGCTTTATAGGTGGCTTTATCATCATGATGTCCCTGGATGTTGGCTTAGGGTAGTCTTTTATTTCCCATTCCCAACCCCATTATTTGTACGTAGGAAAATCTGTGTGTACCTTAGCGAACCTTGGTGATCAACCAGGGTTTTTGGCCATTGAAAAGAGCTTGAACCATTTTAGCAGCGCAGCATCCGGACCAAGACCATTTTAGTGGCTTTCCCCGGAAAGCAACAATACAAGGACAACCATAGCTCAATTATAAAATCAAATGAAGAAAGTAGTAACGTTTGGGGAGATCATGCTCCGGTTGGCACCTCCTGGATTTTTAAGGTTCTCACAGGCAAACAGTTTTGATGTAGTGTACGGCGGAGGCGAATCCAATGTGGCGGTTTCCCTGGCCAATTATGGAGTCCCTGTGGATTTTGTGACACGCCTGCCCGATAATGATATGGGTCAGTGTGCCCTTATGGAAATGAGGAAACGGGGCGTAAATACGCAAAACATCATTTTTGGAGGGGACCGATTGGGCATTTATTTCCTGGAGACCGGAGCGGTAAGTCGTGGAAGCAAGGTAGTGTACGATAGGGCACATTCCGCCATGTCCGAAATTCAACCGGGAATGATCAATTGGCAAAAGATCTTTGAAGGGGCTACATGGTTCCATTGGACAGGGATTACCCCCGCTATTTCCCAAGGCGCCGCAGATACATGTTTGGAAGCGGTAAAAGTGGCCCGTTCCATGGGGATTACGATTTCGACCGACCTTAATTATCGTGCCAAATTATGGAAATATGGGGTGGAACCCGAAGCCATTATGACGGAACTTACCTCCTACTGCGATATCATTTTGGGAAATGAGGAAGATGCGGAAAAACACTTCGGGATCAAACCGGAGGGGCTGGATATTACCACCCAAGGGGAACACGTTAAGGCAGAGGCCTTTCTTTCGGTATGTCAGCAAATGATGAAGAAGTTTCCGAACGCAAAAAAAGTCATTACTACCTTAAGAGGATCTATTTCTGCATCGCATAATACCTGGGCAGGTGTGCTTTACGATGGAAAGACCCTGTACAAATCACCGGAATACCAGATAACGGACATTGTAGATCGCGTTGGCGGGGGAGATTCCTTTATGGGCGGATTAATATATGGCCTGCTGCACTATCCAAAAGATGATCAGCACGCCTTGAATTTCGCCGTTGCGGCTTCCTGTCTAAAGCATACCATAAAGGGCGATGCCAACTTGGTGACCGTTGCAGAGGTGGAGAAGTTGATGGGAGGGGATGCCTCAGGGAGAGTCGCGAGATAACATTTAAAAATAAGCACATGGCACAGTATTCGAGAATTGAAGTAGCTACCCTGATGCGGGAAAGCGGTATGGTCCCTTTATTTTACCATAGCGATATTGAACTGGGGAAAAAGGTGATCAAGGCTTGCTATAATGGTGGCGCCAGACTTATGGAATTTACGGCACGTGGTGATTTTGCCTATGAAGTATTTCTAGCGCTGAACAAATACGTCCTAAAGGAATTGCCGGGAATGGTAATGGGCGTAGGCTCCATAACCGATGCGGCCGCGGCTTCCCTGTTCATGCAAATGGGCGCTAATTTTATCGTAACACCATCGCTTCGCGAGGATATCGCTACGATTTGCAATCGGAGAAAAGTACTCTGGTCTCCGGGCTGTGGATCCCTTACCGAGATCAACAGGGCAGAGGAACTGGGTTGTGAGATTGTAAAGTTGTTCCCCGGGTCTACCTATGGGCCTGGATTTGTAAAGGCCGTTAAAGGACCGCAGCCTTGGACCAGCATCATGCCAACGGGTGGGGTGAGCACGGAAGCAAGCAACCTGAAAGCTTGGTTCGATGCCGGGGTCACTTGCGTGGGTATGGGATCCAAACTGATCAGCAAGGAACTTTTGGCAAGCGAAGATTTTGCCGGACTGGAAGGCACGGTAAAGGACACCCTGGCCCTGATCAAAAAGCTTCGTACATAATTGGCAGCAGCATTTAAAGATTAGCACTGGGCCAAATAGTCTTTTTGTTTTCTTGTTAGACTGTGGGCAATTATCTAAGTTTAGGGAATGATTCAAAAATTAAGAACCATGCGACCTAAATTGTTACTTCTTGCCATACTCTTTTTCTTTTATGTTGGCCATACGCAAAAGACCCCTTTTGCCTATCTGGATGTTTTTGACCTCCAATATGTTTCAGATCCACAGATAGCCCCCGATGCCTCATGGATCGTGTACCGCAGAATGGGGTTCGATATCATGAAGGATAAGGCCGTAGGCCAGCTCTGGATGATTAGGCCAGACGGATCACAACATCAAAAACTAAGTTCCGGTGAAGCAGGGGAATCTGCTCCCAGATGGTCCCCCACCGGCGACCGATTGGCCTTTGTGAGCGCTACAGAGGAGGGGTCAGAGATTTACATGTACTGGGTGCGAACCGGAAAAATCGCAAAAATCACACAGTTGCCCTTTAGCCCCAGTTCCTTGAGCTGGTCGCCCAAAGGAGATCAACTCGCCTTTTCCATGAACGTGGAAAAAAAAGCTCCGGTTTTGGCCAAAATGCCCAAAAAACCCAAGGGGGCAAAATGGGCCGAGGCACCGCGCATAACGGATAGGGTATATCACGAAGCCGACGGCAGGGGATATATTAAACCGGGGTTCAATCATATATTTGTGGTTCCTGCAGATGGAGGGGCGGCCCGGCAGATCAGTTCCGGGGATTACCATCACCGCGGCACACTGTCCTGGTCCCCGGACGGGAGCACCATCTATTTTTCCGCCAATCGCAACGAAAATTGGGAATATGATTTTCGGAACAGCGAAATCTATTCGGTAAACATCAATACTGGGGAGATTAAGGAACTTACCCATAGGAATGGCCCGGACTATGGTCCTGTAATATCCCCCAATGGCAGGCACATTGCCTATATCGGTTTTGAGGATAAGGTACAGGCCTACCAGGTACGCAAATTGCATGTTATGAACATTGATGGAAGCGGGCAACGTGTCATTTCCGAAAGCCTGGACAGAGGGGTGTCCAATCTTATATGGGATGCCAAAAGTACCGGACTTTATTTTTCCTATGACGACAAGGGCAATAGCAAGATTGCACATATTTCGCTCGACGGACGGGTGAACAAACTGGCCGATGACATGGGAGGCACCTCCATAGGGCGCCCGTATGCGGGAGGTTCCTTCAGCAGTGCCAAGGATGGGACCATCGCCTTTACCAAAAGCAGGCCCAGCTATCCCGCCGAACTGGCGGTGGTGTCCGCAAAATCGAAAAACACCTCAAAAATTACCTCCCTTAACGGAGCCCTGCTGAACTACAGGACCCTGGGCAAGGTAGAGGAAGTGTGGTACAAGTCTTCGGTGGATCAAAGGGATATCCAGGGATGGGTGGTATATCCGCCCAACTATGATGCTGATAAAAAGTATCCTTTTCTGGTAGAGAACCACGGCGGCCCCATTTTAAATTATGGCGATCGCTTTTCAGCAGAGATACAACTGTACGCCGCTGCGGGCTATATTGTTTTTTATCCCAACCCAAGAGGCAGCACCAGTTATGGCGAGGCCTTCGGAAACCTTTTGTTCAACAATTATCCCGGCGAGGACTATAACGACGTGATGGACGGGGTGGACCATTGTATTCAAAAGGGGATTGCCCATGAGGACCAGTTGTTCGTTACCGGGGGGAGTGCGGGCGGCATTATGTCTGCATGGATGATCGGGAAGAACAATAGGTTCGAGGCTGCTGTAGTGGCCAAACCGGTCATGAACTGGATCAGCAAGACCTTGGTGGCTGACAACTATTTTTATTATGCCAACCACCGGTATCCCGGACAACCTTGGGAAAATTTTGAGGGGTATTGGAAATTTTCACCCATATCGCTTGTAGGCAATATTGAGACCCCTACCATGGTGATGGTGGGCATGAACGACCTAAGGACCCCACCGAGCGAGGCAAAGCAACTCTACCATGCCCTGAAACTCAGAAAGATTGAAACGGTCTTGGTAGAAATCCCAGGGGCAAGCCATGGTATTGCAAGTAAACCCAGCAACCTAATCAGTAAGGTGGCCCATACCCTGGCCTGGCTGGAGAAATATCGGCAACCGTAAAAGAAATGAATTTTAATCTAAATACCGTGCTTTCGCTCCTGGTAGCGTTTCAGCTTTTTTTTATCGCCCTTTTCCTTTTTACCAATGGCGTAACCAAAAGAAAAAGCAATGTGTTGCTCGGTTTTTTTTTTCTGCTATTGGCCATCAATGTCTGCGATATCCTGTTTCAGATCAATAGGATATCGTCCTTTTTCTCACTGTTTTTTTTACTCGATGACGCCTTTTTACTACTTTTCGGTCCCTTGATCTACCTGTATACCTTGTCCGTTGTATATGAACCCTTTACCTATACTCGCAAACACGTCTGGCATTTTGTTCCCTTTGCGATCGGTGTGTTGGGACTGTTTTTCCTCTACACCCTGGTGGGGTCCTCTTACCAAAATTCGCTTGTTGTGGTTACCAATGCAGAGGCCCCCAAGGGCGCAGCACTGATTTTCATAGTCCTGCTGTACCTGCACGGCGGAATTTACCTTTGGCTTTCCAAACAGGCGCTCAAAACCTATGATCGGGTGGTCAAGGAACAATACTCCAACCCGGGCCGTATTGATCTGGGGTGGGCCCACTTTATGGTAAATTCCTTTCTTATCATTTGGGTTATGGGGATGGCACAGTCCATGGTACCGTACATTGCCCAGGGCGCATATGTAAACATTACCCTGTTTTTCTTTGTAGCCTACCTCTTTTATTTTATCAACCGCGTACTTTTTAGGGCGCTGAGGGATTCTAAAATGTTCATGGGCATTCCCTATACCACCGCCGAAAAATATGCAAAGTCTAGCTTGTCCGAGGACAAAAGGAAAAAGTTCGCCGAAGCACTGGAATCCAAAATGGAGGGCGAACAATGGTACCTAAATCCCGACCTCACCTTAAAGGACGTTGCGCAATCCTTGGGGCTGCCTTCCAAAGAGCTTTCACAAATTATCAACCAGTCTTTTGACAAGAACTTCTTCGACTTTGTAAACTCCTACCGCATTGATCTGGCAAAAACCTTGTTGAGCGATGACAACAGCGCAATGACCATCCAAGAGGTCATGTACGCCGTGGGCTTTTCGTCCAAATCGTCCTTTAACACCATTTTTAAACGGAAGATGAAACAGACACCGTCCGAGTTTAGAAGTGCCTCCCTTGGATAAATTTTGATAAAAAGGGTTCGTCTTCCTGAAGTAAAACCAAAGTTTTGAGCAGTCCACCTAGTTTTGATAACGAAATCAAAAACAGGAAGTTATGGAATCTAAATTAAACGAAAAAAAAACCTGGAAGGAACGGTTACAAAAGAGTTTATTAGGCCATCCCTATTTGCCCCTATGGGAAATATTGCTGGTCGCAGGAACCGTCATTGTTTTTATGGTCCTCGCCCTACCTTTGGCCAAGGGAAATCTGTTGGCGCACCAAGGAATCGTTTGGTTGGCCAATATTTTGATGATGGTCTTGATCGGCTTGGGGCTATGGCTAAGGGGTACCGGCCTTAGTGCCCTAGGGCTGCACCTAAGGTTTACAGGTTGGAAAAATCTGCTGAGGACGCTTTTATGGTCGACTCTGGTGTTTGTGGTCACGGTCTTTTGTTTTGTCATGGGAGAGGTCATTTTAAGGGGTCTGGTAAGCTCGGGCGAACCTGCGGATATGACTGGTTATGCCTATCTAAAGGACAACCCCGGACTTTTGATCCTGTCCCTGCTTGGGGTCTATATCGTATCTTCCTTTGGGGAGGAACTGGTGTATAGGGGGTTTTTGATCCAGAGGATTTCGGAACTGTTTGGCCATTCCCGCCATAAAAATACGGTTGCCGTGCTTCTTAGCGGACTCATCTTTGGGCTCGCCCATTACCAATGGGGCTTAACGGGCGTGGTACAGACCACCATAATGGGCTGGGTATTGGGTCTGTTCTACCTGCTGTTCAAAAAAAGACTGATCGTTTTGATACTTGCCCATGTCTTTATGGATACCCTGTTGTTGCTCGGGATATATTTTGGTCTTTAGGGATTCTCGAAAAGGTGGACGGGAAAAGGCTACGGATGAAAATTTGTGACAATATTCCCTTTTGACCTTAGAAAGCTTATTTTTGTCAAGGTCCGAGTTGGGGAAAGTACTGGCCCCAAGGCATGCCAATTGGCCTGAGCAAAAAGGGAATGGGAAACAAAAGAAAACGACATTGGTTGTGGAACCTGCTGATTCTGATCACGGTCATTACCTGTGTGCTGGCCTTTACCGCACATTACAAGAACTGGACCAAGATAGGACCGGACCACATCAAGATTCTTTCAGGGGTATATTATGTGGAACTGCCCTTTGCAGACCTGGATAGTATTGACATGGTCGTTAAAATCCCGTCCATGGAACGGATCAACGGATTTTCGGTCAAAGCCATAGAAAAGGGCATATTCACGGACTCCCTTACGAATACAAAAACCTATGTGTACGTAGATGATTTGAGGCAAGATAAAATAAGATTGGTCTATAGGGATTCCCTAAAACTGTACTTGAATTTTACTGATTCCATCCAGACCAGAACGCTGTATGATTTTCTAGGGGACAAAATTAATGCCTCCCCTGAATAATTTTGGCAAAGAAATGGAGTTAAAGAAGTATATCTAAAACTACAATGAAAAGCGTACTGTTTTTCTTTTTACTACTGCCCTTTTTGGGAATGGCCCAGAATACGCTTTCCGTGGCGGTAAACAAGGTAGGGTGCAATTCGGGCGAGGTGAGTGTTGCGGTGTATACCGAAGCCGATGGGTTCTTGAAATTTGAAAAGGTATATCGGAACAATAGTGTACAGGCCACCAAGGGGATTACGGAGGTGACCATTAAAGACTTGCCCAACGGGATGTACGCGGTGGCCGTATTCCATGATAAAAATGGAAACGGCCAATTGGACACCAACTGGTTGGGAATTCCCAAAGAGGACGTCGGTTTTTCCAAGGCCAAAATGAAAATGTTCGGCCCGCCCAGCTTTAAAGAGTGCTGTTTTGAGCTAAATTCGGACACCAAGATACAGGTGTACCTTTAGGAACACCATGATTTAGACACCGAGTATGGTTATTAGTTCCTTTGGAACCCCTCCGGACGTTTCCATTTTACCGGGGGAGCCGGTTCTGGCTTTAGGTTAAACTCCTCGGTTTTGAGCAAACGCAGGGCCTCTTCCACCCCTTTTTCCAATTGAGGATCGCTACCCTGCAGTACCAGTTTGGGGGTTTGGATTACCTCGATATCAGGGGCTATACCCTCACCTTCCACGGCCCAGTTGCCATTCACATCAAAAAAACCACCTCTCGGAGCTACCATTCGCCCGCCATCTATAAACCGTGGCGTATCCCAGGTGCCCACTAGGCCGCCCCAGGTACGGGTGCCGACCAAGGGGCCAATTTTTTTCGCATGGAACATATAGGGCAACAAGTCACCGCCCGAACCGGCGCGTTCGTTGATCAGCATCACCTTGGGCCCCCAAATACCGGCCATAGGTGTGGTCCAAGGACGATTGTCATTGGCTTTGCTGTTAAAATAGCCGAACAGCTCCCGCGACATGATGTCCACCATATAATCGGCAGCGGAACCACCTCCGTTGTTACGTTCATCTACAATGACACCTTTTTTGTCCTGTTGGGAGAAGTAGTAGCGATTAAAATATTGAAAGCCCACTCCGCCTGTATTGGGAACATAGACATAGGCTAATTTTCCGTTTGAAAGCTCCTCCACCTTTTTTCGGTTGCCCTCGATCCAGTCGAAAGTCCTTAGTGCCCTTTCGTTGCTGACTGGCTTAACAAGGATTTCCTTGGCACCCGTCATATTGGGCACCCCGTTCGTTTTGATTTTTATTTCCCTATCCGCGGTCTGTTCCAATAGACTGTAGGGGTTGGTGGCAGCAGTGAGAGGTTCTCCGTTGATGGCCAGAAGGTAATCGCCCTCGTTTACCGATGCCCCAGGTAGTGCCAAAGGGGCCTGCAAATCGGGGTTCCAACTTTCACCTGTATAGATTTTCGAAATCCTGTAAAAACCATTTTCCAATTCAAAATCGCAGCCTAAGAGACCAACAGGGACCCTTTCAACATCGGGCATATCTCCTCCTGCCACGTAAGAATGGCCAATGGAGACCTCACCGCTCATAATGTCCACCACGTAATTGAGGTCTGTTCTATGCCGTACATGATCGATCCATGGGGCATACCACTTGTAGATGTCCTGCCATGGTGCCCCATGCACATTATCCACATAAAGGAAGTCGCGCATATAGCGCCATCCTTCCTTAAAGATCTGATGGTATTCTGCGGTGGGATCCACCTTTATTTTAAGGTCCAGTTTAAGTTTGCCGTCTCCCGGTTTGGGCTTCCCGTTAGTCTCAACGATACTCCAGGACCCATTCTGCGCAAGCAGTATGTTTTTACGGTCCGATGAGACGGTGACTTGGGTGACCTTGGAGGAAAACTCCTCCGCTTTCAATTTTTCCACATCGTATTTGTGCAGGCTAAAGCCCGTTTCATTCGGCACGTTTTCTAGCACAAAAACAACCTTTTCAGGGCCTTTGGCCAGGGCTACATAGTTGCGCGCCTCCAATTTTAGGGCCACGATCCTATTCTGTATGCCTTCCGGATCTATGCGTACCACCACTTTGGAGGGCGCTGTTTTTTCCTTGCTATCTTTTTTGTCCTTTTTGTCTGTTGCCTCGGGTTTTTTTCCTTCCTCCCTGTCGGCCTTGGGAAGCGTTGGCGCCTTGTCCATTTTGGAAAGCACTATGGCGTAGAGACTACGGGTTACCGAGGGGTCGTAGGAACTCATATCCAACCAGCCCGACTGTAGGCCGTAATTGGTGCTGGCCAGAAAGTACAGGTATTTCCCTTTTTCGTCCCATACCGGGCTAATGGCATCGGCCATGCCATCGGTGAGCTGTACCGTTTTTTTACTGTCCAGGTTGTAGGAAAAAATAGCCTTGAAGTGACTTTCCAATTGCTTGGGGTAGGCAATCCATTTACTATCGGGCGACCAAACCGGGTTTAGGGTACGGTTGGGATGTGCGTAGCGGTCCGTGGCCGCTTTTTCCACCGCCCCGGTGCCCAGGGTAACCACCCAGATATTGTAGTCCGTGTCGGAGTAAGCGATGTGGGCCCCGTCAGGCGACCAGGCAGGGCTAAAATAAAAGGTATGGTTTGGCAAAGCATAGACTTTTTGATTACCGCCATCCTGGTCCGCTACGACAAGTTGGTACTCTCCACTACCATCGGAAAACCAGGCCACTTTATCCCCTTTTGGGGACCAGACCGGAGCGCGATCGGCTATGCCCGGAGTTTTGGTAAGGTTTTTCCAACTGCCATGTTCCTTGGGAACACTAAAGATTTCCCCACGATGTTCAAAAATAGCCCTTTTACCGGTAGGGGAAAGCTGCGGATTGGTCAATGCAGTGCCCCTTACCGCTTCCCACCTTGGACGTGAAAAGTTCATATCGGCATTGACGGTAATGGTCAATTGTTTGGTGGTACCGCTTGTGGGATCGAGAAGGTGCAGATAACCGCCTTGTTCATAAACGATATGGTTGGGGCCGGCATCCAAGCTTTTGACATCGAATTTCTGGTGGAAGGTAAGTTGTTTTTCGGCCTTGGTAAGCGGGTCAAAGGACCAAATGTTACTGGCATAATCCCGCTCGGACAGATAATATACGGTATTGTTGTGCCAGACCGGATCCAAATGCCGCTCCTTGGTGGGCTGTGGGGTCCGGGTTAGCGCTTTGGTCTCCATATCCACGATCCAAATGGGCATGGCCTGGCCGCCCCGATAATTGCGCCACTCGGGATCCCAAAAGGTGATGGGTACATAGGCGATATGTTTACCATCGGGTGAAATCTCCCCAAAGGCCGCCCTGGGAATTTCTATGGCGGAAGGAAAACCACCGCTCACCGGAACTTTGTAGAATTTATTGGTCTGTGTGGGCCTACTTTCCCTGCCCGACCGGAAAAGAACCTCCCCTTCCGGGGTCCATCCCTGTACAAAATCGCCACCGGGATGCCAGGTCAATCGTTTGGGCTCCCCTCCTTGGGAGGGAATTACGTAGACATCAAAATTACCGTCGTACTCTGCCGTAAAGGCAATTTGCTTGCCATCTGGGGAGAAATGGGGGGAAAGCTCATAACCTTCATTGCTAGTGAGTCTAATGGTGTTGCCCCCATTGATCGATGTTTTCCAAAGATCATTGGCATAGACAAATACAATTTCCGAACCGGAAACCGTGGGCTGTCTTAATAATTGTGTACCCTGGGCCGTCAGATTCAGGACAAAAAGTAGAAAAAGGGAAAGGGAGTATACGTATTTCATAATGCTGTCTTTAGGGGAATGAAAGTATTGAAAAAATCTGGGTTCAACAAGATTAAATCACGGAGGTTCAGCTGGGTGGAAAAAGAAATATGTGCTGCGCTTTCATGGGCTAAGGTGTCTCAGGAAAACCAAATTTATGTTAAATTTTTTTTGAAACGATTATTTCAATATACTTTTGGATAAAGGAACAGAAAATGCCCAGGGTAGAGGAATTTGACAAAGCATTGGTACTGCAACGGGCCACGGCCATTTTTTGGGCCAAGGGCTACAATGGTACTTCCATGCAGGATTTGGTGGAGGCTACGGGACTAAACCGTTCCAGTATCTATAATTCCTTCGGCTCCAAATTGGCGCTGTACCAAGATGCCCTGGCGTATTACAACAAGGAAACGAATGTCTTTTTTCAAAAGGCCTTGCTACGGGCAGCAGATCCCCTGGAGGCCATACGCTTTATTTTTGAAGGTTTTCTTCCGGAAATACTCGAGGATACTGAGGGTAAAGGTTGTTTTGCCATGAACTGCAAGGCGGAAATGGGCAATCAGGACCAAAACATCAAACAATGGCTCTTAAACACCCAGGAACAGGTATTGACCACCTTTCAAAGCCTGGTAAGTGATGGCCAGGAACAGGGGATAATCAATAAGAAACAGGATGCCAGGAACTACGCATATTACATATTCAATGCGTTTCAGGGATTTCGCATGACGGGGATATTGGTCAAAGACCGGAAGGTATTGCAACAGCTTATTGACAATACCGTGGAATTATTGGAGTAAATTTTTTTTAATCAATTTTGAAACGAACGTTTCAAAAATAATCACTAATATAATACATTTGACATGAGTAGATTTAAAGACAAGGTAGTAGTCGTTTCTGGAGGCAATTCAGGGATAGGCCTGGAGAGTGTAAAGGGTTTTTTGGCCGAAGGCGCCAAGGTCGTTTTTTCCGGCCGTAGGCAGGAGGCCCTGGATGCAGTTTCCAAGGAGCTGTCGGGGGATTTTAAGGCGGTCTTGGCCGATCAGTCCAAACTGGAGGACAATAAAAAATTGGTGGAGGTGGCCGTGGCTACCTATGGAACCATTGATGTCCTATTTGTAAATGCGGGCGTGGCCTATTTTGTTCCGGCCGATCAGATCGATGAACAGCATTTTGATTCACAATTTGACATCAACGTCAAAGGCCCGGCTTTTTTGGTAAAAAGTGCCATTCCCAACCTAAAGGACGGGGCGTCCATTATTTTCAATACCTCCATTGTACATAAAAAGGGCTTTGAGGCCTCCGCGGTGTACAGTGCTACCAAGGGAGCCCTGCGTGCCTTTGCCAGGGTATTGACCACGGAGCTGGCCCCGCGCAAGATACGTGTGAACGCTGTGGCACCTGGTCCTATAGCAACACCTATTTATAACAAGCTGGGAATGCCCGAGGAAGTAGTGAATGAAATGGGGCAGGGTTTTGCCGCCTCTAATCCCTTAAAGCGTTTTGGAGACCCGAAAGAGGTTGCCAATGTAGTTTTGTTTCTAGCTTCGGAGGAGGCCAGTTATGTAAACGGAGCGGAACTCGAGGTAGACGGTGGTGTTAGTCAGGTTTAATAGGAAGAGCACCAACGAAAGGGTCCATCTATTTTGCAGGTGGACCCTTTACGCTTCATAAGAAGACGTCTTTTCCAAGACAAGCTGTATCTTTGCCCCAAAGCAAGACCTATGATTCTTTTGGTTCCCTTCTTTGGTGCACTATACGGTTTGTTGGCCGTAATCTTTGGCGCTTTTGGTGCCCATGCCCTTAAAAATTCCCTTACGGAAGATCAACTCAAAAGTTTCGAGACCGGGGTAAAATACCAAATGTACCACGCCATTTTGTTGATTGTGCTTGGATTCAATTTTGGCTTTACCTCCCCATTGGAGACCTATATCGTTTACTGCTTTATTATAGGAGTATTTCTATTTTCCTTCAGTATTTATGGTCTTTGTATCAGTGCTTCCAAAGGAAGAAAACTCAGGTTCCTGGGTCCGGTCACTCCCCTGGGAGGGTTGCTTCTTGTAATAGGATGGGGACTTTTGGGATACTCCTTTATTTCTGAATTTATTTAGGGATGGCCAAAAAGGGTTTTGGATTCCAAAGCCTAATCGGTTATACCTTCCAAAAAGCCGCTATAATCTTAAATACATATTTCCGTTGATGGTATTCAACCGAAGTCGGTGTGCGGCGCCGTCAAAACTGCCCTCCACTTTTTGGCCCACATGCCTGTCCGTGCTTTGGAAATTCAGTTTCTCATCGGCATAAATGTTCCCGTGTATCGTTTCGGCCACCACCTTGGTATTGCGCATTTTTAGATCGATTTCCCCATTGATGGTGCTGAGATCCAAATTCCCGGCATAGGTCTTTATCTCAATATCCCCGTTGATCAGTTCGGCCGTAAAATCGCCCTCCACCACTTCCGATACCAGGCTGCCGTTGATACTGCTCAGGCTAAAGGAGGCATTTTTGGGAACATAGAGCGTATAGTTGAATTCATATTCGTACCCGCAGTAGTAATGCCTTTTCTTTCTGTCGGGATTGTCCTTGTCGTAGGCCTCCCGGAACTTCTTAAAAACAGGTTCAGCCTTGGAGACAATCAGAATTTGGGAACTGCTTTCATCAATTTTAAGTTCGTAGTACTCCAGGAACTGCTCTTCCTCCGCACTTAGGTGGGCCTTAAAATACACCTCGTCCTTATCCCAGGTCTTTAGCTCAATGTGCTCGGCAAATTTGAGGTCCACATCAATGTGCTGATCCTGGTAGGCAATGTTCTTTTCGATAATTTTCTGTGCCTGTAGGCTTAGCCCGACCAGCGTACAGGCCAGGGCGATTACTATTTTTTTCATGATTGTTCTTTTTTTGATTATTTTTTTCTCAGATAGATATTCCCGTTGGTGGACTTCAATTTTATGGAGACGCCCCCATTGTTGATAGACCCGGTTACCCGTCGTGTGGAGATTGATTTTAGTCCATCCTTATCGGGTCTTTTCAAATCAAAATTGGTGTAGATTTCCCCATTGAGGGAACTGAGGAACAGGTCGGCCGGCGTACCTTGGGGCAAGCTAACATCCACTTCGCCGTTGGTGGTATAAATGGAAATGGGAGAATCCTGCTTTACCGTTTTAAATTGCACCTCAATTTCCCCGTTCAGCGCGTTTGCCGTTATGGGTCCGGTAACCTCTCTAATAACGATGCCCCCGTTTAATTGGGCGTTGGCCTCTATTTCACTGGTAAAGCCTTCGATTTCAATATCGCCGTGCCACGTGCTTTTGACCGAAAAGTTTTGCGTTGCGGGAAGAAATATTTCTGCATCTTCTGACTTGCGGAGACTTTTAACGATCAGATTATTGCCGTCCTGGACCACATAGAAGCCCACATCGGTATTATCGGTACCTCCTTCCCCGACCAGTTTTAAACCTTTTGCCCTATCGGGGGTTGCCACGGAGGAGCCTACTTTGATCAAAAGCTCATTTTTACTGTGCGTCCGTACCGTAATATCGGCTTTTGATTCAATTCTTACCCATTCGATACCCTCCAGGGATTTGGTGTAATCGTTTTGGGCCAATGCCGTGCCGGTAGCCAGGCATAGTAATAAAATAAATGTGAACTGTTTCATGATTTTCGTTTTTTGATGTTTATACAATACTTGGTAAAAGTGTTTTGATTTGTTCTTTGATAAAGGGCTGTGTGTCTTCCCGCTCCAATAGTTCTTGCATGGGCTTCACCGCCTTCTTCTCCTGGATTTTTACCAGAACTTGAATGATGGTGATTTGAATGCTGGGGTCTTTTTCCGTTTTCAACGCTGCTATAAAGGCGTTTTTTACGTTTTCCGAAGCCGTAAATCTTCCCAGGGCATCTACTGCCGTCAAACGTACGTTGGTGTTGGCATCATACCGCATCCTATCGATTAGGGCCAATACAATGGCTTCATCAGGATCGGTAAATTCTTCAATGTAGTTTACCCCCTGGATCCGTTTGCTGGCCGATTTGTTTTCCATAAGGGAGAGCATTGCGGTCTCCTTTATTTCCTGACGTTCGTCCTGTAGGAGCGCAATCTCCTTGTTGGACTGCGTTTGTTGCTGTTGCTGACCAAAGAGGAAGGCACCCAACAATAAAACGATACTGGCGGCCACCCGCAGCAGATCTTTGGTCCAATTTCTCTTTTCGGTGGCGGGGGTATTTAGCGGTATTACCTTTGCATCGGCCTGCTTTTCGAGCTCCAACAGTTTATAAAAATTCGTTTTTATCCGTTCAGGGGGTGTAGCACCCTTTTCTTGCCCAAAAGCTTCAAATAGCACCTTCATTTCCTCCAGTTCCTTTGCGCAGGCGGCACAAGTGGCAAGATGCCCTTCAAGCTGGGCACGTTCCTCTTGTCCAAGGGCATCGTCCAAATAATCCGGAAGTAGTGCTACAATATGATTTTCATCCATGACTATATATTTTCAAAATAAATTCGCTTCAATTTTTTCAATGCCCGGGATACCTTGGTCTTCACTGCTCCCGGGGTGCTCCCCATAATTTCTGCCAGCTCATTATATTTTATTTCCTGGAAACGGTTTAAGATCAGTACTTCGCGGTCCGAGCTTTCCAACTTTTCCAAGGCGCTGTGCAAATGGGTAAAATCCTCTTTCTCCTTTTCCAATACCTGTACCGTTTCCAGGTCGCTACAATGCTCTTTTACCCTGCTATAATGCGTGTTCAAACTGTTTCTCGCTATAGTAAAAAGCCAGGAGATAAATTTGCCGTTTTTGTACGATGTCCGGTACTTCATTATTTTATAGAACACTTCTTGGGTGATATCCTCGCTCAGCATTTTATCGCCAGACATCTTATAGAGAAAATTGTACACGTGTACATGGTGTCTTTCAAAAAGGATCCGGAGCATGTCCAGGTTCCCGTGGGCTACCGCCTCCATAAGTTTTTCGTCCGTCTGCGCTTCCAAGAGCGATCGTTTTTAGTTGGTGTTCACTAGTATATAGTCAGAAATGTACGAAAGGTTACACAGCTGATATATATTTTATCATGAAAAGATGTAAGATGTTGAAAATAAAGAGGTTAACTCTTGTTTTCTGATAGGTAAGCGGATGTAAAATACCTTAGTGACAGCCACAATCATCGTGGCCACAGGCCTTGCCGCCCTTCTTTTTGGTTGCGAAGAGCGATTTGGGCAAGAAGAATTTTTTGGCGATATAGCCAATGGCTATCGCCAAAATGATATAAGCCAATACCGGTTGCAAATAACTCATCTTACTTTATGATTTGATAGGCGATCAATGCTACAATATACGCAAAACTGCTCATAAAAACCAATTGCATAGCGGGCCACTTCCAACTGTTGGTCTCCCGTTTTACAATGGCCAGGGTGCTCATGCACTGCATGGCAAAAGCATAAAACAGCAATAGGGAAATTCCCGAAGCCAGATTGAACAAGGGTTTTTTATCGATGGGATTCACTTCTGCCGCCATCCTGTTCTTAATGGTTTCCTCCTCATCGCTTCCCACGCTGTAAATGGTGGCCAGTGTTCCTACGAAGACTTCCCGGGCGGCGAAAGAGGTGATTACCGCGATTCCTATCTTCCAATCGTACCCCAAGGGTCTTACAATGGGTTCTATGCCCTTGCCGGCGTAACCAATATAGGAATGCTCCAATTTATAACTCGCTATTTCCTGTTTTTGGGCGTTTGTCTCAAGCAGGACCTGCCTTGCCTGTACGGAATCTTGAAAGGTTTTTAGTCCCAGGGCATTGCTTTGGTCCAACACACTTACCGGGCTGCTTCTTTTATAGTCGTCCAATTTGTTCTTGATATAGGCCTGGCTATAGGGCGAGAACCCTTCTTTGGCAATACGCTCCTTCACGATACTCTCGGCATTCCTAAAATCGTCCGAATACCCGTTGGAACCCAAAAACCATAGGATTATGGAAATGGCCAAAATGATTTTTCCGGCCCCGTATACAAAGCTTTTGGTCTTTTCCAGTACAGTATAGGCCACATTTTTAAGGAGGGGCAGTTTGTAACTGGGCATTTCTACCACAAAAAAGGAGCGACTCCTTATTTTGAGTATTTTGTTGAGGGCCATGGCAGAAAGTATGGCCGCTCCAAAGCCAATGAGGTATAGGAGCATTAGGGTAAGCGCCTGGTAGCTCAAGCCCAAAAAACGTCCCTCGGGGATGACCAGGGCAATAATGATAAGGTATACCGGTAAGCGGGCAGAGCAGGTAGTAAAGGGGGTTACGAGGATGGTAATTAAGCGTTCTTTCCAATTTTCTATGGTCCGGGTCGCCATTACCGCAGGGATGGCACAGGCGGTACCCGATATGAGGGGGACCACACTTTTACCGCTTAGGCCAAAAGGCCGCATTAAACGGTCCATTAAAAAGACCACTCTGCTCATATATCCGCTTTCTTCCAGGAGCGCGATAAAAAGGAACAAAAAGGCGATTTGGGGAATGAAGATTACAATGCCCCCTATACCGGCTAGGACGCCCTCGGCAATCAAATTGGTCAAAATCCCGGAGGGGAGTGTGCGTTTTATCCACTCGCTGGCCATCGCGAACGACTCGTCAATAAAATCCATCGGATAGCTGCTCCAATCGTATATGGCCTGGAAAATGGTCAATAGGATGACAAAGAAAATGAGGTAACCAAAGATTTTATGGGTCAAGACCTTGTCCAACGTAGCCCTAAAGCCCTTGGCCGCGTTTCTATCTACCATGTAGGTTTCCTTTAGGGTATCATTGATGAACTTGTACCGCAGAATGGTTTCCCGCTGTTGTAGCCGTTTAAGATCGGCCTTGGATTTTGTGACAAAGGAGGAAGCGTCCTGTATGCGTTTCTTTTCGATGGGGGTAAAGTTCACATCCTGTGTGATCACCAACCAAAGTTTGTACAGGTCTTCGTTCGGAAAGGTGCGCTCCAAACGTTCAAAATACTCTGGTGCGATTGCCCGGGGATCCATGTTGGGGGCTACCGATAAATTTTTGTAATCCGCAATGAGCTCCTTGATCTTTTCAATACCACTTCCCTTTCGTGTGCTAACCAGTGCTATTTTGGTATTCAACCGTTCCTCCAGGAGCGAGACATCCATGGAAATTCCCTTTCGGGACATACGGTCTGCCATGTTGATGACCAATATGGCGGGAATCCTGAGGTCCTTGATCTGAGTAAATAAGAGCAGATTGCGCTTTAGGTTTTCCACATCCGTGATCACCATGGCCACATCGGGAAAATCCTTGTCGTTTTTGTTTAGCAGCAGTTCGGCCACCACGCTCTCGTCCAAGGAGGTGGTATTTAGGCTATAGGTGCCCGGTAAATCCAGGATATGGGCCCTTACCCCTCGGGGCAATTTGCAGATACCTTCTTTCTTTTCTACGGTAATGCCCGGATAATTGCCTACTTTTTGCTTTAGTCCCGTTAATTGGTTAAAAACCGAGGTTTTACCGGTGTTGGGGTTGCCAATGAGGGCGACATTGATTTGCTTGCTCATGGGGCCGTGGTGTCTTCAATACGTTCGAGCTCGATCTGTTGTGCGATGGACCTTCTAATGGCAATATGGGAACCGTTTACATTGATGTAGATGGGGTCTTTTAGGGGCGCCACTTGTATCATTTCTACCTCATTGCCCGGCAAACAACCGAGTTCCAGCAGTTTTATAGGTAGGACATCCTCTGGAAATTCCTTGATAATGCCCTTTTCCCCTCGCTTCAAGTCTGCAACCGTGCTAGCCAATTTTTATTTAGATTGATTTTAAGTAAGGACAAAAGTAACGTAAAATTATGAATTATGAATTGGGGAGTTATGAATTATAAGTTAAAAGTTGATAGTGGAGGCACAGGCTGCGGTGTATGCTGACAGTGGGCAGGGCACAATTATGAATTGATGAATTATGAATTATGAATTGGGGAATTATGGATTAAGAGTTTTGAGTTGGCAGGGGAACAGTTGGCAGTGGTTAATAGTGCCGGAGATTCCTCGCAGGCTCGGAATGACAAATCAATACGTATTGTCATTCAGAGTGAAGCGTAGCGGAACGAAGAATCCCAAACCTGACGCATTGGGCGGGGCACAATTATGAATTGAGGAATGATGAATTATGAATTGATGGATTATGAATTTGGGAGTTATGAATTGGGGAATTATGGATTAAGAGTTTTGAGTTGGCAGGGGAACAGTTGGCAGTGGTTAATAGTGCCGGAGATTCCTCGCAGGCTCGGAATGACAAATCAATACGTATTGTCATTCAGAGTGAAGCGTAGCGGAACGAAGAATCCCAAACCTGACGCATTGGGCGGGGCACAATTATGAATTGAGGAATGATGAATTATGAATTGATGGATTATGAATTATGAATTATGAATTGGGGAATTATGGATTAAGAGTTTTGAGTTGGCAGGGGAACAGTTGGCAGTGGTTAATAGTGCCGGAGATTCCTCGCAGGCTCGGAATGACAAATCAATACGTATTGTCATTCAGAGTGAAGCGTAGCGGAACGAAGAATCCCAAACCTGACGCATTGGGCAGGGCACAATTATGAATTGAGGAATGATGAATTATGAATTGATGGATTATGAATTTGGGAGTTATGAATTGGGGAATTATGAATTATAAGTTGAGGAGTTATGAATTTGGACTCGAATTTTTGATTTTTACCATCAACCATCAACCATCAACCATCAACCATCAACCATCAACCATCAACCATCAACCATCAACCATCAACCATCAACCATCAACCATCAACCATCAACCATCAACCATCAACCATCAACCATCAACCATCATCCATCAACCATCAACCATCAACCATCAACCATCAACCATCAACCATCA